>CAVTDM010000022.1:0-61903 GCA_963733415.1 uncultured Gammaproteobacteria bacterium | reverse complement strand
TGAATCTGCAACCTTTGGGTCAGAAAGCAAAGCCCTATCAAGTAAAGCAAGTTCGCAGTGTCATTCTCAGGTACAAACTTGGTGGGCATGCAAGTAGATACGAGATTATTATATATTGGAGCGACGAAGATGATGCGTATATTGCAGAAGTCCCAGAACTACCTGGCTGTATGGTCGATGGCGATAGTTATCGAAGCGCCCTTGAGAACGCTGAGGTGATCATTCAAGAGTGGCTAGAAACAGCCAGTGATCTGGGTCGGAGTATACCACTGCCACGTGGGAAACTTATGTATGCCTAACTTTCGGCCAAAGAGCGAGCGCGCGCAATCAGAGTCGGAGTTAACTGGGACGTCGGAGAACTCGGGAAGCCCCGTTGGCTCCTGGATGAAGTGAGATGATGAAACCGTCAGTGTTGGGACACGTAAGGGTGATGAGCCCGGAAACGGCGTGGGCACGGGTGGAGTCGTCGAGCACGGAGCAACCAGGTAGGCGGCTCGCCGCCGGATGCCAGCGAGGTGTCTTATCGGGCATAGTAGTCGGAGGTTGGGAAAGCCAGCCACAGGGCGAAGGACCCGACGGAAGTACGCAGCCCACACAGGAAACTCGTGCCGGACATGCAGGATCGGGTAAACACGAGCCAACCTCACTGTCGGGCAATAGCAACTGGGCCTTGTAACGGGCAACTGTGAAGGTCCGCGCGACAGCGAGTACAACCGAGGAACCGGATGCGGGAAAACTGCACGTCCGGGATTGTGCCGGGGGCGCCGGGTAACCGGCGTCCCTCCGGCGGAGGCCAAGAAAATTGATAGGACACGCCTAGCAGTGAAACTCGACTGGGACACCAAGAAGGCGACGGCAAACCTGAAGAAACATCGTGTTTCGTTTCAAGAAGGTGCGTCGGTCTTTGGTGATCCCATGGCCATAACTTTCGATGACCCGGACCACTCCGTTGGCGAGAGACGATTCCTGACATTTGGTGTCACAAGAACCGAGAAGTTCGTGATTGTGTCTCATACTAGAGACGCAGATGCAACTCGGATCATCAGCGTTCGCACCATGAGCAAACAGGAGCGAAAAATTTATGAAGACGGGTAAATTGTCAAAAGAAGACGAGATGAGGCCGGAATACAATCGCAAAGACCTCGGCAAAGGCGTGCGCGGAAAGCATTACCAAGAATACACCGCGGCTCATAACCTCGTCTTGCTTGACCCTGAAGTAGCAAGAGCATTCCCATCGGAAAAAGCGGTTAACGAAGCATTGCTGTCACTGATCAGAATTGCAAGAGCTTCTGCTGGAGTTACAGCCAGCCCAGCGCCGACTGAAAGCCTTGCGTCAAACTCAACGCAATAAAGATAAGGCGTAGGCCGACGTTTCCAATTTCTAAGGCCCAGAAAATGCCTAACCTTCGGCTTAAAAGCGAGGCGCGCCACGACCGATTTTTGCAACCCGGGCGTCGCGGTAGGCGCGCCCCGCTTTAGCCTTCACGTTATCGCGCCGAGCAAAGCTCGGCGTCTCTTGCGGGGTGAAAGTCCCCGTCGGGTAAGGGTGAGCCGCCCGCCCGTATCGAGTGTTGGTCCTGCTGCGGAGTGGCGTAAGCCGCGTACAATAATTGCAGGGCAAGCGTACACAGAGAATTCTGTAGACCGTAGGGAAATCGCGTTCCCTGAAGTGCTGGTACAGCTTCGAAATAGGCTTGTTGCGGATGCCGACAGTTTTAACGTGCTTGGAAGACAACATGACCTGCCCGTTATCTCGCGGGAGCATCGATGTCCGCCGGAGTCCTCAGGCCGTGGCATGCAAGAAGAGAGACGTTCGGAGAACTCGGGAAGCCCCGTCGGCTCCTGGATGAAGCGAGAGGATGAAGCCGTCAGTGTTGGGACACGAGAGGGTGATGAGCCCGGAAACGGCGTGGGCACGGGTGGAGTCATCGTGCACGGAGCAACCAGGCAGGCGGTTCAACGCCCGTATGCCAGCGAGGTGTCTTATCGGGCATAGTAGTTGGAGGTTGGGAAAGCCAGCCACAGGGCGAAGGACCCGACGGAAGTACGCAGCCCATACAGGAAACTCGTGCCGGACATGCAGGATCGGGTAAACACGAGCCAACCTCACTGTAGGGCAATATAGCAACTGGGCCTTGTAACGGGCAACGGTGAAGGTCCGCGCGACAGCGCGTACAACCGAGGAACCGGATGCGGGAAAACTGCACGTCCGGGATTGCGCCGGGGGCGCCGGGCAACCGGCGTCCCTACGGCAGTGGCATCAGTCCGCGTAGCCCGCGGGCGGAACGCGACGGTTCCTCCAATTGCCGGGAGAGACGGCGCCGAACCGCCATTCGGCTATTTGCGGGAGGTTCCGCCATCTCGGTGGACGACCGCCTTCGCCCAAGTCCAGCGCGCGGTCGATGGCGTAGGGTTTGCGGTTAGCCCGGTCCAGGGCTTGCCTCTCGTAGGCGCTAAACCCCTGTTTCAGCACCTCGGAGATCGACAGGACGGCCGTCCTGAATGAGCCGTCAGCGATCAGCCGTCAGCGTTCAGCTCTGAGTTTCACGGGGATATCGTCGCCTGACGGATCACCCCCGGGGTGAGCGCCCGCCGCCAAAGAAGGTGATAGGGGTCAGCACGCTCGGGGCGGCCACTGGTTCAGCGAGGGCACGCGGGCCCGGCGCGATGGGCGACTCGTCGGATAGAATCTCGGTTCGACACACCGCACAGCTTGGGAGGATTTGATGCCACTTGCTGCCGAGACCCTGCCGACCATGACGCCCGAGGAGTACCTCGTCTTCGAGCACGCGAGCGACTGCCGGCATGAGCTGGTCGATGGCTACCTTTGTGCGATGACCGGCGCTAGCGACCGCCACGAGGAGATCGCCGGCAACCTGCACGCCGCAGTTCATGCCCATCTGCGTGGCAGCGGCTGCGGGGTCTACGGTTCCAATCTCAAGGTGCGCGTGGGCGACGACTTTTTCTACCCCGACCTATTCGTCCGCTGCACCCGGGAGCGCGGCGATCCGTACTTCAAGACCGATCCGGTGCTGGTCGTCGAAGTGCTTTCGCCGAACACACAGCGCTATGACCGTGGTGACAAACGGCTTGCGTATCAGACCCTGCCGACCCTGCGCGAATATGCGCTGGTGGCCCAGGATGCCGTGCGAATCGATCTGTTCCGTCGCACGGCGACCGACTGGCAGTTGGAGACCTGTACCGCCGCCGATGCGACGCTGGAATTCGCGTCCTTCGGGCTCCGTCTACCGGTGCGCGAGCTCTACGCCTGAGCCGCGGATCGCCGGGCGTTTATCGTGATCGTAAACACCCTGGCGCCTTGGTTTGTTGCGTTCATTTGCGGCCCACCGCCTTTCCACAGGATGACCAGATGTCCACGCCGAGCCTGAAACAGATCGTCGAGGGCGCCCTGTTCGCTGTCGGCGGGCCTCTAAACCTGGAGCAGGTCCAGTCCCTGTTCCCCGAGGATGAGCGTCCGGGGCGGGAGGCCCTTACGGACGTGATCGCCGAACTCACGGCGGACTACGCCGGGCGGGGCATCGAGATTGCCCAAGTCGCCGGGGGCTATCGGGTCCAGGTGCGGGCCCTCGTCGCCCCGTGGGTTGGACGTCTCTGGGATGAGAAGCCGGCCCGGTACTCCCGCGCCCTGTTGGAAACCCTGGCGCTCATCGCCTACCGCCAGCCCATCACCCGCGGGGAGATCGAGGACATCCGCGGCGTCGCGGTGACTACCCAGATCGTCAAGACGCTGAGCGAGCGCGAGTGGGTCCGGGTGGTCGGCCACCGGGACGTGCCGGGCCGGCCCGCCCTCTATGCGACGACCCGCAAGTTCCTGGACTACTTCGGCCTACGCTCGCTCAACGATCTGCCGGCGTTGGCCGACATTCGCGACCCCGCCTTCCTGGGAGAGGAGTTGGACCTGGGGGAGCCGGAGGCACTCACCGCCGAAAGGAGCGGGGTTGTCCCGGCCCCGGCGGCGGAGGATTCGTCAACGAAATCGCCTGAGACCCCGGATCCGGGGCGGCTGCCGGAGTAGGCAATGGCGCAAATTCACCGGCCCGAATTCGGGTTGAATGGATCGGTCGGCGCCTGCACCCCATGGTCTGACAGCCAGCGGCGATCGAGTGCCCAGGCCACGGTCTGAACGCCCGGCAGGGCGCCGACGAGGTCCATGGCGCGCTTCTGGCTCGCCACGAGTTCCGCCTGGGCCTTCATCATGGCGGGGTCATTCTGGTCCTTGCCGGCCAGTTCTGGATGCAGGATCGGGACGAACTGGATGGCCGGGAGAGCGGGGGAGCGGGGGGTCAGGAGGGTCGCGACCCCGTTTTCCAGGGACAGGACCCGGAACTGGTAGGGGTAATTCGCGACGACCGGGTCGGCCGCCAACATCCGATTGATCTCCCAGACCTGGGGCTGCCAGGTCGATTTGGCCCAGAGGCCGAAGAGGCCCAGGGCGATGATACCGAGCACGATGCTGTAGTTCCGGGTGAAACGGTCCATGGGCGATAGCCTCCGATGAGTCGGGCGCGATGACGCCGGGGCTAAGGCGATTTCTGTCAAATCATGTACCACCTCGCTCGTCTTTTCGCCCGCCTTCCGCGTCGCGCCTACAGTCACATAGTCCCACTATGCTCCTGTCGGCGCTCCTTGAAAGCAGACGAAAATCCTTCGCGATCTGGTACATGGTTTTCCGGCAATCGCCTAAGCCCCCAGCGCCGGGAAGAGGGGTGAAACTAACGGACACCCCCGCGGGTCGCAATGACGATCCGCAGGACTGGACCGGGTCCGGCTCATACCCGACTGGCACTCCGGGCCCGCGGCACGGACCTGTCGGAGGCCGTTTTCCCTATCGCGGTCCTGTGCTTAGCCCTGCGGTTTCCTGGTGTAGAATCCCCCACCTTTCCGATCAATACAGAGGCTCGACCCAGGAACGCGCAATGCAGCGCCGCCCCGGGGGCCGGAGTTGAGAGTGCAAGCAGAGAGCCCTAACGACGCATCCGGATCGCACGGCCGGCCCCCGGGCGGGCAATCGCCCAAGACCCGTGTTCCCAGAATCGGCGCTGACGCCGAACAGGCCGTGGCGGCCAATCCAGCGCCCGGAATCCGGACCCGAGCGGGCAAGACTGCTGCCAAGCCGGCGCCGCGCGACCCCTCCCGGGGACCCCGGTCGGCCTTTGGCTGGTTTCTCCATTACCTGCGTCCCCTGGGGACGCCACTGCAATTTCTTATGGTCGGTCTGTTTGGGGCGGCGCTCTTCGTCGAAGTGACGCTGCCGGACCTGCCGGACGTGAAGCAGGGTCTCAGTAAGGTCCAACTGGAAGAGCCCTTGCGGGTCTACAGCGCCGATGGCGCCCTGATGGCGGAGTTCGGGGTCGAGCGACGGAAGCCGGTGCCTTATGGGGAGTTCCCGCCCCTGCTGATCAAGGCCTTTCTGGCCACCGAGGACAGTCGCTTCTTCGAACACGGGGGCATCGATATCGTCGGGATGAGCCGGGCCGCTCCTTAACTATGCCACGACCGGGATCAAGGCCCAGGGCGGCAGCACCATCACCATGCAGGTCACCCGGAACTTCTTCCTGTCGCCGGAAAAGACCTTCAGACGCAAGCTCGCCGAGACTCCTGCTGATCGCTGCATGTGGAACAGACGCTCACCAAGGAGGAAATCCTGGAGCTGTACCTGAACCAGATCTTCTTCGGCCACCGTGCCTATGGGGTCGCGGCGGCGGCCGACCTCTACTACGGCAAGGACCTGGACCAACTCGACGTGGCCCAGATGGCCATGCTGGCGGGCTTGCCCAAGGCCCCCTCGTCCAACAACCCGATCTACCAACCCGGAGCGGGCCCTGGAACGGCGCAATTACATCCTGGGGCGGATGCGCGAACTGGGCTTCATCGACCAGACCCGGTATGACGAGGCCCTGCAGAGTCCGGACCTGGCCCAGATTCATGGCCAGCAAATCGACCTGGAGGCGGGCTATGTGGCCGAAATGGTCCGCCGGGAGATCGCCGAGTACTACGGTGATGCCGCGGTCAGACAGGGCCTGCGGGTCTACACGACCATCGAATCACGCCTGCAGACGGCCGCCCAAGAGTCCCTGCGCAAGGCCCTGCGGCAATACGAGCGGCGTCACGGCTATCGCGGGGCCGAGGCCAAGGTGGACCTGGCGGGGGCCTCCGAGTCGGATATGGACGTCTACCTGGAGGGGGTCGCCCGGGTACCGGGGCTGGAGCCGGGGCTGGTCACCGGCTTCGGGCCGGGGAGGCCGAGGTCTACTTGGGCGGCGGTCGCCGGACCACCCTGAAGCTCAGCCAGGTGGCCTGGGCCCGGGAGTTCCGCAACGCCGGCTGGCGCGGCGGACCCCCGCGGCGGGTCACCGACGTGGTCGCCAAGGGCGACCTGATCCGATTGCGACTCGACCGCGAGGGTAACTGGGAGCTGAGTTCAATCCCGGCGGTCACCGGGGTGCTGGTCAGTATCTCACCCCGGGACGGGGCGGTGCTGGCCATGGTGAGCGGCTACGCCTACACCGAGAGCCAGTTCAACCGGGCGGTGGACATGCGCCGCCAGCCGGGCTCCAGCTTCAAGCCCTTTGTCTATGCCGCGGCCCTGAATGAGGGCTGGACCCCGGCCAGCCTGCTCAAGGACGTCTCGGTCAAGGGCATCTCGGGTTGGAATCCCAAGAACTCCGATCACAAGGAGATGGGGCCCATCCCCATGCGCAAGGCCCTGGCCCTGTCGCGCAACCTGGCCTCCATCAACCTGTTGCAGAGCGTCGGCCTCGACGACGCGGCCCGCTTCATCCGGCGTTTCGGGTTTCGAACTGGACCCGCGGGTGCTCGGTCCGTCCATGGCCCTGGGCACGGCCGAGACCTCGCCCATGAAGATGGCCGAGGGCTATGCGGTCTTCGCCAACGGCGGCTATCACGTCCTGCCCTACTACATCACGCGCATCGAGAACGCCAACGGGGACCTGATCTACCAGGCCGAACCGCCGCGGGCCTGTTCTGATTGCTGGTATCGCACCGGCAAGGGCAAGCCGGCGCGCACCGAGGGTACAGCGGCTGGCGAAGGGCTCGCCGAGCAGGTCATAGACCCGCGCATCGCCTACCAGATGACCTCCATGATGCGCGGCGTCGTCGAGCACGGCACCGGCACCCGCGCCCTGCGTCTGCGGCGCAGCGACATCGTCGGCAAGACCGGCACCACCAACGACGTGCGCGACTCCTGGTTCTGCGGCTTCCAGGCCGACTATGTGACCGTGGCCTGGATGGGCTTCGACAGCAATGAAAAGCTGGGTCGCGGGGAGGAGGGCGGCCGGGCAGCGCTGAGCCTGTGGACCGACTACATGGAAGACGCCTTGCAGAACACGGCCATCGCCCGTCTGGAACTGCCCCCGGGCATGGTCAAGGTGCGGGTCGACGGCAAGAGTGGCACCGAAACCAAGAGCGGCGACGCAACCGAGGCGGTGATGGAGGAGTATCGGCTCATGCTGATGGGGCCGGACCCGACGCGACTATGCCGGTCCGCCGACGGCACCAAGAAAAAGGTCGAGCCAAGCCAGCGACCGCGGACGCGAAGCCCGCGCGGGCCGCGCCCCGGGTCGTGGACGACCTGTTCTGAGTTCGCTGTGCTCGTGTGCGTGGTCGAGCTCCCGGGAAGGAGCCGCGAGCGATCAGCGGTCAGCATTTCGCGGGGCACCGCCCGGGCAGTTCAGGCTCAGGCGGCGCAGCTCGTGGGGACCAGTCGTGGGGTCTTTTGCAGCCCCATCAGGTCATCAACCAGGTCCTTCAGGCGGGAGATGAGGCGCTCCCGCTGGGCCTGATCAAGGCTGCCGCCGAGACGGATCAGAAGCTCCCCCACCCGCTCCCGCAGTACCTCGCCGGCGGCGCTCAGGGCCGGCGGCAGGTCCTGGTAATCCACCAGCCAGGCGGTGAGGAAGCGCCGGATCGCCGACTCGTCGGCCCCGGTGCGCAGCAGTGCGATCAGCTCGCTTGCGCTTGCGGGTGCGGTAGTCCAGGACCGCCTCCGTGGTGTCCGGCATGCGCCCAGTGATGTCCGCCACCAGGGTCCGTTGGGTGATGTTCAAGGGGCCGGTCCATTCCTCGATGGACTTGATGTAGCGATCGGTGCGCTTGCGCCGCTCCCGGGCGATGTCCCGGGTGCCCGGCTTGATACGATCATCCTCATACTCCAGGGCGAAGCGCCGATCCAGGGTCTGAACCTGGGCCGGTGTCAGGCTCGCCAGCAGGGGGGCCGCGGTGCTCACGACGATCCGGGCCTGGCGAAGATAAAGGTCCTGAAAGGCGCTGGTGAGACAGCTGGTATTGGCCCCATTGAAGCCAGACTCACTGGCCTTCGCAAGGGCCTCAAAAAAGCCCGCCAGGTACGGCAGTTCCTCCGCCCGATGGGTGGTCAGGGCGACCTTGAGCCGCGGTTCCCACTGCGCCAATTGGGCCTCATCCAGGCTCAGATAATCATCCGCGTAACGCTTGATAAAGAAATCCGCGGTGCCATAGACGACGGACAGCCGACTGCAGCCGGTCAACACCAACAGGGTCAAGAGCAAAGCCAGTCCGCGGCCGAGGTTGCTATTCATCGTTGCAGTCGAATTCTCCGGGCGTTGTCCGCGCTGTTGACCACTGGTAGTCGGGAGTGCGCATCGTGTCCACTGGTGAAGTTTTGAATGCCTGCACGGAAATGGAACCGGTGGACAGCGTTTTCCAGGACCTGGTTCAGCCTGAGGCGTTGGTTGTTACCTGGACCCAGACCGCTTTGCGAGAATGGCCTATGGAAACCCTGGCGACCCTCCGAGGGCACTTTCCGCGGGCGGGGCGGGTCGAGTGGATCGGCGTCCGGCCCCAGAAACGCGGGGCGGTGGTGGCGCGATTGGCCGTGCAGGCCCAGGTCGGCGCGGGCCTGGAGGGTGATCACTACGGCGGCCTCAGCGGTGCCCGGGGGATCACCCTGATCCAGTACGAGCACTTGGCCGTTGTCGGATCGTTGCTGGGCGAGGCACCCCTGGATCCGGCACGACTGCGGCGCAATCTGGCCGTGGCCGGTCTCAACCTCTTGGCGCTCAAGGACCAGCACTTCACGGTCGGAGAGGCCCTGCTGCTGGGCACTGGCCTCTGCCACCCCTGTTCCCGGATGGAGGCGGTGCTCGGTCCCGGCGGTTACAACGCCCTGCGTGGCCATGGTGGACTCAATGCCCGGGTCTTGCGCGGCGGGCTGATACGCGTCGGTGACCCGGTGCGGGTGAGCGAAGACTGATCCGCGTCGATGCCCATCAACACGGCGAGCACGTCGATTGCAAGGGCCTCGCGAAGGCAACGAATGATCGTAGGGCTCGCATTCAGGTTTGTTGACTTTATGCTTCGCTTACTCCGTTTACCTGCCTTCTTGTTTGTTGCGCTCCTGGCCTCGGGTCCCACCTGGGCGAACCCGGTCAGCACCGAGCACGTCACGGCCCGCCTGCTTGCGGAGCGCGCGACCGTCGCGCCAGGCGCGGCGGCAGACCTCTTGCTGATGCTGGAGATCGAGCCCCTTTGGCACACCTATTGGCGCAACCCGGGGGATTCCGGTGAGGCGCCGCGGATCGATTGGACCCTGCCCCCCGGGGTCGGCGCCGGTCCCCTGGGGTTCCCCCGCCCGGCGCTGATCCGGGTCGGTCCACTGGCGAACTACGGTTACTCGGGGCGTGCCCTGCACCCGGTCAGCCTCAAGGTCCCCGCGGACTGGCCGGTCGGTGAGCCGATCCCGGTCCGGGCTGAGGCCCATTGGCTGGTCTGTGAGGAACACTGTGTCCCGGAGTCGGCGGTGTTGCTGTTGACCCTGCCGACTGCTGCCGAGCCCGGCGCGCTGGACACCGCCGCGGTCGAGCCCTTTGCCGCCGCCCGAACAGGGCTACCGACGGGGATCATCGGTGGCGCGATGCTGAATCGGGCTGCCGGCAGCGCTGGGCTGGGGCTCGCCGTACCCTGGGGACCGGAGCGTCCTTCCCCCTCGGAGGCCTGGTTCTTTCCGTACGCCTGGGGGCTGATCGAACACGCCGCCAAGCAGCCCTGGCGTCTTGCCGCGGGCGGACTGGAAATCGACCTCACACCAGGTGCGACGGCGGCGCAAGTGGCGCCAGACGGTCTGCTGGTGGTCCAAGCGGATGGCCAGTCGCAATCTTTCGAGCTCCAGGTCCAGCGTGGAACCTTGGATACCGGAACCGGGCCGACGGGAACCGGCCCGGCATCCACGACCCTGGGTCTGCCCCTGGCCCTGGGCTTTGCCTTCCTGGGTGGACTCATCCTCAACCTGATGCCCTGCGTCTTTCCGGTGCTGGCCATCAAGGCCTTGGGCCTGGCGGGGCAGGGGGGGTTGGGGACAGGGGCGCGGGTCCTTCACGGACTGGCCTATACGGGCGGTGTGTTGGTCTTCTTTGGCGCAATCGCCGGGCTCTTGCTCGGCCTACGGGCCGGGGGCGCCGCCCTGGGCTGGGGATTCCAACTCCAGTACCCGCCGTTCGTCGCCGCCATGGCCTACCTTTTCGTGATCATGGGCCTAAGCCTGGCCGGAGCCCTCACCCTGGGCGGCCGGCTGATGGGACTGGCGGGCGGGCAGGGGCGGGGCGGACTGGCCGGGGCCTTCGGCACCGGGGCCCTGGCAGCCCTGGTGGCGGCACCCTGTACAGCACCTTTCATGGGTGCCGCCCTGGGCTATGCGGTGACCCTGCCCTGGCCGCTGGCCCTGGCCATCCTGCTCACACTGGGGCTGGGATTAGCCGCGCCCTTCCTGCTCCTGTCCCTGGTGCCGGCCCTGGCCCGACGCCTGCCCCGGCCTGGCCCCTGGATGGAGGGACTCAAGCAGTTCCTGGCCTTCCCCCTGTTTGCCACCGCCGCCTGGCTGGTGTGGGTTCTGAGTGTCCAGGTCGGACCCCAGGGGGTTGCGCTGGTGCTGACGGGACTGTTGCTTCTGACCTTTGGCCTGTGGCTGCGCGAGCGCACCGCTCTGGGAACTGATCGGGTGGCGCGGGTCGGTTCCCTGGCGGCACTTGCCGGTCTGGTTGGTGCCCTGTGGCTGGCGATTCTCACGGACGGTCCAGGGGTCTCGGGGGGCTCGGCGGCTGAAACGCAGACGGGTGGTCGCCAGGCCCGGCCGGGCTTGGTGAGCGAGCCCTTCTCGGCAGAGCGGCTCGCTGCTGCCCAGGCCCAGGGGCGGCCGGTCTTCGTCAACATGACCGCCGCCTGGTGCATCACCTGCCTGGTCAATGAGCGGGTGGCGCTGAGCACGGATGCTGTAGCCGCCGCCTTCAATCAGTCAAACACCCTCTATCTCAAAGGGGACTGGACCAACCGGGACGCCGCAATCACCGCCTATCTGGAGGGTTTCGGACGCAACGGGGTGCCCCTCTATGTGGTCTACCGGCCGGGTCAGGCCCCGCTGGTGCTCCCGCAGGTCCTGACGCCGGCGACCGTTCGGGAAGCCGTGACCGCTCCTTGATCGCGAATACCGTCACCAACGACCGGAGTTACACTCATGTCCCATGCCCTTTCGTTCCCACCCGTTAAGGCCCCCTGGCTGGCCGCGCTGACCCTCGCCACCCTCCTGGGGGCGCCTGCGGCCCTCGCCAAACCGGAGATCGGTCAGCCGGCCCCCGCCTTCAGCGCCACCGATACCAGCGGCAAGGTCTGGACCCTGGGGGACGCCGCCGGCAAGACCCTGGTGCTGGAGTGGACCAACCACGACTGCCCCTATGTCCGTAAACACTACGACAGCGGCAACATGCAGGCCCTGCAGCGGGAGGTGACCGGTCAGGGGGTGGTCTGGCTGTCAGTCATCTCCTCGGCCCCGGGCAAGCAGGGGCAAGTGAGCGCGGCGGAGGCGGATACACTCACCAAGGACCGGGGTGCAGCGCCGACCGCGGTACTTTTCGATCCCAAGGGCACCATGGGCCAGGCCTACGGCGCCCAGACCACGCCCCACCTGTATGTGATCGACGGATCCGGAACCCTGGTCTACATGGGGGGCATCGATGATCGGCCCACGACCAACCCAGAGGACGTGACCGGTGCCAAGAACTATGTCCGCGCGGCCCTGGCCGACCTGGCGGCGGATCGGTCGGTCAGCGAGCCGGTGACCCGACCCTACGGTTGTTCGATCAAGTACTGAGGCGGCCTGCGACTGCCGATCCCGCCGCCCGCCAGTGTAGAATCCGCGCTCGGCCCGACCCGGGCCGGGCCTCCAGACTGGTGACTCCCCGTGTTAGACCCCCGCCTGCTTCGGACCGACCTGGCCATGGTTGCCGCCCAACTCGCCCGCCGCGGGATGCGGCTGGACACCGATCGCATCGAGGCCCTGGAGGGCGAGCGCAAGGTCCTCCAGGTTCGGGTGCAAGAGTTGCAGAATGAGCGAAACACCCGGTCCAAGGCCATCGGCCGGGCCAAGGCGGCAGGGGAGGACGCCACGCCCCTGCTCAGCGCGGTGGCGGACCTGGGGACTGGGCTCAAGGTGGCGGACGAGCGCCTGAGCGCCATCCAGCAGGAACTCGGCGACATTGCGCTCGGCCTGCCCAACCTGCCGGACGTCAGCGTCCCGGACGGCGCGGACGAGACCCACAACCGGGAGGAGCGCCGCTGGGGCGAGCCGACCCCCTTCGACTTCACGCCCAAGGACCATGTGGACCTCGGGACCGCCCTGGGTTGGATGGACTTCGACCTGGCGGCCAAGATCACGGGCGCGCGCTTCGTCGTCCTGTCCGGACCGCTCGCCCGGCTGCAACGGGCGCTGATCCAGTTCATGCTGGACCTGCACACCCAGGAGCATGGCTATACCGAGGTCTATGTCCCCTACCTGGTCAACGCCGACAGCCTGCGCGGCACCGGCCAATTACCCAAATTCGCCGCGGACCTTTTCAAGGTACCCGGTGAGCGGGACTTTTACCTGATCCCCACGGCGGAGGTGCCGGTCACCAACCTGGTGCGGGACCTCATCTGCGAGGCGGTGGACCTGCCCCGGCGCTGGGTCGCCCACACCCCCTGCTTCCGCAGCGAGGCCGGGGCCTCGGGCAAGGACACGCGCGGCATGATCCGCCAACATCAGTTCGAGAAGGTGGAGCTGGTCCAGGCGGTGCGCCCGGCGGACTCGGCCCAGGCCCATGAGGCCCTCACCGGCCACGCGGAGGCCATCCTGCAGCGCCTGGGACTGCCCTATCGGGTGGTGACCCTCTGCACCGGCGACCTGGGCTTCTCCGCCTGCAAGACCTACGACCTAGAGGTCTGGCTACCCGGTCAGCAGACCTATCGCGAAATTTCCTCGTGCAGCAACTTCGGCGATTTCCAGGCCCGGCGGCTTCAGGCTCGCTGGCGCAACCCGGAGACCGGCAAGCCGGAACTCCTGCACACCCTCAATGGCTCCGGCCTCGCCGTGGGCCGCACCCTGGTCGCGGTCATGGAGAACTACCAGCAGGTGGATGGGCGCATCAGGGTCCCTGAGGTGCTGCGGTCCTATCTGGGTGGAGCCGAGATGCTCTCTTGATTCAAAGGTTTGTGTGCGCTGCAGCACGCCCGCCCGCACGTGCGTGGGCAGGCGCACCGTGCCCAGGCTAAGCGCTGTGATCGTCCATCCGGGCCAACTCAGCGACGACCTGGTCTTGTTGCCAAGGGATCGGCTCGGGGCTGAAGAAGGCCATCTCCAACCGATTGATGGCAGCGCTCAGTGGCGGTGGGCAGCGCCGGGCAAGACGGGCCAGATTGCCTGGCGGGGTCTCCGGCCAACGCAGGCCAGCCCAGGCCAGGAGCGCCGCGCGGGCCTCGTGGGGGTCGCCTCCTTCATAGGCCGAGCGGACCTTGTCCAGGGCGGCATCGAGGGGGGCGATCGGGATGGGCTCTGGATTGGTTGGGGCGGGGGTCGGTGGTCCCCGCGGGGCGCCGCGGCGGGTGTAGAGAACCGCCCCCAGGGCGGCGGCGAGGCCGAGGCTCACCCAGAACCACGGGTTGGCGCCGTTTGCCGGCGGCGGGGCGGGGGATGGCGAGGTCTGCTCCCTCCAGGGCGGGGGAACCGGGCTGGTCGGCGGCTGACCGAGGCCGGTTAGGGGCGGCGCAAAGGGTCGCGTCTCTGTCGGCGGACCGCTGTCGGGCCTTACGGTGAGGGCCAAGGATTCGGTGCTCAGGCTGCCGAAGGGGATTGGCGGGACCTGCAGCGTGCCGTCCCGCCGGGGCAGCAGGAGCAGGAGGAGGCGCACCTGTTCGCTGCGCTGGCCGTTGCGGATTGCGACCCGCCGTTCCACTCGGCGGTCCAGGATGCGGAAATCACGCTCCAGCACTGCCAGGTCCGGCGCCGCGGGCTGATCGCCCTGAGCCGTCAGGATCAGTTCCACGGGTTGGCCGTAGGTCAGGTCCGTCGCGGACAGCTGAGCCTGGACACTCTCCGCGGCAGCCGCTGCCGCCGACCAGAGGATTGGCAACAGGCATAGCAGCCTGGCGGGCGATTGAAAGACCTGGGGGCGGCGCGGCGGGGCGAGGGGAGTACGCATTGGTGAGGCATCCGGGTACTACGAGTGTTGCGCTGAGGGTCCTGTCATCTACAGTGTATCGCGCTGTCGGCAGCTTGCCACAGAATCAACCCTTTGACCCTGCCCGCCGTCTCCGTATAATGCTCGGTTTCCCGCAATCCGGGGAAACTCCTTGCCTCACTGCCCAGACCGGCGGGAGGCTGCCAATCCGTGAGGAGCAATGATGCGACATTATGAAGTGGTGTTTCTGGTTCATCCGAGCCAGAGCGAGCAGGTGCCGGCCATGGTCGAGCGCTACCGGGGGAATCTGGAGAAGCGCGGTGGAGTGGTCCATCGCTTCGAGGACTGGGGGCGGCGCCCGCTGGCCTACCCGATCAACAAGGTCCACAAGGCGCACTATGTGCTTATGAATGTGGAGTGCGACCAGGAGGCGATTGACGAGTTGGAGAGCGCCTTCCGCTTCAACGATGCGGTCCTGCGCAACCTGATTCTCGGCCGCGATGCGGCGATCACCGAGCCGTCCCCCTTGCTCAAGACCGGCGACGAACGCGAGCGCCCGGAGCCCCCCTTGGGCGGCGGCGACGCCGACAACGACTAAGCGCAGCCACGATCCAGAGACTCTGACACCATGGAAAACAGTTCCCGTTTCTTCCGCCGCAAGCGTTATTGTCGGTTCACCGCCGAGGGTATCGCCGAGATCGACTACAAGGATCTCAACCTGCTCAAGGCCTACGTGAGCGAGTCCGGTAAGATCGTGCCGAGCCGTATCACCGGCACCTCCGCCAGGTACCAGCGCCAGCTGGCCCAGGCGGTCAAGCGCGCCCGCTTCCTGGCCCTGTTACCCTACACCGACGGGCATTGAGCGTAGCACCGGGTGGCGTCAGGGGACGCCCCGGCGCCGCTTGGAGAGTACCCGATCGATGAAGGCCCTGGCTGGATTCATCATGCGCGGGCCCGGTCAAGCCGCCCTGGTGACCGGAGTCACCGGCCTGTTGTCCGTGCCGCTGCCGCTGTTCGGGCTCCTGAGTACCGCGGCCCTGGCCCTGGTGACGCTGCGCAACGGGGCCCGGGCTGGTGCCCTGGTCGGGGTGCTCGGAGGCTTGGGGGCAACACTCCTGGCGGTGTTGCTGTTCGGGTCGCCCTGGGCGCTGGCGATGGTCATGGCGGTCCTCTGGCTCCCGGTGTGGGGGCTGGCGGCGATCCTGCGCTTCTCCCGGTCCCTGGCCCTTGCCGCTCAACTGGCCGGTTTGGTTGGGATCCTGCTGATTCTGCTGGTCCATGGCGTGGGTACTGAGCCGGCGGTCTACTGGGAGCAGATCCTGGAGCCCCTGCGCGGGGCGCTGATCAAGGATGGTGTGATCGAGGCCGCGACTGCTCAGGCGCTGTTCGCGGACCTGGCGCCCTGGATGACCGGCGCCTTCGCCGCGGCCCTGATCCTGCAGCTCTTGCTGGGGCTCTTTATCGGGCGCTGGTGGCAGGCCGAACTCTACAATCCTGGCGGCTTTGGGGCGGACTTCCGTGCCTTCCGCCTGCACCCCGGATTCGGGCTCCTGGGGTTGGTCCTGGTGGTGACGATCGGGTTTCTGCCAGGTCCTGGGGTGGTATCGGACCTGTTACTCGCGCTGATGCCGCTGTTGTTACTGCAGGGTCTGGCGGTCGTTCACGACCTGCTGCGCGCGCGCGGTGCCAAGCCTGCCTGGTTGGCGGCGTTCTATGTGCTCTTGGTCCTGTTCATGCCCCGCACCCTGGTGTTGGTGGCCTGCCTGGGACTCGTGGATATCTGGGCCGATCTGCGGGCGCGCCTGGCGCGGCGCCCCAATAGCCCGACTTGAGGCCCGGTTGAGGCCCCTATCGTGGGAGGCGCTCTGGTCGCCGCCCCCCCACCCAAGTATTGAGGAAATGCGAAGTGGAAGTCATCCTGCTGAAAAATGTCGGTGGTCTGGGCAGCCTTGGGGATAAGGTCAAGGTGCGCTCGGGCTACGGCCGTAATTATCTAATCCCTCAGGGGTTTGGTGTATCGGCCACGGCCGCTAACCTGGCCGCTTTTGAGGCCCGTCGGGCCGAACTGGAACGTGAGGCCGCCGCCAGCCTGGCCAATGCCCAGGCGCGGCAGGCGTCCCTGGAAGGGGTGCGGGTCAGCATCGCCCGCAAGGCCGGCGACGAGGGCCGGCTGTTCGGCTCCGTGGGGACCGGCGATATCGCCGAAGCAGTCACGGCTGCCGGCGTGGCGGTCACCAAGGCGGAGGTGCGTCTGCCGCGCGGCCCGGTCCGCACCATCGGGGAGTTCGAGGTCACCCTGCACCTTCATGCCGAGGTGGACGCGACCGTCACGGTGGACGTCGTCCCCGCGGCCTAACCGGCAGTGCCGGCCCCACCCGGTCAGGGTGCGGGCCGGCTACGCGACTGAGAATAAGACCCGCTCCGGCTAGCGCCGGAGCGGGCCTTCGCGTTTTCCTGGGGTTTCGCGACTTCTTGCCCCCCACCAAAGTCCCTCTTGTCCGCCTGCCGGGCAGGGGCCACAATCTTCGGCCATCCCGCCTCCAGTCTTAGTGCGCTCACCCGTCGGGTGCGGGCGTCGGGGTGGATGTCGCCCATTGCGCGCGCCGCCGCTTCGGCCCGCCGCGCACCTGCCGGGGGAAATATGCTCGAACCGACCGACCAGGAACTCCTGGTGCCCTATCCCGACTCTGTCCCCGACGGTCTGCGGGTCCCGCCCCACAACATCCACGCGGAGCAGTCTCTGCTCGGCGGTCTGATGCTGGACAACAGCACCTGGGACCGCATCGCCGACCTGGTGGTTGAGCGCGATCTCTATCGGCGCGAGCACCGCCTGATCTTCCGCGCCATCACCAAGCTCGCCGAGGCTGACCAGCCCTTCGACGTGGTCACCCTGGCCGAAACCCTGGAGCGCACCGAGCAGCTGGACCCCGCCGGGGGGCTGCCGTACCTGGGCACCCTGGTCAACGAGACCCCCAGCGCCGCCAACATCAAGGCCTATGCCAAGATCGTGCGGGAGACCTCGGTCCTGCGCCAGATGATCTCCGCCGGCACCGACATCGCCGACAGCGGCTACAACCCGGGCGGCCGGGAGGCCATGGAGCTGCTGGACGAGGCGGAGCGGCGGGTATTCGAGATCGCCGAGCAGGAAGCGCGCGGCGGCGGTGCCGGCTTTCAGCCCATCAAGACGCTGCTCACCAAGGCGGTGGAGCGCATCGATGACCTCTACCGCCGCGACGAGCCCATCACCGGCCTGGCCACCGGCTTCACCGACTTCGACATGATGACCTCCGGGCTCCAGCCCTCGGACCTGATCATCGTCGCCGGGCGGCCGTCGATGGGAAAAACGAGCTTCGCTATGAACATGGCCGAGCATGCCGCCATCCAGGGCAAGAAGCCGGTGGCCGTGTTCAGCATGGAGATGCCGGGGGATGCGCTCGCCATGCGCATGATGGCCTCTCTGGGGCGGATCGACTCCCATCGGGTGCGCACCGGCAAACTGGAGGATGACGAGTGGCCGCGTCTGACGTCCGCGGTCAACATCCTGGCCGCGGCCTCACTCTTCATCGACGACACCCCGGCCCTGTCGCCCACCGAACTGCGCGCCCGGGCGCGGCGCCTCAAGCGCGAGCACGGGGACCTGGGCCTGGTGGTGATCGACTACCTCCAGCTCATGCAGGTGCCGGGGTCGAATGAGAACCGCACCACCGAGATCTCCACGATCTCCCGGTCCCTCAAGGCCCTGGCCAAGGAACTGGCGGTGCCGGTGATCGCACTCTCCCAGCTCAACCGCAGCCTGGAGCAGCGGCCTAACAAGCGGCCGGTGATGTCAGACTTGCGTGAGTGCGTGACCGGGGATACCCCGGTGGTGCTGGCGGACGGGCGACGGGTACCGATCCAGGAATTGGTCGGCGGCACCGCTCAGGTAGTCGCGGTGGATGAGCACAGCAAGCTGGTCCTGGCCGAGTCCGACCGGATTCTGGGCGGTGGGACGACGTCCGGTTTGGCAGGTCCGCCTCGCCAGCGGGCGATCCATTCGTGCCACCGCCGATCATCGTCTGCTCGCCGGTGAGGGCTGGAAGACGGTCGGGCACTTGGCCGCAGGCGACCGCCTGGCCCTGGCCCGGTTCCTGCCGGAGCCGCAGACACCGGAGCGTTGGCCCGAACATGAGTTGATCCTGCTTGCCCATCTGATCGGCGATGGGAGCTACCTCAAGGGTCAGCCAATGCGCTACACCACGGCGTCGGAGGAGAATAGCCTGGCGGTGGGCAATGCCGCCCGGGATGGTTTCCAGGTAACGGTCAATCGGCACGCGGGTCGGGGTGCCTGGCATCAATTGGTATTCAGCGGCAACGGCGATCGGTGGCACCCGGCTGGGGTAAACCTCTGGCTACGGGGGCTCGGCGTGTTTGGGCAGCGCTCCCACGAGAAGCGGGTCCCCCCGAGCCTGTTTCGGCTCGATAACGGGCAGATCGGGCTCTTCTTGCGCCACCTCTGGGCCACCGACGGGACCATTTCCCCCCGCAAACCCGGTCAGCGCGGTAGTCACGGTATCCACCTCAGCACCAACAGTCGGGGGTTGGCGAACGATGTCGCAGCGCTTCTGCTGCGACTCGGCATCGTCGCCCGCATCCAGACGGTGGCAAGCGCTCGCTACCGGGCAACGCACATGGTCTGGGTGCTTGGCGCCGAGCAGCAGTTGCGCTTTCTGGATCGGGTGGGTGCCTTTGGTCCGCGTGTTACCCAGGCGGAGCGGTTGCGGGACCTGATCCAGGCAGTTCGGCCCAACACCAACGTTGATACGTTACCGGAGCAGGTCTTTACCGAGGTCCGCCAGGCCATGGGCCAACAGGGGGTGAGTCAGCGCGCCATGGCCCGGCTGCGCGGCACCAGCTATGGGGGGACATCCCACTTCCGCTTTGCCCCGTCGCGCGCCGTGGTGGCTGAGTATGCGGAACTGTTGAATGATCCGGTGCTCATGGAACAGGCGGAGAGTGATCTGTTTTGGGACCGGGTGCTGGCCGTGGAGCCGGACGGTGAAGAAGAGGTCTACGACCTGACGGTACCAGGGCCGGCAAGTTGGCTCGCGGACGGTATCGTCAGTCATAACTCGGGTGCGATCGAACAGGACGCAGACCTGATCGCATTCATCTACCGTGATGAGGTCTACAACCCGGAGAGCAAGGACAAGGGCGTGGCTGAGATCATCATCGGCAAACAGCGCAATGGCCCCATTGGTACGCTGCGCCTCGCCTTCCTGGGAAAATACACCAAGTTCGAGAACTACATCGATAACTACTATGGCGAGGAGATGCACTGAACAGCGGCGCCTGCCGCGGTAGGGACTATCCCGCCAGGGATAACCCGGTTCCAGGCCGCATACACCTGGTGGGAAAAACGGGGTCGGCAACGGCAGGTATCCGCGCTGCGACGCTGATTCACGCAGGCATCTCAGGCTGCCCCGACCCCCAGCCAGAGGCTGGCTGCGGCCACCGCTAGGGTGCAGAGGGTGACTGGGATGCCCACCCGGGCGTGGCGCCGCCAATCGATGGGGATGCCTCGCCGCTCCGCCGCCTGGACCACGATGATGTTGGCGATGCTGCCGACGATGAAAAGGTTGCCCGCCAGGGTGCTGGACAGGGCCAGCAGGGTGCCGCCCATCGGGTGGGTGGCGACCGGCAGCAGGAGCATCACGGCCGGCACGTTGGAGACCAGGTTGCTCAAGAGAAAGCTGGCGGCGAAGCGAGGAGGGCAGCGACCAATAGCCCCTTGGCGGTCTGCCAGCGGTCCAGGGGCCGACCGGGCTCAGTTATGGGCTCTCGCTGGGCGGCGGGGGGCTGGGATGGGGCGGCCGATCGGGCCGGCACCCCGGCCGGTAGCGTCCAGCGCCCGCGGGTGAGCAGCAGGATCAGCCCCCAGGTCACCACCAGTCCCAGTACGACCGGTAGGGCCGCCTGGGCCAGATAGCCGGGGAAGGACAGGTCCAGGGTCTCCCCGATCAGCATGTTCTGGGGGTTGCCGATGAGGGTGGCGGCGGAGCCGATGTTGGCGGCACAGGCCAGGGCCAGCAGGAAGGGTACCGGGTCCAGCCGTCGCGCCAGGCAAAGGTCCGCGAGCACCGGCGCCATGGCCAGGCACACGATGTCGTTGCTGAAGACCGCCGCCAGGCCAGCCGCCGCGGCGATCAGGGCCCCCAAGAGTAGCGGCGGACCCGCTGGGAGGGCCCCCAGGCGGCGGGCCGTCCAGTCGTAGAAACCGCCCAGTCGCAGTTGGGCGGACACCACCATGAAGGAGAACAGCAGGGCCAGGGTCGGGACGTGGATGGCCGCACGCGCCGCCTCTTCCGTTATCGCCCCGCTTGCCACCAGGGCGATGGCTCCCAATAGGGCGACGCCGGTACGGTCGAGCTTAAGGCCCGGCAGCCCGCCCAGGATCATCCCGAGATAGACCAGCGAGAAGACAGTGACGACGAAGGGGGTCATAACAGGGCAGGGGGTCGGGACCGGGGCCGGCGGTCTCCCCCGTGCCCGCCCCTCAGGCCCCGGGCAGATCAGTGCTCAGTTCCTCCGCCCAGCAGCCCGTCGGCGGCCCGAGTACCAGGTCCGGCCCCTCAAAGCGCACCAGGTAAAGGCTGCGCTCTGGGTCCTCCTCCAGGTGGCCGATGTTGACGATGACGCCCCGGGTCCCGGCAGCGGCGATCAGCGCATCCTCCGCCAGGTCCGGGATGCCCCCGTCGTTGACGATCTCGGTAGCGGCGTAGACCAGGTCGCCGGGGTTCAGTTGGTCGAGGGTCATGCTGTTTGCTCCCTGGGGGTCTTGGCCCGGCCCCCGGCAGAGAGGCACTGGGCAAAGGCCCGAAGTCTACCAGGGAACGGCTCTGAGCTCGGCGTCGGCGCGGTGTCGCCCGCTCAGGTTCCCTCTTCCCAGGAACTGAGGTAGGCCGCCTGTTCCTCGGTCAGAGTGTCGATTGTCATCCCCAGCGCGGCGAGCTTGAGCCGCGCGACCTCCTGGTCGATGTGCCGGGGAACGGGGTGCACGGCGACGGTGAGCCCCTGGGCGTGCTCCGCCAGCCAGGCGACCGACAGGGCCTGCTTAGCGAAGCTCATGTTCATGACCGCGGCGGGGTGGCCCTCCGCGGCGGCGAGGTTGACCAGTCGGCCCTCGGCCAGCAGCCGGATGCGGCGCCCGTCGGCCAGCCGAAACTCCTCGACGTGAGCGCGTGGCCGCGTCTTGCCGACGGCCATCGCCTCCAGCGCCGGGATGTTGATCTCCACGTTGAAGTGCCCGGCGTTGGCGATGACGCAGCCATCCTTCATCACCGCGAAGTGCCGCTGTCGTGGCGCGCAGCGGTCATCGGTACGTTCCTCCGCAATGGTCTCCCGGAAGCGTACCACCCGGCGCCGATCAAGACCGGACAGCCGTGTCAGGTGAGCATCTGCCGCACGATGAGAACCCTCGCCTCGTCGCGGGCGAGGCCGCGGGTCATGAGGGTCCCCAAGCGACCGGGCCTGACGACCCGGTCGCGGGGCGGCCCCGCGGTCTACTTGACCTCAGGGGTTACGTCCTTATTGGTGCTGAAACCGAAGGGCATGTAGCCCGGGCAGACACGGAGGAAGGCGGTGACGACCAGTACCGCGCCGATTATCCCGGCAACCCACCATCCGCCGCGAAGGGCACCGACGATCAGGAGGACGCCGACGATTGCCCGGACTAAGCGATCGGTGGTGCCAATGTTTTTCTTGGTGAAGTCGAAGTTCATAACCAGTGCTCCAGTTGTTGACGATAGGCTTTGGCCTCCGTGCCGACGCGGCCCCCAGCGAGCCCGCTGGGGGCCGCGTCGCGGGTCCGGTCCTTCCCCTCCGGCTCATGGCGGATGGGAAACCAACTCCAAACTGATCGACACGACCACTTGTGGAATGGGGATGATGAATCACCAAACTTATGATTCACCAGAAGTATGGGCTAGGTGCCGCGACGCATCTGTACGCCAGCCAACATAGCGGCCGCGCGGGATGCTTTTCGGGAAGGGAATGCTGGTGGGGGCGCGACATCTTGCGATCCCCCTCGCGGCCTCAGGCCCGGCCCCCAGGCGCCTTTCCCTTGCTCGGATGCTCCGGGCTCACTTCTCGCGGGGATAGGGCCAGGCGACGATGCCGCCTTCCATGACTTTGACGTTGCGCCAGCCATGGGCGCGGAGAATCGCGGCGCTCTCATACCCGCGCAATGAGATCTTGCAATAGATGATGATCTCTGTGTCCTTGTCCTGTGGCAATTCGTTTAGCCGACGGCGCAGGGCGCCTTGGGGGATCAGGGTCTCGCCGATGCCGAGCCGCATCTCCTCGAATTCCTGGGGGCTGCGGGAATCGATGATGAAACAGTCCGCGCCGGAATCGATCCGTTGTTTCACCTCCGCGGCGGAAATGCCTTGCATGTGGCCCAGCAGTTTGTTTTCCAGGACATGGGCGGAGATGATGACGTGGTCGATCGCCAGTGAATAGGGCGGCGCATAGGGCAAGTCCGCGTTGGCCAGGTCTGCGATGGTGAGTTTCCCGCGGATGGCCATGGCGACCGTGGCGACCCGTTTGCTGACATCGCCGGGGCCGATGCACTGAAAACCCAGGATGCGCTCGGTCTTACGGTCGGCGACCATTTTGCTGATCAGCAGTTTGCCGCTCATGTAGCCGGGGATGTCGAGCCCGGACACCGTTGCCGTTTCGATGTCAGTCAGGCCCTTGGCCCGCGCCTCGTCGGCGCTCAGTCCGGTAAAGCCGACGGTATACTCAAAAATCTTGCAGATCCCGGTATGGGTGATCCCGGGGAATGTGGCGGTGTCTTCCTGGATCAGGTTTTGCCCGATGACCCGGCCCTGAAGGTTAGCAAGGTCCCCATAGGGAGCACGGACCTTCTCCCCGGTGATGAGGGAGGTACATTCCACGCAATCGCCCGCGGCATAGATATCGGGGTCTGAGGTCTGCATGTAGTCGTTGACCGAGATGCCGCCTTGGTCACCGATCGTGAGTCCAGCGGCGGCGGCGAGCTTCACATTCGGCCGCACGCCGACCGCGACCACCGCAAGCTCGCAGGGAAGCTCAGTGCCATTGTCGAGTTTGACGCCCCTGAGCTTGCCGTTCTCACCGAGAAAGGCGGCGACCCCGTTACCCGTGATGATGTCCGCGCCCTGGGTGCGCACATAGTTCTTGACCAGTCTGGACAGGTCGGGGTCCAGAAAGGGCAGGATCGCGGCTGTCTTCTCAATGACCGTGGTCTGGATACCGGCCAGGTGCAGGGCTTCGCAGACCTCGAAGCCGATCAGCCCGCCGCCCACGATCACGGCCTTACGGACCTGCTTGGCGTCACGCACCGCGCGCAGGGCGTCCGCATCGCCCAGCGAATGCAGGCCCCGGATGCCGTCCAGGTCCGCGCCGGGTACCTGCGGGTAGAGGGTGAAGGCCCCGGTGGCAATGACGAGTTTGTCGTAGGGGAGGGTGCGGGTCTCGCCGGTGGGCAGGTGTTTGCAGGTGACTGTCTTGGCGGCCCGGTCGATGGCGGTGGCCTCGGTCTGGACCAGGGCCTCGATGCGCTTGGCGGCATGGAAGAAGTTCGGGTCCCGTACGATCCCGGCGGGGGTGCAGATCAGCAGGTTGCGGTCATCGAAGACCCCGCTCACATAGTAGGGGTAGCCGCAGGAGGCCATGGAGAAGATCCGCCTCCTTCTGGACGATCGTAATCTCGGCGTTTTCGTCCAGCCGACGGGCCTTGGCCGCGGCCTTGGGCCCGGCGGCGGAACCGCCGATGATGACGATCTTGAGTGGTTGCGATGACATCGATAATCCTCCCGGGTTGATGAGTGACCTCCGCCGTGCCCGCGCGCCAGGCCTTTGGCGCAGGGTACGTCAGCGTGATGAGCGTACCGCCGATGGGTTCAGGGATCATTGCAGGTTGTCATGCCCCACGTGTTGGGAAGCCCGGGGACGCTGAGCCCCCCAACCGATAACGGCCTTCGGATACCTTCCCGGGGCAAGCCCGGACGACCGGGATCTGGCCCGGTTCGGCGGCCGACTCGCCCCACTCGGGGACTTAGTGTGCCTGACTGAAAGCCGCGGATCGTTGGCGGATATCAGTCGGCAGAGCAGCGATGGATCGACCACACTATGAAGGAGCACGACGGCATCCCCGCGCCCGCAGGGGCGCAGACGCCGCCCGGCACACGTGGGAGAAGCGTTCAGCCTGGAACGAGCAGTCAGCGATCAGCCGTCAGCCATATGTGCATCAGCATCTTACGAGCCGTTCTGGAGCCGCAGGCGCTCACCCTACAGGTGATGCACCGGGTGGCTAAAGCCTCTTGAAACTCAAAGCTAAATGCTGATAGCTGATCGCTGACTGCTCTTTTTAGGTTCAGAGAATCCGCTTCGATCACCGGACACGACGGATAAAGCAAATGACCGACGTCTCGAGTTTGTTGGCGTAAGAGTCCGAGGACCTTCTGGGACACATCTGCCAAGGGATCCCCAAGTCCATGCTGCACCTGCCCGGACCGGACTCCGTGGACCGGGTAATGATGGGGCTACTGAACGCCATCCAGGACGTCTATCTGTCGCCCGCGGTGACGATCGCCTGACCCTCTGGAACCTGACCCTCTGGAAACGGCGGTGATCAGTCAAGGCAAACATCCGGTCCGGGCCGACAGGTCCGGCCCCGGGCAAGGAATCGACGCAACCTGAGGGTCGAGATCATGAGTGCCCTGCACGAAGCCCGCTTTTACGAACCCCTCGCGGACCGCAAGGTTCTGTGCACCCTGTGTCCCCATGACTGTCGGATCCCCGATGGCGGCCGGGGCGTCTGCGCCGTGCGCTACAACGTCGGCGGCAAGCTCTATACCCTGGTCTACGACAAAATCGTGGCGCGCAACCTGGAGCCGATCGAGAAGAAACCACTGTTCCACTTCCATCCCGGCTCCGCGGCCTATTCCATCGCGACGGTGGGCTGCTGCCTGCGCTGCGCCTTCTGCCAGAACTGGCAGATCTCCCAGTGGCCAAAAGAGCATCTGCCCAAGCGAATCGACGACCGCGGCATGGAACAGGACGCGGAGGCCATCTGTCCCCGCCTCGCCAACCTGGAGACCGAAATCCCCGGCGAGCCGGTCACCCCGGCACAGATCGTCCAGGCGGCACTGGACAGCGGCGCCCGCACCATCGCCTACACCTTCACCGAGCCCACGATCTTCTACGAGCTGGCAGTGGACACGGCGCGCCTGGCCAAGGCGCAAGGGCTGAAGAATATCTTCGTGACCAGCGGATACATCAACGAGGCCCCCCAGCGGGAGCTGGCAGGGGTGCTCGACGCGGCCAACGTGGACCTGAAGTTCTTTCGCGAGGAGAGCTACCGGCGGATCAGTCGGGTCAAGCTCCAGCCGATCCTCGATGCGATCCGCCGGTATCGCGAGCTGGGCGTCTGGGTGGAGGTGACGACCCTGGTGATCCCCGGCGTCAACGATTCGGACGCGGAGCTGCGGGAAATCGCGGAGTTCGTCAGCTCCGTCTCCCCTGAGATCCCCTGGCACGTCTCCCGGTTCTACCCCGCCCACGAGATGCGCGACGTCCCGGTCACCCCAGTGGAGACCTTGCACCGCGCGGCGGCCATCGGCAAAGCCGCGGGACTGCGCTACATCTACGCGGGCAATGTCCCCGGCGACGGGGGCGAAAACACCTATTGCCACCAGTGCGGCACGGTGCTGATCGAGCGTTACGGGTTCTTTGTCCTCGCCAACCGGGTGCGGCGGGGCTGTTGTCCGGATTGCGGAACGCCCGTGGCAGGGGTCGGGATGGATGGCCTCTAGCCGACGCGCTGAAGGCGAGGGTCAATATCGCGAATGAAAAACTCCTTCTGGACGGCGTTCGGCACCAAGCTGTTGGCGGCGCTCGTGACCTCCCTGGGCATTTACACGATCCGAAGATGTGCGGAAATGACGTCTCCGTCTCGCCGGCAACTGCCGGTGGACCGTCCTATACCGGGGTCTGCAAGCGTCAGCGCAGCGAACGGTAGACCCCGCTCCGGGTCGGTCTGGACAGCACTAACTGCCAAAGCTGTCCCCGTCGAGAGCGGAAATATCCCATGAATAGGTGCAGATAATACTTCCACATGCGGTAGAAGCGCGGATCGTACCGGTCCCCTTGCAGGGTGGGCCAGGCGGCATCGAAGTTGGTCCACCAGGCCTGCAGGGTACGGTCATAGTCCAGGCCGAGGGAGTGCCAGTCCTCCAGAACCAACCAAGGCTCTATGGCGCCCCCAATCTGGCGAACTGAGGGGATTGCGCCGTTTGGGAAAATGTACTTATGGACCCAGGGGTCAGTGCCCCGGAAGCTCATACGGGAACCGATGGTATGCAGGAGCATCAGCCCTTGCTCTGCCAGCACGTCCGCCGCAGCACGGAAGTAGGCGCGGTAATTCTTGAAACCCACATGCTCGAACATACCCACGGACACGATCTTATCGAAGCGGCCACGAAGCTCGCGGTAATCCATCAGCCGGATCTCTACCGGGAGCCCCCGGCACCGCTCGCGCGCGAGATCAAATTGCTCGCGTGAGATCGTTATCCCGAAAACCTCAACGCCGTAGCGCTGAGCCGCATGCTCAGCCAGCCCACCCCAGCCGCACCCGATGTCCAGCAGACGCTCCCCAGGGGCCAACTCAAGCTTGCGGCAGATGAGATTCGAGCTTTGCCTGCTGGGCCTGGTCCAGGGTGTCCGCATCCCGCCAGTAGGCGCAGCTATAGCTCATGGTGGGATCGAGCATGGCGCGATAGATGTCGTTGCCGATGTCGTAGTGGCGCTCGCCAACCTCGAAGGCCCGTCGCGGGCTCTGCCGATTTCGGATCAGGTCATCGAGGTACGCAAGAGCGTTCTGGGCGGCGGCGAGCCCGGGCAACCGCTCGCCAGCGGAGACCGAGATCAAACGGGTCATGGTCTCGTCCAGACGCTCGGAGTCCCACAAGCCATCCATGTAAGCTTCGCCAAAGCCAACGGAACCCTGACGGAGGATGCGCCGATAAAGGTCGCGATCGTGCACCTGAATATCCCAAGTCTGGTCGCCGTTGAAGGTGATACCGGCACTGGCTGCCAGGTGCTCCAGCACTCGCTGCGGAGCGGTTTTGGAGGCGGACTCAACCGATCTCGATCGAACGAATCCGCTGTTTGGGCTGAGGGAGCTTGTCATAGCGATCCATCCACATTTGCCGCATCGCCGGTGCAGTGGGTCGGGACCACGTAGGCCACGCCGAGGGTCTGGAGGGCGCGGATGGACTGTTCGATCCCGGCGGCGTCCGCGTACATCAAGTGGAAGCCGCCGATTGCCCAATCGATCGGTTTGCCCAGGAAGCCCGCCGCGCGCTCGACGATCCGCTCCATACCGGGATGCGCGCAACCGCTGATTGCTGCGGTGATGGTGCCGGTGTCGATCACCAAGGCCTGTTCCGGGGGCTGGCTGTCGAGCATCCCGGTGGAAAAGATGCCTGGCGCGAGCTCAAGCGGCTCGGTGCCGACGACAATCAGGTCGCCGCAGAGGCTTTGCAAATCATGGATCAGGTGCTTGGAAAAGCCCTCGTGCACGACCAAGGTGACCGCTGGATTCAGCTCCAGGACGGAGTCCAGACCACCCATGTGGTCCCAGTGAGGGTGGGAGAGAAAGACCAGATCGACGGACTCCGCCGCCAGGCCGAGGGCGCGCATGTTCATTAGAAGCATGCGCCCGTTACTGCCAGTGTCGAACAGAATCGTCTGGCCTGCGGCCCGGATCAACGCCGCGAATCCCCATAGTGTCCTCAGCCCGGGGGCCCCTGGGTAGTTGTCAAACAAGATCGTCATACGTGGGGGCGTGGTCATCGACAGTGCGGCTCCTGGATCGTCATCGAGAGGTTCCTAAGTCTCGCGCCCAATGCCCGCCGCCCCGCCAGCGGCGGCCGCCACCACCCCCCCCCCGCCCTGGGCGCAACACTCGAACGCCCGCAGATGGCGCTCCTGGGAGGCTGCCCGCGGTCTGTAAAACACGCTGAGTAGATCGGGGTGCCGGGTGGCCGCCAGCAGCCGGTCATATGTACTCGGCAAGTTTCTTTATCCCGTGGTTGGTGGGTGCTTAGGTGATTTCCGAGAAATGCGATACCGAAAGTGCAGCCCATCCGGCTGCAAACAGGATGGGCAGAGCGCGAGCGATGCCCATCGGAACCGCCCGAGGGGGTCAGATGGGCACGCCCGCGAAACCCCACAGCACCTCCCGATCACCGTGCGCGGGCTTTGACCATCCTACAGGGCGCGAAGAACCCCATCGGTTTGAATCGCACCCGAGAGGCGATCCGCGGTTTGAAAGCCTGGGCCTGTTCCTGTATTGTTGCCGGCTCGCGAGGCCGAAGGAAAGCCTAGGTCGCCCAGACCGCTCGGCAGGGCCTCGCAAGAACACCCCGGAGAGGTGTCCGAGTGGCTTAAGGAGCACGCCTGGAAAGTGTGTATAGGTTAACAGCCTATCGAGGGTTCGAATCCCTCCCTCTCCGCCATTTCATATCAAAATATACTATGCTGATCATCGTCTTATAGACGCGCATAGTTCGCAGGCCCCCCACTCAGTCCCCCAGCAAATACCCGCTTGCAGTCGCTTTAGAGGCGTTTTCGCGATTCGGGGGATGTGTCGGGGGGTCGGCAAAGAGCCGGTCCCCCGAGCCTGTCTAGCGTTTGAGGGGGTCCCCCGCGAAAGTCCCCAGAGTCGGCTTGACCGGTTGTTCGGGCTGCCGCAGTTGACGATTCTCTCTGGCGTGACCCTGGATGCCGGGACCGATGCCCACTTCGTTCTGTCGTCACAGACCGGCCCAGTCTCGCCCACGACCCCGGATAGCTCGATTGACCCGCAGACCCGCAGACGTGGCGGTGCCATGCAGTTAATTGCACCGGGGTGCTCCACATGCCCCTGCACATGCCAAGGCTCCAGGGAGACCGCCAAGACCTTCCCACGCGTGAAGGTACCCGACGGGCAGCCTGCCCCTCTTAGGGGCTCCTAGAGCGCCCCAGCCCGTCTCCGGCTTTGGCGGCTGCCCAGTCCCAAATTCGCCTCTCGTGGTGCCGTACCAGGCGGCTGCACCATGCGCTTCGGCAGCAGGGTCGCCCTCGACGTACCGCAGTAAGCACCCGCTCCCACAGCACCAATGGCAGGGACCGAGATGGACACCGACACCTCCGACAAGCAGACCGCATCCGAGCCGGGCCTTACCCTTGACTGGCTTCGGTTCACGGACAAACTCGCGTCGGTCCTCGAAGGGCTTGAGCCGGATGAGTTCCCTGATCTGCGCCGTGAAGGGAACGAACCGCTTTGTCCAGTTCAGCGCCCAAGGCGACAACGGCATGCGGGTCAAGACGACATCCAACCGTTACCTCAAGGGTGCTGAACGTCTCGACGAGACCCAGATTTCCACCTTGCATCGACTCGGCTGGTTCAGGCCCACGGGGACCCATGCCGAGGCGGGCACGCCAATACTGGACCCGGATGGCTCGCCAAACTTCTACACGCACATTTGAGCGCCCGTTCCTTTCCGCGACGTGGCGAGGCTGGCAGTGCGCACTCTCACCGAGGTCTTGGGCGTTCCGGACCCCGGCTGCTTGGTGCACACCCACTTGGGCGAGTTCGGCGGGGAAATTCTCTCGCCGAAACTCGATCTGTAGTATCCGGCCCCTCGTAAACCGCGGAATTGTCGCTCACCGCCCACTCTCCGCCGCTATCATCATGCCGAGGCCGGCAATTTGCATGAGGAGGCCGAAAGCAGAGGCACCGGATGGCTGCCCCATCATCCCCATGCCGCCCAAGATCGCAAGAACTAGGCCAACGGTGGCGAGGGTTTCTCTCTGTTTGGTGAACATCACTTCAGCTCCTTAGATTGAGTTGCAGCTAAGTCGTGATTGGAAAAGCCTCGGGCGTATAGTCTCGGTACGTTCTTAAACAGATATGGGTGTCGGATATATTCATGCCCACTGAGCCACGCCTTGGTTCTGACTTTCGGCGGCTAACGTTTTGGTGCTGCGCCAATTGTTATCCGTTCCTCACTCAATCCCGAAGTATCTCCAGCCATTGAAGCTGCCCTTAGCTGCATGCCCTGCTGCCGCTGAAAGGCTTGTGTAGATCGGTCCGCCAGGGCTGTTTAGCCGGAGAAGCTTGCAGGGCTGTTCAACCACGAGAAACCGAAAGCTATCCGAATAGCGATAGCTGGTGGTCCCGTCAGGCTCGATGACCTTTTCGATGTTGTACCAGCGGTAGTCGTGCTTCTTGACGAGGAGAGTTCCCGGCCGAGGTAACGTCCGGCCCTTAGGCTGGGAAGTTCCTCCTTCTTCTTTGGCGTGGCCGCGCTTTGGCGTCTGAAGCTGCTTTTCAGCGTTCGCGAGTTCGGTCAAGAGCTGCGCTGGTAGGATATGTGTTAGAGGCGTCATCAGATCGATTGCGGCCTTGAGCCTCCAAACCACGTCTTGTTCAGCTTGCTCTACAGCTTCGAACAACTCCATTTCTTCGAGCTTCTCTTTCGGCAGACGCTTCCCAAGATCGGCAAGCTCACCGGTTGTGAAGTGACGCGCACCGAAAAGTTGCTCTACCGTGCTCATGATCGTTCCCTTCTGCGAATAACGCGAGCCCTAAGCGGCGCGCGCTCGGTTTTGAAGTTAGGGCGTATCCAAAATGGCTGCACCTGTGACTTATACCGTCCCGGAATCTCCGAGATGCTAAATTGCTAAACCCGACCTCACCCCGGTGGAAAATAGCTCGAAGCTAGCCCGTGCTTAGGTCGCGCATAAGAGCTGCTTAGCCACTTACTTACAGTCTCGAATTGTAGATGATATGACTTGTTGACCCGACGGTGTCAGGTAAAAGTGCTGAATTGTAATGCCTCGTGTCATAAGTGCTCTTCTTATGGGATCAGAGCAATGAGAGCGCGACACCTTCTGTTGAACACTCGCAGAATCAACCGCTTGCGAGCTTTCGTACTGATAGATCAAGGTTTTCGTATGAGGAACGAATATTGCGCCTGATAGGATGGTCGTTCTATCTATCTGAGTCGGCGCACTTTTAGCAATGCTTTCCGCTATTTTCTTTCCAACATCTGGGATTTGTGAATCTGGCAAAGCCAAAAGCTTGTCAGCAGTATCAGCTTGAACTGATGAGCAGGCACAGATGAACAGCAGGCAGATGGCGCATATGTCACTAAGTGCTTTTGTCGAATGATGGTTTGTCATAACTACCTTTGAGGTCAATCGTGCCACCTACTCTCGCAGGGCGATAATTGTTTTCGGACACCTAGCGTTCTGGGTGGTCGGGCCAATACCGCTCAGGTACGACCCAGAATCCTACACTAAGCGCTGTGGGCTGTATTGGATCGATGACGAGCCAATAGTTAGCGAAACGCCTTTACAGGTAACACGCGATAACCTCCCTCCGAATGCAGTGTACTCGGAAAGCGACCTGCCACGTAAACGGCTATAAATGGAACATCAGGGGTTTCGGCTGACTTTGCTTCCAGCAGATATTCCAGCTCCTCTGATGAGGTGAGACCAGGAGGAATAACCACGAGAAGCAAGCATTTCTTATCGTAAGAATTCTGAGACGTGCTGCGTATCCGGTTTTCTATTATGTCGGTTAGCGATGCGTTAGGATCGACCCCAGCCCAAGGTTCAATCTCCGCTTCAAGATCGCGTGCACCATCCCAGAGAAATTTCGCAAACGGTTCGTCGTAATATGCACCGGTTACTTCTATGAAAAGCTCTTCTTGGCCGTCATCGCGCCGAGCAAAGCTTGGCGTCTCTTGCGGGGTGTAAGTCCCCGTCGGGTAAGGGCTAGCGACCCGCCCGTATCGAGTGTTGGTCCCGTTGCGGAGTGGGGTAACCCGCGAACAAGAATATGGGGCAAGCGTACACAGAGAATCTTGTAGGCCGTAGGGGAAATCGCGTTCCCTGAAGTGCTGGTACAGCTTCGAAAGAGCCAATGCGGATGCCGACAGTTTTGACGTGCTGGAAGGCAACATGAAGCGCCCGTTTCATCGCGAGGGCGGGGATGTCCGCCGGAGTCCTCAGGCCGTGGCATGCAAGAAGAGAGACGTTCGAGAACTCGGGAAGCCCCGAAGATTCCTGGATGAAGTTCGATGATGAAACTGTTTGGGCTGGGACACGAACGGGTGATGAACCCTGACACGGCGTGCGCTCGGGTGGATTCAAAGCGCAAGGAACAACCAGGTAGGCCGGAGGCGGCCGTATGTCTTCGAGGTGTCTTATCGGGCATAGTAGTCGGAGGTTGGGAAAGCCAGCCACATGGCGAAGGACCCGACGGAAGTACGCAGCCCTCAAAGGAAACTCGTGCCGGACACGCAGGATCGGAGCACACGAGCCAACCTCACTGGCGGGCAATAACAACTGGGCCTTGTAACGGGTAACTGTGAAGGTCCGCGCGAATGTGAGTACAACCGAGGAACCGGATGCGGGAAAACTGCACGTCCGGGATTGCGCCGGGGGCGCCGGGTAACCGGCGTCCCTACGGCGGAGAGTAGACTAGATCAGGCGCCTCACCTGCACGGCGGGAGAACACGAATTTGGTTCCAGCGCTATCGTTTAGCCATTCGATAAACTTGTCTCCGTTCGCCCTTTCAAACTGTTCTTTGAGTGAGTCCATGGTTCTTGATTCCTTAACGTTCAAGCCAAGAGCGAGGGCCGAAGCAGCCGACCCTGCTCCTATACTGAGGCAGCCACGGCGCGTTCTCGCCCCCACTCCCCTGCGTGTCCGATTCGAGAGGTTAGCACTCGTCGGAGAACAATCAAATTCCTAGGGTATTATCTGGCCGGCGGGGAGGTGTTACCCTTGGGCCACCGGCTGTCGGGGCACGGGGGACCGGCCTGTGCGATTGAGTACCGGGTGCGCTGCCGACTGGGGGATGAGCTTGGGACATCAAGCGGCCCCTGGCGACCACCGATGCCATCCTCGGTCACCTCGTACACGCCGCCTACAGGCTCAAGCTACGCGGTGAGTCGCTGCGCAAGCCCAAATCAGGCTGCTTCGGGGGCTCGGCGAACCCGTGCGCGTCGCAATGCCCTTCCGGGCGCCAATGCCTTCCGGGCACCATTTTCGCTACTGAAAGTGTCTGGTGTGGTGGCTTAGGGTCAGTTCGGCGGACCACAGCCTAGACGGGTTGCGTCGAATACGGTGACACTTGATCGGCAGTCTTGCCGCCGTTCTCGGCTAGGGACCTTGCGGCCAAGAGTCGGACAGGTGGTTTCCGGGGGCTCTGTCTTGCCCGAAACCAGATTTTCGAGCGTCCGGCGAGCCCAAAATTTGGCGCCCGACATGGGCGGTCCTTGTCGTCCGGCTTTGTCCTTATGCGGTCCATGGCGAACCTGACGACCGGTTGAATACCCGCCCGCCCTTCCGTCGAATTCGGGGCTCCTCCCACGCTCGCCCTTGGCAACGCCATCCGGTCTGCCGGGACATCTCGGGTGCCGACACTCCGTAGGCCGTGATTCTATTCCCGAGCGTAACCGGGTGCGAAGCAGTCCGCTCCTTCCGCCAGTCGGCTGCTTCCGGCCGAGCTTCAACGGCAGCCAATATCTCCTAAACTTTCAGCTAGAATTTCGAGGAGGCTTTTTCGGAACGGGGTGCGGGGCCGCGAACCGATGCCGGAGGCACCACGGACAGTTACAGCTTCGGACCTAAGCAGCATCGGTTTGGGCACCCCGGACGTGGAATTCGTCTACGGTTGTCAAGGCCGGTTTGAGAATGTCGGGTGTTTTTACTTTGTTGCTGACTTTAAGACCTTTTATTCGTCCAACAGGAACCGAGCCATGTGTACTGCGAAGCTTGCGATCCTATTAGCTGTTTCCTTGACGCTTACCCCGTCACTCGTTTTCGCCGTAACCATATTCCACTACCCTCCTCAAATAGATGTAAAGTGCCTCACAGAAGCTTTAGGCAATAAGGAGGTATCGCATAATAGAGAGTCGCCAAGCAACAATGAAGCAGCAGCAAATACTGAAACGCCCAGCGACAGAGATACTCCAGTAAACAACGACACTCCAGTAAACAACGAAACTCCAGTAAACAACGAAACTCCAGTGAGCAAAGAAGCTCCTAGCAAAAGAGAAATGGACGTCAATAACGAAAACCCGAAAGCCAAGACGGTTTGCAGAGTAGGTAGATAGGATGAAGAAAAATCTTTCCATCCGCCATTGCGTTAAGTCCTCGACCTTATTGCTGGTGATTCAGTTCCTTGCATTTGGCTAAGCCCTAGTCAAGGTGGCAGGTTTTATTTTCTTTCCTGAGAAATCGCCGATGAATATGTACCGCATAGCGCCAATAGTATGCCTCCTTAGCATAGCCTTCATGGTGAATGCTGAGGTCTATAAGCATGTGGACTCCAATGGGCTTGAGACCTACCCGATTACAACATCAAGTGGCTCGCTTTCTACCGCGATCATTATTATCCGAGTTTTTGGACAATCCATGTGCTATATGAAAGCAATATAAATTCCTACCGGGACCTACATCAGTAAACGCGATTGGCGCACAAGCCTAACAGTATATCGGCGGACTCCCTGTCCGCCATAAACCAAAAGGTTACGCAGCGAAAGCGGTATAATATCCGCGTCGTTTCGTGTCGGTTGGTGTGGGTAATGACTGCAGTCTTGCCGGCATTCTTCACGCGAAATTTACTCCCGTGTCCGCTGGAATTGCCCCACGCGGCTTCGGCGAGCGCACCCCCCTGCGGCGGTCTTCGGGGCTTCCGCGGTCTTCGCGGATTGCGTGAGGGCCCGCGCGACCCATGGTGTCGGCTAGCCAACAATTTCTGTCCCCAGTCCAGGGCGCAGCGTTCGGGGATGCGCCGCCCCGTCCAGAAAGCGAACTGGATGAGGGAGTGCTCTTGCCCGTCCGCGGCGGCGAGGATGGCGGCGCGCTCGTCGGCGCAGCAAGAGTCGATCTCGTCCCCCGGGGTGGCGCTCTGGCTTTGGTGCGGCGCAGGCGGTGGCCGGCCAGTGGGTGGGCGGCGATCAGTGCGTCGTCGACGGCGGCTAGGCCGCCTTCAGTATGAATTCGACACGCACCGCGTCATACGGAAATAGCAGCTTGCCGTCGGCGGTCTTGTCGATCACCCCGCCCAGTACCAGCGCTTGCGCGTCGGTATGCACGCCCTTGACGTCACGGCTGACGCGCCGCGCCAACTCACGCACCCCGAGCGGCCCGGCGCCGGTCAGCGCCTTGAGGATCGCCCAGCGGTTGGCCGTCAGGGTCGCCCACAGGTCTTCGTGGCTGGGGAAGGTGATAAAGCAGCCCTGGGGCTCTCCGCCCATGGCGCGCAGGAAGCGCGCGTTGGTCTCGTCGTGGCTGGCAACTTCGATGGTGACGGTATTCATGCGGTACCTCTCCAGTGATCGACTTCGCGCCAAAAATCAGCCAGCAGGGTGGGCAAGGAAGTGAAGTAATAGGGCAACTGGGTTGTTCCCCGGTGCCAATGGTCGCCCTTGCCGGCCTCGTTATCGAAGCGCACCACGCACACACCGTCGACCACGAAGACCAGGCGGTACTTGAAGGCATGGACGCTGCCGCGCACGGGCACCGGAACGCGCCAGACCTGTAATTCGGCGAAGGCGTTATCGCCCTGCCAGGAACGTTCGTTCAGCAGTGCCTGCGCTTTCATGTTGTCACTTTAACAACACCAAAAGGTGTTGTCAATGTAACAACACGCGAGCGCTTGACCCACCGCCGGCCCGGGTCAGTGGTACGGGAACGGACAGCGCTGACGGAGGTGATTGGCAAAGGCAAGGCGCCGGCCCGGAAGATCAATCATGCGAACGTCCTGCTCAAGCTCGATGCCGGCGGCTCGAACTGGAGCAATGCGCAGGCGGCGCACGCGTTCGACTGCAGCGCGCGCACCGTCTTCATTATCAGCCAACGCGCCGTTGACGCCGGCTTGGACGCGGCGCTGGAACGTAAGCAGCGCGAGCGCCCGCCGCGTGAACGGATTCGGGACGGCGACGGCGAGGCAAAGCTGGTGCGCCTCGCCTGCTCCGCGCCGCCTTAAGCGCACGCACGCTGGAACCTCAATCTCTTGGCCGAACGCCTGATCGAGTTGCAGGTCGTGGTGACGATCTTGCCGCAAACCGTGATGCGCACGCAAAAAAAACTATGTCTGCGTTAACTGTTGGTCCCTGCCGACGGCCAGGCGCAGCAGCAGCGACGGCGTCAGGGTGTCGGCGAAACGTTCCAGACCACGTCGCCATCCCAAGTAATTGGGCAAGTACTTGGTGGCGACGCCATGGAAGCGGTCCATCCAACTCTTCAGACGGCTGTGGTAAGCGTTGACGTTCTGAATGTGGAAGGCCTGGTTGATGACGTGGATGCCGGCGCTCAGATTGACCAGGGTATGTGCGATGTGGGCCTGCGTGGCGAAGCAGTGGTAGATCGCGTTGCTGTCGGAGCACAGGATGGCGTCCGCATCGACGACGGGCGACAGCACGGCGGCGACGCTCACCGTGTCGGCCTTGGCGAGCACTGCATCGGTGGTCGCCGTCTGACGGTCGCGCGCCACGAGCACTGGGATCTGCTCGCTGGACAGAGCGAATGGACAGCGCCGCGGTACCCAGGACATCCCGATCACCGAGTACCTGGACGACGAACAGGCCATTGCTGATTACCAGACGGTCGTGCTTGAAGAGAATGACCCCGCCGCCTTAGCCCAAGCGCTGGGAACCGTCGCCCGTGCGCGCGGTATGACCGAGATCGCGAAAGCGTCAGGGCTGGCCCGCGAAGCACTCTATAAGGCGCTGCGCGACGATGCGCACCCGCGCTTCGAGACCGTGAGCCGGGTGTGTCACGCACTGGGGGTAAAGCTGGTCGCGCAACCGCTGACGCCGGTTGCCAGTCGTATCGGGGTCTGAAAATCATCTAGCCGACGCCGTTGGTCCGGTTAGGAGGCCCGGCCCGCTGCAGGCGGACATTGATGGGCTCTCGGGCGCTGATATGGAGGTCCCGTTGGGGATAGGCGATGCCGATGCCGTGCGCCCGGAAGGCTCGCTCGATGGCCAGATTCAAGTCCGTGGTGACCGCTACCCGGCCATCCATGGAGTCCAGGAAGCAGCGCAGGACCAGCGTCAGCGAATTGTCCCCGAAGCCATCCAGGGAGGCCAAGGGGGGCGGGTCCTTGAGGATGCGGGGGTCGGCGGCGGCGGTCTCGGTCAGCAGGGTCAGGGCCAGCTTGGGGTCACTGTCGTACTCGATGCCGACATTGACCACGATGCGGTTGATCTGATCGCTCAGGGTCCAGTTGAGCAGGCGCCCGGTGATGAACTCCTTGTTCGGGACGATGAGTTCCTGGCGGTCCCAGTTGCGGATGGTGGTGGCGCGGATCTCGATCTTGGTCACGGTGCCGGTGGTGGTGCCGATGGTGACCACGTCGCCCACCCGCACGGGGCGCTCAAAGAGGATGATCAGGCCGCTGATGAAGTTGGCGACGATCTCCTGCAGACCGAAGCCGATGCCCACGCTCATGCCCGCCACCAGCCATTGCACCTGGGACCACTGCAGGCCCAGCGAACCGAAGGCCGCGAGCACCGCAACCGCGGTGATCGCATAGCTCACCAGGGTGCGCACGGCATAGCGGGTGCCGGCGGTGACGCCGCTGCTCTGCAGGAGCAGGATCTCGATGAGGGCGGGCAGGTTCCTGGCCGCGACCATGGCGGCGACGAGGATAACCAGGACCAGGCCGACGTTCGCGGCGGTGACCGGGACCTGTTGCGCCACGCCGCCCAGGTCCTTGGTGGTGTGCCACAGGGTCAGTTTTTCGAAGATGGTCAAGGCCGGCAACATGGGTGCCCAGATCAGCCAGAGCGCCAGGACCGCCAGAAAGAAGATAACGGCGCTCAGGAGCTTGCGGGTCTGCTCATCCAGGCTCGCCAGGTCGGCCTCCGGTTCCTCCACCGGCGGGCCGCCCTCAGCGTCGCGGGGCTGCTCCTCGCCGGTCTCGGCCTGGGCGCGGCGGGCCGCCTGGCGGTCCAGGGCCGCCTGCAGGGCCAGTTGGCGGCGGGTATAGACCAGCCAACGTACGATGAGCTGCTGCAGCAACACCAGGCCGAGGGCGGACCAGGCGGTCTCCACCAGGGATTCGAACAGGGTCCCGGCGGTGTACAGATAGCCCAGGAGGGCCAGCACGCCCAGTGCCAGCGGGGCGCCGATCAAAATTGAATACCAGAAGGTACGCAGGCGATTGGCCCAGCCCGTGGGATGCGCGGCCAGGACCTGCGCCAAGACCCCGGAGCGCGGGTGCAGCAGGCGCCCCAGGAACACCGCGGTCCCGAGCATGACGGCGATCACCGCCAGGCGTCCCAGACTCTCGAGATGGCTGCTCTCCGTGCTGAACGCGATGCCGTAGGCCACCAGGCTGGTGCAGATGATGTAGGGGGTGAACCAGCGGAGATCGTGCCGGATCTGCGTCAGGACCTCGGTCTCCCAACGAAAGTGCCGGTCTGCCACCCCCCCGGGGATACAGGTGATGCGAAAGGCGCGCAGAAAATACAAACCCAGGGCGGTCTGGCTGATGGCGTGACCGGCGGCACGGGTGAAGGTGGTCGCCTCGATCGAGTCCGCCATTTCCCGACCGAGCAGCAGAAAGGCCAAGGGCAGGGGCAAGGCCGCCAACCAGGTCAGAGCGATGGCCTTGAGGGTGTAGCTGAAACGGTCCGTGCGGACCCGCCGCAGCGGGTCCGCGGTCGCCAGGATAGCCCGCTTCAGTGCGGCCTGTTTCCACAGCAGCAGAAGCACCGCAGCCAACCCAAGCCCGGTCAGGGGGGAGTGCCGAAACTCGAAGGTCAGCACCTGACCGACCTCGGTCCAGCCGGTGATCGAGAGCATTAAGCCGACCGCCCCGGGCAGCGCGCGGAGGGTGTCCAGGGAGACGCTGCCGGCACTGCGCACCCACAGCAGATGTTCGGCGAGATAGGCGTCGTAGTCGGTTGCGGTCTGGATCAGGCGATCGGTGGCGTCGTTGAGCTCGGCCTGCTTGCGGATGTATTCGTTGGTCCCCGCCAGGGCCTTTTCGACCAGTTCGCGGCGCTTTTCCAGGAGCTGCCGGAGCTCGGCGCGCACCGGATCGATCTGGGCCGCGGGGTCGCCGGCCGCCAGTTCCGCCAGGGCCAGGTCCAGGTCCCGCAGGGTGCGCTGCTCTTCCCGGTAACGAATTTGGCTTAGGGTGGCGTCTGCGATCTGGTCGTGGCGCCGCGCGATCTCCTTGCGGAACTGGCGCAGGTCCGGCAACTCGTGGCGCCGATCAATCAGGATTTGACCCAGCGCCTGATTGACTCCAGCGACATCGATGCGCTCACGGGCACCCCGGAAGTCCGTCTCGACGCGCTTGCGTTCCCGGTCTAATTGGGCGAGCTGGTCGGTGAATTGATCCAAGCGCCCGGTCAGGTTGCTGAGGGAATCGGTCAGTTCGGCGTTGTCGTTGGCGACCTGTTGAATGAGGGGATGCTTGTCTGCCGCATCGCGTTGGGCGGCCTCCGTTTCTCGCTGAGCCTGCTCCGCCTCGGTCTTGCGGCGTTGGTCTGCCAGCCCCTGCAGTTGGGACTGCCGGTCTTTCAGTGATCGCAGGTCGAGCCCCAGTTGCTCTCGCTGGGCACGGGCGAGTTCGTCGCGCACCGCCTGGCTGGCGAGTTCCTGCTCCAGTGCCCGGGCCTCCGCCGTCAGGGCCTGGCGACGAGCGGCCAGCAGCCAGGCGTTGGCCTGGGTCAGTTCCGTTGCTTGGGACAGCGCCGCGGCGGGCCGTGCGTCTGCCTCCAGTTGCTCAAGTGCTTGCCGGACCTCCGTCAGACCCGTCCGCACCTCGGCCGGACGCGCGGTGCTGCGCTCCAGGGTGCGATCGAGTTCGGCGATCCGGGTCTCGGTTGCGGCGGCCTCGGCGCGGGTCTGGACCAGTTGCTGGTTGAGTTCCTCGTTTGTCAGTTTGGCCAGGGCGGCGTCGGTGGTCCTGGGTTGGTCCGGGCCGGCAAGTCGCTTGCGAATCTCCGCGGCCTGTGCAGGAGCCGCGGCGAGGGCGCGGCTGTACTCTTCGGCCTGGGTCGTGAAGTCCCGCGCGGATTCCAGCAAGGGTGCGGTGCGTCGATAGGCCTCAATCAAGGCCGTCTTGGTGGCCTCGTCCAGGCCGGTCGCAGACTCGGCCTCCTTGGTGCGGGCCTCCAGTTCTGCCAGGGTCGGGATGCCGGGGGTCGCAACCGGGGTGGCAACCACACCGACGCTGTCCGCGGGCGTCGCCGCCAGCCCTGGATCGGGCCCGAGAGCCAAACAGGCGAGCAGTAGGACTGTCGCTGACCCAACCAGCCCAGCCCGGGGCGAGTTGAGGGTCATTCCCGGCCAGTCCTTCGTGGTGTGGTCTGCGAGACGGTGGCAGCGGGCTTCTTGCCGGTCTCCGGAGACTGGACTCCAGCGCCGAAGACCGAGCGCAGGATGGCCTCCTCCACGGCCTTGCCGCGCCAGGTCTGGAGACGTGGGTTGTTGATCAGGGAGACCATGATCCAGCGCCGGCCCTGGGCGTCGTCCACGTAGCCTGCCAGGCCTGTGGCGCCCACCATGGTCCCGGTCTTCAGGTGGCCGTGGCCCCGCAGGGCCTCGCGTTTGAAGCGCCGATGCAGGGTGCCGTCCACCCCCAGGATGGGCAGGGACGCGGTCAGTTCGGACATCCCCTGGTTGGCGTAGGCCCAGGCGAGCAGCCGGCCCATGCTCTCAGCGGAAATCCGATCGATCCGCGACAGACCGCTGCCGTTCTCCACCACCAGTTCAGGGAAGTCGAATCCCTGTTCCGCGAGCCAGGCCTTGACCGCGGCCTCGCCCTTGGCCTGGGTGGCGGGACGGCCGAAGCGCTCCATCCCCAGGGTCAGAAACAGGGTGCGGGCAATCAGGTTGTTGCTCCACTTGTTGACATCCCGCAGGACCACTGGCAGTTCCGGGGACTCGATGGTGTTGAACAGGACCGCCCCCTTGGGCCGCTCGCCCTCCCGCAGCGTTCCCTCCAGAGTTCCGCCAAGGCCCTCCCAGAGCGCCAGTACGGCGTTGCCTGCCTGCTGCACCGGGTCCAGCAGCAGGCCCTGGACGCTGTCCCGTTCACAGGCAGCAGCGAAAGTCCCGGTGAGCGTCAGGCTGGTGGGGGCCACGCCGTCGAAGGCGACCTTGACCCGATGGTTTTTCGCCTGACAGGGGGCCTGGACGACCTTCAACTCGTTGCGCAGGTTCAGGTGGGCAATGGGTGGGGTCAGGTACGCGCTCAGATTGGTGGAGCCCGGTTCCAGCCGCAGTTCCACCTGGGTGAGCTGTTCATTGATGCTGAAGGCCACCGGCAGGGCGTTATAGGCGGACTGTCCCTTGCCGTCGAAGGCGTCCCGGGTGGTCTGGGGGGGCGCGAAGGCGCTGTTGTCGATGACCAGGTCCCCGCCGATGGTTTGCAGGCCCCGGGCGCGCAGTTCCCACAGGAAGCGCCACAGATCCTCTAGTCGCAGGCTGGGGTCCCCACCCCCCTGAATGATCAGGTCCCCATTCAGTCGACCCTTGACCAGGGGGCCGGCCAGGTAGGCCCGGGTCTGCCAGCGGAAGTTGGGCCCGAGCTGCCCCAGGGCGGCAATGCTGGTCAGGAGTTTGATGGTGGAGGCCGGTAGCCGCGGGACCTCGCCGTTGAGATTGATGCGCGGCCGGTCTTGGGTGACCTCGCGCACGTAGAGGCTGAGATCCGCCTGGTCTATCTGTTGAAGGCGCAGGGCCTTTTCGATCTCTACCGGCAGTGGCTCGGTTTGTCCTGGTCCCGCCAGGGGGGCTAACACGAGGGCGAGCCAGAGGCGACGCAGGCGGTGACCCTGGGTCCGCAGTCGGTGACGGTACGCTAGCAAGAGGGGCGATCTCCGAGCATAAGAGCAACGCGCAAGGATACCAGGGAGAGCCGACCGAAAAACGCCGCGGCGTCGTAGCGATCTCGCCTTGACTCGCGTTCAGCCCAGGAACCGGCCTTGCACTCCCCGCTCGTTATCAAGCCGGCTGACGGGCGCCTCAGCGAGCAGATGCTTGTTCTGCCTCGCCCAGGCCGGCCGCGCCTGGAGCGGGACCAGGGTCGCGGTGATACCCGCCGCCTCGTCCAGGGCCGGCAGTACGATGAACAGCCTCACGGCACGGTTTGGCCCGGGTCCCCCAGGGCGCCGCCGCAACTGCTGCCCTGCCCGGCGGTGCAGCCGTAGCAGTGCTCGGCCACGGCAATGGGGGCCGCGGTAAAGTCGCTGCGCAGCAGGTCGCGCAGATGCGGCCCAGCCTCGCACGCGCCGTCGCGCGCGTCATGTAAGGGGCAGCCCCAGTTGCTGGTTGAAATCGCAGTCGAACAGCCGGCCCTGCTAGTCCACGCTGATTAGCTCGCGGCACATGACCTGATCCAGATTCCCGGGGCAGAAATTGTCCTTGAGCAGGCGCAGGTAGTCGGCGAACTGGCCGTGGGTCACCAGGATACTGCCGAAGCGGCTGATCGGCATGTTGGCAAGGACTAAGAGCCGGTTGAAGACGATACCATGCCGCTCCCAAAGTTCCTGCTTATAGGCGGCCTCCAGCCCGGCTTGGCCCGGCGGCAGGCTCGCATCGCCGGGGTTATAGACCAGGTGCAGGGTCACCCCGCTGTCTGGCTGGCCATAGCCCAGGGCATTGAGGTGCTTTAGACCAGCCATGCTGCGGGCATAGACCACCTGGCCGCGTTGGCCGTTGACGTTGTCCTCCAGTTAGCAGGGCAGGGAGGCCAGGATCTCAACCTCCTGCCCGGCGAGGAATCCTGCCAGGTCTTCCTGCCCGGGCTCGGAGAGGATGGTCAGGTTGCAGCGGTCCATGACCTTCACTCCCAGGCCCCGGGCGGTCTACACCAGGTCGCGAAAGCGCGGGTGCAGTTCCGGGGCGCCACCGGTGAGGTCCAGGGTCGGCACGCCCTGAGCCGCGAGCACCCGGGGGATTAGCGCCAGGGTGGCATCGTCCATCTCCTCAGTGCGATTGGGACCGGCATTGACGTGGCAGTGCAGACAGCTCTGGTTGCACCGATAGCCCAGGTTGACCTGCAAGGTCGTCAGGCCGCGGCGGCGCAGGGGCGGGAAGTCAGTGGTCGCGCAACAGGGGGAGGGTGTCATGCATGGTGAAACGCTGTCTCTGGTCTGCTGCGATTAGTCGCTGACCACCGGCAGCCCGGCGCGGCGCCACTCCGGCAGCCCGTCCTGCAGGCGCCGGGCGGCGAATCCGGCCTCCCGCAGCCGGGCGACGGCCTCGAAGGACAGCACACACCAGGGGCCGCGGCAGTAGGCCACCACCTCACGGTCGGCGGGCAGGTCCTTGAGCCGTTCCTGCAGACGATCAAGGGGGACGTTCAGTGCCCCGGCCACATGACCCTGGGCATACTCCTCGGGCGGGCGCACGTCGAGCACGGTCACCAGACCGTCGCGCACCCGCTCCAGCAGCTCCGCCGCCGGGACCGGCTCCAGGGCATCGCGGCCCTTGAGATAGCTCGCCACCAGGTCATCGACCGCCCCCAGATGGGCCTGCGGCAAGCGCGCGCAGGGCTGCCACCGCGTCCAGGACCCGCTCGTCCCCCAAGGAATAGCGAACGTGCTTGCCGTCGCGCCGTGCCTGCACCAAGCCGGCCGCCTTGAGCTGCTGGAGGTGCTTGGAGGTGTTGGCGATGGACAGCCCGGCCACCTGGGCCAGGTCCTCGACGCTGCGCTCCCCCTGGGCGAGGAAGTCCAGCAGCTCCAGGCGCGCCCCATGGCCCAGAGCGCGGGCGATCAGGGCCAGATGTTCGAACAGTGCCTGCTTGGGGGGCAGCTTGGGGTCTGGGGGTTGGGGCATGAGCACAGCTCGCTGGAGTGGGTCGGCAATGGTTGTAGTGGTTAGTGGTTAGCAAACCACAGGTATATGAGTAGGAACTTCTTTTGTTCGGCAACTACCGAAAACCGGCGTCTCTTGAGTCGATGGCCGCTGCACGACCGAAGGCGTCTGAGTATAAGGTTCATCTGCCTGGTCGGTGCGTCCGACTCGCGAGCGGGACTGCGGTTCGAGTACGCTTGGGCGTCTCAAGACCTTGCAGCGGACCGACTTGGCCCTGGTGCGGCTGTCACCAAGGCCCTAGCCTGGTCCCGCCGCGAACCCCTAGCCCACGCCAACCGGACTCATCCGATGCTCGCCTGGATCGACCGCCTGCCCATCGCCGTTTTCCTCGTTGTCGCCCTGACCCTGGGGCTCGCCCCCTTCGTTCCCGAGCCCCACCTCTGGGAGAAGCTCAAACTCCTGGCCGCCGGGGACCTGGTGCGCCCGATCGACATCTTCGACCTGGTTCTGCACGCGACGCCCTGGCTCCTGCTTGCCGTCAAGATTGGCCGTCTGGGGCGGTCGAGGGAACGATGAACGCCACGAACCCTCTGCTCTTTGTCTACAACGCCGACAGCGGTCTCTTCAACACCCTGGGCGATATCGGCCATAAGCTCTTCTCCCCCAACACCTAACCCGGCCAACTGTGCGCGATCACCCACGGCGTCTTCGCGGAGCGCGCCGAGTGGCGAGCCTTCGTCGAGTCCCTGGGCGTTCCGTGCGAGTTTCTGCACCGCGATCAGTTCCGCAGCCGTTTCCCCGGCATCAGGGTCCCGCTCCCGGCGATCTTCCGTCTGGTTGATGGAGAACCCCGCGTTTGCGCCGAGGCCGCGGCACTCGCCGGCTGCTCGGGGCTTCCTGACCTCATTGCCCTGATCCGCCGAGACTGTGCGGACCCGAGCAGCGTCCCCGACCGTGAAGGGCGGGGGTGAGGCAACGCCGGAGCGATTCGCCACATTCAATGTCACGGTCGTCCTGCTGAGGGCTGGATCCTTCCACCCCTTACTCAGCGCCGCGTGAGACTCCTGCTTGCTGCCAATGTCCCGAGTCCGACCCTGTAGACGCTTGCCCGGTACAGGCAAACCGGAGGTCAGAGGCTCTCCGGATTTCGCCCCGTGCTGTTTGCCACCGCACGAAGATAACCCGACCGGATGTTGTAACGGATATTTCATATCTGTAATATCCGTTTCTCTATGCAATCGGAACTGACCCGTTGGCTTCTCCTTTCTCTCAGCCTGCCAAGCCGCCCGGCCAGCACGGCGCGGGTCCGGCTGTGGCGGGCGCTCAGGGATTTGGGCGTCGGCAGTCTGCGCGACGGGGTGTCTGTGCTCCCGGCGTCCGAGGCGGCCAGACAGCCTTCGCGTCCTTGGCCGGTGAGGTTGCCGCGGAGGAGGGTACCGCCTGGCTGCTGGAGCTATCCGCCCAGTCGGCCGAGGTGGAGCAGGCCCTCGCCGCCCTGTTCGACCGAACGGCGGACTACGCGGAGCTGGTCCGGGGCATGGCGAAGCTGTCCGGGGAGATCCCCGGGCTCGATGAAGCCGGTGCCCGGCGGCGCCTGCGCCAACTGGACAAGGCCCTGGCCGAGATGGAGCGCGTGGACTTCTTCCCGGGGGCGCCCCGCGGAAAGGCGCAGGCGGCACGCGCCGCCCTCGAGGCCGAGATCAACCGGCGCTTCTCCCCCCAGGAGCCCGCGTCCTCCCAACGCGCCATCGTGCCGCTGGTCCCGGCGGACTACCGGGGCCGCACCTGGGCGACCCGTCGCCACCTGTGGGTGGACCGGGTGGCGAGCGCCTGGCTGATCCGCCGTCACATCGACCCCGAGGCCCGATTTCTGTGGCTGGACAGCCCCGCGGACTGTCCCCCGGACGCACTCGGTTTCGACTTCGACGGGGCCGCCTTCAGCCATGCCGCGATCCCGGGCGGCGAGCGGGTCACCTTCGAGGTGCTGCTGGCGAGCTTCGGTCTGGAACAGGACCCAGGGCTTGCGCGCCTGGGGGCCCTGGTCCACTACCTGGACGTCGGCGGCCTGCCGGTGGCCGAGGCCGCCGGCCTTGAAGCCGTGCTGGCCGGGCTGCGCGCCGGCTGCTCCGACGATGATGCCTTACTCGCGGCGGCGAGCCCAATGCTGGACGCCCTCTACCTGCATTTCTCGACCCCTGGCACCTGATCTGCCTTCCCCCGGGACAGCATCCACCGCACCGAGGTACCCCATGTCCGCCACCCGCGACGTCGTCGCCCCATCCCAGCCAGGGGCTCAGGCTGTACCCCAGGCCCCGCCCGCCCCGGTCTCCCTGTTCGAGGCCTTCCGCTATTGGCTCAAGCTCGGCTTCGTGAGCTTCGGCGGCCCGGCGGGGCAGATCGCCATGATGCACACGGACCTGGTGGAGCGCCGCCGCTGGATCAGCGAGCATCGCTTCCTGCATGCGCTAAACTACACCATGGTCCTGCCTGGACCAGAGGCCCAGCAGCTCGCCACCTACATCGGCTGGCTGATGCACGGCACCCTGGGCGGCATCCTGGCCGGGGTCCTGTTCGTGCTGCCGTCGCTCGGCATCCTGATCGCCCTGACCTGGGTCTATCTGGCCTATGGCGACGTGCCGGTGGTGGCGGGGATCCTCTACGGGATCAAGCCGGCGGTCACCGCCATCGTGGTCTTCGCCGCCTGGCGTATCGGCTCCCGGGCCCTGCGCAACGGGGTCCTGTGGGCCATCGCCGCGGCGGCCTTCGTGGCGATCTTCGCGCTGAATATTCCGTTCCCATACATCGTCCTGGCGGCGGGCATCATCGGCTACGTCGGTGGGCGCATCGCCCCGGACAGGTTCAAGACCGGCGGCGGTCACGGGGCCTCGAACAAGACCTATGGTCCGGCCCTGATCGACGACCACACCCCGACGCCGGAGCACGCCGGCTTCTCCTGGTCGCGCACCCTGATCTACAGCCTGGTCGGGTCTGGGGATCTGGGGCCTGGTCGAGGGCTTGCTATTCCTGAGCTACGGCTGGCAGGGACCGCTGACCCAGATGGGCTGGTTCTTCACCAAGGCGGCCCTGGTCACCTTCGGCGGGGCCTATGCGGTGCTGCCCTATGTCTACCAGGGCGGCGTGGAGACCCACGGCTGGCTGACGGGTCAGCAGATGATCGACGGCCTGGCCCTGGGGGAGACCACCCCCGGTCCGCTGATCATGGTGGTCGCCTTCGTCGGCTTCGTCGGCGGCTGGACCAAGGAGTTGTTCGGCCCCGAGGCCCAGGTCCTGGCCGGCATCGCCGGGGCCAGCGTGGCGACCTTCTTCACCTTCCTGCCGTCCTTCCTGTTCATCCTGGTGGGTGCCCCGATCGGTCGAGGCGACCCGGCACGACCTGAAGTTCACCGCGCCGCTCGACCGGCATCACCGCCGCCGTGGTGGGCGTGATCCTCAACCTGGCGCTCTTCTTCGCCTGGCATGTGCTCTGGCCCCAGGGCACGGACGCGGCCCCCTTCGCGGGGCGCTTCGAGTGGTTCTCGCTGCTCATCACCATCGCCGCCTTCCTGGCCCTGTGGCGCTATCAAGGTCGGCATCATCCCGGTCATCGCCGCCAGTGCGATGGCCGGACTCGGTTATTCGCTCCTGACCTGAGCCAGTCGCCGGGATGCCGCTTTGCTCCCGTCCGCCGATGGGTTATTAAAGCCCGGCCGCCAGCGACAGATTGCCCGCCTGGCCGAGGGACCGCCAGGGGATCACCTCGATCCCGCCGCGGGCGTAGCGGTCGTCTCCGCCATAGATCAGCCAGCTTGGCAGGGCCTCGTTTCCCGAGATAAGGGCCCACTTGTTGAGGCCCCGAAGCCAGTCGGGGACGAAGGTGGCGCCCGACTTAATCTCCACTGGCTGTAACCCCCTGGTCGTCTCGAAGAGCAAATCGATTTCGTTGCCCGTGTTATCGCGCCAGAACCAGAGCCCGGCGGGCCGGCCGGCGTTATAGCGTTGTTTGATGGATTCTCCGATGACCAGGGTCTCGAAGAGTGCCCCGCGCTGGGGATGAATATTGATCGCTGCGCTGCCGGCGATGCCGAGCAGGGCGGCGGCGAGGCCGGTGTCGAGGAAATAGAGCTTCGGGGTCTTGACCAAGCGCTTGCCGAAGTTGCGGTGATAGGGCGACAGGAGCAGGACCAGGTAGCTCGCTTCCAGGACGCTGAGCCACTCCCGGGCCGTGGTGTGGGAGACACCGCAGTCATTGGCCAGGGCCGACAGGTTGAGCAGTTGGCCCGTGCGAGCGGCGCAGAGCCGCACGAAGCGCTGGAACAGGGCAAGGTCCCGCACGGCGAGCAGTTGGCGAACGTCTCGCTCCAGATAGGTCGCGATGTAGTTGGGGAACCAGTCATCAGGTGCGAGTGGGCGGTCGTAAAGCGGCGGGTAGGCACCGCGCCACAGCAGCGAGTCGAGGTCCCGGGGCAACAGGTCCGCCGCGGCAAGCTCAGTCATGGAGAAGGGCAGGAGATCGATCCGCCCGACGCGCCCCGCCAGGGATTGACCGATGCGGGATAGGAGCCCGAACTGCTGGGACCCGGTGAGGATGAAATCGCCCATGCGTCGCCGGCCGTCCACCAGCCCCTGGAGGTAAGAGATCAGGTCCGGGACCCGTTGCACCTCGTCGATGACGGCGCCGTCGGGGAATCGGGCAAGGAAACCCCGCGGGTCGACCTGCGCCTGCTCGCGCTGGTCGGGGTCTTCCAGCGAGACATAGGCGCGTTCGGGGAAGACAGACCGGGCGAAGGTCGTCTTGCCCGACTGGCGCGGCCCGGTGATCGCCAGGACGGGAAATCCCCGCGCGAGGCGCAGCGCTGTCTCTTTGGCTTCTCGCGGTATCATGGCTCGAATTTTACAAATTGAAGGCGCTGGCTTCAATCTGTAAGAACGCGGGGGACCGGCCTGGGCTGCGCACGACATTCAACGATAGTGTTGAATGATGACGATGGATCTGCCAGCATTGGGCCATCTCACCCCAACAGCCGGACCCGCGACCGGCGGCAGACCCCCTTGGACAGCTTCATCCTGACCCACGAGGCCCCCATCCGCCTCGGTGCCTTCTTCAGCATCTTCGCCCTCATGGCCCTGTGGGAGCTGCGCGCGCCACGGCGCGCCCTGAGCGTTTCCAAGGCCCTGCGCTGGGGCAGCAACCTGGGGCTGGTCGTGCTCAATACCCTCCTGCTGCGCCTGCTCTTCCCGGCCGCGGCCGTGGGGCTGGCGGCGACCGCGGCGGGGCAGGGGTGGGGACTGCTCAACCACTTTTCCGTCCCGCTCTGGGCGGCGGTGCCCCTCGCGGTCATCGCCCTGGACCTGGCCATCTGGGTCCAGCACGTCATGGTCCACGCGGTGCCGGCCCTGTGGCGGCTGCACCGGGTCCACCACGCGGACCTGGACTATGACCTGACCACCGGGGCGCGCTTCCACCCGCTGGAGATCGTCCTGTCCATGCTGATCAAGTTCGCGGTGATCCTGGTGCTGGGGCCGCCCGTGGTGGCGGTGATCCTCTTCGAGGTGATCCTGAACGGCATGGCCATGTTCAACCACGGCAACGTCGGCCTGCCCGCGGGGCTGGACCGGCGCCTGCGCTGGGTCTTCGTCACCCCGGACATGCACCGCGTCCACCATTCGGTGGCTGACGACGAGGCCAATTCCAACTTCGGCTTCAACCTCTCCTGGTGGGACCGGCTCTTCGGCACCTACCGGGAGGCGCCCCGCGCCGGGCATCAGGGGATGACCATCGGCATCGCCGACCACCGCGACCCGCGGGAGGTGGACAGCCTGCCGGGGATGCTGGCCCTGCCGTTCCGGGGCGCGGTCACCGGCTATGCCATCAACCGCCGGACCTGGGCCAACACGGGCGATCAGCCCGGGGGCCGGTCGTGAAGGGTGCGGCACGCCTGCTGCTCGCCCTGACGCTCACCGCCGGCATCGCCCTGGCCCTGGTCTACCGGGAGCACCTGGACGCCGCCGCCCTGACAGACTGGGTCGCCGCCGCCGGGGCGGCCGGGCCCCTGGTCTTCATCGCCGTCTATGTGCTCGCCACTGTGCTGTTCTTGCCCGGGTCGCTCCTGACCCTGGCCGGCGGGGCCCTCTTCGGCCCGGGCTGGGGGACGCTGTACAACCTGACCGGGGCCACCCTCGGGGCCGCGCTCGCCTTCCTGATCGCCCGCTATCTGGCCGCAGACTGGGTCCAGGCCCGGGCCGGCGGCATCGGCAAGCGTCTGGTGCAGGGGGTGGAGGCGGAGGGCTGGCGCTTCGTCGCCTTCACCCGCCTGGTGCCGCTCTTCCCCTTCAATCTGCTGAACTACGCCCTGGGGCTCACCCGCATCCCCTTCCTGCATTACCTCATCGCGACCTGGGTTTGCATGCTGCCCGGGGCCCTCGCCTACACCTGGCTCGGCTACGCCGGGCGCGAGGCGGCGGGGGGTGGCGAGGGGCTGATCCAAAAGGGCCTGATCGCCCTGGCCCTGCTCGCGGGACTGGCCTTCCTGCCGCGGCTGATCGCCCGCCTGCGCCAGGGGCCCATGATGCCCGTGTCCGAGCTCAAGTCCAGGTCGTCCAGGGCGGCATGACTGCCTGGCTTGCCAACGGCTGGCCCACTGAATCGCATCCCACCCAACCGGAGTAACGCCCCATGAAGGCCCTGTTCATCCTCAATGACCCCCCCTATGGCACCGAGCGCAGCTTCAATGGCCTGCGCCTGGCCAAGGCCCTCGCCGGCAAGGGCGCCCAAGTGACCGTCTTCCTGATGGCCGACGCCGTGGCCTGCGCCAAGAGCGGCCAGAAGGTCCCCCAGGGCTACTACAACCTGGAGCTGATGACGAAATCGATCGGCCGCGGTGGCGAGGTCCTGCTGTGCGGGACCTGTATGGATGCCCGCGGGATCGCCGATGCCGAACTGGTAGAGGGCGCCCGGCGCAGCACCATGGACGAGCTGGCGGAAGCGACCCTGGCGGCAGATCAAGTGCTGGTATTCTGAGGGTGCGGACACCCTGACCCTGACCGGGGCGCGGGCGGCCGCGTTAGACCCTGTGGACGGAGAACTGAAGCCATGTCTGATACTCAACAGCTCGCGACCCGCTGTGTCCATGCCGGAGAACTGGCGGACGCCCACGGCAGCCCGCACACGCCGATCTACACCACCACCACCTTTGCCTTCCCCTCCACCGCCGCGATCCTGGACGTGATCGAAGGGCGCAAGGCCGGCGCACTCTACACCCGCTATGGGTTCAATCCGTCCATCCAGGCCCTGGAGGCCAAACTCGCCGCCCTGGAGGGCGCCGAAGCGGCACTCGCCTTCGCCTCCGGGATGGCGGCCGAGGCGGCGACCTTTCTCGCTCACGGGCGCGCTGGCATCGTCTGCATCGGCGACGCCTACGGCGGCACCCTGGAGCTGATCGGCCAGCAACTGCCGTTGCTCGGCATCCCCACCCACCTGTTGCTCGGGGGCGAGCTGGACCAGCTCGACGGCCTGCTGGCCGGCGGCGCCCGCCTGGTGTTCCTGGAGACTCCGAGCAACCCGACCCTGGAGGTCTTCGACATCGCCGCCATTGCCGCCCGGGCACACGCCCACGGCGCCTTGTTGCTGGTGGACAACACCTTCGCCTCGCCGGTCAACCAGCAGCCCCTCGCCCTTGGGGCCGACCTGGTGGTGCACAGTGCCACCAAGTACCTGGGCGGGCACAGCGACCTGACCGCCGGAGCCCTGATGGGGCCGAAGACGCTGGTCGAGGCGGTCTGGAACTGGCGCAAGAACCTGGGCTCCACCCCGGCCCCGGAGACTGCCGCGCTGCTGGCGCGCAGCCTGCGGACCCTGGTGGTGCGGGTACGGGCCCAGAATGCCGCGGCGCTGGCCGTCGCCCGGGCCATGCAGGGCCATCCGCGGGTGGTGCGTGTCATCTATCCGGGGCTGGACTCATCCCCCGGCCATGCGCTGGCGGCGCGCCAGATGACCGGCTTCGGCGGCATGCTGACCATCGAGGTCGCAGGGCGGCGGTGCGGCGGCGAGCCAGGTGGCGGATCGGCTGAGACTCTTCGCCCTGGCCCCCTCCCTGGGCGGCGCGGAGAGCCTGGTCACCCAGCCCTGTACCACCACCCACCACGGCCTGGCCGCGGAGGAACGGGCCCGGCGCGGCATCTCCGACGCCATGCTGCGCCTGTCGGTGGGCCTGGAGGACGCGGACGACCTGATCGCTGATCTCGTCCAGGCACTTGGCTGACCCGCCGTGTGCAAGCTTTTCAGCCTGTCCGCCGATCGCCCCCTGGCCGGAGGTGCGACAGGAGCCGGACGATGAGCGAGACCGGGTATCGGACCGTGCCGACGACCGCCGAGGCGGGTCCCGACGGCGCGGTCGGGGGTCTGTGGCCATCCCCCGACTATGCGCGGCAAGTCGAGCAGCTCCGCGCCGCGGTGGGAGCAACGATCTTCATCGCGGAGCTGACCGACACCGAGGTCCAGCTCGGCGTGCGCCTCACCGACCGCCCCTACGTCCTGCTGGGCGTCGTCGACTTTCCGCGCCCGGACCCCATCAAGGGCCTGGCCCCGCACCTGGTCCTGCTCGACGACGGGCGGGGCCTGAATCTGGGCCGCATCGCCCGCATCAGCACCGGCCGCGCCTTTGGCCCGGCCCCAGCAGAGATCCTGTTTCAAGACCGGGCGGCGTCGCAAACGCTCCTGTTTCAGGAGCGCCAACTGTCGAAGGCGTTCATCGCCGTACGCTCCAAACAGGTGCTGGGCCAGCTCCTCGGGGGACCCGCGGCAACCGCCAACCCACTCCTGCCCGGGCCCGGCGCGACCCCCGGCGCGACCCCCATCGAGACCGAAGCCCCGCCCAATGCGGTTTAGACCCGCGCACGGTGGTATCAAATACTTTACGGCCAACGCCCTGCAGGCTCGCATTGAAGAGACCCCCGCCGCTGCGGGCGTCCGAGCTCTGGCCGGCCGAGCGCTGGCGGGAGCGCAGCGGCTGGGAGGAGTCCGCCGTCCTGCTCGCCGGGCTCCATTCGGACGACTGCACCCCGGTCATCCGCTGGCTCAGGGATGCCCAGCCCGAGGTGGCGGCCCAATGCATCCTGGAAAGCGGCGCCGCGCTCGCGGATCGGGAGGCGAATTCGTCTACTAAGACGACGAGCGCCGCACCTGCGAGGCCTTCCGCATCGCCCGTTACCCCGCGACCCATGCCCAGTTCCAGGCTTTCCTGGACGCCGAGGATGGCGATTCGAACGACCGCTGGTGGACTTGCTTCATGAGCCTAACGCAATCCCCAACAGGCGCGATGGCCGATCTCCAATCAGTCCCGCGAGACGGTGAACTGGTTCGAGGCCATGGCCTTCTGCGCTTAGCTGTGCTGCCGCCTCGGGATGGAGAATCCGGCTCCCCACCGAGTGGGAGTGGGAGCGGGCGGCGCGGGGCACGGACGGCCGCACCTATCCCTGGGGCAGCGAGTATCTGGCTGGATACGCCAACATCAACGAGACTTCCGGCGACGCGGGTGCGCACAACCTGGACCAGACCAGTGCCGTCGGGGTCTATCCCCAGGGGGCCTCACCCGAGGGGGTCATGGATCTCTCGGGAAGTGTCTGGGAGTGGTGCCTCAACGAATACTCCAACCCGGAGCGTATGGAGCCGGAGGGCTCCGAGTCTCGCGTGGTGCGTGGCGGTTCCTGGAACGACGGTCGGGCCGGCGCGCGCGGCCTGCCGCAGCTTCAGGCGCCCGGACCTCCGCCTCGACTTCTTTGGTTTCCGTGTGGTGACCCCGTTTCCCATCCGCTGAGCCGATCTCTGGAAAATCTGGTACCGGCCATCGTCGGATAGGCTGTAGGTGCGACTTAAGTCGCACCTACATCTGGCGGTATGCCAATTGTTGGAAATCGCCTGAGCACGGGACCTCTGTCCACTGGGCACTGACTCCTCTGGGCTCTTCACCGCGGGAAGCGCAGGGCAGGAGCCGGAAAAAAAGCGGCTGTCTTGGAGGCGGTGCACCGCGAGGGTCCGCTCGCCTAGCCCGCGGGAAAAACGACACGCGTTGCGTCGCCCGCCTTACCCGCCTCTCAGCTGCGCACCAAGCGCTCCAGCAAGAGGGATCTTAGGTCTCTGCGTCCGTCGAGCACTGCCATCACCAGTACCTGATCGGCTTCGATCCGGTAGACGATGCGCCATGGACGTTCGATCAACTCGTGGTACTGATAGACGTCCAAGGCCTTCAACTCTGGCACGACCCGTCCGCGTCCGGCGGCATCCTTCAGCGACTCGGCCCGCTCCCTCAGCCTGTCGAGCACCCCCAGGGCGTTCTCGACGCTATGCTCGGCGATGTAATTGACGATAGTGTTCAGGTCCCGGCGGGCGGTTTCCGTCCACCGCACCCGCCGCTCACCCATCCGCGGGCTCGCGGCCGAGCAGCCGCTGCCGCAGGTCATCGAAGACCTGCTCCTGCGCCAGCAGTCGGCCATCCGCGACATCGCCCTCGCCCTGGGCCATCAGTTTCAGCATCAACAGGGCGCGTTCCCTTGTCTGGTACTGCTCATAGTCCTCGACCACGACACGGGCACGCCCGTTCTGCGTCAGCACCAGCGTGCCCGGCTCGTCGCGGACCTTGTCCAACAGTCGGCTGGCGTCGGCCTTGAATTCACTCAAACTCAGGATGGACTGACTCATGCCGGAAAACCGTTTTCAGACCGAATTTAGATGGATGAATGCTGGCTCCCCAGCGATCGCATGTCAATCGAGGGTTCTACGGCATTATGTAGCGACTGCACATGACCCGACCCGGCCCAGCCGGGAGAATCCCTCCTACACCGAATAGCGATGGGCGGGGATGATGGCGGAATCGCACGTCGTGAGCGGGCTGGTGGCCAAGCGGGGCGAGCTGGCTGGGGAAGCGGAACACTGTCGCCGGGAGTTGCAGCGGCGGGCCGATGAAGTGGGCCAACTGGACGCGACCATCCGGCTGTTCGACCCGGACTACCCCTGGGCGGCAGTCGTCCGCGCCACCGGCGCCGCGGCCAGCGCTGATTCGGGCCGGGGGAATGCCAACGGCTGGTGCTGGAGATCCTGCGCGATGCCGCTGAACCCCTGTCGGATCAGGGTGTGACGGTGGCGGTCGCGACCCGCAAGGGCTTGCTGGATCGCCCCGAGGCCCTGGCGGCGCTGCAGAAGACGACCCTGGCGGTGCTGCGGCGCCTGGTTGGCAAGGGTGCAGCGCGCGCGGTCGGGTTGACCGACGGCATCCGGGCCTGTGAGCGGGCGTGAGGATTCAGGCGCCCAGGCGCTCCGGGCGCCGCGGATTACCCTGCCAATAGCCGCACCAGTCCCGGTGCGGGGGCGTGTGGGCGCACTTGGTCAGGATGTCGCGGAAGCTCTCCCCATTGGAGCGCCGCCGGGTGACCTCGCGAGAGGCCGCCTCGTTGGTGTCGTTGGCCAGGTGGGCGAGACCAAAATGGTGGATGAACTGAGCATCGCCGCCAAACGTATGAAAGGTGAAAAAGATGATTGAGGAAAAAAACATCGGTTCGAGCCTCGAAGACTTCCTCAAGGACGAAGGCCGCCTTGAAGACTCCCGCCAGGTCGCGGTCAAACGAGTCTTAGCGTGGGAGCTCCAACAAGCCATGGAAAGCCAGCATCTGAACAAGGTGGAAATGGCCAAGCGGATGCAGACCAGCCGGTCGCAACTGGACCGCCTGCTCGACCCCGACAACGACAAGGTGCAACTCGACACACTGAACCGGGCAGCGGCCATCGTCGGCAAGCGTCTCAAGATCGAGCTGATCGACAGCCCTCGTTGAGGCCAACGGCCTCGCCCTGAATTTGTCTAAAAAAGGTTGGAATCGAGGAGCGAAAGGAAAAGGTGAGAATCCGCGCGCATGATGAGTTCGCGGATGTAGAGACCGGCCATGATGGTATTGCCCGCGCCGGGGTCGTCCGCGAGGACAAACCACAAGGGCTGGCGCGGCAGCAGGGATTCATAGACGGCGGTAATCTGATGGGGCAGCGGCTCGACGTTCGAGCGATGCACAGCCATCATGGGGTCAAAGAGAAAGGCGAGGTCGATGCGCTTGGCCTCTCAGGCAAGCTGGAAGGCCGCGTTGTCGCCGGCAAAGGCGAACGGACGCTCGGCGGTGGCGATCTCGACCGCGGCAAGTCGCCGGTGGGCGGTACCTGGGTATCTTCGAGGGCTGCGGCACGGGCCTGCCCTTCACCACCCGGCACGCTGACCCAGCGATTCCAGGGGCCTGCTGCTGAGCCTTGGTGGGGCGGCACGGCCAACCGGCCTTGAGGATATCCGCCGAATTGGGAGTCGCCGTCGAGCGAGCGGGACGCCGAGCGCCAACGGGGCAGGACGTCCTCGCCCGCTTCCTGTTAAATCCGGCTCAAGTCGCCGGGTGGCTGAACGCGACCGGGACTCGAGGGATCGCCCTGTCCTCCACCGGCAGCTTTCGACCCAAACCTGCCACGCGGGGCTTTATGCCGAGTGTCCGGTGTGTCCCAGGAGCTGTCACTGGGCTCTCACGCAGATCCGTCTGGTTCATCCTGTGTGCTGCCAGTCCGGCCTGCCATCGGGGCGACCGGATTCTGACGCAGAGCGGCCACCGAGTCGACGTCAGAGATCTGGAGTGCTCTCCGAGGGCGGAAGAGGATCTCCTGTGGGTGGCAGATAAATAACGGCATTGCCAGAAGTGAGGAAGAGTGAGCTGTAAGGTGGTCACGCCCACAGGCGCATTCTGCTCGGCCTCTGCCACGACGACGGGGGTTTCCGTCCTCGGCTTTTTGTGGGATTGCTGACCGAGGTCATCTCGTTGCGTCACAGCGGAGTTGTGCAGGACTATCCGAAGTGCCTAGTATACCCACCGGGGCCCTGCGTGAGCACTCGATAATGCACTAAAATTCCGAGGGGTTCCCTTTAGGGCCGAGTATCCACCGGAGAGCTCGACAACGTCCCCTGATTCCGCCGGCGGCAGGATGCGCCGCTCGCGGGCGCCTCGCAGCGAAGGCGGCCTGTCGCTGAGCTGCGAAGGACGGTTCTCTTGAAGCCAGCCAACGTGGAGGCTTCAGGGTGCCGAGAAGACGCAGATCGAATGCCGTCTTGGCGTTTAATCGTGGCGCGACAAGCAGGCATGGTTTCAGAGTCGCGCTGTTCTCGAGCCCTCGGGGCACTCGATACTTCCGGGTCTTGCATGGCCCGGGCGGGAATCGCCATTCGGGGCCTTTCCCTAAGCCGTACGGTAATCCATAACGGAGGCCAACTCTCATGATTGCCAGCAATCCCTTCGCCGAGCTTTCGGCTGTTATCCCACCTGCTGTGATGCAGGCTTACGTTGTCCTGATGATCCTCTTGGTCATCGGCGGCACCCTTCTCGACGTCATGCACAAGAAGAGTGCGAAGTACTTCTTCGAGAAAGGACAGTCGCTCAAAAAGCTCGCCAAGCGCGAGGTCGGCAGCGGAGAGAAAATCGGTATCGCCCTGGGCACGGTTGCGAACGAGGTATTGGCCTCGGGCGAGTTCGAGAACCCAAATCGGCGTATCTCCCACCTGTTCATCATGTACGGCTTCGTCATCTTTGTGGTGACGACCGCTCTTCTGATCTTCGCCCTGCCGGCCGCGGGGGGCGAGGCCTCGGGCGTCGTGCCCCTGCTCTGGCACCTCGGTGCACTGATGATCTGCATCGGCGGCTATTGGTTCTGGTTCGAGATCCGCGTCGACGTGCGCTCCGAGGGCCACCAGTGGTACGACGTGCATCTCTCCGATCTGTTTATCGTTTCGCTTTTGCTGATGGCGACCTTCGCGCTGGTTTGGTCTCTGCTGGGCTCGGTCATCGCGCTTTTCATCTTTATTGCCGCGGCCACCACGTTGTTCAGCACCGTCTTCTGGTCAAAGTTAGCCCACATGTTTTACAAGCCCGCGGCTGCGTTCCAGAAGAAGGTTGCCAAGGCGGACGGTTCGATGGACAAGCTGCCCGAGGTACCCGAGCTGACGGATCCTGCCGTCAAGCAACGCTATCCGGATATCCCCGAGTATATGGGCGACACCCCGCCGTACATGGGGCTTGGTATCAAGCGTGAAACTCCGAACCACTACTGATCTCGATTCGATGAATCGAGTCACGAAGAGGAACAGAAGATGCCGACTTTCGTCTATATGACCCGCTGCGATGGTTGTGGTCAATGCGTTGATATCTGCCCATCGGACATCATGCACATTGATACGACTGTCCGGCGCGCCTACAACATCGAGCCCAATATGTGCTGGGAGTGCTACTCCTGCGTCAAGGCTTGTCCGCATAACGCCATCGATGTTCGCGGCTACGCGGACTTCGCTCCATTGGGCCACTCGGTACGCGTGCGCCGCGACGAGGAAAAAGGTGTCATTGCCTGGCGGATCATCTTCCGCAACGGCGAGAAAGACATGACTCTGCTGGCGCCGATCACCACCAAGCCTTGGGGGCAGCACATTCCGCAGCTCAAGGACGCGTCCCCGCCCAGCCAGGATATGCGCGACAGCCAGTTGTTGTTCAACGAACCCAAGTACATCCGCCTCGATGATGGCGACCTGCACACGCTCAAGTCCAACGGCCTGACGATGAAAGAAGGGGTGTACTACTGATGGCTTACAAGACAATCATCGAAGACGATATCGACATCCTCGTCGCGGGGGCCGGCTTGGGCGGCACCGGCGCTGCTTTTGAGGCGCGCTACTGGGGCAAGGACAAGAAGATCGTCATCGCCGAAAAGGCGAACATCGATCGTTCCGGCGCCGTGGCGCAGGGTCTCTACGCGATCAACTGCTACATGGGAACCCGTTTCGGCGAGAACAAACCGGAAGATCATGTGCGCTACGCGCGTATCGATCTGATGGGGATGGTTCGCGAAGACCTGCTGTTCGACATGGCTCGTCACGTCGACTCGAGTGTGCATCAGTTCGAAGAATGGGGTCTGCCCTTGATGCGCAATCCGAAGACCGGTGCTTATCAGCGTGAAGGGCGATGGCAGATCATGATTCACGGCGAGTCCTACAAGCCGATCGTCGCGGAAGCTGCGAAGAAGTCGGCTGACAAGGTATTCAATCGCATTTGCATCACCCATTTGCTGATGGACGAAGCCAAGGACAATCGCGTCGCCGGCGCCGTCGGTTTCAACGTCCGCACCGGAAACTACCACGTCTTCAAGTCCAAGACGGTCATCGTTGCCGCGGGCGGGGCCTCGAACATCTTCAAGCCACGCTCGGTTGGCGAGGGTGCTGGCCGTGTCTGGTATGCGCCTTGGTCTTCGGGCTCAGCCTATGGCTTGCTGATTGGCGCTGGCGCGAAGATGACCCAGATGGAGAACAGGATCGTTCTGGCTCGTTTCAAAGACGGCTACGGTCCGGTTGGCGCCTACTTCCTGCACCTCAAGACCTATACGCAAAATGGCGTAGGCGAAGAGTATGAGTCCAAATGGTGGCCGCAGCTCCAGGAAATGGTCGGCAAGGAATATCTGGATCCGGAAGTTTCGCACAGAACGCATCGCCCCATACCGACCTGCCTGCGCAACCATGCCTTTATCAATGAGGTCAATGCCGGTCGCGGCCCAATCCACATGGTGACCATGGAAGCCTTCCAGGACCCGCATCTTGAAGAGATCGGCTGGCACAACTTCCTGGGCATGACCGTCGGGCAGGCCGTGCTGTGGGCAGCGACCGACGTCGACCCGAAACACGAGAACCCAGAGCTGACCACATCTGAGCCTTATGTCATGGGCTCTCATGCGACCGGTTGCGGCGCCTGGTGCTCGGGCCCGGAGGATGTATCGCCGCCAGAGTATTTCTGGGGCTACAACCGGATGACCACCGTCGAAGGTCTGTTCGGCGCCGGTGACGCCGTTGGCGGGACGCCGCACGCGTTCTCGTCCGGCTCCTTCACCGAGGGTCGCCTTGCGGCAAAGGCTGCCTGCAAGTACATCGACGACGGCAAGGCCAACGGGATCCGTGTATCCGATGAGCAGATCGATCGGCGCAAGGAAGAGATCTACAAGCCGTTGGAGCATTACAGGATCTATCGGAACGAGATCACGGCCGGCTCGGTCAACCCGAACTACATCAACCCGCGCCAGGGCCTGGATCGCCTGCAGAAGCTGATGGACGAGTACGCCGGTGGTGTTACGGTCAGCTACATGACCAATGACAAGCTGCTCCAAATCGGTCTGAAGAAACTGAAGGTCATGGAAGAGGATCTGGAGAAGGTTGCCGCGGAGAACATCCACGAGCTGCTGCGCGCATGGGAGCTGAAGCATCGTCATCTCACCTCCGAGGCTGTCATGCAGCACACCCTGTTCCGCAAGGAAACACGATGGCCGGGTTACTACTACCGCGGTGACGCAATGAAGCTGGACGACGAGAACTGGCATGTGCTCACGGTGTCTCGTCGCGATCCCAAGACCGGTGAATACACCATGGAAAAGGCGCCTTGTTACCACCTGGTCGAGGCGTAGGATCCAGCGCGCCTTAAGGCATGGGCCCTTGGTACGTCCCGGGGCCCTGCCTTTTCTGGGACTGAGCCTCCGCGGTCGAGGTGAGTGGCGAATACAGGTTGATCGGCGGCTGCGAGTACGAAATAGAGATCGACTGTGCCTGCGGTCTTTTTTTATGCGCGTCAACTCCGGAAGTTTCGCGCCGGAATCGACGTCATGGTGGCGTGCAGGCGATTGATGGCGATTTGCGATGAATATTATCGATAAGACTGACGAAGAGATACTCGAGATCGCGCACCCCATGTGGGATGACCTCGTCACCTATTCCAATAAGGGCCAGTATGGGAAGTTCATCAAGAAATTCTCTTACGACTTGTTGCTTGGCTTGAACGAGGTCGAAGTGGGTAACCAATTTGCACATAGCGAGTTGGCACGGAACTTGGTCGAGGAAAGGGACTTTCTTGGGCTCATCAGGCGTGGCCAACATGTGACGGTTCTTTACCGGGTGCGGAGTACAAAGCGGGAAGGCGAGTGGCTGGGCAGAATGGTCCTCGGGTACGAGAGGGGGGAAGTGCGAATTTTTGCCGCCTCGATTTTTTGACCTATGAAACGGGCTATGAAAAAGACCATAGAAGACAACAGAATCGACGACAACAAGTTCGTCGAGCTGACGTATCGGGTCGTGGATGAGAAGTCGGGCGATGTCTTGACCGCCGTGGAGTTTCCTCTGGGCTATGTTCACGGTCGCAACCATGTGCTGACACCGGATGTCATGGCGGAGCTGGACGGGAGGTTGGTGGGAGATAGGATATCGGTTCCGATCGACTGCACGGATCTCTATGGACAGAGAGACGAGTCGCTGGTCGTCACGGACTTGATTGAGAACGTCCCGGGAGTACCGGGAAGTGGGCATGCGCATTGTGATGGAGAACGACAAGGGCCAGACCAAGAGCTTTCTGGTCACCCGAATAGACGACAAGACACTGACAATCGATGGAAACCATCCGCTTTGCGGCAGGAAAGTCGTCTTCGAGCTTGAGGTCCTGAGCGTGCGCG
>CAVTDM010000021.1:0-25150 GCA_963733415.1 uncultured Gammaproteobacteria bacterium | reverse complement strand
TTGAGGCGGGGGCTCCTTTTTTTCTCTTGTTTCTGATAATTTGGGAGGGTCTGTTGGGCGATGAGGGTCATAAGCTTGAATTTTACCGGCATCTTGGCGCGGCAGTGCTTTCCGAAGCTCAAGATGAGCTTACCTTGGACTGCGCGGGCGGAGCGATCAAGCTGGGGTTGAAGGGAGGGCGGGTTTCCCTTCTTTCGGGAGCCTCGGTCCGATTGGCGGCTGGCGATCGGAGCTGTCCGGACGGAAACACCTTATCACGACCGCGCGAGTCGCGTTCGAGGGGGGATCCCCCACGAAGTTATTAGCGTTTTGTTTTTAAGGAATTTGTGGTATCCGTTCGCAATTGCCGTGACGGCGGTCGTAAGGATCTTTCGGAGGAGATATCGGTGGGAATGAGTATGTCCGTCAACAGAAGCCGCACGCGCCTAGAGAGGCAAAAGCCCGGTCAACGCGAGTTGGTGGGGAAGCGCTTGTGGGGACGCACAGGAATGGGAGTTATCGAAGAGTCACACAGGTCTCACGGGTCTTGAACAAGCCTAAGCGCATTGATGTCCTCGGGGTTCCCGTTGACTGTGTCGACATGGAGGGAGCAGTGCGGTACGCCGAAAGTCTCTTTGATGAGCGGCGTGCGCACACGATCCTGGCGGTCAACCCGGAAAAGGTCATGCGGGCTCGGGAGGACCCAGTACTTCTCCGTCAGCTAAAGGAGGCGGATCTGCTGATTCCGGATGGGATTGGAGTGGTGCTCGCGGCTCGGCTGCTGGGTCTCGGCCGGCTGGGGCGGGTTGCAGGATCGGAGCTTATGCCGGCGCTCTGTGAGCGTGCTGCGGCAACTCAACACGGGGTTTATCTGTTCGGGGCTGAGGAATCTGTCAATAAGCAGGCCGCCAAGGAGCTGGTGCTCCGGTTTCCTGGGCTTGTTGTTGTCGGACGCCACCACGGGTATGTCAACAAGCAGGACCTGCCGGATTTGATCGAGGATATCAACCGGTCTAAGGCGGCAGTGCTGTTTGTCGCGCTTGGCAGCCCGCGCCAAGAGCAGTGGGTGGGGGAATTCCGGGAGCAGCTCAAGGTGGGGGTGTGTCAAGGTGTTGGGGGTACTTTCGACGTGATCGCGGGACGTGTTCATCGGGCGCCTAGCCTTTTTATTCGCCTGAATCTTGAGTGGCTTTACCGTCTGTTGTCTCAGCCGCGGCGCCTCCTCCGGCAATCCGCGCTGCCGCGGTTCGCGGCGCAGGTGTTGATGGAGAGAGCTCGGTCCTGCCGGGAATCCGGAAGCAGATAAGCGAGTTGTGGACGCTTGTTAGCTAATGAGACGAGGGTGATCCTGCGTGCGGAAGTCGGCCCTGCGACTTGGTATGAGGATACGCCCTCGAAGGGGCTTGACGGTCTTCCGGGCGGTCGACACTTTTCGTTATGTTTCTGATAAGGCAAAAGCTCCCTGCTGCCACGGGACATCCCCTTCAGCGTCCTCCGTGTGCAGGATTTTCTTGTGCTAAGACGGTCTCCCGAGGCTTCGGCGGTCGACCGAGACTGACCTTGGGTGCTCAGCAGTGGGTGGGGGCTGGCAGTGCCAGGTGCGCGCTGTTAACCTTGGGCTCATCGGAGGCAGTCGAAGGCAACCTGCCGATGCACTCCTGGGTTGGAAAGCCGACGAATGGTCCTCGTTGGGGCCGCGCTTGTATGTAGACTGGAAACTGAGACATTTATCGGGCTGTGCGCGGCCCGATCGCCGCCCCTTCCCGACTGCGGAGCAGGTCGGGCAGGAAGGCCTGTGGCCTCTCTGAGGCGTTGGTCTGTCGTTCCCGCAACAACGCGCCGTTGCTAGCGCTGAGGCACGAACCGGATCAATTGCGGGCGATCGGTTCCCTCGCCACTGCATCTACAGCCCGACGTCATCCAGGTTCCCGGGGGTTGATCGACGCCCAACGTTGCAAGGCTATCAAACAGTACCTTTTGCCCGCGCTGTTTTCCCGAAAGGTTGAGCCCATGCCAGCAGACAAGCCTTTAACGTCACCAACGATTCGGCCTGAGGCTGCACGCCTTGGGTCGGTGTGGAGACTTTCGCCCCAGCACTGGTTGCTCCTGGGGGCCGCTGTTGGTTTGCTCTACTGGATATTTCGCGGGGGATTGGGCGTAATCTTCCAAGATTGGGGAACGGAGGAATATAGCCACGGTTATATGTTGCCCCTGATCGCGGCCTTCTTCGTCTGGCAACGATCAACCCTGCTTGCCCAAACGCCCTTTCGTCCGAGCTGGTTGGGCGTCGCGGTGACGTTCCTCGGTCTGGTTTTGTATGCCGTGGGTGAGATGGGCACCATCTACGCGGTGATTCAGTACGGGTTATTTGTCACCATCGGAGGTATTTTACTTGCCCTCATGGGGTGGCAAGCCTTTAGGATTGTTGCTCCTGCATATCTCCTGTTGTTTTTTGCAATTCCTCTTCCTGACTTTCTTTATAACAACCTCTCTGCTCAACTTCAGCTTATATCCTCTCAGCTTGGTGTAGCCTTCATCCGCCTTTTTGGTGTCTCTGTCTATCTCGAAGGGAACGTCATCGACCTTGGCGACTACAAGCTGCAGGTGGTCGAGGCTTGCAGCGGATTGCGCTATCTTTTTCCCCTGACAGCGCTAGGCTACATCGCGGCGTACATCTTTAAAGGCGCGCTGTGGAAAAAAGTGGTTCTGTTCCTGTCGACCCTCCCGATTACGGTATTGATGAATAGCTTCCGCATCGGCGTGATTGGCGTATTGGTTGACTATGGCGGCATCGCCATGGCTGAAGGCTTCCTACACGATTTTGAGGGGTGGGTAGTTTTTATGGCCTGTGCGGCTCTGCTGGTATTACTGATGTGGCTGCTTGCGAAGGTTGGTAGAGGGTCGATGGCATTACGGGATGCCTTCGCCATCGAGGGTCCGGAGTCGCTGCCGGTGAATGAGGCACTGGAGTATCGGCGGTTTCCGGCGTCGTTTTTTGTGGCTCTTTCCGTGCTGGCGGTTGGCGCAATAATTTCGCAGGTCTTACCGGACCGGGCCGATGTCGTACCCGAACGCACCGAGTTCCTTTTCTTTCCAAACGCCATCGGAGATTGGAGGGGGCGCACGGATCGGCTGGATAAAAAGTACGTAGATACCCTTAAGTTTGATGATTACTTGTTATCGGACTGGCGTGCCGGTTCGAGCGAGTCGGTGAATCTGTATGTTGCCTACTATCAGTCCCAGCGCAAGGGTGCGTCGGTTCACTCGCCAAGCACGTGCTTACCGGGCGGCGGCTGGCAGATTCAAGAGTTTTCCCAGCGGGATGTGCCTGGTGCAGGGGGGGGGGGGAGCCACTTCGGGTTAACCGCTCTTTGATTCAGATGGGTGACGAGCGGCTGCTGGTGTATTACTGGTTCCAGCAGCGCGGTCGGATGATGACTAATGAGTATCTGGTCAAGTGGTTCTTGTTTTGGGATGCGCTGACTCGCAATCGCACTGACGGGGCTTTGGTCAGACTGACGACGAGGGTTCAGGCGGGTCAAGACATAGAGAAAGCAGACGCGTTGCTCTCGGAGTTTGCTCGATCCATCTCCGGGCCGTTGCAGCGGTTCATACCTGACTAGGGAGCGAGGCTTTGCTGAGACCCCTTTATTGTCGGTTCGGGTGGTGGAGGCGGATTCCAGGAGTCCGCCCCCCACCCCAACCCGCTCCCACAAGGGGGGAGGGAGTCCGGGCATGGGTGCCTTGCAGTTGTCTTGTCAGGAGTAGCAGTTGGTGGGGGCACTTAAACTCGTAGTAAAGGTTGCCGACGTACGACCCGCATCGAGCGCTCGGGCTTGGGGGTCGGCGTTTCTTCTGAGCATCGGATTCGCCACGCTGTTCGCGGCGGGGTCGGTGCGCGCGGACCAGTTTGAGCGGGTCTACGCGAAGAGTAATAAGGCAACCCTGACCGAATGGGGTAGGCGGTATGAAAATGGAGAAGGTATACCAGCCGACGTGAATCGCGCCATCCGCCTTTACTGCAAGGCAGCGCAGCAAGGGCATGCTGATGCGCAGTATTATTTGGGGAGGGTCTATTCGAGCGGCCGCGGGGTCCGTCGGGACGACGCCCTGGCGGCAACCTGGTTCGAGAAGGCAGCGAGGCAGAATCACCCGCAGTCCCGCAATCTACTGAAGCTCATGTTGGTGAAGCCGAAGGGCCGTGCGGCCTGCCCGACAGGAACGGCTGTTCCCCGCGTCGCGGTGAAAGCCTTTAAGTCGACGCCCGCGCCTGCGCCGGACCATGTCGTGAAAATGGTGCGGGGTCTCGCGCCGGAGTTTCGTCTCGACCCGGAGTTGGTCCTCGCCTTGGTTCAGGTTGAGTCGAATTTTAATGCGACGGCCCGGTCTCCGAAAAACGCCCAGGGACTGATGCAGCTGATTCCGGAGACCGCCGAGCGTTTCGGTGTCCGGGACCCTTGGGATCCGGAGGAGAACTTGCGTGGTGGGATGGCGTATCTGCGTTGGTTGTTGGATCACTTTCAGGGCGATGTGCGTTTGGCGCTCGCTGGTTACAACGCAGGGGAGGGCGCCGTGCAGCGCTATCGTGGGATTCCGCCATACGAGGAGACACAAAACTATGTCGAGCGTGTGACGGCGATTGCCAGTCGGTGACGTTAGTCCTGAAAAGAGCAGTCAGCGATCAGCCGTCAGCGTTCAGCTCTGGGTTTCATGGGGATACCGTCGCCTGACGGATCACCTCTAGGGTGAGCGCGCCTCGCCAAAAAAAAATCCTGCGCAAGTCGCTGTTCTGAAATAGCTGATGGCTGATGGCTGACTGCTCCTTCTAGGTTAATCCGTCTGGGCGGATTTCCCGGGGGAGCTTGCAAAGGACTGTTTGAGGCGGGGCGCAGATCCGAAGGGATTTTGTTGGTGAAGGGCGGATGGTTGGAGCGAAAGCGATTTGCATTAGCCTCCCAGCAACCACCGCAGGGTTCAGATGGGTATCGCTCTCGCTCTCACAATCTTGGCTTTCCCGGGGCGGCTTGGGACAGGGCTTTTTGACGTGGTGTGCGGATCCGAATGGATTTGGTTGGTGAAGTGCAGATGGTGACAGGGGTGCGCATTGTACCGCCGGCAAGCACCCTGGACTTCAGATGGGCATCGCTCTCGCTCTGCCCATCCTACCTGGCTGATGATAAAAGATGATGTTTATCAGGAGTGTATTTCTTGAGGCTCCCCCGCTCAATGATTACGCCGACGTCGACTCCCGGGCCCACCGCGCCGGGTTTGTTCAGGCTCAGGCGCACCCAGGGGCAGCCGAATTCCTCGCGGAGTATGGCGGCGCAGCGCTCGGCCAGGGTTTCTACGAGCTCGAAGCGGCTTTCGCCCACGAACTGGGTGAGGCGCCGGGTCACTGCGTCGTAGTCCAGGGCGTCTTCAATCCGATCCGTAGCGGCGCCCCTGGCGATGTCGCTGGCGAGTTCCAGGTCCAGGACCACGGGGCGGGGCTGGCGCTTCTCCCAGTCGTGGATGCCGATGGTGGTCTCAATGGTCAGGCCGCGGATAAACACGATGTCCATGGGCGGTCGGGGGGCTCAGGTTTTTGGTTGGGCGCCTATGATGCATCAGGACGCCCACGCCGGTCAGCCACCGGCGGCGGTCCTTGACCCGCCGCATCATCCCGGTTCCAATGCGCGCCCATGATTACCGCTGCCGCCCTCATCATCGCCGCCTATCTGCTGGGGTCTATCTCCAGCGCCATCATCGTCTGCCGCCTGATGGGCCTGCCGGACCCGCGCACCCAGGGGTCCAATAACCCGGGGGCGACCAATGTCCTGCGCATCGGCGGCAAGAAACCAGCCGCCATTACCCTGTTTGGCGATAGCCTAAAGGGGTTGCTGCCGATGATCGCAGGGCACCTGCTGGGAGTCGGTCCGGTGGTGCTGGCGGCTACTGGGCTGGCGGCCTTTCTGGGCCACCTGTTCCCGGTCTTCTTCGGCTTCCGGGGCGGCAAGGGCGTGGCGACGGCCCTGGGGGTCCAGTTCGGGCTCTGGTGGTCCATCGGCCTGGCCGTGGCGTTCATCTGGCTCTTCGTCGCCAAGGTACTCAAGGTCTCCTCGCTCTCCGCCCTGATCTCAATGGCGCTGGCCCCGGTGATCGTCTGGCTCCTGTGGCCTTACCCGGACTCGACGTCGGTGATGGTCGGGATGCAGTTGGTGATGACGGGCATCCTGGTCTGGCGCCACCGCAGCAACATCGCAAACCTCATCTCCGGGACCGAGGGTCGGCTTACGAACCCGTCTCATCAGTCCGACCAGGATTGATTACCACCCGGCGTTCTCAACGCGAGTTTGTCGCGCAGGAGATCCGGGCCATGTTGAATCTGCTGATCCCCATCGAGGCGATGCGCGCCTATCGGCCGATCTTTGCCGAGGGGGAGGTCATCGGTGAGGCCAGCGTTTCGACGCGCCAACTTCCCGTCGCTGTGGCGCCCTGCCGCCCTGGGCGGAGGGGCGCATGGAGGCGGCGCCGAAACGTAGCTTGACGGCTGCTCGACGGCCTCTTGCAGGCTTACGAGTCTGGAAGCCCGGATCCGGCCAAGGCCCGACTGAAACCGGTGCGTGGCTGCGCTGGAGCGCTTCGGCGCTGAGCGGTCTGGCCGTGCGAGAAGCAGCGCTGTTCCCGGCGCGACCGGGCCCGCCGGCTGGCTGATTCCGGGCAACGGGCGGGCGCACCGGTCTCGGCCGTTTGGTACCTCCCGCTGGCGGCATCGCCCCGTCCGAGCTAGCATCGGCCAATGAGCCACGATCAGAACTTCAAGAACCTCATCCTCGACTACCCGCACGAGGCCCTCGCCTTCTTCGCCGCGGAGGAGTCCGCCGGGATCGACGCCAGCGTGCGGATCATCCCGATCCGCGAAGAGCAGCTCAAGGAACGCCTGGGCGAGCGCTTCCGTGAGTTGGACGTCCCGCTCCTCGTGGAATGGTCGGATGGTCGGCGCGAGGCGATCCTGTTCGTCCTCGAAGAGGAGACCGACCCTGCCCGCTTCTCCATCCATCGCCTGGCGCATTACTGCCTGGACCTATCCGAGTTGTTCGAGACCGAACGCGTCGTACCCGTGGTCATCTTCCTGCGCGGCGAGATCCCCCAACGGGAGTTGATCCTCGGCGGTGACCGCCACGACTATCTGACGTTCCGTTACCTCCATTGCGCCCTCGCCAGCCTGCCCTTCGACCAGCACCGCGACAGCGACAACCTCGTCGTGCGGCTGAACCTGCCCAACATGCGTTACGCACCCGGGCGTCGCATCGAGGTCTATGCGCAGGCCGTGCGCGGCCTGGCGGACCTGGAAGCAGACCCGGAGAAGCGGCTCAAGTACCTGGATTACATCGACATCTACACCAACCTGAGCGACACTGAGCGCGAGCGCTACGAACGCGAGTACCCCACCGAGGCTGAAATCATGATGACCTTCACCGAGCGCGTCAGGCAGCAGAGCGAGCAAATCGGCGAACTACGCGGTGAACAGCGCGGCGAACTGCGTGGCGAGCAGAAAGGCGAGGCCCGGCTCCTGCTGCGCCAAGTAGGCCTGAAATACGGCGAGGTCTCCGATGACGTCCGCCGCCGCATCGAGGCGGCCGACGCCGAGACCCTGCTCATCTGGTCCGAGCGCATCCTCACCGCCGGGTGCATCGACGACATCTTCCGCTGACTCCTAGCACCCATGGGAGCGCCGCCCTCGGCCGCTGTTCCAGACGCAGCTCTACCTCCTCCGGCCCTGAAGTCGTCGGCGCGACGCAGCGTCTACCCCCGTGATCCGGCAAGGCGCCCAATCCCCGCGAAGGCGCCGCGCGCCCCCGCAAGGATCGCCAAGCGGGGGTGTTCCGGTGCGCGATTAGCCGATCACGCTGGCGGTCCCAGCGCTTATCCTGTGGGGCGAGGCGGACTGAATCTGCCCGATGGCGGGGGTGACACCCTGCATGATCCCGGTGTCCGAATGAGTCTCGTTGGCACTCACCCCGCCCAGTTTGGCATGGCCCTCGTGCGGTGCCTCGGGGCTGTGCGATCATGGAGTCCCCGCACACTGGTTGCCGACCGGAGGACCCCATGACCCAGCCCGAACTCACCCCATACCCCGAGAACAGCCCGGAGGCGATACTGCGGGTCATCACCCTGTTTGTTCTCTGCGATGGGGACGTGGCCGAGGGCGAGATGGAGATCCTGGACCGGCTCGGGGTCTTGGACACCCTGGGCGCGGATTGTGATCTGTTTGCGCGGGTCTTTGACGCCTACTGTGACGACCTGATCGCCCATGCCGGGACTTCACGGTACGTGGCCCTAGCCGATACGGACTGGGTGGACAGGGTGCTGGCCGGGGTGACGGACCCGGAGCGCCGCCGCTACCTGGCCCAGGCCCTGCTGTTGGTCGCCCGCTCGGACGGTCATTTCGCCGACACGGAACTCACGGTCTACCGTCAACTGCTGGATCGCTGGGGCCTCGATCTGGATCACCTCACGGACGCGGCGTGCGCTATCGCCTGATTTCAGGATGAAGCCACGCGCGCCACGCGGCAGTGCTGCCGCCCTGCCGACCCCCGCCCAAGTGGCCGCCTCACCACTGGCCCGCTACCGACCGATCATCGATGACTGGGACGCCTTCGCCGCCGCCCTTTGTCGGCCGCTGGCGTCCTGCATCTGGGCCAATCCCTCTCGCATCGGGGTTGCGGAGCTCTCGGAGTTGCTGGTGCAGGAGGGGCTGGCGACCGAGACCATCCCCTGGCTGCCGGGCGCACTCCGGTTGCCGCTTGAGGCCCGCGCCGGTCAGCACTGGTGGTACTGCGCCGGGCTGGCCCACGGTCAGGAGGAGGTCTCCCAGCTCCCGGTCCGGCTGCTGGACCTGGTACCCGGTCAGCGGGTGCTGGATCTTGCGCCGCCCCCGGCGGAAAGACGGCTCAGATCGCCCTGGCCCTGGGTAACCGCGGAACCCTGATCGCCAACGATATCAACACCGCGCGCATCAAGGCCCTGCAAGGGAACCTGGACCGGCTCGGCATCCTGAACTGCTCGACCACCTGTTCCGACGGGGCCAACTGGCCCGTCGCCGGGGGGCAGTTCGACCGCATCCTGGTGGATGCCCCTTGCTCCAGCGAGGGTACCCTGCGCCGCAATCCGTCCCTGATCGACCGCCTGGACCCGGCCAGTCCGGCGCGCCTGGCGCCGCGCCAGCGCGCCCTGCTGCGCAAGGCGGTCCAACGCCTCAAGCCCGGCGGGCGCCTGGTCTATTCCACCTGCACCTTCGCCCCGGAGGAGAATGAATTCACGGTGGCGGATATCCTGGCAGAGTACCCGGGGGAGGTGGGTCTGGTCCCGGCCGCGCTTCCGGGGCTGGTCACCGCCCCCGGTCTCACCCACTGGGAAAGGCGTGAGCTGCCTGCCGATCTGGCCCTGGCCCTGCGTATCTGGCCCCACCATAACGACACCGGTGGATTCTTCATGGCCGTGCTGGCGAAGGCCAGTGGGGCGGCGGCGGAGCCGGCGTCCCCCCCCGCGGACCTGGACCCCGGGGACGGGGCCGACTGGTTGCCAGAGCTCGCCGCACGCTATGGCCTGCCCGCGGACTATTTCACGGACTTGCGCGCCCATCGCCAGACCCGCCGTGGTCTGCACCTGATGGCCGCGGACCATTGTCCGCCGATCCAACCGCGGGCCGAGGGCAGCGGACTCTTCTTCCATCGCACCAATGTACGCCCGCCCAAGCCCACTACCGGCGGGGCTATGGTCTTCGGCCCCCAGGCAACCCGCTGTCTGATCCCACTCACCCGGGACCAGCGGGACCGCTATCTGCGCCGGGAGACTTTCGACCCCACCCCGGAGCAGGCCGCTGCCCAGCCGCCAGGCCAGGTGCTGGTGAGCTATCGGGGCCAGGTCTTGGGGGTGGCGGTTCTGCATCGCTCCGGGGTCATCGAAAGCTTCTTTCCGAGCCGGTGGAGCGGTTGTACCGCAGGGGCGGTAAGCACGCGGGACCTCTAATGTTGTAAGCAGTCGCTAGACCGAAGGCTCGCGGCTGACCAATGATTCCTCATCCTCCCCGGCGGGGCCCGCCAAGGCTTTGACCTCCCGGACCGCCCGGTGGGGATTGCCCATGGCCTTTGCCAGGTCTCGCAGGGTCATGTCTCCCAGGGCCTGACCGATGGCGTCATCGATCTTGGTTTCCACCTCCTGGATGCCCGGGTCGGGGGCCGAGCCCCGGCAGCCGCTCTCCCGCTCCTCGAAACACCGCGCCGCATCCAGCACGGACTTGACCCGCTGGCTCTCCGGGGCGGCGCTGGGCGCGAAGCGGGGCGGGTCGTCGGCCGTGCGCAGCAGAAACCCTTCTTGTTCCAGCAGACGCAGAGTGCGCCGGATGTTGGTCTTGGGTACGCCCATGGCGGCCGCCAGTCCCTCCCCGGTCCAGGCCGGCACGCCGAGCAGATGGTTACGGGCCACCTGGCCCGCCACCAGCAGGGCCAGGCGCTCGCGCAGCCGATTGCTGAGTTTGAGGTCGCGGGAGCGGCTGCTGAGATACTCCGGGTGCTGGTGGTAGAAGGTGACGCTGGCCCCGATGAGTACGATGAGCCAGGCAATGTAGATCCAGATCATGAACAGGATCAGGATCGCCAGACTCGAGTAGACGGCAGTGTACTGGGTGGAGCGGACCATGAAATGGGCGAACACCCAGCCCACCGCCTGCCAGAGCACCGCCGCCACCAGGGCGCCGATCAGGGCCGAGAACAGATTGACCCGCGCGTTCGGCACGAAGACGTAGAGAAATGCGAAGGTGAGAACCATCATCAGCATCGGGTACCAGGGCACTGCCGCTCTCAATCAGTGAGTTGAACGGCTCCACCGCGAGCATGGACGCGACGACCGCGTTGCCGCGCATGGATGCGCTCACCCCCACGGCCGAGAAGAACAGCACCGGGCCGATCAGCACCACGCTGAGATACTGGCTGACCCGCTGGGCCAGGGGCCGTGTCTCCTCCACCCGCCAGGTGTAATTGAAGACCAACTCGATCTTCTGGATCATGGAGACCACGGTGTAGACCAGCACCACCAGGCCCACGGACCCCAGGACCCCCACCTGCATGTTGTCCACGAACTCCAGGATACGCTGGGCGATCTCCGACCCCTGTTCGCCCAACGGTTCCAGGGCTTGCAGCAACACGGGCTCCAAGGCGTTATGCGCGCCGAAGCCCTTGAGCACCGAGAAGCCCACCGCCAGCAGCGGCACCAGTGAGAGCAGGGTCGTATAGACCAGGCTCATGGCCTGGAGCGACAGGTAGCCCTGGGTCGAGTCCCGGTAGAGGGCATAGAGCAAGCGCGCGATCCAGACCAGCCGCGACCGCCACGGGGGCAGGTCGTCGAGTCGGTTTGACCACAGCAGGTCATCCAGGCGCGCCATCAGGGACGGTTTCGCGTCGTTCATGGGGGTGTGCGACCAGGGCCGAGTGTTGCGGGGATGGACGAGTATACGCACGCCGCTCGGTGATCGAGGGCCTCGGGCGTGGTCTTCCGTTACCGCCGCGGCCGATGCTAAGGTGACCCCCGCTGCTTACCCCGTGCCCAGACCTGGAGTTAGAGACCCCATGAGAGCCACCCTCCGCCCGGCGTCCGCCGCCATCCTGCCGTTCCTGCTGGCGACCCTCATCATCCCGTTCCCCGGCGGCCTGAGCGCCGGGGAGGGCCAGACCCTGACCCCGATACCAGACAAACCCCTGGCGCCGGAGTTTGACTTGAAGGACCAGCAGGGGCGTCCCCAGCGCCTCGCTGACTATCGCGGCAAGCCCGTGATCCTGAATTTCTGGGCGACCTGGTGCCCGCCTTGCCGGGAGGAGATGCCCTCCATGCAGCGGGCTCATGAGGCCGTGGCCGGGGAGGGCATCGCCCTGCTCGCCATCAACGTGGGGGATGACGCCGAGGCCATCGACCAGTTCCTGGCCGAAACCCCGGTGGACTTCCCCCTGCCTATGGACCTGGACTCCGGGGTCGCTCAGCGCTACCCCATGAAGGGCCTGCCGACCACCTATGTGATCGATCCCGCGGGGCGCCTGGTTTACAGCGCGATCGGCGAGCGGGAGTGGGACGACCCCGGGCTTCTGGACCAGGTCCGGGCGCTAAAGGTGCAGTAGGGCTAGTCCTTCCCCCGCAAGCGCCACTGGAAGTGGCTGAGGAGTCTGGAGCGAATCTTCTTCTCCTTGTGTTTGCCGGCGGCGGCCAGGCGCTTCTCTGCCACCGCCATCAGGGTCTCTTGGGCGCCCTTGGCGTTGTCCTCGGAGGGAATGCGCTGGGTGTATTGTCCGTCCGCGTCCAGGTCCCAGGCCGAACGCTGGTCCGCAAATTGGACATCCAGGATCAGCCGTAACTCCTGCCGGAGCTCGGCGTTCTCCACCGGGGCATGGACCTCCACACGGCTGTCCAGGTTACGGCCCATCATGTCCGCTGAGCCGATGTAATACTCCTCATCGCCGCCGTTTCTGAAATAGATGATGCGTCCGTGTTCAAGGAAGCGTCCGACGATGCTGATGACTCGCGCCTTCTCGCTGATCCCGGGCAGCCCGGGGCGGAAGCGGCAGGTATCGCGGACGATGAGATCCACCCGCACCCCGGCGCGGGTCGCGCGGTAGAGGGCGCGTGTGATCTCCACGTCCTCCAGGGCGTTCATCTTCATCTGGATCAGGCCGGAGCCATCGCGCCTCTGGTGCTCGATCTCCCGGTTGATCTTATCGATGATGCCGCGTTTGAGGTTATAGGGAGCGGCGAGGATCTTTCGGTAGGACGGCGGCGGTGAATAGCCGGTCAGGTAATTGAAGAGCTCGGTCAGATCCTGGCCGATCTCTTCATCGCAGCCCAGCATGCCCAGGTCCGTATAGAGTTTGGCGGTGCCCGGGTGATAGTTTCCGGTGCCGATGTGGTAGTACCGGCGCAGCTGGGCGTAGTCCCGACGCACGACGAAGATCAGCTTGCTGTGGGTCTTGAGGCCCAGCACCCCGTAATTGACATGGATACCCTCGGCCTCCAGCCGGCGGGCCCAGCCGATGTTGGCCGCCTCGTCGAAGCGCGCCTGGAGTTCCACCAGCACCGCCACCTGCTTGCCGTTGCGTGCGGCCTCGATCAGGGAGTCCAGGATGGCCCCGGCGGAGGTGCGATAGAGGGTCATCTTGATCGCCAGCACCTTGGGGTCCTCCGCGGCGGTACGCAGGAACCGCTCCACGGAGGTGCTGAAGGGCTGATAGGGGTGCTGGAGCAGGATGGGCCCGTTCTCACGGATGATATGGAAGATGTTGCGCCGGTCATTGGCGAGCAGGGGGTGATCCACCGGCCGGTGCGGCGGGTCTTTGAGATCCGGAAAATCCAGCCCCGCGATCTCGAACAGATCACGGACCTGCATCATGCCCCGGACCTCGACGACGTCGAGTTCCTCATTCAGGCCCAGTTCGGCGGCCAGCATGCCCCGATGGACCGGGTCGAAGCCCTCCTGGACCTCGAGCCGCACAATGGGCGCGAAGTGCCGCTCCCGCAGCTCGGTCTCGATCATCTCCAGCAGGTCATTGGCCGCCTCCGCGTCCGGCACCACGATGGCGTTGCGGGTGACCCGAAAGAGTTCCGCGGAGTCGATCTCCATGCCCGGGAAAAGCATGTCCAGGTTGGCGACGATGAGGTCCTCCAGGGTCACGAAGGTGGTGCCGCCATCGAGCGGGATCAGGCGCTTGGACACGTCCCGGCTCACCGGAACCTTGACCCGGGCCATGTAGGACTCGCTGCCGCCCGGATAGCGCAGGGTCACCAGCAGGTTGATGGCCAGGTTGGAGATGAAGGGGAAGGGATGGGCCGGGTCCATGGCCAACGGCGTCAGCATGGGGAAGATGTTGGCGCGGAAGTGCTCCCGGAGGCGCCCTCGGGCGTCTGGCGTCAGGTCCTTGATCTGAACGATGCGGATTCCGTGCTCGGCGATCAGGACCATCAGTTCGTCGAAAATCCGTTTCTGCTCGCAGTCCATCTCCCGCACCCGGGCCTGACAGAGCTTGAGTTGTTCGGTCGGGGTGCGGCCGTCCACGCTCGGGTTGTGCACCCCGGCGGCGATCTGCTGCTTCAAGCCCCCGATGCGCTTCATGAAGAACTCGTCCAGGTTATTGCTGACGATGGCCAGGAACTTCACACGTTCCAGCAGCGGGGTGCGAGGGTCCTCCGCCTCGTGGAGAACGCGCGCGTTGAAGGCGAGCCAGGTCAGTTCCCGATTCAGATACAGCGCCGGATCGTCCAGCCGTACCTCATCCGCCACCGGTGCCTCGGCCGGGAGAGGGTCAAGGTCCGCGTCGTCGTCGTCGGCGATGATGGGCTGGAGGGTGCTGACGTTCATGGTGTTTTCCCGAGGGCGGAGGGTGAACGGGGCGAGTAACCGGCACATTCTAGCAATGGGCGGGGACTGCGTGATGCTGGAATTGTGACCGACGAAATCACAAATGAGTCACTTGTGTAAGATCAATTCTCTAAAGAAATCGTCCGGACCGCGATCTTTAGGATTCGAGCATCTGATCCAGCGTATGCCCTGGCCGCACCATGGGCAGCACGTTCTCGGCCTTGTCCACCCAGCAGTCCACCAGTACCGGGTGAGTCTCGGCGAGGGCCGCGGCGATGCCGTCGTGCAGTTGAGCCGGGGTCTTAATACGCAGGGTCTTCAGGCGCGGGTAGACGTATTTGAGCCCGGTGAGGTTGGGGATCTGGCGGCGGCAGCCCTCATCCACGTTGGTGCAGTCCGGGTCGCAGTCGGCGGTGCGCGAGAGGCAGGTCTCATAGTGGTGGCCGCCGTCCATCATGTCCTCCCATTGGCGGACCATCCCCAGGAAGTTGTTGTTGAGGACGAACATCTTGAGCGGGATGCGGTGGGCGACCAAGGTGCCCAGTTCCTGGATGTTCATCTGGAAGCTGCCGTCCCCGTCGATCAGGATCACCGGCCGGCTGGAGTCCGCGAACCAGGCGCCGATGGCCGCTGGCAGTCCGAATCCCATGGTGCCGAGCCCGCCGGAGCTGATCCACTGGCGCGGGCGTTGAAAGCGGTAATACTGGGCCGCCCACATCTGGTGCTGGCCAACTCCGGTCACCACCGTGGCGTCGCCATCCGTGAGTTCGGACAGGGCCTCGATCACCGCCTGGGGCTTGAGGTTGGCGGTTGGTAAGTAGGGCTTGGGCATCTGGGTGCGCCACTGGGCGATCTGGGTCATCCACTCCGGGTGACGGGTCTCGCGCCCGCTTGCCAGGGCATAGTCGAAGAAGGCGTCGAGCGGGGCGACCAGGTGCAGGTCGGTGGTCACCGTCTTGTCGATCTCCGAGGGGTCTATGTCCACATGGGCGATGCGCTTGCCCGCGGCAAAGCCGCGCACGGCCACCCGGTCATCGAAGCGTCCGCCCAGGGTCAGAATCAGGTCCGCGTCCCGCAGGGCGTAGTTGGCGGGGATGGTGCCGTGCATGCCGGGCATGCCGAGATTGTGGGGGTCAGCAAAGGGCACGGCTCCCAAGGCGTTGAAGGTGGTGGCCACCGGGGCGTCGAAGCGCTGCGCGAACGCACAGAGGGTGGCGGCGGCCTCCGCGTGGATGATCCCGCCGCCCGCCTTGATGACTGGCCGTTGGGCCGCGGCCAGGGCTGTCAGGATGGCGTCTGCCTTGACGGGGTCGAAGGGGATGGGTTCGCGATGACGCCGCCGGGTGGGGTTGGCGGTGGTCAGGGGGGCGAGTTGGACGTCCTTGCAGATATCCACCACCACGGGGCCGGGCCGGCCGCGGGTGGCCAGGGCATAGGCCTCCCGCAGTACCCACTCCAGGTCGCGCACGTCTTTCACCAGGTAGTTGTGTTTGGAGATGGGGCGGGTGATGCCCACCGTGTCCACCTCCTGGAAGGCATCGGTACCGATGGCCCCGCTGGGCACCTGGCCGGTGATGAAAAGGGTTGGGATCGAGTCCTTGTAAGCGTCCGCGATGGGGGTGGTCAGGTTGGTGGCCCCGGGCCCGGAGGTGGCCAGCGCAACGCCCACCCGGCCGCTGGCCCGGGCATAGCCCTCCGCGGCATGGCCGGCCCCGCCCTCCTGACGGCACAGGATGAAGCGCGGGCAGGGGTCTCCGCGGTGCATGCGCTTGTTGAGTTCCACATGCAGTGGGATCACGGCCCCGCCGGTGTGACCGAAGATGATCTCCACACCGAGATCGGTCAGGACGTCGAAGAACAGGGCAGCGCCGGTGCGGAAGGTCAGGGCTTGGGGTGCGTTCATGATGATGCGGCACGTCAGGGGAGGCTGGCGGCCATGATCCCAGAAACAGGCCTAAGCTGTCAGCGATCAGCGGTCAGCGATCAGCGATCAGCGATCAGCGATCAGCGATCAGCGATCAGCGCAGGCGATGCGCCAGGGCCAGATAGATCCGGTGCAACCGCTGGACCTGTGGTTCCAGATGCCTCTGGCCCACGGCCGTTATCGATCACGTCGTGGGCCCGGGCCAGGCGCTCGGCACGCGGGACCTGGCTGGCGATGATCCGGGCGACCTCGGCCTCCGGCAATCCGTTGCGGCGCATAACCCGCTCGACCTGGACCGACTCGGCGCAGTCCACCACCAGGACCCGGTCCATCAGGGACTCTTGTCCGGTCTCGAACAGGAGTGGGACCACCAGGACGGCGTAGGGCGCCTGGAGGCTTGCGGCCCGCTCCAGCATCAGGGTGCGGATGGGCGGGTGGAGAATTGACTCAAGACGCGCCTTGACCGCGGGATCAGCGAAGACCCGCCCGCGCAGGGCCGCCCGGTCCAGGCTGCCGTCCGGATTCAGGACGCCGTCGATGGCGGCCCCGATCCTGGCCAGGGTTGCGGTACCAGGTTCGGTCAGCTCCCGGGCCAGCCGGTCCGTGTCGATCACCCCCGCCCCGAGCCCGGCAAAGAGGTCAGCCACGGTGGACTTGCCGCTGCCGATGCCGCCGGTGAGCCCGATTTTCAGCACCCGGCGGGTGTCCTGGGCGGGGGTAAAGCCGCCCCGAGGATGCCGTCGGTGAGCCCGATCGTCAGCCTGCGGGCGGTGCATCCGTTCAGGCGAGACCCGCGTATTGAAGATAGGCGTCGTTGATCCGCGGGCCCCAGATCAACGAGATCGAGCCAGCGGCGGCCAGGAAGGGCCCGAAGGGCAGCGGGACGCCACGCTCCTGGCGGCCGGTGACAATCAGCAGGGTGCCGAACACCGCACCGGTGACGGCGGAGAGCAGGATGATCTGGGGTAGGAACTGCCAACCGAACCAGGCCCCGAACAGGGCAAAGAGCTTGAAGTCGCCATAGCCCATGCCCTCCTTCCCGGTGGCCAGGCGAAAGACCTGGAAGACCGTCCAGAGGCTCAGATAGCCGGCAGCGGCGCCGATGATCGCGGACGCACTGTCGGTGAAGACGCCGAAGAGGCTGAGCAGCAGCCCGATCCAGATCAGCGGGACTGTAATGCTGTCGGGCAGCAATTGGGTGTCAAAGTCGATGACCGCCAGGGTGATCAGGACCCAGGTCAAGAGTAGGGCCGCCGGGGTCTGCCAGGTCAGGCCGAAGTGCCAGATCACGACCAGGGTCAGCAGGGCGGTGAAACCCTCGATCAGGGGGTAGCGGGGGCTGATGCGCGTCGCGCAGGCGGAGCAGCGCCCGCGCAGGACCAGATAACTCAGGATCGGCAGGTTCTCCAGAGGTCGGATGCGGTGGCCGCAGGCCGGGCACTGGGATGGCGGTCGGGACAGACTGAGGGCTGGCTCCTCAGACGCCCCGGCGGTGCCGGCAAGCTCGGCGCACTCAGTTCGCCAGCCCGCTTCCATGATCCGCGGCAGGCGCAGGATCACGACGTTGAGGAAGCTCCCGACGATCAGCCCCAGGGCCAGAGCGGAGCCGTAGAGGAGCGGGGGGTTGGCGTTAAAGACTTCGAGCCAGTGCATGATTTAGTGGATAGTGGTTAGTGGATAGTAGATTGGGCCTTGATCATCGTTCCGGCCACGACGGCCTGACGTTATCCTGTTGGCCGGAACCATGATCAACCTCGAACTCTGCTGTTGACTGTCGGGCCCGGCATTCCGCGATTGTTGAAGGAATCGAAACCGCGGTGCGGCGAACCCGACGCGTCAGTCCGAAAAGGGCTTCGCGTGGAACCCCCCGGGGGAGACGATACACCTCAATCATGAGAGTCATCGCCTTAAGTCAGGCGATCAACTCCCGATCGTCCCGAATCGCCATCACCCAGCCACTACTCAGGATCCAGTTCTTCAAACGACTGCCGCCAGCTTGAAGATCGGCAGGTACATGGCGACCACCAGGCTGCCCACCAGGCCGCCGATGACGACCATGATCATGGGCTCCAGCAGGCTGCTCAGGCTGTCCACGGCGTTGTCGACCTCTTCCTCGTAGAAGTCCGCAACCTTGCCGAGCATGTCGTCCAGGGCGCCGGACTCCTCGCCGATGGCGGTCATCTGGATCACCATGTGGGGGAACAGATTGCGCTGGCGCATGGACGAGTTGGAGGGACTGGCCGGTGGCGACCTCCTCGCGCATCTTGAGTACCGCCTCCTGGTAGACGACGTTGCCGGTGGCCCCGGCCACCGACTCCAGGGCCTCCACCAGGGGCACGCCGGCGGCGAACATGGTGGACAGGGTGCGGGCGAAGCGCGCGATGGAGGCCTTGTTGAGGATAGCGCCGATGATCGGGATCTTGAGCATGGTCCGGTCCACGATCTCGCGGAACTTGCGAGAGCGCTTGAATAGATTGGCGATCCCGTAGACCGCAGCCGCGATCCCGAGAAAGACTGCCCACCACCATTCGCGCAGGAAGTCCGACATACCGATCACCAGCAGGGTGAAGGCCGGCAGGTCCGCGCCGAAGCTGTTGAACAGCTCCTTGAACTGGGGGATGACGAAGATCAGGATGACCACGGTGACCACGATGGCGACGACGATGACCGCCGCCGGATAGAACAGGGCCTTCTTGATCTTGCCCTTGATGGATTCGGTCTTTTCCTTGTAGGTGGCGATCTTGTCCAGCAGGATGTCGAGCACGCCGGCCTGCTCGCCGGCCGCGACCAGGTTGCAGAACAGATCGTCGAAATAGAGCGGGTGCTTGGCCAGGGCCTCGGCCATGGCGGTGCCGCTCTCGATATCGTGCTTGACCGAGAGGATCAGGTCCTGCATGGCCGGGTTGTCATGGCCCCGGCCGACGATGTCGAAGGACTGCACCAGGGGCACGCCGGCGGCCATCATGGTGGCGAGCTGGCGGCTGAAGACGGCGATGTCCTGGCGGCTGATCTTCTTCTTGCCGCCGAAGAGCGGCTGGGCCTTCTTGCTGATCTTGGTGGGGTTGACGCCCTGGCGGCGCAGATCGGCGCGCACCGCGGTGATGCTGGACGCCGGGTCTCCCCCTTGACGCGGCTGCCCGCGCCGGTCCATTCCCTTCCCAGGCGAAGACGTAGGCCTTCTCGGCCTGGGGCGGTGCCTTGGGTTCGGTCTTGGCCTCTGGGCTGCTGCCAGTGCCATGGGCATCATTCCTTGGTCACTCGGTTGATTTCCTCGAGGCTGGTGACGCCGGCCTTGACCTTGCGCAGCCCGGATTGGCGCAGATCGACGACGCCCTCGCGCGCGCCTGGTCCGCCAACTGGAGTGGCGTTGCCACCCTCCATGATGAGGCGGCCCATGGCCTCCGAGATGGGCATGACCTGGTAGATGCCGATGCGGCCCCGATAGCCCTGATTGCAATGCTCGCAGCCGACGGGCTGGTAAATGGTCAGCCCCTCGTCTATCTCCTCGTCGGTGAAGCCCTCCGCCAGCAGGGCCTCGCGCGGGATCTTGTCCGGCTTGCTTGCAGTGGCGGCACAGGCGCCGGGTCAGGCGCTGGGCCATGATCAGCAGGACCGAGGAGGCGATATTGAAGGGGGCCACGCCCATGTTGGCCAGCCGGGTCAGGGTCTGGGGGGCGTCGTTGGTGTGCAGGGTCGAGAGCACCAGGTGGCCGGTCTGGGCCGCCTTGACCGCGATCTCCGCCGTCTCCAGGTCGCGGATCTCGCCGACCATGATGATGTCCGGGTCCTGGCGCAGGAAGGCGCGCAGGGCGGCGGCGAAGGTCAGCCCGGTCTTGGGGTTCATGTTGACCTGGTTGATGCCCGTCACCTGGATCTCCACCGGGTCCTCGACCGTGGAGATGTTGACCTCCGGCTTGTTGAGGATGTTGAGTCGCGCGTGTAGAGGGTGACCGTCTTACCCGAACCGGTGGGACCCGTGACCAGGATCATACCGTAGGGCTTGCCGATGGCGGCGAGGAAGGCGTTCTCGCTGCTCCTCGCTCGAAACCCAGTTGCTCGATGCCTACCTGGGTGGAGCCGGTCTCCAGGATACGCAGCACCACCTTCTCCCCGTAGAGGGTCGGCAAGGTGTTGACGCGAAAGTCGATATCCCGGGTGCGGCTGAGCTTGAGCTTGATGCGCCCGTCCTGGGGTACGCGCCGCTCGGCGATATTCATGCGCGACATGACCTTGAGACGCGCCACCAGGCGGTGCGACGATATTGACCGGCGGGTTGGCGACCTCGTGCAACATGCCATCCTGGCGGAAGCGGATGCGGAAGGTCTTTCTCGTAGGGCTCGAAGTGGATGTCGGAGGCACCGCTGGAGATGGCATCCACCAGGATCTTGTTGACGTAGCGCACCACCGGGGCCTCGTCAACGTTGAGTTCCTCCTCGTCTCGTCTGGTCGCTCCTCGTCGGCGGCCTGTCCAGATTGTCCAGATCCGTGTCCATGATGGTCCATCATGGTGGTGTCCTGGGCATCGATGGCCTGCTCGATCGCCACCGCCAGCTTATCCTCCTCCACCAGCACCGCCTCCGTGGTGAGTCCGGTGTTGAAGCGGATTTCGTCCAGGGCCTGGTCGTTGGTCGGGTCGGACAGGGCGACGAAGAGGCGGTTGCCGCGGCGGTAGATGGGCAGGGCCCGATGCTTGCGGATCAGCCTCTCATCGACCAGGTTCAGCGGCAGGTCGACTGGTGTCGATGGCAGCCAGGTCCAGCAGGGGGATGCCGAACTCCTCGCAGGTGGCATGGCGATGCGGCGGCTGTCGAGCATCTTCTGCTCGACCAGGTACTGGACGAAGGGTTGACGCCGCGCTTGGCCTCGGCGGTCGCTTCTTGGCCTGGCCTCGGTGAGCAAGCGGTCCCGCACCAGGCGTGAGGCAGGCCCGAGGGTCTCATGTGCTCTGGTTAGTGGCCATGGAATGGCGTCTGCTCGGCCAGCCGGGGTCGCCATTGGGAGCTGTCGCATGCCGGTCGGGTAACAAGACCGATTCTCAGGTGTCTAACAGTAGGCCCGCGGCCATGCCGGTCAGCGATTGACCGTAAAGGCGAGCCGGACGTTATTGGCCACCAGGCCGTTGTCCTTCTGCTCGCTCTCGTTGAGATAAAACTCCAGGACGGTCTCCCGGTTCATGAGCATGTCCTCGCTGACATCGTCGGCCATCTCGTTGACGTGGCAGAAGACGCTGGTATAGGGGGAGCCTTCGTCCCGAGGGTCCGTGATCCAGAGATTGGGGGAGATGTGATTCATGAAGCGCAGAAAGCCGTAGCCCTTGTCCGCGAACCACTTGGTGCAGACGCCGCGCACGCAGGAACCCGGCTTGCCCCATTCGTTGCGGGGCTCGTAGGTGACGGGCAGCAGGTCCGGGATCAGGAAGCCGGAGTAGAAGGCGTCCACCTCCTGCTGGAGTTGGCGCGAGACGTTCTTGAAGCCGATCAGTTCGACCCGGCAGCCCGTATTCTGCAAGGCATTGACCACCTGGATGAAGTCGCCGTCGCCGGTGACCAGCAGCACCTGGTCGAGCTTGTCCGGCCTGGAGCATGGCATCCACGGCCATGTCGAGGTCGGCATTGGCCTTGGTGGTGACATTGCCAGCCTCGTCCGTGTAGCGGCGCACATACTTTGACGGTGATCTTCCAGCCGAAGTCCCGCACCATCTGCTGGTAGGTGCGGCGATTTCTTTCGCGTATTCCATGATCCTCCCTGGCACGTTCGGCATCGAAGGCCATATAGGTGTTGAGGCGCTGCAAGTACTCCGTTCTCGCGGGCGGCGAAGCGGCGCAATACGTCGTAACGCATCTGATAACCGCCGTTGTAGCGGACATTCTCGGCATCGACAAAGACGCCAACTCGACATAGATGAACTCAAGCTTACATCTCCTGAAACAAATAAAGGATCGATCGGAGGAGGCGCTCTCTGGCATCCGCCACGTCGTTCAGCGCTATGCCCACTAAGTGGAACGGGACTACATTCCTGGATTAATCAGGGCCCCGGATGCGAGCGTCCCTGTCACAATCCGATCAGCCGGGGCGACTCCTGTGAATCTCGTCCGAGATTATGGTCGTCAGGCGGTGCCAATGCGCCGCGCGCAGCCGCGCGATCTTCGCCGCGGTTTACTGGTTGGCCCGGTTCTCGATCAGTTCATTGACCACGGTCGGATCGGCCAGGGTCGAGGTGTCGCCCAGGCTGTCGATCTCGTTGGCGGCGATCTTGCGCAGGATGCGGCGCATGATCTTGCCCGAGCGGGTCTTGGGCAGGCCTGGGGCCCACTGGATGATGTCGACGATGGCGATGGGGCCGATCTCGCCGCGCACCATGGCCACCAGTTCCTTCTTCAGGGCGTCGGTCGGCTCGACGCCGGCCATGGGGGTCACGTAGGCGTAGATGCCCTGACCCTTGATGTCGTGCGGGTAGCCGACCACCGCCGCCTCGGCCACATGCGGGTGCAGCACCAGCGCGGACTCGATCTCGGCGGTACCCAGGCGGTGGCCGGAGACGTTGAGCACGTCGTCGATGCGCCCGGTGATCCAGTAGTAGCCATCCTCGTCGCGGCGGGCGCCGTCGCCGGTGAAGTACGTACCCGGGGTACTGCTTGAAGTAGGTGTCGATGTAGCGCTGGTGATCGCCGTAGACGGTGCGCATCTGCGCCGGCCAGGGCTGGGTGATGACCAGGGCGCCCTCGCCCGGCGCCCTCGATCGGGGTGCCGTCGGCCGGGTCCACCAGGGCCGGGACCACGCCGAAGAAGGGCGGGTGGCCGAACCGGGCTTGAGCGCGGTGGCGCCCGGCAGGGGGGTGATCAGGTGGCCGCCGGTCTCGGTCTGCCACCAGGTATCGACGATGGGGCAGCGCTCGTCGCCGACCACCCGGTGGTACCACTCCCAGGCCTCGGGGTTGATGGGCTCGCCCACGGAGCCCAGGATGCGCAGCGACTTGCGGGAGGTCTGCCTTCACCGGCTCCTCGCCGGCGCGCATCAGGGAGCGGATGGCGGTGGGGGCGGTGTAGAAGATGTTGACCTGGTGCTTGTCGATCACCTGCCAGAAGCGCGACATGTCCGGGTAGTTCGGGATGCCCTCGAACATCAGGGAGGTGGCGCCGTTGGCCAGGGGGCCGTAGACGATGTAGGTGTGGCCCGTGACCCAGCCGACGTCGGCGGTGCACCAGTAGATCTCGCCTTCCTGGTAGTCGAAGGTGTACTTGTGGGTCATGGCGGCGAAGACCAGATAGCCGCCGGTGGTGTGCAGGGCGCCCTTGGGCTTGCCGGTGGAGCCGGAGGTGTAGAGGATGAAGAGCGGGTCCTCGGCGTCCATCGCCTCGGGCTCGCAGACCGGCGGCGGCCGTGGCCATGGCCTCGTGGTACCAGACGTCGCGGCCCTCGTTCCAGGCCACCTTGCCGCCGGTGCGGCGCACCACGAGCACGGTGCCGACGTTCGGGCACTCCTTCAGGGCGGTGTCGGCGTTCTTCTTCAGGGGCACGCTGACGCCCGCCGCGCACGCTCTCGTCGGCGGTGATGACCACCCGGCAGTCGGAGTCCAGGATGCGGTCGCGCAGGCTGTCCGGGGAGAAGCCGCCGAAGACGATCGAGTGGACGGCGCCGATGCGGGTGCAGGCGAGCATGGCCACCGCCGCCTCGGGGATCATGGGCAGATAGATGCAGACCCGGTCGCCCTTCTTGACGCCCTTGGGCCTTGAGGACGTTGGCGAGCTTGCAGACCTCCGCGTGCAGCTCGCGGTAGGTGATCTTGCGGTCCTCCGCCGGGATTGTCGCCCTCCCAGATGATGGCGACCTGATCGCCGCGCGTCGCCAGATGCCGATCCAGGCAGTTGTAGGAAACGTTGAGCTGGCCGCCCTTGAACCAGTTGATGTGCAGATTCTCCGCGTCGAAGCTCTAGTCCATCACCGAGTCCCAGGGCTTTGACCAGGTGACGAATTCCTTGGCCTGCTCGGCCCAGAAGCCGTTCGGGTCCTCGACCGAGCGCTGGTACATGGCCGCGTACTTGCTCGGCGTTGATGTGGGCCTTGGCGGCGATGGCGGCGGGGACTTGGTAAATCTTGCTCTTCCGACATGGGTCGAATCCTCCGTTAGGGGCAGTGGTTGACAGCGCAGCGCTTCGGCTGTTTGGTCGGCGTCGCGGGTGGGCTCGCGGGGGGCCAATACTAAACGCTCGTCCTATGGGTTTCCAGGCGGCTTCTTATGCGGGTTCCCGGACAGGTTCCCGGCTGGCGTCGGGGGCGGGGTCAGGCGGCGCCCGGACGCCAGGTGCACGTCGATCGTCTCCGCTCCCGGGTCTGTTCCGGTTTGTGCGCAACCCCCGGGGCCGTTTTCTCGGGCTCGGACTGGGAGATCGGCCCGGAGGGACTCTTATGACCTGCGTGACGCCCATCCCCAGACTGGCTCCCTCCGCACGGCCAGACCGTGGGTCGGCAGCGCAACAAGTGGGAAACGAAGCAGCGTCAAGCGCCCCATTCGAGCCGCCTGACCATCCTGTATTTACGCGATTTATATATCGCCACCTCGAATTTTTTCAGCATCTTGAGATCGGTTTTTCTAGGATGAAGGCGGTCATCACCCGTCATCGAGGCAAGCCATGGATCTCGTATATCTCGTGAGTATCGTCCTGTTCTTCGGGTTGGCCGTGGGGCTCGCCTTCGGCTGCGCCAGGCTGGGCGGTGCCAGATGAGCGGGTTGCTGATCATCAGCGCAGTTGTTGCGCTCGCGCTACTCGTCTATCTGATCGCGGCCCTGCTCAACCCGGAGGGGTTTTCATGACGAACCATGCCTGGCTCATCCTCGGGCTTTATCTGTTGGTGCTGCTGCTCGCGGCC
>CAVTDM010000020.1:0-110516 GCA_963733415.1 uncultured Gammaproteobacteria bacterium | reverse complement strand
ACAGACCGCCGGGCGGCACCATCGGTGGAACCGGCACCCTGCGGCGCGGCGCCCGCCCCAATTTCGACCAAACCCCGAACTTCGCGCTGGCGAGCGGGAACCTGCCCGCGTAGGCTTCTCTTGCAAATGCGGTTGCCGCCGGGTCTTGGCGCGAGAGTGGTGATGAAGCCAATCCATGGGACTCTACTGCCACTAACGTTATTGCTCGCCATGCCCAGTTCCATCGCCGGGCCCCAGCACTTCCGGCTCAGGGCCGGTGTACGAGGTCCGCCCCATCGGCTGGGTGCGCAAGGCCGCCGGCAACGACCATCGAACTGGACGATCAGTATCGTCCGGGGCTGCTCGGCGTCGCTGCGTTGGACACAATCTGGGTGTTGTATTGGTTCGACCGCAACGACACGCCGGAACAGCGCGCGATCCTGCAGGTGCATCCGCGGGGCGATTCCGCAGAACCCGCTGCGCGGGGTGTTCGCGACCCGGGCGCCGGTGCGGCCGAACCCGATCGCGCTGAGCCGCTGCCGGGTGCTGTCGGTCCAGGGCTCCGTCATTGAAATCGAGGACATCGACGCCTTTGCCGATACGCCCGTGCTCGATATCAAGCCATGAGGCGCCGCGCATTGACCCGCGATCTTCGGGCCGGATCGGGACCTCTACCCCGCGGTCAAGGTGCACGATTCTCGACTTTGACGGGACTCGCCCGATCCCGACGAGGACCGCGAAGTAGTCGAGCCGCCTTGCCCCACTCACCGTCCAACTGCGACATACTGTATGTGTTGCGGGCCATTAGACTAAAGACCTGTCATCCCCCGAAACGCCAAGATGTCGAAAAAGCCGTCCAAGCCCAGCCCAGCCAAGGGCCCACAGCCCGCGCCCGCCCAGCTCAAGGCCGTCGAGCGCCTGATCGCGGACCGTGATCACCCCCGGGCGATCGAGCGCGCCCGGACCCTGGTGCAGCGCTTTCCGGACCACGGCGGCGCCTGGCACCTCCTGGTGGATGCCCTGGCACGGGGCGAGGGCCAGGCGGCCGCGGCCCTGGCCGCCTACCAGTGGGTGGAGCGCCGGCCGAACAGCCTGCGGGCCCTCGAAACGCTCTGCGGTCTCGCCATCGACTGCCGGCACCTGCTGCTGGCGGATCGGGTCGCGGCCCGGGTGCTCGGCGCTGGGGGGCCAGACCCGGGGATTCCCCCTGCCGGCCGAGGTCGTGGCACGAAGCTCCTCACCGCAGCCGGACGGGTCCCGGGCGACCCGCGAGGAGCAGGAGCGGTTCGACATCGGCAAGCTGCACCTGGAGGCCCATGACTTCGCCGGGGCCGTGCGCGCGCTCGACGGCGTCGCCATCACCCCCGCGCGCAACAACCGGGCCCTCGCCCTGTTCCACCTGGGCCGCATCGAGGAGGCCCTGACCGGATTCCTGGACGCCTGGCAGCAGGACGCGGGCAACCTGTTCGCCCTGGGCTGGGCCCTGCGCCTGCGGCTCTATCTGGGCGACGAGACCGGTGCCCGCGGCCTCGCGGTGCCCCTGGCCCAAGCCCAGGCGCGGCGTGCGGAGGATGCCTATGGTCAGATCTCCGCCCTGCTCCTGATCCAAGAAAACCAGGCCGCCTGGGACGCCTTCGAGCGCTCCGGCAAGACCGACTGGGTCGCGGACGAAACCGGCTTCCTCGGCGCCGAGCGGCTGCAGCTTGGTGCCTGTGCCGCGAGCCGTCTCGGACGGGGCGACCAGGCCGAAGACGCTGTGGACGAGAGTCCCGGCGAACCCACCCGCGGCCGCTCGCCGTCGAGCATAACCTCCTTGCCCTGGAGCGGGACGGGACGCCGCCCGCCTACCCGGAATGGCTCGACCAGGGCCAGGCCCTTCCGATCGGCTGGTTCAATGCCCTGCGCGAGGGGGGCGCCTCGGAGCTGGAGTCCCGGCTCGACGCCCTGACCGCCTCCGACGCCTATCTGGAGGCGCTCTACCTGGCGGGCGAGGAGCTATGTTCGGGAGCTGGCGTCGCTCCTCCTGAAGCGGCGACTCAAGGTCCCGGCCCGGTCCGGGGCCGGTCCGGAAGAGCGACGCGCCCCGGCCATCCTCCGGGGTCTGGCGGCCCTGCCCGCCGGCACCTCCCAGGACCGCCTCGGATTCCTCAACGCCCTGCGCGCGGCCGGCGCGATCGCGGCGGACGAGGCCGTGCCGTTCTGGAACGGCAAGGAGCTGAGCCAGGTCCAGACGATCGCGACCGAGATCGACCGGGAGCCAGAGCCCAGCGATCTCCCTGAGAATCTCCAGGTCGTGCTCGAGGAGTCCATCCTGCTGTATCGGGAAGGCCGTTACGACGAGTCCGAGGCACGCCTCAACGCCATCCTGGAGCGGGTCCCCGGCCACCGGATCGCCCTGGGAAACCTGTCGGGGATCCGCGCCAGCCAAGGGCGCGCCCAGGAGTGCCGGGAGATCCTGCGCCAGACCATCGCGGCCAATCCGGACTATCTGATCGCCCGGTGCAACCTGGCCGCTCTCTCGATCGAGGACGGCGATCTGGACCAGGCCCACCGGCTCCTCGACGGCCTCATCCAGCGGCCGCGGCTGCACATCCAGGAGGTCTTCTCGCTCTACGGTGCGCTCGCGATGCTCAATCGCGCCCGGGGCCAGGACGAGGCCGCCGACGGGCTCATCGCCAATCTGGAGCGGCTCGTGGAAGACGAGGACGACGCGCGCCTGCTCGCCCAGGCCAAGCGCCGCGTCGAGCGCGCCACCGGCGAGGGACGCGTCAAGTCGGTGCTGCGGACCTTGCTCAAGAGTCCGCCCAGACCCTATCGGCCGAAGCGGGGGTAAGGGGAGAGGCCCTTGGCGAGCCAGGTCCCGGGGCAGATGGCGCGCCGCGGGCTCCCGCCTATGGTGAGCAGGCTTTTGCGGTCGACAGAATTGCGATGACGGGGTATTTTTCGGATCGTGTCCCCCGCGGCGAACCGGCAGAATAGATTGGATCCCAACGGGGTGCTTTGAAAGGTAGGCCAAGGGCAATTGATATACAGTCACCTTAATTCCTTAATCCCTTTCTCAACTTTAAGTCTTTGAAACGCAACGTGGCCTCTTGAATTCTTAAAGTCGTGGCTCAGCCGCCCTATTGTTCTGCTAGAACCACTATTGTATCCCAAGCTCAACGGACTTCGGGATAGGGGCGGCTGAGACACCCAACGCGAATGCGATGCTTGTTAATGCGACCGCAGGCCCCGATTAAACTGAGGCCGTTTACCGCAATATGCTGGCAGCTAACGACCAAGCCAAGGGGTGCGCGCCACGCACGAAACCTGCCAGAAAGCGCGACCGTTCGTGGCGCGCGTCCCTCTTTGGCGACTTGTTAGGCCATTCTCAGGTTTCACAATTCAGCCTGGTCCCTTTTGGGCTTCTTTTCCGCTTTTCCGTGGCCCCTTTTGCGCCGATGCGCTCGCTAGCATGAACAGATGCTATGCAAGTACAGACACCCCGAGCCAGCGGCCACATTGAGTCCTACCAAAATAACGTGCTGCACATGACCAAGTCTTCAGCGTGAGGACAATCGCCGCAACGACAAAGAAAACAAGCGAACCAACCAGCGGAAACTGAAAAAAGATAATGTTGAATGGCGGAAAGAGCGCGAGAAGTGGAAGCGATGACAGTATCCATGCTGTATCCACATGAGACGACTTAATGAGCATGTCGGCGCCTAACGCTTTGGTTAGCCGGCCCAATACCGCGCCGGCACGGCCTCAAATTCTCGCGAAGGTCTCGGCGCGCAGTATTGGGTCGGCGCTGAGCCAATTGTTAGGGCATTTCTTGTTTGCGTGACTATGAACTTTTGGCCTGCTCTATTACTGCGGCGTAACGGATGCTTCAAGAAGTTCAGATAGAGGCGGCCGTCCGTTTTGACCATCTAGTTTACCGCGAAAGTAGCGACCGCGCTGCTCGAGAACCGAGTAATAACAATCGACGTACTCTTGATCAGTATTTCTCCGCCCAGGAAGCGTATCATCGCAAAAATTGCGGGCATCATTAGACGCTGCTTTTGTTGCCAAAGTATTGTACTCCGCTTCTGAAAGCGTCGACGTATGCGTAGAGACGGAAGCGCAACCAGATAGCAACATCGGAAGCAAACAAAAAGAAATGGCGAGGCGAATTGAGGAAAGCATATTCTGATGCGATGCCCTCCGCCGTAGGGACGCCGGTTACCCGGCGCCCCCGGCGCAATCCCGGACGTGCAGTTTTCCCGCATCCGGTTCCTCGGTTGTACTCACATTCGCGCGGACCTTCACAGTTACCCGTTACAAGGCCCAGTTGTTATTGCCCGCCAGTGAGGTTGGCTCGTGTGCTCCGATCCTGCGTGTCCGGCACGAGTTTCCTTTGAGGGCTGCGTACTTCCGTCGGGTCCTTCGCCATGTGGCTGGCTTTCCCAACCTCCGACTACTATGCCCGATAAGACACCTCGAAGACATACGGCCGCCTCCGGCTTACCTGGTTGTTCCTTGCGCTTTGAATCCACCCGAGCGCACGCCGTGTCAGGGTTCATCACCCGTTCGTGTCCCAGCCCAAACAGTTTCATCATCGAACTTCATCCAGGAATCTTCGGGGCTTCCCGAGTTCTCGAACGTCTCTCTTCTTGCATGCCACGGCCTGAGGACTCCGGCGGACATCCCCGCCCTCGCGATGAAACGGGCGCTTCATGTTGCCTTCCAGCACGTTAAAACTGTCGGCATCCGCATTGGCTCTTTCGAAGCTGTACCAGCACTTCAGGGAACGCGATTTCCCCTACGGCCTACAAGATTCTCTGTGTACGCTTGCCCCATATTCTTGTTCGCGGGTTACCCCACTCCGCAACGGGACCAACACTCGATACGGGCGGGTCGCTAGCCCTTACCCGACGGGGACTTACACCCCGCAAGAGACGCCAAGCTTTGCTCGGCGCGATAACGTGAAGCCTAAAAAGGCGCACGCCCGCACGGAGCCACCAAATTAGCACGACGCCCGTGGCGCGCGCTCGCTTTTAAGGCGCAGGTTAGGCTATTCTTGAGCTTCATAATTGAGATTAGCCCCCGTTTTCCGCTTCAACTCGGGGATTGCTTCCACCTGGCTTTGAACCCGAATGAGCGCCGCGCAGTGCATTGCCATAAACAAATCAAAAAGCCCGCGCCACCCGAGAAGTTCCAACATACGCTCGATGCTTGAGTATTTCGCGGCAGCCTTGTTTAGGACTGCGCCAATATCTCCTTCGTCGGCATCCTGAAACCGATCCCGCAATGAGTCGAACGACGCGTCCAATATCGCAACGTTTAACTTATAGACTTCCCTGATTCGGCTCTGAACTTGTTGGGAGCCAAAATCTAGATTTCCCGAAGAGTGCGCAAAGTCATTTCGCAGCTTGCGCAGTAGATGAAAAGTGGCTTTAACCTCGGCCGCGAGTACGCCGACTCGATATGCGAAGTCGATTTTTGCAGAGAAAGAACTGAGTGGTGCATATGGGGCATCAAACAGTTCATCATCTCGCCCATTTGATGGCGCCAACCTCGCCTTTAATAATTGCTCTAGCGCCTCGTCTATTATAGCCGCGGCTACTATCACGGTACCGCGATCGCTCTCTGCCCTTAGCTGGCTCGAGATCTTGAGAAATAGATCTGCCGCTTCGGGGCCGGCAAACCACCCGCTGGTTGCTTCGTCGGATTTATCATTCATAAAAGCTACGTCCTGCGGAGCGCATCGATGCCTATCCTGAAGAGCCTAACGAATAAGCGTTTATCCGGCGTGCGCGCCGCACTGAGCCCGGGTCGGAGCGCGACGCTGAGCGCGTACGACGGATAAACGTTTGTTGGACTAATCCGATCCTGGCATGGCGCCCAAAGCTGTGGGCCCCGTCTTCTTTAGAGAGGGGATTGTATCCCCGCGCCCTGGGTCGCCGGCCGGTGCCGAGAGGCCGCTGGGTGCCAGGACGGCCGTCGGTGCGGCGCAAACCGGGCCTCCGTGGCGTTCGCCAGGGCGCCTGAGCGGGCTATTGAGGGGCAAAGTGTAGACCAGTTTCCGGAGTACAGGCGAGCGCGACGGCAGGCCGCGCGCGGCCTGTCCGCACCCACGGGTATGAAACCGGTATGAAGCCGGGGACGGACAACGATTTCGAGGGTCGCGAGGGTCAGTTCGGGGACCCGGGGTCAGTGCTCCCAGTGCATGCTCCTGAGTCAGGTCTCGTTTTCCGGCATTCCTGCGCAATCCTTCCGGACATGGCCAGACCCCTTCGCGTCGAGTGCGCTGGCGGTCTCTATCAGGTCACCTCGCGTGGCGATCGTCGTGAGGCGATCTACCGCGACGATCAGGACCGGGACGACTGGCTGGCCGTGCTGGGAGAGGTCTGCTCCCGCTTCGACCGGCGCTACCATGTCGACTGCGAGATGCTGCCCACCGTGATCGCGAACGCGCCCTCCAAGCCGCGCGCGGCGCCGGCCTTCTTGCACCTGCTACCTTCCGTCTTTCCCCGGCGCTTCCGCCCGCTGCAGGCCCCGGAAGGTGGAGATGGCGAACCACACATCGATCCAGACCCTCGGAGGGAGAATCTAAGCCGAAAACGGGTTGAGCAGCCGGGCGCCTCACGGCCTGGACGTTGTCCACGCGGTGACGGATCAGCTCCCCACCGCGGCGCAATTCACCAACTGTGTCAACGGATTGGTACAGCCGCGCCCGCTCGGCAATCGCCGCATCGAAGAACGCCCGCACGCCCGGAAGGGCGCGCGCGCCCTTCCGGGCTTCACTTATGACATTCGTGTCAATCAAATACTCGGGCTGCTGGCTCGGCGTCTTCGGATCGGTCAAACTCGCGGTCCTGCCCCACATCGGGCATGGACGCCAGCAGCTCTGCGAGGCTGCGTTTGGGCGGCTCGAACAACACCTCCTCCAGGATCAGACGGCGCGAAACCGGGGACCGAAACCGGCGGCGAAACCGGGGACGGACAACGGTTTCGAGGGTCGCGAGGGTCAGTTCGGAGACCCGGGGTCAGTGCTCGCAGCGCATGCTCCTTAGTCAGGTCTCGTTTTCCGGCATTCCTGCGCAATCCTTCCGGACATGCCCAGACCCCTTCGCGTCGAGCTCGCTGGCGGTCCCTATCACGTCATCTCGCATGGCGATCGTCGTGAGGCGATCTACCGCGACGATGGCCTGGACGGGCAGTTCGCCGCCGAGCGCCCGCGGGCGCAAGAAGGCTTCACCCGCTTCGTCGCCGAGGGCGTCGGCCAGCCGCGCATCTGGGGCAAGCTTCGCCGTCAGGTCTTCCTCGGCAGCGAGCGCACTATCGCGCGCTCAGCCACTGCCAGCGCACCGACCCCGACCGCCGCGAGGCCATGGCCCGCGCCTTTCTCACCGGCGTTTACACCATGCAGGAGGTCGCCGACAATTTCGGCGTCCACTCTGCCACCGTCAGCGGCGCGGTGCGCACGTTAGGAGCACGGCACGCGGGCGATACGAGACTGCAGGATCTGAACCCCTAACCGTGACCCCTTACCGCCCCTGACCCCTAACCGCCCCCGATGATTCCCCTCCCCTGGTGTCGAGAACCCTATCGATGGATGTCCTGTTTCTCATTGCCCTGATCCTGATGAACGGCGTCCTGGCCATGTCCGAGATCGCCCTGGTCTCCGCCCGGCGCGCCCGCCTGGCGCGGCTCGCGGAGGACGGGGACAGATCCGCCGCGATGGCCATCCGCCTGGGGGAGGACCCCAACCGCTTCCTCTCCACCATCCAGGTCGGCATCACCTCCATCGGCGTCCTGAGCGGCATCGTCGGCGAGGCCGTGCTCGCCGTCCCCTTGGCCGACTGGCTGGCCAAGTTCGGGGTCCAGCGCGACACCGGCCTGGTGGCGGCCACGATCCTGGTGGTCGTCGTCATCACCTATGTCTCCATCGTGATCGGGGAACTGGTGCCCAAGCGTCTGGGGCAGATCGACCCGGAGGGAATCGCCCGCCTGGTGGCACGCCCCATGAACGCCCTGGCCACGGCCGCTCACCCCTTCGTCTGGCTGCTGTCCTGGTCCACCGCCACCATCCTGCGCCTGCTCGGCCACGCCAACCTGGGGGCGCCGCGGGTCACGGAGGACGAGATCCACGCCCTGCTCCAGGAGGGCTCGGAGGCCGGGGTCATCGAACGCAGCGAGCACCATATGGTGCGCAACGTCTTCCGCCTGGACGACCGGCAGATGCCCTCCCTCATGGTGCCGCGGGTGGAGATCGCCTGGCTCGACCTCAACCGCCCCCTGGAGGAAAACCTCGCCCGCATTGCCGAGTCGGTGCACTCCGCCTTCCCCGTCTGCCGGGGCGGGCTGGAGGACATCGCAGGGGTCGCGGTGGTCAAGCAGTTGTTCAGCCAATCCCTGGGCGAGGGCGCCATCGACCTCGGCGCCGGACTGGAACCGGCGGTCTTCGTGCCCGGAGTCCCTCACCGGCATGGAACTGCTGGAGGAGTTCCGCGCCAACGACACACACATGGTCTTCGTCATCGACGAATACGGCGACGTCCTCGGGCTGGTGACCCTGCGCGACCTGATCGAGGCCGTCACCGGTGAGTTTCAGCCCCGCAACGCCGAGGACGCCTGGGCCGTCGCCCGCGGGGACGGCTCCTGGCTCCTGGACGGCCTGATCCCCGTGCCGGAGCTCAAGGACAGGCTCGACCTCAAGGCCGTTCCGGAGGAAGAGAAGGGCCGCTACAACACCCTGAGCGGGATGTTCATGTGGCTTCTGGGGCGTGTCCCTCAGACGACGGACAGGGTGGATTGGGAGGGCTGGCGCCTGGAGATCGTGGACATGGACGGGCGGCGCATCGACAAGGTGCTGGCCACTCCGTTACCGGACGCCAACGCCGCCGGGGCCGCCGGGAACGCCGTCGCACCAGGCCAGCCATGACAGGGCGCTACCTGTCCATACGCATCGCCGGCTGAATGCAACCCGCGGCCGCCGCGCCTTCAGCCCGGTTGCATTCCCTCGCGCTCACCCTCGACCTGTTGCCGAAAGATGTCCAGCCGGGCGGCCTGGCTCACGGCCACCACCGCCGGGTGGCTCAGGTGGCGCTCGGCGGAGATGGCGTAGTAGCGCTCGCGCACCTCGACGGTGCTGCCGATGGGCTCCACCCCGTACTGGCGGGCGATCTCGGCATCGATGACGCTGGGGGACATGAAGACCCCGACCCCCGCCTGACCGAAGGCCTGCATGAGGGCCCGATCCTCGAACTCGCCGACGATCTGGGCCCGGATGCCGAGCCGGTCCAGCCAGTGCATCAGGGCCCCGCGCAGGGCCGTGCTCTGCGCCGGGACCAGCATGGGGGCCTGGTGCAGGGACTGGGGAAACCCCTCCCGGTAACGGACCGCGACCCCAGGGACGGCGAAGAAGGTGATGCCGCACTCCCCCAGCGGGTGGTTGAAGGCGCGCACGTTCAGGGCGCTGCCGATAGCGGTATCCGCCAGCACCATGTCGAGCTTGTGGATGGCGATGTCGGCCAGCAGGGCGTCGAGCTTGCCCTCCCGGCACAGGATGCGCACCGGCTCGGGCAGGCGCAGGGCCGGCTCCAGCAGCCGGTAGGCCACCGCCTTGGGCACCACGTCCACCACGCCCACCGAGAACTGGAGCGGCCGGCCGCTCGCCCTCCCCTTCAGGGCCTCGCCCATCTCTGAGCCCAGGCGAAAGATCTCATCGGCAAAGGTCAGGGCCAGGCGCCCGCTGTCGGTGAGGACCAGTTGCCGCCCCGAGCGCCGGAACAGGCGCACCCCCAGGCTGTCCTCCAGGACCCGCAACTGACTGCTGATGGTCTGGGGCGTGAGGTGCAGGGCCTCCGCCGCCCGCGCCACGCCCCCCTCCCGCGCCACGGTCCAGAAGTAGTACAGGTGGTTGTAGCTGCTGCCGCGCATCGCCGCCTCGCTTCGATAATATCGAATGAATTGAGAGAAACATTCGCATTTTATTGGGAAATACCGGCCCCTACACTCTTGCCCGTCGCCCCGTCGGGGCGCCCAGATTCACCCCAAGCAAAGAGGTAGCAAACGATGTACGACCAGGAACGCAACATGATCGAGGGCCTGTTCCAGCGCCTGGCCCAGGCCGAGGCCCAGGCCGGCCCCCGGGACGCCGAGGCCGAGTCGCTGATCCAGGGGCTGGTGGCCCGTCAGCCGGTGGCCCCCTACCTGATGGCTCAGGTAGTCCTGATGCAGGAGCAGGGGATGAAAAACCTCCAGAGTCGCATCGAGGAACTGGAGCAGGAGTTGGCCGCACGGGCCCAGGCCCCGGCCCAGAGCAGCGGCTTCCTCGGCGGGCTCTTCGGCGGCAGCAAGCCCCAGCCCGCCGCTGCCCCTGTCACCCGGGCCATGCCCGCGCAGCCGGCTGCTGGCGGCGGTTGGGGCAACAGCCCAGCCCAGGGCATGGCGATGCAGCCTGGGATGAGGCCCGGCATGCAACCCGGCGCCCAGGGCGGTGGCTTCATGGCCGGGGCCATGCAGACCGCCATGGGCGTGGCCGGCGGCATGTTGCTGGCCAACGCCGTGTCCGGGATGTTCGGCAGCGACGCCCAGGCCGCCGAGACCCCGGCTGATGCCGCGGCCGCTGCCCCGGCCCCCGCGCCGGAGGCCCAAGAGGAGTCCGGCGGGGACGAGGACGGCGGTCTCTTCGGCGGCTTCTTCGGTGGCGGCGACGAAGAGGAGTTCTGAGCACAACCGGGGCGGGGATAAGCCCCGCCCGGGCCCCTCCCCCGCCATCCTCACCGCGGCGTGGCTGGACTGGGGTGCCACGGAGCCCAGGCCGTGTGCCATAGGCAACTGATGACCTAGACATCAGGAACCGGCGCCCATGGCACCCTGGCACTCACTGGACCCGGTAGACACCGATGTCGCCTTGGCGAGCGGCCCCGAGGGCCTGATGTCGGGGCAGGCGCGACAGCGTCTTGCGGAGATTGGACCCAACGTCATCCAGCGCGTGTGCGGCGACGGCCCGCTTCGCATCCTCTGGCACCGGGGTTCTATCTTAGCCAACGACGGCTGCCCATTCCCGCCATACCGCCCAGGTCAGCGCCAGGATCTCGGGGGAAGGGTGAACAGTCCCATCAGGCCGAAGCCCACGGGTCGCCGAGGGCGCTTCGCGGGACCAGACGGATGAAGGGCCCCGCCCAGCCTTACCGGTACCCGAACCACAGGGCAGCGATGGCGACGATGACAACCGTCGCCCAGCCCAAACCGTCTACGTAGCGATGCAGGGCCGCCTCCATCCGCGCTCCACCCCAGGCCATGAGACCGGCCACCAGGAAGAAGCGTCCGCCGCGCCCGATCGCCGAGGCGATGACGAAGGGCAACAACGCCATGGACAGACCCCCGGCGGCGATCGTGAACACCTTGTAGGGGATCGGCGAGAAGCCGGCGATGAAGACTGCCCAGAAGCCCCAGTGCTCGAACCACTCGACGGCGGTCTGATAGGCAGGCCAGTAGCGGCTCTCGTGCAACCAGGGCAGCAGGGCGTCGATGGCGAAGTAGCCGATGGCGTAACCGAAAAGACCACCGGCAACCGAGGTCAGGGTCGTGAGCAGTCCGAACCACCAGGCACGCTGCGGATTGGCGAGACACATCGGCGCAAGCATCACATCAGGCGGCACCGGAAAGAACGATGACTCCGCGAAACTCAAGCCCCCCAGGTACCACGGGGCATGCGGGTGTCGAGCCCAATCCATGGCTCGGCGATAGAGGGGGGAGAACAGTTTCATGGGGCCTCGGATGGGTCGCGAGTTCTTGGATACCGCCGCAGGTGGCAGGGGAATGGCGGCACAGCGGACCTCAGGTCTATCAGAGATGACCGCCCAGTCTCTGGTCGCGTGTACCACAGGCAGGGTGGCAGGCCCCGGCGGCCCGGACTCGTGCCGTTCCCGATGGCCGTGTATGGCACAGCGAAAAGTGCGGATGCTCCCTCGACTGCCGCATTCTCGCACAGCACCTTAGGGGACGCTCGGCGGCGGCACTCCCGGGCGGGATGGGGTTTGCAACCCCGGTCCGAACGTTTTTGACCTCTGGGCAACCCCGCCGTCGCGACCAGGGAGGATGCTCGCAACGGGAGCGCCCGGCGTTCGGACTCGTCTTTCAGGATGACCAGCAGCCCAGAGGCCATACTGCTCCAAGCCGCGGCCTCGACCCTGGCGGGTGCACTTTACTCTCACTGCAAGGTGCAGAGACAGAGCGATACCAACCCAACACAACCACGGCACAGAACGTCGCCGTCGCCGGCACCGGGCCCAGGGTCGCGTTGAGTTTCCCGAGCCATAGCCCAATCTCGACGCGGTTGATCGAGCAATTTCGCAACTGCTGTCGGGAGCCTTGGTTGATGCACATCGAGAATCGTCTGGAGTCCTTCATGTTCGCCGGCCGCTGGCTGCTGGCACCCTTCTACCTCGGGTTGTTGCTGGCCCTGGGCCTGCTGTTGGTGAAGTTCGTCAAGGAATTCATCGAGTTTGCCCCCATGGTCTTCATCAGCTCCGGCGGGGAGGTGATCGTCGCCCTGCTCTCCCTCATCGACGTGGTCCTGGTGGCCAACCTGCTCGTCATCATCGTCTTCGCCGGTTATGAGAATTTCGTCTCGCGCATGCAAATCGGGGAGCACGAGGACCGACCCTCGTGGATGGGGCAAGTGGGTTTCTCGGAACTGAAGATGAAGCTGATCGGCTCCATCGTCGCCATCTCCGCCATCGAGCTGCTGCGGATCTTCATGAACGACACCATGACCGAAGACCAGGTGTGGCTGAAGTTGGCCACCCACCTGACCCTGGTGGTGTCCGGGCTGCTGTTTGCGATCATGGACTGGATTGCCGAGGCGACCAAGAAGGCCGCGGCCGTACTCCAAGAACGAGCAGCCCTGAGACGGAGCAGGCGTCATGACCACAGAAGACACGGCCTGGCACAACCTCAGCGCGGCCGAGACGGCCCGCTCCCTCGATGCCGATCCCGCCCGCGGCCTGGATGCGGCAGGGGTCGGCGAGCGGCTCGCCCGGCACGGGGAAAACCGCCTGGCGGAGAAGCCGCCCCGGTCCAAGTGGCTGCTGCTCGCGGACCAGTTCAAGAGCCTGCTCATCCTGGTGCTCGTCGCCGCCGCCGTCCTGGCGGGGTCCATCGGCGATCTCAAGGACGCGGTGGTGATCCTGGTCGTCGTCGTGCTCAACGCCCTGCTCGGCTTCTGGCAGGAGCACCGGGCCGAGGCCACCCTGGCGGCGCTGAAGAAGATGCTCTCGCCCACGGCCCGGGTCCGCCGCGATGGCGGCGTGCAGGAGATCCCCGCGACCGGGCTGGTGCCCGGGGACCTGGTCCTGCTGGAGGCGGGCGACCGGGTGCCGGCGGACGGGCGGCTCCTGGTCGCCCACAATGCCGAGATCGACGAGTCGACCCTGACCGGCGAATCGCATCCGGTGGGCAAGGACGCCCAGGCCCGGGTCCCCGCCGCGGCGCCCCTGGCCGAGCGCCTCAACATGGCCTACATGAACACGGTGGTCACCCGCGGGCGGCTGGAGCTGCTGGTCACCGCCACCGGCATGGCCACCGAGATGGGCCGCCTGACCGGGATGCTGGCGGCGGCCGAGCCCGGCGCCACACCCCTGCAAGTCCAGCTCGACGGCCTGGGCCGCCGCCTGGCGGTCATCGCCGGTGTCGTCATCGCCCTGATCCTGACCCTCGGGCTGATGCGCGGGCAGCCCTGGATGGAGACCCTGCTGACCTCCATCGCCCTGGCGGTCGCCGCCATCCCCGAGGGGCTGCCGGCGGTGGTCACGGTGACCCTGGCCCTGGGGATGCAGCGCATGGCCAAGCAGAGGGCCATCGTCAAGAAGCTGGCGGCCGTCGAGACCCTGGGCTGCACCACGGTGATCTGCTCGGACAAGACCGGCACCCTGACCCTCAACCAGATGACCGCCCGCGCCGCCTTCTACCGCGGCCGGCGCCTGACGGTCAGCGGCGAGGGCTACGGGGCGGCGGGCACCATCGCCGCCGAGGACGGGGGACCGGCTGGAGACCTGGATGCCCTGCTGGTCCCCGCCGCCCTGTGCAACGAGAGCCGCATCCGCGACGGCGCCCTGATCGGCGATCCCACCGAGGGCGCCCTGCTCGCCCTGGCCGCCAAGGGCGGGGTCGACGCCGAGGCCTGGCCGAACACCGCCCGCGCATCGCCGAGATCCCCTTCGACTCGGCCCACAAGTTCATGGCCACCTTCCACCACGACGGCGAGGTGGTGCGCATGCTACGTCAAGGGTGCGCCCGATGTCCTGCTCGCCCGATCTGCGGCCTGGCTCGGGCCAGACGGCACGGCGGACCTGGACGAGACCGCCCGCGCCAGGCTGGTTGCCGAGAACGAGGCGCTCGCCGGGCAGGCCATGCGCGTCCTGGCGGTCGCCGGAAAGGACATCCCGGCGCGGTCGTTCGACCCCGGCGGCGACCTGATGGACCATTGCGAAGGCTGGGTCTTCCAGGGCCTGGTGGGCATCATGGACCCGCCCCGCCCCGAGGCGCGGGATGCCATCGCCCTGTGCCACCGCGCCGGCATCCAGGTCAAGATGATCACCGGCGACCATCGCGCCACCGCCGCCGCCATCGCCCGGGACCTGGGCCTCACCGGCGAGGTGCTCGACGGCCGCGAGATCGACGCCCTGTCGGAGGAGGACTTGAGCGCGCGCATCGACCAGGTATCGGTCTTCGCCCGGGTCGCCCCCGAGCACAAGGTCCGCATCGTCCGGCAGCTCAAGGCCCGCGGCCACGTGGTGGCCATGACCGGCGACGGGGTCAACGACGCGCCGGCGCTGAAGACCGCCGACATCGGCGTGGCCATGGGCATCACCGGGACCGAGGTGACCAAGGAGGCGGCGACCATGGTGCTCACCGACGACAACTTCGCCACCATCGTCGGCGCGGTGCGGGAGGGCCGCACCATCTACGACAACATCGTCAAGTTCGTGCGCTTCCAGCTCTCCACCAACATGGGCGCCATCCAGACCGTCCTGGGCGCCAGCCTGCTGGGCTGGGCGACGCCCTTCACCGCCGATCCAGATCCTGTGGATCAACATCATCATGGACGGCCCGCCGGCCATGACCCTGGGGGTGGAGCCCGCCCGGCGCAGGGGTCATGGACGAGCCCCCCGGCCGCCCGACGCCCGCATCCTCACCGCGCGGCGGCTGGGCCTGCTGATGTTCTATGGGGCCATCATGGCGGTGGGCACCCTGGCCCTGTTCCGCTATGCGCAGCCCAGCGGCGAGGACTATGCCCTGACGCTGGCCTTCACGACCTTCGTCCTGTTCCAGTTCTTCAACGTCTTCAATGCCCGCGCCGAGCAGGGCAGCGCCTTCAACCGCGACTTCCTCCGCAACCGCTGGCTCTGGCTGGCCCTGGCCGCCGTCCTGGCCCTGCAGGTGCTGGTGGTGCACTGGGGCCCGGCGCAGGCGGTGTTCAATACCACCGACCTGAGCCTGGCGGATTGGGGGCTGGCCCTGGCGGTGGCATCGAGCGTGCTGCTGCTGGACGAACTGCGCAAGCTGGCGCTGCGCCCGGGCGCTCCTGCCGCAGGCGGGGGCATCGCAACTGGGCACGGCGTCACCCCTACAGGCGACCCAACGGAGAACCCCAGGCACGAAGGTGCACGATAGCGCCTACCAGGCCCTGGCCTGGCTGTTGCTGCTCGCCGTGATCTGGCTCTACCGCCTGGTACGGCGGGACCCTCAAGGAGAGTCCGGACGCCCGGCAAACCACCAATGACCGGGCGGCTGCCGAGCTGCGCGCCAACCTCGCCGACACCGAGAAGGCGCCGACCGGGAACAAGGCCGGGATCAAGGCCGACCTCGACGCCGCCACGCAGGCGGCGGCCGAGCAGAAGGTCGGCCTGGAGCGGCAGATCGCCGAAGCCACGGGGCGCATCGCCGAGCTGGAGCGAACCCTCGACACAGAGCACAAACAGAGCGAAGCGGCCCGACTGGCGGCCCAGCAGGCGAACGCAGAGGCGCTGGCCAGGCAGCGCGACCTGTTGCTTCGGGTCTTCGAGCTAAGGGGCCGTCAGACCGAGCGGGGCCTGATGCTCCGCCTTGGCGAGGCAGACCTGAAGTTCCCCACCGGCAAGGCGACCCTCCCCGGCGGGGGATTGCCGAACCTCGACCGCATGGCCGCCCTGCTGGTCGGAGTACCCGACGCTGACCGCCCGCATCGAGGGTCACACCGACGCCGCCGGGCGTGACGAGGCAAACCTTGCCGTCTCCCAGGCCCGCGCCGACGCGGTCAAACAAGCGCTGGTCGACCGTGGCGTCGCGTCGGAGCGCCTGGAGGCCGTCGGGCTTGGCGAAACCCGACCCATCGCCGATCACGGCACCAGGGCCGGGGGCCAGCAGAACCGGCGGATGGAGATCTACATCATCGAAGGCGCCGAGTAATCCCCTCCCCGACCGAACGGGGCTGGCGGCACTCACCGCCGCCTTGTTTATAGCCTACGCCCTGGCCGCGGGCTTGCCTGCCGCTCGGGAGGGCCTTTAGGACCTTGCGAAACTGGGGGGGGAACGGTGCAGGATATGGGGTGACAGGATATGGGAAAGGTGCCGACTGCGGCGCGGCAATGTTGCGTAATCCAGAGGCGCGGGGTCTTGCAATCAAGGCCCCCGCGCCAGGGCCCCGGCCAGAGGATCAGATCGACCTCACCGACGAGCAATCGCGGATCATTCCGGTGGCCGGCGGCGGCTTTGACCCGTTTGACAACGCCCAAGCGGTGGTCGATAACGAAACCGTGCGGTGCTGGCCCCCCAGGTCACCCAGGCGGCCAACGACAAGCAACAGGTCGTGCCGATGCTGGAGCGGGTATAGGCCCTGCCCACGGGACCGAACCAGCCGGAGCAATTCCTCGCCGACACCGGCGACTTCAGTGCGGACAACGTCGCCGCCTGCGCGCAGGCCGGCAGCGCGCCGCTGATCGCCGTCAAGCGATCACCACCATCCTCATTGGGCCGAGCGCTTCAATGAACCCTCCGAACTCCCGGACAACCCGACCCCGGCCCAGCGCATGACGCACCGCCTGAAGACCCGCAAGGGTCGGGCGGCCTATGCGCTACGCAAACAGCGGGTGGAGCCCGTGTTCGGCATCATCAAATCCGTGCTGGGGGTTTCGTCAGTTTCTCACCCGCGGTCTGGACAAAGTCCAGGCGAGTGGACCCTGGTGTGTCTGGCGTGGAATGTAAAGCGCATGGCGGTCCACCGGCCATCATCGTGGTGGATATCGACCATTCCGAGGATGCCACCCACGGTCAGCAGGAGTTCAGGTTCTACGACCACCACGACGGCAGTCATTGTTATCTGCCGTTGTTTCTCTTCGAGGGTCTCTCCGGGAATTTGACCACGGCCGCCCTGCGCCCCGGCAAGCGCCCGACGGGGGCCGAGAATGCCAGGGATCATCGCGTGCGTCCTCAAGCGCTTGCGGGCCGCCTGGCCCGAGACCCACATCGTGCTACGCGGTGACGGGCATTTCTCCAACCCCGAGTTGATGCAGTTAGCGCTCGCCGACCCCCATACCGATTTTATCTTCGGCCTGACCAGCAACCAGGTGCTGGCGCGCTTCGCGCAACCGTATCTGGAGGCCAATCGCCGCAGGCACGCCATCCGCGGTGAGAATGCCCGGCGCTTGGGGCAGCCCGAGCCCCAGCACACCCGTACCTACCATGAACTGGACTATGCTGGCGGTTCCTGGCCACAACCCTTCCGGGTGGTGCTCAAGGCCGAGGTCATGAGCGCGGGCGACAACCCCCGCTTTGTCGTGACCTCCCTCCACCTGCCGACCCCGGAGGTCCTCTACCGCGAGCTATATTGCGCCCGCGGTCAAGACGAGAACTTCATCAAAAAGATGAAGCACGACTTGGCCAGCGACCGGACCTCCGACCACAGCTTTTTGGCCAATCACCTGCGCCTGTTCTTCTCAGATTGTGCGCGGCATGATCGCACCCCGCCGGGGCGCAGTAAACGGGATGGCCGTTGGAGAGCTCATACCGGTCGCCGTCACGCAGATGCTCGGCGCGGAACGGACCCCGGGTGGGTTCACGCTGACGGTTCGACATGGCGGCGACCTCGGAATCAGGTGCTCCTCCTGATCATAGTTCAACTCGGCACCGCGGCGACAGACCAGGAGTTGAACGTCGCCCGGCATCAGCAGCTCGTCGAATGCGGTGACGAAGGAACCGCATCGGTCGCGATCGATGCGGTCGTGACATCACCGCATCCGGTCCCACCATGCCTGGGCTAGACGCGGCCGGTATACGGAGGGTTGAGCGTTCGATCGCGACGTGGCAATCGATGGCGGGGAATTACGCGATCGATGCGGTTCGCAAGCTCACCGCATCCTACGGGCTACCGGATCGTGATGGGTCAGAGCATACCAAGTTGCAGCTTGGCTTCATCGCTCATGGTGGCCATGCTCCAGGGCGGGTCCCAGACCAGTTCAACCTCGATGTTGCCGACGCCCTCCACGGTGGCCACCGCGTCCTTGACCATTACGGGCATCAAGCCGGCCACCGGGCAGGCCGGTGCGGTGAGGGTCATGTCGATGGCGACATCGCCGTGGTCGCTGATGTCGATCTTATAGATGAGCCCCAGGTCATAGATGTTGACCGGGATCTCGGGGTCATGGACCTGGCGCAGTGCCGCGATGATGGGCTCGCGCAATTCCTCCGGGTCCATCCGTTCCAGCACCACGTCATGGTGATGCGCCGCATCGTCAGGCGACGCCTCGTGCCGACCGAAACCCGCAAAGCGAGCCAAACGGTTCATGGGGGACCTCTCTACTGCTTGCATTGTCATTCGAGAATTGCCGGGCTATCCGGTAGCACCGCCGGGCACGTACGGGCATTGCAAGGAAGGCTTCTGCCGTCGCGCCTTTGCGGTTTGATTTTCGTTCAAGCTCCAGGCACGGTTCAGTCCAACGGCGCCAGTTCCAGGCGGCGGCCGACCTGTTCCGTTACTTGCTCGCGCAGGGGTTCGGGGCTTAAGACGTCGAGGATTTCGGCGGCGAATCCCAGGCACAGCATGCGCCGCGCCACGGGGGCACTGATGCCGCGGGAGCGCAGGTAGAACAATTGCTCGGGCTCGATCTGGCCGACCGTGGTGCCATGGCTGCACTTGACGTCATCGGCGTTGATTTCGAGTTGCGGCTTGGTGTCCACCTCCGCCCCCTCGGAAAGGATCAGGTTGCGGTTGGACATGGCCGCGTCGGTCTTCTGCGCATCCTTGGCCACGTGGACCCGACCGTCGAAGACCGCACGACCCTTGCCGTAGAGAATGCCTTTGAAGTTTTCCCGACTGCTGCCATTGGGCAGACGGTGGTCGACGTCCAGGTGAAAGTCCATCAACTGACGGTCACCGGCGAGATACAGCCCCTGGAGGTCACAGTCCGCGTGCTCCCCCGCGAAACGCACGACCAGGTCGGTCCGTGCCCAGGCTGCGCCCATGCCGACGTTGATACAGCGATAGCGACTCGCGGTGCCGAGACTCACATAGAGGCCGGCAATGTGGAAGGCGTTGGCGCTCTCCGATTGGATGCGCTGGTGTTCCAGCACCGCATCCCGTCCCAGGGAGACCTCCAGGACCGAGTTGGTGCAGTAGAGCGAATCACCCAGGCTCAGATAGCGCTCGATGAGTCGGGCCTGCGCATTGGCCTCCAAGGCAACCACATGGCGTGGTTGAGCAACCCGCGGTTCATCCATGCCGACCGAGAGATGGATGAGTTCGATGGGCCGCTGCAATTGGCAGCCGCGGTCCATCAACACCACCAGGCCGTCGTCCAGACCGGCGGTGTTCAGGGCGGCGAAGAGTGGCTGATCCGGGCCGGCGACCCCGTTCAGGCGCTCCCGCAGGACGTCCGGGTCCGACTCCAGGATCTGACGCAGACCCCCGATCCGCACGCCGGCGGGGAGGTCGGTGAGGGCCGACAGACGGGGCATGAAGCGGCCATTGACTGAAGACCACCCGATGGCTGTCTAGCCCGGGGATCAGCAGGTCTTCCAGGTCCTCGGGCTGCACGGCGGTGACCGCCTCGGTGGCGGCGACGAACCCCTGCTCCAGGAGCCGGGTCAAGCCGGTGTAGCGCCACGCCTCTTGCTTGGTGCTGGGGATGCCCTGACCCTGGACCCGGAAGCGCGCCTGCGACCGCGCGGTCTCCAGCCAGTCGAGACGTGCGGCGCCCGGGGTATCGGCGGCGGGGAGCCAGTGTTCGAAGTCGGGTACCGCGCTCATGCGGCCTCCTCGATCCCGAGCCAGCCGTAGCCCTTCTCCTCCAGTTCCAGGGCCAGGTCCTTGGTTCCGGAGCGTATGATCTGACCCCGCGCCAGGACATGCACATAGTCCGGCTGGACGTAGTCCAGAAGGCGCTGATAATGGGTCACCAGGATGACCGAACGCTCCGGGCTGCGCAGGGCGTTGACGCCGTCGGCGACGATGCGCAGGGCGTCGATGTCCAGCCCCGAGTCGGTCTCGTCCAGGATCGCGAGCTTGGGCTCCAGGAGGGCCATCTGGAAGATCTCGTTGCGCTTCTTCTCTCCACCCGAGAAGCCAAAGTTCACGGGGCGCTTCAGCAAGGTATCGTCCAGGTGCAGGACCTTGAGCTTCTCCTTGATCAGGCGCATGAACGAGACCGCATCCAGTTCCGCCTCGCCCCGGGACTTGCGAATGGCGTTGAGCGCCGCCTTGAGGAAATAGGTGTTATTCACCCCGGGCAGTTCCACCGGGTATTGGAAGGCCAGGAAGAGTCCGCGATGGGCCCGCTCTTCCGGCTCCAGTGCCAGCAGGTCCTCACCCTCGAACGTTACGGAACCGCCGGTGACGGTATAGCCTTCACGTCCGGACAGGACGTGTGCAAAAGTGCTCTTGCCGGAACCGTTTGGCCCCATGATGGCATGCACCTCACCGCGGCCGATCTCCAGGTCGAGCCCCTTCAGAATCTCTTTCTCGCCGACCTTGGCCTTCAGGCCCTTGACTGACAACATCGCGAATCTCCGAATGTGATCGTTGCGGTTCAATGGGTATTGAATACGGCAGCCTGGGTTAGTAACGCGTCACGAACAAGTTAAACACAAACGCATTCCCTAATGGATTTGTTTAACTTACTCGTGAACCGTTCCTTACCTGTCCCCGTCTCTGCGCGCTCTGCGTCTCTATAGGGTCAACCGACTGCACCTTCCAGGCTGATGGACAAGAGCTTCTGGGCCTCCACCGCGAACTCCATGGGCAGTTCGTTGAAGACCTCCTTGCAGAAGCCGTTGACGATCATCGACACCGCGTTCTCGGCGGTCAGACCCCGGGAGCGGCAGTAGAAGAGTTGGTCCTCACTGATCTTGGACGTGGTCGCCTCGTGCTCAAGCTGGGCCGAGGGGTTCTTGACCTCGATGTAGGGCACCGTATGGGCGCCGCAGCGGTCGCCGATGAGGAGCGAGTCGCACTGGGTATGGTTGCGCGCCCCCTGGGCCTTGGCGGCGATCCGCACCAGGCCGCGATAGGTCTGCTGGCCCTCCCCCGCCGCGATCCCCTTGGAGACGATGGTGGAGCGGGTATTGCGACCCAGGTGGATCATCTTGGTGCCGGTGTCGGCCTGCTGGCGCCCCTTGGTGACGGCCACCGAATAGAACTCACCCACCGAGTCGTCCCCGCGCAGGAGACAACTGGGATATTTCCAGGTGATGGCGGAGCCGGTCTCCACCTGGGTCCAGGAGATTCTTCGACCGTGCCCCGCGGCAGTCACCGCGCTTGGTCACGAAGTTGTAGATGCCGCCGCGCCCCTGCGCGTCCCCGGGATACCAGTTCTGCACCGTGGAATATTTGATCTGGGCATCGTCCATGGCGATCAGCTCGACGACGGCCGCGTGGAGCTGGTTCTCGTCGCGCATGGGGGCGGTGCAGCCTTCCAGATAGCTCACATGGCTGCCGGCCTCGGCAACGATCAGGGTGCGCTCGAATTGGCCGGTGTTGCGGGCGTTGATGCGGAAATAGGTGCTCAGCTCCATGGGGCAGCGCACGCCCTTGGGGACATAGACGAAGGTTCCGTCGCTGAAGACGGCCGCGTTGAGGGCGGCGTAGAAGTTGTCCGTGTGCGGAACGACGGAGCCCAGGTACTGCTTGATCAGGTCCGGGTAGTCGTGGACCGCCTCGGAGATGGCACAGAAGATGACTCCCGCCTCGGCCAGCTTGACCCGGAAGGTGGTGGCCACGGAGACGCTGTCGAAGACCGCGTCTACCGCGATGCCGGACAGGGCCATCTGCTCCTCGATTGGGATGCCGAGCTTGTTGTAGGTCTCGAGCAGGGCCGGGTCGATTTCGTCGAGGCTCTTGGGTCCATCCTTGGATTTGGGGCCGAGAAATAGGAGATGGCCTGGTAGTCGATCTCCGGGTAGTGCACGTGGGCCCACTTGGGCGTCGCCATGGTCTGCCAGTGGCGGAAGGCCTTCAGGCGGTACTCCAGGAGAAACTCAGGCTCGCCCTTGCGGGCCGAGATGGCCCGGACGACGCCCTCGTCGAGGCCGGGCGGGAAGGTATCAGAGTCGATCTGAGTGACGAACCCGTGCTCGTACTCGGACTGGACAATCTCATCAACGGCTGGGCTGGCGGACATGGCACCTGGCTCCGGACTGCTGGGCCGCGAACCTGTCACCCCGGCGGTTGACGGGCGGGCGGCCCAATTTCTTAGTGAATCACTAGGTTTCAAATATACGCATCCCCGGGCGCGTTTCAACACCCGGATGTGCAGGGAGGATCACCACGGGATTATATTCTTAAGTTTTGTGGTCCTTATCACGCCGATTTGCTTTCTAATGCGACGCGTTCGCATTATCATCCTTGTTCGCTATGCCCCAGCGCAGGTTTGTCACCTTTTGTAACCACCGGCCCCTGGCCGCCGTCTGTTTGGGAGTCCAACACCCGTGAATGCACTGTTCCGCACCCTGACCCTCGCCGTCCTGGCGAACGCGCTGCCCGCCGCTCCGGCCCTGGCCGCCGACGAGGTCAATGTGTATTCCTCCCGCAAGGAGGAACTGATCAAACCCCTGCTGGACCGCTTCACCACCGCGACCGGGATCCCGGTCAACCTGGTCACCGGCAAAGAAGACGCCCTGATCCAGCGCCTCAAGAGCGAGGGGGTCAACTCCCCGGCGGATCTGCTGATTACCGTCGATGCGGGCAACCTGCACCGGGCCAAGGAGGCCGGGGTGACGCAGCCCTTCGGCTCGGCGGCCCTGAGTGCCGCCGTCCCGGAGACCTACCGGGACCCGGCGGGCCACTGGGTGGGCCTCACGGTTCGCGCCCGGCCCCTGATGTATGTCCGGGGCAAGACGGACCCGACGACCCTGTCCACCTACGAGGCCCTGGCGGAGCCGGCCTTCAAGGGCCAGATTTGCATCCGCTCATCGGATAACATCTACAACCAGTCCCTGGTTGCCTCGCTGATCGCCGCCAACGGGGTCGAGGCCACGGAGACCTGGGCACGGGGCCTGGTCGGCCAACCTGGCCCGGCCGCCCAAGGGGGGAGATCGGGATCAGATCAAGGCCGCCGCCGCGGGCGAGTGCGCCATCGCCGTCGCCAATACCTATTACCTGGCGGGGATGCTCACCGGCAGCGACCCGGCGGAAAAGGCCGCCGCCGAAGCAATGGCCGTCTTCTGGCCCAATCAGGGCGGGCGCGGCGTGCATGTGAACGTGAGCGGAGCGGCGGTGACGGCGGCAGCCAAGCACAAGGAGTCCGCGGTCAAGCTGGTCGAGTTCCTGGCGAACCCCGAGTCCCAAGCCTGGTACGCGGAGCAAAACGGCGAGTATCCGGTGCGCGAAGGGGTGCCGGTCAGCGCGACCCTGGCCGCCTGGGGGACCTTCAAGGCGGACGACCTGAACCTGGCCAAACTCGGCGAACTCAACGCCGAGGCGGTCAAGCTGATGGACCGGGCCGGCTGGAAGTAGCCATTGGCGTTCAACTGCGGACAGCCGTTTTTCAGGACCCGTTTTTCAGGACCAGCACTCAGCGACGTTGAACGCCACTCTGCCGAACCGCCCCGGGTCCCGCCTCTGGTCCGCCGGCATCGTCGCCACCGCCCTGGTGCTGGCGGTGCCGGTGCTGGTGATCGCTGCCTTCGTGTTCGTGCCCGCCGGGGACACCTGGCGGCACCTCGCGGCCACGGTCCTGCCGGACTACGTGACCAACTCACTCCTGCTGATGCTGGGGGTGACCATCGGCACCCTGATCGGCGGGGTCGGTACCGCCTGGCTCACCAGCATGTGCCAGTTCCCGGGCCGGGGCGTCTTCGAGTGGGCCCTGTTGCTGCCCATGGCCATGCCGGCCTACATCATCGCCTACACCTATACCGGCATGCTGGACTACGCCGGGCCCGTGCAGACGGGTCTGCGGGGGCTCACCGGGTGGGGCCACGGGGATTACTGGTTCCCGGAGGTCCGCTCCCTGTCCGGGGCGGCCCTGATGCTGTCCCTGGTCCTCTACCCCTATGTGTATCTGCTGACCCGCGCCGCGTTCCTGAGCCAGTCTCTGTGCGTGCTGGACGTCAGCCGCACCCTGGGCAACGGTCCCTGGCGGACCTTCTGGCGGGTGGCCCTGCCGCTGGCCCGCCCCGCCATCGCCGCCGGGCTTTCCCTGGCCCTGATGGAAACCCTGGCGGACTATGGGACGGTGCAGTACTTCGGTGTCCAGACCTTCACGACGGGGATCTTCCGCACCTGGTACGGACTCGGGGACCCGGCCGGCGCCGCCCAGCTCGCGGCCCTGCTGCTGGGCTTCGTGCTGGTGCTGATTGTCCTGGAGCGCAGCTCCCGCCGGCACGCGCGGTATCACCATACGAGCCAGCGCCACCAGGCCATCCGCCGGCATCGGCTGAGGAGCACTCGGGCCGGATTGGCATTCGCGTTCTGCTCCCTGCCCCTGCTGTTTGGCTTTCTCATCCCGGCAGGTCAGTTGGCAGCCTGGGCCCTGACCATCTCCCATACCGCCTATGACGCACGCTTTCTGACCCTGGTCACCAACAGCCTGGGCCTGGCGGCGGCCGCCGCCCTGCTGGCCCTGGTCTTTGCCCTGCTGCTGGGCTATGGCAAGCGCCTGCACCCGAGCCGACCCGTGACCGCCGCGGTGCGGCTGGCCGGACTGGGCTATGCCGTACCAGGTACCGTGGTTGCGATCGGCGTCATCATCCCCTTCGCCTGGCTGGACAACACGGTGGACGCCTGGCTGCGGACCTCGATCGGGGTCTCCTCCGGGCTACTGTTGAGCGGTACCCTTGCGGCGCTGCTGTTTGCCTATCTGGTCCGCTTCCTGGCGGTGTCGCTGCAGACGGTTGAGTCCGGGCTCGGCAAGTGCCGACCGGCCATGGACGAGGCCGCCCGCTCCCTGGGCCTGGGCCCCGGACAGGTGCTGTGGCGCATCCATGTCCCGCTGCTCAAGGGCAGCCTGCTGACCGCCCTGCTGCTGGTCTTCGTCGATGTACTGAAGGAACTGCCGGCGACCCTGATCCTGCGACCCTTCAACTTCAACACCCTGGCCGTGCGCGCCTTTGAACTCGCCAGCGACGAGCGCCTGGCAGACTCGGCCCCGGCGGCACTCACCATCGTCCTGGCCGGGCTGCTCCCGGTCGTGCTCCTGAGCCGCTCCATCACCCGGTCCCGCGATGCCCATCCAGCTTGAAGTCCGCGACCTCAGCGTCGCCTACGGCGGCCGCCCGATCGTAAGGGACCTGTCCTTCATCCTGCAGGACGGTGCCATCGGCTGCCTGCTCGGCCCTAGCGGCTGCGGCAAGACCACCGTGCTGCGGGCCATCGCCGGGTTCGAGCCCGTGACCCGGGGCGAGATCCTGATCCATGGCCGGCAGGTCTCGGCCCCGGGGCGCACCCTGGCCCCGGAGCAACGGCGCATCGGCATGGTTTTTCAGGATTTTGCTCTGTTTCCCCACCTGACGGTGGAACGTAACGTGGGCTTCGGGCTGCGGAATCGGCCGCGCCGGGAACGCCAGGCCCGGGTGGCAGACCTGCTGGACCTGGTCGGCCTGACCCCGGCCGCCCGCCAGTACCCCCATCAGCTCTCGGGGGGCATGCAGCAGCGGGTCGCCCTGGCCCGGGCCATGGCGCCGCGACCGGAAATCCTGCTCATGGACGAACCCTTCTCCAGCATGGACGCGGACCTGCGGGAACAACTGGCCCGGGAGGTACGGGGGGTCCTGCGGCGCGACGGCATCACCGCCGTACTGGTCACCCACGACCAGTTCGAGGCCTTCGCCATGGCGGATCAGATCGGCGTCCTGGGCCAGGGCCAGATCCAGCAATGGGGCACCGGCTTCGGGCTCTACCACGAACCCGCCAACCGCTTCGTGGCGGACTTCATCGGTCAGGGGGTCATATTGCCCGGCGAGGCGGTGGATGACCTGCGGGTCAAAACCGAACTGGGCCGGGTGGCCGGCGAACACCCCCATGGCCTGCACGCCGGCCAGGCGGCGGAGGTCCTGATCCGCCCGGACGACCTGCTCTACGACGAATCCAGCCCCCGCCGCGCCACCGTGGTGGATCGGGCCTTCCGCGGCGCGGAGTACCTATACACCCTGCGCCTGGAGAGCGGCACCCAAGTCCTGTGCCTGGTCCCCAGCCACCACCAGCACGCCGTCGGCGATGACATCGGCATCCGTCTGGAGGCCCGGCATCTGGTGGCGTTTCCAGGGGGCCCGAGCCCGTAAGCCCTGGACAGTCAAAACGCCCGCCATCGCGCCAGGAATGCCAAGACATTCCTAGATGCGGGTCGTCAGTCGTTGGGGGTGTCCGGGTCTATCCCTAGGGTACGCATGCGTTCGGCCAGACGCTCGGCGCGTTGGCGTTCCCGCTCTGCCCGCGCGTGCTCCTGCTCAGCCCGCGCGTGCTCATCCTCAGCCCGCGCGTGCTCATCCTCAGCCCGGGCGAATTCGTGCGCGGCCCGCGCCGCCTCGCGTTCGGCCCGCCGGGCGAGTTCCACGGACGTGAGGAAGGGTTGCCCCGCGGGATCGAAGAGTTCCAACGTCGCGGGCGTCAAGGCGAACCGCACCCCCAGACGGGGGCTCGTCCAGCCCCGGACGTGGGGCATGGCGGTGAGTCGCCCCTGTTGGCGGGTCCAGATGCGGAGCGCGTTCTCAGCCGGGTCGTAGACGTAGTACTCGTCCACCCCGTAAAGGTCATAGAACGCGAGTTTGTCCGCCATCTCTTTGACGCTGTTAGCGGGCGACCGGATCTCGAAGACCACCTGGGGCGGTATGTTGTCCTCTTCCCATTGTTTGTAGGAGCCGCGTCGCCCCTTGGGGCGCCCAAATGCCACCAGCACATCGGGGGCGATGGGACCGGCAATGCGCCGGTCGGGGACCGGATACCACAACAAATCTCCGGCCACGAAGACGTCCGGACGGTCGGCAAACATGATCTCCAGATTTTCCTTGATCTTCACCAACCATTCGTACTGCTCAGTGTTCTCCGCCATGGGCTGGCCGTCACTCTCTGGGTAAGGGTCATCCGGGTCGAGATAGGAAAGCGGGTTCATGGGCCTGCTCCGGTTGTGTGCATCTGGCTGACCGAAGGGATAAGCAACGAGTCAAGAACACGTTAAACCCAAACGCAATCGTTCCTTGGTCAGCCCAATTCCTCGGTCTGACCAGACGCGATGTAGACCACCCGCTCGGCGACATTGGTGGCGCGGTCAGCGGCGCGCTCATAGTTGTGGACGATCCACAGGAGATAGGTCCCCAGGGGCGCGAACTCCGGCTCCGCGCGGATCATCTCCAGCACCCGGTCCACCACCGCGTTTTCTTCGTCGTCCACCTGTTTTTCCTGGGCAACCGCAGCCCGGGCCTGGTCGGCGTCACCACCAGCATCGAAGGCGGCCAGGGCGCCGCCGAGCATGGTGATGGCGCTCTGCGCCACCCCGGCGATGGCCGCCACCGGCGTGGGGGGGAAGGTGCCGTCCCCGGCACGGCGGACGATGCGGGCGACGTCCGCCGCATAGTCGCCGATGCGCTCCAGTTCCGACACCAGGGCCAGGCAGGCGCCGATACAGCGCAAGTCCTCCCCGGCGGGCTTGTAGGCGGCCAGGGTGACCAGGCACTCCTGCTCCATGACGCGACGACGGTGGTTGATCAGTTCGTCGTTCTCGATGATCCGCGCGGCCAGGACCAGGTCCTGGCTGGACATACAGTCCACCGATCGATGCAGGGCCTCGATCACGAGTGCGCCCATGTCATGGACGCCCTGCTGAAGCTGCACCCGCTTCTTCTGCACCAGACTCGCCAGCTCCGCCATCTCTACCTCCTTTCTCGGTGGTTACCTTTCTCGGTGGTGATATTGAACCAGTTCGAGGCTTCGCCGGCCCCGGCGCGGCTAGGATCGCACGGGCCTGTGAAGGTGTGACGTCATTGGCTCGTCCTGAGGGTCGCCCCAGGGTCCGGGGCCCGCTCCAGACGCACTCGGACCCGCAGTCCGGGGCAGTTGTCCAGCAGCTCGACGGTGGCGCCGTGCAGCTGGATCACCGCCTGGACCAGGCTCAGGCCCAAGCCGTTACCGGGGGTCGAGCGGCTGTCGTCGGCGCGAAAGAAGCGCCGGAAGACCTCCGCGTGGAGTGCCGCAGGGATACCGGGTCCGTTGTCCGCCACCGCGACGACCACGGCCCCGTCACTCTGGCCGAGGCTCAAGTCCACTTGCCCGCCCTCCGGGGTGTATTTCACCGCATTGTCGACCAGGTTCCCCAGCGCCTGAAACAGCAGGTCCCGATCGCCGATCACCCAGGCCGGATGGGGCGCGTTCAGGGTCAGGCGCTGCCCGCGCTCCGCCGCCACCGGTTCATAGAGCTCTGCCAGGTCGGCCACCAGGGGCCCAAGGTCGACCGGTGCGAAGGCGGCGCGCCGACTGCCGGACTCGATGCGGGCGATACGCAACAGGGCGTTGAAGGTGGCGAGCAGTTCTTCAGCATCGGCGATGGTCTCCTCCGCCGCGGACCCCGCCGGGTGCCCCTCACCCAGTTCGGCGCGCAACAACTCCAGCTTGTTGCGCAGACGCGTCAGGGGGGTACGCAGGTCATGGGCGATATTGTCCGAGACCTGACGGACCCCGGCCATCAGGGACTCGATCCGGGCCAGCATGTGGTTGAGGCCGGCGGCGAGCTGGTCGAAGTCGTCACCGCGGCCGCTCACGGGGATGCGCCGGGCCAGGTCACCCTCCATGATCTCGCGGCTGGTCTGGTTGATCGCCTCCAGCCGCCGCAAGACCCGGTGACTCATGACCCAGCCGCCCAGCAGGGCCAGGCCGGCGGTGATGGCCAATCCCCAGGTCAGGGCATCCAGGATCAACCCGCGGGTGGCATCGAGGTCACGCACGTCACGCCCCACCAGCAGGCGCAAGTCCCCGCGGAGCCGGAAGACCTGGCCGCGGGCAGCGTGCTCTTCAGCGCGGTCAGGCCCGCGGTCGCGCAGCCGGAAATGCATCCAGCCATCCTCATCCGGAAATCCTGCGGGCCAACGGTCCAGGTTGCCAACCAGGGGCTTGAGGTCCTCGTCCGCCAGCAGATAGACCCCGGCCCCGGCCGGGTCCCGGGTGATCCGCTCGCGGATCACATTGCTGAGCCCGGGCAGGCCCCGTTGCCGGTACTGTTCCGCCAACCCCTGGATCTCGGCGGCGATGGTGGCGTCGGTCTGGCTGTCCATGAAGCCGGCGGTGGACCAGTAGATGAAACCGAGGAGGATGGCCACCGAGACGGACATCAACAGCATGTAGAGCAGGGCCAGGCGGAAGCTGGAGCTGCGCAAGACCTCGGCGGTGCGCACCCGCAGATCCCGAGGTCGGTGTTCCGTGTCGCTGGGGAGCGCCGTCAACGCCGCCGCCGGGGCAGTCATGGGGTACGCAGCATATAACCGGCGCCGCGTACCGTGTGCAGGAGGGGCGTTTCGAACTCCCGGTCGATCTTGCCGCGCAGGCGACTGATGTGGACATCGATGATGTTGGTCTGGGGGTCGAAGTGATAGTCCCAGACCTGCTCCAGGAGCATGGTGCGGGTGACCACCTGGCCGGCGTGGCGCATCAGGTATTCCAGCAGGCGGAACTCCCGGGGCTGCAGCGCGATGGGGCGCCCGGCGCGGGTGACCTCCCGCTTCAGGAGGTCCATCTCCAGGTCGCCGACCCGCAACCGGGTCTCGGGGGCATCCAGGCTCCCGCGCCGCAGCAGGGCCTCCAGGCGCGCGTGCAGTTCGGAGAAGGCGAAGGGTTTGACCAGATAGTCGTCACCGCCGGCACGCAATCCTTCCACCCGGTCGTCCACGTCGCCCAGGGCAGAGAGGATCAGCACCGGGGTCTGGTTGCCGGAGGCGCGCAGGGTGCGCAGGATGGCGAGTCCGTCCAGGCCAGGCAGCATGCGGTCCAGGATCAGGGCGTCGTAATCGGCGCTCGCCGCCTGCAAGAGCCCCTCGCGACCATCGGCCGCATGGTCAGTCACGGCGCCGACCTCGCCCAAGGCCTTGCGCAGGTAATCCGCCATCTGGCGGTCGTCTTCGATCAGGAGGACTCGCATAGGCGGATGATAACGGGAAACAGTGGGCCGTCCATGGCCTAAAGATGGCTGAGGCGGGCGTCGAGCAGGGGTGGGCTCGGCCCGGGGCACATCGCTGCGGTGATCAGGCGCCAATGATCAGGCTGAGAACGGCACCGCGACGAACAGGGGCCGGCCGTCCTTCAGCACGCGCAGCATCACGGCGCCGCGCTTGGCCGCGGCGGCGGTACGTACCGCCTCTAACGCCTGGGCGGGGGTGTTGACGGGCTGACCACCAACCATGGAGATGAGGTTGCCGGCCTCGATTCCGGCCTCCTCCGCCGGGCTCCCGGGCTGCACCCGTGCCACGTAGACCCCAGTGGTGTCGGCGCTCAGCCCCAATTCCTGGCGGATTTCAGGCGTCAGCGGGGCCAGTTGGAGCCCGAGCCGCGCCTGTCCCGGGTCACCCGCGGGTTGCGCGTCGCTCTTGGCGAGGGTCTCGTTGCCAGGCATGGGACCGACCTTGGCGGAGAGCGTAAGCGGCTTGCCCGCGCGCATCAGCTCCAGCTCCATCAGGGTCCCGGCCTTGGTGGCGGCGACCAGCTTTGGCAGATCCTTGTAGTCCTTGATCGGCTGACCGCCGGCCTTGGTGATGACGTCCCCGGGCTCAAGGCCGGAGCCGACCGCGGGGCCGTCCGGCAGGATATCGGCCACCAGCACGCCCTCGGTCCCCGGCAGGCCCAGGGCAGCGGCAATCTCCTCGGTCACGGGCTGGATCTGCAACCCGAGCCAACCCCGCTCGACCCGGCCGCCGGTGCGCAGGTCCGCGACCACGCTCTTCACAGTCTCCGCCGGAATGGCAAAGCCGATACCGACGTTGCCGCCCGTGGGGGAATAGATGGCGGTGTTGACGCCGATCACCCGGCCGTAGACATCGAACAGGGGGCCGCCGGAGTTGCCGCGGTTGATCGGGGCGTCGATCTGGATGTAGTCATCATAGGGGCCGGAGTTGATATCCCGACCCCGGGCCGAGACGATTCCGGCACTGACCGAGCCGCCGAGTCCGAAGGGATTGCCCACCGCCAGGACCCAGTCCCCGACCCGGGTGCCGCTGGCATCGGCCAGGTCCACATGGGGCAGGGGGCGGCCGGCGTCGATCTTGAGCAGGGCCAGATCGGTCTTGTCGTCGCTGCCGATAACCTGGGCCTTGTGCTTGCTGCCGTCGTTCAGGGTCACGGTGATCCCGGTGGCACCCTCCACCACATGGTTGTTGGTGACCACCAGACCCGTCGGATCGATGATAAAGCCGGAGCCGGCGCCCTCGGCGCGCCGGACCCAGGCCGTCCTGAGCCACCGGGCATGCCGGGCTGCTCGAAGAAGTGCTTGAAGAACTCCTCCATCGGGGCACCCTCCGGCAACTGCGGATGGGAGCGCGGCAGCCGGTCCGGAGTCGACTCGGCGACGACCGTCACATTCACCACTGCCGGGGAGACCCGCTCGGCCACGTCGGCAAAGCCCGGCATGGCCGGCTGGACGACGGCGGCAGCGCCGGGGGTCGCGGCCCGAGCGGAACCGGGCGCCGCCGACTGGGCGGCGACGCCGCCCCCGACGGCGAGGGCGAGGGCCACGGCGGCCGCAATCGTGCCGCGGGTCAGGATCGGCCGGGAGGGCATCAGAGTCGTTTCGGCGCGAGCCTTAGTCACTGTGTTCGGGGTCATAGTCATCGTCCTGCCGATCGTTCGGCGCGTCTTGGTTTGGAAGATTCTGAGGATGTCTATAGGGTCGGAACGGAGCCGCCCCGGGCGGTCCGAGGACCTGACACCGGATGCGGATCGCTCGTCCTGCCTTGACCGCTAAGTGTGGGTGATCGGCTTTTCCGCGACCTTTCCGAGCGGTTAAATTTTGGTCAGAACCGTTTCAGGATTCGCAGGTTGCAGCGGCCCCGTTTCCCGAGTAACGTTCTGTGCTGCAAGGTTCACCCCGAAAAGAGCAGTCAGCGATCAGCCGTCAGCGTTCAGCTCTGTATTTGATGGGGACACCGTCGCCTGACGGATCATCCCCGGGGTGAGCGTCCGTCGCCAAACGACTGTGCGCAAGTCGTGGTTCTGAAATAGCTGACGGCTGACGGCTGACCGCTGACTGCTCCTTCTAGATTCACCCACCCCAAGACAGCTCCATCGGAGGACTCCCAATGCGACAACGCACACTGACCCTGGCCCTGACTGCCGCCCTTTCGCTCGGCCTGGCCCCACTGACCAGCGCCGATACCGTCACCCCGGTAGCTGGCGGTGCGACCGTCACGGAGGTATCCGGCACGGTCGAGGCGATCAACACCGAGACCCGTTTGATGACCCTCAAGACACCCGACGGTCACTTCGAGGTCTTCAACATCCCCGAGGAAGTCAGCCGCATCAAACAGATCAAGATCGGCGACAAGGTCCAATTCACCGAGACCGAGGCGGTGCTCGTGGACATCGAGACCGGGCGCGACGCGGGCGCCATGGGTGCCATGGGAGACACCACGGTCGACAAGGCTCCCGGCACCAAGCCCGCCGGGACCATCACCGAAAGGCTCAAGCTGTACGGCAAGGTGGAGTCCGTCGATCGGGCCAAGTCTCAGGTCACCGTTCGCGGCCCGGAGAAGCTGGTCACCCTGTCGGTCAAAGACAAGGCGATCCTTGACAAGCTGAAGCCCGGCGATGGCGTCATCGCCACCTATGTCCGGTCCATCACCGGCAAGGTCAGCGTCAAGTAAACGCGGGCCGCCGCCAGGCACAGGGGTCTGGCGGCGTTTTCACTCCTGGAGACCGCTATGAAGCCAATCGAACAGGTTGAGATCGACCGCTACCGGGCCGAATTGAACGACGACGTGAGCCATCTGGTGAAAAAGTATTGCCGAATCATGGGCTGGGACGTGCCAGAATTGGACGAGACCGCCGCCCGCAAGCTGATCTTCCAGGCCCTGCGCGAGGCCGTGGCCAAGGCGGAATCAGAGTCGGCCTAGGGGACTCCTTCGGTCGCGCGGGCCGCAACGGAACCCGCACCGGCCCGTGCTGTGGGCATGGTCCTGCCCCGGGCCGGGCCTTCACGCGGCTGCGTACTACTGAACATCGACACACCGGGATATTGTGATCGCCCTCCAGAAAGAACTGGCGCGGCATCCGCTGATCACCCCCTGATCTTCACCATCAACACCCAACCATCATTCTGAGGCAAGACCCCATGAGTAATCTGATCGTCGTCTCCTTCCCGGATGAACAACTGGCCTTCGAGCTGCGAGCTGCCCTCGTCAAGATGCAAAAGGAGTATCTATTGGAGATGGAAGATGTGGTCATCGTCACCAAGGACGCGGAGGGCAAGGTCAAGCTTCACCAGGCCATGAACCTGACCGCCCTGGGCGCGGTGAGTGGCGGCTTCTGGGGCATGCTGATCGGGATGCTGTTCCTGAATCCCCTGCTGGGGGCGGCGGTGGGGGCCGGAGCCGGGGCCATTTCCGGGCGCTTCACTGACCTTGGGATTAATGACGACTTCATGAAGGAACTCGCCGAGAACTTCAAACCCGGCTGCTCGGCGATCTTCATCCTGGTGAAGAAGGCCACACCAGATAAGGTTCTGGAGGGCCTGGAGCAGTTCAAGGGGAAGGGCAAGGTGATCCAGACCTCCCTCACCAAGGACGAGGAACAGGGCCTGCGCGCCTTCCTTGAGTCCCACGCCTGAGCGTCACGGGCGACCCGGCGCCCCCACTCACCGTCAGGAAGCTGCTGCGGCCCCCAGGACGTCGCCGCCAGCACCGGCGAGGGCTGGCGCGAACTCAGGTTCCAGACCCTCCATCCAATAGTCGAAAACTTTTCGCCGCTTGGCATAAAGATGGCGTTCAAGGTCTGCGATGGTGGCCAGGTAGGGAATGACCGGGCCGTAGTAATCCACGGATGGGCCGATCGGCTTGAACACATAGCCCATCCGCCGCAGCAACAAATGGAGACTCCGCTCCATAGCCACGACCAGGTGGGTTACCCCCAGCCGTTTGCATTCGTGATACATGCTCTTGAAGAGCCCCGCCACGATCTCCGGCCCCGCCTCCTGCGGGTTCATACCCGGCTCCTCCGGTAAGCCCGGTGCCTCAGCGCTAGCCCCTAAACGCGGTGGGCCGCCATAATAGCTATCATCGGCGCGTTGCCGAAAGATCTTCGACACCGCCAAGCGCGAGATCTCCGCGTACTGCCGCAGGATCGGCTGCCCCATGTCCCGGATGTACGCGAACTCCCGTTCGAATTCACAATGTTCCAATAACGGAAATCCGCGGTTCGAGGCCAGGACCAGCCGAACCGTGCCCGCGGCGAGGTGGCGGAAACGATGTCTGCCGACGAAGTGTACGGACGTGTCGTCGTACCGGTCGGTCTCGATCCGACTCGGAAACTGGCTGGGGTCAAGAAAGCCGCGTTCCTCACAATAGACCTGGTAGCGAATCTGGTAGGCGGTATCCAAGAGGTCATCGCCATCGACTCGGAAAAACTCGAAGTACCGTGTATAGACCGGTGGCGGATACCCTGCTGCTTGTTTCATTAACCTGCGCGTCGCCATTTTCGAGGTTTGAGATCAGGGTGCAACCCAGCCAGTAAAACCAGCGTCCAGCGTCCCGCCACCGACACCATGAGATCAGGCCCGACGCGTGGACGGACACTGCGATCGGGGATGAACTACGCGCGTGCCACGCCCCACGATTACAGACAGTGACGAAACTTGCTCTCGTAGTTCAAATCCTTGCCGAACGGATACGCCTCGTAGCCGTACAGCGCTGTCGTGAGGGGCTGATCGACCACCGAAAACAGGGCCTGCTCCGTGGCCTTCCGTAGCGCCTCCGTGGCTGCTATGCCACGCCGCAGTTGGACCGCGACCTGGTCGACGCCCTCGCTCGTGTGAACTGTAAAATGACCTGTGACGGCCCAGGCAACCGCGGCGTCGCTGTAGAGGCCGTGGCGCAGGTCCTCCATGCGCAGCATGCCCGCGCTGGTCCGTATGCCGCGCTCCCGCCCGGCCACCCAGCCACAAGGCAGGGGCATCAGCGGCTGAAGCTCCGGATGGCCCTGGGCCGCCAATACCCGCGCCAATTGCGGCGGGTATCAGGACATCTCCCAAGTCGCCCGCGGCGTAGCGGATCATCGGCACCCGTCGTAAGGGCGAAAGGCAGGTGAAGACCAGTTCCCGCCCCTCGGGATGCGCGATACTCTCGATGAAAAAGCGGGTTGGGTCGTAGTGGAAAAGACTGGGAACCGCCGCGCCCACGCCTGGAAACAGGGCCGCGCGCAGGCTTGGCGAGGCGGCGGCGAGGCGACGCAACCGAATGGTCTCGCGGGTTTCGAAGAAGATGTTCAACCCCAGTTCTGTGAGTCCCATGGTGCCGACCAACACGCGCGGGCCGTCATCGTCGATGCCGGTCTGGGCGTAGATGTAGGCGCGCAAGGTCTGGGGCAACCAGTCCTCGCCGGCTACGAAGCTGACGTTGCGCGCCTGCCAGTCCAGGTCCGCCTCATTGCCCTCGTCGACGATTTTCTTCAGAAAATGCGGGTCGGCGAGGATCACGGTCTGTTCGAAACAGGGTCCGAAACGCTGCAGGATCTTGAGCACCAGATCGCTGCGCGGGCCGGTCTCGGCCAAGGCATGCCGGGTCGGCAGGTGGATCCCCATCGGAAAGGCGTTGATCAGCAGCGTGGGTGTACGATCGGTGCCGAAGAAGAGGTCGAGGGCGGCGTCAATTCCGCCAGCGGTGGCGTCAAGCTCCTCCGCGTCGGCGATCGCATAGGAGTTATTACCACTGTAACCAGAACTCACCATCACCGAGCGGACGGAACCGAGGCGTCCACCCCTGCACAGCCGCTCAAAGGGCACCTCGGCATTAAATAACTGTTCCTTGCGCAGCAGCGGCACTAGGCCCACGAAGCTCTCAAGGGACTGGACCTGGTCCGGATTCAGGCCAGCCCGATCCAGGATCCCGGCATAGTGCGGGGCCTGCCGAGCGGCCTGGAAAGCGCTGAGGACTGCACCTTCCAGATCAAAGCCGGATGGAGTTACATCTGTCATCGTTGGAGTTCCACTCAGGAGCTAGCCAGCAGCCGTATCAGGTTGTTCGAGAACATGCCCTGTTTGACCTCCGCGGTGAGAGGTAGGGCCTCCACCACTTCAACGAAGTCCGCCATACGGTGGGTTTGACCCTCGTAGGGCATCGGGAAGTCCGTGCCGAACAGCCACTTGTGGGCGCCGATGCGCTCGACGATCTTGGCATTCACCAGTTCGCGCAGTTCGTAGGGGTAGGCCGCCATGTCGACATAGACGTTTGGGTGCTTCTCCACCAGCATGAAGCTCTCCTGGTGCCAGAGCGTGCCCAGGTGGGGAAGGACGATCTTGAGCCGCGGGAACGCAATGGCGACCTCATCCACCAGGATGGGCTGGGCCTGATCCAGCCGGACCAGGTGACCAAAGGGTGTGCAGCCAACGTGCAGGACCACCGGGATACCCAAGTCCTCGGCCTTCTGATAGAGAGGCCAGAGCTTGCGGTCATTGGGGTAGATGTTTTGCAGTGGCGGATGCAGCTTCAGGCCCTTGAGACCGTACTGGGTGATGGCCGCCTCCAGAACCTCGGGGGCGCGTTCGTCGTGGGGGTCCACCGAGGCGTAGCCCCAGAAGCGATCCGGGTGACGCTGACAGGCATCGCGCACGAACTCGTTGGAGGCCTTGAGGACCGGGCAGTAAAGGGCAAACAGGATCGAGCGCTCGATGCCGGCCTCGTCCATCTGACGCAGCAACTCGTCCTCTGACAGCGTGGGCAGCACCCGTTCGGCATCGGCGAAGGCCGGAATCTGCTTCAGGTAGTCGATGAACCCGGCCCCGCTCTCGGCGAGCACGGTCTGGAGGTCGATCAGGTGCACATGGGCATTGATGATGGCCATCGTTAGAGTTCCTGCCTGGGCATCCTATGCGTGAAGGCATCGTAGGGGGAGAAGGCGGGCGCGAGACTTGGAGTACCCGTTCCCAACAGTAATTTGATGGTCTCGAGTGCCATGCGCACGGCCGTGAACCACACCGTGGGTGCAAACGACGGGATCAGACCGGCCCGAATACGCTCGACCGCCGCGGGTGAGTAATGGGCGATCACGCCATCGATCTTGGTCAGCGAGGCGAGCATGCATTGCTTCAACTCGGCGCGGGTTTGGGCAGAAACTTCACCTAAGGGGTCAGGCAGCGGCGGGAAGCCATAGCACGCCTCGAGGGTCGGGGTCTCCGTCGTAAAGACCCGGGCATTGCAGAACGGGATGGCCCAGCCCTCAATGACCGGGATCCCGGCGGCGCGCGCAAAGCGGCTGCCGATGATGCAGGGAACGGCATCGTCGGCGGCCAGCACCAGGGCGTCGCATCCGGAGAGCAGGGCTGCACAGTTGTCCTCATCCAGGGTCGCGGCCAGTACCGCCTGGACCTGGGGGTTGATCCGGCGCAGGAACTCCAGCGTCACCTCGGTCTTGGGCCGGCCGATGGTATCCTGAAAGGCGTAAATCTGACGATTGAGGTTCGAGGGATCGAAGGTGTCGAAATCCACAAGGTTCAGATTGGCAACACCAGACCGCACCAAGACCTCGGTAACGACCCCGCCCAGCCCCCCTAAGCCCAGGACCGTCACCCGCGAGCGCTGCAGAGTCGCTTGCTGATCCGGGGTGACAATACCGATGTTGCGCTCAAAGATATCCAAGGACTGCCCCCCCGAACTGATGATCCGACGACGTTGACTCATGCCCGGGCCAGCACGGGTGCGGGTGGCCATGAGCACTTCCAATCCAGCGTGGTTCCGCGACGCCGGACAACAGACTTGACTCTTGCAAACGCGCCCGCCCCCGCCTCCTGACAACGCAACGACCCGGCGAACTTGACCAATGGCCTCCGACAACAGCATGGGCGCAGTTCCCCGCCCCCCGGCATTCAAGGCACGCGCCGGGGGGGGTCGCTCGACTTCCCGCAAGGATCGTGCTTTCATTGAGCTGAGTCAATGATCAAAGCCCAGTTACCAAAGGGCAACACCCGAGAAAAAGGCAGACGCCTGCAGCGACCTGCGGCCCAACCCCCTGGTCAGCTGTCGACATTCGCCTCCACCTGCCAGGTCGACCGGTGCCCCTGCGCACCGGGCTGTGGGAACCGTGGCGTTTATCATCCGCGGCGGCTCCACCCAACCCCAGCGAAGTCATTGGGGTGACTCGGCCTGAAGCATGCGAGGATTTCAATGAGCGATGGTGACAGCGACCGGACGGGCGAAACGCGTCCCCTGTTGAGCTTCGCCCGACTCACGCGATCTGAGTTGATCGATTGCTATCGACTGCGCTTTCAGGTCTATTGTCGCAAGGCAAAGCTTCTCCCGGAGACCGATTATCCCAATGGACTGGAATATGATAGATACGACAAGAACGCGATCCATTTCGGCGCATTCGACGCCGACGGAGCCTTAGTGGGCACCGCACGCCTGGTCCGCTCCCCAACCCTCAAGCTGCCCATGTTCCAATATGGCGCGCCAATTGACCTGTACGTTCCTTTCCTCGTTGACCCGATGGCCCTCGCCGAGGTCTCGCGCCTGGTGTTCCGTCAGTCGCTGACTCGGCACTCCCAGCCGGGGACGGGGCTCGGACCACGGCAATCGACCGACAAGTCGACGCCCCCGGGCAGCGCCCCTTGCTTGGGGGTCCTCGCCGGTCTTGCGCGCCTCATGTACATTGAATCCAAATATGAGGGCATCCACCAGTGGATCGTCGCAATGGAGCGCCCCCTGCAAAGGCTCCTCAAACGAATCGATTGTCACTTTGAGCAAGCCGGCTCCCCGTTCGAGTACTGGGGACAGGTCATTCCCTTCACGCTAAGTGTCTCCGCCTATGAAGCAGCGGTCGGAATGAGCCACCAGGCGCAATCAGCAAAGGGTTTGCGAGAGTTGCCGATGGGATCGTGCATTGACCAACTCGTAACGGGAGGTCGCGAGCAAGATCAGCATCGAGGTACCCGCATCCACGCCAGGAATGGCTGCCTCGCGGGCGAGCGCTGAATTTCGACACGAACCACATGGACATGGTCCAGGCGGTTTGGCGCCCGTCTTCGGCTGACTGGGCGTGGGGACTGCCAGACATCGAGATCGGCCCGAGCACACCCTGGTCCGACCTCCTCGGTACCGAAGTGCACTCGTCCGGGAAACCCTCAGGAGGGGCCGACTTTCCGGCCCTGGTAGATTGATTCGAAGTTAGCCCCCGGGGTATGCTCGACTCGAGGTCGCTGGGGTCCAAAACGGCAGCCTTCGGTCCGCGGTAATGATCTGGCGTGGCGAGCGATCATCGCAACCTTACTCAGCGGCCCCGCGCCTGAGGCTGCGACGGGTTAGAGGGGCATGAGGCCGCGATGCAGACCTTGCCGAACCTTGCGAGGCACGATTAGACCACAGGTCCCGACCACGGGACGACGAGCCGACTTTCACCGCAGTCTCCTTCAGATACAGCCCGCAGGTGGAGCTGCCAACGATCGGCGGCCACTTACTCAGACTCAGGGGCTACCCCGGATATCGACGACAACCGACATCAGAGATGTCGACGGAGGTGCGGCGCAATGACCCCGGAACAGAAGCACCCGCTGGAAAACTTCCCGCGGTATTTCTCGATTCGCCCAGCAATCCTCAGCGCTGATCGCCACGAGACTTTCAAGATACGCTATCGCGTTTACTGCGAGGAATTCGGCTACGAACCCGCTGAACGCTTTCCGCAGCGGATGGAGAGCGACGAATTTGATGCCATCTCGACTCACTGCCTGATCACCCATCTCGCCACGGGCATGGCCGCCGGCTGTATGCGCATCTGCCCCGCCTCCGTCAACGAGTCGCCACGACCGCTTCCCTTTGAAACGTGCTGTACGGACAGCTTGGACCCGGCAGCGATGGCCAAGATCACCGCACCTCGACAGCAGATTCTGCGAGGCCTCCCGATTTGCCGTGGACGGCGCGTTTCGCCGTCGGTCCGGCGAGTCGGCGACACGGTTTGGTGAAATCACCTCCCTGGACCTTTCCGACACGGAGCTGCGCACCTTCCCACTCATCTCAATGGCGCTCCTGCTCGCGTGTACGGCGGTGACAGAACTACTCGAGAGACCATTTATGTTTGCCGTCATGGAGCCGTTTCTTCCCCGCCTACTAAAGCGCACCGGAATCATTTTTGAGCGCCTGGGGAGGGATGTGGACCACCACGGGACTCGTGCCGTGTATATCGCAGACACGCGCGACCACGTGCGCGGCATGGCGTCGGAGTTCCGGGATCTCTATACCTGGATCGACGGGGAGCTTCAGGCGTGCCGTTCGGACATTCTCGGGAAGGGGCCTGACACACTGTGCGGGGGACCGCTAAGCCCATGATCCTTGCACACGACCTGGCATCCCTGGTTGGGCTTGGAGCCAATACCGGAAAGTGACCAGTGCTCAATGGCCCGTGGCCAGAAAAGAATTATTAAACAATTACTTAGCGAGCGGATAAACGAAAAACTGGCGCGTAATGGGGTATACGTCAGTCCCGGGACTTTCGAGCGCGCGCTCAGCCGCGCCTGCCCAGGTCCGGGGCAACGTTTGCCCATCGCGTGGCACTGAATGGGCTACCCTGCCTGGCACGAATGAGGGTTTCAAGGGTCCCCCGACACGCATTGTATCTAGCCGCGTCGCTCGGCCGGGATTCAGACGTGCGGCTTACTCTGCCTCGGCGGTCGACCTCGGTCATCTAAGCGATTTCCGGAATCACTTATACCCAGAGAGCGGGGACACCCCCGCCCCCGGTGCGGATAGTCTCGGGGCGGGGCGGGGCGGCCCCGACTCCTTGGGGAAAGACTGTTCGTGCAAATCACCTGATTTGAGAGGTCCACTTGTATGTTCGACCATTCAGCGGCGTTTGCCAGAAATGTCGGTTGGTTAACGCCCGAAGAATTGGACCGGTTGCGGACCAAGCGAATCGCGATCGCTGGCCTCGGGGGGGTCGGAGGCAGTCACTTGTTGACGCTGACCCGATTGGGTGTTGGTCGCTTTAATATCGCCGATTTTGACGTCTTCGAATTGGCTAATTTCAACCGTCAAGTTGGGGCCACGATGAGCCATCTCGGGCGACCGAAGATCGACTGCCTGGCGGAGATGGCGTTGGACATTAATCCCACGTTGGCGCTGAAGCAATTTCCGCAGGGTGTCACCGCGGACAACGTCGACGCATTTTTTGACCAGGTGGATGTCTATATCGATGGACTGGATTTCTTCGCCATGCCGGCACGTCAACTGGTGTTTGCGGCCTGTGCGGCCAGATCCATCCCCGCGATCACGGCAGCGCCGCTCGGCTGGGGGGTCTCCTTGCTGGTATTCATGCCAGGAGAGATGACCTTTGCGGAGTATTTTCAGGTGGACGGACTCCCCGAGTCCGATCAACTCCGGCGCTTCATGTTGGGCCTGTCGCCGGAGGCACTCCAGCTCAACGCATTGGTCGACCCGAGCCGACTCGATCTGGTCCGACGGGTCGGCCCTTCTACACCCGTGGGGTGCGAGCTCTGTGCCGCGTTCGCGGCCACCACTGCCGTGAAGGTCTTGCTCGGCCGGGGAACGGTCGATGTCGCGCCCACGTCGCTTCACTTGGACGCCTTCTCGGGCACCTTGCGGACGGTTTCCCGCCCTGGTGGCATGAGTCATCCGGCAATGCAGGAGGCCCTCGGCCGTTAGCCCCGCCAAACAACGCCGCAGGCGATAGTCCAACGGTACCAAGGGTGCAAGAGTGCAACATGACATCCGATGACACGATCAATAAGATCCTCAACGCGGCGCGGTGGGCCCCGAGCGGCGATAACACCCAGCCCTGGCGCTTTCAGATCCTCGGCGCCCACCGGTTGCGAGTGCGAGCGAGTGATACCCGAGATTGGTGCGTCTACGATCTGGAAGGGCGCGCCAGCCAGTTGGCGGTCGGCACACTGCTGGAGAGCCTGGTGATCGCCGCCTCCGCCGAGGGGCTTGATACGCGTATCGACCTGTTGCCTGACTGTCCCGAGACCGCCCCGTTGATCGACGTGACATTCGTAGAGGGCGCATCTCTCGCACCGAGCCCCCTAAGGGACATGCTCGAACGCCGGGTGACACAGCGACGGCCGCTCGCCCGCACAGCGCTGCAGGAAGGACATCGACGGGCACTCGAGGCATCGGTTGGCACGGGCTTCCGCGTTGTCTGGCTCGCCGGCTCGAAGGCCCGCCGACAGATGGCAGCACTCCTGTTTCGTAACGCCGGGATCCGCCTCAGCATCCGGGAGGCCTTCGAGGTGCACCGGCGTATCATCGCGTGGGACGCGCAATTCAGCGAAGACCGCATCCCGGACCGCGCCTTGGGACTGGACACGCTGGGGCTCAAGACCATGCGCTGGGCCATGGGAAGCTGGGAGCGGGTCCGGTTCCTGAACCAGTATCTTGGCGGGACCCTCTTACCCAGGCTTATGATGGACTGGCTGCCGGGCCTGCGCTGCGCGGCGCACTTCTTCATCGTCGCGGATCGCGCCCCGGAGGACTTGGCCGGCTACCTCGACGCCGGACGCGCCGTGCAACGCTTCTGGTTGACCGCGACTGCCCAGGGGGTCCAGTTCCAGCCGGAGATGACCCCGATCATCTTCTCCGGATACGTCCGCCGGGACATCCCCTTCACCGCCTCCGAGCCGGCGCGCCGGCAGGCGGCGGACCTGCGGCGTTCCCTGATCCTGCTCATTGGCGAGCGCAACCTAGATCAGGCGGTTTTTGCCGGGCGCGTTGGCTACGGCCCTACACCCACCGCGCGGTCGGTCCGGCTCCCGCTCGACCGGCTGACAATCCCATGAAGGCACCGTCCGGCGGCGAGAGCGTGGATCGGCAGAGGCCGGGAGATCGAGCACCCGGTCAGTGTCAGTATTTTTTACACACACCCCCGTTCAACAGCCAAGAGAAAATCACAATACCTTGTTTAAAAAACATAAAGATCTTTTGGCATGAGGCATGCCTCTTATGTTGACAACGAGGCGGCAGCGCCCTGCTAGACTCGATGTACGAGACACCCTGTCTATCATTTTCGCTCTCTTAAGGAGTATTTGATCATGCGTATGAAAACGATCATCGCGACCTGTGTCGCCGTTCCCGCCTTACTCGCCACATCCGGTTCCACTCTGGCTCTTGATCTCGGCATCAACTTCGGTTTCGACGAGACCGCCTTCGCCCCCGACCCGGTCGGTGCGAAGACGCAGATTCTTGGCATCGACCGACTCACGGGCGCCTACGGTGGCGTTGTCAAGCAGGTGGATGACAATGGCAACGGAGTGCTCGACGGTGACTTTTTCTGGGAAGACATTTACATCGACTATGCGGCCTTCGTGGACGACGGGGACCAAAACGTTACCAGCCTGTTGGGAAGCCCAGCGGCGGTCGGCGGCTACGGGCTCTATGCGATGATTGAGCAGGCTACGGGCACCGCGACGATTAACCTCAGCGGCGAGATTCTAGCGACCTTTACCAACTTCCCCTATGCGCTGTATCTCGACCCGCTTAACAACACCAATTGGGTTTTCCCGACCAATCCAGTCCCGGGCTACGATCCGGAGACGGACTCCATGAGCCCAACAGGTACCGCCGACGACGTTCGCCTGCTCTTCGCGGAGCTAGACGTGGGCGAGGCGTTTCTGCGCAGCTCCTTGGCCGAGGGCGACTACTCTATTCTGCTCAAGAACGTTACGCTCACTGACTTCACTAATTCAGGGAGCGCGACTGTCTCGGGCCAAACAGTCCTCAACACCCCCGACCCCTTCATGACCAACGCCAGAGTCTCCGGCAATACGACTTCGGTTAGTCCGCCGCCCACCGACCCGTCCGAGTTCGTCGCGAACTTCAACGGTAACGTCGATACCTATTTCAACAAGGTCCCGGTCCCTGCGACGCTTTTGCTCATTGGCACCGGTCTACTCGGGATGGCCGCTGGTACGCGCCGGCGTCGCGTGAGCTAAGACCCCGCCGTTTTCAGCCTTCCGAATCGCAAGCCCACCTCTCGGTGGGCTTTTTTTGGTCCCCAGCGTTGGGTGTCGACGCCGGGCGGAGAAGCGGTGTCTCTTTTCTCGTGCGCCCGCGAGGGCGGCATGAGCAACGCATCAGCCACTCACGGCGTTGGCGTTGAGGCGCTGGCAGCTGGCAAGAGTGCCTTGAGAACCGGGTCGGTGGCCGCAATTCGGGCGAAGCTTGGGTCCAGGGTCACGGCCTTCCTGAGAGCGTCCCGTGCCGCCTCGCTGTTACCCATCGCCGCAAGGCTCTCCGCCAGATGAAAGCGTACCCCCGCGTCCCGCGGCGCCCGTTCGGCCGCCAATCCCAGCAAGCGCACGCTCTCCTTCGCGTCGCCGGTCAGGCGGTGGATCACCCCAACCGTGTCGAGCACTGGCGGCGAATCGGGCGCCAATGGCAGGACACGGTTCGCCAGTTGTAGTGCCTCTGACGGGTTTTTTTCGCGCATCAGCCAGGCCAGATTGGTCAGGGCGGTCACATCATCGGGGCGACGCTTGATGACGTCCTGCCACAGGGCGCGCGCTTGTTCCAGCTTCCCTTGGGCGCCATACGCGCCCGCTAGGGCAGCGCGCAGGGTCGAGTCTTCCGGTTGGCGTCCCAGTTGACCCTTGAGCGTCGCGATCGCATCGGTTTGTCGGTCCGCCTTCCACTGCGCCTCGGCGAGTGCGCGTGCGCTTTCGCTGCCCGGGTCGCGTTGGTAGGCCTCGCTCAGGGCGGAGATCGCCCCTTGAAGATCGTACTGTTGGAGCAAAAGCCAGCCCTGGAGCAACGCGAACCGCGTGTCGCCCGGGTGGGCCTTGCGTAGCTTGGCGACGGTCTCACGACCTTCTTCAGACGAGAAGAGTGTTGCCAGACCAGCGCGTGCCCCGGGATGCCCCGGATTTACAGCCAAGGCAGCGCTTACCGCTTCGCGCGCCCGATCGCGGTCACCCGCACCGTTGAGTGCAACCGCTAGCAGGTGGAGCCCGTCCGCGTCGTCCGGCTTGGCCCTGGTGTATCTATCCAACACCCGGGCTGCATTCGGTGCATCCCGTGCCGAGAGGTACACCCGGCCGAACTCTAGTAAGAATGCAGGTTCTTCCGCGACCTGGCCTGGGGCGCCCGTCAGGACGCGCAATGCATCCTGCGGATTGAGCAGAGCGTCATAATAGCGTGCCAAGACCAGGCGTGGCCCCAGTGCTTGCGGATGCGCCGCGACCGCACGTTCCAACATGGCAATGGCGCTTTGGTGGTCGCCCGCCTTCGCGTCCAGTTTGGCCAACTCGACCAGGGACTTCAAATCCTTCGGATGATGCTGAAGCACCTGCCCATAGCGCGCGCGCCCGGCGTCCAGATCCCCTCGGACGACCGCCTCGCCGGCCAGCGCCCGCGCGGCCCAGGCGTCGTCCGGAAAGCGTTTTAGGGTCTGCTCCATCTCAGCGATGGCTGCTTCGGTCTTCCCGGCCGCCCGCAATGCCACCGCCAGCAGATTGTGTGCCTGCGGATTGTCTGGCTGCTTGTTCGCGAATTCCTCTGCGGCTTCCAGGGCGCCCGCCGAGTCCCCCGCGCTTAGCCGAGCAAGCACGAGTGCGGCTTCCGCTTGGGAAAGCTCAGGGTCCAGCGTCAGGGCGGCCTCCAGGGACGCGATTCCCTCGGCGGGTTTGTTCGCGCCCAACAAGGCGAGACCGGCCTGCAGGCGAACCAAGGCGGAGTCTGGCTCGGCCGCGATCGCCGCTTGAATCGACTTCTGCCCAGCGCCGACGTCACCTTTCCCAAGGGTCGCTGTTCCCATCAGCATCAGAGCCTCCGCGTCATCCGGCCGCCCACGGAGCACATCCACCAAGATCGACCTGGCCCGCTCCCCCTGCCCCTGGGCCAGGTAGATGCGGGCAAGCAAAACCTTGGCGTCGGAGTCGTTGGGGACGCGGCCCGTGAATTGGGCCAGGAGTTCCTCGGCCTGCCCGTAGTGACGCTGATGGTAGTGGACCAGCCCCAGAAAGTAGATGGTCCGGAGGTCCTGCGGATTACGGCTAGCCGCTTGCTCCAGGGCAGCTTGCGCCTCCACATTCTTGCCCTCCCGCATCTTAAGGACGCCCTCGCCGAAAAACCCCACGGGATGCTCAGGTGCGATCTGACGCAGCGTCATCACGCCGCGCTGCGCCTTATCGAAATCCTTGGAGCCCAGCCACAGGGTAATCAGCCGAGCGAGTACGGCCGAGTTGGAGGCGTCGGACTCGAACGCCGCTTCGAAGCGCACCAATGCTTGCGCAGTGTTCTGCTGTGAAGCGGCCAACTCCCCCGCGAAAATCAAGGAATCCAGGTCGCGGGGATCGGTCTGCAGGGACTTGTCGATCCACTCTTGCGCCAGGTCGGGCTTGTCTCGGGCCAAGGCGACCTGCGCGAGGCCGCGTTGCGCCCTGCCAAGCTCCTGATTCAGCCCCAGCGCTCGCAGTAGAGACGCTTCGCCCTCGTCGACGCGTCGCTGTCCGAGCAACGCCAACCCTCGATCAGTCAGCATTGTCGCCTGGGTGTCGACATCGAAGCCCTGGATATCAGCCGTACGTTCGATGACCGCATCGAGCTTCTCTTGCAAGAGGAGGGCGCGAACCAGCAGTGGCGTCACCTCGGCAGGCGCCGCACCCAATTCCAGTGCACGAGTCAGTTCCTTCTCCGCGTCCGCGCCTTTGCGGAGCGAGACATAGGTCTTTCCAAGAAAAAGCCGCGATTCCGGTTTGTCCGGAGCCTCCTGGACGCCGGTCTTCGCATCAATTACTGCCGCACGATAATCCCCCTGGCCGTAGGCTTGACGTGCTCGCTCCAGCGTCGGTGAGGGGCCTTGTGTGGCCTTCGGTTCGCTTTGTGGTTCACAGCCTATGGCGCATGCCAAGGCCGTCATCGAGCTTAGAAGCGCAAGAGCGGGAGAGCGGGGTGGCATAATCATATTGATGCGACTACGTCTAAGACCGTGGCGGTTGAGGGGGGAGCTTTGCTTGGCGATCGAGCACGTCCGAGAATGCCTTATGGGGCGGGCCCAGGGCGGTGGCGATTGGCCAGTTCAGCGCCCCGGGGCAAGCGTTTCACAGTTGGGACAGCCGCGATCGTAGGACGCGACTGTGGAACTTGGTGACGATCAGGGCAAGCGCGCAGCCTGGTAAACGTTACAGTATAGCGGAAGTAGGAATCGAACTTGATTACCTGTGAACCGAAATCTGCTTACACCAAGAAAAATCGATGTCATTAGACATCACTCTGCCGCGCGTGGGCCAGAGATAAGGTTGACAGGTAATCCGAAGGCTCGTTAGCCCGGTTGGAATGCGGCCGCGCGCGGCGGCGCCAGAATGCGCGTAGGGCGACTGACAGCGGCCAGTCCAAGAAGTGCTCCGTCAAGAGTGGGCAATCAGTGAAACGCGTGTTCGCAGTCCTGTGTGCTGCTGAAGGCCGGTGCCACAATGGAGTCTCTCTCAGCATCCAACCATGACTGCTGCGCCGCTTGGCAGGCTGATGAGCAACAGGGGAGCACCGAAAAAACCCCGCATGCCCAGTGCTTGACCAGACTCCATGGTCCGAGAAGAGCAGCGCAGGCGGAACAGCAGCCTGCGTCCTGGGCCTCATAGTGGCCACAAAAATGGGGCATCACCTGCTCAAACCGACGATACCGGCGGTAAAGGTGCCAAGGGAATCCAGGGATTGGACAGTGACACTTACTGCAGCCTTGGGCCCCGGTACTCGTGTAGTGCAGTCCATTGCTGCTGTGACGGCAGTTCCAGCAGGCCTCTCGCTCGATCACACGCTCCTCCCGGATCGCTCCATGCAAAAAAATTTATCGCAGTATGGAATACTCCGCGTCCCAATTCTGTGAAGCACATCACGGGAAGAAATGAAGCGGGCCTTGCCCCGGTGCTGCCGGGAGCGTCGACAGACCCTTAGCGTCCAGGCCACCGCGAAGTGACCGCAGACCGATCCGGCCCTCTGGTCGGCGATCAGGCCATCAGTGCACACTGGTTTGTCGTGAAAGCGGCTCTCCCGAACATGGGAGCGACGGGTTCAGTGCCGCAATCGCCGCTAATGAATTCTGAATAGGTCACATAGGGCCGGCTGGTCTCGGCAATCGCCACGAAGGCCGGAAGGGCCTTCTGCATGCCCTTATTCGCCTCATCGACGTGGTAGCGGAATGGAATCCTCAGACCCCGGTGTTCGATCTGGTCGCCGACTTGCGTTAAGGCGATACCAAACCGGGTCAACACCCGAGACAGTGCCGCGGTGACGATGAAGTAACAATAGCGAATACCGGGACTCCACGCGAAGCTCGCACGCAATAGCCTGAGGAAAACGTCATTCTCGTGTTGCCTGAAAAATACCGGAAATCCGTCGCCTGCGGAGTGGCTCTCGGGCTGATACCAATCGTAGGAATCAGCTTGGATTGTCCGACGGTACTCCTTGAGAATGCACAAGCGCGAAAATTCGGCCGAGTGGACGCGGCTTTCGGCCAAGCCATGAAGCGGTGTAGGCACGATGTCTTCACAAGGCAGTGTGGTCTTGGAGGCATCCACCAGTCGCATCGCGCCCGCGCACTGGCGCTGCTGGCGATCCCAAACAATGAAGTGCCGGGCGTAGGAATCATAATGGTCATGCTCGGCCTGGGTTGGAAAGGCGGCTGGATTCTCAAAGCCTGTGTCCTCGCAAAACACCTTGAACCGCACCTGATAGTGGAGCCTGCGGGCCTCCTCCGAGTCCGCCAGAATGCAGACAAAGCGATCAATGACAGGCGGCCGCTCGACTGATCGGCGGGATGCAAGGGTAACTGCGGTCATTATGTGAGTCCTGGACTCTTCAGTTGATCGGGTGAGGTGCACAAAGGCCCACGCGCACGCTGACAAAAAGCAGACCGCGGAGGGGCCGGCGCCCGTCTCAAACCTTGCCGCCCTGGGCCAGGGGTTCTCGGAGTGCCACCCGCGCCTGGCGAACCATCCTTTCCGTGGTCGGCCAGTCGACGCAGGCGTCGGTCACCGAGCAGCCGTAACGCAGTTGCGACAGGTCGGCTCGGGATCGGTTGATTGCCGGCCTCGATGAAGCTCTCGACCATCAGCCCGACAATCGAGCGATTACCGGCCCGGATCTGATTGACGCAATCCTGCATGACCAGCGGCTGAAGTTCCGGCCGCTTGGAGCTGTTGGCGTGGGAGCAGTCAATGACGAGGTTCGTGGGCAGCCTGGCCTTGGCCAGCGCCTGCTCTGCCATGGCGACGCTGACGGTGTCGTAATTGGGACGGGCACCGCCGCCGCGCAGCACCAGATGGCCGTATCGATTGCCGCGGGTGCGGACGATACTGGACTGACCCAGGGCATTGATGCCCAGAAAGCTGTGGGGCTGGGCCGCGGAGAGGATGGCATTGATCGCCGAGTCGATCAGGCCATCGGTCCCGTTCTTGAAGCCCACGGGGGTCGACAGACCCGGAGGACATCTCCCGGTGGGTCTGCGATTCCGAGGTCCGCGCGCCGATCGCCGTCCAGGACGATGAGGTCCCCCAGGTACTGGGGCGTAATGGGATCGAGCGCCTCGGTGGCGGCGGGTAAACCCGACTCGGTAACGGCCAGTAAAAACCGCCGCGCCTGCTCCATCCCGTCGGCGATGCGAAAGGTATCGTTCAGGTCGGGGTCGTTGATGTACCCCTTCCACCCGGTGGTCGTGCGGGGTTTCTCGAAGTACACGCGCATCACGAGGACCAGGGTGTCGGCGACCTCGTCGGCAAGTCGCTGCAGCCGATGCGCATAGTCCAGGCCAGCGACCGGATCGTGAATCGAACAGGGGCCGACGATCACGAAGCGACGCGGATCACGCCGGTCCAGAATCGCTTCCAGGGTGGCGCGCCCCTCCAACACGGTCGCCGCTGCCCGGTTCGGATATTGGCAGGGCAGCCAGGACCTCCCGCGGGGAGGGCATGGGGTCGAAGGCGACGATATTCAGGTTTTCAGTACGTTGCATAGGACGTCATCGGCAGCCTGGGGCGAGAAGGACCGGGGAGAGATGTGCGGTAGCGCACAGACTAAGTCTCTGCCGCTCCTCTTACTTCTTCACAATAATCAATCCGGATGGTTCAAGTCGAGCATTTAACACCCGGCCGGCTCCGAATCGTTACCCCCGCCGGGGGCAGGTTTGCGCGAACCCGGTGATCTGACGGTAGCCTTGGGCCGGCGGCACCAGTACCTCCACGCCAGCAAGGCTGTTCGCCGAGCGAAGCGAGAGCGGAACCCAGGAGGCTGAACCCCTGTTGCTTGATCGTCCCTGATCCCGGCCCCGGCCTTGAATCCGCTCCGTTTGCGGTCAGATCCCGACCACGCAAAGATTCCACCCAACCCCTAGAGGCCAGGCGAATGAGCGACAAGCAGGTGACCGAGTTTCCAGGTGCCGAGATCGACGTCCAGTGGGACGGACGGCTGTGTATCCACGTCGGTGAGTGCGGCAACGCCAAGGGCGACCTCTTCGTCGGCGGTCGCGAACCCTGGTGCATCCCTGACGCCTGCTCCAAGACAGAGGTGCGGGAGATTATCGAACGGTGCCCGAGCGGAGCCCTGACGTACCGGGACAAGGCCGGCACCCCGGAGCAGGCCCCGCCGCAGAACACTGTCACCGTCGCCTACAACGGCCCCCTCTACGCCCACGGCGACCTGACCATCGCGGGGGCGCCGGCGGACATGCCGGGCCTGCGCTTCCGGGTCGCCCTGTGTCGGTGCGGTCGATCCGCCAACAAACCCTTCTGCGACAACAGCCCACCTGGGTTCGGGCTTCGAGGACTTCGGCGCGGTGGGCGAGCGGGGGACGCCACTCGCGGCCGTTGGAGGGCCCCTGAGTATCAAGCCCGCGCCGGATGGCCCTTTGCTGGTGAAGGGCAATCTCAGCATCCGGGCGGCAAGCGGGCGCCTCGCCTGGGAGGGTACCGAGACCGCCTTGTGCCGCTGTGGGAGCCTCAAAGAACAAGCCCTTCTGCGACGGCAGCCACAAGGAGGTCGGATTCAAGAGCACCTGAGAAATACCGAAACCGCTAATGCGCCAAGGGGTAAGCAGCATGGCCGCGGAGGATGGGCAGACCGAGCGCGATGCCCATCATCCCGCTGAAATCCCGTGAACCTGGAAAGAGCGGTCAGCGATCAGCCGTCAACTATATGCGCATCAGCATCTTACGAGCCGTCTTCGAGCCGCAGGCGCTCACTCTACAGGTCGTGCGCCGGGTGGCTAAAACTTCTTGAAAATCCGAGCTAAATGCTGAAAGCTGATCGCTGACTGCTAGTCTTAGGGTGAAAGCCGGTACATCCTCCAATGGGAACTGCCTGTGGCCGTTCCCATTGGAGACCGTCTTGTTCCCGGGTGCTGGACGGCGCATCCATGGCCGCTAGTCCAGCGACACGGCGGCCCTTTTTGACAAAAATCTCAGCCGACTTCTCGATCCAGGCGAGCACGTGACAGTAAGTCCAGGTAGCGCGAGGTGATGGTCTCAGGCCCTGGCAAACTGAAGGGATCCTCCCCGGGATAGAGTCGGGCGCGCAGACCGGTGCGGACGATCCCCGGGTCCAGGCAGGCGACGCGGATGGGGCTGGTGTCCCGCAGTTCGTCCCCCAGCACCTGGGCCAGACCCTCAATGCCGAACTTGGCCGCCGCGAAGGCCCCCCAATAGGCCAAGCCGGTGCGCCCGACCCGGTCGGAGGTGAAGATCACCGCCGCGATCCGCCGCGTCCGCAGCAATGGCAGGCAAGCCTGGGTGAGCAGGAAGGGGGACGTCAGGTTGATCCGCAACACGCGCTCCCACTCGTCCGGCTCATAGTCGTCGATCCGCGCCAGATAGGGGGCGAAAGCGGCGCAATGCACCAGCCCGTCGAGCCGCCCGAAGGTCTCGCCGACCAGGTCCGCCGCGCCGCGACAGGCCTTCTCATCGGCGATATCCAGGTTCAGAGGCAGGATGGCCGGTTCAAAACCGCCCGTGGCCTCAATCTGATCGTAGACCGCGTTGACATCGGCATCCGGGTGATCACACAGGACCAGGGTGGCCCCGGCGCCGGCAGCGGCCAGGGCGACGGCTCGGCCGATGCCTTCGGCCGCACCGGTCACGAGTACGATGCGGTCTGTCAGTGGTTTGACGGTGGAGTCTGACTCCATTATCGGAATTCCTCTGTGTGACATTGAGCGCTGGTGAGAGCTGGCAAAGGGTTTGGCGCGTCAGCGGCCTCTTCTTGGGACACTGAACGCTTGACCGGGAGTCATCTTTTCGTGCGCGGCCTGAGGCGCCCGATCGTGCCCTCGCGCCAGGCGTGCCAGAGCTTACGGATCGGGGTGAGCGCAACCCGTTGGTCGACAAGATCGAACCCGACCGCCGCCAGTTCATCCAGCAGCAGGTCAGTGAGCCGGACCCGAATCCGCACGGATGCCGGCAAGCCGTCCGGGTCTTCGGGCGCACCCCGCAAGCCGCGGGCCTTGCCCGCCAGTTCGGCCAGGAGTGCCGGCAGCCGGCCGCGGCCTGCCGGGCGCCCCAAATCCTCCGGGGTCAGCTCCAGGGCGGCGAGCCAATCAGTCGGGATGAACCCGTAATGCCCCCGACGCCACAGCCCGCCGCAATCGCGGATCTGCCCGACCAGGCTCGCGTAGACCCCGAGCTGGCGGGCGCGGGCGATCCGCACCGGATCCTGGTCCCCGGCGGCGCGGACCTGAAGCTCAAGAAGCGACCCCCAGTCCCGATCGGCCGCGGCAATGAGACCGGTCAGGTCTCGGGGCCAACAACGGCTGAGTGCTGACTCAGTCCCGACGGTCAGGTTCAGGAAGGGTTCAACCGGCAGTCGGTGGTGCGCAATCAGCGGGCCGAGCCGACGGCTCAGGGGGTGGCTGCCGGCCCCGTCCCGGGTCCGCTGCAATTCGTCCCGCCACCAATGGAGCTTGGCCGCGGCCACCGCCGGGTCCGCCACCTGGTCCAGGATGGCACGCACCTGGTGACGCCAGCCAACCAGAGCCGCGAGTCCGTCCCGCTGCCCGGAAGGCGCGAACCGCAGGCTGTAGTAGGTCGAAGACCCGGGGGGCGTGGCGGGGTTGGGAAAGCCCCATTGATCTGCCCGGTCCGCGCCCGTCACGACGGGGCCTCGACAGTTCGGCCGTCAGTCATCCGCATCCCGCACGCAGGTCACCAGGTAGTTCACGGTCACGTCGTCCGGGTCGAGGCGATAGGTGCGGGACAGGGGATTGTAGGCGAGGCCCGTCATGTCGACCGTCCGCAGGCCGGCCGCGCGGACCCAGCGGTCCAGTTCCGCCGGGCGGATGAAGCGGCTGAAGTCGTGGGTACCCTTGGGCAACATTCCGAGGAGATACTCGGCCCCCAGGATGGCCAGGAGATAGGCCTTGGGATTGCGGTTCAGGGTCGAGAAGAAGACCTTGCCCCCGGGGCGCACCAGCCGGGCGCAGGCGTCGACCACGGAGGCCGGGTGGGGGACATGCTCCAGAAGTTCCATGCAGGTCACCAGGTCGAAACTGGCCGGCCGCTCCGCCGCCAGGGCCTCCGCCGGGAGGCGCCGGTAGTCCACTGCCACCCCGCTCTCCAGGGTATGCAGCTCCGCCACCCGCAGGTTCATCTCCCCCATGTCGATCCCCAGCACGCGGGCCCCACGCGCCGCCATGCCTTCGGCGAGCAGGCCGCCGCCGCAGCCCACGTCCAGCACCTCCTGCCCGGCCAGCCCCGCGGTTCGCTCGATATAGTCCAGGCGCAGCGGGTTGATGTCGTGCAGCGTCTTGAACTCGCTCGCCGGGTCCCACCAGCGGGAGGCCAGCTCTTCGAACTTGCCGATCTCGCCGGGGTCCACGTTGTGGGTTTGGGCGTCGGCGTGGGGAGCGGGGGCAATCATGGGAGACCTGCTGGGTTGGTAATGCTGGGGGTGCATTCTATATCGGGACGGAGGGCGCGCGCGGAAGCCGCAAGGATGGCCGACCAGCTTGGAGCATGGGCATCGCTACCACGCTGTCCATTTCTCCTGAAAAGTGCGGTCAGCGATCAGCCGTCGGCGTTCAGCTCTGAGTTTCATGGGGATATCGTCGCCTGACGGATCACCCGCAGGGTGAGCGCCCGTCGCAAAAAAACTGTGCGCAAGTCGCTGTTCTGAAATAGCTGACGGCTGATAGCTAACCACTGACTGCTCCTTCAAGGTTTATAGTTGAGGGTTGCGTCAGTTTGATTCGCAACCGGCGTCCGCGTCCAGCCAGAACCCGGGCGATTCGCAGCCAAACCGATTAAACTGCACGGCTTTGCCTGCCGGGGGGAAGACCCATGTTTGACCAGACCATGACGATCCGTGACTACGACCCGGAACTCTGGGCAGCGATCCAGGGCGAGGAGCGCCGCCAGGAAGAGCACATCGAGCTCATCGCCTCCGAGAATTATGTCAGCCCGCGGGTCTTGGAGGCCCAGGGCGGGGTGATGACCAACAAGTACGCCGAGGGCTACCCCGGCAAGCGTTACTACGGCGGCTGTGAGTTCGTGGACGTGGCCGAGCAGTTGGCCATCGACCGCGCCCGGCAGCTGTTCGGCGCCGCCTATGCCAACGTCCAGCCCCACTCCGGCTCCCAGGCCAATGCCGCCGTCTACATGGCCCTGTGTCAGCCCGGCGATACCATCCTGGGCATGAGCCTGGCCCACGGCGGCCACCTGACCCACGGCGCCAAGCCCAACTTCTCCGGCAAGCTCTATAACGCCGTTCAGTACGGCCTGGACCCGGCCACCGGCGAGATCGACTATGCCGAGGTCGAGCGCCTGGCCCTGGAGCACAAGCCGCGCATGATCATCGCCGGCTTTTCCGCCTACTCCCGGGTGGTGGACTGGGCGCGCTTCCGGGCCATTGCCGACGCGGTGGGCGCCTACCTGTTCGTGGACATGGCCCATGTGGCGGGGCTGGTGGCGGCCGGGGTCTACCCGAGCCCGGTGCAGATCGCCGACGTGACCACGACCACCACCCACAAGACCCTGCGCGGCCCCCGCGGCGGACTGATCCTGGCCCGTGCCAACCCGGAGATTGAGAAGAAGCTGGCGTCGCTCGTCTTCCCCGGCACCCAGGGCGGCCCCCTGATGCACGTCATCGCCGCCAAGGCGGTCGCCTTCAAGGAGGCCCTGGAGCCGTCCTTCAAGGACTACCAGCGCCAGGTCGTGCAGAATGCCCAGGCCATGGCGGAGGTCTTCCTGTCCCGGGGCTACGACGTGGTCTCCGGCGGCACCGACGACCACCTCTTCCTGGTCAGCTTCATCAACCAGGGGCTCACGGGCAAGGCCGTGGACGCCTGGCTGGGGGCGGCCAACATCACGGTGAACAAGAACGCGGTCCCCAACGATCCCCAGTCACCTTTCGTCACCAGCGGCATCCGCGTCGGCACCCCGGCCATGACCACCCGCGGCTGCGGCCTGACCGAGGCCCGGGACCTGGCCAACTGGATGTGCGACCTGATCGACGCCCGGGGCGAGCCGGCCGCCATCGCCACTGCCAAGGCCCGGGTGCTGGATCTGTGCAAGCGCTTTCCGGTCTACCAGCGGTGAGGCCGCGCAACGCGGCCCGCTGTGGTCCCGGTGGGAGCGGCCTGTGGCCGCGATGGGCCGCGCCGGCTACCCAGGGACCCCATCGCGGCCACAGGCCGCCCCCGCGGGTGACGTTCGTCCGTCCGGTTATGGCGCAGCTGACGCTCCATGGCCTGGTTGGGCCTGGGCCCGCGGCTGGCAACTGGCGGTTGGGGGCGTAAAGGGAATGCGCTGCCCCTTCTGTGGTGCCGAGGACACCAAGGTCGTGGACTCCCGCCTCGCGGGGGACGGCGATCAGGTGCGGCGGCGGCGCAAGTGCGAAGTCTGCAAGGAGCGTTTCACCACCTATGAAACAGCGGAGCTGAACCTGCCCCGGGTGGTCAAGCGCGACGGCAGCCGGGTGCCCTTCGACGGGCGCAAGCTGCGCGCCGGCATGCTGCGGGCCCTGGAAAAGCGCCCCGTGAGCACGGAACAGATCGACGCCGCCCAGGCGCGCATTCAGCGGCGGCTCATGTCCAGCGGGGAGTCGGAGGTCCAGGCCCGACGGGTGGGGGAACTGGTGATGGAAGAACTGCGCAACCTCGACCAGGTGGCCTATGTCCGCTTCGCCTCGGTCTACCGCAAGTTCGAGGACGTGGCCGCCTTTCGCGAGGAGATCGACCGCCTGGAGCGGCAGCCGACGCCTGAAGTCAAACGCCAACAGCTCGACCTGCTGGAGGGTCTGGAGCCAAAGCAAAAATGACCCCGGCCACCGTCCCCCCACCCAGCGGCGACGACCACGCGCACATGGCCCGGGCCATCCGGCTCGCCCGCCGCGGGCTCTACACCACGGACCCAAACCCACGGGTCGGTTGCGTCCTCGTGCGAGGGGGGGACCTGGTGGGCGAAGGCTGGCATCGGCGGGCCGGTGAACCCCACGCGGAGCGCATCGCCCTGGAGGCCGCGGGTGAACGGGCGCGGGGCGCCACCGCCTACATCACCCTGGAGCCCTGTTGTCACCAGGGCCGCACGCCCCCCTGCACCGCCGCCTTGATCCAGGCCGGCGTGGCACGGGTGGTGTGCGCCATGGTCGACCCCAACCCCCTGGTCGCCGGTCAGGGGCTTGCCGACCTTAGGGCGGCGGGCATTGCGGTCTGCTGCGGCGTGCTGGAGGCGCAGGCCCGGGCCCTGAATCCCGGCTTCATCAAACGCATGGATCGCGGCCTGCCTTACACGCGCTGCAAGCTTGCTGCCAGCCTGGACGGACGCACCGCCATGGCGAGCGGCGAGAGCCAATGGATCAGCTCCGAGGCGGCCCGGCAGGACGTGCAGCGGCTGCGTGCCCGCCACTGCGCCATCCTCACCGGGGTCGGCACCCTGCTGGCCGACGATCCCTCGCTCAACGTGCGCTTGAGCGCCGCCGGATTGCCAGGAATGGAGCCCGGGGAACCGGTGCGCCAGCCCTGGCGAGTGATCGCAGACAGCCACTTACGCACCCCAGTGACGGCACGCCTGCTCAGGCTCCCGGGAATCACCGTCATCGCCTGCTGCGCCCCGGCGGACCCGGGCCGGGTGGCGGCCCTTGAGGCCGCCGGGGCTCGGGTGATCCAACTGCCGGAGCACCATGGCCGGGTGGACCTGGCCGCCTTATTCGCCTGGCTGAACGGCCAGGAGATCAACGAGGTCCTGCTGGAAACCGGCGCGACCCTTGCCGGGGCGGCCCTCACTGCCGGGCTCATCGACGAGTTGGTCCTCTACCTCGCCCCCCACCTGATGGGTGATGGCGGCCGCGGGCTCTTCCGGTTGCCCGGGTTGGAACGGATGGAGAAGCGCATTCCGCTCAGCATCGAGGAAGTCCGGCGCATCGGTCCGGATTTACGGTTGCGGCTCCGTCCGGGTCAGGGCTAAGGAACGGGAATGCGATTAGCGCTATTGTCGTCGTCGTTGTCGTAATCGAGGTTATCGTAGCGCCCCGGATTCTCTCGCACCCCAAATTTCATCGCTTCTCCGACAACGACAACGACAACGACAACGATTGTGTTCGTATTTAACTTGTTCTTGACTCGTTACTAAGTTTCATCGGGATATCGTCACCTGATTCTGAAAACTGATCGCAACAACACGAGCCCCATCGGACCCAGACACCATGTTCACTGGCATCATCCAATCCATCGGTCAAATCCGGCGCCTGGAACCCCGGGGCGGGGACGTTCGGCTCACCATCGGCACGGGCAAACTTCCCCTGGGGAATGCGGCCCTGGGCGACAGCATCGCCGTCAATGGGGTCTGCCTCACGGCGGTCACCCTGGCTGCGGACGCCTTCGCCGCCGATGTCTCCCGGGAGACCCTGGCACTCACCACCCTGGGTGACCTGCACACCTGGCAGCCCGGTGAACCTGGAGCCGGCCCTGACCCTGTCGACCCCCCTGGGGGGGCATCTCGTGAGTGGTCATGTGGATGGGGTCGGCGAAGTCCTGGAACGCCGGGAAGACGCCCGCTCCTGGCGCCTGCGCATTCAGGCTCCGCCGGAACTGGCCCGCTACATCGCCCACAAGGGGTCCATCTGTGTGGACGGGGTAAGCCTCACGGTCAATGCCGTCGACGGCTCCGTGTTCGAGCTCAACATCGTCCCCCATACCCTGGATCAGACCATCATCGCCCACTACCAGGCCGGCACCCGCGTCAACCTGGAGGTCGACCTGATCGCCCGCTACCTGGAGCGCCTGCTGCTGGGGGACAAGGCCGCCGCCCCCGGCAGCGGGGGGCTGACCCTGGAGTTTCTGGCCGAGCACGGGTTCGCGCATTGAGCAACCTGGAAGGAGCCGTCAGCCGCCAGCTATTTCAGAACAATGACTTGCGCACAGTCTTTTGGCGACGGGCGCTCACCCCGGGGGGCGATCCGTCAGCCGACAATATCCCAACGAAACTCAGAGCTGAACGCTGACGGCTGACCGCTCTTCTCAGGTTTATACCAACTCCCACCGACCGACCCTCCGGTCAGGACCGACCCGTGGCCCTAAAGGCGACCGTATTCAAGGCCCAGGTCCAGATCAGCGACATGGACCGCCATTATTACGAAAGCCATGCGCTCACCATCGCCCGCCACCCCTCCGAGACCGACGAGCGGATGATGGTCCGGTTGCTCGCCTTTTGTCTCTATGCGGACTCCCGCCTCAGCTTCACCAAGGGCGTGAGCGCCGACGATGAGCCGGACCTGTGGCAACACAGCCTGAGCGGCGAGATCGAGCGCTGGATCGAACTGGGCCAGCCAGACGAACGGCGCATCCGCAAGGCCTGCGGGCGGGCCCGCGAGGTCCTGGTCATCAACTACGGCGGCCGGGCGGCAGACCTCTGGTGGGAGCAGAATCGTGAGGCCCTCGGGCGCCTGCGTAACCTCCGGGTCTGGACCATCGCCAGCGCCGAGGTAAAGGCCCTGGCGGACCTGGCTGAACGGTCCATGGACTTCCAATGCACCATCGATGGCGGCCAGGTGTGGATTGGGACCGACCAGGTCACGGTCGCGATCACCCCCACCGAACGCCTGGCCTGAGTCGGCAGAGGCGCCCCCTTGGGAAGCAAGGGGGCTCTACAGCACCGCCAGGATCGTACCGCGCACTCACAGTCATACAAATTGACATTTTCATTGCTGATTTGTATAAAAATAAAATGATAACCCGTCACCTGGAAACGACCCTGCGGCGCCTGGCGACCGCATTTCCGGTCCTCGCCATCACCGGACCGCGGCAATCGGGCAAGACGACTCTAGCAGCCTTCCGGACGTTCCCGCCGCTACCAGACATCCCGGAACAATCGCGGCAACACGCCTGAGAGAAAGAGGAAACGCGCGAACGGGGTTCCGCTATCCACGTTCCAGAAAACATGCGGATCGCCTTGAGGGCATCCGCCCTACCCGCTCAGCGGCCTCTACCTATACGGAGCCACCCGGTCGGAGGCAGCCGCTCCCTCCAGGTACCGATCCCGCGCCGCCTTGGCGCGTTCGAAGACCTCCAGCAGATACTGTCCGTCGCCGAAGCGGATGGCCTGGGCCAGGTCGGTCAACTCGACGCCGAAAGCGGGCGAGCATGGCCGAGAGAGCCTCCCGATTGGCGATGCAGATATCCCGCCACATGACGGGATGGATGGAGGCGATGCGGGTGAAGTCGCGGAAGCCCCCGGCGGCGTAGCGAAAGATCTCGTCGTTCTCGCGCATCCGCGCCAGGGCATCCACCAGGCCGAAGGCAAGCATGTGGGGCAGGTGGCTGGTGGCGGCCAGAACCTCGTCGTGATGGTCCACGCTCATGTGCTGACCTCGGCCCCGCAGGCCTGCCCACATGCATTCCACCCGCGCGATGGCCGTCGGGTCCGTCTCCGGCCAAGGGGGTCAGGATGACCCGCCGGTCCCGGTAGAGTTCGGCGAAGGAGGCATCGACCCCGCTGCGCTCGGTCCCGGCGATGGGGTGGCCGGGGACGAACCGCGGCGGCACTGCGCCCAAGGCGGCGCAGGGCATCCGCCACCACGCTGCCCTTGACGCTGCCCCCATCGGTGAGAATGGCGTCCGGGCGCAATGCTCGCGGATGGCCGCGAAGATCCCGCGCATGGCCCCCAAGGGGACGGCGATGAAGACCAGATCGGCGCCGGCCACCGCGTCGGCCGGGTCCTGGTCGAAGCGGTCGATCACCCCCAATTCGACCGCCCGTTCCAGATTGGGCAGGGAGCGCCCGCAGCCGACCACCTCGCCCACCGCCCCGGCGGCCGCAGGGCGCGGGCCAGGGAGCCGCCGATGAGACCGACGCCGATGACCGTGAGTCGCTGGATCATGGTGATGGGTCGGGGATTTGAGCACTCATCGTGTTCTCAGAAGTAGAATTTGATCCGCCTTACGGCGGCTTGCCTCGTCCGACTAAGCCCACCTCGCCAGGGCCGCGAGAAAGCGGGCGTTCTCCGCCTCCAGACCGATGGTGACGCGCAGGTGATTCGGCATGCCGTAGTTGGCTACCGGTCGGATGATGACGCCGCGCGCAGCAGGGCCTGATCGATCGGACCAGCCGGGCGGCCCAGGTCAAGGGTGAGGAAGTTGCCGACCGAGGGGATATAGCCGATCCCCAACTGCTCGCAGGCGCCGTCCTCCAGTTGCCGCATTCCGCCCGATTCAGTGCCACCGAGGCCCGGACATGCTCGCCGTCGCCCAGGGCCGCCAGGGCCGCCGCCTGGGCGATGCTGTTGACGTTGAAGGGCTGGCGGACGCGGTTGAGCAGGTCGGCGATCTGGGGGTGGCTGAGGCCGTAGCCCACCCGCAGGGCCGCCAGACCATGGACCTTGGAGAAGGTGCGGGTGACGATCAGGTTCGGGAACCGGTCGAGCCAGCGGGTGGCGTCCGGGAAATCCGGATCCTCCACATACTCGGTATAGGCCTCGTCCACCACGGCCACGCAGGTACTCCGGCAGATCCGCCGATGAAACTGCGCAAGGCTGTCGGCCTCGAGCCAGGTCCCGGTGGGGTTGTTGGGATTGGCGATCCAGACCACCCGCGTGTGCTCGTTGACCAGGGCCGCCATGGCCTCCAGGTCGTGGCCATAGTCCCGCGCCTTGGCGACCCGGGCCGTGGCCCCCACCGCCTGGGTGCCGATGGCATAGACCGCGAAGGCGTGCTCGGAGAAGACCGACTCCGTGCCCGGGTTGCAGAAAGACGCGGGCCACCAGATCCAGGACATCGTTGGAGCCATTGCCGAGGGTGACGGCCATGGGCGACACGCCGTGATGCTCGGCAAGGGCCCGGCGCAACTCGAAGCCGCCCCCGTCCGGATAGCGCCCCAACTCCGCCAAGGCGGCCTCGATCGCCGCCCGCGCCAGGGGGCCGGGACCGAGGGGGTTCTCGTTGGAGGCGAGCTTGATGGAGTTCGTGATGCCCAGTTCCCGCTCCAGTTCCGAGAGGGGCTTGCCAGGGATATAGGGCTGCAGCCCGGCAAGACCGGGGGCGGCGATGGCAGAAAGGGATCGTCTGCGTGTGTCATAGTATGCGTATTATTCAGGAAAGAGGGCTTGCGAAAACCGCGAAGGACGCGAATGGGAAATCGCTTCAGGGCGAAAACGCCGGAACCATTAGCAATAAACCAGACATTGCACTATTCGCGTTCTTCCCGTTCTGCGCGTGCTTAGGTGACAAATTCGTCATGCTCCGCGGTTGGCGGATCACAAGACCGCGATGGGATAGGACCCCAGGACCTTGAACAGGAGTGAGGCAGCCTTGAGGGTCTCCAGGGCCGGGGCGACCGTGGGGTCTGCCCGGTGGCCCAGGATATCGACGAAGAAGACATAGTCCCAGATGCCCCGCCGGGAGGGACGGGACTCGATGCGGGTCATGCTGATGCCATGGGCCGCCAGGGGCGAGAGCAGCGCGTACAGGCCGCCGGCCTCGTTGCGGCAGGAGAGCAGCAGGCTGGTCTTGTCGTGGCCGCTGGGGCGGGGCGTCCTCGGGCCGATCACCAGGAAGCGGGTGGTGTTGCCCGGCTCGTCCTCGATGCGCTCCGCGAGCATATCAGGTCGTAGATCTCGGCCGCCGCCACGCCGGCGACGGCCGCGCTCCCCGGGGTCTGACCCGCCAGGCGCGCGGCCTCCGCATTGCTGTCCACCGCCACCCGCTCCGCCTGGGGCAGGTGGCGGTCCAGCCAGCCCCGGCACTGGGCCAGGGATTGCTGGTGGGAAAAGAGCGTGTGGATGGCCGCCAGGTCCGGCTCCCGGCTCATCAGGTGATGATGGATGCGCAGACTGACCTCACCGGTAATCAAGAGCGGTGAGCGCATGAACATGTCGAGGGTGTGACTGATGACCCCTTCGGTGGAGTTCTCCACCGGCACCACCCCATAGTCGCAGGATCCGGCCTCGACCTCCCGGAAGATATCGCCGATGGTGGCCAGGGCAATGGTCCGGACCGAATGGCCGAATTGCTTGAGTGCCGCCGCCTGGGTGAAGGTGCCCTCCGGTCCCAGATAGGCCGCAGTCACCGGCTGCTCCAGGGCCAGGCAAGCGGACATAATCTCCCGGAACAGCCGTGCCACCTCTTCGCCATCCAGGGGTCCTGGATTCTTTTCCTTGATCCGCCGCAGGATGGCCGCCTCCCGCTCCGGGCGGTAATACTGGACGGTCCCCTCCTCTCCGGTACCCAGCACGGCGTTCTTGATTCGCCCCACCTCCTGAGCACAGCGTGCACGCTCGCTGATCAAACGCAGGATCTCCATATCAACGGCATCGATGCGCTCGCGCACCTGGTGGAGTTGATCCCCGGAGCGGCTGGCCTTGCCCATGGGCGACGGCCGTCAGTTGCCGAGACAGCGCACCGAGAGGACCCCCTCGATGGCGCGAAGTTTGGCCACGGTCTCCTCCGGGCAGCGCTCATTCACGTCGATCAGGGTGACTGCCACCTCCCCTCGGGAGCGGTTGAGCATGTCCAGGATGTTGAGGCCGGCGGCGGCCAAGTCGGTGGAGATCTGACCCACCATGTTCGGCACGTTGCTGTTGACAATGGCCATCCGATAACCGCCATTACGGGCCAGCTGAATGTCGGGGAAGTTGACCGAGTTGACCACAGTCCCATCCTCCAGATAGTCCCGCACCTGGTCGGCCACCATGACCGCGCAATTATCCTCGGCCTCGACCGTGGACGCACCCAGATGGGGCAGGGTTACCACCCGCGGATGGTCCTTCAGCAGATTGCTCGGAAAGTCACAGCAATAGGCATAGAGGTGTCCCTGGTCCAGGGCCGTGACCACGGCATCATCGTCCAGGATACCGTCCCGGGAAAAATTAAGCAGCACCGCGCCTTTCTTGAGGATCTTGATGCGCTCGGCATTGATCATGTGCCGGGTATCATCAGTGAGGGGCACATGGAAGCGTCACGAAATCCGAGCGGGACAGCAGGTCGTCGATGCTGAGCGCCGGCTGCACATCACTCGCCAGTTGCCAGGCCCTGGCAACCGTGATGGTCGGATCATAACCAACCACCTTCATGCCCAGTGCACGCGCCGCGTTGGCCACCTTGACACCGATGGCCCCGAGGCCGATGACCCCCAGGGTGCGGCCCGGCAATTCGAAACCGACAAAGTTCTTCTTGCCGGCCTCCACTGCCTTGCCGATGCTCGCATCGTCCCCGCTGAGATTGCGGGCGAATTGCCAAGCCTGACCGATGTTGCGGGCAGCAATCAGCATGCCGGCGATGACCAGTTCCTTCACCGCATTGGCGTTGGCGCCCGGGGCATTGAAAACGGGAATGCCGCGCGCGGTCATGGCCGGGACCGGGATGTTGTTCGTCCCCGCCCCGGCGCGGCCGATGGCCTTCACGGTATCGGGCAAAACCAGCTCATGCATCTTGGCCGAGCGCACCAGGATGGCGTCTGGATGGGCGATCTCGGAGGCCACCTCGTAACGATCCCGCGGCAGCCGGTCGAGGCCGGCCACGGAGATATTATTCAGCGTCTGGATCTTGAACATAGTCCCTCACCCGTGCGTACGTTCGAATTCCTGCATGTAGGCCACGAGGGCCTGGACCCCGGCCTCCGGCATGGCATTGTAGATGCTCGCGCGCATCCCACCCACCGAGCGGTGACCCTTGAGCGTCGTCAGACCCGCCGCCTTGGCGCCCTTGAGGAAGGCGTCATCCAGATCAGGACTGGGCAGCGTGAACGGCACGTTCATCCAGGACCGGGACTCGGGACTCACCGGGTTTTGGTAAAAGCTGGAGGCGTCGATGGCGTCGTAAAGAAGAGCCGCTTTGCGCTGATTCGTCGCGGCCATGGCGTCCAGTCCGCCTAAGTCCTTCACCCACTGGAACACCAGCCCGGCCAGGTACCAGGCATAGGTGGGCGGGGTGTTGTACATGGAGTCGTTGTCGGCGTGAGTCTTGTAGTCGAGCATGGTCGGGGTACCACCCAGGGGCTGCCCGATCAGGTCCTCCCGCACGATGACGATAGTGAGCCCCGCCGGACCGATGTTCTTCTGGGCCCCGGCATAGATCAACCCGAAACGGGAGACCTCGATGGGCCGGGAGAGCAGTGTGGATGACATGTCCGCCACCAGGGGCTTACCCGCCGTGTCGGGCACATAGGGAAACTCGACGCCCTCGATGGTCTCATTGGGGGTGTAATGGACATAGGCGGCATCGGCCTTGAGCTTGAGTTCCGACTGGGCCGGGGCGCGGGAGAAGCGTTGGTCCTCCGTGGTGGCGGCCACGTTGACGCTGCCGAAACGACGCGCTTCCGAGATTGCCTTCTTGGACCAGGAACCCGTGTTGAGATAGTCCGCCCCCTCGCCCCCGCGCAGCAGGTTCATGGGGACCATGGCAAATTGGGTGGAGGCCCCGCCCTGGAGGAACAGCACTTTGTAGTTGCTGGGGATGCCGAGCAGTTCACGGAAATCGGCCTCCGCCTGGGCGGCGATGGCCATGAACTCCTTGCCCCGGTGGCTCATCTCCGCGACGCACATGCCGCTCCCCTGCCAATCCAGCATCTCGTCTCTCGCCCGCAAGAGCACGGACTCGGGCAACATTGCCGGACCGGCGCTGAAGTTATACACGCGTGACATGCTCAATCTCCGCTCAAAGGTTCTGTTAGCTGCACTTGACAGGTTGGCGCGACCAGGGCCCTGCGGGTGCGATCCAAAGCAATGCGGTCGCTGAAATGCGTAGTGTGTAGACAGTAGGATGGGCAGAGCGAAAGCGATGCCCATCATCCCACCGCCAGGCGCCTTGGCCTGCAGATGGGCATCGCTCTCGCTCTGCCCATCCTACATGGCTACATCACTACATGACTGGTGCGGCCGCTTGTGGGTTGGGCTTCAGCCCGACTCACAACCGCCCGAGATCAGTCCTCAGTCGGATCCCCAAGTTGATCATCCCCATCCGCCCCCGAATTCTCGTCCGATACGTCCTCGTTCAGGCTTGGGTCGGCGCCGTTTTCCCCATCCAGGGCGACGATCCGCTCGACATAACGCAAACGCTCCCCGGTGCCTAAGCTGATCAGCTTCACGCCCTGGGCGGGACGGCCGACCACCGGGATCTGATCAACCGGGGTGCGGATCAGGGTGCCGCCCTCGGTGATCAGCATGATCTCATCCCCGGGACGGACCAGCACGGCGCCGACCAGGGCGCCGTTGCGCTCACTGCCGGCGATTGCGATGACGCCCTTGGTACCGCGCCCCTTGGTCGGGTACTCGTCCACCGTGGTCCGCTTACCATAGCCGTGCTCCGTCACGCACAGGATGGTCCCGGGTTCGGGTGCCACCAGGGCGATGACCCGCTGGCCCTCGTCCAGGTCGACCCCGCGTACCCCGTGGGCACCGCGGCCCATGGCCCGCACATGGCCCTCGCTGAAACGCACCGCCTTGCCGGCGGAGGTAAAGAGCATCAGGTCCCGCTGACCGTCGGTGATGGCCACACCCACCAGGACCTCGTCCTCGTGCAGATCGATGGCGATGATGCCCCGGGACAGGGGTCGGGAGAACTCGGTGAGCGGGGTTTTCTTCACGGTGCCGGCGCTGGTGGCCATGAAGACAAAATAGCCTTCCTCGTAGGCACGCACCGGCAGCACCGCGTTAATGCGCTCCCCCTGCTCCAGGGGCAGCAGATTGACCATGGGCCGACCGCGCGCGCCGCGCCCGGCCTGGGGGAGTTCATAGACCTTGAGCCAGTAGACCCGGCCACGGCTGGAGAAGCACAGCACCGTGTCATGAGAGTTGGCGACGAAGATTCGGTCGATGAAGTCCTCTTCTTTGAAAGAGGTCGCGCTCTTGCCCTTGCCGCCGCGCCGCTGGGCCTGGTAGTCGCTGATGGGCTGAGCCTTCACGTAGCCCTGGTGGGAGAGGGTCACCACCACGTCCTCGGGGGCGATCAGGTCTTCAAGGGTCAGATCCGTATGATCGATCAGGATTTCGGAACGGCGCTTGTCCCCGAACTGATCGCGGATCGCGACAAGTTCCTCACGGATGACCTCCATGAGGTGGTCGGGGTCCGAGAGGATCAGCAGGAGGGTGGCGATCTGCTCCAGGATCTCCCCGAACTCGGCCAGGATCTTGTCCTGCTCCAGGCCCGTGAGCCGTTGCAGTTGCAGGTCCAGGATCGCCTTGGCCTGGCGCTCACTCAGCCGGTAACCCGCCTCGGTGAGTCCGAAGGCCGCATCCAGTTCGTCCGGCCGGGTCTGGTCCGCGCCGGCTCTGGCCAACATGCCGGTCACGGCCCCCGGGGGCCAGGTGCGGGCCATCAGGCCTTCGCGGGCCTCGGCCGGGTTGGCGGCAGCCCGGATCAGGGCGATGACCTCGTCCAGGTTGGCCAGCGCGATGGCATAGCCCTCCAGGATGTGGGCGCGATCCCTGGCCTTGCGCAGTTGGAACAGGGTCCGGCGCGTGACCACGTCCCGGCGGTGACGCAGGAAGTACTCCAGCATCTGCTTGAGATTCAGCGTCCGCGGCTGGCCGTCCACCAGGGCAACCATGTTGATGCCGAAGACGCTCTGCATGGCGGTGTGCTGATACAGGTTGTTCAGCAACACCTCGGGGTAGGCGTCCTTCTTCAGCTCGATGACGATGCGCATGCCGTCCTTGTCGGACTCGTCGCGCAGGCCGTCATGGGCGATGCCGTCGATCTTTTTCTCCTTCACCAGCTCGGCGATGCGCTCTAAGAGCTTGGCCTTGTTGACCTGGTAAGGGATCTCCGTGACGACGATGGCCTCGCGTCCACTGCGCTTCTGGGTCTCGATCTCGGTGCGGGCACGCATCACGCACCGCCCGCGGCCGGTGCGGTAGCCCTCCCGGATGCCACGCACCCCATTGATCAGAGCCGCGGTGGGGAAGTCCGGACCGGGCACAAAGGCCATCAGGTCCTCAATCGACGCCAGCGGATTCTCAATCAGCGCCAGACAGGCGTCGATCACCTCCCGCAGATTGTGGGGCGGGATATTGGTCGCCATCCCCACGGCGATGCCGGCGGAACCGTTCACCAGAAGGTTGGGGAAGCGCGCCGGCAGAACGGTGGGCTCGTGCTCGGTGTTGTCGTAGTTCGGGATGAAGTCGACCGTGTCCTTGTCCAGATCGTCCAGCAGGGCATCGGCCATGCGGGTGAGGCGGACCTCCGTGTAGCGCATGGCCGCGGGCGGGTCCCCGTCCACGGAACCGAAGTTCCCCTGCCCGTCCACCAGCAGATAGCGCAGCGAAAAGGGCTGGGCCATGCGTACCATGGTGTCGTAGATCGCCGAGTCCCCATGGGGGTGGTACTTGCCCATGACGTCGCCGACCACGCGGGCCGACTTGCGGTGGGCGCGGTTCCAGACATTGCCCTGCTCATTCATGGAGAAGAGCACCCGGCGATGGACGGGCTTCAGGCCATCGCGCACATCCGGCAGCGCCCGCCCCACGATTACGCTCATGGCGTAATCCAGGTAGGACTGGCGCATCTCATCTTCCAGGTTGATCGGGATAACTTCGCGGGCGAAATCAGGCATGGGGGGACAGGGGCTTCCAGACTGCGTAACGGCCACTGGGGGATTGACCCCGAACAGGCGGCTAGGGGGGTACTGACTAGACCGCTGATTCTAGCACGGGGGCGGCCTTTGGCCCCAGCGGGTATGCAGCGCCTGGGTTCGGCAGGTCTTCTTAGGCACCCGCCAGGCGGTTACCGGTGGTTAGCCGAACGCCAGGTTCGGGACAGTCGCTGGCTTGACCGGCAAGTGACCTTTCGACGTTCAGGTCCCCTGCCTTCAGCCGGCAGGTTTTCAGGCCGCCGCGCCCCGCCTATAATCGGCGTATATTAGCCACCATCGATATACCAAGGAGCATCTTATGCCCACCTACGATTACCGCTGCGACACCAACGGCCGCGTGCTGGAGGTCAGCCACCGCATGAGCGAGCAACTGAGCACCTGGGGTGAGTTGTGTGAGCGCGTCGGACTTACGACCGGCGACACTTCGCCAGACGCCCCGGTCCAGCGCCTGGCCACTGGCGGAAATATCATCGCCAGCACCAGCCGCGGCAGCGGTGCGGCGCCCGCCCCCGCCTGTGCCAGCGGCAACTGCTGCCAGGGCGGTTTCTGCGGGCTCAACTAAGCCTCAACCCGGCCCGGTCAGGGGCCGCGCCGGGTCTCCGCCGGATACTGGGATAGCCGCGCCGGCCCGCCCGGCGCCTGGCCCACGCCGAGCACCACCGGGACCTCGATCACCGACCCGCCCCGCTGCACCCGCAACTTCACCGTATCCCCCACCGCGTGGCGGTCCAGGGCCTCGGTCAGGGCATCCACCGAGTCCACGGCCACGCCCTCCACCGCCAGGATCACATCGGCCGACACCAGCTCACCGGCCCGGGTCACCACCGCGGACTGGATCCCGGCACGGGCCGCCGCCGACCCCGGCTGGACGCGCAGCACGACCACCCCGGTCACCCCCGTCCCCGCGAGCCACTGGGCCCCGACCGCGTCGTCCGTCAGCACGCCCAGGGTGGGACGCACATAGCGTCCGTGGGCGATAAGCCGGGGCACCACCCGGTTGATGGTGTCCACCGGCACCGCGAAACCGATCCCGGCGGAAACGCCGCTCGCGCTCAGAATCGCGGTGTTCATCCCGATCACCCGCCCGGCGCTGTCGATCAGAGGGCCGCCAGAATTGCCCGGGTTGATGGCCGCATCGGTCTGGATCAGGTGCTCGATGGCCCTGCCCTCCTCCGCCCGGATCGTGCGGTTCAGCGCCGAGATCACCCCGGTGGTCAGGGTGTAATCCAGACCGAAGGGGTTACCGATCGCCAGCACCTTCTGACCCACCTTCAGATCCGCGCTGCTGCCCAGGGGGACCGGCCGACCCAGGGCACCGCCGCGGCCGATGCGCAACACGGCAATATCGTGCTCCGGGCTGACGCCCACCAGGACGGCCTCATAGCTGCGCTGGCTGGCAAGCCGCACATAAGCGGCCTGGACGTCCTCGATCACGTGGTAATTGGTCACCACATGCCCCTGGTCGTCCCAGATGAAGCCGGTGCCCGTGCCCCGCGGGACCTCCAGCAGGTCCCGGGTCAGGAGGTCCAGGATCTGGCCCGAGGTGGTGATGTAAACCACGGCGGGACTGACTGACTCGAAAATGGCGATGGTTGACTGCTCGTCTGCGGCCAGGTCGCCCCGGGCCTGGACCACGCGGGGCTCGGCCTGAATCCGGTAGAAGAAGCCCTCCACCCAGGGCCGTGCCACCAGGGCGGCCACAAAAAACACCACGAACCAGAAGAGAAAACGACTGAGCTGCAGACCGTGCATGGGCGAATTCCTGGGCTTTGACGGGGCGGATCCACAACCCCTACTATGCCAGGGCTTAAAGCTCCCGTTAAGACGAGCGGACCAGACCGGTACGGGCGGCGGACCATCCGCGGGTCCGCGCCAGCCCCTACCGAACCTCCCCCCGGCACATCATAATCTATCTGGAGTAATCGCCATGAACCTCGACCTGAGTAAGGTCAATATGGGCAAGACTGATCGGCTGATCCGCGCCATCGTCGGCTTCGCCCTGGTCCTCACCGCACTGCGTCTGGAAAGCTGGCTATTCGGGCTTCTCGCCCTGGCCTTGATGGGGACCGCCTACCTCCGTTACTGCCCAATCTATAACATCATTGAAGTCAACACCAACAACGGCGAGCCCCCGACCGACCGTTAGGCGCAAGACCGCTTAGCGGCCGTTCTCGATCGATTGTTGAACAGCGTTATTCCGGCAGAACGCCGGAATAACCGAGGGTTCCCGCCATGCCTCGCGCGCCCCTGCTGCGACAACGCCTGCTGGCCCTCTTCCTGGCCGCACTCTTTGCCTTCTTCTCGCCCCTGATCACCCGCTTCGCGTCGGCGCCTGACTGGGCGGGCATCCCCGCTCTTTATGTGTATCTGTTCGGCGTCTGGGCCTTGGTGATCGCCACCGCCGCCTGGATCTGTACCCGGGGTCGGGAGTGAGCGCAACGCCGTCCACGCCAGCACGGAACCCCGGACCATGATCACCGGCCCCCTGATCATCGGCGTCGCCTGCGCCTATCTCGGGGTGCTCTTCGCCGTCGCCTATTGGGCGGATCGCCGCGCCGACCGGGGCCGTTCGGTGATCGGCAACCCCACGGTCTATGCCCTTTCGCTGGCCGTCTACTGCACCGCCTGGACCTTTTACGGCAGCGTCGGCCGGGCCGCCGCCACTGGCCTGGGCTTCCTCACCATCTATCTGGGCCCGACCCTGGTCGCGCTCCTGTGGGGGGCGGTGCTGGTCAAGATGGTGCGGGTGAGCAAGTCCCAGCGCATTACCTCGATCGCAGACTTCATCGCCTCGCGCTACGGCATGAGCCAGTTACTGGGCGGCCTGGTGACGGTGATCGCCATCGTCGGGGTGGTGCCCTACATCGCCCTGCAATTGAAGGCCATCGCCTGGAGTTTCACCATCCTGCTCCACTACCCGGAGGTACGGATGCCGACGGCCCTGGGCCTGCCCTACTGGCAGGACACAGCCTTCATCATCACGCTGTTGCTGGCGGCCTTTACGATTCTCTTCGGTACCCGCCAACTGGACGCCAGCGAGCGCCACGAGGGGATGGTGGCGGCGATCGCCTGCGAGTCCATCGTCAAGCTGGCCGCCTTCCTGGCGGTGGGGATCTGGGTCAGCCTGAGCCTGTTCGGGATCGGTGGCCCCGACCTGCCCTCAACCACCGGGAATCCGCTGGTGGCCAACCTACTGGAACCCCGCATCCAGTCCCCGGCCGACTGGTTCGCCATCTCGCTCCTGGCGGGGCTGGCCGTGATGCTCCTGCCCCGCCAGTTCCAGGTGGCGGTGGTGGAAAACAGCGACGAGCGGCAGATCCGCCGGGCGATCTGGCTCTTTCCGCTCTATCTGTTGCTGATCAACCTGTTCGTGATCCCCATCGCCGTGGCCGGGCTCCTGGTCTTCCCGGACGGCCAGGTGGACCCGGACACCTTCGTGCTGACCCTGCCCATGGCCTTCGGACAGCCCTGGCTGGCCCTGGCGGTCTTCATCGGCGGGCTCTCGGCCGCCACCGGCATGGTGATCGTGGAGGTGATCGCCCTGTCCACCATGGTCGAGCAACGATCTGGTGCTGCCGGTCCTGCTGCGGCGCTGGCAGCGACGCCCGTTTGACGCGCACCTGGGCCGCTGGCTGCTCGTGATCCGCCGCCTGGCGATCCTGGTCATTCTGCTCCTGGGCTACCTTTATTATCGGCTGGCCGGGGAGGCCTATGCCCTGGTGGCCATCGGGCTCATCAGCTTTGCCGCCGTCGCCCAATTCGCGCCGGTGGTGTTCGCCGCTCTGTACTGGCGCGGCGGCACCCGGGAGGGCGCCCTGGCGGGGCTCACGGCGGGCTTCGTGGTCTGGATCTATACATTGTTACTGCCGTCCTTCGCCCGCTCCGGCTGGTTGCCCCCAATGTTTATGGACTCGGGGATTTTCGGCGTTGACCTGTTCGAGACCCCAGGCCCTGTTTGGTCTCACCGGCTGGAACGACGTCACCCACAGCCTGTTCTGGAGCCTAACCGCCAATATCGGCGCCTTCCTGACGGTCTCAGGCCTGCGCTCCCCCAACGCGGCGGAGGCCGCCCAGGCCGGCCTCTATGTTGACGCCATGAAACAGGGCCGCACGCACCGGACTGCCCCTCTGGCGGGGCAGTGCGGAAATAGCGGAGCTGATGGCCTTGGCCGAACGCTTCCTGGGGGCCGAAGCGCACCCGCCGGGCCTTCGGGGCTTTGCCCAATCCCGGGGGATCGCCACCCCGGGCGACCTCCCCGCGGATGCCCAGACTGTCGCCTTCGCCGAAACCCTGCTCTCGGGGGCCATCGGCGGGGCCTCGGCCCGGGTCATGGTCGCCTCGGTCACGGAAGAAGAGACCCTGGGGCTCGACGAGGTGCTGAACATCCTCGACGAGGCCTCCCAGGTTAGGGCCTACAGCCGGGAGTTGGAGCAGAAGTCCCGGGAACTGGAGGCGGCCACCGAGTCGCTGCGCGCCGCCAATCGAGCGGCTTCAGGAACTGGATCGGCTCAAGGACGACTTCATGTCCTCGGTCACCCATGAACTGCGCACGCCGCTCGCCTCCATCCGCGCCTTCTCGGAGATCCTCCACCACGACCCGGAAATCGAAATCAGCGAGCGCAAGCGTTTCCTGGGTATTCTGGTAAGCGAGACCGAGCGCCTCTCGCGCTTGGTCAATCAGGTCCTGGACCTCGCCAAGATCGAGTCCGGGCACGCGGACTGGCAGATCGAGCAGGTGGATCTCAAGGACGTCATCGACCAGTCCGTGGCCGCCACCGGCCAGTTGATCGCCGAGCGCGGGGCGGAACTGACGCTGGACCTGGATACCGGGGGCGATCCGGCACCGCCCTGGGTCATGGCCGACCGGGACCGCCTCGTTCAAGTCCTGGTCAACCTCCTCTCCAATGCCGCCAAGTTCGTCCCGACTGCGGACGGACGGGTCGTGGTGCGCCTCACCCGGGAGGGTGCGAACTGGCGGGTATGCGTGGCGGACAACGGGCGCGGCATCCCCGCCCATGAGCTGGACCTGGTGTTCGAGAAGTTTCGCCAGGCCGCGAGCGGCGGCGAGAAGCCCATCGGCACCGGGCTGGGACTGCCCATCAGCCGCCAGATCGTCGAGAATTTCGGCGGCCGCATCTGGGCGGCGGCCGGCTCCACCGAAGGTGCTACCCTGTGTTTTGAGCTGCCCGCCCTCGCCCCCGTCGCGACCGAAGAGTGAGAACCCGTTATGAGCACCCGCGTCCTGATCATCGACGACGAACCCAACATCGTCATCTCGCTGGAATTCCTGCTCAAGCGCGAGGGTTTCGCGGTGAGCGTGGCCCGCGACGGTGAGGAGGGCCTGGCCGCCATCCGCGAACAGCGACCGAACCTGGTGGTACTGGACGTCATGATGCCCAAGCTCGACGGATTCGCGGTCCTGCAAGCGGTGCGCGAAGACGCGGACTTGGCCGCCACCCGCGTCCTGATGCTCACCGCCAAGGGCCGCGAGGCGGAGCAGAAGAAGGGCCTGGGCCTGGGCGCCGACGCCTACATGGCGAAACCCTTCTCCACCCAGGCCCTGATCGCCAAGGCCAAGGAACTATTGGCTGGCGCCGACTGATCCAGACCACCTGATCCAGACCACCTGATCGAGACTACCTGATCGAGACCAGTGGAGCCCGGGGCTGAATTGCGCCCCGCGACCGGCCCCAGCCCGCCACCACCCGCCAACATCTGGAAGACCCGAGATGAGCGACACCGACCACCTGCCACCGGCCCCCGGGCTGGAAGACTCCGACCTGACCTCGGTCATGGAGCAGATCAGCGAGGGCGATCAGACCCTGCTACGCAGCCTCGCACGGCGCCACCCGCCGGTGGTGACCCCGGACACCAGCCTGCGTGACACCCTCTACCGCATCAGCCAGGGTCAGGAGGACGCGGCGGTGGTTGCAGACGCGGCCAGCGGGCTCCCGCTGGGGCTCGTTACCCTGCGCGAGATGATCCATGTCGTCTGCTTCGAGGGGGGCGGGCTGGACGACCCGGTGGCCGTCCACATGATCGGCGCTCCGCTGACCATCGCCGCGGACTCCCCGTGCCCATCGGGCCAAGGTGATGATGGCGAAAAAGGGCGCCAAACATCTGGTGCTCACGGAGTCCAATGGGCGCCTGTTCGGACTGGTCAGCCAGGCAGACCTGCTGGGCCTTCAGGCCGGCGGGGCCGAGGCCCTGATCGCGACCATCGGCGCTGCCCGGGACCTGGACGCCATGACCCTGGCCGCGGACCAGGTGCGCCGCCGGGGCGCCGAACTCTTCCACGCCGGCATGGGGGTGGAGGCCCTCTGCCAGTGGATGTCCGGGCTCAACGACCTGATCGCCCTGCGCGTCATCGAGATCATGGAGGACGAATTCGACCTGCCCGCCGTGCCCTGGTGCTGGCTGGTCTTCGGCTCCGAGGGGCGGCTGGAGCAGACCTTTGCCACCGATCAGGACAACGGGCTCATCTTCGTCCCGCCGGACCCTGCGGCCACCGAGGCCCTGCGCGCCGCCTTCCTGCCCTTCGCCCAGGCGGTCAACCAGGCCCTGCACCACTGCGGGTTCGAGCGCTGCCGGGGCAACATCATGGCCGGCAATCCGGCCTGGTGCCTGAGCGCGGACGGAGTGGCGCAAACGCTTCGCGAACTGGATTAACGAGCCCGAACCCGAGGCCCTGCTCAACAGCACCATCTTCTTCGACTTCCGCCCCCTCTACGGCAGCTTCGAGCCCGCCGACCGTCTGCGCGCCTGGCTGATCGGCGAGTGCCGGAGGGCGGAGCGTTTCCTGCGCAACCTGGCGGAACAGGCGGTGGGTGTCGCCCCGCCCTTGGGCTGGACCGGGCAGTTCAGCTATGACCGCAACCGCGATTTCCCCCACACCATCGATCTCAAGACCCAGGGCGCCCGGCTCTTCATGGACCCGGCCCGAATCTTGGCCCTCCAGCACGGTGTCTGGGCCACCAACACCGCCGAGCGTCTGCGCGCGGCCGGGACCGCCAGAGGCGCGCGAGCGGGGACGTTGCCGCCGAGGTCGAGGCCTTCCACCTGATTCAGCGCTTCCGCATCAGCCAGCAGTTCAAGACCAAGGATCCGGACGCGGTGAATCGGGTCAACCCGGATGACCTCAATGACATCCACCGGTTGATGCTGAAGGAAGCCTTTAAGCAGGCGAAACGACTGCAATTACGGTTGCGTCAGCAGCTCTTATCTTGACGTCCTGTCAAGATAAGAGCTGCGGAATGTCAAGCGTTTTTACCTGTAGGTCACGGGGGCGGGTCTACCCAAGCACCTTGTTCCAAGTTGCGAGCGACGGGAGCGACGAGTGGGATGCCTGATGTTCGTTCAACCCATCGCCGGATAATCCGCGATCCCCGGGTTGCCCTTGACACCTTTGAGCTTGGGGCTGTTGAGCCGATCGATCTTGACGGTCTTTACGTCCCGCAGGTACTCGGCCACCGTTTCCCAGATGGGTTCTCCGGGGGACTGGCTGCCCACCGTGGCCCAGCCGGCGACCACGTAGGTCTTATCCGCATCGATCTTGGTCCCGTCGTTCAACTGCATCTCGGAGATGCGGCTGCCAATGGTCTGGGTCGGGTCACACACGTAATCCAGGCCCCCGACGCGCACCATGTCACCGCCTTGCTGCACATAGGGGTCCGGGTTGAAGAGATTGTCGCAGACGTCCTCCAGGATCATCTTGATGTCTGCCCCGGTCATCTCCCGGCGATAGGTCTCCGGGTAGGTGATACAGGTCTGGTCCATGAGGTTATCCATGGTGATGGTCTGACCCGGCAGGACCGTGGTACCCCAGCGGAAGCCTGGGGAGAGGCTGATCTGGGCGTCCTTGACCTTGATCAGGGCATCGCAGATCACTTGATCAAAAGTGCCATTGAAGTTGCCGCGACGGAAGAGGGTCTGCTCCGCGGTCGCCAGCTTCTCGGTCAGTTGATCCAGGTAGGGGGCACGCACCTCGGTGATGTATTTCGCCATCTCCGGGTTAGGCTTGATGAGATTGGAGAAGACTGGCAACAGCCGATAGCGGAAATCCCGCAGCTTGCCGTCCTTCACGTCCAGGTCCATGACCCCCAAAAACTTGCCGTTGGAGCCGGCGTTGGTGACTAACGTCTTGCCGCCCTTGTTCTCGACGACCGTCGGCGCGGGGATACCATCATGGGTGTGGCCGCCGAAGATGACATCGATCCCAGTGACGCGGGAGGCCAGTTTCAGGTCCACATCCATGCCGTTGTGGGAGAGGACCACCACCAGGTCGGGTTTCTCCTCCCCCCGGACCTTGTCGATGATCTCCTGCATCCGGCCATCCTCGATGCCGAAGCTCCAGTCCGGGATGAAGCGCTGGGGGTTGGCGATGGGGGTGTACGGAAAGGCCTGGCCGATGACTGCCACCTTGACGCCCCCGACTTCTTTGATGACATAGGGCTTGAAGGCGAGCCCTGAATCCTCGTTGAAGCCGGGGAAGTCAGGGAACTTGTAGTCGAACAGGGCCTCTTCCCGCACCTTCACGTTCTGGGCCACGAAGTCGCCCTTGAAGGCCTCGATGTTCTTGATGACCTCCGTGTCCAGATAGGTGAACTCCCAGTGACCGGTCATCACGTCCACGCCCAGCAGGTTGCAGGCACCCACCATGTCCTGACCGCGGGTCCAGTAGGCAGTGCCGGAGCCCTGCCAGGTGTCGCCTCCGTCCAGCAGCAGACTGTTACCGTCGCCACGCTCAGCCCGCAGCCGGTCCACCAGGGTCTTCACGTGCGCAAAGCCGCCCACGGCGCCAAAGCGCTCGGCCCCTCGATCGAAGTCCAGAAAGGTGAAGGCGTGGGACTCGATCCCGCCCGGCGCCACCCCGAAGTGCTTCAGGAAGGACTCCCCCACCAGGTGGGGCGGCTGACCCAGCGCGTTGCCGAGGCCGAGGTTGACATTCGGCTCCCGGAACCAGACGGGGTTGAGCTGGGCATGGGTATCGGTGATGTGCAGCAGCGTGACGTTGCCGAACTTGGGCACTTCATAGAGGTCGCCCGGCTGGCGGGCGGCGGCAAAGACCGAAGTCGGCAACATCCCGGCCGCCCCGGCCAGACCCATGAGACGCACGAATTCGCGACGGGAGATGGTCACTCTGGTAATCCTCCGAGGTGGTAGTAAGGAAAGGTCGCAGTGGCCCCGGGTTCGTTGGTTCTTCTGATTACCGTGCCATTGGGGCCAGCGTGGTGGGGCCGGCGTGAACTGGGAACGAACGGCGGCCGAGAAGGGTCGCGGCCGCTACCGCAAAGCACCCCATCGCGGCCGCAGACCACACCCACGGGTGGCTTTGGATTGACCGCGGTTGCTGAGAACCACCGTCACCGCGCCGCCCGTAGTATGCCCGCGAACAGGCACCCTGCGCCATGGTCGGAAATTCCACCCGGTCCCTATCGGATTATGGCCCTCACCCGTGCTAGCATGCGCCGGACACGATAGGATCAGGCGCACCAGCGCGGCACCGGGGCAAGCCGCAGCCCGGCTCGCTGGTTATCCCGGGAGTCAAACCCCCGGCGACTGACACGAACGCAGCAACGACAAGAATAATCCGGGCGCGGAAGCAAACTTCCGTCCCTTCGGTACTGACACCAAGAAGCTAATCCCGTCAGGAGGAACAATCCGTGAAAACTCCCCGTCCATCCCGGCGCGGCCTGGCCGCGCTCACCCTCGGCGGCCTGGCCCTGGGCGCCGCCGCCATCGCCACCGAGGCCCCTAAGATCGACGTCAGCAGCGGCGACGCGGCCAAGGGTAAGGCCATCGTGATGGATCGCAGCAAGGGTAACTGTATCGCCTGTCATCTGATCGTCGGCGGCGAGTCCCCGGGTGCCATCGGTCCGGCCCTGATTGCCATGCCGACCCGCTACCCGAGTAAAGAGGCCCTTGCCATCCAGATCTGGGACGCCACGGTAAAGACCCCCGAGGCCGCTATGCCCCCCTTCGGCCGCCACGAGATCCTGACCAATCAGGAGATCGCCGACGTCGTCGCCTACGTCTGGTCCCTGTAAGCCAGCGCTACCGCAGGAACACACGCAATGAACAAGACCGCAATGACCGTGACGGGCGTCGCCCTGGCGTGCGCCCTGGCCGTCCCCCTCGCCATCGCCACCACGCCCCAAGAGGATCAGGCGACCTTCCAGGGCTTTTTCAAGCAACGCTTCCCCCAGGTCCCGGTGGACGATTTCAAGAACGGCGCCTACGCCCTCGATCCGGCCGGGCGTGAAAACTGGGAGGCGATCGAGGAGTTTCCGCCCTACGAGGCGGCCATCGATAACGGCAAGACGCTCTGGGAGACCCCCTTCGCGAACGGCAAGACCTATAAGGACTGCCTCCCCGAGGGACCCGCCGTCGGCAACAAGTTTCCTCACTGGAGCAAAGAGCGGGGAATGGTGATCACCCTGCCACTGGTGCTGAACGAATGCCGTGAGGCTAATGGCGAGAAACCCTACGGGTATTTCCTGGGGCCGATGGCCGAACTGGATGCCTATATCGCCTTCGAGTCCCGGGGCCAGACCATCCAGGTCGAGATCCCGGCGGACGACCCACGCGCCCTAGCGGCTTACGAGAAGGGTAAGGAGTTTTACTTCGCCCGCCGCGGCCAATTCAATTTCTCCTGCGCCCATTGCCACATGGGAAATTCCGGCACCACCCTGCGCACGGAGATTCTGAGCCCCGGTTTCGGCCATACCACTCACTTCCCGGTCTACCGCTCCAAGTGGGGCGAGATCGCCACCCTGCACCGGCGTTACAAGGGCTGCAACGAACAAGTTCGCGCCAAGGCCTTTGCTGGGCAGAGCGAGGAGTACCGCAACCTGGAGTACTTCATGAAATACATGGATAACGGCCTGGCACTGAACGGCCCCGGCGCCCGTAAGTAGGGTCATCAGCAGGCGCCCGATCCCGCTAGATCGCGTTTGGCTGCTGCACCCGGCGGATGCAGCGGTCCTTGGAGCACGAGAGGAGTCCACACAAAATGAAGATTCGCATCCCATTCCCAGGAGTCCTGGCCGCAGTCCTGGTCCTGGCCGCCCCGGTGACAAACCTCTGGGCCGCCAGCCGTGCCGAGGTGGAGCAGGCCCTCGCGGCGGCCAAGACCGCCCTTGAGCAGGCCACCGCCGCCGGGACCAAGGGCGGTGACGCCGCCGATCTGATCAAGGAGGCGACCGGGCTGATCCCTTCCAGGCAGTACACCAAGGCGATCGAAATCGCCAATAAGGCGCGCAAGGAGGCCGAGTTTGCCCTTTCCCAAGCGGCCGCCACAAAACCCTCCGCCGGCGCGCCCGGCGGGGCGACGACTGCCGGTACACCGACCCCCGCAACCGCCAACAAGGCCACCGCGGCTGAGGCCGAGGCCGCCATCGCCGCCGCCGAGGCGGCACGTAAGAAGGCCGACTCGGTGGGTGGTGAGTGGCGCGACACCGCCAAGATGATCAAAGACGCCGGTGACCTGGTGAAGACCGGTGAATTCGACGCCGCGGTCAAGCTGGCGAACAAGGCGAAGCGGCAGGGGGAAATGGGCTATGCGCAGGCCATCAGCCAGAAGGGCGCAACCTTCCCGTCTTATGTTCACCCCCAGCAGAAGTAATGACCACCAACGTGCTCGGCACAGCACCTGGCTGGCCGATCGCACCCCTGGTCTGTCTTGCAACTGGTCTATCCAGCAACCCCTACGCCACGCGCCTGTTTCGGAGGCCCGTCCCATGAAAACCTCAGCCGTCCTTACCATCGCCCTTCTGTCCGGCTTTGCTGCCGCGCATCCCGCCGCCGCAGCAGACAACAAGATCGCCGCCAACCTCGAAACGGTCCAGGTCATGCACAACGGCCAGCCGATCACTGTACAGCGCGGCCATAATCCAGACGCCACTCTGCCCGAGTTCTTCAGCAAGACTGAGCGCGGCTGCCCACCCTTCTGTGTCCAACCCATGGTCGCGGCCCCTGGCATCGACACCGTCGGCGAGCTGGAGCTACTCGATTACCTCCAACGCATGGCGAAGGGTGACGAGTCCGTCCTGGTGGTGGACTCTCGCACCCCGGACTGGGTCCTGCGGGGCACCATCCCAGGGTCGATCAGCATCCCCTGGAACAAGATCAATATCGACACCGCGGGGACCTTCGAGACCCCGACGGAGGCCGAAGGACTGACTCACATCCTGGCCGATGAGTTCGGCGCCACCCAACTCGAGGGGGGCAAGTGGGATTTTAGTAAGGCCAAGACCCTGGTGCTCTTCTGCAATGGCATCTGGTGCCCTCAGTCAACCGCCAACCTCAAGACCCTGCTGAAGTACGGCTACCCGGTCCATAAGCTCAAGTGGTACCGCGGCGGCATGCAGGACTGGGTGAGCGTCGGCCTGACGACCGTCAAGCCCTGATGACCCCGGGGCCAGGGATGGTCAGCCGTCAGCATTGTCAAACAACGCCCCGGCCCCGAAAGCAATTCAAAGCGATGGGGCAAGCGACGTGCGTAGGATGGGCAGAGCGGAGCGATGCCCATCTTGACGCTGGCTGAAGCGGCCAGACCCCGTCATATTGATGACAACAACCAGCCTGCTCGTATCCTCGTCCCTTCGCGCCATCGGCAAACTGCTCCCTAAGCAGCGCGCCGCTGACTTCCAGACTGTTCGCTGATAGCTGATAGCCGATTGCTGGGAACGGGCGGCTAACCGCTAATCCTAGAAGGAGCAGTCAGCGGTCAGCCATCAGCCCTCAGCTATTTCAGAACACCGACTTGCGCACAGTTTTTTGGCGACGGGCGCTCACCCCGGGGGTGATCCGTCAGCCGACGATATCCCCATGAAACTCGAAGCTGAACGCTGACGGCTGATCGCTGAGTGCTCTTTTGCTAATCCGCAATGACCCGCACGACCTACACCCTGCTGCTGCGCTTGCTGTTGCCGCTGGTGCTGCTGCGGCTCTATTGGCGCAGCCTCCAGGCCCCCGCGTACCGTCGACGCATCGCCGAGCGCCTGGTCCAAGATACCCCCCGGGCGGCGCCCGCGGAGGTCTGGGTCCATGCAGTCTCGGTGGGTGAGGTCCAGGCCGCCGCGCCCCTGATCCGTCACATGCTGACTCGGGACCCACCGCTGCGGGTGCTGGTGACCACCACCACGCCCACAGGCGCCGCCCGGGTGGTCGAACACTTCGGCGACTCCCTGACCCATCGCTACGCCCCCTATGACCTGCCCGAGGTGGTCGGCCGCTTCCTGGACCGGGTCCAGCCCCGGTTGGTGCTGGTCATGGAAACCGAGATCTGGCCCAACGCCCTGGCCCAGTGCGCCGCGCGGGCGATTCCCGTCATGCTGATCAACGCCCGGCTCTCTGCCCGCTCAGCGAAGGGCTACGGCCGCCTGGCCGGGCTGACCCGCGAGACCCTGCGTCGTTTCGATCTAATCGCCGCCCAGGCGAAGACCGACGCCCAACGCTTTCTGGATCTGGGCGCCATCCCGCAGCGGGTGCAGGTCACCGGCAGCATCAAGTTCGACCTGCGCCTGCCCGCCAGCCTCCAGGACCAGGCCGAGGCGATGCGCCGGACCTGGGGTGGGAACCGCCCAGTATGGGTCGCCGCCAGCACCCACGAGGGCGAGGATGAGCAGATGCTGGCGGCCCACCAGCGACTGCGCACCCGGGTCCCGACCGCCCTGCTGGTGCTGGTACCGCGCCATCCGGAGCGTTTCGAGCGGGTCGCCGGGCTGGTCAAACGAGCCGGCTTTGGAATGGTACGACGCAGCAGCCGGGCCCCTTGCACCGTGGATACCGCCGTCTTTCTGGGTGACAGCATGGGCGAATTACCGGTGTTTCTGGCCGCCGCCGATGCCGCCTTTATCGGCGGCAGTCTGGTGCCCACCGGCGGCCACAACCTATTGGAAGCCGCCGCCGTGGGGGTGCCGGTAGCCACCGGCCCCCATAGTTATAATTTCGCGGCGATCACGGAATTGCTGATCGAGGCCGGGGCGGCCAGGCAAGTAGCGAACGCCGAGGCGTTGGGAAACCTCATGGCGGACTGGTTGACAGACGCCGCACTGCGGGCACGGATCGGCGAGCATGGCCGGCAGGTCGTCGAAGAAAACCGCGGCGCCTTGCAGCGCGTAATCGATCTGATCGAGGTGCGACTCGTCGGCGCCGCTGGCCGTCAGCCCGAAGGGCAGGACAAGTAGGTAATCTCCGGAGCCGGTCCTGCACATAGCGGGGGCCTCCCGGCCCGGGAGGCGAAGGTATCGGGGCGGGACGCCCCGACCAGCCTGTCCTATTGATTTCTGAATAGGGACCAGACCTCACGAAAACCCTCCAGGGCCGAGTCGCCAATCCACTCAAAGGCGACCGATTCCGAGCACACCACATGGATGCCGCTGTGGCGCATACGGTCGAGCACATTGGTCTTACAGACCGGACGCCGGGAGATGATCGCGTCGGCCGGGACGAATACCTGATAGCCCCAGCGCTGGAGCCCGGAGACGGTCTGGGAGATGCAGATGTGGGCCTCCATCCCGACCACGATCAACTGGCGGCGCTCCGGGTGGGCCGAGATCGCACGTTCAAAACCGGCCGCCGTGCAGCAGGAATAGGCCGTTTTCTCGGTGGGCTGGGTGTCCCCGGGCAGGCCTTGCTGGATCGACTCAATAATTGGCCCCAGTCCCTTGGAATTATGCTGAGTGACGATGACCGGGATGCCGAAGACCTTGGCGGCGGTAACCAGTCGGTTGATGTTCTCGACCACCAGTTCCAACTCGTCCATCGGCATGGCTGCGGCAAGCCGCTCCTGGGCGTCGATGATGAGTAACTGGGAATAGTCCCGTTGACACAGGGGCATCTGGGCTTGGTGAATACTCACAGGGTGTCCTCCGACTTGTTATGAGAGCGGCTGGCCAGGCCAGCGATGGTTATTTTCGGGGCCCCAGGTCGCGAATACCGGCCAACGCAAGCCTGGCCGGCGAGCCGGGGGGCGTGCGGAGTGTGCCCCGTTTCTGTGGGGTGAAGCAAGAATGCAGCTGGCGCTGGTGGCGCAGCGCGTCAGTAGGTGGGCATCGCAGGGTCCAGTTCCCTGGCCCATGCGGCGACCCCGCCCTGCAGGTTGATGACCTGGTCGAACCCCTGCTGCTCCAGAAAGCGCGCCACCTGGAGGCTACGGATACCATGGTGGCAGATGATGATCAGGGGGCGCGACCGATCGAGTTGCGACAGATTGCCAGGCACCTGGTGCATGGGCAGGGAGCGGGACCCCGGAATCTGGCAGATGCCAAACTCCCAGGGCTCCCGCACGTCCAGCAGCAGGGGTGCGGCCCCGCCGTCAGCCCCGTCGACGGCAAGCAGCAGGGCGGCGACCTCGGAAGGACTCAGGTTACGCATCGGGTTGGACGTCGGGGGCCCGCAGGCTCAAAACACGAATGACTGGGGCGCGGGACAGTTGGCCAGGGCCGGGACTGAGGTCTCAAAGAGGGCTTCCCGCCGCAGTCCACCGGTCGGCGTGCGGGTCATCAGCCAGGCCTGCATAATCGGCGGCTCACCCACGACGCAGAAGAGCCGGCCCCCTGGCGCCAGTCGACCCTCCAGCACCTTCAGGTCGTCGACCCTCGATACCGACCCGGTCACGGCGATCGCGGCGAAGGGACCCCCAGCAGTCTGGCCGGCCAGGCCGTCGGCCACCCGGATCTCGATCCCGCCGAGCCCCAAGCCAGCGAGCCGCTCCTGAGCGGCTGCGGCCAATCCGGGGTCCAACTCCAGGCTGATCACCTGCCCCCCCAGCCGGCTGAGGCAGGCGGTGAGGTAGCCGCTGCCGGTGCCGACCTCCAACACCCGCTCGCCGGGACGCAGGTCGAGGGCCTGCAAGAGGCGCCCCGCCACCTTCGGCGCCAGCATCACCCGGCCATCCGCGAGCGGCACCTCGATGTCCGCATAGGCCAGTCCCTGGTAGGCATCCGGGACGAAGGCCTCACGCCGGACTTCGCCCATGACCTCCAGCACCCGCTCGTCCAAGACCTCCCAGGGGCGGACCTGCTGCTGAATCATGTTGAAACGGGCGATCGCGCTGCTCGTGTCCACGCGGGGGGCCTCCAGTTGGAAAATGGGGGGCAGGTCTGATGCCTGCTGGTCGGCGGGAAAGGCTACGGGCTTTGGGTCAGAGACGCAACCGATCACGCCGCGCATGGATGGCGGAGCGACTGTGCTATCGTCCCGCCTCGCTGCCCGCAAGGTCGACCCGACTCCCTGATTCCCGCTATCCGGTACTCAGCCCATGCGCAGAACCACCCTGATGACTGCCCTGCTCATCGCCGCCGCCACGACCCGGGCGACCGACCCATCGGCACCGTCGCCATCCATTCTCCCAGCGCAGGCAGCGCAGACGCCAGCTACCACTCCTGGCCCATCCATCGCGCAAAGTAAGGCAAAAACGAAGGCCGACTACCAGGGCCCGACCGAGACCGACATTCGCGTCGCCTACCGGGACCTGGTCGCCCGCCTCAACGCCGGCTCGACCCGGCACCTGGACCCGGCGGCAGCCGCCGCACTCCAGATCCGGTTAGTCAAGTTGGACTTCGTAGAGTGTAAACCCATGGAAGAAAACACCGACCTTTATCTCTGTAGCGTCCTGGTAGAGGCCGCGTTGGGTGACGCTAGCCCGGAGTTCAAGCGCGGGGAGATCGTCATGTTCAAGGAGAAAGATGCCTGGAGGATTCAGTAGACGGGCCCATCTGGAACCGTTGGGGCGCCGGGAGGCACCCCTTGGGGGCTGCGATAGTGGGACACACAGGCAGTTGACGGACTCCGCAAACCGTTTTTGTTGGTTATCTGGATTGCAGTTACAATGCCGCGGTTGGCACTGGAATCCTGATCAATCAGATAGCGTTCGCCAACACTCCAGGATTCGCCAATAAGCAAAGTCGAAGTGGCGCCCGTTTATAAGCAATCCAATTACAGAAATGACGATGAGGTAGTCCCTATGTCCCTGATGTCCCGTTCCATGGCCGAGTTGATCGGCACCTTCTGGCTGGTCCTCGGCGGTTGCGGCAGTGCCGCGCTGGCGGCGGTCTTCATGGCCGGCACCAACGATATCGGAATTGGTCTACTCGGCGTCGCCTTGGCCTTCGGCCTCACCGTCGTCACCATGGCCTACGCCATCGGCCACATCTCCGGCTGTCATCTGAACCCCGCGGTGACGGTCGGCCTGGTGGCAGGCGGTCGCTTCCCGGGCAGCGAAGCCCCGATGTACATCATCTTCCAGACCGTCGGCGCCATCCTGGCCGCGTTCCTGCTTCTCCTGATCCTGAAAGGCAACCCGACGTTCGTCCTCGCGGCCAATAGCCTGGCGGTCAACGGCTTTGGTGAGCTGTCCCCCGGTAAGTACGGCATGACCACCGGCCTGATTATGGAAGTGGTCATGACCGCCATGTTCCTGTTCATCATCCTCGGCGCCACCGACAAGCGGGGCATCGGCAGTCACGCCGGGCTTGCAATCGGATTGGCCCTGACCCTGATCCACCTGATCTCCATTCCGGTGACCAACACCTCAGTGAACCCAGCCCGCAGCACCGGCCCGGCCCTGGTCCTGTTCCTGAATGGAGAGGGCTTGGCCATGAAACAGCTTTGGCTCTTCTGGGTCGCCCCGATCCTCGGCGCCGTGATTGCTGGTGGAGTGTATCGGCTATTTGAGACTCGCGACAGCAAGTAAGCTAGTGGCTAGTGGCTAGTGGCTAGTGGCTAGTGGCTAGTGGTCAGTATCTGCTGATCACTGGTCACCAGCCACTGACGACTGCCTAAAGCACCACCAGATTGTCCCGGTGGATCAACTCCGGCCCATCCGCATAACCCAGGATGATCTCAATCCGGCTGGTGGGCTCGCCACGGATACGCAGGGTCTCCTGGACGTCATAGTTGACCAGTCCACGGGCGACCTCACGCCCCGCCTCATCCACACAGGCCACCACCTCACCGCGGTTGAAGGTCCCATGGACCCCCTTGACCCCCACCGCCAACAGGCTGGTGCCCTTCTCTCTTAAAGCCCGTACCGCGCCCTCGTCCAGGGTAAGCCGTCCGCGCACCTGGAGGTGGCCGGCCAGCCATTGTTTGCGCGCCGCTTGGGGCCCCTGGGCCGGGACCAGCAGGGTGCCCACCGCCTCGCCCCTGCCAATCCGCGTCAGCACCTTCTCACCTCGGCCAGGGGCGATAACCGTCGCCGCCCCGGAGCGCGCCGCCAGCCGCGCCGCCCGCACCTTGGTCACCATGCCGCCGGTCCCCAAACCGGTCACGCTCCCACCCGCCACCAGGTCCAATTGCGGGTCATCCACCTGAGTCTCGCCGATCAGTCGGGCACCCGGGTCGCGGCGCGGGTCGCGATCGAAGAGCCCGTCCTGATCGGTGAGCAGGATCAGGAGGTCGGCCTCGATCAGGTTGGCCACCAGGGCGGCCAATGTGTCGTTGTCACCGAAGCGCAACTCGTCCGTCGCAACGGTGTCGTTCTCGTTGATCACCGGGATCACCCCGAGCCCCAGGAGGGTACGCAGGGTCACGCGGGCATTGAGATATCGGGCACGATGGGCCAGGTCATCCCGGGTCAGCAACACCTGGGCGGTGTGCAGGCCGAAGGTCTCAAAGCAGGCCTCATAGGCCCGCACCAACCCCATCTGCCCGACGGCGGCGGCGGCCTGGAGTTCATGGAGGGCCTTGGGGCGCTGCCGCCAACCCATCCGAGCCATGCCCTCGGCCACCGCGCCAGAGGAGACCAGCACCACATCGTGACCGGCCGCCCGCCGCGCCGCGATCTGTTCCACCCAGGGCATCAGCATGCCCCGTTCCAGTCCCTGACCGTCCCGGGTCAGGAGGGCACTGCCGATCTTGACGACCCAACGACGGGTCGCGGGGAGGGTATCGCGGGAGATCAAGGCAAGAATCCTCGGGTGCTGATGGCTGAACGCTGAGGGCTGACTGGACTTTCCTGGATCAATCGAGTGGATGCCACTCGCCGGTGTCGGGCTCATCGGCCGCTGCGGCCTCGCCGGACTCGACCTTAAGCCGCTCCAGGTAGCGCATCAGGTCCTCCATGAGCGTGGCGGTGCCGGCACCAGTAAGGGCGGAGACCTCGTAGACCGGGGCCTGCCAGCCCAAGTCGTCGAGTACCTGGGCGCGTCGCTGGGACAGGGCCGCTGCCGGCAGCAGATCGCATTTGTTGAGCACCAGCCAGCGCTCCTTGTCTGCCAGGTCGCCGCCGAAGGCCGTCAGCTCTGCCTCGATCTGACGGACCTGGGCGGCCGGGTCCTGGGTCTCGTCCAGGGGGGCGATGTCGACCAGGTGCAACAGCAATCTGGTGCGTGCCAGGTGCTTAAGGAACTGGATGCCCAGTCCGGCCCCAGCGGCGGCCCCTTCAATCACCCCCGGGATGTCGGCGATGACAAAGCTGCGGCTGCGCCCGAGCCGGACCACACCCAGATTCGGATGCAGGGTGGTGAACGGGTAATCCGCTACCTTGGGGCGGGCGGCTGACACCTGCCGGATCAGGGATGACTTTCCCGCATTGGGAAAACCCAACAGGCCCACGTCGGCCAAGAGGATCAGCTCCAGGTGCAGGTCCCGCCGCTCACCCGGAGTGCCGGGTGAAGACTGGCGGGGGGCACGATTGGTGCTGGACTTGTAGCGGGCGTTGCCAATGCCGTGGAAGCCGCCATGGGCCACCAACAGGTGCTGGCCATTGGCAAGCAATTCGCCCAGGAGTTCGCCGGTTTCCTGATCGAATACCCGGGTACCCACCGGCACCCGGATGAACAGGTCCCGTCCGCCGCGCCCGCGCATGTCCTTGCCCATGCCGTTCTGGCCACGCTCCGCCCGATGGGTCCGCTGGAAGCGGAAGTCCACCAGGGTGTTGAGGTTGGTATCCGCAACCAGGGTGACACTGCCGCCGTCGCCGCCGTCGCCACCGTCCGGGCCGCCCTTAGGGATGTACTTCTCCCGGCGAAAGCTCACGCAGCCGCTGCCGCCGTCGCCCGCCTCGACCCGAATGAATGCCTCGTCCACGAATTTCATGACGTTGTCCGCGGCCCTGGGCCGGAATGCAAAGAGCCCCGTCCGAAGGACGGGGCTCTTATGCAGACGCCGAGGTGATCGCGCCGAAACCCAATCCCCGCGGGGGGCGGGTAGCCGAAATCAGACGGTCTCGACGGTGACGAACTTCCGGTTCTTCGGGCCCTTGACCACGAACCGCACCACTCCGTCCGCCAGGGCGAACAGGGTGTGGTCCTTGCCCAGCCCGACGTTTACCCCGTTGTGAACCGGGGTGCCGCGCTGCCGGATAATGATGCTGCCCGCCGTGACCTTTTGGCCGCCGAAGACTTTGACCCCGAGCCGCTTCGACTCCGAATCGCGACCGTTGCGAGAACTGCCGCCTGCTTTTTTGTGTGCCATGGATGTCTCCTGATCAGCCCGCGCTGATCCCGGTAATCTGGAGCTCCGTGAACCACTGACGGTGGCCCTGGCGCTTCAGGTGATGCTTGCGCCGACGGAACTTGATGATGTGCACCTTCTTCGCGCGCCCATGGGCCTTGACCGTGGCGGTCACCTTGCCGCCCGCGATGTAGGGCGTGCCGACGGTCACGGCGTCGCCATCGGCAACCATCAGCACCTTATCGAGTTCGATGTCGGCGCCGGCCTCGGCCACGAGCTTTTCGACCTTGAGGGTGTCACCCTCGGAGACCCGGTACTGTTTACCACCGGTAAGAATCACCGCGTACATAGCTTCACGTTCCCCAAGGCTGATTCGACTACCGACGCTCCGCGCCGGATGTCCGCGCCGGATGAAAGACCCAGTACCATAACCGCGCGGGGGCTGGGCGTCAACCAAAAATGGCCCGCAGACCGGTTGCGTCGTGCGGTTCAGTCCGGCCCAGCTTGACAGCCCTATGACCCGCACCTAGCATCCCCGGCCACAATCTGACGTTACCCTACGAACCGCATGGACCTTTCTCTGATCCGGCTCCCCGTCGCCGAAGACACCAACGCCGTCGACGCACTTATTGTGCGGCGGCTGCAATCCGACGTGGCGCTGATCAATCAGGTTGGGCACTACATCGTGCGCAGCGGCGGCAAACGCCTGCGCCCCCTCTCCGTCCTGCTGGCCGCGCGCGCCTGCGGGTACGACGGCTCCGACCACGTCAACCTGGCGGCGGTGATCGAGTTTATCCACACCGCCACCTTGCTCCACGACGACGTGGTGGACGGCTCGCAGCTGCGTCGCAACCAAGAGACCGCCAACGTGGTCTGGGGCAACGAAGCAACGGTTCTGGTGGGTGACTTTCTCTATTCCCGTGCCTTCGAGATGATGGTCGAGGTCGGTAACATGCGGGTCATGGAGATCCTGGCCCATGCCACCAATCGGATCGCGGAAGGTGAGGTCCTGCAGCTGCTGAACACCAAGGATCCGGATACAGACGAACAGCGCTACATGGAGGTCATCATCCGCAAGACCGCCACACTCTTTGAGGCCGCAACCCGTCTGGGTGCGGTACTCGCCAAGAGCCCGGAGGCCGTTGAGACCGCAATGGCGGACTATGGCCGCAACTTGGGGATCGCCTTCCAGTTGATCGACGACGCACTCGATTACAGCAGCGGTAACGCGGAACTGGGAAAGAACGTCGGCGATGACTTAGACGAGGGCAAACCCACCCTGCCGGTCCTGCGCGCCATGTCCGTTGGCAGCCCGGATCAGCGCGCCTTGCTGCGGGACGCCATCGCCCACGGAGGGCGCGAGCGCATCGACGACGTCATCGCCGCAATTGCGTCCACCGACGCTATTGCCTATACTTCGCAGCTTGCGCGGGATTACGCGCGGCGAGCGAAAGCGGCGCTGGCCGTATTGGCGCCCTCAGACGCCACGGGCGCCTTGGCCGCCATGGCCGATTTTTCAGTCAGTAGAGATTACTGAACGGTCCACCGGGTAACCCGATCCCGGCCAGACATTCAGGTTCTTTCCCCTCTCCCTCGGGGTGTAGCTCAGCTTGGTAGAGCGCTGTCTTCGGGAGGCAGAAGTCGCAGGTTCGAATCCTGTCACCCCGACCAAATTTCCCGAGACCAATCAACCGGCTATGGCCGGTTTTTTGTTGCCCTCCAGTCAGGGGTAGCGCTTCTTGCGCCGATCCGCCGCGCTGATGAGGCGGGCCGCCTCTTCCGGCCCCAGTGGCAGTGCGAGGCGGCGAACCTGATCGCCGAGGGGCTGCTGGCCTATGTCACCCTCGAGATGGTGGAGCCGGACCTGGCCCACGGCAGACAGGTCGATCCCCATGCTGTCCCGAGCCCCGAGGAGGTCGCTGCCAGGCTGGGGGCGCACCTGCGAGACTTCGTGGACTATCGGGGCGACCTACCGCGGGTGGGGCGACTGACGACCCACTGACACCATGACCAGACCCAAGTATCCGCTGGCCCATTTGTCACCGGCCAAGGACGATCGAGAAGGTGGGGGATACCTTCTTCCACATCCTGCGGCTCCTGTGCCGCGGTCACCGGGCGGCGATGCGGCCTGGATTGGTCGGGTGGCAGTTCGACGATCCGGAAGACCTGATCCGACAGGTCCAGTTACTGCTGAACCACATGAACGCTATGTACGACTGGCTCGATCTGCCTGAGGAGATGAACGAGCGCGTCTCGCAGGAGGTCTTCCAACTCTTCGAGAACGCGCTGCAGTGATCTCCTGTTCACCCTTGTCACTCTCGCCAACGCCAACAACTTAAACCTTTCCGACCGCCTGGATTCTGTCTTAAACAAGTACACGACGAGAGACGGCGCGGCTTGGAACAACAATCACCCTGAAAAGCGCAGTCAGCGCTCAGCCGTCAGCGTTCAGCTCTGAGTTTCATGGAGATATCGTCGCCTGACGGATCACCTCCGGGGTGAGCGCCCGCCGCCAAAAGACTGGGCGCAAGTCGGTGTTCTGAAATTGCTGACGGCTGACCGCTGACTGCTTCTTCTAGATGGCACCGCGCATTAGTCCGGCCCGCGGGACAGCTCAACGCGCGGCGCGACAAATTGAGTTAACAGGAACTCTTCGTCCAGTGGCGAGAGGTCAAAGCGCTGAGCGGCCTCTTCCACCCCCTTCAGGCTGAATTTCTGCGTCTCGCAGAGCCATTGCAGCGCGTGACGAAGGCGCTCCTGATGCGGAAAAAGCTCAAACTCGGACATCGCCCTGGCCTCCAACCACCGATCCACCGCCAGCGCCGATTGCTGGCCAGGACGCGGACTGGGGATAGGACATGGGCACTCCACGCATGGTCAGTCGTTGTCGCGGTGGGCCAGCAAAGTGATCAGGTGGCCGTCGTCATCCACCTCCGCCTGAAATTCGATGGGCTGGCAGCAAACGGGGCAGTCCTCAATGTAGCGCTGACTGCCCGCGGAGCAGTCCACCAGGGTCGCGAAGTTCTCACCGCAGTAAGGGCAGTCAACGCGCGTATCTTCCAGCATCGGCACCACCCCGCGGTTGCGGTTAAGGGACTGGAGCGGGCGAGGACATCCTCATCCGACCAGCAAACCATCAGCGTCTCCGGTAATCATAGGTCCCACCGCTCCGATAAATCGAGCGCGACGGCTTATCCGCCAGTCAGAGGAGGGTGGTCCCCAAAACCTGCAGGGGCCGGGCGCTGATTCAAGACCGGCGGCCGGACGCCCCCGTGGACAGGGCGGGCAGGAGACTGCCCGCCGCCTGCGTCCAGGGACGGCATGGGCGCTGGCAGGGCGTCCGGCGCCTGCTGGCAAGACCCGCGGGAGGCGGGACCGACCGGCGTAGCCGTAGCCCGGCGCCAGCCGTGGCCAGGGCGAAGCGTCGCGGGGCGGCACTCGGCCTCGCCAGACCGCTCGATATTCAGGCGACCGATCGGGCCGCCCTGCGCGCGGATACCGATCACGGACTAGATACCTAGTATTTCACTAGGAAATATCCATGCAGTAAACGCAGTATTCCTTGAGCGGTGTTTGGCCGGCACCCATGCTCGGTACCGTAGGCAAACCGGCAGGCCGCAAGACCTGCCCATCCGGATCTCGGTACAGCGATCAACGTGAGGTTACAGCCATGAGTGACGAAGCGCTCCGTTCCAAGACCAAAGCGGCCATTTGGCTCGCTGCCGCCATCACCCTGCTGCCCCTGGTGCCCTATGCCTTGAGCGGTGCAGCCGGATGACCAGCGAGTCCATGTAGTGGAAGACCAGGCGGCGCAAGCCGCCTTTCTTTTTTAGAGCGCCCTGCGGTCTGGGATCCGGCGGGGCGAAGCGCGAGACGCGTCGTCGGCAAAGGATGCCAGGCCCGCCGGGAGCGGCCCAGCGGAGGCGTTGCCCGGCGCCAGCGGTGGCAAGGCCAGAGCGTCGCGGACGGTGGCGCTCGTGATCCCGGCGGTGTCCCGCCAGGCGTGGATGCCCAGGTGGTGGGTGAAGCCGTCCTTGGGCGAGCCCCCGGGGGTCAGGCGGAAGACGGCTGGCAGCCCGCCGCTGGGGCTCGCCGAGGTGAAGGTCTACTCAACAACCGGACCCGCATCGAGGCTGAGCCCCAAACGCAGCCCAGCGGCGCGGTGCGGACCCAGACTTGGACGCTTTCCGGGAGGATGGCGTCGGTATAGCGGTCGCGCACCAGGTTTAAGCGGGCACCCAGGCCCGGCGGGGCAATGGAATGACGGGGCCGGTGAGGCCGAGGGTCGAGCACCCGATTCACCTTTGCTTCAGAGTCAGTGAGCGGGGTTCTGCTTTGCCAGCGTCCGATCACCCTGAGCGGGTCGTTCGCGGTTGCCGAAGGACCCCGGCTGCGGTCCTGTGGGCAGCCGAACAGCGCGGGGGAATCGTTCAGGCGGGCGGTCGGCCCTACGCGGCCCGAGCCGTGCCGCCCCCATGCACGTATCCGCCAGCCGCCGCGTAGACGACCCGCAGCGCGGCCGTACCCGATCCACACCCCAAGCAACGCAGATGCGTCCGCAGTGCCGGTCCGATCAGCTCGCCACTGACCTGCGTCCGATCGAGCCACACCGGCTGGCCGCAGGGCTGGCAGCAGCAGCGCAGGATGCCGAAGGCTTCGGCCGGGACGTCGAACAGGCGGTTGGCGCGGGTGCCCGTGCCGAGAGCGTCGAAGAGGGGGACCGGGATGTGAGAGCCGCGGTTCGGTCGGCGTTACCGGGGGCGACGAGGAGACCGGGGCCGGATGGCCACCGGGTGGACGTCGACGGATTCGCGGGCGGTCCGCTTACGACCCGGAGCTGCCGCTCCGGCCTGTCCCTCCGACTGACCGCAAAGGGTGGTATCCGGTCTATCCGGAGCGTGTCCGCCAGCGTCCGCAAAGCGCGTTGTGCTGCCGTAGGAGCCCGTCGGCTGGGCGTCAGGTTCAGGTCGATTCCGGGCCGTCGCAACACCTGAGCCCCGTGACCGCTGATCGGGCTAGAGGAACCACTTCGTATCTTCGCGTCTTCGCGTGAGCACCTCTTGCGATCCCCATCCCGATCAGCGCAATGACGATGCGCCGCCGCCGGCTTGCCATGTGCGCACGTACGGCGCACAATTGGGTGCCTTTCGTCTCCGGAGTCCACGATGAACCAGACCGCCAACAAAGCCAGCCGCCTGCATATTCGCTGCGACGAGCGTACCCGACAGTTGCTTGACAAAGCGGCCGGCTACGCTCACGCCAACCTGTCCGAGTTCGTCCTCTCCCGGGCCATTGCGGCGGCCGAGCGAATCGTGCAGGAGCAGGAATCGATCACCCTGCAAATCGAGGACTTCCAGGCGTTCTTAGCCGCGCTCGATGCCCCCGACGGACCCAACACCGCCTTGCGGCGCGCCGTGGAACGTCATACCGAACAGGTCGAGCGTTCTTGAGCTATATCATCCGGCCGCCAGATGACGCGGTCGAGAAGAACGCCTTTCACTGCGGTCAACAGGATCTAGACGTCTATTTGCGGCGTTATGCCTCGCAGGATGTGCGCCGAGGTGTGGCGCGGGTATTTGTCGCCACGCCTCGGGATGAACCACGCCGCCCGGCAGGATTCTTCTCCTTGAGCGCAGGGAGCGTGAGTGCGGAGGACTTACCCTTGGAGTTGGCACGCAAGCTTCCCCGCTATCCGGTGCCAGTGGCGTTGCTCGGGCGCTTAGCGGTCGACGCGACCTTCAAGGGCCGAGGACTCGGTTCGATCATGCTGTCGGACGCCTGCAAAAAGGTCATTCAAGCCAGCCGTGTTCTGGCGGTTGTTGCGCTGTTGGTCGATGCTAAGGATCCATCGGCGGCGGCATTCTATCGGCACTTCGGCTTTACGGCCCTTCCGGGCCGACCCGACCGACTCCTATTGCCGGAGAGGGTATTGCGGAAACTCTTTCCCCGGTCGGGCCCGCCTGATTAGAGCGCCTGATCCTAAACATCGCGGGGTCGCGGGGTCGGGTCCTTTTTTGCCAGTAGGACCAGACGAACCGAGACGGCCGTCTGCTGACCTCGCCACAGCGGGCGCTCGCGTGGCGTGCGTGACGGGCAGACCCGGGTCGTAAGCAGGTGTCCGGAGCGTGACCGCCAGCTTCCGCAAAGCGCGTGTTTCGGCCGCCCCTGAGCAGGACTGCCAGCGGCGGCTTCGGACGCGTTTGTTGCCTCTCGTACCCCCACCCACTGGGGTGAGCGACCGTGATCGGCCAACAGCGGTAGTTCGACATCACCGGATTCCTCCCGTTGGAACGGCTGCTGGACTCTGAGACCTGTTTCAGGCCCAAGTCAAACTCGTACAATGTGATTCTTCGAATTCGTGTATGTGCATGCTCATACACCATGACTGCACAACAGCCGACATGGAAACTCAATCAAAGCGATCCGCGGCCTCACTCCCGTGCAACCGAAAAAAATCCATGCCACCGCGTTCTCCGGGTGTTCGGAAATGCAATTCTCCTTGTACGCGTTGTACTCAAGTGGATCGGAGATATCCATTTCCGCGCTCTTGAGCTTGAGCGCCTCGTAGGATTTCCTGACCACCGGATTGTGTGCGCAGATAATCGCGGAATGCGATGTGCCGTATCCAGTGGTAGCTCCCCCAAGTCATGAAATGGATCTTGGCCACGGAATTGTAGTCCGGTCCACATCTCGGAGCACCGCTCATATGGATCGCCCAATCGTCAGCGTATTTCTCGCCCTGAGTCTTGACGGCTTCATCGCCGGCCCGGATGGTGACATCTCCTGGCTTGACCCCTACGCCACGGACAGTGTCCAAGAAACGGGCTATGAACGCCTGATGAATGGCATCGACACCCTGGTCATTGGACGCAACACCTATGACAAGGTGCTGTCTTTCGATAGCTGGCCCTATCTGGGAAAGCAGGTCGTCGTGCTGACGCATCGTTCCTTGTCTTCACGGTACGGGGAAACGGCCCAGGCCGGTTTGTTGCGTGAAGTGTTGGGGTGGCTATGGGGGCAAGGCTCGCGGCATGTTTATCTGGATGGCGGACAAACCGTCCGCCAGGGTTTGGCCGATGGCCTGGTCGATGAGCTGACGCTGTCTTGGGCTCCTGTCATCCTCGGTGACGGCGTTGAGCTGTTCAATGGACTTAAGAATCGATCGGCCTGGAAGGTACACGAAGTTCGCCGTTTGCCGAGCGGTCTTGTCCAAACCGTCTACCGCGCTCCCTTAAGAATCGGACGGATCATCAATGAGGGGCAGCATTATGAAACGACTAGAGGGTAAGACCGCCTTGGTGACTGGAGCAGCACGCGGCATTGGGGCAGCGATTGCCACTGCCTTTGTCGAACATGGCGCCTTCGTCTATCTGACTGATATTGACGATGGTCTGGGACAATCGGTAGCCACTGGCCTTGGGAGCCAAGCACGCTATGTCCATCTCGACGTGCGCGAAGAGTGTCAGTGGCAAGCCGCCATGGCGCAGGTTCTTGAAGAACGGGCGGGCCTGCAAGTGCTCGTTAATAACGCCGGAATCACGGGATTCGAAGGCGGGTGTTTCGTGCACGATCCGGAGCATGTCTCGCTTGAGGATTGGCATGCCGTGCATCGAACCAATCTCGATGGAACCTTCCTCGGCTGCAAGCATGCCATTCAGGCGATGCGCCAGTCGGCAAGCGTGGGCTCGATCATCAACATTTCCTCGCGCTCCGGCCTCGTCGGCATCTCTGGAGCGGCAGCCTATGCCTCGTCGAAGGCGGCCGTATGCAACCATAGCAAGACAGTGGCGCTGTACTGTGCTGAGCAGGAATTGCCGATTCGCTGCAATTCGATTCATCCAGCCGCCATCCTGACCCCCATGTGGGAACCGTTCCTGGGGGATGGCCCTGAGCGCGAAGTCAGGATGCGCGAGTTCGTGCAGGAATGCCCGATGCACCGCTTTGGGCGCGCGGAGGAGGTGGCAGCCGTGGCCGTGATGCTCGCCTCGGACGAGGTCGGTTACATGAACGGTGCTGAGCTCAACATCGATGGAGGCATCCTAGCCGGCACTGTCGCAGCACCAGCATTTTCCAAACAGTAGAGTGCCCCCGAGCAAGCGCCGACGAACAATTGCGGAGAGATCAGATGGTCGCCACACGCGAGGGATTCAGCATTCGCTGTGTCCAGGGTGACATGGCAAACCTGCAATGCTTCCCGGATGATTGCTTCGATCTGATCATCCATCCAGCGTCCAACGTCTTCGTCAGAGCACTTGAACCGGTTTGGCGGGAATGCTTTCGCGTCATGCGTCCCGGCGGCGCGCTCTTGTCCGGATTCATGAATCCAGCAGTGTTTCTGTTCGACCACGACGAGGCTGAATCCACCGGACAATTGGTGGTCAGGTATACGCTACCCTACTCGGACGAAGAGAACCTGTCCGAGATCCGGTTAGCGGCCAAAATCGAGGCAGGCCAGCCTCTTGAGTTCAGTCACTCGCTTACCTCGCAGATCGGTGGGCAAACAGATGCCGGTTTTGTCATAACGGGGTTGTACGAGGACCACTGGTACGATGAAACGTGGCCGTTCAGCAATTACTCACCAGTGTCCATCGCTACCCGAGCGGTACGTCCTTGAGGGTACTACGTCTAAGGAAGGAAACACTTGGTAGGTGAAGCGCCCCAGCTTTCGTGGGCAAATCCTTACGTTCGCGTGGCGAGGCTGAACTGCCATATCACGAAGGTGGTCGGACGACTGCGTTGGCCACGTTCACAACCAGCCCCTGCTCTGTACGGCGGCTCCACTCCGTAACCTGCCGCTGGAACCCAGGATAGTCGAGTGGCGGGTTGGGGTCGCAAGCACGCGCCCAGGCTCAGCGCCGTGGGTGACCGCAAAGCGCGTTTACCGGGCGCTCAGGTCGGATGAGCCAGTGACCGGAATTGGCCGTTGCTGCCGTAACGAGGACCCAAGGTTCCTGGCATAGTCGGGGCTCGCAAGCCTCGGCAACACCTGTGGCGGAATCCGGCTGATCCGGGGCGGATTTTTCTGAGGAAATCTGACGGAATAACGTGAGCGACAACACAGCCACGCCCTTGGTGGCGTTGCAGGACGTCGCTATCAGCTCGCCTCGTCGACCAAGGCGGCGATGGTGGCTGGTGGTGGGCCACCGGAAAACAAGGCCGACCAGGCATGTGCCGCCGCGATGGGTGCGGGCAGGACCTGAAGGCCAAGCCCGACAACGGCGGCGATGAGCGGGCTCAGGTCCTCGCCGCGATGCTGATTGAAGACGACCCGGGTGCGGGGTGCCGCGGCGCCGGCGCGCAGATCGGCGAGGATCAGCGCCACGTCCTCCAGCGCCCAGAGGTCCGGCGGGGCGGCGCGCACCGGAATGATCAGTCGATCGGCGCCGATGAGGGTGTCCATGGTCGCGGTCGTAATGGCTGGGGGACAGTCGAGCACCAGGTGGTCGAAGCCGGGCATTCGGTCGGCCAGGCTGCGCCAGGCTGCGGCGCCACGCACGACCAAGCCCCAGCGCGCGGCAAAGCGCTCGCCCCAAGCGGTGGCGGTGCCCTGGGGATCGCTGTCGATCAGCAGGACGCGGTGCCCGTCCATGGCCAGACGGATGGCATAGGCAATGGCCAGCGTGGTCTTGCCGGTGCCGCCCTTTTGATGCCAGAAGACGGTGCACCATGGGCCGGGCGCCGGTGCCCTCACTGCCCGGCCGAAGGGGAGCCGGCGGGATGGGTTGCCGATCCGTCGCCGGTCGGCTGGCCTGGCGCTGCCGACGCGGCAACGGTCAGGTCGACGACCAGCAGCGGCGCATTCAGAGAACGGTAGCGGTGGAGCAAAATCATGACGGTCTCCGTGGGTGCTTGGGTGAGATCAGGTGGAGTTAACGAAACGATCATGCGCCGACGCCGCGGCCGGCCCCTGACCGGCGGAGCGCGCCGATCAGGCCGCCGAGCGCCAGGCAGACCGCCGCCAGCAGCGGCCCAAATGGCTGATCGAGCCCGAGGGCGAGCACAAAGGCGCTGAGATAGGCCGCGACCCCGATCAGCCCGGCGAGCCAGAGCGTCCAGCCCCACCCCGGGGCGACCCGAAAGGCCACCCAGGCCGGGACCAGGACCAGGGCGAAGGTGCCCAGCAAGCCCAGGGTCGCGGTTCCGACCGCCACGCCGAAGGCCGCCAGGAGATCGAACCCCAGGTGCCAGCGCCAGGCCGGCAGCCGGTTGGCGGCAGCGTGGCGCGGAAAGAAGCGGGCGCGCAGCAACTGCGGCATCAGCCGGGGCAGTGCGGCCACGGCCAGCCCGGTCAGCAGCAGGGCGCCGGCCAGCTCAGCCCAACCGGCGAAGTAGAGCTGGCCGTCCATCACCGCCTGTCCCAGCGCATCCCCCGCCGAGGTATTGGCCGCAGCCAGCAGCAGCGCGGACCAGCCGATCAGGATCATGAAGCCGTAGGCGACGTTGCCGCGCGCCCCGCCGATGGACTTTACTGCGCCGCCGCCCAAGGCCCCCAGGCTCGCGCCGAGCACGGCAGGCGCACCGGCCGCGAGCCCCAGCAGGGCCCCGGCCGCGGCGAGATGGGCCAGTCCGAGGGCCGCCAGCCATTCGTCGCGCAGCATCAGGAGTGCCCCCAGGACCGGCAGGACCCCGGCAATCAGGAGTCCGGTCACAAAGGGCAGCCGGAACAGCGGATCGGCGAAGACCTCCCAGTTCATGCGCAACACCCGCGTCGACTGCGCACGTCTACGGTGCGCCGCCTGCGACCTCCAGGACCCGCGAGCAGGCACCCTCCAGAAAGGCCCGCTCGTGGCTGACCAGCAGGACCGCCCGCCGCTCGCCCCCATCGGCCCGCGGTTCCGACAAGATCTCGCGAGCAGCCGCTCGTGCTCCGGGTCCAGATTGTTGGTGGGTTCGTCGAGCAGCACCAAGTCCGCGGTCCCGGCCAGGGCCGCCCAGACGCACAGCAGTTGGTACTGTCCGCCGCTCAGCCGGTCGAGCCGTCGGTTCAGGTGCGCGCCCAGGGACCCAGGTGGCTGACGGTCGGCCGCCACCCCGGCGCACCGCAACAGGTCGCGCCCGGTCAGCGGCATGGCCGGCAGGCGCACCGGGCGCTGCTCCTGGTAGGCCAGGGTCAGCCCCGGTGCGCGCTCGATCCGCCCGGAGAAGATCCGGGCGGCGTCGGCGATGGCATTGAGCAGGGTGGACTTGCCGCTCCCGTTGGCGCCCCAGAGCCCCACGACCTCGCCCGCCTCGATGCTGCAGGAGACCGGTCCGACCACCGGCGCCGCGTAGCCCGCCACCAGGGCCTCCAGGTCGGAGCAGGACCCGCGCCCGCAGCGCCCCCGGGCCGGGGTTCACCGGGCCCTCGCGAGGGCGGCGACCCAGCGCCCGATGTGGTCCAGATAGCCCTTGCCGTCCGCGTCCGCGGGCGGTTCCAGGGGCAGTTGGACGACCGGCCAGCCCAGGTCCCGCGCCAGCGCCTGGGGCGCCTGGGGCGACTGGTAGGGGGCGTAGAGGATGACGCCCTGACGGCCCTCCAGGGCCGGCTTAGCTCGCTGATCTGCCGACCGGTCGGCGGCACCCCCGGAACCGGCTCGATGGTGCCGAGCAGGGGGACGCCGAAGCGCTCCAGCAGATAGATGGCGTCGCGGTGATAGAGCACCACCCCGGGCGCCCTGGCCAACTGCGTCTGCCAGCCGTTGCCGTCCGGGCGTCCACTTGGTCCGCGAAGGCGCTGCGCCCGGCTCGATAGTCGGCCGCACCCGCCGGGTCGAGCTGGGCCAGACGCCCGGCCAGGGCCTGGCCGATCGCCGCCATGCGCACCGGGTCCAGGTCCACATGCGGATTGCCGACCGGGTGGACGTCGCCGAGTGCGCGGTCCGCGGACCCGCCGGCGTCCAGCAGCTCCACCTGGGCGGCGGCCTCGAAGTAGCCGGGCTGGCCGGGCTGGATGCGCGGATTGGCGGCGCTGGCGATGGCCGACCGGCAGCCAGCCGACCTCCAGCTCGGCCCCGATGGCGACCACCAGGTCCGCCTCGCGCAGGGCGCGGATCATGCTCGGCTTGGCCTGGAGCCGGTGCAGGTCGCGGTCGCGGACCGGCCAGCACCGTCGACCTGGGCGCCGGGCCGCCGGCGACCTCGCGGACCAGGGCGCCCAGGCTCGGGGCGGTGGCGACCACCTCCAGCGGCTGCGGCCGGGGCGGCGACCGCGGCCAGGGTCAGCAGCCCGATCAGGGCTGCGCAAAGACGTCGCATCATGTGTGTCTCCTCTTGCTCGCGCGGGTTAGAAGGTGTGGGCGCCGTGGCTGCCCAGGCTGACGAGGAACTGGAGATAGAAGGCGTCGAAGCGCTCCCGCTCGCCCGGCTCCACCAGGATGTCGTTCCTCGCGTACTGGGCGCGCAGTCGGGAGAACTCCGACAGGTTCCAGGTCACATCCAGGGTCCAGCGGTCCGAGGAGCCGAAGTCCTGGTCCGTCGGCGCCGCCGCTCACCTCATTGGTCAGGCCCGAGGACGTCGTAGCGCAGCCCGCGGTCCACTTGGGCGCGAAGCCGTAGACCGCCTGGGCGTAGAGCCCGTCGGTGGTGAAGGTGCGGCTGGCCCCGATGCGCCTCCGGGTGGGGGCTGGAGCGGATCGACAGGTCCTTGATGGAGCGCAGGTACTCGGTCTGGAACTTGAAGTCCCGGTGACCCTCGGCGCCGTCGCCGTCGTACTTGTAGACGAGGTCGAGGCCCCAGAGGTCGGCGTCGCCCGCCAGGGCGTTCTAATGGACGGTCTGGTTCGGGTCATGGGCGTCGCCCGCGTGCCCGTGCGCAGCGTCCGATTGCGCCTGGGCGTCGTCCAAGGCGTCCTCCGCGGGGTCCGCGTGGGTGTGGCTCTGGACCTCCTGATGTTGATTGTTCTGGGCATAGGAGGCGCCGAACTGCAGGGCGTGCCGCTCAGGCCAGGTCCGGGGCGACCTTGGCGAAGGCAGTCCACAGACGCGGTCCCTCGTTCTCGTCGCCCAGATGCCTGCATTCTCCGTGAGTAAGGCCCGCTGGTCCGCATCCGCCACGGCGCCGAAGCGCTCCTGCTCGCCCTGGGCCAATTCGGCCCCGAGCAGGGTGTAGAACGGCAGTGGCGGCAACCAGGTGAACTGCACGCCGGTGTCCTGGAGCCCGTGGGCACCGAGCAGATTGAGATAGGGCAGGTTCTGGTCCACGAAGTCCCACTGGTGAGGGTGTTGCTTGTTGATGTAGCCGAAGTCGCTCAGGAACTTGCCGCCCTTCATCCGCAGCCCGTAAGGCAGGGCGCGGGTCTGGAACCAGCCCTCTTCCAACTCCACCTCGCCGTCACTGTCGATGGCGACAAAGAGCGCCGCGTCGAAATAGGGGTCCACCGTAGCGGAGAAGGACAACTCGGCCTCGCGGAAGTTGAAACCGTTCTCCGCTGCCCCGTGGCTGTGTGCCTCGGCTTCGACCGCGGCCTCCGCCCCATGGGTGTGGGGCGCCAATTGGGACGGCTGGTAGGCCTCACCCACCAGGGCCGAACCCGCCCCGTCGATTCCGTCGTGATAGTAGTTTCCGTCCAGGATCACCGCGATCTGGGGGTTGAAGGCGCTGCCCGAGGACAGTGCGCCCAAGACCCCGCCGCCCAAGTCCCGGCCGCTGGTCGACGCCGGCGGCCCTGCGACGGGTTCCGCGCTCGGCGCGGTCATGGGCCGGGAGGCTGCGGGATCGGTGCCGGAGGCCGCCCCATTCGCGGTTCTAGGGGCCGAGCGTTCCGCGCGCGCGAGGCGTGACTCCAGGTCCGCGATGCGACGCTCGTACTGGTTCTTGAGCTGGTTCAGCGTGGCGCGCAGTTCGGCGATCTCCGGGTCGCTCGCCGCCACCGCGTCGGGTGCGAGCAAGGGGGTCAGCAGGGCCGCGCAGAGTGCACCCTGCGGCAATGAATGACGCATAGCGAGGTCTTCCGATCAAAGGGGGACACAAGGCCGCAGCGCCACTGCTGGGCGGGCGACCGGCGGAACCGATTGGCGATCAGACCGGCGGTGCGCGCGCGTGCCGGTCGCGCCGCGCGCGCCGGGCGGGACCTGCAAGGACCGGGGTCGGGGGCTCGGCGGTGCGCGCCGCGTGCGGTGGCACCAGGGACAGGGGTGGGGTGGGCAGGGCCGGGGCACCGGCCAACTGACACAGTGGGCAGACGTCGGACTCGCCCTGGAACTGATGCTCCAACGCGTGGACACCGACCAACACTTGGCCGAGCAACAAGATCAGGACCAGCCCAAGCACTAGGCGCCAATCGGGCCTGGGGAGGCTGCGAACAGGGCGCCGCCGCCAGCGGGGCGCGACCGGAAGCAGGCGTTGGGTCGGTCGGGTGTGGCGCGACCCGGACGTCGGTCGGAGGGATACGGTCATCTGCCGGTCGCCTTCGATCAGGGTCTTATCGGCCTCTTGTTACAGCTCGATGCGCGGGCGCGCCGCGGTCAGTTCCACACCCCCCTGGCGGTTGGCGGTGGCGAATTGGACGCGCAGGCGCTGGGTGGCCGGGAAGGCCTCGAACAGGCGCACCTCGACCGGGCCGATCCGGGCGGCATCGCGGCACTCGAAGCGGTAGTCCGCGTCCAAGTCGGCGTGAGTCTCATGTTCGTGCTCGGCATCGTGGTCGCCGGCTTCGTGGTGGGTCTCCGTGGCCTGCGAGTCGTCGTGGTCCTCGTGCCCCTCGTGGCCCGCCTCCCCCGCGGGCGCATCCCCCAGGAGCGAGGAGCTCACCGATGACCCGGTCAGCCGACAGCCCGCCGCGGCGGGGAATCCGAACAGCCGCTCCCCGTCCTTGAGGGTGGCGACCGCACGGTCCAAAGTCGCGCGCTCGGCGGCGTCCTTGGGGGCGTGCTCGAAGCCGACGATGCTGGCGGCGGGGCTCTCACGCTCGATCTCCACCACCGATCCGTCGATGACCAGATTGAGCGCGCCGGCCCCGTGCTCGTGGGGGCCCTGCTCCCGGTGCGCCTGGGCATCTGCCGATCGCGCAACCGGTGGGACCAGGGCCAAGGCCGCTGCCAAGACCGAGGCTGGGAACCAGGCGGGCGAGAGGATGTGTCGTTTCATGTCGGGATCTCCAAGGTTAAGTCGGCTGCAGCTGAGGGCCAGCATCTGTGGGGCGCGCGCCCGGTCCCAGGCCTCAGGGGCCCGAGCCCTGCCGAAGAAGCCTGCGGTCCGCACGAATGATCGCCAGGCAGGTCTACCACAGGGCATCCAGGGCCAGGAGATAGCGGCTGCCGCCCCCGGGCGGGGGTACCGGTGAGCGGTGGATGGCCCCGCGACCGGCGTTGCCCTGCCATAAGGTGCCCTTGAGCAAGACCATGGCGAAGGCGGGGGCGCGGCCGATGGCCGACGTGTCCGCGGGGGCTGCGAAGGATTGCGTGGCGCCCGGCCTTGGGTGCGGCTGGGGGCTTACGCCCGCATCGTCCAACCACTCGGTACCGGGTCCGCGGTAGGTGCAGACCAGCCGGATGCCCGTGCGGTCGCGGTGGAAACCTGGGCACATGGCCCGCTCCAGGGACTCGAAACGCAGCCCCAGACGCGCGCAGCCCAGGAGATCCTGGTAGACCTCAGCCAGGTGCCGGATGTCCGCGAGCAGGGCCTCCCGCCCAGGGAGATTCGGCCAAGTCGGGGCGGTAGGCTCGATCCCGGTCAGCTCCTGCGCGTTCTCCAAGACCCGCCGAAGGCCGAGCCGCCTGGAATCTGCCGAATCCAGGTAGGCCGCGATCTGCAGGTCAGGCGGGCGGGGATGGACCAGGATCTGGACCCCCGGTTCGAAGATGGCGACCAGGTCCGCCAACCCCCCGGCCCAATAGACGGTCTCAGCGCCGACGGCCGGTGGTGTCAGTGCGCGGGCGGCGGTGCTCATCCCCTCAGCCGTCCAGGCAAAACAGCACCCGGGTCTCCCCGGTGCCAGCGATCGGGGGCGAGCGATGCACCAGCCCCATCCCTTGGTTGCCAGGCCCTTGGTTGCCGGGATAGTTCTCGCCCTTCATCAGCCCCACCCAGCCGGTCTCCATGCGCCCCGGGTGTCCGTGGCGGAGGATGGACTCGTTGGGTAGATGACCCATCAGGGCCTCCCGGTCGACCTGGCGGTCGTCGAGCCATTCGGTGCCCGGTCCCCGATAGGTGCAGACGAGGCGCAGACGGGTGCGGTCGACATGGAAGCGGCGGCAGGCGTCATCGCTGACGACCTCGAGCCGTAGGTCCACCAGCCAGTCCGGGGCCAGGCTCAGGAAGCGGTCGAGCAGATCCAGTAGATCGGCCGTCCAGAGGGGCAGGTCCAGGGCGTCGAGGCCATGGTGCGCGAGCAAGGCGGCGACGGCCCGTTGCTGCGATCCCCAGTCCGCCCCGGGTGCCAGGCGGGCACGCGCGGCCTGGGCAGGGAGTCGGGGCAGGCGCGCAAGCTCGGCAACGAGCTCAGGATCGAGGGTGCGTCGCCACAGGGCCAGGTTCCGAGCCGGGTCCTGGATCTCGGTCAGCGCGGCCGGCTCGCGACCGGGCCGCGACCCCGGCGGGATGGTCCCCTGGTGGGCGGGGGGCTGAGCGTGGGTCCGCATCTGCGACTCCGGTGGGACGCGCCCTGATCGGACGCTCGGCGAGACATCGCGCAACGACGCTGACAGCGCGCTCATCCTGCCCCCGTGCCGCACTCGGCGCAGACCCCGTACAGCGTGATGTCGTGCCGCTGGACGCGAAAATCGTGAGGAACCAGGGCATCCAGTCCCTGCACGCAACCGGGCAGATCGAAGACCTGCCGACACTGTTCACACACCGCATGGTGGTGATGCCCGCGGTCGGCCGGTTCGTAGCAGGGTGGATTGCCTGGAATCTCGACCTGCAGGACATCATTGCGCGCCATGAATGTCTTTAGGGCGCGGTACACGGTAGCCAAGCCGATCCCCGCGCTGTTCTGGCTCGCCCCCTCTCGAATTTCCTGCGGCGTCAGGGGTCGATCCGCCCGCCGCAAGGTGTTCAGAATCGCCTCGCGCTGCCGTGTTGAGTAGCTCACGACCTTGCTCCCGTTGACCACAACTGAGAACAGATTATCATGTCTCACAAATGAGAAGCGAGTCTCATATTTTCCAGCACACGAACTCTCACGCACGGTGCCAAACATGAGGCAGCGGAACTTGCAGGCACAAACGCGCAGGACCGTCAGCCCGTTGGCGACGGGGCCGCGCACCGGCTGCTCGCGGCGGTGGTTCTGGTTGCGGGGCTCTGGCTGGCCGTCGCTTGGGCCCTGCATTGACCCGCGATGAGTCCAGTCGTTCGAAAAGAAGGCAGCGGACACTCTCAGCCCGCCGACACTCGGCATCCTTCATGGCCCCGTCGCTCGCCTTGACCGTGACCGGCGGCGCCCGCGCGTAAGAGATCAACGTCAAGCGCTCTATCGGGGCTCTTTGGGAATGGCCAGACAGTACCAGGAGGTCTCCGGTTTCGCGGACTCGGACAACATCTGCCTCTGCCGGGGTGCGGTACCCTTCCAGCTGGAGGCGTGTGCCCTGTCAGCCCCGGTGGCCGCGGGTCTTGGTGACCGGTGCCGCGGCCAGCGGGTCCTCCGGCCAGGGGTGTTTTGGGTAGCGACCGCGGAGTTCCTTGCGGACCTCCGGGTACCCGCGCGTCCAGAATCCCGCCAGGTCCCGGGTGATCTGGACCGGCCGGCCGGCAGGGGAGAGCAGGTGCAGCATCACTGGGACCCGCCCGGCGCAGAGGCTCGGCGTCTCCCGGGTGCCGAAGAGTTCCTGCACCGGGACCGGCAGAACGGGCTCCGGACCGGCCAGGTAGTCGAGCCGGCGGCGATTGCCGGCCGGAGTGGTCCAGGTCTCGGGGGCCAGGCTGTCGAGCCGGGTGCGCTGGCCCCAATCCAGCATCGCGCTGAGGACCTCAACCAGCCGCAGGCTGCGCACCTCCGCGAGGCCCCGCTTGCCCTGGAGCCAGGGGGCGAGCCAGTCTTGAAGGGTGGCACGCAGTTGCCCGTCGGTGAGGTCCGGCCAACCGCCTTGGGGATCGGCGCCGTGAAGGAGATTGATCCGCGCCTGGAACTGGCGCGCCGCCGGTTCCCAGGACAGGGCCCGGTCGAACTGCCGCTCCACCTGTTCCAACAGCAGGGTCAGGGTGCGCTGCGGGTCCGCCGTGGGCAGGGGTTGGGAGTCCAGGACCAGGGCCCCGAGTCGGGTCTCCCGCCGGGCGGTGACCAACTCCAGGGTCGGGTCCCAGGCCAGGGTCTCGGTGGTCTGAAGGTGCTCCGCCAGGGTCGCCCGCAGGTCCGCTTCACTGATCGGCAGGGCTAGCTGAATACGGGCGTCGGGACCCCGGGCGTCCAGTTCCGCCGCCACCAGATACTGGTGGACGGCCAGGGCATCGTCGTGGGGCAGTTCGGCACCAGTGCCACCTGCCAGGAGGTAGCGGGACCCTGAGCGGCCGCGGCGCTGGCAGACCCGGTCCGGGTAGGCGAGGGCGAGCAGGGCGCCTGGTCCCGGTGCGGGGGGACTCCCCGCACTGGCCTGCGGTGCTCCCGGTGGGGCCAGGCGGCGGCTCAGGCGGTCGGCCGTGATCAGCCGGCCCCGCTCCATTTCGCGCACGGGTCGCCCGGCCCGAAAGGCCTCCAGGGCGGCGAGGCGCAGGCCCAGATCCGCCGGCCGCCCGCTCCCAGGGGAACCAATCCAACCGTCCCGCTCTGTGAGCAGGGCCGCCAGATCCGCGGCCAGTTGCTGCCCGCGCCCAGACCGGGAGGCATAAAGCATGCGTCCCAGGCGCGGGTGCAAGGGCAGCTCGGCCAGGCGGCGCCCCAGCGCGGTGGTGGCACCGTCAGTGTCCAGGGCACCCAGGTCCCGGAGCAGGGTGACGGCCTGCCCCCAGGCGGTGGCGGGGGGTGGGTCCAGCCAGCGGAGTTGCGCGGGATCGCGCACGCCCCAGAGCGCCAGATCCAGCACCAGCGGGGCCAGGTCCGCGTCCAGGATCTCGGCCCGCCGATGGGGCGCGCGGCCGACCTCCTGGGCACGGGTCCAGAGTCGGTAGCAGGTCCCTGGGCCGAGACGCCCGGCGCGCCCCGTGCGCTGCTTCGCCGAGGCCAGCGGGATGGGTTCGGTCACCAGCCGGGTGAGACCTGAGCCGGCATGGAAGCGGGGTTTGCGGGCCAGGCCGCCGTCGATGACCGTCGTGACCCCTTCGATGGTCAGGCTGGTCTCGGCGATGTCCGTGGCCAGCACGACCCGGCGGTTGGCCTTTGGCCCCGGGACCAGTGCGCGCTGCTGCTCTTCCACCGTCAGGGAGCCGTGCAGGGGCAGAACCTCGATCCCGTCGCTCAGGGTGCCGGCCAGACCAGCGCGGACCCGCTCGATCTCCCCCGCCCCGGGGAGGAAGGCCAGCAGGTCCCCGGGTTGCTCCTGCAGGACCTGGCGCACCGCCTGCTCCATGGCGGCCAGGGGATCCCGCGGAGCCAGGTCGGCATAGCGGACCCTGACCGGGAAGCTGCGCCCCTCGGCGCGGATCACGGGTGCATTGCCGAGCAGGCGCGCCACCGCCTCTGCGTCCAGGGTGGCGGACATGACGAGGATGCGCAGGTCTGGGCGCAGGACTGCGGCCAGGTCAAGGGCGAGTGCCAGACCCAGATCGGCCTGGAGGCTGCGCTCGTGGAATTCGTCGAAGATCAGGAGCCCGACGCCGGGCAGGTCGGGGTCGGACTGGAGCCGACGGGTGAGGATGCCCTCGGTCAGGACCTGGATGCGGGTGCGGGAGCCGATCTGCCGCTCGAAGCGAACCTGGTAGCCGACGGTCTCCGCGACTGGCTCATCGAGCAGGTCCGCCATGCGGGCGGCGGCGATCCGGGCGGCCGGGCGCCGCGGTTCCAGCATCAGGATGGAGCGGCCCGCAAGCCAAGGGGCGTTGCGCAGCAGGAGCGGGACCCGGGTGGTCTTGCCCGAACCAGGCGGGGCGGTGAGGACCGCGTGGCCCCGGGCCAGGGCGGCCTCCAGGGAGGCGAGGGCGCCGTCGACGGGTAGCGGCGCCCCGAGTGCGGCCGCGGTCAGGACTCGGTCGACTCCTCGGCCGGCGCGGCCTCGGCCTCCGGCACCGGGGCCTTGACCTTCGGCGGCGGGATCAGGGCCTCCGCCAGCAGGATGCGGGCCTTATCGTCCGCGTGGACCCACTGCTTCTTCTTGTCCTGGACCGCGTAACGGCCGGACTTCTTCTGGTAGATGGTGTAATCCGCGGTCTTCTTGAGTTGCTGCATGTCTGTTCTGTGGTTGGTGGTTAAAGGGAGTATGTCAACGTGGTGCGCGTGTGCTGGGGGAGCGGCCTGTGGCCGCGACGAGCCTTTCAGGGAACCTCAGCGACGCGTCGCAGCCCCCTCCCAGCGGTACGTCTCCCGTTCCCCGATGGCTGGGCGAACTCCCATGATCGTTAGAGGGAGTCGTCATCGCCCGGGTCCGACTTGGCCAGGGTGGACGGCGGCGCGTCTGGCTCCCGCTCGATCTCGATGCGGAACTGGGCGATCAGGGCCGCCATTGCACCCAGGGCGGCCAGCACCGGGGCCATCAGGGTCAGGAGCCCGGCGACCCCCAGGCCGACGTTTAGGGGGATCTCCACCAAGGCCTCGCCGCTGGGCCGGCGTACGATCAGCCGCCGCACGCTGCCTTGCTGGATCAAGCCCTTGACTTTATCGACCAGATCGCTGCCAGCGACGGTGATCTCCTCGGTGAGGGGGCGTGGGTCCTTATTGATCATGTGTGGGGCGCCGTGTGGATTAGTCTCGGGGCGAGACTTTAACCGTTTTCGGTGTTGCCGTCACAGCCGGGAGCCCGGCCCCCGGGCTTTTGAAGACTGAGGTCTGGCAGGGTGCCACGGTCCTCGGTCACCGCCGGGGGCGCGTTGCCAGGCAAGGTCCTGGCCCGGGGCCAATCGTTCGACCTTTGGTGAAACCCGGTTCCAACCGCGCGGGTTCTGCCAAGCGCGCTCCATGGTACGGGTCGGGCTTTTTTGCCAGCCTTGATAGTCGGGCATGCCGCATGGGCCAGCGAATCTGATCGCGATGTGTCGCCTGTCGTCCGCTTCGCCCGATCGCTTCCGCCGTCGCAAGGACGCGCGGGCGCGGCAGAATCGGTGGCGTTCCGCGCCCCATTTGTGCTTCATGCGGACAGTTGACCGGCAGCTGACCAGTAATCCGCTGATCCAGCGGGCGATCAAACCGGCCGAGGCCGGCGATCAGGTGCGCACCCTCAGTCCCGGTCGCGGCGCTCCACGGTCTCCGGGTCGGCGATGATGGGGCGATAGATCTCCACCCGGTTACCGTCCGCCAGGGGGGCTTCCAGTTCGGCGAGCTTGCCGAAGATACCGACCTCGTTGCGTGCCAGGTCGATCTCCGGGAACTGGTCCAGGATGCCCGAGCGCAGGATGGCGTTCTGCACCGTGCTCCCATCGGGCATGTCCAGCTTGAGCCAGGTCTGTTTGAATTCGTCCGCGTAGGCGACGCCGACGTGCATGGGGGACCTCCGAATAGGAACCGACAACGACAACGCCAACG
>CAVTDM010000019.1:0-23603 GCA_963733415.1 uncultured Gammaproteobacteria bacterium | reverse complement strand
CGGGTCTTCCTGACGCGGCGTCAGGATCAAGCGCAAGAGCCCCATCAGCAACATGGCCACATAAAAGAGCGGCGAGAGCGGGGAGCCCATGAAGAAGCGGGCGCTGCGCCCGGCAATCCCCAAGTGCTCGTCAGAGAGCAGCGGCCCGGTACGATCGGCGGCAGCGGTTTCGTCTTGGCTCATAGCGATTGCGATCACTGGCGGCTCGGAGGGGACCCTTTCGCCCAGCCCGCGGTGACCCGCGGACCAGGATCGCGAGGACCCGCTCGCCCGCCGCAAGTCCGCTCAGCACGGCGACGTCAGCCGGGGCTCATTTCCTGGCCAATCCAGATCATCGCAGTTGCAGCTCGCCGCCCTCGCTGACCACATAGACACCGGGCAGACTCCCGTTGTAGCGGATTGCCGTAGCCGGGATCACCGGATTGGTGCGCGCCGGGGCGCTGAGGTCAGGGATCAGAACCTTGGTATACATGCCGGGGGCGGACGCCCCCTGCGGGAGGTCGAACTTGACCTTGACCGTATGCCGCTGCGGGTCGGCCGTCGGGTAGATTTGCGCCACACGCACCGGAATCCTTTGGTTGTCCTGGTCCAGTTCGGCCTTGACCATCATCCCCTCGCGCAGCCCGGGCCGCAGCCGCGCCGGGACGTCCACCTCCACCTGCAGATACTCCACGTCCGCATAGTTGAGCAACGGCTGCCCCGGCTGGACCGTATCCCCAACCTCTACGAACTTCTTGACGATGATGCCGACAAAGGGCGAGACACTGCGGGCGTCGCGGATCTTGGTATCCAATGCCTGGAGTTCGGCCTGCAAGCGCATCATGGCATTCTGCGCCTCCTGAATCTGGATACCGGAGGCGAACAGATCGGCCCCGCGTTCGGCGCCGCGCTCCCGATCCCCAACGATGCTCTCCATCGGCCGGGTAAACATCTGGTCGAACAGGTTGGGGACACCCATCCCGCCGGGCGCGGCATTGGCGCGCGGAGAGAAGACCTCGCGGCTGTATTGCACCCCGGCATTGCGTATTTGGGCGTCTGCGGTCGCCATCTGGGCGATCATGGCGCGGCGCTTGGCGACGAGTTCGGCGTCATCAATGGCGACCAGGAGTTCCCCCTCCTTGAAGGAGTCGCCCTCAATGCCGGCCAGGAAGGTCACCCGGCCAGGGAGTTGGGCCGCCATCGTGACCTCCTTGTAGGGGATCACCGTGCCACCCACCGAGACGGTCGGCGCACCCTGGGCATCCTGGACCACAAAGGACCCGCCCTGATCGGCTGGCCCTGCCTCTGGACCTTGGGCACCAGCCACTCCAGCGGCGGCGAGCAGACAGGCAACGACGATACGTCTAGTCATGTTTCCCATCGAGTAGCATCTTAAGTTAAGACGCGCAGTATGCACGTGCGCCCCTGACCGATTCAAGCAATGCAGGGAGAACGTTAGCGAAAACAGTACACTAAGGTGCCATGCGTCGCCAAGGCAGGACCACGCCTCCCCAATGAGACAGAACTTCCCCTTGTTGGCTATGGACTTGCGTCCCAAGCCCGGCACAACACCCCACCACCTGCGCCCGGCCACCGCAGGTGCTGAGACTACCGCGCGGCGACGGATCCGGTATACCATTGGGAGGTTAACCCTCGACGGTTCGGGTCGCCACCCAAATTTCCCCGGCCGCTGCACGGCTGCGCTGATCCATGATGACCGGGTCCGCACCGATTCGAGATCGCCCCCAGCCGTACCCTCAGAGGATTCTTAAGATGCCGACAGCAGAGGTCGCCTCCCAGCGCCTGAAACACCTGGAGCGACACCTGGAGCAGGAGAATCCGGTGCTCCTGAGCGCGGTGCAGAGCTTTCGAGAGCTTGACACCGTCGCCTACGGCATGGGACTGATGCCACGCAATGAGTCGTTCGCCACCCAGATCCCATGGTGGCCGCTGATCTCGGTGCTTGGTACCTTTTCCTCGGGCAAGTCGACCTTCATCAACCATTTCCTGGGGCAGAAGATCCAGCGCACCGGCAATCAGGCGGTCGACGACCGCTTCACCGTCATCTGCTACAGCAGCACGCCGACCCCGCATGCCCTGCCTGGGGTCGCCCTGGACGCCGATCCGCGCTTCCCGCTGTATCGGATTTCGTCCAGCATCAACGAGGTCGCCAGTGGCGAGGGCGAGCGCATCGACGCCTATCTGCAACTGCGCGCCTGCCCGAGCGAACGGCTCAAGGGTCGCATCCTGATCGACTCCCCCGGATTCGATGCCGACCGGCAACGCACCGCCACGCTGCGTATCGTCGACCACATCATCGACCTGTCCGATCTGGTCCTCGTGTTCTTCGACGCCCGCCACCCCGAACCAGGCGCCATGCGTGACACCCTGCATCATCTGGTCGCAAACACGATCAAGCGCAACGACTCCGGCAAGTTCCTGTTTATCTTGAACCAAATCGACATGACCGCGCGCGAGGACAACCCCGAGGACGTGGTCGCCGCCTGGCAACGGGCACTGGGCGAAGAGGGGCTCTCCGCCGGCCGGTTCTACACGATCTATAGTCCGGATGCCGCCAGCCCGATCGCGGATGAAGCCACCCGCCGGCGCTACGAGAGCAAGCGCGATACGGACCTCGGGGAGATCCACGGTCGGATGCATTCGGTCGAGGTGGAACGTGCCTACCGCATCGTCGCCGCCTTGGACAAGACCGCCGCCGACCTCAAACAATTCGCCGCCCCGCTCCTGGCCCAGGCACTGGGCCGCTGGCGCACGCGGGTGCTCACTGCGGACGCCATCCTGTTCGGGACCCTGGCGGCCATCTTTCTGGCGTGGAGCATCATGGCCGGCCACTGGCATGAGGGGCTGCGGTTCAGCGCACCCTGGCTGGACGCGGTGGCGCAGTCCCATTTTGGCCCCAAGGCATTGATCGGCGGACTCGCGGTCATTGTGCTGGCGATCCATTATAAATTCCGGCGGATGGCCGCCAATCAACTGGTCGACTGGGTCCGCACCCGTGCTGAGGAGGGCCACCTGCGCGTTGATCTGGTAGGGGCATTCAAACGGAACACCGCCTGGACGCGCCCCGTTCTGCGCACCAGTACGCTGGGGTGGGATAGCGCGGCGCGGCGGCGGGTCGAGCAGGTACTGCAGGACTGCGACCTCTACATCCAGACCCTGAACGACCGCTTCACCAACCCGTCCGGCGCCGCCGGTACCAAGCTGGGTGACGCGGGCTGACCCCGAGCGCCCGCTGGGACATCGGCCGCGCGCATTGGGGGGCGATCCGGAGGACCTGAGATTGTGACCATCGCGCCGCGGCATGAAGGCCGTGCTCGGCGATGCCACATCGAGGTTCCCAGCCCGAACGCCGGTCTAGCCGGCCTCAGCAGAGCATCAGCATGAACAGCGTCCCCACCACCCTCAGCCGCCACCCGAACGTCAAGGTCCCGCCGCATCCCCAGTGGCCTGCCTTGAGCCCCGCCGCGAAGGACGCACTCAAGGCGCGCATCAAGGACCTGCTCGCCCGGCAGCATGCGGTCCTGGTGGCCCACTACTACACCGACGGCGACCTCCAGGCGCTGGCCGAGGAGACCGGCGGCTGTGTGGCGGATTCGCTCGAGATGGCACGCTTCGGCGCGGCCAGCAACGCCCAGACCCTGGTGGTGTGCGGGGTGCGCTTCATGGGCGAGACGGCCAAGATCCTCAACCCCGAGAAGCGCGTCCTGATGCCGGACCTGGCGGCCACCTGCTCGCTCGACGAGGGCTGCCCGGCCGACGCCTTCGCCGCCTTCTGCGACGCCCACCCGGACCACACGGTGGTGGTCTACGCCAACACCAGCGCCCTGGTGAAGGCGCGGGCCGACTGGGTCGTGACCTCCAGCATCGCGCTACCGATCGTCCAGCACCTGAAGGCCCAGGGCGAGAAGGTCTTGTGGGCACCGGATAAGCACCTGGGTCACTATGTCGAGCGAATGACCGGGGCGCAGATGCTGCTGTGGGACGGCGCCTGTGTCGTCCACGAGGAGTTCAAGTCGTTTGCCCTGGAGCGGGTGCGCAAGCTGCATCCAGGGGCGGCCGTCCTGGTCCACCCCGAGGCCCCGGACGAGGTGGTCGACCAAGCCGATGTGGTCGGCTCCACCACCCAATTGATCCGGGCCGTGATGGACCTGCCGAACCAAGAGTTCATCGTCGCCACCGACGAGGGTATCTTCTGGAAGATGCACCAACTCGCCCCGCACAAGACGCTGATTGCCGCCCCGACCGCGGGCGAGGGCGCGACCTGTGAGAGCTGCGCGCATTGCCCCTGGATGGCGATGAACGCACTGCACAATCTGGAGCAGGGACTGATCCACCAGGATCAGGAGATCCATATCGAGCCGACAATCCGCGACCGTGCCGTCATCCCGATCCAACGGATGTTAGACTTTGCCCGCAGCCAGGGGTTCGGCGCGCACGCCCGCGCGGATTGAGGCATCGCTGAGGGCCACATCTATTTGGTCGCCGTCGACGAGATCACCTGGCGGCGCCTCAATGGCCAGGCGACGCCTGAGGACTGACCCGGCGAGGTGACCGCCTCGATCACGGGCGAGTTGTCGAAAACGTCCCTACCGTTTAAGGTTGCGCCCTTGCCAAACTCGGCCCGGCACCCGCCGTTGGACGAGGCCCAGCCCTCCCTTTGACTGGGCTACTGTAACCGCGACTGTCTTTAAGGACGTTTCCCCTGCCATGCTCCAGGTGACCAAGCTCGAATGCCGGCGCGGTGACCGCTTGCTGTTCTCCGGACTGGACTTTGAGGTCGGGTCCGGCTCGCTGCTGCATGTGCGGGGGCGTAACGGCAGCGGTAAGACGACCTTGCTGCGCACCCTCTGCGGTCTCTACACCCAGGACCGCGGCGAGGTGCACTGGCGGGGCGAGTCCATCCGCGCGCTGGCGCAGGACTACTGCCGGGACCTTCTCTATTTCGGCCATCTCAACGGGATCAAGAGCGACCTGACCGGCGCGGAGAACCTGCGTCTGGCCGCCACCCTGGACGGCGATCGCGCGGACGGCGTGGCCGACATCTGGACGGCGCTGGCCCAGCATCGGGCTGGCCGGTTTCGAGGATTTGCCGACGCGAATGCTCTCCCAGGGCCAGAAGAAGCGCGTGGCCCTGGCCCGGCTGATCCTGAGCCGGGCCCCGCTGTGGATCCTGGACGAGCCCTTCACGGCCCTGGATCTGGACGCGGTCGATCTGCTGCAGCGGCTCATCGCGGACCATGTGGCCGACGGCGGGCTGGTGGTGCTCACCACCCATCAGGAGGTGCCCCTGACCTCGGGTCAGGCCCGCCACCTCGACCTGGGCGCGCTGAGACCTTAGGCCGGGCTTAATACATGCTCAAGGTCTTTTGGAGTGTCCTGCACCGTGACCTGCTGCTCGCCATGCGGCGGCGCACCGACGTCTTGACGACGCTGTTTTTCTTCCTGATCGTGGTCAGCCTATTTCCCTTGGGGGTCGGCACCGAGACCGCGGTCCTGCGCAACCTGGGGCCGGGTGTGGTCTGGGTGGCGGCCTTGTTGGCCTCCATGCTGGCCCTGGAGCGGCTGTTCGCCGCCGACTACGAAGACGGCACCCTGGAGCAACTGCTGCTCACCGACCAGCCGCTGGTGCTGCTGGTGCTGGCCAAGATCACCGCCCATTGGCTCCTGACCGGACTGCCGCTGGTGTTGATCGCACCCTTGGTGGGGATGCAATATCACCTGACCGACCCCGCAATCGCCGTCATGATGCTCGCGCTCCTGCTCGGCACCCCGGTGCTGAGCCTGATCGGGGCCATCGGTGCTGCCCTGACGCTGGGCCTGCGCGGTGGGGGCATCCTGCTGTCCCTCCTGATCCTGCCGCTCTACATCCCGGTGCTGGTCTACGGGGCCGGGGCGGTCGAGGTCGCCGCCGTGGAATTGGCCGCCACGCGACCCTATCTCATGCTGTTGGGCGCCTTCCTGCTGTCGGCCCTGGTCCTGGCGCCACTCGCCTCGGCGGCGGCGCTGCGTATCTCCATCGAATAACATGACAACCTTGAACCCTACGAGGCCCTGACCGCCTGATGTCCATCCCTTGGTCCAAGTACGCATCCCCGGCCGCCTTCTATCCCCTGGCGGGCCGGATGATCCCGGTCTTCTGGGTGTTGGCCGCCGCCCTGCTCCTGCTCGGCCTCTACTGGGGCTTCTTCGAGACCCCGGACCGACTCGGCGGGACCAATCCCCAGAAGGAGTATTACCGGATCATCTTCCTCCACGTCGGCGCCGCCTGGATGTCCATGTGGCTCTATCTGGTGCTGGTGGCCTGGTCCGCGATCGGGCTGGTCTTCAACACCCGACTGTCCTTCATGATGGCCAACGCCATCGCGCCCACCGGGGCCATCTTCACCTTCCTGGCCCTGTGGTCCGGGTCCTTTTGGGGCCGTCCGAGCTGGGGCACCTACTGGGACTGGGACCCGCGGCTGACCTCGGAGCTGATCCTGTTCTTTCTCTACATCGGCTACATCGCCCTGCACTCGGCCATCGACGATCCCCGCCGGGCCGACCGCGCCACCGCCCTGCTGGCCATCGTCGGGCTGGTGATGGTGCCGATCATCTTCTGGTCCATCAACTGTCCGGACCCGAATCAGTGCGCGGCCCTGCACCAGCGCTCTGGCCTCGGCAAGATCGATGGCAACATTCTGTTCGCCATGCTGATCACCACCCTGGGATTCTGGATGTACTCCTTCGCCACGACCCTGATGCGCCTGCGGGCCATCATCCTGATCCGCGAGGCGGACACCACCTGGGCCCAGGAGACCATCCGGGAGGAGGTACGCGCATGAGCAGCTTTCTCTCCCAGGGCGGTTACGCCTATTCGTCTGGGGCGCCTACGGCATGGCCTTCCTGGTGCTCACGGGTGAAGTGGTCGGCCTGCGACGTCAGCGGCGAACTATTTTGGCTCGGCTTGGTCGATTGCTTCGGCTGCGCACCGCGCGAGCACCAAATGAACCGGCGGCCCCCAAGAGACATTCGATGAGACACGCAACGAAGGCTGTAATGACATGAAGGCAAGACAAAAACGACTGATCCTGGTTGGGGTCGCCGTGCTCGGCGTCGGCGCTGCCGCGGCCCTGGCGATCAATGCTCTGCAAAGCAACATCTCCTACTTTTTCAGCCCGTCCCAGGTGCTGGCCAAGGAGGCCCCGGCCGATCACGTCTTTCGCCTGGGGGGCCTGGTTGTCAAGAACAGCCTGCGGCGCCAAGACGACGGGCTCACGGTCCACCTTCGACGTGACCGACATCGCCCAGACGGTCAAGGTCTGCTACACCGGCATACTGCCGGACCTCTTCAAGGAGGGTCAGGGCGTGGTCACCAAGGGGCGCTTGGGGCCCGGATGGGGTCTTCGATCGCCGAGGAGGTGCTGGCCAAGCACGACGAGTACTACATGCCGCCCGAGGTCGCGGACACCCTCAAGACCGCCCATGCGCGAGGGCGCGTCAAGATGGCGAGCAGAACGCCTGCCGCAATCCGGCCGCGACAAGTCCCGCCAGCCGGGCCGCGCCCGGTGGAGATGACCCAATGATCCCCGAACTCGGCCACTTCGCCCTGATCCTGGCGCTGGGGCTGGCCCTGATCCAGGCGTCGTTCCGCTCTGGCGGCTCCTTCAACGGCCGACCGCACCTGGATGGAGATGGCCCGGCCGCTGGCCTGGGGTCAATTCACCTTCTGGCGCATCGCCTTCGCTCTCCTGCTGCAGGCCTTTCTGACCGACGACTTCTCCGTCGTCTATGTCGCCACCAACTCCAATACCCTGATGCCGACCCTCTTTAAGGTCTCCGCGGTCTGGGGTGCCCACGAGGGCTCCCTGCTGCTCTGGGCACTGCTGCTCGCCGGCTGGGGCGCCGCGGTCGCCAGCCTCAGCCGCAATCTGCCGCTCCGATGTCTGGCCCGGGTGATGTCGGTCAGGGCATGATCGGGATCGGCTTCCTGCTCTTCATGTTGCTGACCTCCAACCCCTTCGACCGCATCTTCCCGATACCGCTGGAGGGCCGTGACCTCAATCCCCTGCTCCAGGACTTCGGCCTGGCCATCCACCCGCCCATGCTCTACATGGGCTACGTGGGCTTCTCCGTCGCCTTCGCCTTCGCCATCGCCGCCCTGATCGGCGGGCAAGCTGGACGCCGCCTGGGCGCGCTGGTCGCGGCCCTGGACCACCATCGGCCTGGATCTTCCTCACCATCGGCATCGCGCTCGGGTCCTGGTGGGCCTACTACGAACTGGGCTGGGGCGGCTGGTGGTTCTGGGACCCGGTGGAAAATGCCTCCTTCATGCCCTGGCTGGTCGGCACCGCCCTGATTCACTCCCTGGCGGTGACCGAGAAGCGCGGGGCCTTCAAGAGTTGGACCGTGCTGCTGGCCATCACCGCCTTCTCGCTCTGAGCCTGCTCGGCACCTTCCTGGTCCGCTCCGGCGTCCTGACCTCGGTCCACGCCTTCGCCACCGACCCGGCGCGCGGCACCTTTATCCTGGTCTTCCTGTTCCTCGTCATCGGCGGTTCCCTGGCCCTCTACGCCTGGCGTGCACCCGCCGTCTCCGGCGGGGGCCGCTTCGAGCTGCTCTCCCGCGAGAGCCTCCTGCTCACCAACAACCTGCTGCTGACGCCTGCTCACCGCCTTCATCCTGCTTCGGCACCCTCGCCCCCCTCATCTACGAGGCCATGGGCTGGGGCAAGATCTCGGTCGGCTTTCCCTGGTTCAACACCATGTTCGTGGCCGTCACCCCCTTCCTGGTCCTGGTCATGGGCATCGGCCCGCTGACGCGCTGGAAGCACGATGAGCCGGGCCGCCTGCTGCGGCTGCTCTGGGTCGCCTTCGCGATCGGGCTGGCCGTCGGGGCCGTCGCCGCCACTGGGACTGATCCTGCCGGGCGAACCTGTATGTGGGCCTCGGTTTCGGCCTCTCGAGCCTGGCTGCTCGCCACCCATCTGATCAGCCTCGGCGATCGGCTTTGGCACCGCGGGATCCAGGGCCTGGCGACCGACCTGGCGGGCAAGGCCGCAGCTATTACGGCATGGTGCTGGCCCACCTGGGCGTGGCCGTGTTCATCGTCGGCGTCACCCTGGTCTCCAACTTCGGCAGCGAGACCGATGTGCGCATGTCACCCGGGTCCGCGCACGAGGTGGCCGGCTACCGCTTCCTGTTCAACGGCGTCAAGCCATACATGGGTCCGAACTACCGCGCCCAGCGCGGTCATTTCCTGGTCTTCGAGGGTGATCGCCAGATCGCCGTCCTCTACCCGGAAAAGCGCACCTACTTCGCCGGCGGGATGCCCATGACCGAGGCCGCCATCGACCCGGGTCTGACCCGCGATCTCTATGTCTCCCTGGGTGAGCCGGTCGGCGACAGGCGACTGGGCCGTGCGCCTCTACTACAAGCCCTATGTGCGCTGGATCTGGCTCGGGGCATCCTGATGGCCCTGGGCGGGCTGCTGGCGATCACGGACCGGCGCTATCGCACCGCGCGCCGGACCGCGACCGTGCCCGCCGGCGCCGTGGCCGGCCGTCCTGAGGTCTGGAGGAACGACCATGGCCGCTTCATCGACCACCCGCTACCTGGTGCCGCTGGGCATCTTCCTGGCACTGGTCGCCCTGCTGTACTTCGGGCTGAGCCTGGACCCGAGCAAGGTCCCCTCACCGTTGGTCGGCAAGCCCGCGCCGGCCTTCACGCTCGAGTCCCTGCGGGAACCGGGCCAGAAGATCAGTGAGGACGTCCTCCAGGGGCAGGTCTCACTGGTCAACGTCTGGGCCTCCTGGTGTCCGTCCTGCCGCCAGGAGCACGCCGAATTGGTCCGCATCGGCAAAGAGGCCGGCGTCCAGATGATCGGCTTCAACTGGAAGGACGAGCGCCCCGCGGCGCTGGAGATGCTGACCCGATTCGGTGACCCCTACCAGGTGATCGTCTACGACCCGGACAACAAGGCCGGGATCAACTGGGGTGTCTATGGGGCGCCGGAGACCTTCGTGGTCGACGCGCGAGGGCATCATCCGTCACAAGCGCATCGGCCCGATCGACCGCAAGGTCTGGCAGACGGAGATCCTGCCCGTGATCGAGCAGTTCAAACCAAAAGGCTAGTGATCCGATGATCCGCACACACCGACTCAGCTCTGCCCTCCTCGCCACCGCCCTCGCCTGGGGCGGTGCCGGCGCCTACACCTTGCAGGAATTCACCTTTGACAACCCGGCTCAGGAAAGGACTTTCGGGAGTTGACCAGCAAGCTCCGCTGCCTGGTCTGCCAGAACGAGTCGTTGGCCGGCTCGCAGTCGGACCTGGCCCAAGACCTGCGCAAGGAGGTCTACGCGATGATGAAGTCGGGCAAGGATCAGGGGGAGATCATCACCTTCCTGGTGGATCGCTACGGCGACTTCGTCCTGTATCAGCCCCCGGTCAAGCCCTCCACCTATCTCCTGTGGTTCGGCCCCTTCCTGCTGGTCGGCCTCGGCGGCTGGTTCCTGCTGCGCACCTTGAAGGCCAAGCGGGGCGAGTCGGAACCGGCATTGAGCGCCGACGATCAGGCCCGCATCCAACAACTCATCGCTGCGCGCGACGCACCAGACTCAACGCAATGACCATTTTCTGGATACTCGCTGCCGGCCTCATGGCCTTGGCCGCGTTCTTTATCGCCTTGCCGCTACTGCGCGGCACCACCACCGACGCGACACTTGGAACAAGAGGAGTTGAATCTCCAGGTCTTCCGGCGACGCCTGGAGGAGTTGGATGCCGATCTGGCCGCGGGCGTGCTCGACCAGGGTCAGTTCGAGGCCGCCCGCCTGGACCTGGAGCGGGAACTACTCTCCGACCTGAAGGGGGCTGGCCGGAGTGGAGACGCGAGCGGGGTCCGAGCCAGCGGGCACGGCCAGCAACCCAGCCACTGCCAGTCGATCGGCAGGTCCTGCACCGTGGCTGACCTTGTTGCTGGTACTCGCCGTTCCCGCGGTGGCCGTCCTGACCTATCTGCAACTGGGTAACCCCCAGATCATCCCCAGCCTCGAGACGGCCGCTGTCGACGGCGCACCGGGCCCCGCCACCGGACCGGATGGGCAGCAAGTACCGGCCTTGGACACCCTGGCGCAAGGGCTGGCCGAGCGGATGGAGCAGAACCCGGACAACCTGGAGGGCTGGCTGATGCTCGGGCGTACCTACCTCGCCCTGGATCAGCCGGCCAAGGCCCTTCAGGCCATCGAACGGGCCAATCAACTCGCCCCCGATCAGGTCTCCGTCATGCTCGCCTACGCCGAGGTGCTCGCCGCCAACAGCGGGAATTCGCTGGCGGGGCGGCCCGCGGAACTGATCCGCACCGCGTTGGAGCGGGAACCCACCAACCCCAGCGCCCGTTGGCTGAACGGCATGCTGGCCTACCAGCAAGAGCGCTTCGCAGAGGCCGTCGGGGCTTGGCAAACGGTGTTGGATGAGCTCGACCCAGCCGGCCAGGAGGCGCAGGAGATGCGCCAGATGATTGCCGAGGCGCGCGGCCGCGGCGGTCTACCAGAGGGCCCGGCCCAAGCACCCAAGGCCCCGCCGGTGCTGGCCGTCGATGCGAGTCCGGCCGCCGGCACTGCGGTCGCCACGGGCGGGCCTGCGACCGGGGCAGACGCCCGTCTCCGGGTAAGCGTCACGCTCGCGCCGGCCCTGGTCGGTCGGGCTGGCCCTGACGACACGGTCTTTGTGTTCGCCCGCGCTGCCGCCGGGCCGCCCATGCCGTTGGCGGTCAGTCGCATCAAGGTCGCGGACTTACCGGCCAGCGTCACCTTGGACGACAGCATGGCGGTGTTGCCGTCCATGCGGCTATCATCCTTCCCACAAGTCATCGTCGGCGCCCGCGTGTCCAAGAGCGGCCAGGCCACGCCAGGCTCAGGCGATCTGGAAGGTCAAACGGGCCCCCTCGAAGCGGCCGCGACCCCAGCGGTTGCGGTGACAGTGGACCGGATCAGGCCCTGATGCTTCGGAGCGGCCCGATCCACGCGGGTCGGCACCCCACCAGGTGCCCGCAGGCGTATCATCGCACCAGGCAACCCCTTGCTTTCTGCGCCGTGGCCTGCTGCGTGTTGCGTTGGCAATCCCGGAGGCGTCCTCAAAACGATTGAGAATTGAGAACCAGTAGGGGCTTATGCTCCGAGCCTTGTGCTAAAGTTTCACTCAAGGTACGAGTAGCAACCGGCGACTTGTCTCTCTGCTCATGGATTGATCGTCGCCGCTCCGGTTTATATGGACAAAATCGCCCTAGAGACGGTTTTACCCCTCCCTAGCTGTGCGTCCTTCGGCGGCCGAATGGCCGCCTTTTTTTGCCCGGCAGCGACGCCTCGGCGCTATGTCTCAGGGCGTGTGAGCGCCACCAGTACTCAGCTCGCGCAGCGAACCGGCACGCACCAGGGCGCAGTCTGCCGGTTGAGTTACGGTATAATTTCGGCGTTCTGAATGGACGCGACCTCGTCCGGCTGGCCGACGTCATCGCGCCGCGCCCAAAGTCCGTCCCATCACTCACCCAACTTCAGGATCACCGATGTCTGAATACAACGCTGAGGACGTCCGCAACATCGCCCTGGTCGGACATGCCGGCAGCGGCAAGACCACCCTGGTCGAGGCGCTGCTCGCCGCGACCGGCGTCATCCCTACCCCCGGCAGCGTCGCCAAGGGCACGACGGTGTGCGATTTCGACCCGCTGGAAAAGGAGCTACAGCACTCGCTCGACTCCGCCATCACCAGCCTCAACGCCCTCGGCAAGCACATCAACCTGATCGACACCCCCGGCTACCCGGACTTCCTGGGCCGCAGCATCTCGGTACTCCCGGCCGTGGAGACCGCCGCCGTGGTCATCAATGCGCAGGCCGGCATCGAGTCCGTGACCCAGCGCATCATGAAGGCGATCGATAACCGGCACCTGTGTCGGATCATCATCGTCAATCAGATCGACGCCCCGGACCTGGACCTGGGTACACTCACGGCCCAAATCCGCGAGACCTTCGGCGCCGAGTGCCTGCCCATCAACCTGCCGGCCGACAGGGGCACCCGGGTCATCGACTGCTTCTTCCAGCCCAGCGGCGAAGGGGCAGACTTCTCCTCCGTCGCGCAGGCCCACGGCCACATCATCGATCAGGTCGTGGAGGTGGACGAGGCCCTGATGGAGGTCTACCTGGAGCAAGGCCAGGATCTCGCCCCCGAACAACTCCATGACCCCTTCGAGACGGCATTGCGGGAGGCCCACCTGATCCCGATCTGCTACTGTTCGGCCACCACGGGCGCCGGCATCAAGGAACTGCTGGAGATCCTGGTGCGGCTGATGCCGAACCCGTCCGAGGGCAACCCACCCGCCTACATGAAGGGTGAGGGGGCGGACCTGGAGCCGGTCAACGTCTCCCCCGACCCGACCAAGCACGCCCTGGCCCACTGCTTTAAGGTCATCAATGACCCCTTCCGCGGCAAGCTCGGGATCTTCCGCATCCATCAGGGGCGGATCAGCACCAACAGTCAACTCTTCATCGGCGATGCCCGCAAGCCGTTCAAGGTCAACCACCTGTTCCGGCTCCACGGCAACGAGCAGATCGAGGTGCCCGAAGGCGTGCCGGGTGACATCCTGGCGGTCGCACGGGTGGACGAGATCCACTTCGACGCGGTGCTGCACGACTCCCACGACGAGGACCATCATCACCTAAGCACCATGGAGTGCCCGGTACCCCTGTTCGGGCTGGCGATCACCCCGACCAAGCGCGGCGATGAGCAAAAGCTCAACGACGCCCTGCACAAGCTCCAGTCCGAGGACCCCTGCTTCCACGTCGAGCACCACGCCGCCACCAATGAGACGATCATGCGCGGCTTAGGTGAACTGCACCTGAAGGTCCTGCTGCGGCGGCTCTCCGAGCAATTCCATGTCGACGTCGAGACCCGTCCGCCGAGCATCCCCTACCGCGAGACCATCACCGCCAAGGCCGATGGGCACCACCGCCACAAAAAGCAGACGGGCGGCGCCGGTCAGTTCGGCGAGGTCTTTCTGCGGGTTGAGCCACTGGAACGGGGGGCTGGATTCGAGTTTGTGGACGACACCGTGGGCGGGGTCATCCCCGGCAACTTCATCCCTTCCATCGAAAAGGGCGTGCGCCAAGTGTTGTCCGAGGGTGCCATTGCCGGCTATCCACTGCAAGACGTGCGCGTGGCAGTGTACGACGGCAAATACCACGCGGTGGACTCCAAGGACATCGCCTTTTCCACCGCCGGGCGCAAGGCCTTCATTGACGCTATCGACAAGGCGAAGCCGGTCATCCTGGAGCCCATCGTCAGAATCCGACTGGTGGCCCCGGACTCCTGTATGGGAGACCTGGCCGGCGACCTCTCCAGTCGGCGCGGACGGATCAGCGGCAGCGAGTCCAAGAGTGGCGGCCGGATTGCCATTGATGGCGAGGTGCCGCTTGCCGAGCTTTCCGGCTATGACGCGCGTCTCAAGGCATTGACCGGCGGCGCAGGGACCTACGCTATTGAGCTCAGTCACTACGAGGCGGTCCCTGGGGGCGTCCAGAAGCAGTTGGCGGACGCCTATCAGCGCAGCGAGGACTGAGCGGCGATCGGTGACCCGCTCTGTTTAACGCCCCCCGTTCAAACAGCACGGGGGCAGGACTCCATGGGGCGCAGACCGCCTGCGAACCCGGGCGCGCTGCGTCACCAGTCGCCGGCGTCTGCTATGCTGTCACCGTGGCTGTCGATTCGATACCAGACCATCTGTATCGGCGCGAATTTCTGGCTGTTGACCACTCACTACTGACCACGATCCGGTAGATTTCCTCAACACGGCACTGGCCGGGAGCATTGACGATGACCAAAGAACGCAGCCCCAAGAAGGAAACCAAGAAAAAGCCGGAACAGAACCTGAAGGAAAAGCGTGCTGCCAAGAAAACCAAGCAAGACAACAAGACCTAGTGCGGGACAGCAGGTCGAACCAGTCCCTAAGCTGGTTATACCTGCCCAGTCACGCAAAAGCCCGGCATAAGCCGGGCTTTTTTTGGCAATCAGACGCTACATGGGTAGCGCCATCGTGCTTGGATGCCGTTTAAGGCATCAATAGCGGCGGCCACCGCCACCACCACCATAGCCACCACCGCCGCCGCCACGCGGCGCATCCGTCTTTGGCTTGGCTTGGTTGACCGTGATGTTACGGCCCTTCAGATCGGTCCCATTGAGACCCTTGATCGCCGCGTCGGCTTGGGAGTTGTTGGACATCTCCACAAAACCGAAACCCTTGGACTCGCCGGTGAACTTGTCGCTGATCAGATTGACCTGCGACACATCACCGAAGCGGGAGAAGGTCTCACGCAGATCGGCGTCGGTAATGCTAAAGGGCAGATTGCCTACGTAGATATTCATATCGTCTGTCTTTGAAATGCGTGCATTGGTTAGAAATGACACTATCGAAAAATCCAAGCACAAATTTCCTTCGACAGCGGAATGCCGCGACAGCGGCCTATGAGAGGGAACAGGCATCAATGCCCTGACAGTTGCGAACCAAGACGGAATTTTACCAAAGTATCGCGTGTTCTCCCCGGCGGCGATTCGGTGTGAACGGAGCCAACCTCACTCGCTCACAGTAGCAGGTATCCGACGATAACGCACGAAAGTTATTTTTTTGGATTGACGGCGGAGACACGAGCACTCTTGCCCGTCAAATTGCGTTGGTTGAAGGCTGCGGCACAACCCGACGCATATTCAGTGACCTCCTCCAAGCTGCCACGGTGAAATCCTGTGATGCAGGAACGCCCACTCGACAACACGTAGCGGTACCAATCCGCCCCCTTGCCGTCGTCGGGCAGTTCCGCCCGCTCAATCGACGCGACCTCGTAGTGGTGTCGAATGAGGATACTCGGCAATTCGTCATCGGGCGGCTGGGCATTGGTCGCAGCGCGTTGCGGTGCCGCGTCGACCGGTGCGAAATCCGGGGACACGTCAAGCACGGCGCCCTGATACAGGGTACCGTGGAGCGCGGCAATCGCGCGCTGAGCGGACTCGGGCGAAATCTCAACATAGCGGATTGCACGGACATCGTCGCCGGTCAGTGCCGAGCTGCGCCTGACCTGCTGCGCCTCACCATAGGGCGCGATGAGGGCACGAATTTCTTCATCGGCGGTCCCTACCGGGATATTGCTGATGCGAAGGGTCGAGAACAACTGCCCGTTAAGGGCGGATTTCGAATCCATGACGGCACGCCTGTGACAAGACAACGGGCACCGCAGCGGATAGGCTTGGCGGCGCGGTGATTATGCGCTTTCGGTTAAATCAGTCAGAGTGTACCTGTACCCGAGTAACTTGGGCAGCCTTCCTGCCGTGAAACACCCTCGACACCTACTTACGAGACTGATAGGAGATTGGGGCGCCACGACAAGAATCAAGCCAGATAGTTGAAATCCATTGATTAAGCCAGCGCCGCGGCGCGGACCAGTCCCGCCGGCAGGCGCTCGCAGTCCGTTACAGCCAGCCCTTGCGCTTGAAGTAGACCATCGGCAGGACGGCCGAGATCAACATGATCAGGATCGACAGTGGATAACCGACCTGCCAGGACAGTTCGGGCATGTGCTCGAAGTTCATCCCGTAGATACTGGCCACCAGGGTCGGCGGGAGAAAGGCCGAGGCGGCCACGGAGAAGATCTTGATAATCTTGTTCTGTTCGATACTGATGAAGCCCTGCGCCGCCTGGAGCAGGAAGGTGACCTTTTCGAACAGGTAGTTATTGTGGGGCAACAGGGCATCGATCTCGGACAACAAGTACTTCAACCGTTTCGCACAGGGCTTGGAGGCCTGACCACTCCGCCAGACGAACGACAGGTCGCGGCGGGCATCCATTAAACATAAGCGCACCTTACCATTCAGGTTCTCGTGCCCGGCCAGACGCTCCAAGGCCTGTTCCAGGTCCGCATCGGGGTCCTCCAGGACCAGGTGGCTGGTATCCTCCAGGTCCCGATAGAGTTCCTGGAGGGTGTCGCCCAGGTCCAGCACGGCGGTCTCGAACAAGCCGGCCAACAGCCCCATAGGCTCGTCCAGCAGTTCGGGTCGGCGGCGCACCCGGATCCGCATCAGGCGGATCGCTGGGACGTCGCGGTCGTGGACCGTGATCAACCGCTCACGCGTACAGACTACATTCACGCTGGTGTTCTCCGGTCGCCCCTCGACCCGGTGCAAGAACAAAGTCGCCAGATGAATCCCCTGCTCATCCATAAAGGTATGGGTACTGGCCTCGATCTCGTTGGCGTCCTCATCCTCCGGCAACTCATGCTGCACTAAAGTCCCGATCAGCGCAGACTCCTCATCGGTGGGTTCGACAACGTCGATCCAGGCTGCCTCCGCAAGGCGCTCCGGGTCCTCGATGACCCGTATCAACCGGTCTTGAATCTGGTAGGCGTACAACACGTGGGGTTCTCCAACCGTGATCGCTCATGGCCCCGCGGCCCAAGTGCTCGCGGGATAAATTCAGGTTCGGTGCTGACACGCGCGCCCGTTCCGGGGCGGAATCTTACACAGAGCACGGGCGAGACGTCCGACTGGTTGGATGAATTCATGTCCATCGCATCGGGGTCAGCCGTTGCAGTTGGGCCGGCCAGCCGCCTCCGGGACGCAGCACGAAGGGAGCGGGCGCAGACTTGGACCCCCTCCCGGCAGGCCGCTGGTCTTGCTTTGTGTTAGGCTCAAGCAACGATAAACACTTCAGCTACGAGACCGGCCGCGCGTGACCGACAGCCGCCCCACCAAGCCCCGGTTTCCGGACTGGGGCGCACTGCGCCGGTTGCTGCTGGAGCCCCGGATCCCTGACCGGGCCTTAGACGAGGCCGTGCGGGCCGCGCGTGAACGTGCGCCCCTGCCGGTCATCTGGTTGCTGGGAAAGGCCCAGGCCGGCAAGACCTCGATCATCCATGCCCTGACCGGGAGTCCAAACGCCGAGATCGGCAACGGATTCCAACCCTGCACCCGTACCGCCCGGTTCTACGACTTCCCTGCCGAGGCCCCGGTCGTGCGCTTCCTGGATACCCGCGGCTTGGGCGAGGTCGCCTACGACCCCGGCGAGGACATCCGTTACTGTGAGACGCAGGCGCACCTGGTGCTGGCGGTCTTGAAGGCAACCGACCTGGCCCAGGGCGCGGTCTTCGAGGTCCTGCACACGGTGCGCCGCCGCCATCCTCAGTGGCCGGTGGTCATCGCCCAGACCGGGCTGCATGAGGGCTATCCGCCTGGCACCGGGCATCGCCTGCCCTACCCCTTTGCCCACCAGCCCTGGCCGGCGACACTTCCCCGTGACCTGACCCGCGCCTTGCTCGCCCAGCGCGAAGCGCTGGGCCGACTGCCTGGAGAGATCCCACTGCGCTGGGCGCCCATTGACCTCACCCGACCGGAGGATGGCCTGGTCCCGTCGCACTACGGGCTCGACGCCTTGTGGGAGGCCATCGGGGAGGTCTCCACCACTGGTCTGCACGCCCTGCTGTGCGGCGACGCCGGGGTGCGTGACACCTTTGCGCGTGCCGCCCACCCCCACATTGTCGGTTATGCCCTCACGGCAGCCGGGGTCGGCGCCCTGCCGGTGGTGGACCTGGTGGCGGTCCCGGCAGTGCAGGCCAAGCTCCTGCACAGCCTGGCCGCGATCTACGGACAAGGCTGGGGCCGCCGTCAGGTGTCCGAGTTTCTTGGCCTGCTCGGGATCGGTGTGGGTGTCAGCTATGTCGGGCGAATGCTTGGCCGGGGCCTGGTCAAGTTGATTCCCACCTTGGGGCAGACCCTGGGTGCTCTGTGGGGCGCGACGGCAAGCGGCGCCAACACCTACGCGCTGGGCAAGGCCGCCTGCTACTATTTCGGCACCCGCCGCCTGGGTCGGCAGATCGACGCCGCGACCCTGCGTCAGGTCTACGCGCAGGCCCTGGCGTCAGGGGCTCAGTTGCTCGCCGCCGATGACGCCAAGCCAACGAAGCCGGTTTTTCCGGTAAAGTAGTAGTCGCGGATCATGGCGGCCATCCGTCAGATGCGGCGCCTGCCCCCACGCTTCAGGATTGGCTCCGGGGCAATGCCTCAGAAGCAGAGTCGAGCGCCCACCGATACAGAGGCGGACCTGTTGGTGAGTATGTCAACCAAACCCCGCAAGGTGCTGGCCTTCCCCATCGGTGGGGAGGAAATCCCGAGTTCGCGGCTACGGCTGCACTGCTACGCGCGACGGTTCCGCGCGGCCGGCATCGCCTTTGAGGTCTACCGGGAGGGCGCACAGGGCGTCCGCGCGCGCCTGCGCAATCTGTATCACTTCCTCACCGCGGACGTCTTCTTTGTCCAGAAGCAATTATTCGGTCCGCGGCGACTGCGACTCAGCCGTCGGCTCAACAAGCGCATCGTCTACGACATCGATGACGCGACCTTCGTCAACCAAGTCACCGGCGAGATCGACCAGGCCGCCTACCAGACGCTCCTCGCATTTCTTGGGCACTGCGATCTCATCGTCCTGTGCAACGGGTTCCTCCTGGAGCATTTGGTCCGTCCTGGCCAGCCATACCTGAATCTGGTCACGGTACCGGACACCGCGCCACCGCTCCACCCGCTCCTGATCAAGGGCCTACCGCGTTTCGGTTGGGTCGGCACGATCAACAACCTGCCGTACCTGGAGGCCTTGGACCCCATATTCTGCGCGTTGCAGGCCCGCTACCCCTTCGAACTGGTGGTGATCTGCGGCCGGGCGGCGCGGGCCAAACTCCAAGCCCGCCATCGCTACGTCCATTGGAGCATGGACATCGATCAATCACTCGCCGAGCTGTTCGACGTCGGCCTGATGCCCCTGCCGGACGACAATTGGACGCGCGGCAAGTGCGGGTACAAGATCATCCAATACCAATCCTGCGGCCTGCCGGCCATCGCCTCACCGGTTGGAATCAACGCCGAGCTGATCGAACACGGAGTCACCGGGTTTCTCGCCGACGGCGCCGATCAGTGGCACGCCGCGATGGAGGCCCTGCTGGCAGACCCGGCCCTGGCAGACGCCATGTCCGCCCGCATCTGCGAAACGTACCCCGGACGATTCTCCCCGGAACGCAATTTCGAGCAACTCCTCGCCGCGATGTGCAGTTTGAAGTCGAGTCACACGATAACGACATAAGGTGTTATCGATCAATCGAAACCACAATATCTTGTGTTTCGCACTGGACATCGCCACGCCGCCGGCTAAAATGTGGCGAGCGCCGCTTGAACGCCTGCCGGGCTTCTCACCCCGCCCCAGCCCGGGGCTGACCGCGAATCGCCCGGCCCGCCCGCACCACACGCCCATACCAGAGGACCAACCACCATGTTGAACTGGGACGACCCGCTTGCCGCCCTGCCGACCGACCGCCGCCCGGCTCCGCCGCCAAGCGCCTTCGACCGCGCCGCCGCGGCACGGCCGGAGCGTACCGGCACGGTCTCCCGGTTGACCACACCCACGACTGTGCCAGAGGCACCGCTGGCGTACCCACACGACACCCGGTCGCACGTCCGTCCGGGTCAGGGTCTGGTCGCCAACGCCGCCCTTATGACGACCGCGGGCGCCGCCCCGGTGGTCGATCCCAACCCCTTCCCCCCGCAAGCGGAACTCCCGTTCGAAGACACCCCACTGTCCGGCCTGGGTCCGACGCGGGCGCCGGAGTCGCCCCCCCAGGCCGCCATGTTGGCCGACCAAGGTGCCGACGCTGAGGCGGGTGGCGGGGCGACCGGCCTGGAGTCACTGGCGATGGGCGCCGGCCGCGTGCGGGTGGACGACAAACGCATCATCAATTGCCGTGCGGATCTCAATCAGCTTGTCCCCTTCAAGTACGACTGGGCCTGGCAAAAGTACCTGGACGCCTGCGCCAATCACTGGATGCCGCAGGAGATCAACATGAACGCGGACATCGCCCTGTGGAAGGACCCCAATGGCCTCACGGAGGATGAGCGCACCATCATCAAGCGCAACCTGGGGTTCTTTTCGACCGCCGACTCACTGGTCGCAAACAACCTAGTGCTGGCCGTCTACCGCCACCTCACCAACCCGGAGTGCCGCCAATACCTGCTGCGCCAAGCCTTTGAGGAGGCCGTGCACACCCACGCCTATCAATATGTCGTGGAGAGCCTGGGGCTGGACGAGGGCGAGATCTTCAACATGTACCGGGAGGTCCCCGCGGTCGCCCGCAAGGCCGAATGGGCACTGCCCTTCACCCGCTACCTGGCCGACCCGCACTTCCACACCGGCACCCCGGAGAATGACCAGAAACTGCTGCGCGAACTGGTCGCCTTCTATGTCATCTTCGAGGGGATCTACTTCTACGTCGGCTTCGTGCAGGTCTTGAGCATGGGGCGCCGCAACAAGATGACCGGCACCGCCGAGCAGTTCCAGTACATCCTGCGCGATGAGTCCATGCACATGAACTTCGGCATCGACGTGATCAACCAGATCAAGATCGAGAACCCGCAGTGTTGGACCGAGTCCTTCAAGCAGGAACTCATCAGCATGATCCGCGAGGCGGTGCAACTGGAGGCCCAGTACGCCCATGACACTATGCCACGCGGGGTGCTGGGCTTGAACGCCCCGATGTTCGAGGAATATCTCCAATTCATCGCGAACCGCCGCTGCGCCCAGATCGGTCTGGCGGAGCAGTACCCCGGCGTCAGCAACCCATTCCCCTGGATGTCCGAGGTGTTGGATTTAAAGAAAGAAAAGAACTTTTTCGAGACCCGCGTCACCGAATACCAGACCGGCGGGGCGCTCAATTGGGACTAAACCGCGTCCAGCGCGAAATGCGTAATTTTCATGGTGTGTTCGGCCTTGGGGATTTCACCAACCTCGGTGGAGACGCGGTTTAAAATTTATATTATTCAGAACCTTAAACCGCGCCAGAGGCAGCCATCGTCGAGTCTGCCCGGGCCGATCCCATCCAAAGACATCGTATACCGCGCTGGGCGCGGTTTAGGCGGGAAGGGGATATGTACCGCGGATTCAGTCTCGTTGTTACCTCGTCATGGAAACCGGTTTAGAGCAGCACCAAGTTGTCCCGGTGGATCAACTCGTCCGCGTCGACATAACCCAGGATCGCCTCGACCCGGTTGGTCGGCTCGCCGCGGATGCGCAGCGTCTCCTCCACGTCGTAATTGACCAGACCGCGGGCGACTTCCCGACCCTGTTCGTCCACACAGGCTACCACCTCGCCACGGTTGAAGACGCCGTGGACCGCCTTGACCCCCACCGGCAACAAACTGGTCCCCTTTTCGCGTAGCGCCTTGACCGCGCCGGGGTCCAGGGTCAGCCGGCCGCGGACCTGAAGATGACCGGCCAGCCACTGCTTACGCGCCGCTTGCGGCCCCTGCACCGGCACCAAGAGGGTGCCGACCGCCTCGCCCAAGCCAATGCGGGTCAACACCCGCGCCCCGCGCCCCGGGGCAATGACCGTCGCCGTCCCGGACCGGGCCGCCAGCCGGGCCGCCCGGACTTTGGTCACCATACCGCCGGTGCCGAGTCCCGTGACGCTCCCGCCCGCCACCGCGTCCAATTGGGGGTCATCCACCCGCGTCTCACCGATGAGCTGCGCCGCCGAATCCCGCCGCGGATCCCGGTCGAAGAGCCCGTCCTGATCGGTGAGCAGAATCAGCAGATCGGCCTCGATCAGATTGGCGACCAGTGCGGCCAGGGTGTCATTGTCGCCAAACCGCAGTTCGTCGGTGGCGACCGTGTCGTTTTCGTTAATCACCGGGATCACCTTGAGCCCCAACAGGGTGCGCAGGGTGCTCCGGGCATTGAGATAGCGGGCGCGATCGGCCAGGTCATCGCGGGTCAGCAACACCTGCGCCGTGTGCAGGCCAAAGGTCTTGAAACAGTCCTCGTAGGCGCGCACCAACCCCATCTGGCCGACCGCGGCGGCCGCCTGGAGCTCGTGCAGCGCCTTGGGGCGGTGCCGCCAACCCATGCGCGCCATCCCCTCGGCCACCGCACCAGAGGAGACCAGGACCACGTCAAAGCCGGCCTGACGACGCGCCGCCATCTGCTCCACCCAGGGCATCAACAACGCCGGCGTGAGACCCTCACCGTCGCGGGTGAGCAACGCGCTGCCAATCTTGACGACCCAGCGATGGGTCGCGGGAATAGTTTCGCGAGAGATCAAGTCAGAAATTCCTGGTCAGTCATTCATTCACCGACAGCATGCGTCTTACTGGGAGTCGAGCGGATGCCAATCACCGGCATCCGGGTCATCGGCCAGTACAACCTCGCCGGATTCGGCCTTGACCTGCTCCAAGCGCCGCATCAAATCCTCCATGAGCCGGCCGGTTCCAGCGCCAGTCAGGGCGGAGACCTCATAGACCGGCGCCTGCCAATCCAGGGCCTCCAGCACCTGCTTGCGCCGCTCCTTAAGGGCCTGGTCCGACAGGAGATCGCACTTGTTAAACACCAGCCAGCGCTCCTTGTCCGCCAGTTCGGCATCGAAGGCCGCCAGTTCCGTCTCGATCTTGCGCACCTGCCCCGCCGGGTCTTCGTCCGACATCCAGCGGGGCGATGTCGACCAGATGCAGGAGTAGCCGCGTGCGCGCCAGGTGCTTGAGAAACTGGATGCCGAGCCCAGCCCCCTCGG
>CAVTDM010000018.1:0-76639 GCA_963733415.1 uncultured Gammaproteobacteria bacterium | reverse complement strand
GACCAATTGGCCGTCTGTGCCAGGCAAGACGGCGCCGTCGCCATCGATGTCGAGCGAGGCCGCCGGGGCAGCAGCGGAAATCGCCAACAGAAGGACGGCCAGGCCGGTCCTGAACCACAGGCGACAGGGGGCAGACAGGCGCATGTGTCCCTCGCTCTCTTGATTGACTGCCCTTGGGTCGACCCAGTGGCGTGATCGCGGCGGCGGGTTTGCGTAGAACGTGGCAGGCGGTTCTGCCGCCGACGAGCCAGGCCATGGCGGATCGCCCTGCGGGCATCCACCCTACCCGGACTCGCGGCCGCAACGATGGTCGCGGTTTGCCTTGTCATGATCGGCCGCTTCGATGGCAGAATTGAACGCTGATTTACGCTCTTAAGCAACGGAGCGTGACGCTTGGATATCCAAAGCAAATCGGAGGGATGATGCCGACAGGGCGCTGTTTCGGGCCAATGGGGCGATACGGATCGGGTCGCGGCATTCGCCGGTACTGCCGTGCCTGGCATGGGTGGGCCTGGTCCTTGCCTGCGGCTGGGCGGCGGGGGGCTTGGCTGGGCTGCGGCCCCTCGCCGCATCGATTCAACCGCTATCTTCAACGGCATCGTGACCTTCGACTGGCCTCAGGTCGGGCTGCTGCTCGATCGAACGACTCCAGCGGCGCCCTCGCGGCCGCGTCTGCACGGTGACTTTGGTGGGTCCGTCCGCCGTGCTGACGCAGCCCATTGTTCTACGTCTCTCGGGCTCCTTGTGTCAGCCCGGGCGGCGGGATGCGCCCGGGAACGAAAACCTGCGATTCCTGCTTCAGAACGGCGGTCTGTTGGAGTTCGAAAGCATCGCAGTGCCTTGCAGCTTCACCTTTCCGCACCAGGACTATGCGGTGCTGAATCTGCGCGAGCGAGTGGCGGGGATCGCGCCGCTGCCCCTGGCTGAAGCGATTCCAACCCCCGGGACCGCGGGTGAGATCGTCGGCTTCGGCAGTGACTGGGGGGCATCACGCGTTGGGGATCAACGCTCAGGGCAGGTCCGAACGGGGACGTGCGCCCCGCAGTTGACGATGCCGACTTCGTTGCTGGGAGTCGGCACCGGGCCAGGACGGCGCCAATCCCTGTCTGGGGGATTCGGGGGCGCCGCTGATCCTGACCGGGGCGACGAACGGTCCGCTGCTGGCGGGGGTGGCCTCCGGGGGCTATGGGGCTGCGCGGGGAGGACCTGGCGTTCGATACGGCCGTCGCGACGGTGCGCGAGCGTATCGGCGCGATGGTCGCCGAGCCGCTGTCCCGATCCCCGGCGGGGAATCTTTGTGCAGGCGGCGGTCGCCAAGGGGCGGCTCGGCGGCCGCCGACCCTGAGCCTGACCGTCGAGGTGCCGCCGGCGCGACCCAGCTGTGGCGGTCGGCGACGGCGACGACGGCGGCGGCAACGGCCATGCCCTGAGGCTGCGCGTGGGGGCGCCGCCGGTGGGGCGGAGCGACTGTGTTTCCGATCTGCCGGGGGTGTTCGAGTCCTGCACGGTGCGCGACCGAACCCCGGGACCTGGTTTCTCGGTCTCGCCAAACGGTTGGGCTCGGCGGTCCGGTCCAACTCTCCCATCGGTCTACGCCTTGAAATGTACCCTGGACCTGGACGGCGACGGGCGCTTGGATGCGCTTACTGATGGTCTGCTGGCGCTGCGCTATCTCTCCGGACGCACGGTGGGGACCTGACCGGGGGGCCTGGTCCCGCGGCCCGGCGCTGGGCGGCGGCTGAGATCGCCGCACTGCTCGATTCGCCCGCCTGCGCGCGGGACCTGGACCTGGACGGGAACGGGGACTGAACGAGCCGACCGACGGGCGGCTGTTGCTGCGCTATCTGTTCGGGTTCCGCAGGCCTGGTCGAGGGCGATCGCGTGCCGGGGCGGTGCGGGGTACGGCGGCTGCGGTCGAGGGCTGGATCGAGGGGCTGATCCCCTGACGGCCAGGTCCGATTGCCTTGGCAGGGGATCCTTGGTCTTTAGCAGCGACCGCGTCGGGAAATGCCCGCGGCGCGATCTGCCCGGCGTTGATCATGGTTCCGGCCACCAGGATAGCTCCAAGTCATGGGGTCGGGGGTACGAACCGACCGCCCCGCCGCGGTGCGGTTCGTTCCTCACCGCACCCTACGGGAGCCGCCGGGGCCGGTACGATGATCGCGGCCGATCCGCTCGTATTCCACTGACCTAAAGAGCGACGCCTGGAGTTTCGTCGCCAAGGCGCCCAGGTTAGGGGTCACGACCCTCCAAAGGTGACCCTATGGCTACCGCCGCCCCCGCGGGCTCGCTCCGCGAGTCCCTGAAATATCTTAACTGGCTTTACAATCCTTTCCACACCCTGGACGTGGCCGGGGTCTATGACCTGCTGTCCACCCGCGCGCCCGACCGAACGGGGCCTATGGCTCAACCTGGGCTATTGGCGGGAGGCCCAAACCCTGGACGCCGCCTGTGAGGCCATGGCCGCCCTGCTGGCGGACAGCGCCGGCATGAACGGAGACGATCGGGTCCTGGACGTGGGCTTCGGCTTTGCGGATCAGGACCTCTACTGGGCTCAGCATTACCGGCCCCGGGGCATCGTCGGGCTCAACATCACCGCCTCCCAGGTCGCCAAGGCCCGCGCTCGCGTCGCGGACCTGGGCCTGACCGACCGGATCGACCTGCGGGAGGGCTCGGCGACCGCGATGCCCCTGCCGGACGCCTCGTTCGAGGTGGTGACGGCGCTTGAATGCGCCTTCATTTCAAGACCCGGCAGCGGTTCTTTGAAGAGGCCTTCCGGGTCCTGCGCCCGGGGGGGCGGCTGGTGCTGGCGGACATCCTGCCCATGGCACCGGCCAGCGGCTGGCTCGAGCGCGTACAACAACGCGGGTCCTGGCGCCTGGTGGCCCGCAAGTTCCCGATCCCGCGGGAGAATGTCTACACCCGAGACGACTACGGTGCGCGCATGACGGCCTGCGGGTTCACCGGGGTGCAGGTCACCTCCATCCGTGAGGACGTCTACGGCCCCCTGCACCGCTACCTGGCCCGCGACCCTACCCCGGTCGCCCGGCTGCATCCCCTGGCCCGCCCGCCCGCCCGCCTGGCGCTTTCCCTGGACGCCGCGAGCGTCTACCGGGGTCTGGACTATGTGCTCGCCGTCGCGCGTAAGCCTGACAAGCCTGAGGATACGATCGAGAGTGATTTGGGTGACGACGACCGGAGGATGGGCAGACCCTAGCGATTCCCCTCTTTTGGCACCGGCCCTGGAGGATGGGTATCGCTCTCGCTCTGCCCATGATACCCCTCTGGTGGCGCCGACCTTGGAAGATGGGCATCGCGTTGCTCTGCCCATCCTACACGACTTGCTGTTACACGTAAGCCGCGTGACCCGCGACGATCAGGGGTGACAGGATGCTGGCGGCGGGTCTGGCCCGCCGCGGTCTTGTCTGGTGGGGGTTAGTGAATCAGGCGTGCACCTTGTAGCGTGCCAAAGCTCATCATCCCGGTAGTGCGGATCGGTCCAGCACTTCGGGATGGGCTCATCGGAGCAGAAGGCGAGCTCGCCCTTGTCGAAGCTCTCCGGGTCCTGGGCCTCTTCACCGTAGTGATAACGCCCGATCACGGCCCCGTGCATCGGGTTGAAGAGGTCCCGCAGACTCAGAACCTCGATCATCTTGCCGGTCGTGGTGTGCTTTAGAAACATGGGGGTTGCCTCCGTCGCGACTGGTACCTTCAGGGTCGCTTTAAGTATGGCACCCGAACCCCCGTTCGCCTATGGAACAGGGTGCCCAGCCTGCCTCAGACCGATGGTCCGAAGCGGCCGTTCATCCCCCTTGCTCCGCGCGCTCGGCGGGGGTCAGGGTCTTGATGGAGAGCGCATGCAACTCCCCGCTCGCGATCTGCTCGCGTACCGTATCCATGACCAGGCGCTGCTTCTTGATGGGCGTCAGGCCCGCGAAGGCCGCGCTGACCACCACGGCCTCGAAGTGGCTGCCATCCCCGACCACTTGCACCTGCGCGTCCGGAATACCGGCGCGGATCAAACCTGCGATAGCCTCTGTCTCCACGATTCATGTCTCCGTTGATGGGGTCCGGCCGGGGCCGACGGGGCCCCTGAAGCCGGACCGGGAAAATCGGGTACCGGTGCGTCTCGGACTACAGCTCCCGCGTGGCAAGGAACCGGATCTCCGGCCACCGCTCCAGGGTGAGTCCGAGGTTGGCCCGGGTGGGGGCCAGATAGACGAGTTGTTCGTCCCCGTCCAACGCCAGATGCTCGTAAGCCTTTTCCTTGAAGCGATCCAGGATCTTGGGGTCGTCGCAGGCGATCCAGCGGGCGGTATGGACCGATACCGGCTCCACCACCGCGTCCACCCCGTACTCGTCCTTGAGGCGGAAGGCGGCCACGTCGAACTGGAGCACGCCCACGGCCCCCAGGATCATGTCGTTGTTCTTGAGGGGGCGAAAGACCTGAGTGGCGCCCTCCTCTGCGAGTTGCAACACACCTTTTTGCAGGGCCTTCATCCGCAGGGGGTCGCGCAGCACGATGCGCCGGAACAGCTCCGGGGCAAAGTAGGGAATGCCCTCGTACTTGAGGTCCTCCCCCTCGGTGAAGGTGTCGCCGATCTGGATGGTGCCGTGGTTGTGGAGACCAATGATGTCCCCGGGCCAGGCTTCCTCGACCTGCCGGCGCTCATCCGCCTGGAAGGTGATGGCGTTGGCCACCTGGATGGTCTTGCCCAGGCGCACATGGCGCATCTTCATGCCCTTAGTGTAGCTGCCGGAGCAGACCCGCAGGAAGGCCACACGGTCCCGATGGGCCGGGTCCATGTTCGCCTGGATCTTGAAGACAAAGCCGGTGAATTGGGATTGGTCCGGCTCTACGACCCGCTGGACGGTTTTCCGGGGGCGCGGCGGCGGGGCATATTCCACGAAGGCGTCCAGCAACTCCTTGACGCCGAAGTTGTTGATGGCGGAGCCGAAGAAGACCGGGGTCTGACGGCCGGCCCGATAGGCATCCAGGTCGAGCGCGTGGCTGGCGCCCTGGACCAGCTCCATCTCCACCCGTAGCTCATCCGCCTGGTCCCCCAGGAGTTCGTCCATGCGCGGGTTGTTGATCCCCTCGATCACCTCCCCGGTGTTGATACGCCCCCCGTGCTGGGCGCTGAAGAGATGGGTGCGGTCATGGCGCAGGTCATAGACCCCCTTGAAGCGCTTACCCATGCCGATGGGCCAGGTGACCGGGGAGCACTGGATCTTCAGCACCGACTCCACCTCGTCCAGGACCTCCACCGCATCCCGCCCCTCCCGGTCCAGCTTGTTGATGAAGGTCAGGATGGGGGTGTCGCGCAGGCGGCAGACGTCCATCAGCTTGATGGTGCGCTCCTCCACGCCCTTGGCCACGTCGATCACCATCAGGGCCGAGTCCACCGCGGTGAGAGTACGGTAGGTGTCCTCGGAGAAGTCCTCGTGGCCGGGGGTATCGAGCAGGTTGACGATGGCCTCGCCGATAGGGGAACTGCATGACCGAGGAGGTCACCGAGATCCCGCGCTGTTTCTCCAGCTCCATCCAGTCGGAGGTGGCATGGCGCGCGGCCTTGCGCCCCTTGACGGTGCCGGCCATCTGGATGGCACCGCCGAACAGCAGGAGTTTCTCGGTCAGGGTGGTCTTGCCCGCGTCCGGGTGGGAGATGATGGCAAAGGTTCGGCGTCGCCGCAGTTGGTCGAGAAGGTCGCTCATAGGTGGGGATCGGAATCGGGGCCGGCGTGCGGTAAAACCCTGGGATTATACCGGCGTCACGCGTACCCGACAGCGCCATCGGCCAGGCGCGGATCAAACCCAAAGGGTTCGTCGGCGGCACCGTCGGCAATGGCCGCAAACCCCGGATGCCCCGGGTTCAGGAGAATATTCTGTTCCCGCGGAATCACGGTGCTCGGAATCAGCAGAGCGACCGAGGGTCCAGCCGCCACCCAGCGGTCGCCAATGGTGGCGGTGCTCTTCGGCGCCGGATCGACCCGCCAATCGGCAGGCAAGGCCCCGTCATCCAGGGTCAGGGCGGCCTGGTCCGGCAGCGTGAGGGTGAAGAGGCGGTAACTGCTCAAGACCTCTCCTCGCCCCAGATGCACCAAAAGCTCCAGAGCCGCCAGGGCGATGCTCACGGAGGCATAGAGCACCGCTGTACCAGGGCTGTTCCAGCGCCCGCCGAAGGTCTTGGCACCGCCGCCATCCAGGGCGCTCGCCGCATAACGGGCCTTGACCAGCCGATAGACCCGCATCAGGAGTAGACGCCCTGCTCCAGTCGGCCGATCAGACGGCGCACCTCGGCTGCCCCCGTCTCGGTACTCAGATACTCCAAGGGCGTCTGCCCACCCAGGGCCTTGGCCGGTCCCTTGAGCCAGGCGCGGGCGGCCGCCGCGTCACCCTCAAAGAGGTTCTGCGCGTCCTCAAAGGCGGTCGCGATGCGGTAGATCCGGTCGCTCTCCTCCGGGGACAGGCGCGGCGGGTCCGCCCGCCGCCGTCGAGTCAGGGTGGCAGGGGCGATGGCGGCAATGGTCAGCAGCTCACGCTGGGCGACGTCCAGCGACTGGGCTAGACGCTCGACGACTGCCGTGGGCAGGCCGGAACGAACCTGGGCGACGATCCCACCGGGCTCCTCCGCAACACCCAGAAAGGCCAGGGCATCGTCGCGCGGCGGAGAAGACTGAATGGCTGATGCGTAGCGGTGGGCGGTGGCGGTCATTGGACAGCGTCTCCCGATGAATAGCGATCATTTGAAAACAATTATACACCCATCTGGAAATGACTGCCGACGACGAGAGTCGTCCTGGGCCACCCACCCCCAGCGATGCGGGATCAAGACGGCGCAAGTGCTGGGCCGGGATCCGTGCAAACCACGTCACACACCACGCGGGCGGTTGAGGACTGGAGGCTCACGCCAGAATTAATGGCACCAATGCATTAAATCCGAGTTATAGCGTTCTCCCAGTTCTCCGGTTGGGATACTGTGGCGACATTGCTGCACTGCACAAAAACCGCGAAGGCGGCGTCCCAGTGAACGCAGTGCCGTCTGACACACCCCGGAGCCTGTGACCATGACCCCATCGACGAAGTACGATTGCCTCATTGTGGGGGCCGGCGTCACCGGCACCGCCCTGCTGTACGAACTGGCCCGCTTCACAGACCTGAAGCGACTCTGTCTGGTGGAAAAGTACCCGAGCGTCGCCCAGGTAAACTCACATGCCCACAACAACAGCCAGACCATCCACTGCGGCGACATCGAGACCAACTACACCCTGGACAAGGCCCGGGCCGTGCGGCGCACGGCCTACATGGTGATCAACTACGCGACCAAGCTGCCGCCTCGGGACCGCGATCGGATCATCTACCGGATGCCCAAAATGGTGCTGGGCGTGGGGCCCACGGAGTGCGCCGGCATCCGCCGCCGCTATGCGGAGTTCAAGGGCCTGTATCCGCGGATGCAGCTCCTGGAGAAGCGCGACATCGCCGACATCGAGCCTAACGTCGCCCTGGTCGATGGGGCCTGGCGGCGGGAAGAGATCGTCGCTACCGGCTCGCCGAACGACTATTGTGGGGTGGACTTCGCCGCCCTCGCCGAGTCCTTCTCCCACGCCTGCGTGCGCCTGGACCGCACCACGGACAAACAAATTACCCAGCTCTTCTCAACGACCGTGGCGCGCATCCGCCGGGACGGCCCGGACTATGTACTGGAGACCAATCGCGGGCTCCTGCAGGCCCGCTCCGTCGTGGTTTGCGCCGGGGGACACTCGCTGCTGATGGCCCAGGAGATGGGTGTCGGGCTCGACTGTTCCTGCATGCCGGTGGCCGGTTCCTTCTACTTCGCGCCCGAGGCACTGAACGGCAAGGTCTATACGGTCCAGAACCCCCATCTCCCCTTCGCCGCCGTGCATGGAGATCACGACGTAAAGGAGCGCGGCAAGACCCGCTTCGGGCCCACGGCCTTCATGGTGCCCCTGTTGGAGCGGCGCAACCCGGCAACTTTGAAGGAGTTCTTCAAGGTACTGCGCTTCGACCGTTCGGTGGCAAACGCCTTTTGGGAAATGCTCAAGGTGCGGGACGTCCGCCATTACATCCTGCGGAACTTCCTCTATGAGGTCCCGGGGCTCGATCGCCGGTTCTTCATCAAGGAGATTAATAAGATCGTCCCCTCACTCAAGGCCGACGACATTACCCACGCGGAGGGTTTCGGCGGGCTCAGGCCCCAACTCATCGACAAGAACACCGGCAAGCTGCGGATGGGCGAGGCCAAGCTCACCAACGGGGAAGGCATCATCTTCAATATGACCCCGTCGCCCGGCGGCACCAGTTGCCTGGGATCCGGTGAGGCGGACCTGCGCACCCTGGCCCGACACCTGGGGGCGCACATCGATGAACAAGCCTTCGAGCGGGAACTGCTGATGGGATATGAAGACACCCGGGAGCGGGCCAGCGGTGCGGATGAGACCCATCACGAACTGGCAGAGGCGGTGTAGAGACTGCCGATCGCGGGCAATTGGCGACGATCGCAGTCGAAAAACATCTTCGATTTTCCAGCGATTACGCCGATTGCCCCAGGGTCTTTGTCTCCGAACTGACGCGCCCCGCCGTGGCCCTCTGTTGCGCTGCTGACGCAACGGCCGGGCCCCCAAAGTGGCCATCGCCCGGGCGCGTCCGCCCGACCGATGGCACTGGTTGCTAAGACCGGAATCGCCTAGGCGTAAATCAGCTCGGACCAACGCCGGTCGTCGATCAACCCCTGTTTGATCCGCGGCCCAATCGGCGGTTGAGCCCGCCTGCTCCGCCAGCACTCGATCCAAGACCTCCGCAATCTTGCCCAAGCCCCGAGACGAAGACGTGGGTATTGGGTTGCTGGATCAGCCCCCAGACGTCCGATGCATCTGGCCTTGAGACCCGTCTCCAAGGCCTGGGACGAAGTCATCAGCGGCCGGCCGCCAACGCCTTGAAGGCCTGAAAGGTCTTCTGGTCGTAGTAATTGGAGAGGTCGGTCACCTCGTCATTGGCATACATCAGATCCAACCCGGTGCGACCACCGTAATAGAGCCGCACCTGGCCGAGCCAGCCGCCGCGGCGTTCGTAGATGAGTTGGACGAAGGCCCGGAAGGGGGCAACACCGGTGCCAGTGCCAATCATCAGCAGGTTGGCGCGATTATCCAGCGGCATCTTGAAGGGACTGGCATAGGGGCCGCTGACAGTAAGCCGGTCGCCCACCTGGGCGTTGCACAGAAAATTGGATGCGATTCCCGGGTACCTTTCGCCACTCACCTCATCCACGTAGAAACAGCGTCGCACCAGGAGAATCCAGGTTCACGCCCTCATCCAAGGGCAAGGCGCGGGCGTTGGCGATGGAATAGCGACGGACGTGGTAGGGGTTCCCGAAGGGATGCGGCCCAGGGACCACGACCCCAATACTCTGGCCCTCCACGAATTGGAAGGCGGGGTCCAGGACCCGGACGACCAGATGCCGGACCTCCTCGGCGCTGGCAGGGGTGATGCGCTTGGTCTCCTTGATAATCGCCTCGGTAGTCGGCCCAATCTCGGCCGGTAAATCGCTCATGGTGGTGCTCCGAATCGCCGGATCTTGAACGCCCATAGAGGATGCGTTCGTCGTGGCTTCAGTTGTTAGAGAAAAGAATCGAACCAGGAAGACCCTAAGGAAACAGGGGGAAATAGGGCACAACGGTGAGTTGACCTGCTCAAGACGAAAAAGCGCCCGCGTCTCCTCCTTGGCGTTTCTCGCGCTGTTTCCGGACTAATTTCCGCGCCTCACAACACGCGCATTCTTCGCGCCCTTTGATTTCTTTGCGCCTTTGCGGTTAAGCGTTCTGTTCCCGCTCGCAGGAACCGCTGCCGCAGGCGCAGCCACCGCCGCAGCTGCCGTCCGGGCTTCGGAAGGGTCCGAGTTGGGGGTGTGCTGCGGCGAACCGGGCGTAGCGTTGCTGAACCCAGATCCAGCCGACCATCACGGCGAAAATAAGGCCGGATGCGGCCAGGACTCTAAGCATGGGAGCCTCCCAGTCCGGCGAACCCCATGAAGGCCAGGGACAGGAGCCCCGCCAGCATGAGGGTCAGGGCCGCCCCCTGGCTGACGTTCGGGACCCGGGCCAGGGCCAGACGCTCGCGCAGACCCGACATCAACATCAGGGCCAGGATGAAGCCGGTTCCCGCACCCAGGGCATAGACCAGACTTTGGAGGAAGTCGTATTCCTTCTGGGTCTGGAAGAGGGCGAGTCCCAGGACCGCACAGTTGGTGGTAATGAGGGGCAGAAAGATCCCCAGGGAGCGGAACAGCGCCGGGCTGAAGCGCTTGATGAACATTTCCACTAACTGCACCGCTGAGGCGATCACCGCAATGTAGCAGATCAACCGCAGGAACTGCAGGTCCAGTTCGGTCAACAGCCAGTTGATGCCGTAGGCGGCGGCCGAACTGACCAGCAGCACGAACATGACCGCCAGGCCCATGTTCCAGGCCGTTTCCTTTTTTCCAGAGACCCCCAGAAAAGGACAGATACCAAGGAACATCGCCAGCACGAAGTTATTCACCACGGCGGCATTGAGAAAGATCAGCGACAGGGGCTCAGCGGACATTGGCAGGGACTCCGGATTGTTCCAGCAGCCGCTGCTCGCCCCGCTGTCTGAGCCAATTGAATAACAACAACCAAGCGCCCAGGACAAAGAATCCCCCGGGCGGCAGGACCATCACCAGCCAGGGCTGAAAGGTCTCCCCGAACAGATGCAACCCGAACAGGGTCCCGCTGCCCAAGACCTCACGCACCACACCCAGGGACAGCAAGGCAACAGTAAACCCAAGGCCCGTTCCAAGGCTATTGACGAGGGTTGGGGCCAAACGCTGCTTGGAGGCATAGGCCTCCGCACGCCCGAGGATGATACAGTTGACCACGATGAGCTGAATGAAGGCCCCAAGCGCCGCATAGAGATCCAGACTGATAGCCTGGATGGCATAGTCCACGATCGTCACGAAGGTGGCGATGATCACGATGTAACTCGCGATCCGCACCTGTTTGGGGATCCAATGACGCAAGAGCGAGATCAGGGCGCCGGATCCCACCAATACAAAGGTGGTCGCCAGTCCCATTGCGATGGCGTTGATGGCGGAATTGGTCACCGCGAGCGTCGGACACATGCCGAGCATGGCCACGAAGACCGGGTTCTCCTTCCACAGGCCCCGCAGAAAGGTATCCGGCGTCAAGGCCTCCTCATGAGTAAACTTGGTTGCCATGGGTCATGCCTCGTAACGGGCGGCGTTGGTGGGGTTCAGTTCTGTCGGGAGAGGGTTGGCAGTGCGCGGACAATGGCTGGTACCGCCCGCTGGGACCCGGCATTGGCCGCTTGGGCCATACCCTTCGAAGACAGGGTCGCACCGGAGATGCCGTCGATCTCCCAGGGCTTGGTCTTGGTGCCATGCTTCACCGTTATGATGGCGTTCGCGAGCCCCGTTCCTTCCGGATCCACCGTCACGTCCAGGGCATGAAAATTCTTTCGAAACTCCGGGTCCGTGTCGAGCTTGTCCCCAAAGCCGGGGGTCTCATTCGACTGCAGGACGCGACTGCCGTTAACGCACCGACAGCCCGGGTCGAAGCTGAACAGAACCTTGATCGGGCCAGCATAGCCGTTGCCGACGCCAATGAATGCCACACCCTTGAGTCCTCCCTGTGAATCATAGGCGGCGTATACCGGGTCGCCCTCTACGTCTGGCCCGGCGGAGACCAGGCCCTGGTCGGTTACCACCAGAATCCCGCTTGGAAACCGCACCCGGGATGATTCGAAAGACCGCCTGCTCGGTGCGCACCCGCTGGTTCTCCGTGATGATCGGCAGAGTGAACTGATAGGCCAGTACCACCAGGAGCCCCGAGATCAGAGAGATACCGCCCAAGGCGAGCAGCATGGCGAACGTGGGGGTGCCCGCGGCCGGCGGCTCCAGCGGTACCTCGGCGTTCATTTCGGATTGCGTTGCTTTCACGTGCGGCTAATCCCCTTGTTTGACAGGCTTCTTGACTGACCCATAGACGCGCGGCTGGGTCCAGTCCGAGATCAGAGGCGAGGCCGCATTGGCGAGCAGGATCGCGTACATCACTCCCTCCACCATCCCGCCGAAGAGCCGGATGATGACCGTCAGAAAGCCGATTAAGACCCCGTAAAGGATGGCCCCCCAGGGCGTCACGGGTGAGGCCACCATGTCGCTCGCCATGAACCAGGCTCCCAGCATCAGTCCGCCGGAAAAAAGCACGAATAGTGGCGAGGGATAGAGACTGGGATCATAGAGCCCGAAGGGCATGGCGGTAAGGAGCGCCCCGGCGAGTACGCTGGCCGGGATACGCCAATCCATGCAACCCCGCCAGGTGAGCCAGAGCCCACAAATCAGGATCAGGAGTGCAGAGGTCTCACCCGCCGAGCCCGCGACCATGCCCAAGAACAGGTCTTCCGCAGGCGCCTCCAGGTGCTGAAATTTCTGAATTGCCAGGGGTGTGGCCCCAGTCCAGGAGTCCAGGCGCAGGCCAGCGATCCAGTCGGCCACCGGGATCGGCAGGGTGAAAGGGAGCGTCAGGGTCGAGGGGATCAGCTCGGAGAAGCGGCCCGGGGCGAAGGCGGGAGTCCAGGTGGTGATGGCCACCGGAAAAGCTGCCTGGACGAAGGCGCGGCCGATCAGGGCCGGATTCATGACGTTGAAACCCAAACCACCGAACAGGGCCTTGCCGAGGCCGATCCCGACGAAGGCCGCTACTGCTGCCATCCAGAGAGGAAAGCCGGGCGGCAGGGTGAGTCCGAGCAAGATACCGGTGATGACCGCCGACCAATCCGTCAGGGTGTTCCCCGCCCCGCGCAGGTGGGAGAACGAGCCGCTCGGTGATCATTGCCACACCGGTGGTGGTCAACAGCAGAAGCAAGGCGCTCAGGCCAAACTGCCAGACTGCAAAGGCGCAGATCGGCATCAGCGCATACACGACGTTGCGCATAATCTGCTGAACGTTCAGCGCCCGCTTGAGGTGCGGGGAGGTCCTGATCTCGATGGTTCTGGCCATATTTAATGATACTGCGGAGGGAGCTTTATTGACCGCAAAGGCGCGAAGAATAGAAACGACCCTTTGCGCCCTTTTCCGTCTTCGCGCCTTTGTGGTTCGTTAGTTCCCCCGCTCAATGGGTCTTGTCGCGATTGATCGACTTGGCAATCCGGAAGTACTGGGTGAGCGGGATATTCGCCGGGCACACATAGGCACAACTGCCGCACTCGAAGCATTGGTCCAGCGCATAGCTCTCGGCCATGCGGTCATACTGCCGGGCCTGGGCCAATTCACCGAGCATGGACGGATTCAATTGCATCGGGCAGGCCTTGAGACACTCGCCGCACTTGATGCAGGGATAGACCTGGCGCGCGCCGGATCGGTCCTCGCCCGCTCCAGGGCCACCACCCCGGAAACACCCTTGGTCACCGGCACGTCCAGCGACGACACCGACATCCCCATCATGGCCCCGCCCAGGATCACCTGCCCAGGGTGTCCTTGATACCGACATGGTCCAGCAGGAAACGCACCGGGGTGCCGATCGGGACCATGAAGTTGCCGGGGTTCGTCACCGCCGGGCCGCTCACCGTCACCACCCGCTCGATCAGACCGCGGCCCTTGGGCAGCAGATCGCCCATCTGGGCCAGGGTACCCACGTTGTACACCGCCACGCCCACATGGGCGGGCAGACCGCCGACCGGAACCTCCTTGCTCAGCAGGCTCTTGATGAGCATCTTCTCGGCGCCCTGGGGGTACTTGCTCTCGACCGCCTCGGCGGTGATCGGCAGGCCTTGGCGGGCAGCGCTGCGCGGATCTGCTCCACCGCGTTGAGCTTGTTGTCCTCCACCCCGATGATGGCCCGCTGCGCCCCGGTGGCCTTCAGGACCAGCCGGATGCCGCGCATCAGGGCGTCGGTCTGCTCCAGCATGACCCGGTGGTCGCAGGTGAGATAGGGCTCGCACTCGCAGCCGTTGACGATCACCGTATCGATCACCGCGTCCTTGGGCGGCAGGAGCTTCACATGGCTCGGAAAGGCCGCACCGCCCAGACCCACCAGACCGGCCTCCTGCGACCGCCGCGACGATCTCGGCTCGTTGGTCATAGTCTCCGATGTCCCGGTCCTGGTCAACAGCACCTGCTGGGTCGCCGCCTCGTAAACCTTGAGCGTGATCGCCAGCGTCTTGGGACCCTCCGCGGTCGGCGCGAGGTCGATGGCCTGGATCACGCCGGTGGCCGGTGCGTGCATGGGTACCGAGACGAAACCAGCGGCCCGGGCGATCGGCTCGCCCCGCACCACTTCCTGACCGACCTTGACCAGGACCTCAGCGGGCCGGCCCCGGTGCTGGGCCAGCGGGATCACCAGTTCCGGCGCAAAGGGCAGACGCCGGATGGGCTTGTCCGCCGTCAACTCCTTATGCTCAAGGGGATAGATGCCATGGGCAAAGGTCTTGCGCCGCTGGAAGATGCTGAGCAGCGGTCGGCCGTGGCCCTGACCGCCCCTGGCCTCATGGGCCTCCAGGGCGCGCAGGGCGCGCAGGAAGAAGCGCGCCAAAAGGGCCGCCAACTTTGGCCCTTGGTCTCCTCCGGAGTATCAGGGAAGTCGTGAGAGATGACGTCGCTCATGATCAGGTTACCGCACAGACCAGTGTTACTACATCCATCGGACCCGAACCCTGCCGGACCGATTCCCACACCGCATCGCGGTGCCTTGGCGTGGACCCCGTCCGCTGCCATCTACTGGTACTTCTCCGCACGCTTCATGAGCTTATCCAGTCCCGGCCTCCGCCGGATTCCAGGGCGTGCCGGGGTGGATGCACCCGGCGGTGCACTTCTCCGCGGCCTTGACGATGTCCTTGAAGGGCCGGCCTTCGGGTCCGCAACCTCGGCCTTCTTATCCCCGTTATAGCGGAAGATCTTGGGGTTGATGTTGACGCACTCGTCACAGGCGGTGCACTCCGGGGTCTCGATCCACACCGGTTCCCAGCCCGCGGCCGCGGCCGTCTCGCCGCGATGCGCACCGTTGGACCCGCTGCCGGCGTTGTCCCCGGTACCGCTCAGGAGCGCCAGGGCGCCCGGGTCCCCGCCGGCCATGGCGAGCAGGCTGCTGGTGAGGCGTCTGGGCCATCTCGGCCTTGGCCTGGTTGCGCACCTGCTCCACGTCGACCTTGTTGAGTTCCCCGCACAGGCCGCGCAGCTGGCGTCCAGTAGGCCAGGCGTTCCTCGGTTGAGCGGACGATCTCCACCGCCACCAGGACGCGCATCAGCCGGTTCTTGCCGTCGACCCCCCAGATGTAGGGGAAGAGCCCCTCGCGGTCGTCCGCGGCCAGCTCCAGGAACTCGGCCAGGGGCACCATGGAGTCGTTCCAGGTCTCCGGCGGGGCCTTGCGGAAGTGCTTGCGGAAGCGCCCCTCGGTCATGGCAAAGTCGGCGAAGGTGAAGGGGACCTCAAGCGCCGCGGGCTCGCCCTTCTCATCGGTGTAATTGATGGTCCAACTGATCCAATCCTGATCGATGTTGGGATTGCCCTCGACCGAGCCGCACTCCTCGAAGGTGGTGCCCGAGGTCCGGGTCGAAGCGATAGAGCGGATAGGCGCGGGACTCCACCGCCATCCGCGCCTGGCGGGTGGAGAGGTCGTCGCCGATGCCATGCTCCGGCTGACAGGAGGCGTAAACATTGAAAAGCGCCGGTCGGCGGCTGTTGAGGCCGTCGATATAGCCCTCCAGCAGGTGAGTCAGATGGGAGATGGAACTGGACAGGACGAAGCTGGTCCGGTGGGCCGCGCCGATCAGGGCCACCTCCTTACGGATTTCGGTCTTTCCCTTCCAGGCCTTGCCATAGGGTGCCATGTCCGCGATCTGACCGATGAAGCCGGAGGTGCAGGATTGGCCGCCCGTGTTGGAGTAGGTCTGGGTGTCGAGCACCAGGACCTTGACCGGATGCCCGGAGGCGAGTGCCCGGGACAGGTTCTGGAAGCCAATGTCATACATGGCCCCGTCACCGCCCACGGCGACTACCGGCGGACAGAGGAGCCATTCCTCGTCGCTGAATTGCTTCCAATCGAAATAGGTGAAGAAGCTCCCATGCTCGGCCGGGTTGTATTGGCCTGCCAGTTCCAGTTTGGCCATCCGTACCGCCTTGAAACCCTCACCCATCTTGCGCATATGACCCTCAAAGAGACCCAGGGCCATGGACGGGGAATCCTGGAACAGGTTATTGGTCCAGGGGAAGGGATAGGGGTTATAAGGCCAGGTAGCGCCCCACACGGAGGAGCAACCGGTCGAGTTCACGATCCCCATGGTCGAGCGGGGTTGGGCCTTGAGGTACTGGGCCTTCAGGTGCCGCAGCTTATCGAGCAATCCCGTCGCCCAGCGCAGCCAGTCCGGGTCCACCGGTTGGGCTTCTGGGGTCGAGTTCGGCGGAGAGGTCCGACAGCGTAAGGTCCGCGTCCTTGTGGCTGTCCAATGCCCGGGCGATCGCCGCACTGTTGCTCAGGTCCATGCCGGCGGCCAGCTTGAGCCGGATATGGGTCTCCAGTCGGTTGATCAAGTCATCCAGTTCGGCCAGATGGGCCTTGACCCGCGGCTGCATCAGGGCGGAGACGGTGGCAGTAAAGAGATGAATAACCGTCTTCTCGCCACAGCCCATGCAGGAGCCGTCCCCCGAGACCATGGACTGGTAATTGGTCTTATCGAGCAGCAGGGTCTCCAGGGCGCCGACCTTACCATCCAGGTCATCGATACGGATGAACTCCGGGTCAGTCGTGGGCAATTCCAGCCAGGTGTCCCAGCGCGCCTGGAGCTGAAGGATGCTCTCCGGGGTCTGAGGCTCCGCCACCAGGGCACCGTCGCCACAGACCTCAATGCACTCCATGCAGCCCTTGCACGTATACGGGTTGACGGTGATGCTGAACAGGCCGCCGGAGCCCTTCTGCTTCTTCTCCCGGTTGGTCCAGTAGGGCTTGGTGATGGAGAACTGGTAGTCCCCCAGAGCCTCCATCAGGAGCCCCATTTCCTTCTCCAGGGCGGCCTTCTGCTCCGGTTCACCGGCGTAGGCGGCCAGGGTCTCCAGCACCGCCTGGTCCATCAGGGCGCGCATGTCCCCCGCCTCGCCCGCGGCATCGATCAGGTCCCGCAGACGCCTCTCGACGTTCCTGACCTCGCGCCGCAGGTGCTGGGTCGGCATCCCCCGCTCCACCCGCGCAATCGCCATGGCGAAGACATCAGACACCCGGTTCACCAGACCCGGGATGGCACTGTCCGGGCAGGCGGTAAAGCAATTGCCGCAGGCGGTACAGTTCTCGGCCAGGTACTTGGGATAGTCGAAGCGGATCTGGGTCATGTCCCGATAGACGCCGCTGGAGGCCGGCATCAGGGCCAGGGCCGCCTGGGGATCGACTGGATTGTCACTGCCCCGGCCGGTGGCATAGAAGACACCGGTCTGCTCCCAGAAACGATGCACGTCGGTGATACCGCCGTCCCCCTCGGGCAGGGCCTTGAGCATCACCGGGAGGCCCGGGGCCTTACGGGCCACCAGTTGGCTGCTGACGGCAGGCTTGTCCGTGATCTCCACGATCTGGTCGAAGCCGCGGCGGACGATACGCAGGTTGTCCTGGACCACCCGCTCGCCCTTGCCGCCGAACTTGCTGCGTAACTGCTCCTCAATGGCACCAAAAAGCCCCGCCTCATCAAGTCCATTACGCTCCATCAGGGGGAAGCGGCAAAGAAGGCGCCCTGGAAGGCATTGCCCTGCATGCGGTATTGCAACTCGGGGTCGGAGGCCTCTTCCCGGGCAATCTTGAACCCGTCCAGATAGAAGACCCGGATGGCGTGGTCCAGGATGTACTTGCGGGCCTGGTAGGGGAAGCTGGCCCAGACGGCTTCCGGGCTTTCCAGACTGGACTGGATGATGAAGGCGCCCCCCCGATCGAGCCCGGCGAGCGGATTCGAGTGGGTGAAGACATTGGGGTCCGGCGACATCACGACATCCACATAGGTGTATTCGCAATTGAGCCGGATGGGCTCCGGGGCTGCAGAGAGGAAATAGGTGGTCGGCTGGCCCTTCTTCTCCGAGCCGTATTTGGGATTGGCGCGGATATCCCAGCCCAGCACGTCATAGAGGGTCATGGCCAGATTCTTGCCCGTGGTCACGGCCCCCCAGCCGCCCACCGAATGCATGCGCACCGTAATGGCACCCTTGGGCAACAGGTTCGGATTCTCACTGCCGCGCAGGGCCAATTCGCCGATCTTGGGATAGGCATCCGTCAGACGCTGAATGCGGATCTCGTCCTTGGGGTCCGCCGCCTCGCGCACGAAGTCGATGGAGAGATAGAAGAAGGTCTGGTGCTTGCCGGCGGGGAGCATGTTCTCCACCGCGGCAATCAGCCCCTCGGGCTGGAGGTCCCGGGAGCCCAAGCCATAGCAACCCGAATAGAGGCGGGGCATGTCGCCCTGCTTATAGGTCGGATAGGCGGGATAGGGGGCGGCTTCACCGCGGCCCACCGTGCCGTTCTCCAGGCACTTGGTGAGCGCGGCGCGGACCTCGCGCATGATCGGCAGGTCCTCGGCCAGGGGCTGATCCGTGCGCTCCAGGACCGCCACACCCCGCTTGCCCTGGAGCACCCGGGCGATCAGGTCCCCGGGGAAGGGGCGCCAGAGGGTGAGGTTCACCACCCCGACCTTCAGCTTGCGGGTCTGGCGCAGATAGTCCGCGACCGCCTCCGCCTGGGTCACCATGCTGCCCATGCCCAGGATCACATAGTCCGCGTCATCGAGCTTGTAGCCGCTCACCCGCTGGTAGCGGCGGCCGGTGAGGGTATAGAACTCATCCATCGCCTCATCGGTGAGACGCTCGATGTGGTCGAAGAAGTAGGGGCGCTGGCCAGCCACCGCCTGCATGTAGGCGTCCTGGTTTTGCACCGGGCCGGACAGGGTCGGGGAGTCGACATCCCACAGGAGTGGCACGCGGCGCCGGGTCTCCCCATAGACCATACGCTGAGCCGGAGTCGGACACGGAATGATGTCATCCGGCAGGCCCAGGAACTCCGCAATCAGTTCCCGCTCGGGGACCAGCAGGGGCTCGATCAGGTGGGTGGTGAGGAAGCCGTCCTGGCCCACGGCCGCAGGGGTGAGGGAGAGCTCGGCAACCTTCCGGGCGATCAGACTCAGGTCCGCCGCCTCCTGGGCGCTCTTGCCGAAGACCTGGAAGAAGCCCGTGTCGTCGATACAGTGGTAATCGTCGTGGGCGCAATGGACGTTGAGGCTGGACTTGGTAATGGCCCGGGAGCCGATGTTCAGTACATAGGGCAGGCGCTTGCCCACCGCCGCATAGAGCGACTCGTGCATGAAGGCCACGCCCTGGGCGGAGGAAAAATTCACCGCCCGCAGACCCGTCATGGACATGCCGGCAGTCACCGCGGCGGCGGCGTGTTCGGATTCTGGTTCGACGAAGATCAGCGGGTTGCCGGAGATATTGAGATGGCCCCTGGCGATCTCTTCGGCCCAATACTCGCCCATTTGGGTGGACGGCGTAATGGGGTAGGCCCCGGCGGCGTCGGACGCCTCCCGTTCGCACAGGATCACGGCGGAGTTGCCGTCCATCGCCATGCGGATGCCGGGGTACTTGAACTGCTTTTCGTCTTTCTTACCGAACATGGGGTTTCTCAGGGTGTTGCGCCGCCAGCGACCAGCCGCCGGTAGCCAGCTTAGTTATGAACCAGCAAGGCGCTCAGGACGCCTTCAATCCCAGAATTGGATGGACCGTGACACGCTGGTCCTCTGCCTACTCGATCAATTCAATCCCCGGGACTCAGCCCACCGGCAACGGCTCCTTGCGGATCACCTTGCGCGCCGCGATGCCCTTCTGCGGTCCCGAGTCCTTGTCCAGCCAGACGATGGCCCCGGTGGGGCAGCGCTCGATGGCTATCCGGGAGGCGAGCGCGTTCTTCGTGTAATCGATCACCGCCAGATGTTCCTGGACCTGGATCAACCCTTCAGGCGAGTCCTGGGCGCAGCGCCCGCAGGCGGTGCAGACCACCTGGCATTGATACTCGGCCTCATCGCCGAAGTCGTGGTTCCTGCAGGCCACCCACAGCCGATGACTGACCGGATGCACGCTGAACAGGTCCTTGGGACAGACCGTCACGCAGTCCCCGCAGGCGGTGCATTTGGCCTCGTCCACAACGGGCAGTCCGTGGCGGTCGAGTTGGATGGCCCCGAAGGTGCATACCGTGGCGCAATCCCCCAGGCCCAAACAGCCCCAGGTACACTCCTTGCCGCCACCGGCCACCAGGGCGGCGGCGCGACAGGACGGAATACCGGCGTAAGCCGCGCGTATCTGTGCCACATGGCTCCCGCCGGCGCAGGCGAGCCGGGCGACCCGCCGCTCTGCCGTCCCCAGGTCGACCCCGAGGAAGTCGGCAATGACCTGGTTCATGGGCTTGGAGTTGACCGTACACTGGGCCGGTTCGATCTCGCCCCGGACGAGCAACTCCGCAAACTGGCGGCACCCGGCACTGCCGCAGGCCCCACAGTTGGCCTTGGGCAGGAGGTCCTCGACCTCCTCGATGCGCGGGTCCTCAAAGACGTACAGGCGCTTGTTGGCGATGACCAGAATTCCGGCCAGGGTCAAACCCAGGGTCGCCATAAAGCCCGCAGCAGTGAGGATGGTTTCCATCGCGTCAGTGGCCTGTGCTGGCCCGGTCGGGGGAGACGCCGGGCATCGCTTTCATGATGGCGGGCCGGGGATCAGAACCGGCTGGGGGGCCTGGACATCGGCCGGACCGCGGCAGTGTTGCCGCCTGACGCCGTCGATGGTGCAGTGCAGCATGGGCATATTACTGATTTGTGAAATTTGAGGGACAGAAGTTCGTCAATCGTCAGCATTGAGCAAACAATCGACTCAACTCCGAACAGAGCGGTCAGCGGTCAGCGGTCAGCGGTCAGCGGTCAGCCGTCGGCATCAAGCGAGCGACGCCGCGGCGTCAACCCCAGGCAGGACCCAGCTCAGCGGCCAGATGCTGGAAATTGGCAAGCCGGTCCGGAGCGATCAAGCCCGCGTCTACGGCCCCGCGGATCGCGCAGCCCGGCTCCCGGTCGTGATGGCAGTCGGCAAAACGGCAGCCGCCCAGGTGGGGCGCGAACTCCCGGAACCCCCGTTGCAGGGTCTCCCGGTCGATAGCCCCCAGGCGGAAGCTCCTCACCCCCGGGGAGTCGATCAGCGACCCCCCGCCGATCAGCCGGTAACAGGTGGCAGTGGAGGTGGTATGACGGCCAAGCCCGGTGGCACGGGACAGGAGTCCGATCTGGATCTCCAGGTCCGGGAGCAGGGTCTGAACCAAGGAGGATTTGCCGACCCCGGACTGACCAACCAGGATGCTGGTCTCGCCAGCCAGGGCGGCGATCAGGGCCGCCAGGCTCTCGGGCCGCCGCAGGCTGACCCAGAGAGTGGAATAACCGATGGCCTCGTAGTGGATAAAGCGCGCCCGGAAAGCGGCCTCCGCCGCGGCGTCGAGCAGGTCCATCTTGTTGGCGACGAGCAGGGCCGGGACGCCGATCAGTTCGGCCGCCGCCAGGTACTGGTCAACCAGGTAGCCGCTGGGCTCCGGCTCCGGGGCGATCAACACCACCAGTCGGGTCAGGTTGGCGGCCAAGGGCTTGGCCCGCCCGCTGTAGTCCGGGCGGCTCAAGACCGTCTCCCGGGGCTGGATGGCGGTCACGACGCCTTGGTCGTCCGCGGTGGCCTGCCACACCACCCGGTCCCCGCACACCGGGTGGCCGATGTTGCGGCGGGCCAGGCAGTGATGGATGTGGCCGTCCGTGGCCTCCACCGCCAGATTGGCACCATGCCGGACCACCACTCGACCCGCCCGGGGTTGGCGGGCGTCCGGGTCCTCCGCCTCCACCGCGTCAAGGGCCCGCTCGGCGCGCTCCGCCAGGTGCTGGCGGCGGCGCTCCTGGATGGTCTGGATCCGCTCGAGCTGACGCTCGGACAGGCGCCGCCGGGGCATCGGCTTAAGGCTTGAAGCGGTAGAACTTGTCGTTCAGGTAGGCCGTCATGGCGTCGATGTCCTCATCGAACCAGCGCAGGCCGAGCGCCGTCTCGCAGCGCTGGACCTGGCGGCCGAGGGCATCCAGGGAGGTCACCTTGCGGTCCTCGCGGGTGTAGATCTCGCTGCCGTGACACTTGATGCAGTTGCTTTCATACAACGCGTGAGGGCTACTCATGTCTTTGGCTGCGTCCGGGGTGACGGCCGGCGCGGGATCGGCCGCGGCCAGGGGACCGGCCAGCACCAGGGCGACGGGCAGGACCAGGGTGAGGCGGAAAGACGGTGTGATCATGACTCGGCTCCGATCGGATGGTTGGCAGCATTGTAGGGACTGGCCGGACGCGGTGCACGGCCTCCGTTTGTTAGACTGATCTCACCATGACGATTTGGCGCCCAGGCGCTGCATGCACAAGGAATCCGGATAGATGGCAAAGAGCGAACAGAACCTGATCTGGCTGGACCTTGAGATGACCGGCCTGGACCCGTTCACCGACCGCATCCTGGAGATCGCCACCGTGGTGACCGACCAGGAGTTGCACATCCTGGCAGAGGGGCCGGTGATCGCCGTTCATCAGCCGGAAGAGGTCCTGGCCGGCATGGACGAATGGAACCGCACCCACCACGGGGCCTCGGGCCTGTTGGAGCGGGTGCGCCGCTCCGCCCTGGACGAGGCGGCGGCGGAGACCCGGACCCTCGCTTTTCTCGCCGAGCAGGTCCCGGCCGGTGCCTCGCCCCTGTGCGGCAACAGCATCTGCCAGGATCGACGTTTTCTGGCGCGCTTCATGCCCCGACTGGAGACCTTTTGCCACTACCGCAACCTGGACGTGAGCACGCTCAAGATCCTGGCCCTGCGCTGGGCGCCGGAGGTCGCAGAGAGCTTCAAGAAGTCAGCCAAACACCAGGCCCTGGACGACATCCGCGAGTCCATCGACGAGTTGCGGCACTACCGGCAACACCTGCTGCGGGTCTGAGCAAAATCTGTTGGACCCATAAAGATTTCCGTTGCGGCCCTAACCCTGGACCGTGCTAAGGTTTCCAGGACGCTGGCCCCGTATCGTCCAGCGACGCGCGGGAGGCCGGTGCGGTATCCGCCGCCCCGTGCCAACCGCGCACCACCCGATTCCAACCATCGTCCGCATCCGCCCAGCAGGCCCGGCGCATCTTAAAGATCGCCGCGGCGGCGGAGCCGAGTCGTCAAGAGAGGTAAAAGATGATCAAACCAGTCGGTTCCGACGAGCTCAAACCCTTGTTCGTGTACGACCCGGACCAGCACCATCGCCTGATGCGCGAGGCCGAGACCCTGCCGTCGGTGGTGATCAGTTCCCAGGCGGCGGGCAACGCGGTCATGATGGGTGGCGGCTACTTCAGCCCCCTGCCGGGCTTCATGAATGTCGCCGACGCGCATGAGTGTCGGCGAGACCATGCGTACTGACCGATCGGCCTCTTCTTCCCCGTGCCGGTCATGTGCCTGCTGGAGAGACGTCGCGGCCATCCGTGGCGGGGCCCGGCGCATCGCCCTGCGCGACCCCAACATGGATGGCCATCCGGTCCTGGCGGTCATGGACGTGGAGACCATCGAGGAGGTCAGCGACGAGCAGATGGCCTTCATGACCGAGAAGGTCTATCGCACCAGCGACCGCGAACACCCGGGCGTGGCCACCTTCAACAGCCAGGGCCGCTTCGCCGTCTCCGGCGCCATCCAGGTCCTGCACTTCTCCTACTTCCAGGATGACTTCCCGGATACCTTCCGCACCGCGGTGGAGATCCGCCACGAGATCGCCGAGCGCGGCTGGCAGCGCGTCGTCGCCTTCCAGACCCGCAACCCCATGCATCTCGCCCACGAAGAGCTGTGCCACATGGCCATGGACCGGCTGAACTGCGACGGCCTGGTCATCCACATGCTGCTGGGCAAGCTCAAGCCGGGCGACATCCCGGCGCCCGGTGCGCGACGCCTCCATCCGCAAGATGGTCGAACTGTACTTCGCGCCGAACAGCGCCATGGTCACCGGCTACGGCTTCGACATGCTCTATGCGGGTCCGCGCGAGGCCGTGCTGCACGCCTACTTCCGCCAGAACATGGGCGCCACCCACTTCATCATCGGTCGCGACCATGCGGGCGTGGGTGACTACTACGGCGCCTTCGATGCCCAGACCATCTTCGATGAGGAGGTCCCGGCCGGGCGCCCTGGATATCGAGATCTTCAAGGCCGACCACACCGCCTACTCCAAGAAGCTCAATCGGGTGGTCATGATGTGCGAGGCCCCGGATCACACCAAGGAGGACTTCGTGCTCCTCTCCGGCACCAAGGTGCGCGAACTGCTCGGCAGTGGCATTGCCCCGCCCCCCGAGTTCTCCCGTCCCGAGGTGGCCAAGATCCTGATGGACTACTATCAATCCTTGAAGTAGCCCGCCGCCCTGCGGCGACGAAAACAAGCCGTCCGAAAACAACAGACCCGCCAGATGGCGGGTCTGTTCATTCCGGAGCGGTAAATCCGAGAGGTCCGATGGGCCTGCGTGCTAAATACCCGCCCACTCACGCGGCTCTGCGGGGCCCTCTCCTCCGGCCAACCTGGAGTGCCTCGCGCCGGCCGGACCACTGAGCGCCCGGCCGCGCGCGCGGGGGGTTACTTCGTGGTCATCCCCTCCACCGTGACCTCGACCCGGCGGTTGGGTCCATAGCACTCGATCAGCGCCTCCCTCGATTTGGCCGCGGCGCAGTCCTCGGGCGTCACCTTGAGCTGGCTCTTTCCGAACCCTTGGGCCGTAATGTGATCGCCAGGGACGCCCTGGCCGACCAGGTGGTCGCGAACGGTGTTGGCACGCCGATCAGACAAGGCCAGGTTGTATTCCTCCGAACCGATCGGGTCCGTATGGCCGGCCACCCGGACGTCGGTGTATTTGGTCTGGCTAAGGTCATTAGCGAATGTGTTGAGGGTGTTCACGCCGGTGGGTTTGAGGTCCGATTTGTTGAACGCAAACAGGGCGTCCGCGGACAGCTCGAAGGTGCGGGTCACGGGGGCGGCGGCACGCGTGCCGATGGGGATGACGATGCCGGCGGTCACGATCCAGTCGCCGAAGTCCCCGCCACTGTTAAAGCCAAGGAAGTCGTCGTCGACGCGGTTGACGTCGTTGATGTCGGACGGGCCGAGATCGCCCGCGTTATCGTCGTACCGGTAACGGGCGTCGATCCGGAAGGAGCCGTATTCACTGAACGGCACCAGGATACCGGCACCGACCTCGGCCATGAAACTCCACTCGTTGCCCGACTCGCAGTTTCCGATGTTGACGGTGGCGTAGTTGCACCCGAATTTATCGTTGATAGCGCCGATACCGCCCAGGAGGAAGGGCTGAACAGCACCGCGGCTGAAGAAAAAGAGCCCGTCCACCCCAACGTCGCCGACCTCGAAGTCTCCGCCGGTGTCATTGGCACTGGCAAGATCCGTGTAAGTCATCCGCAACTCAAGATTGAGGCGTTCGCTGAGCGGCTTGCCGACGGCGAACCCACCCCCGAAACCATCATCGGTCCCGCGGTCCTCGTCCGCCCAGGTATAGGCAGCGAAGGGCGCGATGTACCAGCGATCATCGAAGCGCGGCTCGAGCAGGGGCCTGGTAGTCGGTCTGGGCGAGCGCCACGAGTGGGGCGGTGAGAACGAGTGCCGACAGCGTGCTGAGAGCGGTGGTCTTCATGGATAGTAACCCCCGAGATACGATTTGAAACATGCCTTCGAGTTGAAGGTACCGGGACAACGCGCATACAGCCGGCCCGACACCCGAGACAAAAATAGCACATGTATCCTTCTTGTGCCAAAAAACCGCCCTCGGACGCGTATCTTTCAAAGAATCCGATCATTGCATTCTGTGGCGCGAACGAGACAGCCGGACAGACCGCGCCGAACCAGGAAAGACCCGGGGCCGCCAGGTTCCGCCCAGGGCGGTTGGCGGCACCGGTCCAGGGTCGCTCCAAAAGCATGCGGGCAGGTTCGCGCAAGCCGGTCAGGCCAGGGTCCTGGAACTCACCCGAGCAAACTCGGGTAAGGCTATAATGCTCGGCAAATTTCATGGGAGGTGCTCATGGCTCAAGCGACGCGCAGCGGACAATTAACCTTCAGCGACTACGTGGAGCGTGCGCTGCGTGAGGGTGTCCTGTGGACCCTCATGTGCGTGGCCCTGTACCTTGCCTTGTCCCTCGCCAGCTACTCCCCGGAGGACCCTGGCTGGTCCTTCGTGGGTGACGCCTCGCGCGTGACCAACACGGGAGGGCGAACCGGAGCCTGGTTCGCGGACGCCAGCCTGTACCTCTTTGGCTACTTCGCATACCTGGTGCCATTGATGGTGGGCTTCAGCGCCTGGGTGCTGTTCCGTGGCCGGGACGAGGAAGCGCACCCCCGATCCTGGGTGCTCGCCATGCGTTGGGTTGGCTTTGTACTGACCCTGGCCGCGGGCTGCGGCTTCGCCGCCATGCACTTTGATGCCCTGGGCCTGGGCCTGCCCAATGGCACCGGCGGCGGCCTGGGACAGTTCGTCAGCGGCCAGATGCAGGAGCGCTTCGGTCCTGGGACCGAGGTCCTCCTGGCCGGGGTCCTGCTGCTAGGGTTTACCCTGTTCTCGGGCATCTCCTGGCTCGCGCTCCTGGATTCCGTGGGCGACGGTCTCTTGCAAGGTGCGCGGGCACTTGGCGCCGGTATCAGCACCGGGCTGGCCGCCCTGGCCCGGCGCCGTGACCAGTCCGAGACCAATGCCTTACCCAAAGACCTTAAGCTGATCGACCAGGCCGACCTTGACCAGGAGCGAGCCGCGGCGGTCCCGGGGGAGGACTGGGGCTGGCCCCAGTCCGGACCGCCCCTGACGCACCAGCCCGATCCTGAGGTCGACTCAGACGTCGCGGCCGAAGACCAGCGCAGCGCTGAATCTGACCCGCCGATGGTTCCCAAGGTGCTGGAGCCCGACCGGGTCCTGACCCTGTCCGACCTGCTCAAAGGCCAGCGGCCGGTGCCCAAGGACGCCCCGCGGGTGCAGAAGGTCGTCCGGCGTGCGAACCCCGTACCCCCAGCCCCCACGTCCGCGGGCGATCTGCCCGCGGACCCCGTTCCCGCCAGGCCGCTGCCCCATGGCCTGGTGCAGCTCGCCCCGCCGGTCCGAAGCGGGGCGGGCGAGCGTCCGCCGCTCAACCTCCTGGACCCGGCGCGCAAGACCGGCAAGGGCTATTCCGATGAGCAGATCGAGGACCTCTCCCGCCAGGTGGAGATCAAGCTGGCGGACTTCGGCGTCACGGTCCAGGTGGTGGCGGTCCACCCGGGCCCCGTGGTGACGCTCTTCGAGCTGCAACTCGCCCCGGGCACCAAGGCCAGCAAGATCGCCGGCCTCGTCCAGGGACATCGCCCGGGCCCTGTCCACGGTCAGCGTGCGGGTGGTGGAGGTGATCCCCGGCAAGTCCGTCATCGGCATCGAGATCCCCAACGAGGAGCGGGAGACCGTGTTCCTGAGCGAGATCCTGGGTGCCGGTGCCTACCAGGAGGCCAAGTCGCCCCTGACCCTGGCCCTGGGGACCAACATCTCCGGTCGACCCGGTGGTGGCGGACCTGGCGCGCATGCCCCATGCCCTGATCGCCGGCACCACCGGCTCCGGCAAGTCCGTGGCCATCAACGCCATGATCCTGAGCCTGCTCTACAAGGCCGGGCCGCGAGGACGTGCGCCTCATCATGGTGGACCCCAAGATGCTGGAGCTCTCGGTCTACGAGGGCATCCCCCACCTGCTGACCCCGGTGGTGACGGACATGAAGGAGGCCGCCAATGCCCTGCGCTGGTGCGTGGGGGAGATGGAGCGGCGCTATCGGCTGATGGCGCGCGCTGGGGGTGCGCAACATCGGCGGCTACAACCGCAAGGTCGCCGATGCCGAGGCGGCCGGCGACGCCCATCCGCGACCCCCTGATGTCCGCGGAGTTCGCCGCCGATGCCGGGGGTGGAGGTCGCCCACCATCGATCATCTGCCCTACATCGTCGTCATCATCGACGAGTTGGCGGACATGATGATGGTGGTGGGCAAGAAGGTGGAGGAACTCATCGCCCGCCTGGCCCAGAAGGCCCGCGCCTCCGGCATCCACCTGATGCTGGCCACCCAGCGGCCCTCGGTGGACGTGCTGACCGGCCTCATCAAGGCCAACATCCCGACCCGCATCGCCTTCCAGGTTCAGCTCCCGGATCGACTCGCGCACCGTCCTCGATCAGATGGGCGCCGAGACACCTGCTCGGCCATGGCGACATGCTCTATCTGCCGCCGGGCGACCAGCATCCCGCAGCGCGTCCACGGCGCCTTCGTGGACGACCATGAGGTCCATCACGTCGTCGAGTTCCTGAAGCGCCCAGGGCGAGCCGGACTATATCGAGAACATCCTGCAGGACCCGGGCGAGTCTATCCCCGGCATCGACCCGGAGCCGCGCGGCGGCGACGTGGAGGACCAGGACCCGCTCTTCGACGAGGCGGTGCAGATCGTGGTGGAATCGCCGCCGCGCCTCCATCTCCGGGGTCCAGCGCCGGCTCAAGATCGGCTACAACCGCGCCGCCCGCATGATCGAGGAGATGGAGCGCATCGGCATCGTGGGCGCCGCCGAGACCAACGGCAACCGCGAGGTCCTGGCCCCCCCACCCCACGAGGATTGATCCCCCATGCCCCAAATTCATCCCGGCGCGGCGACCGGAGCGCAGTCGCTTTCTCCGCTTGGCCATCCTGGTCTCGGTCCTGATCGGTCTGGCGCCCCTGCCCGCCGCGGCGGCGGGCAAGGAACGCCTTGAGACCTATCTCAAGGGCCTCTCCAGCCTCCAGGCGGACTTCGAGCAGGTCACCTTCAACGCCGACCGCTCACGCATGGCGGAGGCCAACGGCACCCTCTACCTGCAACGCCCGGGACGTTTCCGCTGGGAGTACGATGCCCCGAACAAGCAGGTCATCCTGGCCGACGGCAAGCGGGTCTACCTCCACGACCTGGATCTCAATCAGGTCTCCCATCAGAGCCAGGCCAAGGCCCTGCGCGGGACCCCGGCCCTGCTGCTGGCCGAGAACGCCCCCATCGACCGGGACTTCAGCACCCGTTCCATCGACAGTTCCGACGGCCGCGACTGGGTGGAGTTGAAGCCCAAGGCCACGGACACGGAGGTCCAGCAGCATCGAACTGGGCTTCGGCGAGACCGGCACTGGAGAGCCTGATCATGGAGGACAGCTTCGGCCAGACCACCCGCCTCAATTTCACGGCCATCAAACGCAACCCGAGCCTGAACGACGACCTCTTCAAGCTGCGACGAAAAGGCCACCGACGACTTCCTGTCCTTCGACTGAGCCCAGCCGACGCCCGCAGGCCCCCGGCCGACGCCCCGCCGACCGCCCCTTGGCCGACCGCATGCGCCCGCGCGGCCTGGACGGGTTCGCCGGCCAGGGCCACCTGCTCGCCCCCGGCAAGCCCCTGCGCCAGGCCATCGAGACCGGGCGCCTCCACTCCATGGTCTTCTGGGGCCCGCCCGGGACCGGCAAGACCACCCTGGCGCGGCTGGTGGCGGCCCGTTCCGGGGCCCATTTTCTGAACCTCTCCGCGGTCCTGGCCGGGGTCAAGGACATCCGCGAGGCGGTGACCGAGGCCCAGGCCATGCGCCGGGTGGAGGGCCGGGCAACCGTCCTCTTCATCGACGAGGTCCACCGCTTCAACAAGGGCCAGCAGGACGCCTTCCTGCCCCATGTGGAGAACGGCACCCTCACCTTCATCGGCGCCACCACCGAGAACCCCTCCTTCGAGCTCAACAACGCCCTCCTCTCCCGCGCCCGGGTCTATGTCCTCAAGCCGCTGAGCGTGGATGACCTGGGCTGACCGTCATCGACCGCGCCCTGCCGGACCGCGCCAACGGCCTGGGCGGACGGGACCTGGCCCTCGCCTCGAGGCCGCCCGGCCTGCTCGCCGAGTCCGCCGACGGCGACGCCCGCCGGGCCCTGAATCTGCTGGAGCTGGCGGCTGAACTCAGCCTTGGCGGGGTGATCGGCGCCGAGATGGTCGCGGAGGTGGTGGCCGGGCCGATGCGCCGCTTCGACAAGGGCGGGGACATCTTCCACGACCAGATCTCGGCCCTGCACAAGTCCATCCGCGGCTCGGCCCCGGATGCGGCCCTGTACTGGCTGGCGCGCATGATCGACGGCGGCTGCGACCCCCTCTACATCGCCCGTCGCCTGGTGCGCATGGCCTGCGAAGACATCGGCAACGCCGACCCCCGTGCCCTGGCCCTGGCCGTGGATGCCTGGGACGCCCAGGAGCGCCTGGGCTCCCCGGAGGGTGAACTGGCCCTCGCCCAGGCGGCGCCGTCTATCTCGCCTGCGCGGCCAAGAGCAACGCCGTCTACCTGGCCTGGAACGCCGCCCTGGCCGAGGCCCGAACCGCCGGTTCACTGGAGGTCCCGAGCCACCTGCGCAACGCCCCCACCCGGCTCATGAAGGCCCTGGGTCATGGCCACGCCTACCGCTATGCCCATGACGAGCCGGAGGGCTACGCCGCCGGCGAGACCTATTTCCCCGAGACCCTAGGGGAGCGGCGCTACTACCAGCCCACGGACCGGGGCCTGGAGATCCGTATCCGCGAGAAGCTGGAACGTCTGCGCGCTCTGGACCGCGCCGCCCGGAGCGGGCAACGCTAGAGAAGCACCGCGGTAGCCAGCAATGGACGGCCCGCACTCGGGTGCCAACGCCACGCCCGGGCGAGCCCCACCGGAATGAAGACCCAGGCCAAAAGCGCCCTGGAGAAGGGCTTGACCGCCCAGTTCACGAACGGGGTGACACCGATACCCTCCCAATGGGAGCGCACCTGATGCAGAGCCCCAAAGTCGATCTTCATCAGCATCGGGACGAGCTCACGCGCCGAGATCGAAACGGCGGCTAGAGCATTGCCGGCCGATCCGGCAGTTCGTTTGGGTTGGCGCCGGCCACCGGGACATGCGCGCTCAGCAACGTGTCGATTTCGCGGATGCCCTGACGCACGCCGGCCTCGAATTCGCCCCGCCCAAACGCGTCGCGCATGCGCCGGCAGACCTGCGCCCATGATTCCGGGCTGACTTTCGCGTCGATGCCGCGATCGGCAACGATCTCCACCCGCTGTTCGGCGAGCAAGAGATAAACCAGCACGCCGGTGTTGCGCTCCGTATCCCACACGCCCAGACGACCGAATAGCTCCAGCGCGCGTGCGCGCGCGGTGGTGCCGCGCAAGAGTTGCAGCGCATCGAGGTTGGCTTCGATGGCGATGCGTATTTCGCCCTGGTGGCATCGTTCCGACTCGGCAATTTCCCGTTCGATCGCCTCCAGCGCACCCCGGGGAAACAACTGCCCCATACGCCATGGGAAATACAATAGATGTCGAAGGAATCTGCGCATGGTCTCTTCCCTACCAGCTGCCGGAGGCGCCGCCCCCGCCGCCGGAGCCACCTCCGCCGCGGAAGCCACCGCCACCGCTCCAACCGCCGCCCGTCCGGCCGCTACTCCAGCCGCGCGTGCCGCCGATCCCGCCGCCGAGTAGGACGACGACGAAGGCAACGATCGCCGCGACGACGGCAACGGCAATGGAACCGGCAAACAGCCAGATAAACACGCCAACAAAGCCGCCGGCAATCGTCGCACCAATCAAGTGACCGAATAGCGAACGCAGAAGTCCGCCGACGATCACCACCGCAAACACGAGGAACGGGAAAAATTCTTCGACCGACCCCCACCCGATTTCCTGCTCACGCGGCGGCGGCAGCGGCTCGCCGTCCACCAACCCAATCATGCGTTGAACGCCACCCGCGATGCCGCCGTAGAAATCGCCCCGTTTGAAAGCTGGCGCGATGTCCTCGACGATGATGCGCTTGGCCACAGCGTCGGGAATCACCCCTTCCAGACCATACTGGGTCTCGATGCGCATCTTGCGGTCGTCTTTCGCCACCAACAGCAGCGCGCCGTCGTCTACGCCCTTACGCCCCAGTTCCCACTCGTCCAGGACACGACGGGCATAGGATTCGATGGCCTCGGGCTGAGTGGTGGGTACGATTAGCACGCCAATCTGCGCGCCCTTACGTGTTTCGAGGTCGGCAAGATCACCTTCAATCGATTCCCGTTGCTGCGGGGTGAGGGTCTGAGTGACGTCGGTTACACGCGTCTTGAGCGGCGGCACGGCCACCTCGACCTGGGCGGAGGCGCCACCAAGCGCGCAAAACGCACCGCACAAGAGGACGAGACGCCAGAGATCGAGGCGTCTAAGCCGCGGGATCGTCACCGTGCCGGGGCCGGTGCGCCGAAGTCGACCGTGGGCGGCCGAGAGATCTCTTTTTCGTTCTCGACCGTGAAGTTCGCCTTCGTCGCGTAGCCGAACAGTTTCGCCGTGAGATTGGACGGGAACTGCCGCACCGTGATGTTGTACTCCTGTACCGCCTTGATATAGCGATTACGCGCGACGGCAATACGGTTCTCCGTACCTTCCAGCTGCGCCTGCAGATCGCGGAACAGACCGTCGGCTTTCAGTTGCGGATAATTTTCTGCCACCGCCAACAAACGCGACAACGCGGTACCGAGCTGGCCCTGAGCCGCCTGGAATTCCTTGAAAGCTGCCGGGTCGTTGATCAGTTCCGGCGTCATCCGTACCTGTCCGACTTGCGCACGCGCGTTCGTCACTTGCGCAAGCACCTCTTTCTCATGTGCGGCATAGCCCTTCACCGCATTGACGAGATTAGGCACCAGATCGGCACGCCGTTGATATTGGTTGAGAACCTCTGACCAACTGGCCTTGATCTGCTCGTCCTGGGATTGCAGCGCGTTGTACCCACAGCCGCTCAATGAGGCCACAGTCAGAAATGCGAAAACACCGAGAAAAACACGTTTCAGCATTAGCTTGTCGGCTCCTGGTTAAAAGTCGTTCTTGATGCGATTGTCTTCGTGTCCAGCGCAAGACGCCCTCGTTTTCGCAGGCCCGCATTGAGGAAACAAGGTCCCTTACACGCGCAAGTATTCCTCCCGATCGCGTCTAGTGCATTGCCCTGGCCGCCCGCTATTTCTTTGTGGCATTGAAACGTTCCTCCGCTTCTTGAAACAGAGATTTGACCTTGTCGATATTCCATGGCCCCTCAATTAGCGTTTCATGATCCCATTCGCGTCTTGGTTCAGGCGGATTGAAACAGTCCCCGCCGTAAACATGAATCGCACAGGTCATTTTTCCAATCGGATTAAGCACCGAATGGATAACGTCGCGACCAAGTTCAGCGACTTCGCCGGCTCCCAGCGATTTGGCGCCTGCCGCCTCAATGGTCGTTTCTGTTCGTCGCCAAAAAACGTTGTCTTCTCTGCCGAAATAGATGCCGATAACTGCAAACATCTGGTGATTGTGGGGCATGAGACTCATGCACGGTGCCCAGACGAAGTTGATGATAGTGAGATCGGGCGATCTATACAGTAGTGTGATACCCGCATGTTCCGGCTCACCAAGCTCGGAAATTATCCCCAAGCGATCGGAAACCGCTTCTGCCACAACGTCGCGAATCGCCCCCTGGCCCTCGGCGACCGCATTCATACAGTCTTGGATAAATCGATTCTTATCGAACATGTCTAATCCTCCTCCTTCCCGATTGAAGAAACCCGGCAAAAGCCGGCCGGCAGACACCGGGGACAGACCCTGCATTTCTGCTACTGTGGAGTCGAACGTTAGGCGGTCAAGGTCTCCCCAGGCCCCGACACGCCCGGGTCGCCGCCGCCGGATACCCGCTGCACGCGATTCTGCGCGGGATCAACCGGGCGGCCATCGTCTTCGCGGGGACCGAGAATCGGATTTTCCGTGACGCGTTGGCGGATCTGACCGCAGCGCCGTCGGTGCGGGCGCATGCTTACGTCCTCATGACGAACCACGTCGATCTGCGGATGACTCCGGCAACTGACCGCGGCCCGTCGATATTGATGAAGGGCCTGGGCCAACACCAAGTCCAACACGTCAACGGAACTTACGCGCGCACCGGAACGCACTTCGAGGGCCGTTTCCAATCCTCGCTCCTGGAAGCCGACAGCGACCTCCTGGACTGCCAGCGCTACATCGAGCTCAACACGGTGCGCACGCAGGGTCCCGGCCCCTGGCGGGTATCCCTGGTCGAGCGACCGTGCCAAGGCCCTCGGGCACGCCGATTCGGTCACGAGTCCCCACCCGCAGTACGCGGTGTTGGCCGAGAGAGACCGACGAGGCGCGCCAAACCGTCTACCGGAGCCTCTTAGCCAGCGCTGTACTGGAGCCCGTGCTGACGGCGATCCGCGATGCGACCAACGGCGGCTTCGCTTTGGGAGTTCCGGTGACGAATTCCGGTGACAATTTCATCAATTCAGGCTCGTCGACGGACGCAATTCAGTAAACTGTCACCGGAACTCACCCTGTCACCGGAACTCACCCAACGTTACATCTAGCTCAACCCCGTTCGCGCGGACATGGTGCCGACCCCGGAAGAATACCCATGGTCGAGCAACTGCGGCAATGCGCCCGGAACCGCCGACCCCTTATCGCTGCGCACCCGCTTCATATGGCGCTCGGAGAAAGCGATAACGCGCGCCGCTCGCGCTACCAGAGCCTGTTCTCCCCAACAACGATCCCAGAAGCCGAGATTACCGCGCTGCGCAGTTTGATTTACGGCGAATTCGCCCTCGGCAGCGGTTGCTTCCAGCGATAGATCGCCGCGATGGTCGGCCGGCGTGCACCTGGCCGGCACATCGGGGCGACCGAAGAAAGAGCCGCCTGGCGCGAATCCGCTCGAAATGCTGGTATAGCCTCGAAACCGTCGTCTGTCGCCGGTTCCTCCGAGGAACTGCGGACAGCCGGCTTAGCGGTACCCATATCTACCCGGAGCCCCCACCGCGGGCAGGTTCCAGGCATGCAGTGGGACCCGTGCACCCGGGCAGGCATCAGGTAAGGCGATATCCAGATCTTTCGAGAGGTTGCGCCTGTGGCTCGCCTGGACTTCACTTGACCATGAGCGATCTAAGGTCAACCCACACTGGATGAACGAGACGCCGATCGAAACGGGTGGCTGCCCAGGATGCTCGGCAGCAGAGAGGGGCCGATTGCCACCTCCCGGGTCAACACTCACCGGGCTTCATCCTGGTGGTCGCTTCCTGCGGAGCGGACGATGGGGCCCCAAAGACCGGGTCCATGCTCAGGCATCATGCTTTCCCCAACCGGGCGCCATGGTTGCCACCGATGGCAACCACAGCAACGCGGGCCCCAAATAAGAGGAGGAAAAGATCCGTGAAGCTGCCCATCGCAATTTTTTCGGCGATCCTGGCGCTTTTCTTCACCCTTCCGTGGCGGGAGGCTGGAGCGCAGACCACTATTGACTGGGAACTCTTTGGAGGCGCCATTCGCGGCGAGCTTAATGGCAAGGTCACCGGCTGGGCCTACGCGATCGGCGAAGGGTCAGTGGTCCGGAACTCCGACGCGGGCGGATACCGTCGGTTGCCCGTGAACGGCGGCCTGCTCCGATTCAACGTCAACACCAAGGGTCAGGCCCTCAGCACCACCAAGACGCTGACTGCAATTGCCCTGGTCAAGGCACTCGAAGACCGGGGGCTCACCGTGGATGAGCAGGTGATGGGATTCCTCCCAAGCTGTTGGGACACAGGTCCGGGGGTCGACGGCGACGAATTCAGTTTTCGCCGCCTGCTGGACCATACGAGCGGACTCCCGGCATCCACGGGCGCCGGCTATGAAGGTCTCAAGCAACTCATTGCCAACGGCGTGACGGGCACGGTCGGAAGTTATGTATACAGCAACGCGGCCTACACCTTGATGCGGTATCTGGTTCCGCTCGTGGCTCGGGAGGCGGAAGCGAAAGCCGCGTTCACCCCGTCCTCGAACTGCCAATCGGCCGGCGATGAGATCGATCACGAGTTATCCGACATGTTCAGCGACTACCTCATTGGTGACGTGCTGGTGCCCGCGGGGGTGCAGGTGGACGACATCACACTCTTCACGCCGCCAACCAATTTCGCCTATCTCTATAACAGAATCAATCAAAATATCCCCGGGGTACCCCCCAATCCAAACTCTAAGTACCTCACCGGCGCCGGGCGTGTCGCTATTTCCGTCGTAAACTACAAAAAGGTCCTGGCTGCATTGGATCAGGGGGTGATCCTGCCCTCTTCCGTCGTTGACACGATGTACACCGGGAACCTCGGTTTCGATGGTCCGGTGCAGGGTAAGAATGGCACCTACTACACCAAGGCGGGTGGCGTCAGCGCCCAGAATGTTGCCGGCGGTGCCCAGCTCATGATCTACCCCAACGGCGTCCATGCCTATGTGATGGTAAATTCGACTATCGTCCAACATGCACGCTGGTATATCGATCACAACCGCAACGGGAGCACGGATGAGACCATCGCCGATTGGGGCCTAACGGGGGACACGCCCATCGTCGGTGACTTCGACGGCGACAGACGCGTGGATGACCTGGGTGTCTTCCGCTCAGCAAACCATCGATGGTATTTCGATTACAACCATGATGGCACCACTGATGAGCAGGTCGACGACTGGGGATTAATTGGAGACAAGCCGGTGGCGGGGGATTTCGACCATGACGGCAGGGTGGATGACACCGGCGTCGCCCGGGCATCCGGCGCGGGCCTGACCTGGTACTTTGACTATGACCACGACGGCACGACGGACGCCCAGATCGCTAACTGGGGACTCGCCAAGGATCTTCCGCTCGCGGGCGACTTCGACGGCGATGGCCGTGTCGACGACATCGCGGTCACCAGGAGTTCGGGATCCGGTCGAGCCTGGTTCTTCGACTACAACCGCAACGGCACCACGGACGCCCAGATCGCCGACTGGGACCTGGAGAGGGATATCCCCCTAGCGGGTGATTTCGACCGTGACGGCCGCATGGATGACATCGCCGTGTATCGCCCGTCGTCCACCGGGGGTGCCTGGTTCTTCGACTTCAACCACGACGGCTCCACCGATGGGACCCTGGCCAAGTGGGGGATCTCCGGCGATCGACCCGTCGCCGGTGACTTTGACGCCGATGGACGGGTCGACGATCTCGCCGTGGTACGAATCCCGAAAACCAGCCTGAGACAGGTGCTCGCTAAAGCCTATGACGGGGCAGTCAAATAGCGCTTGCAGAGCGGGATCTATGCCGTTGATCGCCTGGATTCAGGCCCAGGGGTGGTAGAGACGGCTATTCCGGTGACAGTTTACTAACTTCCCTTGACGAAGGAGAAGATGTCAAGGGTGTCCTCGTCGCGTTCCGTCCGCTTCGACCCGGCCTTTCGTCGTTGGAGCGGATGGGCAAGCCATCGCTCCAGATCTTCGACGAAAGCGGGAGGTCCGAGCGGCCGGCCGGTTCTGGCGAGCGTGGATTTGTTCCCCGACGTCTTAGGCGCCGGGCTCGCCGAGGAGCGCCGCGCAATCTGGGATGACCTCGCGCAACGGACCCACTCTGACAAGCTCGTCGTGTTCTCCGGCCAGATGGGCGCGGGCGCTCGACCTGGGCCAGTCTTGAGGACTGGCGCACAGGTGCGCGTGAACCGGGTTGAGTTCCTAATATCTCGCCGCGACGAAGAGATGCTGCTCGTTCATGACGAACGAGTGAAAGCGCTCCTGCCAGAGATGTCCCCGCCATCCCTCGCGGAAATTGATCATCCGCGTGTATTGGCGATCGGCCTCCGCCAGTGTGTCACGTAGACCGAGCTCCTCAGCAGGCACCAGGATCAGGTGAACGTGATTGGGCATGAGGCAATAGGCCAAGACCTGCGTGCCGCTGCTTCGGCAGTAGGCCGAAAGCAGGCGTCGATACTCGGCGTAGTCCTCATCGCGAAACATGGTCCGCTGACGCCGGTTGCCCCGCGGGGTCACATGGTGGGGCAGTCCCGGAACCACGACCCTGGGGAGCCGCGTCATTGTTCAGTCAAGCCGTCTCTGAAGAATATCTTGTGGAGCCCATTCTAGACATCCCATTACACACAAGTCTGTAAGCCACTGATCTTTCGTGAACAGCCAAAAGCTTCTGCTTCTATTAGATTGGACACTTAGGCATATGTCAGGGAAATTTGCGTAACGAGATGTATTCTAGTCGACTCGCCCTGTCCATCCTCCGGAATTAAGTAAACTGTCACCGGACCTCCGTCACCGGAACTCCCGGGTCCTGGCGCGACGGGCACCCGAGGATACCCGCGAGCGGAGCGGGCAGGGTCAGTGAGAAGCGGGGCTTAGAACGGGCCGGCCCTAAAGGGATCTCAGCAGGTAGGTGACCGTCGGCAACCGTCCCATAAGCGGACCTTGACCGGCGTAGCCCAGATAGCCAGCATACGGACACGCGAAGACCGGTAGCACGCTCGGGCAACGGCCATCCGACGCCGCTTTTCTCCTCCATTACCAAGATATGCCGCCAGTTGGCCGCCTTTGCCCGCTGTTACCGAGTTATGCGGCCCGCGGAAATCTAGTTAGGCCACGCAATTGAACCGTCGCAGCTACAACACCATCGCCAAAGACTGGGACGCCGCAAGATTGAGCCTGTTCCCGTATGAGATCCCGTTCTTGGAGCGCCTGACGAAAGATCTCCTTCGCCCTGCAAGGATTCTGGATCTAGGCTGTGGGACAGGTCGGCCTGTAGCAGAGTTCTTGTTGCGGCAGGGTTACTCCGTGACGGGTGTTGATCAAGCGGAAGAACTGTTGGAACTCGCAAGTGACCGTTTACCAGAAGGGCGGTGGCTGCAGGCAGAGATGGAGACATTCGAACCCGATGAAGAATACGACGGGGCCGTAATCTGGGATTCGTTGTTCCACATCCCCCGTGAGCATCACGAGCCAATACTCCAAAGAGTTCTCGGTAGCATGCGCATAGGTTCAAGGGTAATACTGACCGTTGGAGGATCGGACCACCCACCATTCACGGACACCATGTATGGGCAGCCCTTCTTCTACGACTCGCACAGGCCAGAGGCGGTGGTGGCGATCCTGAAGTCTCTGGGTGCCACCATTGAACACACCGAGTTCATCAACCCGCCAACGACTGGCCGTGACAAAGGCCGCTATGGCATCGTGGCGAGCGTGGCCTAACGTTAGGTGTCAAAACATGCCACGTACCACGCCCGCCAACCTTTTGGTCTTCGTCCTCGCATTGTCGGGATGTGGATCAACAACGACCGTGCAGATCACTCCATCACCACAAGATCCCTTGTGCGCCGCTTCCGCAAGCGCAAAGATCCTATGGAATACCGAATGGCGTAAGGATCAGAAAGATGTACCTGAGCGGGAACTTGCCGCCGCAGACGGACTTAACCATTTCTTCAAGACGGCGAGTTGCTTTAAGTCAACATCTATACAGCGCATACCGAGCGACTCAAGCGAATCAACGGAGGCCACAGTCGCCGCGGCAATCAAAGAATTCGACAAGGTTGTATTGATAACAATCCGAGAGCTCGGCCCCGTTGTCAAAATCGGCGCGTCGCTGGCGCTAGTTGAGGGCGGCACCGAGGTAGTATTGGATACTTCCGAACAGATGGCCACCAAGTCAACAACCCGAAAATTCACCACTGTGTGGCGTTCTGGGGGTCCAGGTGTAATCAAGGGCGTAGGCACTTTGCCTCAAGATTTACAAGCAGCACTAATTGCGGCACTTCAACCGCAATCGCATTGATGCCTACCTCGAACGTTAGGCGCCTCATGAGGTTCTTGAAGGCGAACGGGAGCACTATGAAGTCCTGCCAAGGGCCGAAGTCATCCGCCGCGCGCCGTACTCGCGCTTCTTCAACAAGCTCGGCCACATCAATCAGTGGTCGGTGGTGTGAGGCGCCTAACCCATCGGTCAAGGCGAGCGCTTCGGCGGAAAGCCAACGGCCGCTTCCATCGTAGACCGGACGCTGACTGTGGCAAGGACCGGCGACCGCCCCTGGCCGACGGGAGTCGGTCGACGAGCAATAGAGCGCCCGTCATCGATACCCCGCGACTCGACCGGATCGGCCCCCTCACCCCGCCTGCACCAACGGCAACCCCGCCCACCGCGTCGTCGAGGCCCCCGACCCCCGGTCAACCCGCCGCTGCCAGTCCGCCCCCACCAACTGACCGGCATAACGCAGGGTCCCGCGTCCGTAGCGCCGATTGATCGCATCCAGCACCGCCATCCGACGGCCGGAGCGGGCCGCGTCCCCCTCCGCCGCAGCGAACAGATCGGCCGGCGCCCGCGCGGCCGGGAGCACATCCGGCAACAGCACCCCGGCCTTGCGGTAGGCATCGCCGGGGCGAAACAGCCGCCCGACCCCGCGCGTCGCGCTGCGGAGCAACACCCCGCTGTCCTGGGTCGGGACCGCGAAGGGGACCGTCAGGCATTGGCATAGCGGGTCGCTTGGGATCGAACGGGTTGGTCTGCACGAACACCGTCAGCGCCTGGGCCGCGAGCCCTTGGGCGCGCAGTTTCTCCCCGGCACGGCTGGCGAAGGCGGTCACCGCCGCCCGCAGCTCGGCCAGGTCGCTGACCGCGCCCCCGAAACTGCGCGACACCATCACCTGTTGGCGCGGCGGCGCCACGCACGCCAGCGGCAGGCAGGAGCGCCCGCGCAGTTCCCAGGCGACGCGCTCCACCACCACCCCAAAGCGTTGGCGCATCCGGCGCGGGTCCGCGGCGCGCAGGGCCTGGGCATCGGCGATACCGATCGCGCGCAGCGCGCCCCGAAGCCCTTGGCGATCCCCCAGAGGTCCTCCACCGGCACCGTGGTCAGCACCGCCGCGGGATCGGCCAGCCGCGCCCAGTCGAGCACCGGACCGGCCGGGCCGAGACCCTTCTTGGCCAGCCGGTTCGCGAGCTTTGCCAGGGTCTTGGTCGGGGCGATGCCGACCGCCACCGGGATCCCGGTCCACTGCCGCACGGTGCGGGCGATCTCCAGGCCCAGGGCGGTGGGGTCCCGGACCCCGGCCAGGTCCAGGAAGCATTCGTCGATCGAATAGACCTCAAGGCGCGGGGCAAAGCCCGCCAATACCTGCATCACCCGCCGTGACAGGTCGCCGTAAAGGGCGTAGTTCGAGGAAAACACCGCCGCGCCCGCCTGGCGCAGGGTCTCGACAACCTTGAAGTACGGCGCGCCCATGGGGATGCCCAGGGCCTTGGCCTCATTGCTGCGGGCCACCACACAGCCGTCGTTGTTGGAGAGCACCACCACCGGCCGCCCCTCCAGACGCGGGGCAAAGAGCCGCTCGCAGGAGGCGTAGAAATTGTTGCAGTCGACCAGGGCGAACATGGCGAATCCGTTCGGCAGGACGGATCAGAACGAGTGCACGGTATGCGCGACCACGCCCCAGACCACCAGCAGGTCGCCATCGCGGATACCGGCGCCGATCATCGAATCCCCCTAGACGCGCAGGAAGAAGGTCGCCGCCGGATGCCGGACCAGGTGCGCGTTGAGATCGATGGTCCCCTCGAGGTCGTCGTCCGCCGGCGACGGGAAGCCGGCAGCGATGCGCGAGCCGTAGAGTGGTCGCGCTAAGGCGGAGGGATAGCGCGCGAAGGCCTGCGGGGCAACGCTCGCGAGGCCCGCGGGCAGCGTTGCCAGCCAGGACCGCAGCGCCGACAGCCGGACCGGGAGAGTGGCCTCGCCGAAGGGGCCGGAGCAGGTCTTGCGGCCGGCACCTGGGCGAATGTCGCCGTGGTGGGTGGGAGAGGGGTCGGGCATGAGAGAACCGGGGGCTGTTTGATTACTGTATAAGCATACAGCACCCGGGACGGTTGCGAGGGGGTCACCCGGAGTCCGGTCAGCTAAGCGGGCGCCTGTCTGGCCCGGCATTACGGATCGGTCGCGCCACCCCAAAACGGCTGGCCCACCCTGACGCCAAATTTCACGGTCCTGACGACCAGGGGGACTTCCCCAGCGCGGACCGCGCAATGGTGGCCCACGTTTCCTCTGCCAGGGGCGCGTTATTCTACCGGCCGGTTTGGCCAATCCCCGGCCAACGACGGGCGAAGACTGGCAGTAAGCCAAGGCTGATCAGCACCAAGGAAGAGGGCTCTGGAACTTGAACTTGCTGCGGCTCAGCGTAAAGAAAATCATCCATGACCACCACGTCATCGTTTGGATTACCCAGCGTGCCGTTGGAAACGATGGTGTTGAGACCAGAAGTGATACGAACACGGCTGATCAGTTCGCCGGCGTCGGCGACGGCGCCTAAGAACGTTAGACCTTGGTTGCTCGACACCAAGGCATCTCGGCTGAAAATCAACGCGTTGTTCAGATCGAAAAACTCGAGCGTGGAGCCGCCGGTCACCTCGGCATCCACGAACACCAAGCCGAAGGCACTGGTCGTGGCCGCCGTGTTGGTGCCCGGGACGAAGAACTGGACGTCCATGATCGAGCTATTGAGGGCGGTGAACAGCCGCTGCGCACTGAACGTCTGAAAGTCGCTCGCGAAACCAAACAGCGTGGGACTGGCTTGGCCTGCGTTGGCGCTGACCATGAAGCCAGTACCGGGGGTGCTGAACACAGCGCCACGCGGTGAGTTGGCGTTAAAGAAATTGGCGGGCAGCAGGTTGGGGTCGGCGAGGTTGTTCGGCACGCCGTCCCAGTTGATCTCGCGGCGCGCCCCGCCGAACGAGCCGTTCGCACCAGCGACCGTGCCGCCGCCAACGGCGGTGCGGAAGGCGTCGCGGGTTGGGGTAATGGCCGCAGAATCGGCACCGGTCGCCTCGAAGACGATAAAGCCGCCATGGGCGGCAGAGATCGAAAACAACAACGCTGTTGTGAGCAAGGCTTTGTGCAGCATGGTTAAGTTCTCAGTGCTGTTGATACGGGGAAATTGTTAAGCCATACCATTATGGTCGGTCTTCGCCGCTGCCACTCTGGAAATTTGAGGGGCAAGTAGGGGCAAGGAGGGGCAAGGGCAAGGGTCTTGCATTTTGCATGGGCCTTCTTTCGAATGATGCGGCTGACCTGCGAGTAATGGAGACCAAAATGGTCGCCAATGGCCTTCATCGTATGGCCACCGCCAGCGTAAGCTGCAACGATTGCGTCATCGCGCCGCGGCTCCGCGCTGGCATCGTCGGCGAGCGGTTTCGCCCAAGGGCGGCGGCGTTGGGCACGGGGATTTTCCGACCAGTCGCGGTCGCGCAAAAGGGTGCGCTGGAGCGCCTCGACAAAGGTTTCGGACCCCAGAAACACCCGGTGCTTTACCTCTTCCCAGGGGGACGGTTGATTGGCCCCGTCGGCGACCAAGCGCCGGTAACCCAGCACCGCCGCTGCTTCGGTGGTGCCGAATGCTGCCAACAGCCCGTCCCGCCGCAACCAGTCCGGGCAATCCGCCTCACCGACGGTGGCCCGATAACTGCTCCATGGCCACTCGCTGGCGGTGCGCACCATCCGGGCACGCACCGGGTTGAGTACGACGTACCTGGCCAACGCCAGCAGCTAGCTGTCTTTCTGAACAATGATTGCCGTGTAGCGGCCCTGGAAGACATGTCCGCAGCGCTGGTGGAGGTCGTTGCAGCGTTGCGAGTAGACCGCGTTGAGGTGCCGCATCCCCTGGGACAGATTGCCCTCCGGTGTCTCGACCAGGAGATGGTAGAGATTCGACAACAGGCAGAAGGCATGGACCCACCAATTGAACCGTTCACACACCTCCGACAACAGGGGTTGACAGGGTGGTTGTCGCCACCCTGAGCGTAAACGAACGGATCAATCGATAGCTCTGCTTATTTTCTGCTTACGCTGTCCATCCGCGATTCCACGGCCCCTTTTGGTTCAGCCCGGGATCTCCTGCGCCGTGAGCGTGTAGGCGAAGGTGTCCGGGTCCAGGCTGTCGAAGCGCCCGGCGGCGGTCTCGCCTTGCGGATACATGAGGAACGGAATCTTCGGCCCGTCGCTCCTCGGCAAGGTCAGATCATGGGCGTCGTTGTAGGCCAGCCAATTCATCTCCCAGGCACCGAAAAGCCGGGTGCGCGCGGCCCGAACCTTCGGATCATCCAGGGCGAGTTGACCCGGCGGTTCTTCGAGCACCACCTTGCGGACATCGGCCGGGTCCACCGGTACCCAACCGAACGCCGTGAGGAAGACCTCGGCGCGGCAGTGTTGGCCCTTGGAGATGTTGCCGCTCTTGCCCAGGCTCTTGTAGCCGAATCGGGAGTCGGCCACCCGCACCCCATAGACGTCCCGCGCGGGAAGACCGGCCGCGCGGGCAAGTCCAACATAGAGCGCGTTGAGGTCAGCGCATTTCCCCGCCAGATAGCCGGTCTCCAGCATGGTCTGAATATCGCCCAGTCCGCAGCCGCGGGTCTTGGGATCGCGGAAGGTGTTATCGACAATCCAGTCGTAGATGGCGCGCGCGCTCTCCTCGTCAGTCTTGGCCCCGGCGGTTATCTTGAGCGCGGTCTCGCGCACGATGCCGTCGGTGGGCAACAGTTCGGTTGCCCGGGTGTAACGCGCCTGCTCCTCGGGGGTCAAGGTCAGGGGTGTTGCCGAGGGTCGGCTGAAGTCGATCGCGCGGTCGCGGGTCGCAAAGCGGCTGACGATCTCCACCACGGAGTCGGCCGTTCCGGGAGCCCATTCCGCATAAAGCATTTCGGCCGCGGAGGCGGGGTCGCGCTCGACCTGCATGATTTCGGCGTTGCCCTGCCACAGATTGCCCTGCGGGCGAAACCAAGCCGGCTCGGACAGTGAAGGCAGCGGCACCCACACGCGGACGCGATCCGGCCCCGCCTTGGGGGCGATGCGGCTGGTCACCTCGAAGCGCCGCCAGCCCGTGTCAGGTGTTGGGGCGAAGGCTGCCGCAGCGGTCTGGGCATCCCCCGCGGCACGCGCAAACGCCGGTATCCCGAGGCTAGCGGTAAGGGCCGCGGACTTGACGAAATCGCGACGGTTCATGGGCGGCTCCTGCGTCACTGTGGTGGAGATCGAGTCTAAGTCTTGGCCGTGAGATGCGCCTGAACCAGCGCAAATAAAGCCCCGCACGGCGCCGAGGCGCGGAGCCCGGAGCCATTGCCGCGGAAGCAGCATCACGAGACACATCCGGGGTTGCCCAGAGCGTCGCAGACGCTCACCCGAGTAAGCCGGCCCGGCAGGTTCAACCGACGCCAGCCGCTCCAACACCGCCGCCCCCTGCGACCTGCGGCGGTCGTCCAGGAGCGCCCGTAACGCGTCTGCTGCTGTTCAACGGCATGAACCGGCTGTGTGACAATCTCGACCTGCCCGAAACGATGAACGAGCGGATCTCGGAGGAAATCACGCAACTGATCGAGAGGTCGTTGCAGTGAACAAGACGAGCGCTGACCGCGCGATCCGTCGCACCGCCGTTTAAGGCGATTTCTGTCGAATCATGGACCACCTCGCTGGTCTTTTCGCCCGCCCTCGGCGTCGCACCGACAGTCACATAGCCCAGCTATGCTCCTGTCGGCGCTCCTTGAAGGCGAACGAAAATCCTTCGCGATCTGGTACATGATTTTCCGGCAATCGCCTAACACCCCCCATACCCGGTACTGTTACCCATGTTGACCGCCCCATTGTTCCGCCTGTTGCGCGCCGTCGGCCGCGGCCTCGGCCACCTGGCCGTTGGCTTGCTGGCACTGCTGATCCTGTTCGAGGAATGGGGCTGGGAGCCGCTGCAACGCGCACTGACCTGGCTGAACCGGCTGCCGGTAATGCGCCAGATCGAGGCGGCCATCGTCCGCCTGCCGCCACCGGCCGCGCTGGCGGTACTGCTGCTACCGACGCTGGGGCTGCTGCCGGTCAAACTGGCCGCGCTGTGGCTGCTCGCCCACGGCGCGGCGCTGGCCGGACTGGCAGTCGTCGTCGTGGCCAAGCTGGTCGGCACCGCGATGCTGGCGTGGGTGTTCACGCTGACCCAGCCAGCGCTGATGCGCATGCCCTGGTTCGCCGCGGGGTACCAGCGGTGGTATGCCTGGAAGGAATCGCTGCTGGCCTGGGTGCGTGCGTCCTGGGCCTGGCGCACCGGCCGTGCGGTCAAGGGGCGGCTGCGGCGCTGGGTGGGGCAGTGGCAACGCACCTAAGGCGCCGTCGCCGGGCGTCGTCTGGCTGAGGCGGATCGATCTGTCGGAGGAATGCGCGTTGCAATGACAAGGGCCGCCCTCTGGCGGCCCTTGCAAACCCCGCATCTCGGGCCGGGGGGTGAAGGCGGCATCGGGTGCAAACTGCATCACCGGCCCCTCGCCCGCCGTCCGTTGGAAAGCGCCCAGCGGCATGGCCTCCCGTATCGCTGAGACTATCGCTGACTTTCCGTTCGCGGGGTTCTCACTGAGAGTATAGTCCGCCGCCGTGTCGCGGCCAGGCCCACCCATCTCATGGCCCCACCACGGCCGAGATGTCCGACCGGCCGGCAGCCGATTTCTGTCCTGCCTTCCCTGGCCTTGTTCGCGCGCTTCAGGGGATATAGCCCGGTGCATTCGGTCCGAGGTTTTTCTCGCCCTCGATCGCCGCGTCGCGAAGGTCGAAATCGGCATCCGGCACGCCGCCGTCGTTCGTGGTCCCGTCCCCCAGATCCTGGACGTCCTGACCGATGGCAGGGCCGGGCTCGCCTTGCGGGGCCTCGTCGATGACCTGACGAACATCCACATCGGCCCCTTGCGTGATGACCTCCTCGGCGGCGGATGCGGTGATGGCAAACGCCAGCAGCAAGTGGCCGATGTCCACGAGCGATAGTTTCTTAGGGCTCAAGATACACCTCGTTGAATAACCGAAGATGAGAAGGTCAGACACTGTAAGCGATAGGGGTCCAGCCAGGGGAAATAGGGGACGAAGACGGGCAAGGGTCTTGCATTTTGCATGGGTCTTCTTTCGAATGATGCGACTGACCTGCGAGTAATGGAGACCAAAATGGTCGCCAATGGCCTTCATCCTATGGCCTCCGCCAGCGTAAGCTGCAACGATTGCGTCATCGCGCTGCGGCTCCGCGCTGGCATAGTCGGCGAGCGGCTTCGCCCGAGGGCGGCGTTGGGCACGGGGAATTTCCGACCGGTCGCGGTCGCGCGAAAGGGTGCGCTGGAGCGCCTCGACAAAGGTTTCGCACCCCAGAAACACCTGGTGCTTTACCTCTTCCCAGGGGGACGGTTGATTGACCCCCGTCGGCGACAAAGCGCCGGTAACTCAGGACCGCCGCTGCTTCGGTGGTGCCGAATGCTGCCAATAGCCCGTCCCGCTGCAACCAATCCGGGCAATCCGCCTCACCGACGGTGGCCCGATAACTGCTCCATGACCACTCGCTGGCGGTGTGCACCATCCGGGTACGCCGTACCTGGCCAACTCCAGCAGATAGCTGTCTTTCTGAACAATGATTGCCGTGTAGGGGCCCTGGAAGACATGTCCGTAGCGCTGGTGGAGGTCGTTGAAGCGTTGCGAGTAGACCCCGTTGAGGTGCCGCATCCCCTGGGACAGATTGCCGTCCGGTGTCGCGACCAGGAGATGGTAGTGATTAGACATCAGGCAGAAGGCATGGACCCACCAGTTGACCCGTTCACACACCTCCGACAATAGGTCGAGAAAAACCCGCCGGTCCCCGTCGCCCCGGTCGATGTCCTCCCGCCCGTCGCCGCGGGCAGTCACATGATACAAGCCCCCCGGAAACTCGATGCGGAGCGGTCTTGCCATACCCAGAGCCTGGACGACCCGGAGGAAGAGCGGATCCTTGGCTACTCGAACTCGGCCCTGGTCGCCAGTTTGTAACCGACGCTGCGGACGGTCTCGATCAGCCGCGGCCCCTCTGGGTCCGCCTCGATCTTCCTGCGCAGCTTGCCGACCAGTACGTCGACGCTGCGGTCACTCGGCGACCAGTCGCGCCCGGCGACGAGATCGAGGATGGCCTCGCGGGTGAGCACCCGGCCCGGGTGGCGGACCAACGCGGAGAGCAGTTGAAACTCGCTTGGCGTCAAGGGCACCCGCTCTCCCCCGGGGGACCTGAGTTCGTAGGATTCCAGGTCGAGGCGCCAGCCGGCGAAGCAGGCGACGGAGCCGCCCGGCTCCGGCTTGGCGGTGCGGCCTTCCGCGGTGCGGCGCAGGACACTGCGTACCCGCGCGAGCAGCTCGCGGTCGCTGAAGGGCTTGGTGACATAATCGTCGGCACCCAGCTCCAGCCCCACCACCTTGTCCGTCGTGTCCGCCTTGCCGGTGAGGATCACGATGGCCAGGTCCGAGGTCGAGCGAAGCTCGCGGGCCAGGCTGAACCCGTCCTCGTCCGGCAGCATCAGATCGAGGATGACCAGGTTCGGCCGCTCCTCCGCCAGCCGCTCGCGCATCTCCCGACCGCTGGTCGCCGTGCGTACCTCGAAGCCCTCCTGCTCTGAAATAGCGAGCCAGGGCGCGGCACAGCCGCGGATCGTCATCTACGATAAGAATGCTCGTTGACCCCGACATTTTGCAGCTTTCCTTACCGACCGGGTACTGGGGAGTAATGGCAACGCCACGTTGAATTATACCGGCCACCGCGCGCTGCGTAAGGTGCCCCTGGCGTCGAATACTAGGCCGACTATCCTGAGCCTGGCGGCGCACGGGCGAGCAGGGCACTGTGACAAGCCCCGCTTGCCGCTACTCGCGCCGCCATTCGTGCACCGGGGGCTCGAAGGGATCGGAGATTCTCGTGACTGAACGCAGAAGAATCCTCTGGCTCATCCTCGTCATGATAGCCGCCGTCACGGTCAGCACCGCGGTGGCGATCACCGTGCTCTATCGGACCGCGTTCGAGCAGGAGCGGGCCCATCTGATCCAGACGGCCGAGAACCAGGCCCACCTCATCGATGCGGTGGCGCGGTTCGATCAGGAGCACAGCAAGCCGGGCACGTCCCAGGCGGCCACCCTGGCACAGATCGAGACTGCCTACAATCAATACCCCAGCGACAGCGGGATCGCCGAAGTCGTCGTCGCCTACCAGCGGGAAGACCAGATCGTCTACCTGGTCACCCATGGCCGCGTGGCGGCGCATTCAGATGAGCCGACCCCCATCGATTCCAGGCGCGCGGAGCCCATGCGGCGGGCACTCGCCGGCCACTCCGGGTCCATGATTGGGCTCGACTACCGCGGGGTGAGGGTCCTGGCCGCCTACCACCCGGTGCCCCTCCTCAACGCGGGCGTCGTGGCCAAGATGGACCTCGCCGAGATCCGCGCCCCCTTCCTGCGGGGCGCGGCCATGGTAATCGGGCTGGCCTCCGTGCTCGTCACCCTGGGGACTGTGCTGTTCGTGCGTCTGACGGGCCCTATCGTCAGGCACCTAAACGAGACCGAGCAGCGCTACCAGCGGATCTTCCGGGGCGCCCCGGTCCCGATCTGGGATCTGGATATCTCCGGGGTCGGCGAGGCCCTTCAGGACCTCAGGACCTCGGGGGTCAGCGACCTGAAGCGGCATCTCGCGAGCCAACCCCAGGCGCTGCCGCGGTTGGTCGGGAGGATTCGGGTCAAGGAGGCGAACGCGGCGGCGCTGGATCTCTTCGGCGCCCGCTCGGGCAGACAATTCATGGCCTGGTTCGAGAGGACCTTGCTCCCCGCCACCCTCGACCTCGCGGCCGATAAGCTCCAGGCCCTGTGGGAAGGCCGCGAGGTACTGCTGAATCACACCCTTGCCGTGAAGACCCTGGGCGGCCGGGACCTCACCGTGATCCTGTCCCTGGTGGTCCCGAGCGCCAAATACGGCTACCACAGTGTCCCCGTCTCGGCGCTCGACGTCACCCCAAACCTGAAGCTGCGCCGGCGCGAGGACGAGCTGGCCCTGATCCTTGCCTCGACCGGCGAAGGCATCTTCGGCATGGACAACGGCGGCCGGTGCACCTTCGTCAATCGCGCGGCGCTGCGGACACTCAGCTACGCGGAGGAGACAGAGCTGCTCGGGCGAGACATGCACGCCCTGATCCACCACAGCTGCCGCGACGGCAGCCCCATCCCGCCCGCGGACTGCCCCATCCTTCGGGCCTGCTGCCAGAACACCGCGGTGCGCCTGGAGGACCAGGCCCTCTGGCGCGCGGACGGCACCAGCTTTCCGGCCGACTTCAGCTCCTACCCCATGCTGAGGGACGGGGCCGTCTTGGGCACCGTCGTCACCTTCACCGACACCACGGAGCGCAAGGCGCGGGACGCCCAGCTCGTGCAGTCCCAGAAGCTGGAGGTGGTGGGCCAGCTCACCGGGGCCATCGCGCACGACTTCAACAACCTGCTGGCCGTTATCCTGACCAATCTCCACGTCCTCGACGAGACGCTCGACGACTCGGCGGACCCGGAGATCGGCGAGCTCCTCGACGATGCCGCCTCCGCGGCCCGCGACGGGGCCAGCCTGACCCGCCGCCTGTTGGCCTTTTCCCGCCGGCAGCCCCTGGAGCCCCAGTGGATGGACCTCGACCTCTTCATCCAGCACACCGGCCGTTTCCTGCGCCGGATCACCGGTGAGGACATCGACCTGGTCATGCAGCGGGACGGCGGGTCCCTGCCGGTGCAGGTGGACCGGCAGCAGCTCGAGAACGCGCTCCTCAATCTGGCCATCAACGCGCGCGACGCGATGCCAGACGGCGGCACCCTGACGATCGCCGCACGGCGCGCCTGCCTCGGTGCCGAAGCGGCGGCGCGCCACGGGTTGCCCCCCGGCAGCTACGCGGTCGTCAGCATCGCCGACACCGGGGTCGGCATGTCGCCCGAGACGCTGCGGCGCGCCATCGAGCCGTTCTATTCAAGCAAGCCGATCGGCAAGGGCAGCGGGCTGGGACTCAGCACGGCCCTAGGGTTCGCCCAACAGTCCGGCGGCGACCTCAGCATTCGCAGCGCAATGGGTGAGGGCACCACGGTCTCCCTGATTCTGCCGGAGGCCGCCCCGGCCGCAGCGGAAACCCCGCGAGGGCGCGGTCTCCACCCGGTCCCCAAGGACTCCGTGACGGTCCTGGTGGTCGATGACGAGCGGCGCATGCGCCGCCTGGCGCGACGGACCCTGTCCGAGCTGGGCTATCGGGTGATCGAGGCCGAGAACGCGGCCGACGCGGCCCGCCTGCTCGAGAAGGATGCCAGCGTCGACCTGTTGTTCACCGACGTAGCGATGCCCGGCGAGATCGACGGCCGCACCCTGGGGCAGTGGGCGCGCCTCGAGCGCCCCGGGCTCAGGGTGCTGCTCACCAGCGGATTTGCCCAGCCACCGGCCGATGCGGAGGCCACCGAGGGCGAGCCCCTGCCCTTCCTCAGGAAGCCCTACTCCAGGGAGCAGCTCCAGGAGGCCGTTCAGACCCTGTTCTACGCCGAGGCCTCCTAGCCCCGCCGCCCGAAGATCGCGGGACGCCGCCCCGGCCCGCACGGTCCCCGCTTCCCCCCAAGGCCCAGCCTCTGTGCTCCAGGGCTCGCGCGTCCTGCTTCACAAAGTTTCACGAAACAATTACACAACGCTTACAGAAGGTTGCGCAGGATCTTAACTTTGGGTGCCATCCTGTGAATCGGATCACAGGCAACGCGCCAGTCGCTCAGCAAGACGCATCGAACGTAAGACGCAGAAAGGCCCGTGCTGTGCTCCACGGCTGCCGCAGCGGCTCCAGGTTCAGTGACGGAAGCCGCCTTTACCCCGAGAGGCGATCCGCTGCGGTTAGGGAATGATCAGGGGAGGAGAATGCCTGTCATGAAACGAACCTTTAGCTTCACAACAGCGGCGGCCGTGGCGGTCATGCTTGCCTTCAGCGGCAGCGCCTTAGCCGCAAAGCCGACCAATCCGGGCGGCGGTAACGGTGGCGGCGGTGGTGGTGGTGGGGCGGCGGTGAAACCCCGGATCTCGGGGACATCATCGTCCTCTATCGCGACGCCTGGGGTCTCCCCTACCTCACGGCCAATAGTTGTCAGCAGCCTATTCCGGCCGACCCGCTTCCAGATCCATTGGTTTGCCCAGCGACATGCTTGGTGCCTGGAACCCCACCCGGCGTGACGGTCGTGGCAGTCAACCCGGACACCTGCGGCGTAGCGCTTGGCTGCGAGGGCTGCACCCAGGAGGTCGACTTCGGCCGGACCAGCGTGGTGCGTGCGCCGGACTCGGTGCTTCAGTCCGCGCTCGAGGAAGCCGTCTCCAAGTTGGCGACCGCCCAATGCACCAGCCTGGATCCAGCCGGGCGGCTGGTGAATACCAGCGAGATAGATGGTGAGATCGTGTCGGCCGCCATTGACTCGCCTCTGGAAAACCTGGCCATCTACTGGCAACTCATGCGGACCGGCTATCTGGGCGCCGAAGCCAACCCAATCGCCCTGCCGGACTCCAATGTGCTCAACACGGCGGCGCGGGGGCTTGGCGCGGCAGCCGACAAGACGGGCAAGGTCACCGTGGACCAGGTCGTCTACATCAACCAGATCATGGGCCTCACGGACGAGGGAGTGCAGACCTACCTACCGAAGAAGTGTATCAACGTCCGGGAGGAAGTGCAGGGAACCGTCCAGACGGTCCGGAAGTGCTTCCTGAACTACGGACCTGATGACACTGATGACCCCAATGACGGCCTCGAATTCGCAGACTATCAATATGCCCGCACTGCGAACTTCCTGGCGCTGCCCGCTCCGCCGTACATCCCCGCGGGCGTTTCGGAGGATGGGTGGTTCGAGTACCTGGGTCTGTGGTCCGAAGCCGATCCCACTACGGGAACACCAGACCTGTTCTATATCGTTCAGGGCCCGATCATGGCGAACGTCTTTGGAGTCGATCTGGGCTTCCAGGATGGCAACATCGGCGGCTTCACCCAGGCGGCCGACGACGCCCGTGAGGTCATCGAGTTCACGCACGACCGCCCGCTTCCGCTCGGCTACGACACCCCGGTGCCGCTGTCGTGCATTCCTTCCACCGACGCGATCTATGACGTCTCGATCAGCGGCGACTCGGGCCTGCAAGTGCCCATACGCATGAAGGTTAACGCAACCGACAGGGAATTCAGCGTGACCGTTGCGAATGCGGGTGATCCGGCGACGGGCACCGTGAGCGTGGTTGGCAAAGACTCGGCTGGCAAGGAGGTCTTCAACCGGGACTTCACCTTCACTGGCGTCACTGAAGGGCTTCCCCAGACCTTCCCCTGGACTTTCACCATTGACTATGCAACCACGATCACCTGGACAGCGACTGCCGCTACGGACTGTGCCACGTGCGACCTGAACCAGGACAACAACAGCGTCACAGAGACCACCATTGTGCAAAGAACGGGCGGAGGCCGTACGTAAGGGTCCAACGCTGTTTCGCGACAGCAGGCACAAAGGCCCCGGGCTGACCGGGTGCTGACCTAGGCCGGGGAAGGGCTGGAAGTCCTTCCCCAGTCATTCCGAAAGATGTCTCTTGCAGTCTAGGGGCGCAGCGCGGGAGCTTGGGGGTTCGCAACATCCCCGGACCGCGGCGGCGCCGTATCCAAGACACCAACATCCCTTTGCATGGGCTTGAGAGGAGTCTGAACAATGAAATCCTATCGATTGGGAACATTGGTCGTGGCGATCGGTGCCGCGACGATTGCGGCCACGGCCGCTCCCGTCACCGCATTCGAGTGGCAGGTGGTGGTCAACAACGGCGACTTCATGCCGACCGACCTTTGCGATCCGGCGAATCCGCCGACACCGCCGGGACCGACGTGCCGCAAATTCAACAGCTACAACCAGCCATCGGTGAACGCCGCGCAGTTGGTGGTGATCCGGGCGCGCAGCAAGGGCGGACAGGGGGGCGGGCAGCCCGTCCATGGCGTCTACACGCGCGACATGGCCGCGGCGGGCCCCGTGGTCAGGATCCTCGATCGCAGCACCCTGGTGCCCGAGCCCAACAACCTGGACAGCACCTTCATCGAGCCGCCGTCCTTCCCCCGCATCGACATCGGGACGGACACCGTGGCCACGCGGGGCAACCACCAACCGGTGTGGATATACTCTATCGGGACCGATCCCGTCACCGGAGAGCCGATCACGACAAGGGCTGGAACCACCGGCATCTACACCAACCCGTTCGGAGACCTGATCACCGGTGCCAGCAAGCTCGGGGCGGTCCCGGAGTTTTCTTTCTTCGAGGTCCCCGAGGCCCCCGGCACCCCCTTCGACGTCTTCCCCGGGGCACCAGCGGTGACCGACGGCGCCACCATCGCCTTCAAGGGCAACTACCCGGTGGACGACCCACCTCGAACGACCCGCAGTCACCATCGGCAAGACCGGCGTTTACTACCGCGACCTCGTGGACGAGTCGATTCCCTCATCGGAGGGCGACCTCACACCCGCGGGCGGCACCGGCCCCGTGGTGTTGATCGCCAACAGCGTCGACACCCTCATCCCCGGCACCGGCACGGTCTTCGGCTCCACCGCGCCGCCCAGCGCGGCCAACCGCCAGATGGTGTTCGCCGGCTTCGACAACGAGGAAAGCCCCAACCCTCGGCGGCATCTACCTGGCTCCGCTGAACGAGACGACGAAGCCGCCGCTCCAGACGCTGGTCGCAATCGGCGGCCAGGTCCCCGGTGAGAACAAGCAATGTCCGGTTCAACCGGCTGGGCGAGGGCGTCTCCTTCGACGGCCGCTTCGTGGCCTTCTGGGGCGCCTGGGGGACGCCGACCAAGACCCTGGTCCTTCAGTGCCGGACCGAAGGCAACCAGGACCTCGTGGCCTTCTGCAATCAGCAGCATCCGGAGGGCTTTCCAACGACGGTCCCGGTGAACCAGGGCATCTTCGTCCACGACCTCAGGACTGGTCAGACCCGGGCAGTCGCCAAGACGCCGGCCGACTACGACGACTTCGTGTACTGGAACTTCTCAGGCCGGAACCCGAACACGGGTGAATCGGACGACGACGGCGAGCTGGCACGCTGGCGCTCCGCGAGCTTCGTGGCCGTGTCCGGGCTGGTCGACGGGAAGCTACCGACGCGACCTTCCACGCGGCCTTCAAGGCCAGGACGGGCGACGTGGTGAGCGGCGCCTACGAGGACCCGGTGGACGGCATCTACCTGCGTCGGGGGCCCGGGCAGACCCAGATCCTTACCGTGGTCAAGACGGGCATGGACGGCAGCCTAATCGATCCCGAGGCGGTTTTTGACGACGATGAGAACCCCGCCACCCCTGGGGTACCGCTGCCGGTCACCGAGATGGGCATCGAGCGCGACGGCTTCCGCGGCAACTCGCTGGCCATCAACCTGGGCATGGGCACCGAGGAGGCCGGCTGGGCCGGGGTCTACCTGACCGACGTGCTGAAGTAAGGTCCGCCGACGAGCTGGCGCCATTGGGCGTCAGCCGACTCTTGGCCGTGCACCACTTCATTCCTGGATGGCCTGAGCCATGTCAATGCCCGACACCAGTCGGTCGTCTAGCCTTCCAAGGGCCACCGCACCCAAGGCCCACGGCAGGCTGCGCTGGCGTAACCGGCGCGGGCGGTGGGAAGCCCGGCCCGCGCCATGCCATCAACTCCGAGAGGACGGATAGATTCCAGACACCCTTCGAGGAGATCCACAAGATGAAACAGAAGACGATCCTTTACTTGTCGTTGCTGCTCGCGGTCGCAGGGGGCAACGCATTCGCCTTGACGCCCCAGGAGGAGCTGGGTAAGTCGATCTTTTTCGACGACAACCTCTCCATCAACAACAACCAATCCTGCGCGGCCTGCCACGGGCCGGGGGCAGGCTGGACCGGGCCCGCTTCGGCGATCAACGCGGCCGGTTCCGTTTATGAGGGCTCGGTCCCGGGACTGTTCGGCAACCGCAAGCCGCCGTCGTCGGCCTATGCGACGCCGAGCCCGATCCTGCACTACGTGATCCAGAAGAAGAAAGAGGCGCTGTTCATCGGCGGCAACTTCTGGGACGGCAGGGCGACCGGTGAGAGGATCGGCAGCCCCGCGGCCGAGCAGGCCCAGGGGCCCTTCCTCAACCCCCTCGAGCAGGCCCTGCCGGATGCCGCCGCGGTGATCACCAGAATCTGCGCCAGCACTTACAGCGCCCTGTTCGAGCAGGTCTGCGGCACCAGTGCCTGTGACACGACCGACCCGGACAACGTGAGGGCTACCTATGACTGTGTCGGGCTCACGGTGGCCGCCTATGAGGGCTCGTCCGAGGTGAACCAGTACTCCTCGAAGTACGACGCCTACCTGGCGGGTGCGGTCAAGCTGACGAAACAGGAAAAGCAGGGGCTGAACCTATTCAAGTCCAAAGGCAAATGCGCGAACTGCCATGTGCTCGACCCGGGTCCGAAAGGCGAGCCGCCGCTCTTCACCGACTTCACTTTCCAGAACCTGGGTGTGCCCCGGAACCCGGACAACCCCTTCTACACCGAGCCAGCGTTCAATCCGGCGGGTTTCTCATGGATCGACCTGGGCCTGGGGGGTTTCCTCGCCTCACGGGTGGACTATGAGCAGTACGCCGCGGCCAACAACGGCAAACAGAAGGTGCCGACACTGCGCAACGTGGACAAATGGGACCCGACATTGGGCCCAAAGGTCAAGGCGTACAGCCACAACGGCTACTTCAAGTCCCTGTGGCAGATCGTGCACTTCTATAATTCGAGGGACGCCAAGCCGCCGTGTGTGAACGACTTCACCCCCGTCGACGATGCCTTGGCCCAGGGCTGCTGGCCAGGGCCGGAGGTGCCCGTCAACGTCAACACCAAGGAGCTGGGCAATTTGCATCTCACCAGAGCCCAGGAAGACGCCATCGTCGCCTTCATGAAGACGCTCTCCGATGGCTTTACGCCGTGACCGGACAATGGCGAGGTAAACGCCAGACCGGTCTCATACCGTAGCGAAGGGGGCGAGGCGCGCCGTCTGCCGAGACGGCGCGAAAGCGCCCGCATCCCCGCCGGGGCGGACCAGGTCCCGCTCAGGCGATTCCTAAGGACACGGAGGTGTATCCGCCACCGCCTTGGTTGTTGACGAGCAGGCTTTCGGTCATCTCCCGGGCGGCTCAGTCCTTCGAGTTGGAGCCGGAGGTTCGTTCCAGACACCGGGGGTGTGTCGGTATTGACCGGCGACCTGAGCCCGGTCGACCCGTGGCCCGAGGGTACCCGCCTCGTGGCCCGACAGGACCTCCTCAGTGACTTCGGCGAGCGCGGATTGAGTTCCCAGTGGCGCCCGCCTCGGCGAGCCGAACCGGACCCAAGGCCGTGCCGGCGCAAGGTTGATCATCCCATGCACGAGCGGCGCATTCCTTTCCTGGGCTGGTTACTGCTTGCGACTGCGGTCGCGGGGCTGCTCATTGCTTTTCTCGGCTGGCACATCTACGAGTCGCACCGCTTTTTCGGTGAGATTGGAAGCGAGTTCGTTCGCCAAACGGAGGCGATCGCCCGAGTCCGTGAGCTGCGATGGAAGCTGACCCAGGCGGCGCACCATGTCGTCCTGTTCGGTGACGGCGAGGACCGCCGAAAGGCTTACGACGATGCGGCGCGGCGTCAGGAGACGGAGCTCGACGCGGACCTCGGGCTCCCGGCGCAGGCCCCGGAGCGGGCCGGGCTCGGGGCGCTCGTCGACCGCCTGCACAGCCTCGGCGCCATCGAGACCAAGGCTATGGATGCGGCCCGGGAGGGCCGGCACGACGAGGCCCTGGACCTGCTCCACTCCCCCGAATACACGGAAAGCACCGGCCTGTTATGCGCGCAGGCGGATGCACACTCCAAGTCGGTCCACGCGCGCCTGCAGGAGCGCCTGCGGTCCCACGGGGAGAGCGAACTCGTGTTCTTTTCGGTCGATGTCGCGGTTCTGCTGTTCGCCGGCGGACTCTGGTGGCAGTTGGGCGTGCGGCTGCGTAACTGGCGGGCGCTTGCCGATTCTGAGCTGGGTAAGCGGATCAATGCAGAGGTACAACTGCGTCAGGCCCAAAAGATGGAGGCACTGGGCCAGATGGCCGCCGGCGTCGGGCACGATTTCAAGAACCTGCTGAGCAGCATCCAGGGTTATGCGGACCTGGCCTCCCGGGCGGCCGAGCGGGGCCAGATCGACCACGCCAGCCTCAAGGGCATCCGGGCCGCCGCCCAGCAGGGCGCCGCGGTCACGGGCGCGCTCCTGACCTTCAGTCATGACAACCAGCCCCTCAGGGAGCCCCTGGATTCTCTGTCGACTCCTGGCCGAGACCGCTGACCTGCTGCGTCAGACCCTGCCCGCCGCCATCGCGATTGCGACGCAAGCGGATCTGCCGGCCGAGCAATGCGTTATCCTCGGGGACCGCAATCAGCTCCAGCAGGTCCTGCTCAATCTCGCCCTCAACGCGAGGGATGCGATGCCCGAGGGGGGGCAGCTCACCATCGCGCTCAGTACGGAGGAGGCGGACGGGGAGGGGGAGGCGCAGGACGTGGGTGCCGACGGGATCCGCTCGGGTCCTCACCCCGTCCTCTGTCTGACCGTCTCGGACACGGGCAAGGGGATACCCGCGGAGATCCGTGGGCGGATCTTCGAGCCCTTCTTTACTACCAAGGCCCGAGGTCAGAGCACGGGGCTCGGGCTCGCCATCGTGCATGCGATTGCCGTGGATCATGGGGCGACCATCGACGTCTCCTCCGCCCCGGCTGAGGGGGCGCGCTTTCGCCTCTGTTTCCCGCGCGAGGAGGCGGGGGTGGCGACGGCGTCGACCAAGGTCCAGGGCCGGCTCCTGATCGCCTCGCGGGACCCTTATCAGGCCCAGGTCGTGGCCTCCGCGGTCGGCCGGATCGGCGTCGAGACCGAGCAGGTCGCCGATTGGGCGGGGCTTCTCGATGCCCTGCAGCGGCATCGCGAGGTCACGCCGACGGTCTTGCTGGATGCCGCCTTCACCGACTGCCACGCCCGCGACTGTCGCGCGGCCTTCGCCGCGACCGGGGCGCGCCCCCAGGTGCTGATCCTGACCGAGCGTGACGCCCCTTCCGTGGGCGAGTACGAGGATGCCGGGTTCCTGGTCCTCGAGCGGCCGCTGCCCCTGGCGGAGCTGGTGAGGCTGGTCGTGGCGGGTGGGGCGGCCCGATGAGCCGTCATCCGGCGACCATCCTCATCGCGGAGGACCACGAGCTGCTGCGCGACATGCTCGCGCGACGCCTCGCGGAGGAGCCGGACCTCCAAGTCGTCGGCGTCGTCGGGGATGCCTCCGCCGCCCTGGACCAGTCCCTGGAGCAGCGGCCCGACCTGGTCCTCATGGACATCGACATGCCCGGCCTCTCGGTGTTCGAGGCCGTCCGGCTGATCCAGGACCGGCTGCCCGACACCCGGGTCCTGTTTCTCTCCGCCTATGTGCGGGACGGCTTCATCTCCCAGGCATTAGAGGTGCGCGCCTGCGGCTATCTGACCAAGGGGCACAACCTGGACGAGCTGATCACCTGTATCCGAACCGTGCTCCAGGGTGGCACCTGCTTTGCGCCCGAGGTGGAGAGTCGTCTCGAGATCGGTCCGGGCCGCGTGGGGCTGACCCAGAAGCGCCGCAGCCGCCTCGAGCTCCTGACGGCGCGGGAGAGGCAGATCCTCTCCTACCTCGCACACGGGCTGTCCAAGAAGGAGATCGCCCGCCTGGACGGCACCAGCGTCAAAACCATCGACCATCACTGCCAACACGTCATGGAAAAGCTCGATCTTCATGATCGCGTCGAGCTGACCCGTTTCGCAATCCGCGAAGGGCTTGTAAGCCCTTGATCATTCTCCTCTCGCCCTCCGCATGGGGAATTCGCCCCATTTCCGGGCCGGCCGTCCCGACCTAACGAGAAGGATGAGTCGTGCGAGCAGCGCGAGCCGCGACTCATCCTTGTGGTTGGACGAGCCCGGCGGTTTGGCACGAAGCCTGTCACAGGAAATATCTTTGTGCCGGTTCCTCCGCCGCGGATGGGTCGCGGGGGCGGCGGCAGGAGATGGGGCGCTCGACGGACGGATTGGCGGTGGATGCCGTGAGTTTCGTCACGCATGTCGCGATGGAATCCCGCTTTCGAATCGAACGTGCCCCTCGGGCACGGTGGTCCCGATTGGCCGCTAGGGGCGCTACGCAGCGGTTGCTACATCGGCATCTCCAAGTGGAGAGCGGCGGCTGGGCTGGGCGGGCAGCGCGGCGGCGCGAATGGAAAAATGGCGACGGTTACCCCCCGCCACAGTGTTTGCAGCACAGCGGCGGGCGCGGCTTGGTCGGCTGCCGGCACACGCGCAAGAGCAGTTGCAAAAGCTGGATCAAGCGCTTGCGGTTCGCGTGGAGAAAACCATAGTCGCGGGTCCGCCGTAACCCCTTAGGCAGGACGTGTTGCAGCAGGAGCCAGAGAAAGTCCGCCCCGGCGAGGGTCCGGGTCTGGCTGGCGCCGCGGTTGTCGGTATAGCGAAACGTCACCTGGCCGGCCTCGCCGCAGAGGATGCTCTGCTCCGCAAGCACGCCGCGGTAAAGATACCGGGCCAAGTAGACCAGTGCCTTCTCGCCATTGCCGACCCGGGTGCAATCCACCACCCATTGCTTGCGCAGCGTGGCCGCGACGCGCCAGCCGCGCTCCTGCACCGCCTGGAACCACTTGCCGCGGAAGACCTTGGCCAGGGCTTTCTGGGGGAAAAGGAACTTGCCCCGGGCCGAGGACGCTCTGCAACGCGCGCAGATCCAGGCCCAGCTCCAGCCGGTGGGTCGAAAAACAGTGCCGCAGCGAATGGACCGTGATGCGCCGGGCGATCCCGGCCTCAGCCACCGAAGCGCCCATGGCGGCTTGGACCCCGCCGAGGTCCAGCGGCGTCGTGGCCTGACGGATACGCTCGGGCGCGCCCACCGGGTTGGGAAACAGCAGGCGCGGATGCCGGTGGGTGGTCCACCACTGGCGCAGCATCTTCAGCAGCGCCGCGCTGATCGGCACGTCGCGGTCCTGGTTGCCCTTGCCGGCACGCACGTGCAGGCGCAGGCGGTGCGCGTCGATGTCGCCAACCTCCAGCGCCAGCCCCTCGCTCAGGCGCAGACCCGTGCGATAGAGAACGACAAAGAAGACGCGGTAGCGCAGCTTGCGCACCAGACCCAACAGGCGCAGGGTTTCGCCGCGGGTCAGCACATCGGGCCGGCGGGTGGCGCGCGGCGGCTTGACGATGGTGGTCCAGGTCCACGGCTGGTCCAGCACCTGGCGGTAGAAGAACTGCAACCCGCAGCGGTCGAGCTTGATCGTGCTCCAGGAGTGGGTCTCCAGCAGCTTCGCGAAGTAGGCCCGCAGGTCCTCCGCGCTCAAGTCGTCCGGACAGCGATCGAAGAACTTGGCGGTGCCCCGCACGGCACGAGCATAGGCATCAACGGTCTTCTCGGCCGCGCCCTGGAGCTTGAGGGCGCGCAGCATGCTGGCATAGAGGGGTTTGAACCGGGCTTGTTCGGTGGCATTCACGGGGGTAGTCTCCTCGGCGAAAATCGCAACCGCCACAAGGACGTGGCGGCAAGGAGAGTATCCGCTGGCAGGTCATCTGCCGCGGTAGCGGCTCCGTCCAACAAGCGGCCTCAAAAACGAGCGCGCGCCACGGGGTTCGTGCTAGCTCGCAGCGTCATCAGTGGCGCGCGCCGCTTTAGCCCGGTCGCTCGACAGACGGGTTGGCAGTGGACGCCATGGGTTTCCTCACGAATTTCGCGACGCGTTTGGCTACTCTGTGTTCGCAAAAAACGCCTGCACCTGGGCGATGTCGCGGGTGCGCGCCATGGGGGGCAGACTGGCGAGGAAGGTGTGCCCATAAGAACGGCGCAACAGGCGCGGGTCGCACACCACCAGCACCCCGCGGTCACCCACTCCGCGGATCAATCGACCCGCCCCCTGCTTGAGGGCGATCACGGCCTGGGGCAACTGGTATTCAAAGAACGGATTGCCGCCGCTTCGGCGCAGGGCCTCGATGCGGGCGGCCAGGACCGGGTCCCCGGGGGAGGCGAAGGGCAGCCGGTCGATGATGACGCAGGACAGGGCCTGACCGGGCACATCGACCCCCTCCCAAAAGCTGGCGGTACCGAGCAGGACCGCATCGCCCAAGTCACGAAAACGGCGCAGCAGTTCGGCCCGAGGAGCCTCGCCCTGGACCAGGATCGGATAGGGGATGCGCCCGGCCAGTCCATCCGCCACCTCCCGCAGGGCCCGGTGGCTGGTGAAGAGCACGAAGGCCCGCCCCCGGCTGTAACCGACCACCTCGCAGGCCAGGTCAAGAACGGAAGTGTTATAGCCCGGGTCGGCGGGCTCCGGCAGCCCCCGGGGGACGAACCAGAGGGCCTGATGGGCATAGTCGAACGGGCTGTCCCAGCGGGCAGTCCGGGCCCCTGCGATGCCGATCTGATGGGCGAAATGGGTAAAGCTATCACCCACCGCCAGGGTGGCCGAAGTAAAGACCCAGGCCGCCCGCTGGCGCTCGAACTGCTGGCGAAAGACCGCGGCCACATCCAGGGGTGTCTGGTGGAGCCGAAAGCCCCGGCCCTGGACCTCGAACCAGCGCACCTGGTCCGCGGCCAGGTCGGCCGTCAGCAGGGCAAGCCGCGCGGCCAGGTCGTCGGCCCGACCGCGGCAGGCGTCCAGACCCTTGCCCCGCCCCTCCAGCGCCGCAAGGCCCTGGGCCAGGCTGTGCAGGCGCCGCTGGACCGCGTCCAGTGCCCGCACCGGTTCCGGGTCGGCGCTCAAGTCGTGCCAAGGCCCCCGGCGATCACCCTCGCCCAGGCAGAGCCGCAGGTCTGACACGGCCCGGCGCAGGCCAGCGGCACGCTCAATCAGTTCCGGCGCGTCCCCGGCCTCCCGTTGATATTCCAGCTCGGTGTCCCGCGCCAGTTCCTGTAATTGACGGCCGCTGACCAGGATGCCGAAGAAGCTGGCCGCGACCTCAGGGAGCTGGTGGGCCTCGTCCAGGATGAAGCAGTCCGCCCCTGGCAGGATCTCCCCGAACCCCTCGTCCTTGAGGGCCAGATCGGCGCAAAAAAGATGGTGGTTCACCACCACCAGGTCCGCCGCCTGGGCCTCCCGCCGGGCCGCCAGGAGGTGACAGTCCTGCCATTCGGGACAGAGCTGGCCTAAACAATTGTCCGCGCTGGAGGTCACCGCCGGCCACACCGGGGCGTCCTCCGGCAGTGCCAACTCGGCCACGTCCCCACGCCGGGTCGCCTTGGACCAGTCCTGGACCTGACGCAACTGCCCGCGCAGTTCCGGGTCATGGCGGGCGGGGTCGTCCAGGGCCAGGGTCAGCCGATGGCGACAGAGATAGTTGCCGCGGCCCTTGAGGAGGGCGACCCGCACCGGAAGCCCCAGGGCCTCGCGCACCTGAGGCAGGTCCCGGTGGAAGAGCTGATCCTGAAGGTTGCGGGTGCCGGTGGAGATCAGTACCTTGCGCCCGCACAGCAGGGCCGGAACCAGGTAGGCAAAGGTCTTGCCCGTGCCGGTACCGGCTTCACAGATCAACTGCTCGCGGGCCTCCATGACCGCTGCGATGGTCTCCGCCATGGCCTGCTGGGGGGCCCGGTAGCTGAAACCCGGGAGGCGCTGGGTGAGAAGTCCGTCCGGGCCGAAAAAATGGGCCAGGGAGGTCATCGACGCCGGACTCAGCCCCAGCACCAGTGGCGAGCGGTCGAAGGCGACCCCGCCGGGCTGGGACACCTCGGCCCCATCAGTTTCCGCCAGCCCGGCGTTCCGCCTCGCCGGCACCCGCGGTGTCGCCGGCCTGCCGCTTGGCCTCCGCGATGATGCGCCAGTTGTCTTTCTTGACCGCGGCCTGCCCCCCTGCATAGTTGTTTGAGAGCGCCGCCAACTGGCCGGCCTGGGCGGTCAACCCCTGCTCCATGCGCACCCGCGCCAGCCGATTCCAAAGGTAGGCCTCCCGCGGGGCGAAACGCAGGGAACGCTCCAGGGTGGCCGCCGCTCCAGCGTAATCCCCGGTCTGGCGCTGCTGATCGGCCTGCCGCGCCAGGCTGTCGGCGGCTGGCGGTAAGCGCGGGGCGTCGGCCGGCTCGGTCGGGGCTGCCCGGGGCGCTGGCGGCGTGGGTGGCGCCGTCGGGGTTGCGGGCTTAGCCGCTACCGGCGTTGGGGTTTGCGTCGGGGCTGGACGGGGGGCCGGCGCGGCGGCGGGCGGCACCGCCGCGGCCACCTTGGGCTTGGGCTGAGCGACCGAGGCTGGGGCCGGCCCAGCCGCCGCGGGTTTCGCGGCCGGCGCGGCGGCCGCGGGTTTGGGCTGCGCCGTTGCCGCGACCGCCGCCGGTTTGGTGGCGGGCGCGGCGGCCCCGGGTTTCGGCTGGGCGGCTCCAGCGACCGCCGCTGGTTTGGCCGCCGGGTTGGTGGCCGCTGGTTTCACCTGGGCCGCCGGGGGAACTGGGGCGGCGGCATTCGGTTTCGCCTGGACTGGGGGGACCGGCTTGACGGTCGCGGCGACAGTGGGCGGAGGCTTGACCGCCGCGGCGGGTGCCGCCGGGGCCTTGACCGGCGCGGCCGTGGCGGCACGGTTCGGGGCTGATGCCTGGGGCGCGGTCACCGCGACGGTCTTGGGCTCAGGCACTGTCCGGGCCGCCGCCGGGGGTGCCGGTGGCGGGGCGGGCTCTATCTCCGGCTCTGGCTCTGGCTCACTCCCCGGCTCCCGATAGGCGTAGACCCGGGTCTCAGGCTTCTTCGGTGCCGCCGGCTTCGGCTTGGGCTTGGGGGCGACTTCCGGCGTCGTCTCGGTGGTCGGCGCGACCGGTGGCTCGGTCGGCCCTGGGCGCGCCGAGACCACCACCACCGGCGCCGGCGGTCCCTCACGGGGGCCGGTCGCGCAGGCCACCAGGCCCAGGACAGCGAGGAGACTAAAGGCTAGGGTGCGAAGTACGCTGAACATCGGCTAGAGATCGCTCATGAAAAGGTTTTCGTTGGCGGGCTTCGGCTTGGGTGCGGGCGCGGCACGGGCTGGGGTATGAGCGGGCTGCGCGGGACCGGGCGGGGCCGCAACGGGCGCCGCCGGTTCTGCCCCCGCCGCCGCCTTGGAGGCCGGCGAGCGCCGGGACGTCGGTTCCGTATCATCTCCGTCCGCACAGCCCCCGGCCGCTGCTGCCCCGTCGCCGATGTAGGGCACCCCGGAACGCCCGCAACCGCCCGACAGCAGCACGCCGTCCGGCGGGGACTCGGACAGGGGCTCGTTGGGCAGGGCAAGCATAAAGTCGGCCCAGACCCGCAGAGCGCCCGAGCCGCCGGCCAAGCCCATGGGCTTGTAGTCGTCGCGCCCGACCCAGACCACGGCCACCTTGTCACCGCTGAAGCCGGCAAACCAACTGTCGCGCATGTCGTCAGTGGTTCCGGTCTTGCCCGCCATGGTCACTCCTTTGGGCAGACGGGCCCCCAGCCACTTGGCAGTACCCTGACGCACCACCTGCTGCATGGCCCACCCGGTCAGGTACGCCGCCCGCGGGTCCACCACGGCCTCCACCGCCAGGGGATAGCGGTTGAGAGGTCGGCCGTTCACGTCCATCACCTCGCGAATGGCGCGCAGGGGGGCGCGGTAGCCACTGGCCCCGATGGTCTGGTAGATCTGGGCCACCTCCAGCGGCGACAGGGAAACGGACCCCAACAGGAGGGAAGGCACGACGGTCATGCGCCGCTGGGCGCCCAGGCGGTAGAGGGTATCCGCGACCTCCTTGACGCCGATGCTCATCCCCAGATTGACAGTCGCCAGGTTGAGAGAGCTGGCCAGGGCCTGATAGAGGGGTACAGCGCCGTGGACCGAATGATCGTAGTTCTTCGGCGACCAGACGTCCCCGTTGCCCATGCGCAAGCTGAACGGCTGGTCCGGGATACTAGTAGTCAGGGAGTAGCGTTTCGGGTGGGACAGCGCCGCCAGGTAGACTGCCGGCTTCACCAGGGAGCCGATGGAGCGCACCGCGTCCAGGGCCCGGTTGAAGCCGGCATAGCCGGCCTTGCGTCCGCCCGCCAGGGCGAGGACCTCCCCGTGGGCGACCGAGGTCACCACCGCGGAGGTCTCCAGGGTGCCGGCCCGCATGCCGCGAGACTTTTCCAATTCCTGCAGACGCTTCGGTAACGCGGTCTCGACCGTCGTCTGGACCAGCGGGTCCAGGGTGGTGAAGACCCGCAGGCCCTCGGAGCGCAGGTCCTCGTCCCGGTAGTCCCGCTGGAGTTGACGGCGCACCAGTTGGATGAAGTCCGGGTATTCCCCGGCCGGACGTCCACCCCCCTCCTGCAGCCCCAGGGGCGCGGCCTTCGCCAGGTCCCCATCCGCGGCGGTAATGACCCGATCCCGCTCCATGACGTCGATGACCAGATTGCGCCGCTTGAGTGCCGCCTCCGGGAAACGGCGGGGGTCCAGGCTGGACGGTGCCTGGACCAGACCGACCAGCAGGGCGGTCTCCGGGATGCCCAACTCACCCAGGTCCCGGTTGAAGAAGAAGCTGCTCGCCAGGCCAAAGCCATGGATTCCCCGGCGACCGTCCTGACCCAGATAGATCTCGTTGGAATAGGCCTCCAGGATCTCATCCTTGCTGTAACGCCGCTCCAGCAAGATGGCCATGTAGGCCTCATTGAGCTTGCGGGCCATGGTGCGATCGGCAGTCAGGTAGAAGTTCTTGACCAGTTGCTGGGTCAGGGTACTGGCACCCTGCACCACCCCACCGGCCCGCAGGTTGGAGTAGCCGGCCCGCAGGATGCCCCGCGGATCCACACCCCAATGGCTCAGGAAGCTGCGGTCCTCCACCGCCAGCAGGGTCTGCACCAGCAAGTCCGGCAGGTCCTGGCGCCGCACCAGGACCCGGTCTTCGTTATGGGTCGGATAGATGTTGGCGATCAACATGGCGTCCAGCCGCGCCAGGGCGGGCGCTGGGCCGCCGCTGCCGTCACGCAGGGCCGCCACCTGGCCGTCCTTGAAGTCCAGGTCCAGGAGGCGGCTCGGCTCCTCGCCATCCCAGAATCGGAAGGAGCGGGTGTGGACAACGAAGCGCTCCCCGCTCAGGTTGTAGGTCCCCTCCGGGGTCAGGTCGTTCGCCTGCCGGTAGTTGAGCCGGTCCAGTTCAACCCGGAGCTGCTCGGGTGTCAGGGGCCGGCCCGCATAGAGTTCCAGGGGCCGGGCATAGACCCGGGCCGGCAGGGCCCAGCGCTTGCCCTCGAACTTGCTGCGCACGACCCGATCCAGGTGGACCCCATAGAGCGCACCGGCCAGGCCCACCCCCACCAGGCCCAGCAAGGCCCAGCGCAGGAAAAAGCCGGAGATGCTGCGGCGCCGGCGCGGCGGCGGGCGGCGGTCGCGGGAGGCGTAATGGCTGTCCACGGATCAGCTCGGGACCCGGGGCCTGGCACCCGGGGCTTGAATGGCCCAGCGGGGCGCGCAGGGGTTCAGGGGCCGAGGCAAGGTCGGCCGTGTATTTTCGCAAACTTTCATGTGCTTATAGTCCCATTTGCAGAAGTTGGATACAACCCGGGGCGCCGCCTTCCAGGCGCGCTCAGGTCTTGATACCCACGCCACGCCGCAGCAAGGACAGGCTAAAGAGGGTCAGGCCCAGAATAAAGGCCAGGATCAGACCAAAGGCCGTTGCCAGGGGGATATCGCTGACCCCGTGCAGGCCGTAGCGGAAGCCGTTGACCATGTAGAGGACCGGGTTCGCCAGGGAGACGGTCTGCCAGAAGGGGGGCAGCAGATGGATGGAATAGAAGACGCCGCCGAGATAGGTCAGGGGCGTGAGGACGAAGGTCGGGACGATGGAAATGTCATCGAAGCTGTTGGCGTAGACTGCGTTGATGAAGCCGCCCAGGGCGAACAAGACCGCAGTCATGACCAACACCAGGACGGTCACCAGGGGGTTGTGGACCTGAACCTCGGTAAACAACATGGCCACCAGCATCACCGCGGCGCCCACGGTCAGCCCCCGTACCACCCCGCCGGCCACATAGCCCGCCAGTATGACCCAATTAGGTGCCGGCGAGACCAGGAGTTCCTCCACATAGCGGGAAAATTTGCTGCTGTAGAAGGACGACACCACGTTGGAATAGGAATTGGTGATCACCGCCATCAGCACCAGCCCGGGGACGATGAAGTCCAGGTAGGCCAGGCCGTCCATGGGGCCGATGCGCTGACCGATGAGTTGGCCGAAGATGACGAAGTAGAGGGTGGTGGTGATCACCGAGGGCAGAACCGTCTGGACCCAGATGCGCGTGAACCGCAGGAGTTCCTTGGCGAGGATAGTCTGGAAGCTGACCCAGTAACGCCGCCAGGCGGCGCGCCCCGGGCTCATACCTCCTCCGCCACGACCAGCCCGCGCCGATCCACCAGGTCCAGGAACAGGCGCTCCAGGCGGTTCTGCTTGTTACGCAGGCTGAGCACCTCGATCCCGTGGCGCGACAGGGCCGCGAAGAGCCCGTTGATACTGTGCTCCCGTCCCATCTCCACCTCCAGGGTGCAGTCATCCACGCGGGTGAGGGCGACCCCGTCCAGTTGGGGCAAGTCCCCCACGCGTCCCTTGAGATTGAGGACCAGGGTCTCGGTGTGCAGCCGCCCGAGCAGGGCCGCCACGCTGGAGCGTTCGGCGATCTCACCGTGATTGATGATGGCGATGTTGCGGCACAGGCTCTCCGCCTCTTCCAGATAATGCGTGGTCAGGATGATGGTGGTACCCCGGGCGTTCAGGTCCTTCAGGAAGGTCCACATGGAGCGGCGAATCTCGATATCGACCCCGGCGGTTGGCTCGTCCAGGATCAGGAGGCGCGGCTCATGGACCAGGGCGCGGGCGATCATCAGGCGCCGCTTCATGCCCCCGGAGAGCTTGCGCATCTCGCTGTTGCGCCGGTCCCAGAGATCCAGTTGACGCAGATAGCGTTCGGCCCGCACCCGGGCCTCCCGGCGCGGGATACCGTAATAACCGGCCTGGTTGACGACCACCTCCACCACCGGCAGGAACAGGTTGAAGTTGAACTCCTGGGGGACCAGGCCGATGCAGGACTTCACCCCCTCCGGGTCCCGGTCCAGGTCGCGACCGAAGACGCGCACCGTCCCCGTGGTCTTGTTCACCAGGGAGGCGATGATACCGATGAGGGTGGACTTGCCGGCCCCGTTAGGACCCAGGAGGGCGAAGAAATCCCCCTCCGCCACCTGCAGGTCCACCCCCTTCAGGGCCTGCAACCCGCCCCCATAGGTCTTGACGAGCTGGATCACTTCGAGGGCTGGGGGCATGGGGGAAGCAGTCGGGGCGGTCAATGACGGGCCGCTTAAACTAGCCCCCTGCCCCGCCGGTTTCAACCTTCAGGCAAAGATGCCGTGCAGATACCAGTCGCGGCGGCCCTTCAGCTCCCGGTAGACCCAGAGCCGTTCGCCGCGGACACTGGTGGCGACAAAATAGTCCCGGGCCACGGCCAACTCATCCCACCAGCCGGTGTCGATGCGCTCCCGCTCCAAGCCCAGATCCAGGGCACCGTCCAGCCAGGGATGACCATCCCGCTCCATCAAGTGCACGGGCTCCGGCAGGAGCCAGGGGGGGCGGTCCGCCCGGGGGACGCCGCTGCCGGTCTCACCCGGCTCCGCCCAGCGCCAGGCACGTTCGGGGCGGTGGTCGTCCACCAGGGCCAGGCCACGCACCGCATCCCGGCCCAGGCGGGCGCGCAGGCGGTCCAGCAGGGCGGGGTCCGGGGCCCGGTTGGGGGGCGCGAGGCCCGGGAACAGGTCGCTGGATTGGGGGCTTAGGGGCTGCACCTCGGTCGCCTCCAGCCGAATCTCCCGTACCGGGGCCGGCAGTTCCAGACGTTCCAGGTGACCACGCAACAGGGTAAGCCAGGCCTCCGGGTCCGCCAGTGGTTTGGCGGCACCAAGACGCAGCGTGGTGTCGGGATGATCCGCGTGGCCCAGACACCAGTCGAGCCGCGTCACCCCCACCTGACGCCCTTGCAGAAAGCCCCCCAACTCCGCGAGCAGGCGTCGGCAGGGGAAGACGAGGGCGTCCGCCAGTTCCACCTCAGCGGGGAGTTCCAGGCACCCGCGGTATTCGGTTGGGGGGATGAAGACCGGGCGCGGGTCCGGGGCCTCCCCGAGCAGGCGCTCCAGCCAGTCCACCCGCCGGGGCCCCAGGCGTTCCCGCAGGCCCTGGCGGGGCAGGCCCAGCAGGTCTGCGACCCGGCGCAGGCCCATGGCGGTCAGGTCCTCCAACTCCCGGGGACCCAGGCCCAGGGCGGTCAGGGATAGCCCATTGAGGGCCGCACGCAGGGCCGGACGGTCGGGAATGATCAGCCCGCCGCCCTCGCCCAGGCCGGCCTGCATAGTCAGGACCAGGGCACCCAGGGGCGTGGGGGCCAGGGCGAGCCGGCCCTGGTACCCGAGCCCGGTCACGCCTGCCCCCACCTGGCTGAGCAGGGTCTCCGCCCCGCCGAAGAGTCGCAGGCTGGCGGCCACGTCCAGCAGCAGGGCCCGGGGCGGCGCCAGGCTGACCGCGGGGGTGAAGCGGATGGACCAGGCGGCCAGCCGCTCCAGGGCCTCCCGCTCCAGCCCCGGGCGCCGGGGCAGGACCCGCAGGTCCGCACAGAGGGCGCGGGCGGCGCCCACCCCCAGGCCCGGGCGGATACCACAGGCGGCGGCGGCGGGATTGCAGCGCAGGATACGCTCTCCCTGGCGGTTGATACTGATACCGATGGGGATCCCCTCGACACAGGCCCGTTCAAAGACTTCCAGGGGCAGATGGGGGAGATGGAGGGCGAGCCAGCGCATGCGGACAATCCTCTGCTTGATCAGCAACTGCCCTGATTGCCGGCAGGCTCAGGACAGCCCCGGCCCGACCACCCCGCTGTTTGAGTACCGTTACCCGGTAACCGGCAACCGTCACCTGAACCTGCAGCCGCAAGGGGGCGGGCGAGGACTGGCGAGCGGCCCCCAACTCCCGGAACAGAAAGGCCAGGGCGCCGCCGGTCGCGGCGGCCAACTGGAGCCGGCGCAGACCGACGGTATCCCAGCGCCCACCCCACAACAGCACCGCCCCACAGGCCCCGGAGCGCAGACCCTGTTCGGCGGCCCAGGCCCGTCGCTCCCCGGCGCTCGCCACCACCAGACGCTCCAGGGCCAGACCCCGGCCGGCCAGGGCCGGGGCAAAGGGCTGCAGGGGCGGGTCAACCAGTAACAGCCAGCGGGACTGGGCACTGAGCCGGGCCAGGGCCGGCAGGACCAGCCCGAATCCGTCCCCGGGCCGCGCCCCGAGCAATTCACTGAGGCCCCCGGGGGGCCAGCCGCCCCAGGGAAGTTCCTGGTCCAGGGCGGCAAGCCCGGTAGGCTCCTGCGCCGGGGCCAGGTCCCGGGCCACCCGACCCCGCCAGAGGTCAGGGCGCCGGTCGAGGAGCTGTTGGATGGACATGGGTTAGAGTCGCCGCGGCACGGTCAGCCCCAGGCGCAGTACCCCAACGGCCAGGCCCTCGATGGTGAGTTCCTGCTCCCGCAGGTCCACGACGATGGGCGGGAAGTCCGGGTTCTCCGCCAGGAGTTGCACCCGATGGGTCCAGCGGGCATGGCGGCGCAGGCGCTTGACCGTGACCTCGTCATTGAGCCGCGCCACCACGATCTGGCCGTTCTCGGCCTCCTGAACGGCGTGTACCGCCAACAGGTCACCATCCAGGATACCCACGTCACGCATGCTGCTGCCGCGCACCCGCAGCAGGTAGTCCGCCCGGGGGCGGAACAGTCCGGGGTCGACCCGATGCCGGTCCTCCACATGCTCGGCGGCCAGGATAGGGCTCCCGGCGGCGACCCGGCCGATCACCGGCAGGCCCGCCCCATCACCGAACTCGCCGATCCTGGGGGCGCGCACCCTGGCCCCGACCTCGGCCCCAAGCTCAAGCAGGCGAATACCCCGGGAGCGCCCGCGGGTCAGCTCAATGGCGCCATGCCGGGCCAGGGCACGCAGGTGGTCCTCCGCCGCATTGGCGGAGCGGAACCCCAGACTGCGAGCGATCTCCGCCCGGGTCGGGGGCACTCCGGTCGTACGCAGATGGCGCCGGATCAGGTCCAGGACATCGCGCTGGCGGTCGGTGAGTTGGAGGGTCATCGGGGGTGATTGGCGGAATGATTGCGGGGCATGGTATCTGTATATTTATACAGTACCCTCCTTTTTTCAAGCCCGCCGCTGCTGAAGATGGCCGACGGGGGCTTGGCCCGCGGAGGCACAAACCCTATCCTCCCCCGCCCATGAACGATGCCAAACGCCGCCAGATCTTCGAGCGCCTGCAAGCCGCCAACCCGGCCCCGACCACCGAGCTTGAATACCAGAGCCCTTTTGAACTGCTGATCGCGGTCATCCTCTCCGCCCAGGCGACGGACAAGGGGGTCAATAAGGCCACGGCCCGCCTCTTCCCCATCGCCAACAGTCCCCAGGCGATCCTGGACCTGGGGGAGGAAGGCCTGAAGGACCAGATACGCACCATCGGGCTCTTCAACAGCAAGGCCCGCAATATCATCAAGACCTGCGAGCAACTGGTGACCCTGCACGGGGGGAAGGTACCGCGGGACCGCGCGGCCCTGGAAGCCCTGCCCGGGGTGGGCCGCAAGACCGCAAACGTGGTGCTCAACACCGCGTTCGGGGAACCGACCATGGCCGTGGACACCCATATCTTCCGGGTGGGCAACCGCACCCGTATCGCCCAGGGGAAGACCCCGCTGGCGGTGGAGCAGAAGTTGCTGCGACACACGCCCAAAGAGTTCCTGCACCAGGCCCACCACTGGCTGATCCTGCATGGGCGCTACATCTGTGTGGCCCGCACCCCCAAATGCCCGACCTGCCCCATCGCTGACCTCTGCGAGTTCCCCGACAAGACGTCTGCGACGAATAACATCGAGTGACGACCATGCTTTCCCCAGACCGCCAGACCCATCGCAGTGCCTTTATCACCGCCTGGGCCAAGGCCCAGTCGGACCAGTCCCTGGAGCCGTTGGAGACCCAGATCATCCAGGTCGCACGGATGCACCCCGAGTACGAGGTCTTTCTGACTGACCCGGACATGAGCCTGACGCGGGAGTTTCCCCCCGACCTGGGGGAGACCAATCCCTTCCTGCACATGGGTCTGCACATCGCCATCCTGGATCAGCTGAGCGCCGACCAGCCCGCGGGCATCCGCCGTCTGCACCAAAATCTGGTCTCCACCACCGGCGATGTTCATGAGGCGGAGCACCGTCTCATGCAGTGCCTGGCGGAGGGGTTATGGCGCACCCAGCGACACCACAAGCCCTTCAATGAAAAAGCCTATCTAAAGTGCATCAAGCGCATGGGCGGGGGTCTGCGACCCCGCGACTAAGGCGATTTCTGTCACATCGCGCACCATCTCGTTCGTCTTTTCGCCTGCCTTCCAGGTCGCACCGACAGTCATATCAGTGCCGGATCCACTGCCGTCGGTGGCACATGGGGTGATGCTGGGATAACCTGAAGGCGTCACTGGCGAACTGAGCGGTCATACCCCATGAATACCCGCGCCTGCCGCGAGGCCCTGCTCGCCGAGGTGGAGGCGGAAGTGCGGTTCACCGCCCCCGCCCTCGGCTTTGATCAACTCACCCCGGCGGTGCGCGCCGCCCTGGCCGAGGTCCCACGTCACGCCTTTGTACCACCGCAGCAACGGGATCTGGCCTATCTGGATCATCCCCTCCCCATCGGCCGGGGTCAGACCATTTCACAGCCCTATATCGTCGCGATCATGAGCCAGCTACTCGGGGTCGGCGCAGGGGATCGGGTCCTGGAACTCGGCACCGGGTCTGGCTACCAGGCAGCGGTGCTGGCCGCCATGGGGCTGGCGGTCTACACGATCGAGATAGTCCCCGAACTGGCGGAGCAGGCGCGCAAGACGTTGGCCGCGCTGGGTTACGACCAGGTGCAGGTCCGCGCTGGCGATGGCTGGGGCGGCTGGCCGGAAGCGGCGCCCTTCGACGGCATCATCGTCACCGCCGCCGCCCCTCACCTGCCCGACCCCCTATTGGTGCAGCTCAAACCGGGCGGCCGGCTGGTGATACCGATGGGCGGGCCTGACGAACCCCAGCAGCTCGCCGTCTATGAGAAGGACGCGTCCGGGACCATCAGGGGCCAGGAGATACTGCCGGTGCGCTTCGTCCCGGTAACCGGCGGACTGGGGCATTAGGGTCTGCCGATCACCGCTAACGGGTCCGAGGCAGCACTCAGTACATCGAGATTAGCCGTGACCAGCGTCTTGCGCCAGACGTTCCCGCTCTTGGGGCGCATGCCGAGCGTCGCGTATTTCCCAAGTCCCCGATCGGTCCAGCTGCAGGACGCGATCATGATATTTGGTCAAGGTCGTGCGGTGTCCGACGCTGATGAAGCCGATACGGGACTCCTTGAGCAGTTGATACAATCGCTCCTGATTTTCCTCATCAAGCGCGCTGGTGGCCTCGTCCAGGAAGGCAAACCTGGGGTTTCGCAGGAACAGCCGCGCGAAGGCCACGCGCTGCTGCTCCCCGATCGAAAGCACGTTGATCCAGTCCATCACGCGATCCAGATCGTTGTCCACGCGGTCCAGCACATCCGCCAGATTGACCTTGTCCACAACCTCGAGAATTTGCTCGTCGTCAAGGTCCTGATCGCGGTACGGGTAGAGCAATTGATCGCGCAGGTTGCCGTCGATCATGTAGGGGCGCTGGGGGAGGAACATGATGTCTCGCCATGGCGGCCGTTCGAGCGCACCGGAGCCAATCGGCCACAGCCCGGCGATGGTGCGCAGAACGGAGCTCTTTCCGGTACCGCTCGCGCCCATGATAAGGAGGCTCTGATTGCGGCGCAGTTCAAAGGACAGATCATTCACCAGCGTTTTCGATCCGTCCGGCGTGCGCACGGTCAGCTTGTCCAGCTTCACCGTGCGGCTGTCATCGTCCACTTCCTGGGTCGCCCTCCAGTGCGACGCGCTCTTCCTCCGCATCGAATTCATCCAGATCATCCCACAAGCCGCCGAGACGCTGCACGCCTGCCAGGTAGGCGCTCAATCGCTCGAACTGCGTGATGATCAGCGAGACGGCGGCCAGGACCTGGGCGAATGCCCCGGCCGACTGCGTGACGACGCCGAACTCCACTTCCCCGCGCATGAACAGCGGAGCGACGATCACGACCGGCAGGACGAGGGCGGCGTAGTTGTAGCTGTTGATGAAGAACGCCAGGTTTCGATTCCAGCCGATGATGATCAGCATGTTCACTACAGCCGCCCCCAGGCGGCCCACCAGGTCCCGCCGCTCGCGCTTTTCCCCGCGATAGAAGGCGATGGATTCGGCGTTGTCGCGCACCCGCACCAGGCTGTAGCGAAAATCCGCCTCTTTCTGATACTGGGGATAGTTCAGGCCGACCAGTCGGCGGCCGATGAGAATGCTCAGCCCGGTGCCGGCCACGGCGTAGAGCAAGCAGCACGCCGACCAGGGTGCCGGAGATGGCCCAGAGCACGCCGATGAAGACAACCACCGTCACCGTAGCGTTCAGCGCGATGAGCAGGAAGGACAGCGAGCTGATGGTGAAGTTGCGCACATCCTCGCTGATACGCTGGTCCGGGTTGTCGATGCTGGCCGAGCCGCGCAGCCGGTAGTAGGCGCGGTTGTTGAAATACCGTTTGATCAGGTGCTGCGCCATCCATTCCCGCCACAGCAGCGCCAGCCGCTCTTCCGTCCACCGGTAGTAAACCCCGATCGGGACCGCAAGGGCGAAGGTGCCGAGATACAACCACAGCGATTGCCAGTAAGCGGGGGCATCCTTCTTCGCGATGGCGGTCATGAAATCCCTCGCCACATAGCTCATGAGCACCTGCACGCCGCCGACGGACAGGGCCAGAGTGAGCAGGACGATGAGAAACCTGAGCGCTTTGTGCCGGCTCTCCGAGGTGAAAAACGCCTTGGAGATGATCCAGAGTTGCCGGCAGACTTCGCGGAAAGACGCTTTGTTGCCGGCTTGTTGGTCTGCGGACGAGGATGGAGTCATACTGGATTTTGGAAACGACTCAGTGATCCCAGTTCAGCACCTGTCCCCGACGTCGTGGAACGAGGCGGCGGTGAGGAGCCTTGGAAGGTCAGGGTGAGGGCGTGGACGTGAGCCGCCCGCCGCGGGTGAATGGTCGCGAAACAATGCGCGATCGCACGACCTGATCCCGCTGTCGTTTAGCCACGCAGAGGCGCCATAAAGTGCTCCCGCGCACCGGCGTGGGCGCAAGACTTTTGAAATGAATTGCATTAACAGATTGTTTTTCGCCCCAAGCGAAAAAACGATGTCAGAAGCCCATCCGCTCGAAGAAGCTCTTGACCCCATCCACCCAGGTCGAGGCTGTGGGGGTTATGGCGGGAACCGCCCTCCTGGACGCTCTCATCGAACTCCCGCAACAGCTCTTTCTGTCGCTCGGTGAGATTGACCGGGGTCTCGACACTGACCCGGCAGATGAGATCGCCGTTGACGCTCTCGCGCACCGGCTTCACGCCCTTGCCGCGAATACGGAACATCTTGCCGGTCTGGGTGCCGGGCGGGATCTTGAGGCTGACCTTGCCGTCCAGGGTTGGGACTTCCATCTCGCCTCCCAAGGCGGCGACCACGAAGCCGATGGGGACCTCGCAGTAGAGGTGACTGCCCTCGCGGGTGAAGATGGGATGGTCCTGGACCTGGACCTGGACATAGAGGTCACCCGGCGTACCACCGTGCTCGGCACGTTCGCCCTCGCCCGCCAGGCGAATGCGGTCGCCCGTATCCACCCCCGGGGGACCTTGACCGAGAGGGTCTTGTCCTCTTGCAGCCGACCACGGCCGCGGCAGTGGGAACAGAC
>CAVTDM010000017.1:0-38367 GCA_963733415.1 uncultured Gammaproteobacteria bacterium | reverse complement strand
TTGAGCGCAGCGCAGCTTTTTCGGGTCCATGTTTATGGCATTGTTATGTTTATTTTTCATTTTTAAGTATTTTAAGCGTCTTTTTATCTCTCTTTCCTTTGTAGTATTTTTCGAGAGCCTTAGTAAATACGCCACCTTCGCCTGATGCCTGCTCAAAAAGTGTGAGCGATGACAGAAATTTAAGATAATCGGGATATCCAAAAACCTCTTCAGCAGAACAGCCGGGTAGTGACAGCACAGCTTCTGTGGATTGAATGAGCCGATCGCCAAGAACTGGATTGGATAGATATGCTATGGCTTCATCCAGGCTCTGAATACTGTAATAAACGCTTGTTGAACTATGCCCCAGACCCCGAACTTGAGGAAAAATGAACCACATCCAGTGGCCTACTTTTCTCCCATTTCTCAGCTCTCTCAAGGCTGATTCGTAAACGCCTTGATCTTGAGCTTCTGAAAATCGATTTAAATTGAATCCGGCCATATTTGTTTAACTATTCCAAGACCTAACAGGCTTTCTTTGCCTCATGGTAAAGCCATTTAAAGTTGCTCCAATAGGAAGCGTAAGCACCAGGGCGAGTTTGATGCTCTTGTATCCACGGCTCTAGAACTTCGTAACAGTGAATTATGCTTGGCCCCCAATTAGCGGCGATAAGCTCAACTGGCGCAAGGCCAGCTTTCACTAATGCGCCCGCCACATCATAGTTTGCTGCTACACGCGAAGCCTGATCTTTTTCTTCACCGCTCCAGTGCTCCATAGGTTTCGTGGATAGGACAGCGCGGACTGTATGACGCGCTTCACGAACCTCCGGTTCTTGAAGAAAATCGACAAGCGCCAAACCACTTTGCGCTTTTGCTGTTTCTTGCATTGAATTAAGTTGACCGGACATCACACGAAGTTGCCGGTAGTAAACAAAAAGCGCGCCAAAGGTTGCAACAGCAACCAGGAATTGAAGAATCAATGTCACAACTTCATAGGTTGTCATGAGGTTTCTCTTTTAAACATAACGTCAAGGATGCCCGGCATGGGCATGAACTGATGGGGTGAAAGTCCCCTGTAGGAGTACCTGAGATGTCCGCGCAGCGGACGATATAACTACTAGCCGACGGCAAGGGCAGCCCCGCGAGGGTCTGTCTGGAGGAAGCCCGAGCGCAAAGGTGCGAGCCGACGGACAGAAATCGCATAGAAGGCTCAGTCCCCGGGTGAGTCAGCACATGGTGACGAAACCCATCGGGTGCGGGGGATAGGGTAAATGCGGCGGTTGTGCACTGAAAGTTCATGTCCTTATCCGGGGAGATCTGTCTCGCGAGCGGTCCGTGTGCCTATGGGAGTCGCACTGAGGCCCAGTCCGAAAGGGCTGGAATCGCCATCGAACCCTACGGGTGCTGTGGTCGCCAGGGGAGCCGGACTGAGGGCCGGCGCGAAAGCGCTGGAATCGCCACCGGACCCTACCGTGACTCGGGCAGCGCGTCGGGCGGCAACGCGCGGCGTGACGGGACAGAAGTCAGCCGAGGCCATAGTAGTCGCGCCGCCCTGGAGCGGGCGCGTGGCGAAGGGCCGAACATGAGAAGTCAAGGCGGAGCCGTGGATCGCTCGCACGTGTCGTCGAGCCCGTCCGGGGGAGACGCGTCGCGGCGCGATGCCACGCAGCCAGCCTTGCACGACGACCTGATGGAGCGGGTACTGGAGAGCGAGAACATGCGACGGGCATGGAAGCGCGTGAAGGCCAACAAGGGTGCGCCCGGCATCGACGGGATGCGCATCGAGGACTTTCCCGAGTTCGCACGTTCGAGCTTGCCGGCGATCCGCCAAGCCCTGTGCGATGGCACGTATCGGCCCCAGCCGGTGCGGCGGGTGAGCATCCCGAAAGCGAACGGTGGCGAGAGTAAACCGGGGACAGACCACGGTTTTCTTCTGCTACACTGCCGAGACGCACCACTTCACCCAGGGATATCCGCATGCCCAGACGCGCCCGCATCGTCGCGGCCGGGTTCCCGATGCACGCCATTCTGCGCGGTATCGACCGCGAGTAAACCGGGGACAGACCACGGTTTTCTCCTGCTACACTGCCGAGACGCACCACTTCACCCAGGGATATCCGCATGCCCAGACGCGCCCGCATCGTCGCGGCCGGGTTCCCGATGCACGCCATTCTGCGCGGTATCGACCGGGCTGTCATATTCTTCCACGACAGCGACAATCGCGTGCTTCTAGACATGCTCGCCGAGCGTGGCGCAGCCGAATCGGTTCGCATCCATGCGTACGTGCTCATGACCAACCATCTGCACCTGCTGATGACGCCCGAGACCGAGCGGGGGCCGTCGTCGCTCATGAAGGGGCTCGGGCAACGGTACGTGCAGCACATCAATCGGACTTACCGTCGCACGGGCACGCTCTTTGAAGGGCGCTTCCGGTCGTCCGTGATCGAGGCCGACACCTACCTCCTCGCCTGTCAACGCTACATCGAGCTCAATCCCGTCAGGGCGGGCATGGTGCAAGCGCCGGGCGACTACCCATGGTCCAGCTACCGCGGCAACGCATTGGGCGAGGTCCACCCGGTTCTCGCGCCGCATCCCGTCTACAGCGCCCTTGCCGAAGCCGAGGAAACCCGCCGCGCTTGCTATCGACGCCTTTTCGCCGACGAAATCCCGGAAGCCGACCTGACCGCGATTCGGGACTCGACCAACGGCGGCTTCGTCCTCGGCAACGAGCGCTTCCAGCGGCAGATTGCCTCGATGGTCGGACGCCGCACGTGGCCCGGCAAGTCGGGCCGCCCGAAGAAAAGGGAGCCGGATGCCGATCAGCTTAACCTTCCGCTTTAGCAGAAGAAATCGGGAAACCGTGGTCTGTCCCCTAATACACTCTCCGCGACTTGGCACACAAATACGTTCGACGACTCTACTTCTCGAATGTCAGCAAGGTAGACGTTCTCAGGTGTGATGTCAGTTCTCGTTTTGTCGTTTATTGAAGCATTCTCGTTTGGGCAATAAACCAGAAAACCGCGATCACGAAGCCTCTTGGCCAAACGCAAATTATGTCTAACTTCCGCCTCTGTGAACATAGGTCCACCTAAATACAGCTTCATGCTTCCCCCGTTATGGTTGAGACGCTAACGTTCTGGCTAGCCAGCCCAATACCGCGCCGGCATGGCCATGAATTCTTGCAATGAGCCCGGAGCGCGGTATTGGGTCGGCGCTGAGCCAATTGTTGGGCGATCTTCAGATATCATGACCCCAAGCGGTCAAGGAGAGGGACTTCCCAATAACTGAGAAACCAACTTAGCGATCGCCGGAAGAGCCGACAACCAAACCCTATTAGGCGGTTGCGCATCGCTTTCGATATCGGAAAGCGCCTTCTTAACAGCGTCTTTCAGAACCGCCGACTTTTCAGACGACTCCCACGTTCCAAGGAAAAGCGGATAGTATCTGCCGGCACCCGGTACAAGAAGATCACGTTTTGCGATCCAAGCGAGAAACGAATGATCTGTATCAATAATTGCATTTTCTTTCAACTTGTCATGGATATCCCGTAACGCTGTTCCCGCAAGGGCCATTTTTAGGTGCCTAGGCTGAATGACCCAGCAGAGCGTTGTGCTGGTGGCACGCAGCGGGGTCCCGACCGTAGTCAGAGCGAAATCAACGTCCGAGTCCGACAACACAAAGAGGACCAAAAAGTAATCGTAGCGTTGCAAATCCATCTGATCTGGCTGTACGTCTTCGCTGTTAACAAGGTGCGTAAAGTTCATTTGCAGCTAGTTCCCGTGTGAATAGAAAAAATACAGTACAGCGTAGTCGATTTCTTCGAGTCTCGAAATCCGCTCTTCTCTTGGCGCATTGTGCTCGAGCCCAACGGCACACAAACGTTTGGCCAAAGGGTGGGTATAGAGAGGATTCGGTCGGTTCAGAGTATGTCGAAGTGTGAAATCTGCCAGTTGTTTGCAGTGATCAATAAACTGCGCTTCGGCGCGCTTGCTGGCTTTCTCCGCCGCTTCCACTCGCATTCTATTTAGTGCCACAAGAGTTTTGAATTCGGTTTCCAGTTTGATGGTAGCCCAAGTGGCCAGAGATCGCTGCGTTAGAGCTTCCGTGCCTCTTTCAGTATTAGCGAATCTTCTGAGGCGTTTAAGTGCTCCGGAGATGCTTACGGGAGAGCCACTTTCCTTGCTAAAAGCAGCATTTATGACGCCGCGAGTTACAGCAAGCATTGATGTTTCTTCAAGCTGCAACACTCCGCGCTCGTCACGCACGTAGTTTTGCAGGTCGTACTCGCGTGTCGCCAGACGGCCGAGTGTTTCGTAAAAGACAGATCGCAAAAGGTCAAAGGCGATTCCTTGCTTTCTCCAAGTATCGAGGACGATCTTATCGGTGTCTTTGATAAGCCTTCGCTGCGCGCCGGTGAGATGGGTACGACGCAAATCGCCAGAACGTTCCACTGGATCGTGCAATTCCAACTGCTTCACCACAGTTTCGTGTGGCTCGTAGGAACAAAAGAAATAGCAAGTTCGTGCAGCGTAGTAATCGATTACGTCCTGGAATGCGTTACGTATGAAGGCGCGGCGGGCTGCAAATCTATGACCGATGACCCTCATCCCGATTGCCGAATGTCGGAACACAATCCAGTGGAAGTATTCATGGCGAATTGTGCGGTTCAGCCAGGCGTCGGGAGCCGCAACGGAAAGATCGCGGAACGTGCTTGGTTCGAGTTCTCTGCCATGGTCGTCAGCGCGATACGCAAAACGGCCGTTAAATTGGCCGGCAATCGTATTCTCTTTGTATGTGAAATTCAGCATCGCCTGATGCTCCCGCAGTTCCCAGCGCACCGTTGTTGTTGGCCTGCCAAGCCGCACCCCTGTATGCCACGGGCGAGGCACTCTCAAGCGCCCAACGTAGAGGTAAGGGGCGGGCAAAACGCGCAGCGTTTTGAACGTCCCGCTTGACCGCCATGTTAGAGATTGTTGTCGACATAGGTGTCCGTCGCTTTTACGAGGTCTTTGATAAAGCGAATTACTTTTTCTAGTTCATCTCGCTTGATTAGATGAGCAACAGGAGAGCCGTTGTTTATGGGTTTTGATCGATGCACGGCGTCTCCACGCTTGCTAATCCAACTGTTCAAAGTGGATCCTGGCTTTTTCAGGCTCATAGTTGGCCCATGACCACCCTTCGGTGACATCCAGACCAAGATATTCTTGAAATATGCGTTTTGTCTTGTCCGAACTGGGATTGTGGAATTGCTTTAGATCGGTGTGCAACTTTTTTCAGGACAAAATCGCCGACATAACTGCCAGCCACCACGCCAAGTTTCTTGTTCATTTCTTCCAGAAGGCGATCCTCAACATAGGTTTCCCATGCTGTTAAGGCCATAACAAGACCGGCCCGTTTCAGAACTTCGGCGTTTGCGGGCGGTGGATTGGCGTTGACGGCATCGAAATGTGCGAGCAGTTCCTCTGCGTCTTTGATGCCGTATTCGAAGCTTTGGTATGCGCGGGACATGGAAATCTCTAACGACAAGCTAAGGCGGGCCGTACCGCGCTTCGTGACAAGCTTTAATCAAGCTCGGAGCTCGATGCGCGGTACGGCGTCGCCTTGAGCTTTTTGTTAGCGATACATCTCGATTGTTGCCTGAAATCAAGAATCAAGCTTCTTTAGTACGCGCAGAAGCCGTTGAAATTGCATACGATAATTTTTATCGTCACTGAAATCCGCTACAACTCGACTAACTACCTCTTCTCGAAGATGCTCTCTCCTTGGCTTCCATCTATTAAATAAATAATCATCCAGAGAAACAGGAATTAAGTACGATTCTCCACCATCTCTAGCTTCTCGCTCTATCGTCTTTTCAAGCTCATACTGGAGTCCAGTTCTATTCAATGAGCGTTCAGAGCATATTAAAATAATTCTATCGTAAGAATCTACGCGCCGCATTGTCGCATGAAGTTTTTCCCCAAAAGGTGCATCTAGCGGGAAGAAAAATGTTGTAACGCTGTTTTTGAGAAGATCCTTGTTAAGTTTGTTCGCGAACTCTTCATCCGGAGTTCCATAGCTAATGAACGTTGAACTCATTAGACGCCTCAGTTGCCCAGATTGTAGAGAGCGGATCGAATCTATCAAATAGACAGCGACAACAGGTGGCGTGCCACATGCTTCACAAAACTCTTGCAACCTAATAGACGCATGAAAATCGAGCGGATGGATTGGGTCGCGAGATATAGTCATGGCAATCGACGCATGATCTATTGTACTTGGGCCTGTGTGTCGCAACTTGGAATTAATGAACTCAGATAGATCGATTCCGGTGAGAACGGTCCCACCTAATGTAACTCCTTTGAATTCTGAATTTGCAATTAGAGCTTCATGCAGATTTGCGCCTTGAAGGGTTGCACCATGGAATCTTGAATAACGCAAATCCGCAGAAGATAGCTTTGCATTAGTGAGTCTTGCTCGAACGAAGCTCGCGCAAGAAAGAACCGCATTCGAGAGGTCCGCGTTCTGGAAGCCAGAGTTCTCGAAATTAGAGTCAGCCGCATCAAAGAAAGTAGCATTGGCATTCGTGAAATCACAACCGATAGACGAAATACTGTTTGCTTTTGTACGCCAAAGAACTGCGTCTCTAAAGCAAGCGCCATCCAACGTGGAGGATGACATGTCAGACATGTTTAAAAGCGATCTATTAAATTTTGCGTTTTTTAAGTTCGCGCCGCATAAACGAGATTTACTTAACTCCAATCCGATACCGGAAGTACCTTCTAAATTTGCCTTATCAAGAGTCGCGTATCGAATTGTGCTATGATCAAGTTTTGCGTCTCGCAAATCTGCATTGTTTAGCGTGGTACCGATAAATGTCGCAAAGCGTAAGTCAGCACCTGTCAGTTTAGCTCCGGTTAAGTCTGCGCCAGAAAAAGTAGCCAATCGTGCATCAGTCTGAGATATATCAGTTTCGACAAGGATAGATCGCAAAAGATCGGAATCCAACAACTTAGCGCGATGAAGAGATCCCTTTGGAAAGGACAACCCCGCAATTGGTCTGCTGATAACAGGCGCTTTATTAAAAGCGAGCGTCGCTATGTCATCATCAAACAATTCGGAGTGAGATTTTCTTATAATTGGTGTAAAAAAATCTAGCCCTTGAAGGCACTCATTCTGAAAGTCCCTCCGTCCCTCATCATAATCTGCAAAAAATTCCTCTTCTGTCATTGTAGGCACCGAAAATAGAAGAGATATGATTTCAAGCGATGGCTAACAATTGATTCTCTTGTTTCGGGGTAAGTTACCACGCGCTGGATGGCGTTGACAAGGAAGGGGGCGCGTGCTAGCGTCCTTTTTGTTTTTCCGGCCGCTGCGGCATGATATACAGGAGGAGGATGTCACCCCATGCTCCCCGTCCCGCCCGGTCTGCTGTCGCGTTACGGCGAGACACTCTCGCGCAACGCGATTCCCGTCTATCAGCAGCCGCACTACTGCAAGTGGCTCCGCTTTTATCTCGATTTTTGTTCAAAGTACGCGCATCCTCCGCTCGAGCGCGAGAGCGTTCGCGGGTTTCTCCGCAAGCTTGTTGAGAAGAGCGTGGCCGAGTGGATGCGCCATCAGGCGACCGACGCGGTTCGGCTCTACTTCTTGAAGGGGGAGGCGCGCCCGGGACGCAGACGTCGGTTGGGGGCAGCACCGATCCGCCCGTGCGAGACGATGCTCGGGCTGGGGTGGGCAGCTCCAGCGGGGAGGGCAGGCATCGTAGGCGAGCTTTTCCTTGCCTTCCTACGGAGCGCCGAGTGGCTACAGCCGCCGACGTTGGGGCCGCCTGCACAGAGGACTCCCGACAACACGCAGCGCGGATCGATGAGCGCTTGGCGCCGCCCGCGTCGCCGATGCCCCCGGGCGCCCCTGGGGAGGCATCGTCGCAACCCAGCGCCAGCGCCGTACCCACCACGTCTCCCGCGAGTTGGCCCGAGCTCTATCAACGCCTTGCGGCCGCGATCAAAGTCCGCCATTACTCCGCCAAGACCCTGAAGAGCTATACCAGTTGGGCGAGGATGCTTCAGGGCTTTACCCGCAACAAGCCCCCCGCGCACCTGACGGTCGAGGACGTGAAGGGATTCCTGACCCACCTCGCGGTGGACAGGCAGGTCTCCGCGTCGAGCCAGAACCAGGCGTTCAATGCCCTGCTGTTCGTCTTCCGCCATGTGCTCGGCAAGGCGTTCGGCGAGTTCGAGGGTGTGGTGCGGGCCAAGAAGCGGCCATAGGTCCCGGTGGTCCTGTCGCGTGCGGAGGTGAATCGGGTGATCGATCGGCTGGCGCCACCCTTCGACCTGCCAGCCAAGCTCCTGTACGGATGCGGTCTGCGACTGTTCGAGTGTCTGAAGCTGCGGGTGCAGGACGTCGATTTCGAGATGGGCATGCTGACGGTGCACGACGGCAAGGGCCAGAAGGATCGCACCCTGCCTTTACCCACGGTGTTGCTGCCGGTGCTACGGGCACAGCTCGAGCAGGTGGCACGCGTCCACCGCGCGGATCTAGCCGCCGGCTATTCCGGCACCTTTCTGCCCAACCGGTACGAGCAGAAGTCGAAGTCGGCGGCGAAGGAGCTTGCCTGGCAGTGGTTTTTCCCCGCGGCCAAGCTGACTCCGATCCCCGGCACCTCGGAGCGCCGCCGCTATCACCTGCACGAGACCGCACTGCAAAAGGCGCTGAAGATCGCGGTGCAGGAAGCCGGGATACCCAAGCGGGCGTCGGCCCATACCTTCAGGCATAGCTATGCCTCACACCTCTTGCAGGCCAATTACGACATCCGAACGATTCAGTCGTTTAATCTGTGAGCGCTGCGGGAAAAAGGAGGGGCGGGGATCGGTTCAATCTGGACTGCATGCGGTCGAGTACCCAAGCATCCCACGGATTTTGCGTCTTGTTGGGCGATCCTGCGAATATGTCCACAGTCTCGGAGCCTGGGCCGCTGTTCTGGCCGCGGTTCGGCTCACTCGGCCCGGACGACATTCGCCGGGCTCGCCGTGCCTTCCCGTTCCAGTTGGCGCGCCACGTCGCCCGGTGAGCCGGTGCGGCGGGCGAGGAGGTCGTAGGCGACCGGGACCACGAAGAGGGTGAAGAGGGTGGCGGCGAGGACGCCGAAGAGGATGACGGTGCCGATGACGGCGCGGGTCTCGGCCCCAGCACCGGTGGAGAGGAGCAGGGGCAGGGAGCCGGCGGCGGTGGTGATGCCGGTCATGACGATGGGACGGAGCCGCACGTCGGAGGCCTCCAGCAGGGCCTCCCGGAAGGGCATCCCCTGGTCCCGGAGCTGGTTGGCGAATTCGACGATGAGGATGCCGTTCTTCGCGGCCAGACCCACCAGCATGATGAGCCCGATCTGGCTGTAGATATTGAGCGTCTCACCGGTGACCCAGAGCCCGAACAGGGCCCCGGCCATGGCGAGGGGCACCGTGAGCATGATGACGAAGGGATGGACCCAGCTCTCGAACTGGGCGGCCAGGACCAGATAGACCACCAGGACCCCCAGGCCGAAGACGAATAGCAGGCCGCCGCCGGCCTGCCGGAAGTCCCGGGACTGGCCCTTGAAGTCGATGCGTGCCTGTTCCGGCAGATGGGTATGGGCCAGGTCCTCCAGATAGGTGAGTGCGGCCCCCAGCGACAGGTTGGGCGCCAGGTTGGCCTCCAAGGTAATGGCCCGCAGACGGTTGAAGCGGTTGAGGGTCTTGGAGTCCGCGATCTCGCTTACCCGCACCAGGTTGGCCAGGGGGATCAGCGCCTTGCTCCGGTCCGACCGCACATAGAGCCCGTCCAGGCTGCCGGGGGTGCGTTGGGCCTCCCGCTCGCCCTCCAGCATGACGTCGTATTCCTCCCCCGTATCCAGGTAGGTCGTCACCTTGCGCGACCCCAGCATGGTCTCCAGGGTGCGGCCGATCTCCCCGACCTTGACGCCCAGGTCGGCCGCTCGGGCATAGTCGATCTCCACCCGCAACTGGGGCTTGGTCTCCTTGTAGTCCCAGTCCAGCCCGACCAGCCCCGGGTTGGAGCGCTCGATCTCCTTGAGCAGGATGTCCCGCCACGCGGCCAGCTGATCATAGGTGCCACCGCCCAGGACGAACTGGACGGGCTTCTGGATGCGCGCCCCGAACCCCTGGCGCATGACCGGGAAGGCCCGCACCCCGGGCAGGTCGCTGAGCTTTTTGCGGATCTCCTCCATGATGACCCAGGCGGACCGACGGTCCGCGAAGTCACCCAACACCAGCACGGCCATGCCGGAGTTGTAGTTCTGGGCGCTGCCGAAGATTCGGGGGGCCCGCACCAGGAGCCGGATCGCCTCGCCGCTCTCCGTGTAGGGCATGAGCCGACGTTCGATCTCGTCCAGATAAGTCTGCATGTAGGAGAAGGAGGCCCCCTCGGGTCCGTCCACCAGGACGAAGAAGGCCCCCCGGTCCTCCTTGGGGGTGTATTCCTGGGGGATCTGCTGGTAGAGCCAGACCGCCGCGGCGCTGCTCGCCAGGAACAGCAGCACCATCAGCCAGCGGGCGCGCAGAAAGAACCCCAGGCTGACCCGATAGCCCCGCCGGATCAACCCAAAGGTCCAGTCGATGCCGCGGGTCAGCACGGAGTGCCGGTGGTCCTGCGGCAAGATCTTGGAGGCCAGCACCGGGGACAGGGTGAGGGCCACCAGGGTGGAGAAGGCCACCGCGGCGGCCATGGTCAAGGCAAACTCGGAAAAGAGCCGGCCGATGTCCCCCTCCAGGAAGGCGATGGGCACGAACACGGACACCAGCACCACGGAGGTGGCAACCACCGCGAAGCCCACCTGCCGGGTACCCCGGTAGGCGGCCACCAGGCGCGTCTCGCCATACTGCTCCATGCGCCGGTGGACGTTCTCCAACACCACGATGGCGTCATCCACCACCAGCCCGATGGCCAGGACCAGGGCCAGCAGGGTCAGGATATTGACGGAGAAGCCCAGGCCATAGAGGACGATGAAGGTGGCCACGATCGACACCGGGACTGTCACCGCCGGCACCAGGGTCGCCCGCACCGAGCCCAGGAACAGGAAGATGACCAGGATCACCAGGCCGATGGCGATGGCGAGTGTCTTGTAGACCTCCGCGATGGCCCCGCGCACGAAGACGGAGGAGTCATAGCTTTGGCGGATCTCCATCCCCGCGGGCAGGGTGGCGTTGAGGCGCGCCGCCTCGGCCTTCGCCGCATCCGCCACCGCCACCGTGTTGGCGGTGGACTGCTTCACGATCCCCAGCCCCACCATGGGTACCCCGTTGCCCCGGAAGAAGGTGCGGTTCTCCTCCGTCCCCCGCTCCACCCGCGCCACGTCGCCCAGGCGCACCAGGAAGCCTCCCGGACCCTGGGCGAGCACCAGCTCGGCGAACTGCTCCGGGGTGACGAAGGTCCGCTCCAGCCGCACGCTGAACTGGCGGCTGTCGGACTCGATGCCCCCGGCCGGCAGCTCCAGGTTCTCGGCCCGCAGGGCCGCCTCCACGTCCGCCACCGTAAGCTCCCGGGCGGCCAGGGCCTGGCGGTCGAGCCAGATACGCAGGGCATAGGTCTGGGCGCCGCCGACCTGGACCCGCGCCACCCCGTCCAGCACCGAAAAGCGGTCCACCAGATAGCGCTGGGCATAGTCGGTGAGCTCCGGCACCGTGTGCGCCTCGCTCTGGAGGTTGAGCCAGAGGATCACGTCCTCGTTGCTGTCCACCTTCTGGATGTTGGGTGGGTCCGCCTCCGGGGGCAGTTGGTTGAGGATGCCGAAGACCCGGTCGCGCACGTCGTTGGCCGCCCCGTCGATGGCCCGGCCCAGGTTGAATTCGATGGTGATGGCGGAGCGCCCGTCCTCGCTCTGGGAGACGATGGTCCGGATGCCCTCCACCCCGGAGACCCGGTCCTCGATCAGGCGGGTGATGCGGGTCTCCACCACGCTGGCGGCGGCCCCCGGGTAGTTGGTCTCGATGGAGACCACCGGGGGGTCGATGTCCGGAAATTCGCGCAGGGGCAGCCGGTCGAAGGCCATGAGCCCGAAAGCGATCAGGAGCAAGGACAGGACGGTGGCGAAGACCGGCCGGGTGACCGAGACGTCCGACAGGATCATGGGGCTACCGCCGGGCGGGCGCGCAGCATCTCGGTCAGCGGCTCGGAGCCGTCATCCAGCTGCACCGTGAGCGCCTGACCGGGCCGCACCTTGTCCGCGCCCTGGGTGACCACCCGGTCCCCGGCGGCCAGACCCGAGACGATCTCTGTCTCCCCGGGGCGCCGGGTGCCGATCGCAACCTGGACCCGCTCGGCCCGCTCGTCTGCCCCCACCCGGATCACGAAGTGGTCCCGGCCCTGGCCCAGCAGGGCGGACTCGCGCACCACCAGGGCCTGCCGGGGATTGCGCAGGAGTTGCACCTTCATCAGGAGCCCGGGTTTGAGCCGCCCCTCCGGATTGGGGAGCACGGCGCGGACCAGGAAGGAGCGGCTGATGGGGTCGATGCGGCTGTCCACCCCGGTGACCCGGCCCGTGAAGACCTGGTCCGGGAACTCATCCGCCCGGGCCTCTACGGCGAGCCCGGGCTTTAGGCTGCCCAGAAAGATGCTTGGCACCGCGAAGTCCAGCCGCAGGGTGCTACTGTCGTCCAAGGTGGTGATCAGGTCCCCCGGCTCTACCAGGGCCCCGACGCTGATGTTGCGCAGTCCCAGGACCCCGGCAAAGGGGGCGGTGATGACCCGGTCCGCGAGCCTGGCCTCATAGACCACCAGGGTCGCCCGGGCGGTCTCCAGGTCACGGAGGCGCTCATCGAGCAGGGACTCCGCCGCCGAGCGCTGCCCGGCCAGGGACTTCACCCGGTCATATTGGCGCTCCGCCTCCGCGACCCGCGCGCGGCCCTCCACGATCAGGGCCCGCTCCTCCGCGTTGGTGAGCTCCACCAGCAGGTCACCCGCGGCCACCCGCTGGTTGTCCGCGAAATGGATGGCGGACACGGTCTCGGTGACGTTGGCCGTGATGGATACCGACTCCCGGGCCTTGAGGGTCCCCAGGGCCTCCACCGGGTCCGCGAAGGGAGCCGTGCCCACCTTGACGGCGATGACCGCCGCGGGGGGCGGCGGGGGTGGGGCGTCCTTGGCGATGGCTGCCGTGGTCGTGCAGGCAAGGACGCTCAGCGCGCAGAGGATCCAGGCGGGGCGGAAGGGCATGGGGGACCTGCCGGATTGCAGAACGGGTGAACCCGGAAAGGTATGGACTGGGGCCGGTCAGTACCAGTGGGACGGGGTGGTTGCGGGCCTCCCGTGACGCGATACGCGCCGTTGCCAAGCGCTTTGCAGGGCCGGCATCCGCAGGGCGATCCGCCGCTGCCAGGCCGTTTGGGGGGTTGGCGGAACCACGAACGGGTTCCGCCTGGTGGGTTGGTCGTTTCGGCGTTCTTCCAGGATGACGGCGACGTATGACCGGCGACCGTCGGTGAAAAGCGTGCGCGCCCCTCAACCCTTGCGCCGCCGCCGTCCGGAACTGGCCTGGGCCTCCGTGCTCTTGGCCTGGGGTTGCGGGAGCACGAAGTCGATCTTGCGGTCGTCAAGATTGACCGCTGCCACCTGGATGCGCAGACGGTCACCCAGGCGGTAGACAGTCCCGCTGCGTTCCCCGTGCAGGCGGTGACCGATGGGGTCGAAGTGGTAGTAGTCGTTGTCCAGGGCGGTGATGTGGACCAGTCCATCCACGTGGATCTGGTCGAGCTGGACGAAGATGCCGAAGGAGGTGACGCTGGTGATGGTGCCGTCGAATTGCTCCCCCAGCTTGTCCTGCATGAACTCGCACTTGAGCCAGTCATTGGCGTCGCGGGTGGCCTCATCGGCGCGCCGCTCGGTGCCGGAGCAGTGCTCGCCGACCTGTTGGAGATCGGACTTGGAGTAGTCCAGGTCCACCGCCGTCCCACCCGCCAACATGTGCTTGATGATGCGGTGGACGATCAGGTCCGGGTAGCGGCGAATGGGGGAGGTGAAGTGGGTGTAGGCGGGATAGGCCAGACCGAAGTGACCCACGTTGTCCGAGGAGTACATGGCCTGCTGCATGGAGCGCAGCAGCACGGTCTGGATCAGGCCGCGGTCGGGCCGGTCCTCGATCTGGCTCAGCAACTGGGCATAGTCCGCGGCCACCGGCTTGGGTCCGCCCGGCAGGGACAGGGCGAGCTGGCCCAGGAACTCCCGCAGGTCATTGAGCTTCTCTTCGCTCGGCAGGTCATGGATGCGGTACAGGGCCGGGACCTTCTTGCGCTCGAAGAGCCGCGCCGCGGCCACGTTGGCGGCCAGCATGCACTCCTCGATCAGGCGGTGGGCGTCGTTGCGCACCACCGGGACCACGGCGCTGATGCGCCCCTGTTCATTGAACTCGAACTTGGTCTCGGTGCTGTCGAACTCGATGGCACCGCGTTCGGCGCGGGCGGCGCGGAGCACCTGGTACAGGGCATGGAGTTCCTGCAGATGAGGCAGGACCTGCGGCATAGCGGGCGCACAGCTCCGGGTCCCGATCCACGATCATGGCCGCCACCTGGTCATAGGTCAGGCGCGCCTGGGAGCGCATCACCGCCTGCAAAGAAGCGGGTGCGGGTGACCTTGCCCTCCAGGTCGATGTGCAGCTCCGCGGTCATGCACAGCCGGTCCACCTCCGGGTTCAGTGAGCAGAGCCCGTTGGACAGGACCTCCGGCAGCATGGGGATGACCCGGTCCGGGAAGTAGACCGAGTTGCCGCGCTCCCGGGCCTCGGTATCCAGCGCCGTGTCGGGAACCACATAGGCCGAGACGTCGGCGATGGAGACCAGGAGCTTCCAGCCCTTGGGCTTGCGTTCGCAGTAGACCGCGTCGTCGAAGTCCCGGGCGTCCGCGCCGTCGATGGTCACCAGGGGCAGCTTGGTGAGGTCCCAGCGGCCCTCCTTGGCGGATTCCGGCACCTGCGGGGTAAGTCCGGCGATCTCCGCCTCCACCGCGGCCGGCCACTCCACGGGCAGGTCGTGGGCGCGGATGGCGATGTCGGTCTCCATTCCCGGGGCCATGTGATCGCCCAAGACCTCCCGCACCCGGCCGATGGGCTGGGTGCGGGCCGTGGGCTGATCCGTGATCTCGGCCACCACGATCTGGCCGTGGGTGGCGCCGCTCAGGCGGTCGCTGGGGATGATGATGTCGTGGGCGAGGCGCTTGTTGTCCGGCGCGACGAAGCCCACGCCGCTTTCCTGATAGAGACGGCCCACCACGGTACGGGTGTTGCGCTCCAGGACCTCCACCAGGGACCCTTCCAGGCGCCCGCGACGGTCCCGTCCGGCGACCCGCACCACCACCCGGTCCCCGTGGAACAGGGATTTCATGTCCTTGGGATACAGATAGAGGTCGTCGCCCCCTTCATCCGGGCGCACGAAGCCGAAGCCATCCGGGTGCCCGATCACCCGCCCGGCGATCAGGTCCACGCGGTTGACGATGCAGAAGGCGTCCTTGCGATTGCGCAGTAACTGGCCATCACGGACCATGGCCCCCAGGCGGCGCTCCAGGGCGATCAGGTCCGGTTCGGCGGTGAGATCGAGAGCTGCCGCGACTTCGGCGAAGGCCAGGGGGGTGCCGTGGGCGGTCAGGGTTTCGAGGATGAACTCCCGACTGGGGATGGGGTTCTCGTACTTCTTGGCTTCCCGCTGGCGATTCGGGTCCCGGCTCCGGGCGGGCTCGGTCTTGGCCGCTGGGGTAGGCCCCGGAGTGGTTTTCGGACCCGCCTTCGATGCGGGCTTCCGGGGCGCTTGGGAGCGGGCTGGGGGGGAATCGGTGCGATCAGGCGGTGCAGCGCCCTCGGGCGCCTTCTTCTTGCGGGCCCGGCTTGGCGCTGGGGCCGCAGCGGAGGTCGGGGCTGGCCCTTGCTCGGGGGTCTCTTGGGTGGTGGATTTGCGTCTGGTCACGTGGTGTATCTGACTCTATCTTGGCCTTTCTCTAAGGTCGGGTAGTGTATCGTTGACAAGACGGCCTTGTCTCACTAACATGCGCGCTCCGTTCGGTCCGGCCCTTCCTAAGGGTCAACCCGATGGCCTCAGCCGAGGTGGCGGAATTGGTAGACGCGCTAGTTTCAGGTATTAGTGGGGCGACCCGTGGAGGTTCGAGTCCTCTCCTCGGCACCAACTCCCGATCAGGCCCTGTCCTGATACAAAACACAAAAAGGCGCTGTGCAAACAGCGCTTTTTTTGTTTCCTCCTCCTGAGTGTTCGGTCCCCTGCGGGGGCAGTCCTGGCGAGGCAGACCGATCGTGATCTGCGGGCGAGGGCGCGGCTTGGAGTCGCGATGAGTCCCTTGGCCCAGACCCATGCCGGGGGGGGTACCGACCAACCCACATCGCGGCTCCAGGCCGCTCCCCCGGGTTCCGTCCGTCCAGGGCCTGCTAGGCCGGGCGAAACAGGTCCTCCGCCGCCTTGCGCAGGGCCTCTCCATCCGGTGTGACGGTGCCCGCCGCGGTCCTGGGTTCGGGCTCGAAATAGCCGCAAAAATTGGCCCTGAGCTTCTCCACCACCCGTTCCACCAGGGGCTCCCGACACTCGTTCGGTCGGCCCGGGGCATAGAATCGGCAGTTACGGCAACAATGGGTCGGTTTGCCGCAGCCGGGGCAAGGCGACTCCCGCCCCAGGTCCAGCCGCGTCAGCCCTTGACCGCAATTCCAGCAATGGCCGCGGATCTCCTCGCCCATGATCGACTCCGGTGATTGCTCTGGCCTGATCATCCATCACTCCAGCGGCGAGCGCAAAGCCTTGGATCTTGCCCGGCTCGATCTGGCCGTCCTTAAAGCATCAGGACCTCCAACTCCATCCGCCGATCCCAATGCGCCTCCGGCGCCAGGCGGCGGACCCGTGCGCTCAAGGTGCGGTGGCGGGCCAGCAACCGGGCCGCCACGAGATTCTCACTTCGGGGCAAATAGCCGAGTTTGCAGCCGCGCCAGAAGACCGCGACCGCCTGGGCGTCGTGGGGGTTGTCCTGCTCCGCCGCCAGGGTGAGCGGGGCACCGGGGCGAAGGGCCGCCCACAGGGCGGGAGCGGCGTGGTGCCGAAAGCCGGCAAGGCGGCTCTGCTGGATCACCAGGGGTCGCCCGAGAACGGCGGGGCTGAGGTCGGGATTGCGCGGATCGGGCAGGGCCTGGGTCGGTCGGGACATGGGCGTGACCTCCGATGCGTGGATTCACTGCACAGTCTGATACAGCAGAGGCTCAAAACTTGAGTCTCTGGCCCGAATGATTGGTGGTCCTGCGAAGTGCCATTTAGATCAATAGCCCCACCACTGCCCCGGTCATCAGGGTCGCCAGCGTCCCCGCCAGGATCGACTTCAGACCCATCCCGACGATTTCGTCCCGCCGCTGCGGTGCCATGGCCCCCAGCCCGCCGATCATGATGCCGAGGCTGCCGAAGTTGGCGAATCCACACATCGCATAGGTCATGATGATGGCACTGCGCTCGCTTAATGCACCGCGGGGCAGGCTGGCGAGCTCGATGTAGGCGACCAGTTCGTTCAGTACCGTTTTTACCCCCATCAGGGCACCCGCCGTGGTCGCCTCTGACCAGGGAATACCGATCAGCCACACCAGCGGGGCCATCACCCAACCCAAGGCCCGCTGGGCGGTCAGCGGCGCGCCGGCAAGGTCCGGCAGCAGGCCCAGGAGCTGATTGAAGATGCCGACTAAGGCGACCATGACCACGAGCATGGCGATGATATTCAGCCACAAGGGAATGGCGTCCAGGGTGCCGCGGGTGATGGCGTCCATGGCTCCGCCCGTCTCGCTGGCGATCGGCACCGGGTCTTGCGCGGTCTTGGCATCGGTCTCCGGCACCAGCAGACCGGCCAGCATCAGGGCCGCCGGGGCGTTGATCAGGGAGGCGGTGAGGATGTGGCCCATGGCGTCCGGGATCACCGGCCCCAGGATGCCGGCATAGAGAAACATCACAGTCCCGGCGACGGTCGCCATGCCGCAGGTCATGACCCCGAACAGTGCACTTCGGGAAAGCCCCGCGAGATAGGGTCGGATCAAAAGCGGTGCCTCGGTCATGCCGACAAAGACGTTGGCGGCAGCCGCCAGCCCGAGTGGCCCGCCGGTGCCCAGGGTGCGGCGCAGGACCCAGGCGAAGCCGCGCACGACCACCGGCAGGATGCGCCAGTGAAAGAGCAGCGCCGAGAGGGCGCTGATGACGAGCAGCAATGGCAGGGCGCGGAAGGCCAGCACGAAACTGCTCTCCGGGTGGACGACCTCAAAGGGCGCGGACCCGCCGCCCAGGTAGCCGAAGACCATCCCGGTCCCCTGTGTCGTCGCCGCCTGGATCGCCACCACCAGGTCATTCATCGCCATGAAGACCGCCTTGGCCGGCGGCAGCTTGAGCAGCAGGACAGCGAGGATCACTTGCAGGGCCAGACCGCCGAGGATGAGCCGCGGTCGGACGGCCCGGCGGTCCTCGCTCAGTGCCCAGGCCAGCGCCGTGATCAGGGTCAGTCCGAGGAGCGGTTGGACCAGGTACATCGAGGCCCCCGGGGTGGTCAGTGGCGGGCCGCCGGCGAGGCGTGCCGGATGCTGCGGGCGAACAACTGGCCGGTGTCCACGGCGTCCAGGCGGTAGGTGCGGTTGCAGAATTCACAGGTCACGGTGACCGCGCCTTGTTCGGTGACGATGGCCTGGACCTCGGTCTCCCCCAGGGTGCGCAGCATGTCCTCGATCCGCGCCCGGGAGCAGCCGCAGCGAAAGGCCAGAGGTTCTGAGTCGAAGAGGCGGACCTGTTCCTCGTGGTAAAGCCGATGCAGCAGGTCCCGGGCGCTCAGCCCCAGGAGTTCCCCAGGGGTCAGGGTGCCGGCCAGCAGGTCGACCCGGTGCCAATCGTCCCCCGTATCGTCGCCAACGTGACCGCCGACCTCGTCCGTCGGCAGGCGCTGGAGCAGGAGTCCGGCGGCCTGGCGGTCATCGGCGGCGAGCCAGAGGCGGGTGGGGAGCTGTTCAGAATCAGTGAAATAGTGCTCCAGGGCGGCCCCGATGCCGTCGCCCGCCAGGGGCACTATGCCCTGGTAGGGCTCGGCGCCGCCGCGTTCAATGGTCAGGACCAGGCGCCCCTCCCCGCAACAGGCCGCCAGGGTACCGCCTGTTGGTACCGTGCCCTCCCAGCGGGCGACGCCGCGCAGGGTGCGGGCGCTGGTGGCCTGGGCGACCAGGGTGCGCAGGGGGCCCGTCCCCTGGACCTGGAGGATCAGGGAGCCGTTGAACTTGATGGTGGCGCTGAGCAGGGCAACCGCCGCCAGGGCCTGGCCCAGGTGACCGCGCACTGCTTCTGGATAGGGGTGGGCGTCCAGCACGGCACGCCAACTGGCGTCCAGGTGGACCAGATTCCCGCGGATGCCGGTGTGCTCGAAGAGGAAGCGGTGGATGCTGTCGGTGTCGGCCATGGGGCCTCCCAAGAAGGTGGTGGGGGCAGCGGTCGGGCGGGTCGGTGTGGGCCGCTCAAGGTCATTGCTGTGGGCTTGTTGCATCTTGTTGCAATTTGGCACGATCCCCGAAATGTCCTGGTCAGACTATCGGCAATCCTGCCAGGTACGGGGGATTTGCTAAGGTTACCAGGGGTTTCAGTCTGTTACTCGGGGCTGATTCGGCGGCGTTGGCGGGCGCTTTGACCCGGCGTTTCCTTGCCATTCTATTAGTATGCGCTAATATACTGGTCAACAATGTCGTATGAAGGATACAGCCATGATCCCCCTAATCCTGAGTTTGGTAAGCGCGGCGCTCTTCTTGAGCCTGTCCATGTGGGTCTACGGTGCCGACGTGTTGGTCACGAGTGCCTGGGTGGCCCTGGTCTTCTGGGGTCAGATTTGCGCCGGTCTGGCGGTTTACGGTCTGAGTCGGAAGCAAGTGGCGGACGCCATGAAATGACCGCCCTTCAGGCTCTTTGCTTACCGGCGGGTAAGGACAGGGATGTCCGCACCGGCTCACTGCGCTAACCAACCGTCCGGGCCAGAAACTCCTCCACCGCCGGTCCCAGGGGCCGGTCGCCGGCCAGCACGGCGGGCTCAAAGTCCCGGCGCCAGAGGGGCATGAGCAGACGCGCCTGACGCCATTCCTCGTAGAGGACCCGGGCCAGGGGTCCGCCCTCGTCGATAAAACCCGAGTCCCAGAAGTCCCGGTCCGCCTGGGCACGGTCGTACTCGAAGCGCAGCACCTCCCAATGCCAGCGCCCGCACCGCCATTCGAGCTGGGCGTAGCTGCCGCGGACGTCTCCGTCAAAGGGGGAGCCCACGGAGCCCACGTTGAGGATGGGCGTGCCTTCCCAGACCCGCTCCAGGGGCCGGTGGGTGTGGGCCGTGACGAAGAGGGCGATGTCCGGCGGCAACTTCCCTTGGAGGGCTTCGTCAGGGACGTTGGCCGTGATGCCCTCCCGGTTGCTGGTCATGGTGCCGTGGGTGACATGGACCCAACTGTTCGCGTTTTCGCCCTGGAAACACAGGTGATCCGGCCAGCCGGCCATGGCGCCGAGGCGCGGCGCGACCTGTGCACAGGTCCAGTCCGCGAAGCGCCGCAGCTCCGCCTCCAGGGGGGTGCGAGGGGCCTCCCGGGCGCAGCGCTGGATCCAGGTCTCGTGGTTCCCCTGGACGGGCAGCCAGCCCTGCTCGCGGCGCAGTCCGTCGAACAACTCCAGACAGTCGAGGCTCTTGGGTCCCCGGTTGACCAGGTCCCCGGCCATCACCACCAGGTCCGGCCCCCAGGCGCGGATACGTTCCACGGCCTCGACCATGGCCGGAAGGTTGGCCTGTACGTCCGAAAAGATCACGACCTTCATCGACTCTTACCCATCAAGTCCTCATTGGGGTCCACCATACCGGGTTTCCCCGCTGGCCCGATAGCCTGGAAGCGGGGCTTGGGCAGTGCAGAACCCTGGATGCCTCTTAGGTTGGGGGTGGAGCGGACCGGTTGAAACCGCGCCCGGCGCATTGTCTCGGTCCGGGGCCGACCTTTACACTGAAGGGTCAGGCAGGCCCCGGCACCGCCGGGCTGTACCATTCGAGGCAGACATGACCAACGATCCAGACGCGGGCGAACCGGATTGGGAAACCCCGCTCGTTCTCACCACCACCCCGGCCCTCCTGATCCATGCCCTGATGGGGACCGCGAGCGCCGTCCATACGGGGTGGGCGAGCTGTGTGGACGAGACCCTGGTCCAGACCAATCTGGTCGCCATCGATGACGGGGCCGGAAACTATGTGCGGCTGGCGGAGCAGGAGTTTGTGGAGGACGGCAAGCCTGACCAGGTCTGGCACGACTGGACGCTGGAGGTGCGCATCGGTAAGGTGCTGACCACTGGCCATTGGCAGTTTGAGGTCGCCGCTCAGGCGTCGGACTGGGATTGGAACGCCCGGGAGGCCCGGCGTGCCTTTGAGCGAGCCTGCGTGCTGATCGGCCGCCGGGTGCGCCAGACCCTGGCGGTGGAGGAGCCCACTCCGGCTGAGCCGGTACCCCGGGCCAGTCGCCATTGAGCGGCGCGGAGCGCGCCCCGGGTTGCGCCGGTCGCCGCGCTGGGCCACAGTGGAGCGGTGCGTGGCCGCGCGGTCCGCAGTTTGGGCTTCAGCCTCAGCACCCCCGGTTACCAAGTCATTTACTGCTGCCAAGGAGCGTCCAATGAAGATCACGGTGGACTTCGATCTCACCCCCGAGGAGATGCGCAAGCTGTTCGGCTTGCCCGACGTGGAGGCCTTTCAGCGTCAGCTCATGGACGACATCCGGGCCCGGATGATGGACGGGGTCGAGGGCTACGACCCGCTGAAGCTCTTCCAGCCCTATGTCTCGAGCACGATGGCCTCCTGGGACATGTTCCAGAAGATGCTGATGGGTACCGCCAGCCTCCCGAAGTCCGCCGGGGACCCGCCGGCCGAGGGTAAGAAGTAGCGGCCGACCGGTGGACTTGCGCGCGCGAGCCACCAGATCCTGAGGGGAACAACCGATGGTTCATCGACTCTTGGTCCTGGGCTGCAAGACGATGCGTGACGGCGTTCTGGCCTCCGCCATCTTTTTTGTCGCCGCCGTGCTGCTGTTCCTGGCCGCCCGCCATGTGGTGCCCCCGCAGTTCAGCCTCCAGACCATCGTGCTGGCCCTGGCCTTGGGGCTGATGGTCCTGGCCCCGGTGGTGCTGATTTCCACCTTCCTGTTGGCGGTCCTCCCGGGTGCGCGGGAGCGGCTGGAGAAGTGCGACCGGTAGCCGGTCACTTGAGTCGTTTGCCATCCTTCCGGCGGCCGCCTTCGGGAAACTCGTGAGCTGACCCGCCTCGGTTAAGCCGGTCGCCTAAACCGCCGCTGCCGCTTCCAGGTCTTCCAGCAGCAATGGGCCATCGAGCACGGCCCCGTCCAGGCGCGGCTGGCCATCCGTTCCCAGGCGCAGGCGCCCGGCGGCGAACCAGCCGACGGCCAGCGGATAGATTCGATGCTCGGTCGCGAGTACCCGGGCGCCCAGGGTTTCCGGATCGTCCCCTGGCAGGACGGGCACCCGCGCCTGCACGACCACCGGTCCCCCGTCCAGTTCCGCGGTGACGAAGTGGACGCTCGCGCCATGGACTGCTTCGCCTGCCTCCAGGGCGCGGCGGTGGGTGTGCAGGCCCCGGAACTTGGGCAGCAGGGAGGGGTGGATGTTGAGCAGCCGCCCCGCATAGCGGCCGACGAACCTTGGGGTCAAGATGCGCATGAAGCCGGCCAGGACGACCAGGCCTGGGTCATAGCGGTCGATGTAGGTCGGCCAGGGCCTGGTCATAGCCTCCCGGTCCGTAAAGCCCCGCATGCCTCAGGACCTCCGTCGGGAGGCCCGCGTCCCGCGCCCGCTCAAGTCCAGCCGCGTCGGCCCGATTGCTGATGACCGCGGCGATGCGATAGGCCCCCCGCGGTCTGGGCCGCGATCAGTGCCCCCAGGTTGCTCCCCCGCCCGGAGATCAACACCACGACCTTTAGCACCGAACCGGGTCCGCCCGCCTCAGCCATGGTCGGCGGTGTCCCCATAGACCACCCGGGGCGGGCCCTCCGTCGCCTCGATCGCCCCGAGCCGCCAGGCCGTTTCCCCTGCCGCCCGCAGCATGGTGAGCGCCGTGTCCAGATCGTCCGGCGCCACACAGACCACCATTCCGATCCCGCAGTTGAAGGTCCGGCGCAGTTCCGCCTCCGCGATGCCGCCCTGGGTCTTGAGCCAGTCGAAGACTGCCGGACGCGGGAAGCTGGCCATCTCCACCCGCGCCTGGGTGCCCGCCGGCAGGACCCGCGGCAGGTTCTCCGTGATGCCGCCGCCGGTGATATGGGCCAACCCGTGGACATGCAGAGCCCGGGTCAGTGGCAGCACGGAGCGCACATAGATGCGCGTGGGGGCGAGCAATCGTTCCCCCAGGCTGGCCCCGTCCAGGTCCGCGCTCAGGTCGGCCCCGGTCACCTCGATGACCTTGCGGATCAGCGAATAGCCGTTGGAATGGGGGCCGGAGGCGGCCAGGCCGATGAGCTGGTCCCCAGGGCGGACCCGCTCGGGGAGGATCAGGGCGGAGCGCTCGGCGATCCCCACGCAGAAGCCGGCCAGGTCATAGTCCCCGGCGTTGTACATGCCCGGCATCTCGGCTGTCTCGCCCCCGGTCAGCGCACAGCCGGCCAGCTCACAGCCTTTGGCGATGCCCGCGATGACCGCCGTGGCGACCTCCAGTTCCAGCCGACCCGTGGCGTAGTAATCGAGAAAGAACAGGGGCTCAGCGCCGCTCACCAGGATGTCATTGGCGCACATGGCGACCAGATCGATGCCGATGGTGTCGTGGCGGCCCAGGGTGATGGCGAGCCGTAACTTGGTGCCCACCCCGTCGGTACCGGACACCAGGACCGGCTCCCGATAGTCCTTTAGGGGAAGGGCAAAGAGGGCTCCGAAGCCCCCCAGGCCGGTCAGAACCCCGGGGCGGGCGGTGGCGGCGGCCAGGGGCTTGATGCGCTCCACCAGGGCCGCGCCGACATCGATATCGACGCCGGCATCGCGGTAGCTGAGTGAGGGGGACGGGTGCGGCTCGGTTTCCTGGGACACAGGGGGGCTCCGATGGGGTAGGGGATGGCGTCGGGATGAAGTCGGTTGGCGCGATTCTACCAGCGACCTTGGGTCCGTCCCTGGTCATCCTGAACCCGCCGGGGCCGTCGACCCGGGCGCCAACGGGGTCCTGGCCCTCCCCGCGGCCCTGCGGCTCGCTCTATACTCGCCGCTGTTTAAGCGAATCGAGAGCAAGACCATGGCAAAGGGCAAGATCAACAAGGTGGTGCTGGCCTACTCCGGGGGCCTGGATACCTCCGTCATCCTCCGGTGGCTGCAAGAAAATTACGGCTGCGAGGTGGTGACCTTCACCGCCGACATTGGCCAGGGGGAGGAACTGGAGCCGGCCCGGACCAAGGCCACGGCGGCCGGCGTCAAGGAGATCTACATCGACGACCTGCGCGAGGAGTTCGTGGGGGACTTTGTGTTTCCCATGCTGCGCGCGAATGCCCTCTACGAGGGTGAGTACAAGCTCGGCACCTCCATCGCCCGCCCCCTGATCGCCAAGCGGCTGGTGGAGATCGCTGTCGCCACCGGGGCGGACGCCATCTCCCACGGGGCTACGGGCAAGGGCAACGACCAGGTGCGCTTTGAACTGACCGCCTATGCCCTCAAGCCCGACATTCAGATCATCGCCCCCTGGCGGGAGTGGGACCTGCTCTCGCGGGAGAAACTCCTGGCCTATGCGGAGACCCATGGTATCCCGGTGGAGATGAAGCGCGACGGCACCAAGTCCCCCTACTCCATGGACGCCAATCTGTTGCACATCTCCTACGAGGGCTATGACCTGGAGGACCCCTGGGTCGAGCCCGGCCCGGACATGTGGCGCTGGACGGTCGCCCCCGAGCAGGCCCCGGACCGGCCCACTGAAATCACCCTGACCTTCTCCAAGGGCGACTGCGTGGCCGTCAACGGCGAGACTCTGAGCCCGGCAACGCTGCTGGCGGAACTCAACCGCATCGGCGGCGAGAACGGCATCGGCCGCGACGACATCGTGGAGAACCGTTTCGTCGGGATGAAGTCCCGCGGCTGCTACGAGACCCCCGGCGGCACCATCCTCCTCAAGGCCCACCGGGCCATGGAGTCACTGACCCTGGACCGGGAGGCGGCGCACCTGAAGGACGAGCTGATGCCCCGTTACGCCAGCCTGGTCTACAACGGCTTCTGGTACAGCCCGGAGCGGCTCATGCTCCAGGCCGCCATCGACCAGACCCAGGCCGTGGTCAACGGCGAGGTTCGGCTCAAGCTCTACAAGGGCAACTGCATGGCGGTCGGCCGCCGCTCTGCCACCGACAGCCTGTTCGACGCCTCCATCGCGACCTTTGAAGAAGACGCCGGGGCCTACAACCAGGCCGATGCCACCGGGTTCATTCGGCTCAATGCCCTGCGGCTGCGGGTGGCGGGGCGCAAGCGGGGGTGATCATCCGGCGTTCGCTGGGTTCCTCGAGCATTTGAGAAAAATCCTTGGAAAAGCTGGCAGAGTCATTGCCCGGAATCATTGGGGCCGCAGCCAAGAGCGAGCTCGGAATGCTGGCCTTGTTTGCTATCGCACTTTCAGTGCTCGCTTACGCCTTCTTCTCCGGAGCGTCAGAGAGAGTCAAGGCGTTTGTGTTTGTACTCCTGTTCTTGGCTGTGGTGTCGTTCGGGGTCGTGATAATTACACCTGACACAGTGTTGCCTCCGAAAGATGGGCCGCTCGTTACTCAGATCATCCCGGAGCCGCCACCGGCTCCCTTGCCAATTGGAGCCTGGGGCGTGGTATTCGGCAGCGACGGTTCTCTCGAGGCAGCCCAAGACGAAATCACGGGGGCGGCAAAGCGCGGTATCCCGAATGCCTCCGTGTTCTTGCGTAACGGGCATTATGCGAGTATTGCCGTCGTTGACGATCGGACGCTTGCGGATACTTATCTTGCACTCGCCAAGGGTTTTCGCGACGACGCCTATATCGCTGCCATGGCGAATTGGTGCAAGCAGCTGCGGCGGCGGGACGGATTCTTTGAGTGCCAGGCGACCAGCCGGAATCGCTGATCAAAGCGTCCGCGCCAAGCCTGACAGGGTCCGCGGTGTGGAGCTTTCCCCGGCTGATTTCAGATGGGGCTAGGTCCGCTCAGCAGAACTTTGGCTGCTCGCCATATCCCACCCGCCACGTCATCCGCCCGCCAACTGCTCGCGATGTCCCAGATCCTGCGTGCGCTGGCGCACGCGCCGGGCGTAGCTGGCCTGGTTCTTGGTGCAGACCAGGGTATAGGGTCGGCCGCGCTTGTCGGTGGTCAGGGTCGGTGGCTCAGGGTCGATCCCGGCCTCCTTCAGGCGCAGTGCGGTTGGTAGCAGGAGTCCGTCCAGGTTGCACCCGAAAGGCAATTAGTGTCGCCTCATTAACGCCTGATAAGCGCCGCTGGATAGAAATACGCCTAACGTCACTGCGGCCATGCCGAAGTAATCGGCCGGTTTTGGTACCTCGTCGAGCAGCGGTATCGCCGCCAGCATTGCCAATACAGGGACGAGCGAGGCAAAACTGGCGCCTAAGGACGCCCCGAGGATGCCTACCGCCCTGGCGTAGGCAAACAGCGAGACAATCGACACCAATACGCCTTGGTACAGCGTCTGGATTAGGAGTGCGCTCCAGGGTGCCGCGGCGATGCGGTGCGGCAGGAAGAGCGCGTAGACCGGCAAGTACAAAATGGCAGAGACCACCGATACGATCGCGGCCGCGTGTAAAGCGGAGAGGCCCTTAGTGCTTGCGTGGCGCATGGCGACAGTGAAGCTCGCCCAACAAAACGCCGCCAGGAGAAACAGAAGATGTCCGCGCCAATTGCCGGTGGCAAAATCGGCTAATCCCGAACCGACAAAGATCACAATGCCGACCGGAATCAATACCAGCCCGGCCCGGCGCGGGCCCTTGATGGGTTCGTGCAAGAGAGTCATCGCGAGCAGTGCTGTCCAAAGTGGCATGGTTCCGGGAATCAGCGCGCCGGCGTGCGCGGCCGGGGCGAACTGGAGCCCACTGGAGGCGATGATTACATAGGGCACGCCGGCCCCGGCACAGATCACGCAGAGGAGCGGGAGGCCGACTTGGTGAATCGCAAACCCTTTGCGAATCACAATCGGCAACAGCAGAGCGCCCGCGCAGCCGAACCGTAGAGCAGTGATGTCGAATGGTGAGAGGGAGGTCGTCACGCCATAACGGGTCAACAGAATCCAGCCAACCCAGATAGAAATTGCGAACAGCCCCCAAGCTGCGCCAGTGAAATAGGATGAGCGGAGGAGTGAGGCGCTGGTCGCAGGCATTAGTCCCGCCGGTGGCGCAGGTTCCGCGCCCTAAGCTGGCCGCAGCCCCCGTCAATATCCTGCCCGGCGGAGTTGCGCAGGCGGGTGAGAACGCCCCGTCGCTGCAAGTCGCTGGCCATTGCCGCGGCGCGTGCCCAAGAGGGGCGGGTGAACCCGTCGCCTTCATTGGTGTTGTAGGGGATCAGATTCATCATGGCGTACTTGCCGGCCAGGAGTCGCGCGATTCCGTGTACCTCGTCGTCGCCGTCGTTGATGCCGGCGAGCAGGGTCCATTGGTATTGGATCGGATAGCCGATGGTGCGGGCGTAGCGTTCTCCCAACGCGACCAGTTCTTCCGGGTCGAGCCGCGGGGCCTGGGGTAGCAGCCGCGCCCGCAGGCTTGCGCTGGTGCTGTGTAAGGATAGGGCCAAGGCGGGTTTGACGGGGCCCTGGGGCAGCCGCTCGAAGATCCGCGGGTCGCCGACCGTGGAGAAGACCAGGTCTTTGTGTCCGATGGCACCGTCGGTGCCAAGTAATGTGATGGCCTCGAGGACGTTATCCAGGTTATGCGCCGGCTCGCCCATGCCCATGAAGACCACCCGACGGACTGGCTGCCGTGAGCGGGCCAGGGCGACCTGCGCCACGATCTCGGCGCTGCCGAGTTGGCGTTGCAGGCCGGTCCGACCGGTCATGCAAAAGACGCAACCCACAGCGCAGCCGACCTGGGTGGAGACGCAGAACCCCCCCCGGGGTAGCAGCACACCTTCCACCGACTGACCGTCGGCGAGTTCGATCAAGAGGCGCGCGGCCCCGTCGGCACCCGGATGTTGGGCCCGCAGACGGGCGAGACCCTGCAGCTCCGCGGTGAGGGACGGAAGGTCATCGCGCACCCGCAACGGCAGGAAATCTTCCGCCCGGCGGCGACGGGTATCCAGGGGCAAGACCCGCGCCCAGGCCTGCAGCACGCGCTGCTCATGACAGGGCTTGGCGCCCAGGGCGCGCAGCCGCTGGCGGATGGACTCGATACGCATGGGCAATCTGCCAGTGGCTTGGTTTGCGAGGGGCGTCAGGTCACCGAAAGAAACGGGCCGCCCCGTCATAGGGCCGAAGTTCTTGCGAGTCTGCGGCGACGGTCCCTGGCCTTGCCGCCCACCCAGGCGAGGACTATCCTAAACCCCATCTAATGCCAGGGTTGTTCGTACTTTAGCGCCTGACGAATCGGGCGCTGGCCGCGTCGCCTCCTCCAAGCCCGGTGCGCGGCTTGGAGCGGGGTGGCGCACCGGTTATGATCCCCGAAATCTGGTCAGTGCGGCATTCTATGCCCTCTGCGGCCGGGCCGGCGCCCTCGTCAACCCGCGAATTGTTCCCCGAGCGTCGACTGCTTCCTCAAATCCCAACCCGGATCGGGGTCTTCCGCTCCTGATTCGATCCATCCACAGAAGTCCCGCAAACCGCGGCCGAGGTGCGTATGAGTATGTTGAGCAGAATGATTGATGGCCTGCATGGCTCCTCAAAGATCGAAGGGCTGGCCAAGAGTTTTTCCCGCTTGGGCTGGACCGGCTTTTGGCTCCAGGTGGTGCTGGGGTCAATTCCCCTGGTGCTGATGTTCTACGTGTTTGTCTTTTCAGGTAATCTCTCCGGACCCCGCCAAGGACTCCCGATCGTCGAATACCTGAGCCTGGCGAATCTGGCAGTGCTCGCGTTCACCATCTTCTGGTTCTACCGGTACCCCGGTCTCGCCAAACGGATTGCCGATCCCGGGACCCGGCCCACCGAGTCCGCTGTGCTTGGTACCGTCTGGACGGGTTTATTGGCAAGCAGCCTGGGTATCCTGTTCTCCATGGTCGTGATGGTCCTGGAAGTGGGTCAGTTACTTTTCTATTTCCTGGCCGCACCCCAGGGCGGCATCCCCACCCTGCAGACGACGGTTGGTAACAGTGGCGGCAGCTGGGTCTCCGCGGTCGATCTGGTGAGTCTCCTGGCCCTGTTGATGATGCTCGCCGCCGAGGTGATCGCCCTGGTCTTTGGTCTCTGGCTCATGTTCCGGACCACGCAGACCGCTAACGAACTGGCGCCGGGCTAACCGCTGGTCCGGGGGCGAACCAAGGCGACCGCCTTGGTTTGGATCGCGCCCGGCCTGCGGTCGATGGTTGAGTCCGGGATGACCCCTAAGGGCGGACCGACAGCCAGCGCTGCGCGGTGGCGGCGGGGCCTGGTGATCGGGTTTCTGGCCCTGGTCGCCGCCGCGGCCCTCTGGACCTTGTGGGCTGAGGATCACCCGCGGGAGGAGCGCCGCCTGCGGCTGTCTGGTACAAGACCAACTCGACGACTGGTTTCCGGAGCAGATGACGCCGGATGACGGCTGGCACGGCGTCCATCTGCGTCTTGCGCCGGCGGGGGCGGCAGGGCCCCGCGTGCTGCTGGTGCATGGTTTGGATGAGCCTGGGACCATCTGGGATGACCTGGTCCCGGCCTTGGGCCCCGCTGGCTTCGAGGTCTGGGAGTTTCGCTACCCCAACGATCAGGCCATCGACCGCAGCGCCGACTATCTGGCGGCCCACTGGGCCGAACTTCCGGCGGACCGTCCGGTGGTGTTGATCGGCCACAGCATGGGCGGGCTGGTGGCCCGGGATTTCGTGTCCCGCCTGCGGCACCCGGTGGGCGTCCCCCCGCCGGTGGCAGGGGTTGCCGTGGCCGGTGTCGTCCTGGTCGGCACCCCCAACCGGGGCTCCGAATGGGCCCGGTTACGCGTCTGGCTCGAGCTGCGCGATCACTTCCCCACCGGCCAGGACCGCCGCTTTTCACTGTTTGCCGCCCTGCGCGATGGGACCGGCGCGGCCAAAGTCGACCTGCGTCCGGGGAGTGAATTTCTTGAAGGGCTCAACGCCAGGCCCTGGCCCTCGCGGGTGCCGATCCGCGTGATCGAGGGCCGGCTCGTGTCGCCGCCTCCGGACCTGGCCGCGGGCCTTGAGGAGGCCGCCGCTGAGGCCCACTCCGCGGTGCTGGCCGGCCAACTAGCTGCCTGGTGGTCCGGCATCGGCGAGGATTTAGGTGATGGCGTTGTGAGCCTGTACTCTGCCCAGGTCGCGGGTGGGCCGCCGCCGGTGGTGCTCAACGCCTCCCATCGCGGCCTGCTTCTGCGGCTCCTGCCGGGTGATCCGGAGCCGCCCGCCATCGCACCGATCCTCGCGACTCTGCGCGGCTGGAGCGCCTCCGGTACCCCGGATCACGCGTCTGCGCCAAACGACTAAATTCCTAACGGTGAACCAGAGAGGAGTCAGGTGACCATGAGGTCCAGGTTGATCACGTTGTTGAAGATCGTCGGCGGGGCCATCCTGGTTAGCGCTCTGACTTTTCTGGGGGTGCGCGCCTTCGACTCCCAACGCGGGGCGCCGCTTGAGGTCTGGCATACCTTTGTCCCCCACGAACTGACGGCCGAGGAACTCGATGGCGCCGACTGGGCTCAGTACCTCGCGGCGGAGGAGTCGATCTTCAAAGAGTTGGGCATACACGTCACTCAACGCCTGGACCCGGAGGATCGCGTCCCCGCCAACCGGTATTTCGCGGACAGTCCCGTTTACCCCGGCCGCTTCGTCAACGACTGGAACCGTTCCTACACACTGGAGCCCGCGGGAACCCCGGTCGGCGCCGTGGTCCTGCTCCACGGCCTGACGGATTCACCCTACAGCCTGCGCCATGTGGCCCGTCGCTATCAGGAACGGGGCTTTGCGGCGGTCGCCCCCCGCCTGCCCGGCCATGGCACCGTCCCGGCCGGGCTTGCCGTGGTGGAGTGGGAGGACTGGACCGCGGCGACCCGGCTGGCGGTCCGGGAGGCGCGGCGGCGGGTGGGGCCGGATCGGCCCATCCATATCGTCGGGTTTTCCAACGGCGGGGCACTGGCGATGAAATACGTGCTTGATGCCATCGATGATCCGCAACTCCCGCGCGTCGAACGGCTGGTGCTGATCTCGCCCATGATCGGGATCACCGAATGGGCGCGCTTTGCCGGGTTTGCCGGCCTTCCGGCCATGATTCCGCGTTTTGCCAAGGCCGCCTGGCTGTCGATCCTGCCGGAATTCAACCCCTTCAAGTTCAACTCCTTTCCCATCAACGGGGCGCGCCAATCCTCACTGCTGACCCGCGCCCTGCAGCCGCGCATCGCCAGCTACGCCCGGGACGGCCGACTGGACACTCTGCCCCCCATCCTGACGTTTCAATCGCTGACCGATTTCACGGTCAGTACCGCGGCGATCGTCAATGCACTCTATACACAACTCCCGAAGAACGGCAGCGAGTTGGTCTTGTTCGATCTCAATCGCGAGACCAAATTCGGGCCCTTGCTGCGTCCCAGCACTGAAACCATGCTCGCCCGCCTCCTGCCGGAGCCCCCGCGGCGCTACCGCACCACCGTCATCACCAATGAGGGTACTGGTTCACCGGAGGTAGTAGCACGGATCACGGAGGCGGGTGAGACCAGCACCCAGACAATCCCCTTGGGGTTGGACTACCCGAGTGATGTGTTTTCTCTCTCCCACGTGGCCTTGCCATTCCCGGTGACCGATGCACTCTATGGTATGAAGCCCGACCTCACTGAGGACTTTGGCGCGAACCTGGGCGCTATGGCGGTGCGGGGCGAGCGGGGCATCCTGATCGTTAGCCTGGACGCCCTGATCCGCATGTCGTCCAATCCCTTCTTCCCCTACCTCCTGGATCGGATGGAGGAGGGGATGAAGGTCGCGCCCTAGTATCGTCAACCCCCAGCCCCGCGGAGTTCGTCGTGTCCAGTGAGTTTCACTCAGTCGAGGCCGCCTTCCAGGCCCTGGCCGATCCGGGTCATCCGGCCTGGGGGGCGGCCTTTGCCTACCTTGCCGCCCGACCCGAAACCGCTGCCCTGATGCTTGAGACCTTCCGGGAAACCCTGGAGCAGATGGGCCTGCCGCCCTCCGGCAGAGACCCGGTCACCGGGGAGCCGATGTACGAGCTCAACGACATCGCCCAGGCGATGGGGATACCGGCAACGGACCTGGATCAGGCCCTCGCCGCCAGGGACAGCGAACCAGGCTGAGCCCGGGGACCGGCCGCTGCCCCATGACCACAGACCCGCTCCGTGCCGCCATCGCGGGCCGCTATCCGGTGATTTACGTCCATACGGCCAAGGAAGCCCGGGTCCTGGAGCGGCTACGGCGCCTGGCCGCAGAGGTCGATCCGGCGCCGCCCCTGTATACCTGGAACTGCACCCGGGGGCTTGAGGTGACACCCGATGGAACCGCCCGAACCCTGAGTTCTAGACTTGCCCCCCTTCCTGACGGCGACACCCGAAACCCGGTGAGGGCCATCCAGGCGGTGGCCGCGGCGGCCGGCCCCGGCTTCTGGCTGTTCCAGGACTTGACCCCCTTCCTGGTGCAACCCGCCGTGGCCCGCGCCCTGCGGGACGCCCACGGGGCCCTCCGGGGGCGGGCCCACACCGCCCTGGTGATGGTCTCCCCGGAGGCTGAGATCCCGCCTGGCCTACGTTCGAGTCTCCTCTTGGTCACCCTGCCTCCGCCCGATGCGGAGGAAATCGGGGAGCGGGTCCGGGCCGTGTGGACCGGCCACACGACCAAGGCGATGCCCGACGAGGTCCTGAGCGAACTGACCCTGGCGCTCCGCGGCCTGACTCTGGATGAGGTACAGCACGTGATGTACCGCATCCTGGCCACCCGGCGCCTGAGCCGTGTCGGGATGTTGGCGGAGGTCGGGGCGGCCAAACAGGCGGCGGTGAGCGGTGCCGGCTGTCTCGACTATGTGCCGGATCGAGCGGACTTGGACCGGATCGGCGGCCTCGCCAGTCTTAAGGATTGGATCGCCCGGCGGGCGCCCCTGTTAAATCAGCGAACCGTGGACGCGGGTCTACCCGTGCCCAAGGGGCTGTTGCTGATGGGCATCAGCGGGTGCGGCAAGAGCCTGTGCGCCAAGTTGGTGGCCCATGCCTGGCGGGTGCCCCTGTTCCGCCTGGATCTTAACCTGATCTACGCGGACCTCTACGGCAACCCCCAGGCGAGTTTCCACAAGGCCCTGCGGACCATTGAGTCGGTTGCTCCCGCGGTACTGTGGATCGATGAGATCGAGAACGGCCTGGGCGGCGGTGCGGGTCAGGGGGACGCCGCCGCACACATCCTGTCGGCCTTTCTCACCTGGATGCAGGAAAAGCCGCCCCTGGTCTTCGTGGTCGCCACGGCGAACCGCATCGAGGCCCTGCCGGCGGAGATGATTCGCAAGGGTCGGTTCGACGAGGTCTTCTTCTTTGACCTGCCGAATGATGCGGAGCGGTCCGAGATCTTTGCGGTACACATCCGCCGGAACCGGGGCGACCCCGCGGCCTTCGACCTGGAACGTCTGGTGCGGGACAGTCGGGACTGGACCGCCGCCGAGATCGAGCAGGTGGTCATCGCCGGACGTATCGAAGCGGAGCATGCGGGGGCGCCCTTTGCCACCGATCACCTGCTGACCCCGGCCCGCGCCCTGGTGCCCCTGTCCAAGAGTATGAACGAGCAGATCCGCTTCATCCGCGACTGGGCCTGGGATCGGGCGACCCCCGCCTCCGCTGGGCAGCAGGTGCGGTTCGACTGAGCGCGGCGGGAGGGGCGTCGCCCCATGACCGGACCAAGCGACTCAGCGCCAGCGCTCCGGTTTGCGGCTGCCCCGGTGTCCGCACCCGCCGTCATTCCTCTAATGTGAGTGCCTACTTCACCAGGGTGACCGGCAAAGAAGACAGGTGAATGACCTTCGATGCCACCGAGCCGAGGAAGATGGTCGCCAGTCCGCCGTGACCATGAGTACCCATAAAGATGTGATTTCATCAGTGTCTCTCCAGACCCGCCACCGGCGGGTCATCGCTGGGGTTCGCACAACAGGAAGCCAGCGGCACGGCGTCAGTTCCCCGGGGCGCGGCGTCCAACCGGTCGGCGGCGTGGGGATGCCAGCCGAGGACCAGCACGAGGACGGCGAACCCGATGACGTAGGCCAGGGGCACATGCCAGCCGTGACGCACCCAGTCCGCCACCGATTTGGCCTGGGGATAGAGGTTGGACAGGGCGACACCGGCGGAACTGCCAAACCACATCATTGAGCCGCCGAAGCCGACGGCAAAGGCCAACACGCCCCAGTCGAAGCCCCCTTGCTTCAACGCCAGGGCGGTCAGCGGGATGTTGTCGAACACCGCCGAGACAAAGCCCAGGATCATGGCCGAGTACCAGGAGGCCGCGGGCAAGCGCTCCACCGGCATCATGGAGGCGCAGAGCACCAGGGAGAGCAGGAACAGGCTGCCCTTGAGGGCGTCCGGCAGCAGGCCCCACTCGGGACGACGCACCCGCGCCGTGGCGACGATCGCCACCCAGACCGCGACCCCCAGGAAGGGAAAGACGTCCGCCGCGGCCTTGAAATGGGTATCACGTCCATGGTGAGTTCCGCAGACGCAAGTGACCCAACGCGGTTACACGGTGTGGATGAATTGGTCCGGGCCGGCGCCGTCGCGCTGTGCTGAGCGACGGGCCGCCACTGTGATGCCGTCTTTACTCGGCGATCGACTTCCCTACTTCGGCCTTGAAGGGGTTGGCCGGCTCCACCTCGGCCGCTCTGACCTTGGTCCCGGGCAGGATCTCGAAACGTGGGTCGAAGTCGACCATGGTTGAGGCCAGCCGCTTCAGGATGCTGACGTCCCCTTGCGCCTTTGCGGTGCCTTCCGCGATCTGGGCCTCGAAGGTCTTCACACCCATCATGGTCTGCTCAAGATCGGAACGGTTGATGGTGAGGGTGAGATCCGCCTTGTCGGCCTGGAAGCCCTCGATGTTGGTGAGTGTCGCGTTCTCCAGTTCGATCAGGTACTTCTCGCCATTGTCGGGGGTGATCAGGTTGATCGTGTAGCGCATCCCCTCGGCCTGGCGGCTGTCCATGCGGATGCCGAGAAAGTCGAGCCACAGTCCGGTCGACATGGCGCGGACGGTATCCGGGCCAGCGGTCTGGGCGATCTCGCCCTGCGGGATGCCATTGCGCAGCTCATAGGCACCGGCCAGGAAGCTATTACGCAGTCCGGGATTCTCCTGCTGGTAACCGATCTGCTCGAAGGTGTCCGCCAGCAAGTCCTTGGCCGCCTGGTTCTGGGGCTCGGCCTGTACCAGTTTGTTCAGGATTTCCTGGGCGTAGAAATAGGCACCCTTATCATTGAGTTGCCGACCACGCGCCAGGATCTTGTCCGAACCGCCCATCATCTCGACGTACAGTGGCGCGGAATCGCTGGGGGACAGCGGGATCAGCGTGGCCGGGTTGGCATCCCAGAAGCCGAGGAAGCGTTGGATGACGCCCCGACTGTTGTGCTCGGGCGAACCGTGATAGCCCCGGGTATACCAGTTTTGCTGCAGGCTCTTCGGCAACTCATAGACATTGTGGATCTCGTTGATGGTCACGCCCTGATTGGCCAGGTGCAGCACCTGGTTGTTCAGATTGGCGTAGAGATCGCGCTGGGCGCGCAGCACCTCTTGGATCCGCTCATTACCCCAACGCGGCCAGTGGTGGGCGGTGAACATGACCTCGGCCTGGGTGCCGAACAGGTGGAGCGACTGGTTCAGGTACTTCGACCAGTTCAGCGGATTACGCACCGGCGCGCCGCGCAGGGTATAGATGTTATGCAGCCCGGCCATCACGTTCTCGGCCATCCACAACACCTTGGTGTCGGGAAACCAGGTGTTCATCTCGGTCGGGGCTTCGGTGTTTGGGGTGAGCTGGAAGACCATCCGGACGCCATCGACCGAGACCTCTTCGATGGGCTTGGTAATCAGCCGGGTCGGCGGAATCAGACCCACGGCACCGGCCGAGACGCCCTGACCAAGTCCCTGACTGACGTAGCCATAAGGGCTGCGCGGCAGCAAGGTGCCGTATTGGTAGAAAAGTCGCCGGTTCATGGCGTTACCGGCAAACACGTTCTCCGAAACCAGGGCCTCCATGAAGCCGTCCGGGGCGATGATTTCGACCTTTCCGGCGCGCACATCCGCCTCGTCGACGATGCCGCGCACACCGCCCCAGTGGTCGGCATGATCGTGCGAATAGATGACCGCCGTGACCGGCAGGCCCTCGCCGATCTGCTCCTGCAGGAGTTTCAGTCCCGCGCGGGCGGTTTCGGCGCTGACCAGCGGGTCAAGTACGATCCAGCCATTCTTGCCCCGGATGAAAGAGATCTGCGCCAGGTCGAAGCCGCGCACCTGATAGAAACCCGGCACGACTTCGTAGAGGCCGTAGTTGTTGTTCAGTTTGGCGATGCGATGCAGGGACGGATGAATGCTATCGAACGCATCCTGCTGATCGATGAACTGGTACTGCTCCATATTCCAGGCGACATGACCGGCATCGGCCATGATCTTCATGTCTTTCATGGGCGCGATCAGGCCCTTCTGGTTCTCATCGAAATCGCGTGTATCGGTGAAGGGCAGCGCCGCCGCAGACTGCTTGAGCACTTCGATGGTGAAGGGTGACGGTGCCTTGCCTTTCGGATCGAAATGTCCCGGATGGGCGGCGACGGGTGCGGTCGCAGGGTCCGCCGAGACGGCCGCGACTGGGTTCGCGGGTTCCGCCAGCGTGACCTGCGTCAGCTCCGCGGGCAGCGCGTAGGGGACATTGGCCCAGAGTCTCACCGCCGAATCCAGAGTCACGGAACCCACATCCTTCCAGACATACCCGAAGTTTTCGTCAAACCATTGCCGGTTGGCAAAGAGGATCTGTTTGACGCAATCCGGGGCGGAGAGGGTGGCCCCCGCCGCGCGCAACCGGGCGCAAACCTGGGTGATATTCTCTCCCCGGCTCAGGGTAAAGGTAGAGTCAGCGTTTGCTTCCGCACCCAGCGCCGGGCTCAGCGCTGCCGAGACGGCGAGCAGCAGGGTGATCTTTGCAATGGATGGCGTATGCATTGGTGTCCTCACGTTGATGGTCAAGTGAAATTTATGGGCATTCACTTGCGGACAAATGATCGCCACGAACGGCCACTGTTAGCGGCCAAAGGGATTGGGAAGGACCGGGATGAAAAGCAAACGGAAGTTCTACTCGCTGCCAACATTGTCTGGCTTGAACACCGAGTATTAGGCCTCGAGGGCGATCCGGAACGGCCGCGATGGTCTTCTTGGTGATGCGCTCAAGGTCCGCAGCACTCGGTCCGTCGCTGGGGGCGGCGGGCGCCGCAGTCGCACCGTCTAAGTCCGGCAGCGGTTGGCCCTGGGGCGCGCACCGGCCGGGTGCTGAGGCCAGCATGCACGCTCGATGGGTGGCGGCCAGGATTCCAGACAATCCGTTGTTACGCTGGGTAATTTCAATCTCCTTTGCGGTTGAAGCTCGCGTCCGATGATCGCTTCATTGAGTGGCCCCAGCATGTCGCGCCGTAGTGTCGACCCGGCAACAGCGCAAGTCCAATGCTTTGTTCGTGGTTATCCGATACCTCTTGGTCCTCTATTGCCGCCGCGGGCACCCGCTGCTCGGACGCGCGAGCCTGTCGAAGGCGGACCTCGATGCCTTCCCTGTGGTCTCGATCCGCATCCCGCCCCGCGCGGCGCGCATCTTCCCGGGCAAGGGCGACCTGGACCCGGATACGGGCGACCTGGTCCCGCATATCGAGGTAGACGAGTTGGTGACCGCCCGTACCCTGGTCCTGGCCAGCGATGCCTTTGGTGTCGCCGCACCGGTGCAGATCGAGCCCTGGCTGCGCGCCGGGGAGATCGGCGTCCTGCCCTACCGGCCGCCGTGGTTGAAGCTCGACTATGGCTTCGTCTATCTGCGGAACCGCTCCCTGGCGCCGGCCGCGATGCGGTTCATGTCCCTCGTCCGGGAGATCGAGGCCGAACTCAGCGTCCGCAACTGCTCGCTGATGCAGCAGATACCTGCACCACCGCCCACGTCCAACTGAGCAAGCAGGAGTGAAACCCTTTCGGTGATTGGAAATTTAAGCGCTCGTTTTGTGTAGTCGTTCCATTTGACATCAGGGGGCGGGTTGCCTAATGTTCCCGGCCAATCATTCCCCATAGGTCCCTCCCCGCGCGCCCTGGTT
>CAVTDM010000016.1:0-69335 GCA_963733415.1 uncultured Gammaproteobacteria bacterium | reverse complement strand
ACCACGTTCGTGGCCAATCCTTGCTCGACGGAATCTCCAATCACTCGAAGATGCTCGTCGCTGTCTCTGGAACCGTCCAGATCGATCGGAGCACCCACACAAGTTATCTAAACAAATTGTTAAAGAACTGCGGCAACTGCGTTGCGACACCGTGACGGTTCGCGCTGCCAAGACCAACCATTCTACAGCTCCACCAGTCCCTGTCAACCCCCCCAGCGCCCACGCCGGAATCATCACCCTCCCTGCCACCCCTCCCTGCCACGCCCCAGCCCCTCCCGAACCGCCCGCCTCCCAGCGAGCCGCGCATTGTACAGCCCAAGACCAGAGTGTCAACCCCCTGAATCAGCCACGCGCACCTTGGCACATCGCCGCTTCCCGACCTGGTAGAGGTGCGCCGTCCCGACACGGCAAATCAGCCGTGGGTCCTCAATGCGTTCGCCGTCGACCCTTACCCCGCCCTGCCCGATGAGGCGCAAGGCTTCGGAGGTGCTTTGGGCCAGCCCGGCATCCTTGAGCAGGCGTGCGATGCCCACACCGCCGGTGGCGTCCGCTGCGACTGTGACTTCCGGCAGATCGTCCGGAACCACCCCGTGCTGGAACCGAGCGATGAAACCTTCCTTGGCCCGCACCGCCGCTGCCGGTGAGTGGAACCGCGCAACCATCTCTGCAGCCAACTCAAACTTGACGTCGCGGGGGTTGGCCCCGTCCCGCACCGCGGCGCGCCAGGCGTCGATCTCAGTCATGGGGCGCGCGCTCAGGAGTTCAAAATACCGCCACATCAGCTGGTCCGAGAGAGACATGAGCTTGCCGAACATGTCGTCCGGCGAGTCCGTGATCCCGATATAGTTACCGAGTGACTTGGACATCTTCTGGACACCGTCCAGGCCCTCCAGCAGGGGCAGGGTGATGACTACCTGAGGCTCCTGGCCGTAGGACTCCTGCAACTGCCTCCCCACCAGCAGATTGAACTTTTGATCGGTCCCGCCGAGCTCCACGTCTGCCCGGAGCGCGACCGAGTCGTAGCCCTGGATCAGGGGGTAAAGAAACTCGTGGACGGCGATCGGCTGGCCGCCCCGATAGCGCTTGGCGAAGTCATCCCGCTCCAGCATTCGGGCCACCGTGTGTCGGGCCGCAAGCTGCACCAGCCCGGCCGCTCCCAGGGTCTCGAGCCAATGGGAGTTGAATAGGACCTCAGTCCGCTCCGGGTCGAGGATGCGGAAAACCTGCTCGCGGTAGGTTGCCGCATTTGCCTCAATCTCTTCCCGGGACAATGGCTTGCGGGTGACGCTCTTGCCCGTCGGGTCACCGATCATGCCGGTGAAGTCGCCGATCAGGAACAGGACCTGGTGCCCGAGTTCCTGAAACTGTCGCAGCTTGTTGATGAGTACCGTGTGACCCAGGTGCAAATCGGGAGCGGTCGGGTCGAAGCCGGCCTTGACCCGCAGGGGCTGACCCCGTTCCAGCTTCTTCCGCAGGGGTCCTTCCAGCAATATCTCTTCGGTGCCGCGCCGGATCAGCGCGAGCGAGGTTTCGACTGTGTCCACCGGCATCAGACGGAGAAGGAGGAGCCGCACCCGCAGGTGGTCGATGCGTTTGGGTTACGGATGACAAACTGGGCCCCTTGCAAACCTTCCGTGTAATCAATTTCGGCGCCGCTGAGGTATTGCATGCTCATGGGGTCGATGAGCAGCTTAACGCCATCGGTCACGACTTCCGTATCGCCGTCCTGCACCTCTTCGTCGAAGGTGAAGCCGTACTGGAACCCGGAGCACCCGCCGCCTTGGATATAGACGCGCAACATCAGCCCGGGGTTGGCCTCTTCCGCGATGAGTTGGGCGACCTTGGCCGCGGCGGAGTTGGTGAAGACCAAGGGGGTATCGGTGGAAGTTTCTGCGCTCATCTTTTACTCACGCTGATTCAGATTGATCTCAAAGCTCCTAGCTGCGTCTTGAGGACAGGCAGTTCAAGGACGTGGCTCGATTCCGTGCCCTCCCTCATCACGCCGGGTCAAGGCAGGGCCAGGACCCAGGGAAAGCTCTCGGTGGTCGCGGTCAGATGCTCCCCTTCCGGATCGAGTGTAACAACCAGCTGCTTGGGGACAAAGCCGGAAGGAAGACGGAAGACGCCCTGGAAACTTTGGAAATGCTCGAAGGCCATAACCAGGCGCACCGGGTCTGCCCCAGGCAACTTGTCCACGGGGAGGGACCGCTCCTGGCCTTCCTGAGTACCGACGACGACGAGCCGTATCTGGCCCTTGGACTCGCCGTAGGCCGGGATCAGCTGGGTCACCGTAAAAACATAGCGGACAAGATCAGGCCCGTCCCCCGGGGTCAGACGTAGGTCGTGGACGCGGACTGCCCCCCTGCCACCCTCTTGAATCAGGCGCTTGAGGTAGGTTCCCTCCTTGACCAGCGCCAGGCGCTCTGCCTGGGCCTGCTTCACCTGATCCTGTAGGGAGCGGTTGGTCTCCTGTTCGATTTGCCGAGTCCGCTCGAGCACCACCCCCTGCTGTCGCAGGGCGTTGACCTCGTCCTGCAGGCGGGCCAGTTCGTTCGCCGCCTGGACCCCGGCGACTTCGGATGCCGGCGCCAAGGCGGCGGCGATCCTCATTCCGTGGCTTCGCCCTAGCGTAAAGCCGCCCCAGAAGGCGATCGCGCTCAGCGCGGCAGCGAAACCGAGGAGGAGCAACCACGACCAAACCCCCCTCACACCCCTGGCCATAGCCACCTCCCTCCCGTGCCTTCGGATGGATACAAGTGACCGGCCTCAGCCCCCGGATCAGGGCAGCAAGGCGATGGCGTCCAATCCCATCGTCTCGTTCAGCCCAAACATCAGATTCATATTTTGAACCGCCTGTCCGGCGGCCCCCTTAACCAGATTGTCAATCACCGCCTGGACGATGACCACCTCCGATTCGCCCTGGCGTGTCAGGGCAATGCGACACAGATTGCTGCCGCGTACCGAGCGGGTATCCGGGTTGCTGCCAGCCGGCATCACGTCCACAAAGGGCTCGCCGGCATAGTGCTGCGCATAAAGCTCAGTCAGGTCCACGGACACACCAGTCGCCGTGAGCCGCGCGTAGAGGGTCGCCTCGATTCCGCGGATCATCGGAAGCAGGTGGGGAACGAAGGTCAGACTGACCGGATGGCCACAAACCTGAGTCAGGTTCTGGGCGATCTCGGACGCATGCCGGTGACCCTTGACCGCGTAAGCCTTGAAACTCTCCCCCACCTCGGCCATCAGGAGCCCCGTCTCGGCCTTGCGGCCCGCGCCACTGGCCCCGGACTTGACGTCGGCGATCAACCAACCGGGGTCGACCAGGCCGGCGGCCAACAACGGGGCGAACCCGAGCGTCACGGCCGTGGGATAACAACCCGGATTGGCGATCAACCGGGCAGACCGTACCGCCTCCCGATGCAATTCCGGCAGGCCGTAGACCGCATCCACCAGTAGATTCGGGCAGACGTGCGGCATCCCGTACCAGGTCTCCCAGACCGCAGGGTCCTTGAGCCGGAAGTCCGCGGCCAGATCGATCACCCGAACGCCCTTGGCCAGGAGTTCCGGGGCCTGCCCCATGGCCGTCCCGTTCGGTGTCGCGAAGAAGACCAGATCGCAGGAACCAAGCGTCGCCGGGTCCGGTGCGCTGAACCGCAGGTCGAACCAGCCGCGCAGGTGCGGAAACAGGTCCGCGACCGCGGTGCCAGCCTCGCCGCGAGAGGTGATCACCGCCACCTCGCGCCGGGGGTGACGCAGGAGGATGCGCAGCAACTCGGCGCCCGTATAGCCGGTGCCGCCGACGATTCCGACCTTGATCATGATCCGACCTCTGACTCAACCGCACCTGGATGCCCGGCACTGCCTGCCAGCCGCAACAACAAAAAAGCGGCCGCGGCCGCTGTGGGGGGTATCTGTCGTCGTCGACCTTGACGACGCGAACGCTGGACGGCCCCGAACCGGGGCCGTGCCGGAACATCAGGAACAACCGCCGCCACCAGAAGAGGACGACCCACACGAACCGCAACCGCCGCCGACCTGGGGCAAATTGTTGAAAACGAACGTGGCATGACCCTCACCGTCATCGACAAAATCGATCTCAACACCCCGCAGGTAACCGAGGGTGCCATCATCGACAACGACCTTAAAGCCGTCGCAAGCCAGGACGCCATCGTCGTCGTTGATCTCGTCCGTAAAGGTCATTCCGAAGCTGATCCCGCTGCAACCGCCAGGGGTGGCAAAGACACGCACGCCCTGAATGTTGTCATCGACTTGGTGAAGAGCTCACCCATCTTGGCAGTGGCCGGTGAGGTGAGCGAAAGCTCCGCGGTGGTCAGGGGTGCAGACATATCGATAGCGCCTCGGTTGTCTCGAATTTTGGCGGAGGAATCTACCAGAAGAGACCCGGGGCAATCCAGGCGCAAAAAGTGGCCTAATCGGGAACACTGCCGCCGCCCAGTCGATCAGCGGCGGCCAGATTCGCCAGGTGCCGCTCGGCATCCACCAGATGTTGGCTCCAGTGGCCTTCGTAGCCCAGACACCAGGTCTCCAAGGCGCACCGCGGATCGACATCGAAGGCCAGTAGACCCAGCTTAAGGTCGCAGTAGATGTCTGTCAGGTCGTCGGCCAGACTGCCGGTCATGGCGTCTGCACCCTCCAAGGCACGGTCGAACTCGAGAAAGTACCCGTCCCGATCCGCCAGCAGCCCCCGCAGGTACGAGAACAGCTCAAAGCGGCGATCCAGGTCCACCGGGTGCTCGGGCTCCGCGTGGGGCTGACAATGGACAGAGGTCATGGCCGCATGAAGTCGCGGCAGGATGGCGCCGATCTCCCGCAACCAGCCGGGCGAATCGCGCCCCGCGGCGTCAATGACGTCACAATAACGGCGGGCAATACTGGCAATGTCGCGGACCGCGGGGTCCAGTTCGGCGAGATTGGTGGTTGGCGCGTTCATAGGTGGGAGTGTAGACGACAACCGCCCGGATGCAGGGTTAACCGATCGGCCACCCGAGTCCGCCGCCGAATTGCCACGTATCATCAGACCTCCACCATCTCGAAGTCTTCCTTGCCCGCGCCGCACTCGGGACATTTCCAGGTGAGCGGAACGTCCTCCCAGGAAGTCCCGGCAGCGATACCATCGTCCGGCCAGCCCTTGGCCTCGTCATAGACAAGTCCACAAATCACACACATGTAGGTCTTCATCGGCGGCTCCGTAAGGCTTCGACCGATCCTCGGTGCGGCGGGCGCACGGCAGATGCGGTCCAGTGGCACCCGCCCTACCCGGGCAGGCACAATGAGGGGCGGAGATCAGGGCAAAACCCGCCGAAAGCAACGGATATGGCGCCCAACACCAACCACAAACCACCCAGAACCTTTCGGAAACAACAGCCCATGCAAGCCACCCACCGGCCCCCGACCGTCCTCTGCATCGGCGGCCACGACCCGAGCGGAGGCGCCGGAATCACTGCCGACGCCGAGGCCGTGCGCGCCGCCGGAGCCTTCGCCCTGACGGTGATCACTGCCCTCACCGACCAGGACACCTGTGGTTTGCGCCGTCTGTACCCGCAAGCCCCGGAACAAGTGCAGGCCCAATGCCAGACACTGATGGCGGACGGGGTGCCGGGGGCGATTAAGATCGGCCTGATCGGAGACGCCAGTCTGGTGCCCACCCTGTGCGAACTGATCGACGCCCACCCCGGGCTGCCCGTCGTCCTGGACCCGGTACTGGCCGCTGGCGCCGGCCAGCCTCTTGCAGATGCCGCGCTGGTCGAGGCTCTGCGGGCGAAACTCCTGAGCCGCACCACGCTCGTGACCCCCAACCTCCCGGAGGCGCTGCGCCTGAGCGGTACCGCGGAACCGGTGGACGGCGCCCGCCGCTTGCTGACGACGGGTTGCCCCTGGGTCCTGGTCACCGGCACCCACGCGAATTCGGAGGAGGTCACCAACCGGCTCTACGGCATGGACGGACAGGAGCACGCGCAGACCTGGCCACGCTTACCCGGCGAGTACCACGGATCCGGCTGCACCCTGGCGAGTGCCATCGCCGCACGCCTTGCCCTTGGTATGGCAATGCCAACGGCGGTGGCTGCGGCCCAGACCTACACCTGGAACAGTCTGGCACGGGCCTGGAGCACAGGGCGGTGCCAACTCACCCCGAATCGACTCTATGACCTGACTGTACCCGGCGCCAACTTGAGACCTCACCCATGACCTGGAACCTGCGGGGCCTCTATGCCATCACCCCCGAGCCCCCCCCGTGGGCGACGGACCGAGACGACGCCTCCCTCCTCGACCAGGTGGCGCAGGCCATCGCCGGGGGGGCCCGCCTCATCCAGTTCCGGGCCAAGGGGCTGGACCGGGCACGACAGTACTCCCAGGCCACCGCCCTGCTCCGGCTATGCGAGCGCGGCCGCCGTGCCTTTGATCATCAACGACGACGTCGAACTCGCTGCAACCGTCGGCGCGGCCGGCGTCCACCTCGGCCGTGACGACGGTGATCCGGTCGCCGCCCGCACCCGCTTGGGGCCGGACGCCATCATCGGCGTTTCCTGCTATGACCGCCTGGACCTGGCCCAAGCGGCGACCCGGGCCGGGGCCAGCTATTGCGCCTTCGGCAGTTTCTTCCACTCCAGCGTCAAACCGAACGCTGTCCGCGCCACCCCAGACCTGCTGAGCCGGGCGCGGCGCCATATCCCCGTGCCGCTGGTTGCGATCGGCGGAATCACGCCACAGAATGCCGGGCTGCTGATCGCGGCCGGGGCCGACCTATTGGCCGTAATCACCGGCGTCTTTGCCGCCCCGAACATCACCGCGGCGGCACAGGCGTTCAGCCACCTATTCGACATTGAACCGGGCAAGCGCCCGACGGAGTTTCCCAGATGAGCCGATCCCACGACCTCTTCACCGCCGCCCAGCGCCACATCCCCGGCGGCGTCAACTCCCCCGTGCGGGCCTTCCGCGGGGTCGGCGGGGACCCGGTGTTCTTCGTAGGGCCGCCGGCCCCTACGTCTTCGACGCCGACGGCAAGCGTTATATCGACTATGTGGGCTCCTGGGGACCCATGATCCTGGGCCATGCCCACCCGGAGGTGTTGGCGGCGGTTCAGGAGCGGCTGCGACAAGGGACTCTCCTTCGGCGCTCCGACCGAGCTCGAGACCACCATGGCGGACCTGGTGTGCGCCCTGGTCCCAAGCATGGACATGGTGCGCATGGTCAGCTCCGGCACCGAGGCCACCATGAGCGCCCTGCGCCTGGCCCGCGGCTTCACCGGGCGCGACAAGATCGTGAAGTTCGAGGGCTGCTACCACGGTCATGCGGACTCCCTGCTGGTAAAGGCCGGCTCCGGCGCTCTGACGCTTCGGCGAGCCCAGTTCCCCCGGAGTCCCGGCAGCGCTGGCTGAACTCACCATCACCCTGACCTACAACGATCTGACCCAGGTCGAGGAGACCTTCGCCAAGATCGGCCACGAGATCGCCTGCATCATCGTCGAACCGGTGGCCGGCAACATGAACTGTATCCCCCCCGTCCCCGGCTTCCTGGAAGGACTGCGGGCGATCTGCGACCGCTACGGCGCCCTGCTGATCCTGGACGAGGTGATGACCGGCTTCCGCGTGGCTTTGGGCGGCGCCCAAGGCCACTACGGCATCCGCCCGGACCTCACCGCGCTGGGCAAGGTCATCGGCGGCGGCATGCCCGTCGGCGCCTTCGGCGGTCGACGCGAAGTCATGGAGCGAATCTCCCCCCTGGGCCCGGTCTACCAGGCCGGCACCCTCTCCGGCAATCCCATCGCCATGGCAGCAGGCCTCAGGACCCTGGAGCTGATCTCCGCCGCCGGCTTCTATGATCGGATCGCCGCGCGCACGGTCCAACTCACGGATGGCCTGGTGGAGCGCGCCCGCGCCGCCGGTGTGCCCCTGGCGGTCAATCGGGTCGGCGGGATGTTTGGCATCTTCTTCACCGACGCCACCCAGGTGACCAACTACGCTCAGGCAACCGCATGCAATCAGGACCAGTTTCGCACCTTCTTTCACGCCATGCTTGACCATGGGGTCTACCTGGCACCGTCGGCTTTCGAGGCCGGATTCGTCTCTATCACCCATGAGGACGAACAAATTCAGGCGACCCTGGATGCGGCGGAGCAGGCCTTCGCCCGGGTTGCCCGCTGAGGTACACGGATCCCGCCGATGATGCCAGCAACAGAATCAGTCCGCGGAATACCCAAATGAACGAAAGCAGGTGCCACTGGTTGGCGACGGAAGGCCCCGGTCCGACCAACATCCTGGCCGTGGCCGCGAACCGGCCGCGAGTGTGCCACCTCCGTTTACGCCGTTCGCGGGACTGTTGGCGACACGGGGATCACCCAACCTGATGGAAGCACTGTTCGAGCAGATCCTGACCTGGGTGGGCGAGAACCCGGGCTGGGCCTATGCCACGGTCTTCATGGTCGCCATGACTGAGTCGACCGCGGTGATCGGGGTCATAATCCCTGGGGTAATCCTGCTCATGGGGACCGGCGCCCTGATCACCACCGGCGCCATCGCGTTCTGGCCCGCCTTCGGCGCCGCGGTCGCCGGGGCCATCGCCGGCGACGGCCTGAGCTACGCGGTCGGGCGCCACTACAACGACCGCCTGCGCGGGCTTTGGCCGTTCTCCCGCTACCCGCAATCCCTTGAGCATGGGGTGGCGTTTTTCGAGCACTACGGCGGCTGGAGTGTGGCCATCGGCCGCTTTGCGGGTCCCAGCCGGGCGATCGTGCCCCTGGTAGCCGGGATGCTGCGCATGCCCCCGCGCCGCTTCTATGTGGCAAATATCGCCTCGGCGATCGCCCAGACCTTCGCCTTCTTCATTCCCGGGATGGTCTTTGGGGCCTCCCTGAAGCTGGCCGCCGAGGCAGCCGTCCGACTGGTCATCCTGGGGCTGCTACTGACCGGCGCCCTGGCACTCGTCGTCTGGCTCGCCCACCACGTCTACCGGATGTCCGCCCCCCATGCCAGCACCTGGGTCCAGGGCCTGTTGCGCTGGGCCGATCTGCATCCCAACATGGGCCGCCTGGCCCACGCCCTGGCGGACCCCAACCACCCGGATGCGCGCGCCCTGGCCGGGTTCGCCTTCCTGCTGATCGCTGCCGTCCTGCTGGTCGGGGCCATAACCGGACTGTCCCTGTTCGGCACCCACGAGTTACCCCTGAATCTCGCTGCGCTGGACCTGGGTCAGAGCCTGCATACGCCGCTGGGCGACCGCCTGATGGTCTGGTTCTCCGCCTTAGGCGCCCCCGGGGTGGTGCTGCCCATGGCCCTGCTGGTCTACCTGTGGCTTCGCTGGCGTGGCCAGATCCGGCAGTCCAATTACTGGCTGGCGGCGGCGGCCTTCCCGCTGGTGGTAACCCCCCTGTTGGGCGCCCTGCTCGCCGTGCCGCGCCCGGACCTGGGCCTGCAACTCTTCCTGCCCTGGTCCTTTCCGAGCGGGCCGGTGCTGCTGGCGACCACGGTCTACGGGTTTCTCGCCGTCGCCCTCGCCCGGGGCCTGGCGGAGCGGTGGCGCTGGGTCCCCTATGCCCTGACCAGCGCGATGGTCGCGGCAGTGGCCGGGGCGCGCGTCTATCTGGGGGCGGAGTGGCTGACCGGGGTCGTGGACAGCATCGCCCTCGGGCTGGTGTGGGTCGCCGCCCTGGGGCTCGCCTTTCACCGCCATAGCCACGCTGGGCTGCGCAGCGACGCCCTGGGGCTGGTGGCGGCCAGCGGTCTGGCCCTGGGACTGGGACTGCACGCCTGGGGCAACGGCGAGCGAGACCTGGCCCGCCTGACGCCCGCGCCGGATATCGAAACGCTGGCCCGGGACACATGGCACGACGCTGCCTGGACGCGGCTCCCGAATCGCCGGGAGGACCTCAGTCAACGCAACCAGCATCCGCTGAACCTGCAGTTCGCGGGCGACCCGGCCGTCCTGGGTGCTGCGCTCGTCGACTCCGGGTGGGAACAGGCAGAGCTGCTGGGGTGGGACAGTGCCATGCGGCTCCTGTCGCCCTCATTGCCGCTGGCAGAATTGCCCGTGATCCCCCAGGTCCACGACGGGCGCCACGAAGCCCTGGTCCTGACCAGGCCACTGGGCGACGAGGGCCGGGAAGTCCTGCGCCTCTGGCCCACACGTTTTCGCTTGGAGGACGGCACCCCTTTGTGGGTGGGCAATGTGACCCGGCAGCATAAGAGCACACCGGTGGATTTGATCTCCTTCCCGGCCACGGACCCCCAGGCCTTCGATCTCCCGGCAGAACTCGCGGAAGGTCTGCCCGGACTGGTCAGCCGCATTCCAGGGGGCGCGGGAACGAACGCGCGCATCGTGCTGATCGAGGCAGGAGGGAAGTGAGGGCGTTCCGCTGTATCGCACGGGTCCCGGCCCGCTCAGAGTGACCGCCCCTGGCGCTGTCTTGCGACCGCCCTGCCGGATTGACGGCGGTGTATTGCTGGCTCATCAAGACTGCGAAGGGGTATCAGGGCCTCACCCCTTACCTCCATCGCGCACCAGCACGATCAGCTCTTTGGGACCGTGGACCCCATAGGTCAGGGTCTGCTCGATGTCTGCTGACTTGGACGGGCCCGTGATCAGCAGGGCATTGGTCGGCATCCCCTGCGCCCAGCCCTGCGCGTCCAGCAGTTCGGCGAAGGTGCTGTAGATCGCGTCCGCTTCCAGCAGTACCACGTGGATCGGCGGCACCAGGGAGAGCAGCCGAGGTTCCCTCGCATCGGGCCACAGCACCAGGCTCCCGGTTTCGGCGATGGCGCCACGGCAGGCGCTAAAGCCCGCTTGGGCCTCGTCGAAGAGCGCGACCCGGCACGTCTCCACCGGCTCCAGGTAGGGCCGCAGGCGGATAGCGGCCTCGTCCGGCCAGTTCCCGGGCAAGGATCGACCCCTGGGGACCATCGGGACCGAAAAGCAGGTTTCGGACCGACCGCCGGTTTAGCAGCTCGAACAACACCCGCGGCCAGTCCGCACCAACCGCCAGCACCTCCCCGTGCACGGCCTCCATCCGCGCCTGAAAGCGCCCGCGTCGCTCCGGCGCGCCCCACGCGAAGCGCCGGACCGGCGCCCTTGCGGGCGCCGGTATCGCCTCGGCTGGCTGCCCGCGCAGGCGTGCCATGATCCGCGCTCTGGCCTCAGTCAATGGGGTCGCACCTCGGCGACCTTGGCCCGCGACCCGACACTGGGCCAGGGGCCGTGTTCTGCCATGGGGGACGGCCGACCGAGGTAATACCCCTGGGCGCAGTCCACCCCCAACTCGCCCAACACGGCGTAGATTGCCGCGTTCTCAACGAATTCTGCCGTCACCCGTTTGCCCATTCCATGGGCCATATCCGTGATGGCCTTGACGAAGATCCGATCCTCCCGGTTCGTCGCCAGGTCGCGAATAAAGGCGCCATCGATCTTCACCTCGTCCACCGGCAGTTGCCGCAGATAAGCATAGGACGCGTAGCCACTGCCGAAGTCATCCAGGGCGAAACGGCAGCCCAGTCGCTGAATCCCGCGCATGAGTTCGGTCGCCCGGGCAAGACTGGCCACCGCGACGGTCTCGGTCACCTCAAAGGTCAGGCGGGTCGGGCGGCACGCGATGCTCCGCAAGCAAGCGTTCGAGGTTCGGGAGAATCGTGTGGTCATCCATGGCGCTGCCGGACAGATTGATCGCGAGCCGCAGGCGCGGGTCCCGGCCCAGGATCCGGATGGCGTGGCCATCACCCAATGATCGATGGCCTGGATCTGGCCGGTCTTCTCCGCCACCGGGATGAAGCGATCCGGGTAAACCAAGTCGCCGCGGGTATCGTGCAGGCGCAGCAGGGCCTCCCAATGCTCGATGGCGCCGGTCGCAATGGCGACGATCGGCTGGAAATGCAACTGAAATCGGTCGTCCCGCAAACCCTCTGCGATCTTGTCCCGCCAGGTGACGCGGGCGTCCGCCTGCTCCCGGGCACGGTCATCCGACCGAGAACAGGTGCCAGCGCCCGCGCCCCTTCTCCTTGGCCTGAAACATGGCCAAATCCGCGTTGGCCAGCAACTCATGGGCCTCCAGACCCTGGTCCGGGAACATGGCAACGCCGATACTGGCGGAGACCCGATGGACGCGGCCATGATCCTGGACCAGTATGGAACGTACGGCAGCCTGAATGCGCTCGGCACAGGCGAGGGCGGCCTCCGCACTGGCTTCCGGGAGCACCAGGGCAAACTCGTCACCGCCCAGGCGCGCCAGGATGTCGCTCGGACGGGTCAGCTGGTTCAGACTGCTCGGCGACCCGTTGCAGCATGACGTCCCCCACCTGGTGCCCGCTCAGGTCATTGACATCCTTGAACTGATCCAGATCCAGAAACATCAGAGCACCCCGGTGATCGTAGCGCAGGGCCTGGTCCAGCACGCGGGCGAAGTCATCGTTGAAGCGCCGCCGGTTGTAGAGCCGGTCAGGGAGTCGTGGTCGGCCAGCCACACCAGCCGCGCCTCGGCCTCCTCACGGTCGCGTTGCAGGCTCTCCATGCGGTCCGTGAGGGTCTGGGCGGTCTCACTGAGGTTGTCCAGCTCATCCGCCGGAATCAGCCGGCCGCCGACCATTGGTAAACTCGCCCGGAGTTCCGCATAGCGATTCTCCGCCAGGAGCGGCAGCGCGACCGCGATTCGGCGTAACCGCCCGACCGATGACTGGGCGAGCCAAAACAGCAGGGACCCGGACAGCGCCAGGCCGCCCAGGCCAATCAGAATACTGATGCGGGTCGCCGCACGAATCGCCTGGCGCTCCGCCGTGACCTCGTCCACCACCAGGGCGGAGACCCCAGGGGCCAGATCGTCCGCGCGAAAGACCTCGAACCACAGACCGTCCAGTTCCCCGAGGGCCGGTGGGGCAATGCCGGGGGTAGTGACCGGGGACCGCACCAGGTCCGCCGCCAGGGCGCGAATGATCGGCTCGGTGCGGGGCGGGTGGGTCATGGCCGGGAAAGATAGCCCTGCGTCCAATCCTGCTTGCTCGAGCCCGACGTGGGTAAACACCGCGACGTCAGCCCCAGTCAGTACATTGAAGGCGAGCAGCGCATCAGCCAGGGAGCGACCCAGCACCAGGGTCCCGGCGGCCACCCCCTGCCAGAGGATGGGCGCGGCGAGAAACTGCAGGCACTCGGGTTGACAGGCGAGCACCTGGGTTACGGTGTCGCCCTGCCCGGTGAGACTCGCAAGCAATCCCGCCCCAGGCACCTTGGCATCCGCCGGCCATACCAGGTCCAAGCGGCCCTCTGGGGTGATCCAGAAGACCGAGCGAATATCCCATTCCAGCCCCAGGACAGCGCCCTCGGTATCCAGCCCCCTGCGCAGTCGGTGACCGAAGTCCTCTTCGTGCCCCCCGACGGCATCCTGCCCCAGGAGCGGCAACACACTCACCAACCGGGTCATCTCCTCGAAATTGCGGGACAGGAGGCCGCGCAACTGCCGGACTTGATTCTCCCGCACACCGGATTGCTGGAGTTCGAACTGGGCCAGGGACTGCCGATAGGCCAGAAATGCCAGTGCCCCATTGACCATCAACAGAACCAGCGACAGGGCGATCAGGGCTTGCCAGCGCAGGCTCATGAATCCCGACCAACGCCGCTCCCGGTGCGGGGCTCTCATGGCGACCACCCCTTAGAAGCGCACCGCAATTTGCAGCGCAAACAGGTCCCAGTCCCTGACCAGGGCCGCTGGATCATTCTCCCGGATGGCCAGGGTATAGGTCCCCTGATGACGCTGGTAGTCGGCCCTCACCATCACATAACGATTGATGTCCCAGCGCACCCCGAGGGTCGACACCTTCGCGTAGAAATCGAACGGGGGTATCGCCCCGCCCGAGAGGAGGGAGGCGCGCTCGCCGTTCCGGCCTTCGCGGTCGGCGAAACCCTCCTCGTAACGCAACGTCAACTCCAGTCCGGGGCGCACACGATAGGCGCCTTGGAGATAATAGCCCTCGCCGGCCGACTTGCGATAGGGAAAGAATTCGCCATAATCCTGCCACCGCAAGGGCAACCGCGAATACTCCGAGGTCAGTGTCCAGTCCTCCGTGTTGTACTGGATGGAGGCGATGGCGTAGCCGACATTCGTCTGACCCGCGCCCAAATCGAACTCGGCCCCCGGATGGTAGCTGAAGGTCGAGAGGAGGCCACTCAGCCCCAGTCGCAGTCGCTCCTCCCGCGTCGTGTACCAGAGACTTCCAACCCAACTCACACCCCGCGGTTCCAGTTCCCCCGGTAAGTCACCGCCCAACAAGGTCCATTCCAAGTTCTCATCACTCACAGACTGCCCCCCACCCAGGGTTAGGGACAGATTCGCCTTGCCCGGTGTAAAGGTCCCCGAAGAGCATCATTCCATCGGATGAGAGGGCCATGTTGCGCACCTTGTCGAAATAGACGACCTGAGGAAGGAAGATCGTCGGGCGCGTAAACGGTACGTCACGCGTCTCATTGTAGAGCCCAAGCGGGTTCTTGAGGCGCCCAAGGCGGACCCCCAGGCGGTGGGTGGCCGTCTCGGTCAGGGTGACATCCGCCAGCCCGTAGTCCAGCGAGGGGGTGCCGTCGTACATGTCCCCGGCCCGCCGCGCGAGCACCTGGCCGGCGAACAGCAGGCGCGGATTGAACTGGTAGGAGGCATTGAGCGCCACCTCGATGAAGTCCAGGGAGGTGCTCGGGCTGTCACCGAAAAACCGGTTGTCGCTCGTCTTAACCGCGGTCACACTGGCGAAGCCGTGGATCTGCAGCCGTTCCCAGCCGGTCGTCACTCCACCCTCGCCCGCTGCGGCGGCACCCGCGGCCAACAGCAAGAACCAGGGGACCAAAGGGGGTGTCATTGCCATCCTCAGCGAACCTCCAGGGAGCGCACGGTCGAATCCACAGGCAGCGTCTTGACATAGCCGAGGCCACCTGGATCGGCGGCAACACGCCGGATCATCTCAGCCTCAGTCTCGACCGTGGTCGGGGCCTGGCCCGTGCCGGAGAACAGTTGCCGGTCCCACACCCGCCGCAACTGGTACGGGAACAACCCCAACACGTTCTTGACGAACCGACGGTGAAGTGGGTCATCGTCCGGTAAGACAAAAACTTTGACTGGCACCCCATTGGGCCAAGCCTTAAGCCGCAGGGTCATGAACAGCCGCGCCTCATTGGTGGTAATCGTGGACAGGCCGACCCTGGGGTTGACAATCATCTCCTGGGCGGGCACACGCGCCGGCAAGCACAGGAGACCAAGCAAAACGCCTCCTGCCGCCGGTGCGCACCACCAGCGTACCCTGCTCAAATCTGCCCCCTGAACCCGCACAAGGGCAGGCCCAGAGGGGAACCGCGCTGGTCCAGGTGCATGGTGAGTCTGTTCGGCATCCTAGGCTCGGTTGGTTGCGACTGGGGCCGGTGGACAGCCCGAATAATGCGATCGCCGCCATACCGATGGCGTTCGTCAGCCCCACTAAGCCCACTAGACGGCGGGCGGACCTGACCTGCGGCGATAACAATCCGACGGGCAGAATATCCGGGATTGCCGCGGACGTGTAGTGAGACCTGCACCGACGAACAGTTTTGGCGCCATTGCACCGGGATTGCACCGGCCCTCGGGAGCGACTAATGTTGCGCCGCACAATAAGCAGTCACCTCGCGGCACCGGCCGGGGCCGCGGTCACACCACCGGAGGAGATGACATGGGCTACCAAGCCGTCTATGACCGTTCGATGCGTGATCCCGATGCCTTCTGGGCCGAAGCTGCCCGCCTGATCGACTGGACCAAACCCTGGGAGCGGGTCCTGGACGATTCCCGTCCCCCCTTCTACCGCTGGTTCAGCGGGGCCGAACTCAACACCTGCTACAACGCGGTGGACCGCCACGTGGCCGCGGGCCGGGGTGATCAGGCGGCGATTATCCACGACAGCCCGGTGACTGACTCCAAGGAAATCATTACCTACCGGGACCTGCAAGACCGGGTCGCACGCTTCGCCGGGGTCCTGCAAGCTCAGGGCGTGGCCAAGGGGGACCGGGTCATCATTTACATGCCCATGGTCCCGGAGGCGGTAATCGCCATGCTCGGATGCGCCCGCATCGGGGCCATCCATTCCGTGGTCTTCGGCGGCTTTTCCTCCCTAGAACTGGCGACGCGCATCGATGACGCCATGCCAAAGGTGATGGTCGCTGGCTCCTGCGGCATCGAGACCAACCGGGTGGTGCACTACAAGCCCCTGCTCGACGAGGCCATCCGCCTCGCGCACCACAAGCCGACCGGCTGCATCGTGCTCCAGCGCCCCCAGGAGCCGGGCAGCCTGGTCCCTGGCCGGGATATCGGCTGGGCGGAGGCCATGGCCGCCGCGCAACCCGCCGACTGTGTCCCGGTGGCGGCCACCGACCCCCTCTACATCCTCTACACCTCGGGCACCACCGGCCAGCCCAAGGGCGTGGTCCGGGACAACGGCGGCCATGCGGTGGCCATGGCCTGGAGCATGGCGAACGTCTATGGGGTCAAACCCGGGGAGGTCTTCTGGGCCGCCTCCGACGTGGGCTGGGTCGTGGGACACTCCTACATCGTCTATGCCCCCCTGCTGGCTGGCTGCACCACCATCGTCTATGAGGGTAAGCCGGTGGGTACGCCGGACGCCGGGGCCTTCTGGCGGGTGATCGAGGAACATGGGGTTAGCGTGCTCTTCACCGCCCCCACCGCCTTTCGCGCCATCAAGCGTGATGACCCGAACGCGAAACACCTCAAACGCTACGACCTAAAGGCGTTCCGCGCCCTGTTTCTGGCCGGCGAACGCTGTGACCCGGACACCCTGCAGTGGGCCGAGCGCATCCTCCGGGTGCCCGTGATCGACCACTGGTGGCAGACCGAGACCGGCTGGGCCATCGCGGCCAACTGCCTGGGGATCGAGCAACTGCCGGTCAAACCCGGCTCCCCTACCCGGGCCGTCCCGGGCTACGACATTCAGGTACTCAATGAGGAAGGGGTGCCAGTTGCGGCGGGCGACATCGGTCGGATCATGATCAAACTGCCGATGCCCCCCGGCTGCCTGCCCACCCTCTGGGGCAATGAGGAACGCTTCTTCCAGTCCTACCTGTCGACTCAACCTGGGTATTACCTGACCGGCGACGCCGGATATCTGGATGAAGACGGCTATGTCTTCGTCATGAGCCGCATCGACGACATCATCAACGTGGCGGGCCACCGCCTGTCCACCGGCGCCATGGAGGGAGTGCTGGCCAGCCACCCGGACGTGGCCGAGTGCGCCGTGATCGGCGCCGCGGACCAGTTGAAGGGCGAGCTCCCCTTGGGCCTGGTGGTGCTCAAGTCCGGGGTGGATCGGGATCAGAAGAGCATTCAGAAGGAACTGGTGACCAAGGTCCGGGACGATATCGGTCCGGTCGCCGCCTTCAAGACCGTGGTCATCGTCTCCCGCCTGCCCAAAACCCGCTCCGGCAAGATCCTGCGCGGCACCATGAAGAGCATCGCCGACGGTAAGGCTTACAAGGCCCCGGCCACCATCGACGATCCAGCCATCCTGGATGAGATCGAAGCCGCGCTCGCGGCCATTGGGTACGCCAAGCACGAATAAAGCGGGCGGAACCGCTGACCGGGGAGCGTCATCAGTTCCAAAGGCGGCTGCTTTGTCGCCCGACAGGACGCCGAGGCCCAATGCCACGGACGGCAATCCCGCCGCCCAACCAGTGTCCCAGGGCCCGGGCGGGCGCCCCGGAAAGGGCCGCTGGCCGGCGCTGAGCGGTTCGCACCTGGCCCTCCTGACCCCATCAATCCTTGATATTGTCGACATTCTATTTGACATCTCGCTCCCCTCGGCTATATTTCGCATCAATTAGAGAGAAGTGTCGACACATTGATGGAAGCGACCGCAGAGATTCTGCCTGACGAATCCTCCACCATCGCGGACCGCGTCTTCGGGCAACTGCGTCAGGCGATCGTCGAGGGCGAGATCCCGCCCGGCAGCAAGATCAGTGAGCCCGAGATGGCGGCGCGTTTCGGCATCAGTCGCGGCCCGCTCCGGGAGGCCATGCGCCGACTTGAGTCCACCAATCTGGTCGAGCGCCGGCCCAATCTGGGCGCCCGGGTCATCACCCTGACGAGCGAGCAACTCCTCGAGATCTACGTGATCCGCGAGGCCCTGGAGGGCATGGCCGCCCGACTCGCCGCGGAGCACATGTCCGAGATCGCGATCGATGACCTCAAAGACCTGATGGATCAGCACCGACGGGAGATCGCCCGGGAATACTGGCAGGTCTACTTCCAGAAGGAAGGGGACATGGACTTTCACTACCGGATCGTCCAGGGCTGTGGCAACCAACGCCTGATCGGCATCCTGTGCGACGACCTTTACCACCTGGCGCGTATGTATCGCTGCCAGTTCGGCATGGGCAGCGACCGGGTGCAGGACGCCCTCAAGGAACATGAACTGATCGTCGATGCCATCGCCGACCGGGACGGCGAACTGGCGGAACTCCTGATGCGCCGGCACATCCGCGCCTCCCGGCGCAATGTGGAACGACGACTCGCCACCGAGACCACTACCCACCAACGGACAATCTCATGACCCAGACACAGACTCCCGGCGCCCGCCTGCGCCAGGCCGTGGCCGCCGAGCAACCCCTCCAGGTGGTCGGCGCCATCAATGCTTACCACGCCATGATGGCGGAGCGCACGGGTTATCGCGCCCTCTACCTCTCCGGCGGCGGTGTCGCGGCCGGGTCCTACGGTCTGCCGGATCTGGGCATGACCAGCCTGGACGACGTCCTGGAGGACGTACGTCGAATCACCTATGCCACCGATTTGCCCTTGTTGGTCGATGCGGACACCGGCTGGGGCGGCGCCTTCAACATCGCCCGCACGGTGTGCCAGATGGGCCGCGCCGGGGCCGCCGGCATCCATATCGAGGACCAGGTGGCCGCCAAGCGGTGCGGACACCGCCCGGGCAAGGCCATCGTCTCCAAGGAGGAGATGGTTGACCGCATCAAGGCCGCGGTGGACGCCCGCTGCGACGATCTGGTGATCATGGCCCGCACCGATGCCCTGGCCGTGGAGGGCATGGACTCCGCCATCGAGCGCGCCGTGGCCTGCGTCGAGGCCGGAGCCGACATGGTCTTCCCCGAGGCCATGGTGGAACTGGATCAGTACCGCCGCTTCGTCGCGGCGGTCAAGGTACCGGTGCTCGCCAACATCACCGAGTTCGGCGCCACGCCCCTCTTCACCACCACGGAACTGGGTAGCGCCGGAGTGTCACTGGTCCTCTATCCCCTCTCCGCCTTCCGCGCCATGAACCGGGCCGCACTGAATGTTTACCAGGCGATCCGCCGGGACGGTACCCAGGCGAACGTGGTCGACACCATGCAGACCCGCATGGACCTCTATGACTATCTCAACTACCACAGCTTCGAGCAAAAACTCGACGCCCTGTTTGCGGCGGATAAGGAATAGGACGGACCAGCGCCGCCAGTCAGTCTAGTTAGCAACCCCGCCCTGAATAATGAGAAACCCACTGGAGGATGGCGGCTGAAAGCCGGGCGCCCTAAAGCGCATTCCGGAACCGCCCCCAATCACACCACACCATCACCACGCGAGGAGATCAGCATGGCCGACCAAGAGAGCCAATTGCCGAAGCCGAAGAAGTCCGTTGCACTCTCCGGTACCGCCGCCGGCAATACTGCCGTCTGCACAGTGGGTCGCACCGGTAATGATCTGCATTACCGGGGCTATGACATCCTGGACTTCGCCGACCAGGCCGAGTTCGAGGAAATCGCCTACCTGCTGATCCATGAGCGCCTGCCCAACAAAAACGAACTCCTCGCCTATAAGCACCGACTCCAGACCCTGCGCGGCCTGCCAGCGGCGCTCAAGAACGCCCTGGAGCAACTCCCGCCCTCTGCCCACCCCATGGACGTCCTGCGCACCGGCGCCTCCATCCTGGGTACCCTGGAGCCCGAAAAGAGCGACCATCCCCTGGCCGCGACCCGTGCCATCGGGGATCGGCTCATCGCCTGCTTCGGCTCCATGCTTCTGTATTGGTACCATTTCGCCCACAATGGTCAACGCATCGAGGTGGAGACCGATGACGACTCCATCGGCGGACACTTCCTGCACCTGCTGCACGGCCAGGCCCCGTCCGCCAAGTGGGTCCGGGCCATGCACACCTCCCTGATCCTTTACGCCGAGCACGAATTCAACGCCTCCACCTTTGCCGCCCGGGTGATCGCCGGCACCGATTCCGACATCTATTCCGCCATCACTGGCGCCATCGGTGCCCTGCGTGGACCCAAGCACGGCGGCGCCAATGAGGCGGCGGCCGAGATTCAAAGCCGGTATGCGACCCCGGACGCCGCCGAAGCGGATATTTCCGAGCGGGTCGCGCGCAAAGAGATCGTGATCGGCTTCGGCCACCCGGTCTACACCATCGCGGACCCGCGCAACGTGGTGATCAAGACCGTCGCGCGCCGCTTGTCCGAGGCAAACGACGATCTGCACATGTTCGACGTTGCCGAGCGCCTGGAGACGGTCATGTGGGAGCGCAAGCGCATGTTCCCGAACCTGGACTGGTTCTCCGCGGTCACCTATGCCCAGATGGGCATCCCGATTCCCTTGTTCACGCCCATCTTCGTCATCGCCCGCACCACCGGTTGGGTGGCCCATGTGATCGAACAACGGCTGGACAAGAAGATCATACGGCCGAGCGCCACCTATGTCGGACCCGAGAATCAATCTTGGGTACCCATTGACCAGCGCTGATCGGTACGGATCCATCCTCATCAGTCCGCAAATGAACCCATGGCTTTATTTGCGGACAACATTCTTGTATTGCTCATGAACACCACAAACCGCAAACCACTGCCCGGTACCGACCTGGATTACTTCGACGCGCGTTCCGCAATCGATGCGATCGAACCTGGCGCGTACGACAAGCTGCCGTTTACCTCGCGCGTGCTGGCCGAGAACCTCGTTCGCCGCTGCGACCCGGCCACGCTGACCGATTCCCTAAAACAGATCATCGGGCGCAAGCGCGAACTGGACTTCCCCTGGTTCCCGGCGCGTGTGGTGTGCCATGACATTCTCGGCCAGACCGCATTGGTCGACCTCGCTGGCCTGCGCGATGCGATTGCCGCCCAGGGCGGAGACCCGGCCATGGTCAACCCGGTCGTGCCGACGCAGTTGGTGGTGGACCACTCACTCGCCGTCGAGTGCGGTGGCTTTGATCCGGACGCGTTCGCCAAGAACCGCGCCATCGAAGACCGTCGCAACGAGGACCGCTTCCACTTCATCGACTGGACCAAGAAGGCGTTCAAGAACGTCGATGTGATCCCGCCGGGCAACGGCATCCTGCACCAGATCAACCTCGAGCGCATGTCGCCGGTGGTGCAGGTAAAGGACGGCGTCGCCTTCCCGGACACCCTGGTCGGCACCGACTCGCACACCCCGATGGTGGACGCCCTGGGCGTGATCGCCATCGGCGTGGGTGGCCTAGAAGCCGAGACCGTGATGCTGGGCCGCGCCTCCTGGATGCGCCTGCCGGACATCATCGGCGTGGAGCTCTCCGGCAAGCCGCAACCGGGCATCACCGCGACAGACATCGTGCTGGCGCTGACCGAGTTCCTGCGCAAGGAAAAGGTCGTCTCGTCTTATCTGGAGTTTTACGGCGCAGGTGCCTCCAGCCTGACGCTGGGCGACCGCGCGACCATTTCCAACATGACGCCGGAGTTCGGCGCTACGGCCGCGATGTTCTACGTCGACGAGCAGACCATCAAATACTTAACGCTCACCGGCCGCGACGAGAGCCAGGTCGCGCTGGTGGAAACCTACGCCAAGGAGGCCGGCCTCTGGGCCGACAGCCTCAAGACCGCCGAGTACGAGCGCGTGCTCAAGTTCGACCTGTCATCCGTGGTGCGCAACATCGCGGGCCCCTCCAACCCCCACCAGCGCGTGCCGACTTCAGAGCTGGCCGCCCGTGGAATCGCCGGCAAGGTGGAAAACGCGCCGGGCCTGATGCCCGATGGCGCCGTGATCATCGCCGCCATCACCAGCTGCACCAACACCAACAACCCGCGCAACATGATTGCCGCGGGCCTGTTGGCGCGGAATGCCAACCAGCTGGGACTGACCCGCAAGCCCTGGGTGAAGAGCTCGCTGGCCCCGGGCTCCAAGACCGTAGCGCTGTATCTGGAAGAAGCCGGCCTGCTGACGGAGCTGGAAAAGCTGGGCTTCGGCGTCGTGGCGTTTGCCTGCACCACCTGCAACGGCATGAGCGGCGCGCTGGATCCCGTGATCCAGAAGGAGATCGTGGACCGCGACCTCTATGCCACTGCCGTACTCTCCGGCAACCGTAACTTCGACGGGCGTATCCACCCCTACGCCAAGCAGGCCTTCCTGGCCTCCCCGCCGCTCGTGGTGGCCTACGCGATCGCCGGTACCATCCGCTTCGATATCGAGAAGGACATCCTGGGTACCGATGCCAACGGCAAGCCGATTCGCCTTCAGGACATCTGGCCGAACGACGAGGAGATCGATGCCATCGTTGCCGCCAGCGTGAAGCCGGAGCAGTTCCGTAAAGTCTATATCCCGATGTTCGCCCCGCGGCAAGACCAAGGCGAGATGCCAAGCCCGCTCTACGACTGGCGCCCCATGAGCACCTACATCCGCCGCCCGCCCTACTGGGAGGGTGCGCTGGCTGGCGAGCGCACGCTCAAGGGCATGCGCCCGCTCGCGGTGTTGGGAGATAACATCACCACCGACCACCTGTCGCCGTCCAACGCCATCCTCCTCGACAGCGCATCCGGAGAGTATCTGGCCAAGATGGGTCTGCCGGAGGAAGACTTTAACTCCTACGCGACCCACCGCGGGGATCACCTCACCGCGCAACGTGCCACCTTCGCCAACCCAACCCTGAAGAACGAGATGGTGCTGGAAGACGGCAAGGTGAACGCCGGCTCGCTGGCTCGCATCGAGCCCGAAGGCACGGTGACCCGCATGTGGGAAGCCATCGAGACCTACATGGAGCGTAAGCAGCCGCTGATCGTCATTGCCGGTGCCGACTACGGCCAGGGCTCCTCGCGCGACTGGGCAGCCAAGGGCGTGCGCCTCGCGGGTGTGGAAGCCATCGTCGCCGAAGGGTTCGAGCGCATCCACCGCACTAACCTGGTCGGCATGGGCGTGCTGCCGCTGGAGTTCAAGCCGGGTGTCAACCGCAAGACGCTCGCCATCGACGGCAGCGAGACCTTCGACGTCCTCGGCGAGCACACGCCGCATGCCACGCTGACCTTGGTGATTACGCGCAAGAACGGCGAGCGCGTGGAAGTGCCGGTGACCTGCCGTCTCGATACCGCGGAAGAATTGGCGATCTATGACGCCGGCGGCGTGCTGCAACGCTTCGCCAAGGACTTCCTCGAAACGTCAAAGGCTGCTTAAACCGCGCTTGGGAATCATTCCCATGACCCACGTACCCCAGATCAAGATCGCCGCCACCTACCTGCGTGGCGGCACCAGCAAAGGCGTGTTCTTCCGCCTGCAGGATTTACCCGCGACCGCGCAGGTGCCGGGTGCGGCGCGCGATGCGCTGCTGCTGCGTGTCATCGGCAGCCCGGACCCTTACGGCAAGCAAATCGACGGCATGGGTGGGGCCACCTCTAGCACCAGCAAGACGGTCATCCTGTCCAAAAGCAGCAAGCCTGATCACGACGTCGATTACCTGTTTGGCCAGGTGTCCATCGACAAGGCATTCGTCGACTGGAGCGGCAACTGCGGCAATCTCGCGGCCGCCGTGGGGCCGTTCGCCATCGGCAACGGGCTAGTTGACGCCAGTCGCGTACCGCAAGACGGTGTGGCGACCGTGCGCATCTGGCAGGCGAATATCGCCAAGACCATTATCGCGCACGTGCCCATCACCAACGGCGCCGTGCAGGAAACCGGTGACTTCGAACTCGACGGTGTGACCTTCCCCGCCGCTGAGGTTCAACTCGAGTTCATGGACCCGGCCGCCGAGGAAGACGGCGCTGGGGGTGCGATGTTCCCTACGGGCAACCTGGTCGACGATCTCGAAGTCCCTGGTGTCGGTACCCTCAAGGCCACCCTGATCAATGCGGGCATCCCGACCATCTTCGTGAACGCGGAGGCCATCGGCTACACGGGCACGGAGTTGCAGGACGCCATCAACGGCGATGCGCAGGCATTGGCCCTGTTCGAGACCATTCGCGCCCACGGCGCGCTGCGCATGGGCCTCATCAAGCACATCGATGAAGCCGCCACACGCCAGCACACCCCTAAGGTCGCCTATGTGGCCAGCCCAGCAGAATACGTGGCTTCCAGCGGCAAACGCGTCGCCGCGGGCGATGTCGAACTGCTGGTGCGCGCGATGTCCATGGGCAAGCTGCATCACGCCATGATGGGCACGGCCGCGGTTGCCATCGGCACCGCGGCAGCGATACCCGGCACACTCGTAAACCTCGCCGCCGGCGGCGGTGCGCGAACCGCCGTGCGTTTCGGCCATCCCTCGGGAACTTTACGGGTGGGTGCGGAAGCGAGCCAGGTCAACGGCGAATGGACCGTGACCAAGGCCATCATGAGCCGTAGCGCCAGGGTCTTGATGGAAGGATGGGTCCGCGTGCCCGGGGATGCATTTTGATCCCGACTGTTTATTCGTAATGGTCATGAGAGTACGCCCGGTGCAGTTCCAGCCTCGCTACCAGCCTCGGAAAGGCATAGGCTGCAGCCCGGCCTTAGGATTCGCGCCCGTAATCCGCCGGCATCCCCTACTGCCCGATCCCCACCACGGTCGTGATTCCCGCGTCGGTCCAGGCGCGGCGGACCGGGTCGTACATATCTTCCAATGAGGCGGGTGGCTGACTGTAGGTACCAGGGGTGACGGCACGCACCAGGTAGCCGAGTTGGAACTCGGCCGGGTCGTCCGCGGTGCGGTCCACGGCGGCGACGAAACGGTCGGCGCGAAACTCCTGGTGAACGGTGGCGTCGAGCAGGTTCAGGCCCGGGACCCGGGCCACGTCGGCGGAGCGCAGCAGGTTGGGGTTGTCGATCTCCAGACCCGCTGGCAGGGGGTCGTCGACGATGAGGCGGGCCGCCCCTTGGGCATCTGCCCGCACCGTGACCACCGCAAGCAGGCGCTGCCCCAGGGGGACCTGAGTCAGGTCCATACGGCGGCCGTCCAGATCATAGTAGGCGCGCTCGATCCAGTAACCGCTACCGCCCGCTGGCGGGGCGACCTGCGGAACGCCCAGGGTGCCAACCATGGCATCGAGGGGCTGGCTGCCCAGGTTGCGGATCGTGACCGGGGCGGTCGCCAGGCGGGCGTCATCGAAGCGGCCGAACCAGGCGCCGTCGATGGGCGCCCCATCCACCTCCAGCCGGAGACCATCCTTACCCAGGTTAAGGGCCTGGGCGGCGAGGAGCAGCCAGGTGTCCTCCTGGGTGCTGCGGTGGGGCTGGCGGGCCGTCTGGTCCTGGACCCGGCCGGCCAGGGCACGCAGGTCAATGGACTCGGTGCCGGATTCGGCGGCCAGGGCGAGCAGGGCGGCGGCGTCGCGCAGGGGCGAGCCGTAGTCCGCGCGCCAACCACCAACCCCGCTCAAACCGCCTAACTGGTCCAGGTCGGTGGCTGCGGCGGCCAGGGCGGTGCCCGCCCGGGTGCGGTCGCCGTAGAGGGCAAGGGCGGCACCGATCTGGGCCTTAGCCAGCGGCGTACCCAGGTCCTTGATGCGCTCGTCGGCCAGGTAGCGCAGGTCGCCGATCGAGGCGCGGCCATTGCGGGCCAGGACATAGAGGGCATAGGCGTCCCCTGGCCCCGGATTGGTATAGGCGCCCACGTTCTTGAGATTGTCCAGGGCGGCGTCCAGGGCCGTCTGGGGGACCTCGTAACCACGCTCCCGGGCGCGGGTGAGGAAGTCGGTGGCGAAGGCGTCGAGCCACAGATCGTCGCCCCCGGGACTCCAGGCCCCAAAGCGCCCGTCGGCGGAGGCGTTGGCGAGCACCCGGGTGATGGCCTCGCGCAGGCGCGGCGGTGTGGCGGGATCCCCGGTCAGGCCCGCGGCCAGGGCAACCTGGTCCAGATACAGGAGCGGCAGGGCGCGGCTGACGAGCTGCTCGGTGCAGCCGTGTGGATAGCGGTCCAGGCGCCGCAGGATACCGGCGATGTCCAGGCGTCCGGCGCGGCTGACGGAGACCAGGGCCTCGCCGCTGCCGGGCACCAGACCGGCCAGCAGGTCCGGGGTGAGGCGGAGGCCCTCGCCCCCGGGCGTCAGGTCATGGCGGGCGGTGGTAAGGACGGCCGGGGCGTTGCTGCGAACCCCGAGGGTGAGGCGCTTGGTCAGCACCTGGCCGCCGGGGGTGGTGACCTGGACCAGGAGGGTCTCGTCGCCAACGGCTTGGGCGTTGAGGGGTATCTGGAAGTCCGCCCGGACGCCAGGGGTCAGGGTCAGGCGCTGGGAAGCGGCGCTGGGGTCGGCCATGACCAATCCCCGTGCGGCGCTGACGGACACCTCCACCTCAACGCTCGCGTTCGCGGCTGGCGGCGCGCCCCTCGGTACTGCGGCGCTCACGGTGGGCTCGGTGCCGTCCCCCTCGACCAGGGTCAAGGCCAGAAGGAGCCGCGAGCGGTCGCCGGGGGCGAGGAAGCGCGGCAGGCTGGCGCTGACCACCACGGGGTCCCGCACCAGGACGTCCGCCGCCCCGTGGCCAATGCCGGCGGCAGTCCAGGCCATGGCCATGAGCCGCACCGTGCCGTTGAAGTCCGGGATCGGGACCTGCACGAGGGCCTGCCCCTGATCGTCGAGTCGCACGACCCCGGAGAAGAAGGCCATCAACGCCTCACTGGGGGGCGGGGCCTGGAGCCGGGCGAGACCGCCATCGCCGCCCGAACGCACGACGCCCGGCGCACCCTGCATCCGATCGATCAACTGGCCGTAGAGGTCCCGAAACTCCAGCCCCAGGCGGCGCTGGCCGAAGAACCAGGTGTCCGGCTCCGGGGGCTTATAGCCCGTGACGTTGAGGATGCCCTGGTCCACCGCGGCCAGGGTCACATAGGACTCGATTCCGGGCTTCAGATTGGTGAAGGCGAGGCGCACCGGCATGGTGCCACGGGGACGGACGCCGGGCTCCACCCTCAGGTTCACCGCGAGACGTCGCGCCTCCGGGTCCACGGTGGCCCAGGCGAGCCCGATGGCGCGCCCGGGCATGCGCCGGGCGGTCAGGTCCATGGGGCGATAGAGGGTCGCGGTCACGTAGGCCCCGGGCCCCCAGTCGGCGGTCACGGGAAGTTCCAGGGTGGCGCCGTCCGCCGGCACCCGCACCGCCTGCATGGCGATCAGCCGATCGTCCACCACCATCACCAGGGCCAGCGCGGGCTCGGCGTCTTGCCCACTGAACTGCCCCCGTGGCTCAAGGTGGACCCGGGCGTGTTCGCCAACCCGGTAGCTCGGCTTGTCCAGGGACAGCTTGAGCTGGTCCGGGGCGTCCGCGGCCTTGGGGGTGACATACCAGCCGGCCTCGAAGCCCAGACTGGCGGGCAGGAGTCCGTCCCCGGCAAGGCGCAGCCGGTAGGCACCCCATTGCACCGGGGCCTCGAGGCGCCCGCTGGTCTCGGCACCCAGGTCCAGGGTGCCGCTCCCGACCCGCCTGGTGCGCTCGATGGGCTCATAATCGAAGCGACCGTCCGCGCCCCGATACCACTGGAAATCAGTCTCCACCCGCTCCAGGGTCCAGGTGACTCCGGTCGCCTCGCGGCGTTCGCCGTCCGCGCCCAGGGCGATGACCTCGAACCCGGCGTTGCCGCCCTCCGGGGCCTCACCCTCGAAGCGGGGACGCACGCCCAGGCGGGCCTGACCGTCCAGGACCGGGAGGCTCAGGTTGCGCTCCACCGGCCGCCCGCCCGCGTCCAGGACGCGCACCGACAGGTCCGCCACCAGGGGCCGACTGGTGGGGGTCAGGTCGGGCAGCAGGATCTGGACCTGGGCCTGGCCGGACGGGTCCGTGGTGACCGGATCCAGGGGGCGTTGAGTGGCCTCGGGCTCGTCATCCATCAACCCGAAGCGGAAACCCGGCCAGGCGGGGAGTCCATCAGCCACCCGGACCTGGGTCTCCCCTTCCACCTGGAGCCCAGCCGCCTGGGCACCATAGAGGAAGCGTGCGTTGATGGGCAAGCTGGGCGGGTTCTGAGGGTCGAGCCCGGCGCGCACCGCCGGCCCAGGTGCCGCACCCGGGGCGGTCAGGGAAAAGTCCAGCCGCTCGGGCTCGAAGTCCTCCACCAGGAAGCTGGTCTGGCCCAGTGACTCCCCCTTTGGGTCCGCATAGGCCAGGACCCGCCAGGTCCCGCGCATGGCGCCCCGGGTCAGGTCCAGGTCCGCCTGGTGACCGCCGAGGCCGGCATCCGCCACCAGGAGACGCTCCCGCTCCACCCCGTCCGGGCGGCGGACCACCAGAGTCAGGGGCACGCCGGGCGTGGCGCGGGCCTGGGAGTCCCGCACCAGTGCGGTCAGATGGACCGTCTCACCAGGGCGGTAGACGCCGCGCTCCGCCACTAGAAAAAGGTCGAGCGGCTTGGGCGCCGGGCGCCCCTCGACGCCGCGGTCGGAAAGGTCGAAGGCCGTGCGGGTAAGATCCAGGAAACCATAGTCCCCGTCCCGGGCCTCCGCCGTCACCAGCAAGGGTGCGTTACCGCCGGTCCCGCGCAGGAGACCCGGCGCGAAGCGCGCATAGCCGGCGGCGTCCGTCTCGGCGGTGCCCAGGACATCGTTGTTGCGGCCGATCAGCCGGAGCTTGACCCCGGCCAGGGGCTCGGCGCTGGCCAGGGAGCGGACCAGGGTGTGAAGGCCGTCGTTGCCGGTGAGTGCCGTCAGGCCCAGGTCCGAGACCACGAACCATTGGGTGGCCACCGAGTCACCACAGCCCCCGTCGCAGTCCCCTGACTGATCCGCGGCCTGACCCGGGGTGAGCAACCAGGCGGGGCCCACGGTCAGGGCATAGACCCCGGGCTTCAAGTCCGGCACCAGGGCCCCGACCGGAATGGCCGTGGTGACCTCACGGTTCAACTGGGTCTGGATATCCGCCGGGACTTCCACAGTACCGGCCCAGACCTCCTCGCCGCTCTGGTCGGCGATCTGCTCGGACTGGTAGCCGTCCAGGGACTTGAGGAAGGGGCCATCCCCCAGAGCCGAGGCGATGGAGCGGTCCCCAATCCGATAGACCCTGGCCGCCAGCCGGTCTGCGTTGACCGAAACCACGGGGATCGCCGCGTCCCCGCCCTTGGGCAGGACATAAGCCCGACCCAGGAAGCGCGCCGATGGGGTGCGATTTCCGACCCGGATGTCCAGATCGACTGTCTTTTCAATAACCTCGCCGGTGGCGGCCGGAAGGCCCTGGCGGATCTGGATGGGGTAACGCGCCCCGTGGCTGACCCCGTCCACGCAGACCTGGCGCTCCTCCACCTCCACCGCCAGACCCTGGCCGTCCGGGACCTTGACGAAATCGGCCAGGTTAGGCTTAAGGCGGGCCAGGGCCTCTGAGAACTCGATACAGATGCGCGGCGTGGCGCTGTCCGCGTCCACCCGGTGGTTGGTGATGCGGAATCCATGATCGGCCTTGAGCTTCGCCAGATCCTGGCGCAGGGCCAGGTCTTCCCGCAGGGCCAGGGCCGCGCCCAGGGCGCCCATGGCCGGGCGCCATTGTTCCCGATCCTTCAGGGTCCGGGCCAGAGTGATGAGGGACTGTAGCTGCTGGGCCTCGCTCCCGGCATTCACATAGGCCAGCACCGCCGCCGCGCTCGCCTGGGCCTTGCGCTGGCTGCGCAGGTCCCAGGCCTCCGGTTGGGCCGCTGCCAGGGCGTCGGCGAAGGCGAGCCAGCGGGCCGGGTCGTCCGGGGCCAGGCGCAGGGCCGCCGCGGCGAGTTCCACCGCCCGTTCCCCATTGCCGCTCCCTCGGGCCGCCTGGGCCGCCGCAGTCAGTTCTGTCAGTCCCTGGCCCTTGAACTCCGTCATGGTCTGCTCGGATACCAGGGCAGAGAGACCCTGGGCCAGCTGCCTGGCGCCCCGCAGGTTCTCCGCTGGTAAGAAGCCGAGTTCTGCCGCCCGCCGCTCGGCCTGCCTGGCGGTGGGCCCCTCCACCACCCGACCCGAGATGGCCCCGGCGAAGGTCCGCAGGTCCCGAAACTGGTCCTTGAGGAAACACCAACGGACCTTGGTGTTGTAGGTAAAGGCCCGGCAGTTGGGGGCGGCGAGGCAGGCCGCCTTGCAGGCGTCCAGGTCCACCTCTTTCAACACCTGGAGGTCCCGGCCGAAGTAGTCCGCCCCCTCAACCAGGAGCAACTGCCGCTCCGGCGTTGGCGCGGCCAGCGTCCAGGCCGGCAACAGAAGGGCCAGCAACAGCAAGACCAACAAGGGTCGATCGCCGCGCGGGCAAGACTTGCAAGTGGGCATGGGGAACTCCTGTTGGCCGAGAAAGCGCATTGGTCCGCGAATGAAGGCAAAAACGAGGCGGTGCAAACCTGAACATTCCGCGGATTGGTGATCACCCCAGCCGCGTTTCAACCGCTCCGCTGCGCCCCAGTCCGAGAGGGTCCGCCGGGTCGATATGGTCCATGAAGGGTAGCTTGCGGTCGCTGTGGGTCACCTGGTAGATCAGGCCCATCCAGTTCCCCATCACGCCTTCCGCGGTATCGTGCCAAGTATTGTCCAACCGAAAGACGATGTGCTCCTCGGGCAGGGGTGGCGGCTCCCGGGCCTCGGTCAGGGCCAGGCGTAAGCGATCCGCGTGCTCGTCCAGGATCGCCCGGGATTGGACGGTGAAGTAGCCTTCCGGAAAGGGTGGGTAATCCAGCCGGTCCCCGGCCGCGAAGCGCTTAACCTCCCGCTTGTACTCTTTAAGCAGCGAGATGGTGTCGTACTCCGGGTGGCCCTGGAATAAGACCTGGCGGAACCCGTCCGCGCTGACCGCCAGGTGAACTCCGGCCGCGTCGCTCTCCACCAGCACGTGGAGACCGGCCGTATCGAACTGGGCCCGGCTGATCTCATTGAAGCGGGAATGGGGCACGTCGAACAGGGTATTGACGGTGTCCACCAGCGGGTGGGCGCGGTCCACCACTCGATGGGGGAAAACCCCCCAGCGCTTTTCGCCCAAGGGCTCACGCCGCTGCCCGTAACGGAACTGGAGGACCGCATGCGTGGCAAGGCAGGAGCAAAGGGTGGAACTGACGTTCTCCCAGGCCCAGTCCACCACCTCGATCAGTGGCCCCCAAAAGGGCTCGCCGGCCAGATCCGGGCCCGTCACATTGGCCCCGGTGATGATCAGGGCATCCAGCCCCTCCTCCCGGATCCGCCCAAAGGGCTCATAGTAGCGGCGCACATGGTCCCGCGCCCGCTCTCCGCGCTCCAGGGCGTCCAGGGTGAAGGGGTGGACATAGAACTGGGCGATCTGGTTGCTCTGGCCGATCAGCCGAAAAAACTGACGCTCCGTCGCCTCCAGTGCCGCGTCCGGCATCATGTTGAGCAGCCCGATATGCAGCTCCCGGATGTCCTGTTGGAGTGCCCGGTCCGGGTCCAGGATCTGTTGCCCGGCGGCACGCAGGTGAGCGAAGGTGGGCAGGTCGTTATGGGCAACAATGGGCATGAGAACAACTCCTGTGCGGGAACCCCTTCAGTCATGACGCTTGGATGAAACGCACCCTGACCCCAGGCGGCGCCGACTGTTGGATCAGACTCCTGCAACCGCCGAGGAGATCGCTCCGCCCCAAGCCATGAAAGTCACCCGCAGGCTCTCAGATATCAACGCTCGGCGCGGGCGATGGCCGTCTCCAGCAGGTCCAGGAAATCCTGTTCGTCGCGGATCAGGGCGACCTCCTCGGAGGAGACGGTATAGCCGTGGGGCCGGGCGATGGCTTCGTAACGCGGCACCCGGGAGTGGAAAAGACGCGGGAAGACCCAGCGAGTGAAATCGTTCGGGTCGATCTCTGCCACATACTCCAGTCCCCGCAGCGCCAGGTAGTCCTTGAGGGCGGCCTCCAAGAACTCTGGCCGGTAATAGAGGGGTTTCGGGTCCGCCTGGGCCCGCTGGATCAGCTTGATCTCGTCCGCCTCCGGCACCCGGATGTAGAGGATCAGACTGTGGTGCGCCAGCAGCGAAATCACCCGCGGCTCGTCGAGCTCACACAGGCTGCCGCCCACGTCATTGACTAGATGGGCGTAGCCATAGATTGCCTGGGCCTTACGAATGAAGTCTGGCACATCGAACATGGCGGCGATCTCCGCCTCCCGGTAGAGGGCCTGGCGCCGGCTGAACTCCGCGTAGGGCAGTCCACCCAGTTCGGGATTCCCAAGCTTGCCGACGAAGCTCAAGACCGGCCCCAGGTCGGTGACCTTGATGTTGTTGCGGATGAAGATCCAGTCGCTGCGCAGCAGATCCCGCAAGAAGGGGTCGCGCATGGCATGGGCCTTGATCAGGTCCAGGATGTGCTCGTCCAGATACCGGGTGCCGATGCGGTAGTCGCCCGAATAGTGGAACCAGTCGCTGCGGCGCAGCAGGGCCGAGAGATAGGTCTTTCCGACCCCCGACATCCCGAGGAGGGTGACGCACTTGTGGGGCCAGGCCCGGAATTCCTCGACCGTGAATTTCATAGCGGAGCTTCAGTGGAGATGGTGGACACTGGGAGGGAGCGGGCCATCCGGAAGGTTCCGAACGGGGCCAATGGCCCGTCCGGCCCAGGGGTTCTGGTCAGGAACCCGCGGCGGACGGCAGTGCGGGCGCCGGCTCCGCGGCTGGTGCGGCCGGCGGCGCTACCGGTCGGGCGGCAAGCTCCTGGGCCACCAGGGTGTTCAGGACCTCGACGAACCGGTCTCTGGTACCCGTCTGACCGGGGCTGGTCCGGTACTTGCCATTTACGATAACCGCCGGCACGCTCTCAATGCCGTAACGCCGGTTCATGTCCACGGCCTTCCCGACCTTGGCCTGGACCGTGAAGGAGTCGTAGGCCGCGCGAAACTCCTGCTCATCCAGCCCGATTTCACCTGCGAACCTGACCAGGTCCTCATCCTTGAAGATAGGCCGCTTGTCCACCTGCATGGCCTTGAACAGGGCATCATGGAAGACGTCGAGCTTGCCCATGACCTCCGCCGCGTAATAGGCCCGGGCATGGGGCTCCCAACGGGGCCCGGTCGCCGGCATTCGGCGAAAGGCCACACCCGCGGGCATGGTGGCCGTCCAGGCTTGCATCACCGGCTCCAGATGCCAGCAATGTGGGCAGCCATACCAAAAAACTTCCAGGACTTCGATCTGATCCCCGGTCTCGGTGGGCTGGGGCGTCTTGAGGGTCGCAAAGTCGATGCCCTCGTCAGCGGCCCGGGCCGGGAAAGACGACACCAGCAGGGCGGCGACCAGGGCCACACCGGCCAGGGCGGGTACGCGCAGACTCGAAACCATCTGTCTAATCCTCAATCATTGGGGTTCTTCAGGGTTCACGTGCGGGCAAATCCGCTTCGTGAGCGGCCAGGCTTTGGACCGCCATCTCAGGCACCGACGGCGTAATCGAGGACCAGGCCGGCGAATACCGCCATACCGAAGTAGTTGTTGTTGAGAAAGGCCTGGAAACTGGCCCGCGGCTCCCGGTCCCGGATCAGCCACTGCTGATAGACCCCCAGGGCCGCCGCCACCCCCAGCCCGCCCAAGAACCAGACGCCGCGACCGGTCACGAGTCCCACCCACAGCAGCAGGCCCAGCATCAGGACCTGGAGCAGGCCGATTGCCAGCCGGTCCCGCTCGCCGAACAGAATGGCGGTGGACTTGATGCCGATCTTGAGGTCGTCCTCCCGGTCTACCATGGCGTACTGGGTGTCATAGATCAGGGCCCAGATCAGGGTCGCGGCGAAGAGTACCCAAGCGTACCCCGGGATGGTGCCGGTCACGGCGGTGAAGGCCATGGGAATGGCCCACCCGAAGGCCGCCCCGAGAAAGAGTTGGGGCACATGGGTGTAGCGCTTCATGAATGGGTAGATCAGGGTCAGGACCACCGCCACGGTGGACAAGGCCACCGTCTGCCAGTTGAGCAGCAACACCAGGGCGAAGGCCACAAGGGAGAGGACCACGAAAACCGCGATCGCCTCGCCCGCGCTGACCGTCCCGGTGGCCAGGGGCCGCTGGTTGGTTCGCGTCACGTGAGCATCGAAGTTGCGATCCGCAAAGTCGTTGATGGCGCAGCCGGCGGAGCGCATCAAGACGACCCCGAGCACGAACACCAGCACCACCGGCCAGGGCGGGTTGCCCTGCCCGGCCAGCCAAAGTGCCCAGAGCGCCGGCCACATGAGCAGGAAGATCCCGATGGGCCGATGCAGGCGAACCAGGTAGTAGTAGTTGCGCAGGCGTTCCTGCCAGGCCCCCTGGATGGGAGTGGGGCCGGGAGTACCGATCTTGACCGGGGGAAGTTCCGTGCTCGACATGGTCTGAATGCTGGGTCGTCGAAGGCCCGGCGGGGCCGGGAAAGCGGGCGGGATTATGGCACGATCGACGGGCGCGGGGGCGGCGATTGGGGGCTGCGAGCGGGTGCCAGGCGCCCGTCGATTTGATCTGGCTCGAATCGCCGGAGCAAGGCTGTTGGCCGTCGGGCTCGGCCAGCGGCCCGCTCGGCGAGACGCGACAGTCCTCCCAGTCCGCGCGCCGCAGACTGCGGACCCCAGCCGGCATGGACAGGTTCGCGTTTCGCTACATCGCCTGCAGCGGCCACCCCGACCACGACACCCTGGCGACTTTCCGGCGACGATCCAGCAAGGAGTTTTTAGAGGTATTCGTGTCCGTACTGCAGGTCGCCCGTGAGAACCAGCACAGCCAGTTCGGCAGCGTCTGCCTGGACGGCTCCGGCCCTTGACGCACCGCGTAGACCCCCGACTTGGGTCGTGAGTGCGGTAGCGCGGCCCCATCCGCCCCTGGAGTCAGGACCATGCCGACAAGCAGCCACCGGGTGGGAGCAACAAAGCGGCGGTGAGGACCAGGATCCGTCTGGACATCGGCGCGAGGCGAAACCTCTGCCCGTCGAGCAATCCTCCTGCCCGGTTCTCTGGCCCGTCCGGGCCGCTCCAACTGCTGGCGGCGGTGGTGCCTTCCCATCCCTCAAAGGGGGCGGAGTGAGGGGATGCTGGGAAAACCAGTCTATGAGATCGACCCAAAGAGACAAGCTCTGGTAACCCGATGCAGCGGCGGCGTCCTGGCCCCAAGAATCCTCGACTGCTGCCACAAGTTTCGAAAGATCGGCCTCCAGGGCATGCTCGTTGGTGTTCGCCGTCTTTGCTTCGTATTCCGGGATAGCGAACGCTTGGATAGCCTTGTCACACTTCGGGTCCCGGACCCGGAGGACCGTGAGCGGGGGAAGCTGCTCGCGCCACTGGTCGCCAAATGCGATGTCATTCGGCATCGCGTATCACGATATAGGTGATCAGGTCGTCCGCCCCAACCCCATATCCCAACCGGACCAGGTCCGGGGAGACCGGCTCCGTGAACACCTGCTTCCCATCCCCACGGAGCGAGCCGAACGCGCTCGTCATCGCCCCTCCCATGGCCTGGTCGGGGGTGATCAGGAAGACACGCTGTTGATCCCAGTTCTCCTTAATCTTCTTCTCACTCTGCTCCTCAATGACGACGCTCTTGGTCCTGTTGACGATGCTGGCTACTTGTTTCCCAACAAGTACATGAACAGCTGCAATACCTCCAGGCAATGGCAATTAGGAACCGAGAACCTCTTCGGTTGAGGCATAGACGCTTACCCAACATCACCCGCCACGCCATAAATCCTCAGCACCCTTGGGTGCTTCATCAAGCAACTAAAGAGTTGTCAATTTTGCATACTCCTTTACGGTCGGACGAAGTTTAAGCAAAGTCAACCGCATCTCGCCAAGGGCCTCTGACGATGTTATCCAACAGCAAATGACCGTCTCGATAATTTCACGAGCGGCATCTGTTTGGCCACACCTAGACAAATCATCAGCAATCGTACGTGCTGCCGAGAAGACATCTTCGACACTACTAAAAGTAAAAGCAGGATTGCTCATGGCATGTACCAGAATCGACTCGAACAACGCTTGGACCAGTGACGATTTCCAAGTAGCCACCTGTGTTTCTGAAAAATGGCGCTAAGGAGCGCGTAAAAAAAACTTACTCCCGGACACAACGAGCCACGTCGGATAAAGCCAGGGTAGACGAACCTGGATTTGCAGCGTCTTTCGAATCAGCGCAACCCAGACTTAGAAAGTCCTTATTCTACGAGTATTGCCAACACAGAACAACAGCAGCTAATTAAAAGGGAGGCGCTTCCGAGCATAATCCAGTCGTTTCTTTTCTGATACCGATAAATGTTGCTCTAGCGGCGCCAAAACCCTAACAATGACTTTGTAGTCCCTCGCAGGCCATGCGATATCTATTGCTGCTCTTGCACGTCGAAGCTGAGTCGCCAACTCAAACGCCGCGCTCTCCTTATTGCGCAACTTCTCAACCTGAGCAAAAGAGAATTCCTTACCCTTCAAAAAATCGCAGGCGTGCTCAAGCGTTAATCGGGCTAGCCTCGATAGCATTTCTGATAGCCGCGACTCATCACTAATCATCAGCCCGGAAACAAACGCGGCATCCTGAACAGATCGTAACCTTAGAATTTCTGCGAGCGAGAAAGGAGGGCCAAGATCCTTTACGTGTCGCCTTCCTATCTCAACGCCCAATTCATAAGACCGGCCGTTGTCGAAATTGACTTTCAGAAATACTTTGTCATTTTCATATACCAAACCCCACTCGGTAGATACCACGCACACCAAACCAAATTGCTGAACCACCGGATCGAACTGGCGTCGCGCCTCTGCGGAAAAAGGCAAAATCATTTTGCTTTCTCCGTTCAGTTACTCGGCGGGCCATAGGCACCCGTCGATGGATTATATTGCCAGCCACGAGACTCTACAAGATTACGCTCTGCACGCAGGAAACCATTAGTAGGTATCCGCTCGCCAGTTGTTGAACTCCGATAGGTATCATAGATGGGGTTTCCTTTTCCCATCTCCTCACGCAAACGACTGGAGTTCTGTGCCCAATTAGCCTTCGGGCTGCCCTTATCAGGTAGATACAGCATGAAGTCGCCTTCTTTCCAGCCCTCTGCTTTGGTTGTGGTATCCTTACCCCACTTGAAAAGATTTAGGCGACCGCTTTCTGCACCCTTCGAAGCTGCCCGACCCAGCTTCCCCCCAACCCTCAGCGCAAGTCCCGCCCCCTTGCCCGCCCCAGGAACCACTCCCAAGACTCCGATTCCAAAATCAAGCGGGGTGGCGCTTGGATTGGTAACTGCCGTGTAAAGATCGTAGCCCGGCACGAAGCCCATCGCGAGATCACCGGCAGAATCCCAAAGCTGACCGGCGAGCATGCGCGCTTCGGCGGCAATCAACCCGCTCGGATCGACAAAGCTGATCGGGTTATTCCCCACATAGGCATACAGATTCAACTCATCCGCATACCCGATTGGATCGGTCTGGAGAAACCGCCCGAGCGTGGGCGAGTAGAACCTGGCCTTATAGTAATAGAGGTTGAGTTGCCCCAGGAATTGCTGTCCGGTGTAGCGAAAGCGAATACCGGAAGCCGCGTCGGGCTCGCCGAAAGGGCCGTAGCTGTAGACGGCGGTGCCTGCCCCGGCTGAGTTGGCCGTGGCCACGGTGGAACCTAGGTGGTCAGCGTAGAGCCAGGATTTGTTGGCGGTGGTCGTGCCTTCGTAGGCGACCAGGGGCTCGTCGGTGCCGGGGCCATGCACGTAACGGCGCAGCAGGATTCCAGCGCCGTCGTACTCGCCGATCAGGTCGGCGCCGTCGTAGAGCAGGTTGGTGACGACCCCGCCGATGCTGGTCTGGCGTAGCCGGCCCTCGGCATCGTAGGCCAGGGTTGCCGCAAGCCCCGTTTTGTGCGCACTCCGCAGGCGGTTGTCCAGGTCGTAGGCGTAGCTCCAGGTGCCGTCATTGGTCAGGTTGGCGTTGGCGTCGTAGCTGGGGGTGACCGCCCCGACCCGGGTGTACTGATTGAGCCGGTTGGCGGTGTAGGTCTGGATGCCGATCGGGAGTCCGGACCACTGGTAGGCGTCGTTGCTCCAGGTGCGGGCGAGGATCTCCCCGGCCTGATTGCGGGCGAAACCGAAGGTCTGATCGCGACTGGTGCCCGCCAGGTTGTGTCCGAGTGTGGTCAGCGCGGACTGGGTGTCGTAGCCGTAGGTGGTCACGGTGGCGTTGCCGCGGGTGACCGCGGTGCGCCGCGACAGCTCGTCGTAGGCGAAGCTTGCCAGCAAAACGCTGCCGTTCTCCTTGATGGCGGTCGGCCGGTTCAAGGCGTCGTAGGCCGTGGTCACGTAGAAGCCGTCCTCCGGCCACGTCGTGCGCGTGCGGTTACCGGCGGCGTCAGACTGGTAGGCAAGCGTCTTGCCCCCGGCCGCAGTGGAGAGGAGCCGCCCGGCGTTATCGTAGGCGTAGACCACGCTGTAGCCACTCGCGGCGGCCGCGGTGCGCCGCCCGAGCAGGTCATAGACGAAGCGCGTGTTGTCCCCCGTGAAGGGCGCGGGATAGGAGCGACTGACAAGGCGATTGAGGTTGTCGTAGGCCAGGACGACGGTCTGACCACTGCGCTTCCGGACGCTCGTGATATTCCCCGCCGCATCGTAGCCGTACTGCTCGAAGTCAGTGGCAGAGGAGGCGTTGGCCGCGCTCAGGCTGGGGAACAGGGTCTTGGCCAGACGGTCATGGCCGTCATACGCGTAGCTGGTCAGGTTGCCCTTGGCATCCTTGACCGTGGCCTGCTGGCCGTTCGGGGTATAGGTGAAGGTCGCGGCGGTCTGGGACAGCCCTGTGCCGACGGCGCGGCGGACGGTCTTGATGCGTCCGTCCAGGTTGTAGGCAGTGTCGGTGCGACGGCTGCCGCCCTCGGCGTCGGTGAGGGCCTCAATGACGCGGATGGGACGGTCGAGGTCGTCATAGGCATAGGTGGTCACAGCGACCGGCGCGGCGGCCGTGGGACAGGTGGCGGCGGCGGTCTGCCCCGGCCCCCAGACCTTAGCGAGGTGTCCACTGTTGGTGTAGCTGCGGCAGGAGACCAGCCAAGCGCTGCCAGTCCCGGTTCCAAGTTGGGCAGCGATGCGGACGGGCCGACCGTCGGCGTCGTAGGCTTGCTGGGTGACCTGACCCAGTGCGTCGGTGGTCTGGATGAGGCGGCGCTCGGTGTCGTACGCGAGGCTCGCAATGTCCGCGACATCCGTGCGCGGGCCGTCTGTCCCGGTGAGGTTGCCCACGGCGTCGTAGGTATAGGCGGTGGTGAGATTAAGCGTGCCGGCGCCCGAGTCCACCGTGGTGCTCTGGGGGACATACTTGTTCGCCGCGTTGTAGGCGGTGGCGGTGACCACCGAGTCCGTCGCATTGATATTCTGGGTGACGGCGGTCGGCAGGGAGAAGGTCGGGAAGCCGGCGGCCGTGAAGGAGCTATAGCTGAAGGTGGCGACCGGGGCCACGCCAGCGGCGTCCATCGGGCGGGTGACGGTCGCGGGTTGGCCGCGGGTCGTGTAGGTGAAGCGGGTGATCCTGCCCCGCGGATCGGTGATGCTGGCGACCCGGTTGAAGCCGCTCTGGTAGGTGAACTTGGTGATACGTGCGGCGAGCTCGGAGCCGGGTTTGGCCACCTGGGTCAGGGTCTTGAGGTTGTGGGTGCAGCGCCGTTGGGTGGCGCAGGGAGCGTCGTCGTAGAGGTACTCCAGGCGATTGCCCTCGGGCAGAACGGCCCTGATTACCCGGCCCTGGCCATCGTAGTCCTGGATGGTGATCCGTCCCATGGGGTCGACGGACTTGAGGATGCGCCCCCAGGCATCCGGATAGCTGACAAGGCTGCGCCCCAGGGGGCCGACCTCCTCGGAGCGCCAGCCGGCGAAATAGTAGCTGTAGTGGTCGCCGTTGGCGTCGGTCTGGGCCTGCACCCGGCCCAGGCTGTCGTAGACGTTGGTGGCGAAGGCCACCGTTGGTTTGCTCGGGTAGAACACCTTGGTGAGCCGCCCCGGCAGGTCATACTGAAAGGTGGTGTTCTTGCCTCGGGTGTCCGTGAAGGTGATGAGATTGCCGCTGGCGTCGTAGACATAGGTGACGGTGCGCGTACCGTCGGCGACCTGGGCCAGCCGGCTGGTGTTGTAGGTCAGGGAAAGGCGCCGCCCCAGGCTGTTCTCGACCCGGCTCAGGTCGTTGCCGGTGTAGGTGAACTTGACCTGCACGCCAGTCGGATCGAGGAAGGTCGCAATGCGACCGGCGGCGTCGAAGTTGAGCTTGGCCTTGTGCAGGGTCTCGTAACTGTAGGCTCCGCTGGCGGTCTTGATCAGCCTGGCTGGGTTGCCGGGCGGGGCGTTGTAGGTGGCGTCAGGGAGCTTGACGAAAACCTCGCCGTTCAAGCCCTGCCGAACAATAACGGTGTTGCCGAGCAACTGGTCGCCGAACCAGCGCTGCCCCAGGCTGGCGACGACCAGCTTGTCCAGCGGTTTGGCCGGGTCGGCAAGCAAGTCGAGAGAGACCATCTGTTCGACGATACTCCCGACCGCATCCAGGGCCGAGTCCTCGCCCAGACCCTGAAAACCGTCCGAGCCCAGGCTCGCGGCGATGGCCAGGTTGTGGGTCCAGCCCAGGCCCAGGGGACCCGGTTGGGTGCGCAGCCCGGAGCTGTAAAGGCGCCCGAGTCCCAGGGCTTGGGGGAAAGCGCCCACGCCGACGGTTATATCCTGGTGGGCGTAGAGGTAGTGACCCTTGGTCATGTCGATGGGGTCACCGAAGGTCGAGCCGCTGGATTGGAGATAACTGCCACTCGGGCTCGCGGAGTTGTCTCGCACCGCGGGCGCAAACTCGACCGCAAGTTGGGGCTCGCTGGAGAAGCCGCCCGCGAGGTTGCCGCCGATGGCAGCCAGGATGCTCGATCCCTCAGGAGTCACCAGGATGTCGAAGTAGCCGGCGCCCGACCAGGTGCCCTCGGTGAGATCGCAGCGCTGTGGCAGGATCAGCCGGTGGCCAGCGTTGATCGCGCTCTGAAAGACACCGAGTCGGGCGTCGCAGGCGATCAGATTAGGCGCGACGGCACTGATGTAGTTACTCGCATCGGCGTTGAAAATCGGCAAGTTATTGGACGCGGCAAGGTCGACCAGCTTGACCGTGGAGACGGCGCCGACACCGGCGGACTGCTGCACTGCGGTGGACTCGAAGATGCTGGCGTGGGCTGCTCCGTTGAAGAAGGCGGCGGCCTCGGTAACCGTGTCCGCATTCTGGCTGACGACGCTCAGCATGTTGCCGGGTAAATCGACATAGGACGCGCTGGTGAAACCGGCAATCCCAACCTGATGGTGAAACAGGGTGGTGGTCTTGGCCAGGCGGTCACTGAGGGCGTCCGCACGATTGACCTGGGCGATCCAGGTCGCAGAAAGCGCCGCCAAGCTCGATCCCATGACCGCCTCGGCGGTGTCGGCCGTGCCCGCGGCCTTGGCCGCGTCGAGTTGGGTCCGATAGCGCTCCACCAGGTCGCGTCCGGCGGGTCCCCAGCCGTTGCCTATCAGGTAAGTCCCGCCAGCGAGGATCTCCTGTTTTATCACCGGCCGGCTGGTGGTGCAGGCGGCCGGCGGCAGGGTGCAATCCTGGTTGGCCCCGGTCCAGGCATAGGCACCGTGGGTGATGGCGAAGGTAACGATTCCAGGGGTGCCAGGTGCGCTCGCGGTTCCTATCGCCTGCACCGCGCCGTCGAGCTTCAACACTGGCCGATTGGCGGCGTCGTAGGTGATGGTCAATCGCTTGCCATAGAGCGCGTCCGAGGAGTACGCGTTATCGATACCCTGGTATTGGATGCGCAAGACAGGCCGGTAGTTGGCCGGGATGTCCGCGGCCCACTCGGTCGGCGCCACCGCGGTATCCTGATAGGGCAACCGGGTCTGCCGCAAGAGCGTGCCGTCGTGGGGGATTATGGCAATGCCACCGACCACATCGTCCAGCGTCGCGGCGGGCAGATTGGCTCGGAGGTGTCGGCTCAGGTTGGTGGCATAGGCGGTCAGGTTGGCGCGGACAGCCGCACGGTTCACGCCTTGTATGTAGTTTGCGGTGACGGTGGCACCTGACCTGGCGTCGTTGAGATAGATGGCGGCGTTGTAGCCGCTGGCAGCGGTCAAGTCGATCCCGGCCTTAAGCGTGTGGGGCTTGAAGCTGGGATCGAAGACATAGTCAGTGCCGGCGATGTTGACCTTTACCCAGATGTGGCTAACAGCCAGGCTCACCAGTGGTGCATTCAGGCCGGGACATGCCCCTGCCTTGGTCGCGGAGAACCAGGCGATCGGCACCTGACCATTCGCGAATAGGTTGAGGACCGCGCAGGCGTTGGCCGTGTCGACCCCTAGCCAATCGCGGACCTGGGCCGCGGTCAGGGTAATTTGACCCTTAACGAAGCGTGCGGTGTAACCAGCCTCGCGCAACAGCGCCACCATGAGGGCTGCCTGATCGAAGGCCGTGCCCTGATTATCCAGAATGGTCCCAAGAGCACCCTTCTGGACACCCCAGACAGGGTAGTAATCGACGGTGTTGCGGACGTAGGCGTAGATCAGATCGGGGTCATTGCGCAACGCCCGGGCCAACTCTGCGATGGACGCGGGGCCCGTGGGCGCCTCCTGGCCGGAAATGCTGGAGGTCGTCGGGGCACTCGCATCACGGCTCGCTGACCCGTGTGTCGGAACGGTGAGATTAAGATCGGCGGGAACCGGCCGGGACTGGATCGCCTGCTCAGACTCCTCCGGGGTGACCGGGGCCAGGATCACGCGGCTGAGGCCGGGGGCAAAGCCGACAGCGGCTGAGGAACCGCGGCGCACCTGGTTCGCCGTGCGGCGCGCGGGCAAACTGGCGGTCGATTCCTCGATCACCGCCGGCGTATCCGGCCAGAAGCTCACGTTGCCCTGCGCGCTGGCCTCGCCGACGGGCCAGGCGAGGGTGATCCCGACCAGGATCCCAACCAGGGCAAGGACGGTCCAACGCACTGGAGACATAGCATTCCTTCCTGGTTCTTTTCGCAGATGGACGCGAGACACCGCGCCCTGGGGACCGGGGGCCAGCAGCCCCCCGGGGCTGGCCCGCCTATCGGTACCCGGGGCTTAGACTCAATGCCAGCCCTCGATGCGCACACCCCAGGGATCATCGGGGCGAACGTTACGGCTGTGGTCGACGGTAAACAGCGCGGGTAAGCCCGGCGGCAACCCAAACGTCTGCGTCTCGCCCCAGCCTTGATCGGCCGTGACCTCGGCGTGGCCAACAGCCACATCGTTTATTTGAAGGTCGAGTTCGCCACGCGTGCCCACGCCATAGAACCGCACATCCAGATGCGATGGTTCCCCGTGCGTGGGCACCAGAAACCTCACGCCTGAGACCCCCTGTGCTGCCGGGGCTTGACCGGGCAAACCTGCACCCAGGGCGTTGTCGCCGGGGAGGATGCGGTCGATGCGCACAGCCCAGGGTTCCAGGGAGCCAAAACGGTTTGCGATAGAGAGTCGGTTGTCTCCTGCCGCCACCATCTCCGGGGCCAGCCAGAGGTGGTAGCCCGGACCCCAGGCGTGTTCAGGAGTGGGCGGCAGCTCGACCAGGGGCGTCCCGTTAAACTCGATGGCGATCTCCCCGCCGCTGTCGACATCCCACCCGGAGAGATCGATCAGGTAGCCCGCGGTGCACCCGGACCCTTGGTCGAACACGTGCAATTCAAGACCATCGGCGTGGGTCAGATCCCCCCCGCGCTCCACCTCCTGATTGCCCCACACGCTGTCAAAGGGGTAGAGGCCGAGGCGTGTGACGCCCCACACCAGGCCCTCTGTGAGGGGGACCAAGGCGACGCGGTTTTCGCCTGGAACCTGCAGGGCGGCAGGCAGCAGCCACAAGCTCGGGGTGCTCAGGAGGCCCCTGCCGGCCGGGCTCAGGTAGCCGAGCAGGGTGTCGTTCAGCCACAGCCCAACCTCGCCCGGGGAAGCGATGGCGTAACCCTGGAGGTGAAGCAGGCGGTCGCCTCCGTCGCCCGAGAAAACCATCTCCACGGCATACTGAGGCTGATCGCTGTCCACGTTCCAGCCATAGACCGCCAAGTCCTGATCGGCGGTTGGCAAGAGCACGGGACCGGCCGCCGGGGCGTCAGGGCTGACCGCGAAGCCCGCCGCAGCCTTGGTGGGGACGACTGTGTCGGTCGCAGGCACGGGGGTGCTCAAAGCGGTTGCGGAAGCGGAGGCACCGGTCACCACGATGCGAGAGCGATTACCAGTCGCGTCGTAGGTGTAGGCGAGATCGATAGAGCCGGCGTAGGATGCCTGGGTCAGACGCCCGAGGGAGTCGTAGGTATAGGCGACCGAGCCGGCCCAAGCGGAGCCCGCGAGGGTGGCAAGAACAAATCCGGCGGACCAGGGCGCGTTCCTTCGAAGCGGGCGCGACCGGGAACTCCGCTTCCCAACCATCCAGACCGTTACAAATGACTCCATCATCCGTCTCCAGTCCGCCAAGCAGTGGGGTCAATCGGCACGCGCCGAATCGCGCGGTCAGGTCCAAAGTCCGTCACGCCGGCCATCCGCGGGCGATCCCGCCGGGGTCCTCAGTCCAACTCGATTTGGCCCGGGGCCCGGATCATCGTTCCGGCCACGATGGCTCCCGTCGGCTGCGGTGAGGAACGATACACACCGCAGGCGGCCGGTGCGGTTCCTGCGTCACCGCACCCGGCCTGGCGTTATCCTGTTGGCCGGAACCAAGATCAACGCCTGGCATGTGGCGTCAATCGCCTCTTCTTTTTTTAATGAATGCCTGGCGCGCGACGATCAGGCCTAGGTCAAGTCGTCGAAATCGGGGTCATCCAGGAGTTCGCGCAGACGCTTGAGCTCTCGCATCCGTTCGAGCCGGCGGCGGATCGCCAGATTGGGCGCAGACCCGCGAGGGTCCTCCGCGTTCATGGGTGGAGGAGCTTCAAGCGTCTCCTCGCCAAAATTGGCTTCAGTTTCCAACATCTCCGACACCTCAGGAAAAATTCGTACAACAGATTGCCCGCTATCTAACGCAACCGAAAGCGATTGACAAGCGAAGAATCCTAATTTCTCCGATAAATCGACTCGATCGAACTCCCGCCCCGGACAACGGGGCGAGCCCGGCGACAGGAAGCTGACTTTTTAGGCTGCTACCATAGAGGTCCACTCAACCCCGGATCGCCCCATGCCCGCACCGCCCACCCCTGCCGAGATCGGCGTGCCGCATGAGACCGTCGCCACGGTCGACCTCGGCTCCAATAGCTTTCATATGATCGTTGCCCGCATCAACGACGGGCACATGCAGATCGTTGACCGGTTGAAAGAACCCGTGCGTCTGGGCGAGGGTCTGACAGACGACAAGCGCCTGCGGCCTGAGGTGGCCGAGCGCGCCCTGGCCTGCCTGGAGCGCTTCGGCCAGCGCCTGCGTGAGTTCCCCATCGGCAGCGTCCGGGCGGTGGGCACCAACACCCTGCGTCAGGTGCGCCCTGAGGCGGGCTTCGTTGAGCGGGCCGAGGCCGCTCTGGGTCATCCCATCGACATCATTGCCGGACGGGAGGAGGCGCGCCTGATCTATCTGGGGGTCGCCCATGGGCTGGCCGCCGGGGCGGAGCGGCGCTTGGTGGTGGACATCGGCGGCGGCAGCACGGAACTGATCGTTGGCCAGGAATTCACCGCGGGCCTGCGCGAGAGCCTGCACATGGGCTGCGTGAACATAAGCCTGCGCTACTTCGCGGACGGCCGGGTCTCGGCCAGAACCATGGAGCGGGCCGAACTGGCCGGGGCGCTCGAGGTCCGACCCATCCGTGAGACCTTCCGCAAGGCCGGCTGGAAAACGGCCGTGGGCAGTTCCGGCAGCATCAAGGCCATCGCCGCGGTGATCCATGCGGAGGGCTGGAGCGAGGACGGCATCTCCGCCGCGGCCTTGCAGCGCCTCCGCGATGCCCTGATCAGTGCCGGGCGGGTCTCGGCACTGGATCTCAAGGGCCTCTCGGAGGAACGCCGGCCGGTCTTCGCCGGGGGGGTTGCGGTCCTGCGGGCGGTCTTCGAGACCCTTGGCGTGGAACATATGCAGGTCTCGGACTACGCCCTGCGGGAGGGGTTGGTCTACGAACTCATGGGGCGCCACCGCCACGAGGACGTTCGCGAACGAACCGTGCTCAGTCTGTGCCGCCAGTTCCAGATCGACCAGGACCATGGACGCCGCGTGCGGGCCACCGCCCTGACCCTCTTCCACCAGGTCGCCATGCCCTGGTGTCTCGGCAACTCCCGCTGCCCCCGAATGCTTGCCTGGGCCGCGCGTCTGCACGAGATCGGACTGATGGTCTCCCACAGCCAGTACCAGAAGCACGGGGCCTACCTGCTGCGCAACGCGGATCTGGCGGGCTTCACCCGGCAGGAACAGATCGTCCTGGCGGCCCTGGTGCTCGGGCACCGGCGCAAGTTCCCGGTCCAGGAATTCGCCGCCCTGCCCCCGAGCGTGCGGGACTGCACCCAGCGGCTGTGCGTCATCCTGCGCCTGGCCGTGCTGCTGCACCGCGGGCGTTCCCCCGACAACAAACCCGAGCCGATCCTCCAGACCGACGGGGAGGGTCTGTCCCTTGGCTTCCCCGGCGACTGGCTGACCAACCATCCCCTGACCCGGCTTGAATTGGAACAGGAGGCCGAATTGTTGAAACCCGCCGGGATCCGACTAGGCTTCAACTAAGCCTCCGTTGGGATGCTTTGCGGCTTTACTTCTTCCCCCAGGACGTGCGACGTGCACCGAATCCCTTCCCGAACCCTGGGCCGCACCCTACCCGTGACCCTGACCCTCTGCCTGGTCCTGGGCGGCTGCACCTCCCCGATTCCCAAGGCCGTCCGGGAGACCCCTGTCAACCCGTTAGACCTGGCACAGGTCCAACAAGACCCCGCCCGCGCCGTTGGCCGCCAGGTGCGTTGGGGCGGAACCATCATCGCGATCGACAATCGCCCGGCCGTCACCGAGATCGAGGTCCTGGCTCGTCCGCTGGACACCTTCGGTGAGCCGCTTCGCGATCGCCCGGGTGAGGGGCGCTTCATCGCCCGACTGGCGGGCTTCCTGGACCCGGCTGAGTATGCAAAAGACCGGGCATTGACGGTGGTCGGCACCCTCTCCGGGATGGAGACCAGGCCCGTCGGCGACTACCCCTACAGCTACCCCCTGATCCAGATCGAGACCCACTATCTGTGGCCCAAGGTGCCCCCGCCAAGCGTCTATGACTATCCGCCCTGGTTCAACCCCTGGTACAGCCCCTGGTACAGCCCCTGGTACGGACCTGGGTATGGCCCCTGGCTCGGACCCCTGGGACCCCATCCCGGCCCCCGGCGCGGACGCTGGTACCACTGACCCCAACCAACGAATCAGGCCGAGAAAAAACGTGAACGAAGGCGACAAAGTACACAGCTTTTCTGTCGACAACCCCCCCGGCCGCCCACCCTCGCAGTGATCGAGAGTAAACGCCCAAGGCGCTGCTTTATCTGCCGTTTATTGCGGTCTGATCGTTGAATCAAGGTTGACGCAAACGCGGGAGTTTCGATGACCCTTTCGACTACTTGTCGCGGTGTCGCCATTGCCCTGAGCGCCGTGCTCGCCCTGCCCGGCTGTGCCACCACCGACTGCGTCGGGTCGGTGGGAAATCCCAAGCTGACCCCGGCCCAGGTCTCCACCACCCAAGGCCACGCGGGGGAACTCCAACGCTGGGGCGGCGCCCTGGCAGAGGCGCACAACCTGAGGGACAGCACGGAGCTGACCGTCGTCGGTTACCCCCTCGACGGCTGCGGCAGACCGCGTCTCAGCGCGGCACCCGTCGGCCGCTTCATTGCCGTGGCCCCCGGCTATCTGGAGACCGGGGACTACCGCCCTGGCCGCACAGTCACCGCCACCGGCCTGATCACCGGCACCCGGGAGGGTCAGGTCGGCAATGCCCCCTACCGCTTTCCGCTCCTGTCGAATGCCAAGGTTCGGCTGTGGCCGGACGCCTTGGAGTCCAGCGACGGCTATGCCGGCCCCCGGCCATGGGTGAGCATCGGCATCGGTGGCGGGAGCGGCGGCTGGTACGGGGGCGGGGTCGGCGGCGGGATCGGCGTGCAGTTCTAAAAAAGCACGCCGGCCCTTGACTGCGGCGAAATCTGGCTTAAATTACTAGCACTCGCTCATGCCGAGTGCTAACAGTATCGCCATTGGTGGCTCCACCGAGCCCCGCTTCTGGAGAAACACGTATGAAGATCAGACCTTTGAATGACCGCGTCGTGGTCCGTCGCCGGGAAGAGGAGCGCACATCCCCGGGTGGCATCGTGATCCCCGACACCGCCACCGAAAAGCCGATCCAGGGCGAGGTGCTCGCGGTCGGCAAGGGCAAGCGCCTCGACAACGGGGACCTGCGCCCCCTGGATCTGAAGGTCGGCGACCGGGTCCTGTTCGGTAAGTATTCCGGCACCGAGGTCAAGATCGCGGGTGAAGAATTCCTGGTCATGCGCGAAGACGACATTATGGGCGTCATCGAGTAACCCGCACCCGCCCCCGCCGCTCTCCGCCCCCAAAACAGAATTCCCATTGAGGTGATACAACCATGAGTGCAAAGGAAATCCATTTCAGCGACGAAGCCCGCGTCCGCATCCTCCACGGCGTCAACATCCTGGCCAATGCGGTCAAGGTCACCCTGGGCCCCAAGGGCCGCAATGTGGTGCTGGAGAAGTCCTTCGGCGCCCCGACCGTGACCAAGGACGGAGTCTCCGTCGCAAAGGAGATCGAACTCAAGGACAAGTTCGAGAACATGGGCGCGCAGATGGTCAAGCAGGTCGCCTCCAAGACCAGCGATGTGGCTGGTGACGGCACCACCACCGCCACCGTCCTGGCCCAGGCCATGGTTCGTGAGGGCCTCAAGGCCGTCGCCGCCGGCATGAACCCGATGGATCTGAAGCGCGGCATCGACCAGGCGGTCGAGGCAGCGGTGGCGGAGCTCAAGACCATCTCCCGGCCCTGCTCGGACAACAAGGAGATTGCCCAGGTCGGCACCATCTCCGCCAACTCCGACGAGTCCATCGGCAACATCATCGCCCAGGCCATGGAAAAGGTCGGCAAAGAGGGCGTTATCACTGTCGAGGAGGGCAAGTCGCTCCAGAACGAACTGGATGTCGTTGAAGGCATGCAGTTCGACCGCGGCTACCTCTCCCCCTACTTCATCAACCGGCAGGACACCCAGAAGGCGGAACTGGAAGACCCCTATATCCTGCTGCACGACAAGAAGATCTCCAACATCCGCGACCTCCTCCCCGTACTGGAGGCCGTTGCCAAGTCCGGCAAGCCCCTGCTGATCGTCGCCGAGGATGTGGAAGGCGAGGCCCTCGCCACCCTGGTGGTCAACAGCCTGCGCGGCATCATCAAGGTCTGTGCGGTCAAGGCCCCCGGCTTCGGTGACCGGCGCAAGGCCATGCTCCAGGACATCGCCATTCTGACCGGCGCCACTGTCATCGCCGAAGAGGTCGGCCTGTCCCTGGAGAAGGCGACCCTGAACGAACTGGGCACCGCCAAGAAGGTGCAGATCAGCAAGGAAGAGACCACCATCATCGACGGCGCCGGTTCCGAGTCAGACATCAAGGCCCGCTGCGAGCAGATCCGCAGTCAAGTCGAGGAGACCACCTCCGACTACGACCGCGAGAAGCTCCAGGAGCGCCTGGCCAAGCTGGCCGGCGGCGTGGCCCTGATCAAGGTGGGTGCCGCCACCGAGGTCGAGATGAAGGAGAAGAAGGCGCGCGTCGAAGACGCCCTGCACGCCACCCGCGCGGCAGTTGAAGAAGGCGTGGTCCCCGGCGGCGGCGTGGCCCTGGTGCGGGCACTGGGTAAGCTCAGCAGCCTCCAGGGCGCGAACCACGACCAGGATGTCGGGATCACCATCGCCCGCCGGGCCATGGAAGAACCCCTGCGCCAGATCGTGGCCAATGCCGGTGAGGAGCCCTCCGTGGTCCTGAACAAGGTCGCTGGCGGCACCGGAAGCTTCGGCTACAACGCCGCCAACGGCGAATACGGCGATATGCTGGCCATGGGCATCCTGGACCCCACCAAGGTAACCCGCTACGCCCTGCAGAACGCGGCCTCCGTGGCCGGTCTCATGATCACCACCGAGGCCATGGTCGCCGAACTGCCCAAGGACGAGAAGGCCCCCGCCGGCGGCGGAATGGGAGGTATGGGCGGGATGGGTGGCATGGGCGATATGGACTACTAATCGCCCGGACTGCTCTCAAGAGCCTCAGAAAGCCCCGCCCCGGCGGGGCTTTTTGTTGCCGGTCCCCTCACGCCAACAGCCGCGAGCTAGAAACCAGCCTCCCAAACGCCAGCCAGACTAAGGGTAAAGCCAGGCAGAGTCTCGTCATCGGTCAAGCTGTCTGGATCCGTCAACAGACCCCCGGTTCCTCGTCGGAAAAGCGATACACTTGCCGTGCGCCGGCGGATCAACCACCCGAGTCGCACCCCATTCTCCTGATACTCCCGCATCTTCGCGATAGCGTGGCGCCGATCGGCGGTCCGAAATACCGGAGTGCGCCGAGTCTAGCACGTGCACAGCGCTGCAACAGGTCAGTCGCGCAATCGGCTCGGTCGCCCCGCCCAGCCCCGCCGAGCGTTCGGCCAAGTACGGTCGCGGCGCGCCCGATTTGTTCCTAATCCATGATCAGCATGGCAGTTTCAGTATACTGCCCTCGGGATTCCGCCCGGAGTTCCCTAACCACGACCGGAGCAAACCCATGAAACCCACCAGTCTCCCGCTCGCCTTCCTCGGCTGCATCGTCCTCGCGGGCGCGGTGCAGGCCGAGGAGCCAACCGGCACCCTGAAGAAGATCAAGGACTCCAACTCCATCACCCTGGGCCACCGCGAATCCTCCATCCCCTTCTCCTACTACGACGACAAGCAGCAGGTGATCGGCTACTCGCAGGAGATCGCGCTGGCGGTCGTCGATGCGATCAAGCACGAGCTGAACCTGCCGGACCTGAAGGTCAAGCTCAATCCGGTCACCTCGCAGAATCGCATCCCCCTGGTCCAGAACGGCACGATCGACCTCGAATGCGGCTCGACCACCAACAACACCGAGCGCCAGAAGCAGGTCGCCTTCTCCAACAGCATCTTCGTCGTCGGCACCCGGCTGCTGACCAAGAAGGACTCGGGTATCAAGGACTTCGCCGACCTGGCCGGCAAGAACGTGGTGACCACCGCCGGCACCACCTCCGAGCGCCTGATCCGCAAGCTGAACGAAGACAAGAAGATGGACATGAAGATCATCTCCGCCAAGGACCACGGCGAGTCCTTCCTGACGCTGGAGACCGGCCGGGCGGCCGCGTTCATGATGGACGATGCCCTGCTCTACGGCGAAATCGCCAAGGCCAAGCGCCCGGCGACTGGGTGGTCGTCGGCACGCCGCAGTCGCTGGAGGCCTACGGCTGCATGATGCGCAAGGACGACCCGCATTCAAGGCCCTGGTGGACTGCACCATCGCCGGGCTCATGCAGAGCGGCGAGGCGAAGGATCTACGCCAAGTGGTTCGAGAGCCCGATTCCGCCCAAGGGGCTGAACCTCAACTTCCCGCTCTCGGCGGAGATGACCGAGCTCTACGCCAACCCGAACGACAAGGCCCTGCAATAATGCTCGGCTACCGCTGTCGCAGCCGAGATAGTGACCGAGCAGCGAAGCGCTCGGCCACTCCCCTCTCGCGGTCATGTCGCTGAGGGGGCGAGCCATGAGCTACACTGGAACTGGGGCATCTTCCTCAGCCCGACCCCGTCGGGCGAGGCCACCTACCTCGACTGGCTGCTCGACGGGCTGCAATGGACAGTGACCCTGTCGCTTGCCGCCTGGGTCATCGCCCTGGTGCTGGGATTCCTGATCGGCGTGCTGCGCACGGCTCCCAACCGCTGGCTGCGCGGTATCGCCGCGGTCTACGTGGAGCTCTTCCGCAACGTTCCGCTGCTGGTGCAGCTGTTCATCTGGTATTTCGTGTTGCCGGAACTGCTGCCCGAACCCCTCGGCGAGGCCATCAAGCAGATCGACCCCCTGACCCAGCAGTTCCTCGCCGCCATGGTGTGTCTCGGCTGTTTCACCGGCGCCCGCGTCTGCGAGCAGGTGCGGGCCGGCATCGAATCGCTGCCCCGAGGGCCAGAGGAACGCCGGACTGGCGCTCGGCTTCACCCTGCCCCAGACCTACCGCCACGTGATGCTACCGATGGCGCTGCGTATCATCCTGCCACCGCTGACCTCGGAGTTCCTCAACGTCTTCAAGAACTCCGCCGTCGCGTCGACCATCGGCCTGATCGAACTGTCACGCCAGGCCAGCAACTCGTCGACTACACCGCCCAGCCCTACGAGGCGTTCATCGCGGTCACCCTGCTCTACATGCTGATCAACGTCACGGTGATGCTCGGCATGCGCTGGCTCGAGCGCCGTACGCGCGTTCCCGGCTACATCGGAGGGAAGTGATGTACGAATTCGACTGGTCGTCGATTCCCGGCGCGCTGCCGATCCTGGCCGACGGCATGCTGGTGACGCTCGAGATCACCGCGATGCGCCATCCTCGTCGGCATCGTCTGGGGCACGCTGCTGGCGCTGGCCCGGCTCTCCGGCAACCGCGCCGCTGGCCTGGCTCGCCGCCGGCTACGTGAACCTGTTCCGGTCGATTCCCGCTGGTCATGGTGATCCTGTGGTTCTATCTGATCGTGCCGGCCATGCTGACCAATTGGCTGGGCGTGGGCCAGGGAAGCGACATCCGCATGACCTCCGCGCTGGTGGCCTTCGCCCTCTTCGAATCCGCCTACTACGCGGAAATCATCCGCGCCGGCATCCAGAGCGTACCCAAGGGCCAGGTGAACGCCGCCTATGCCCTCGGCATGACCTATCCCCAGACCATGCGCCTGGTCGTCCTGCCCCAGGCCTTCCGCAACATGGTGCCGCTGCTGCTGACCCAGGCGATCATCCTGTTCCAGGACACCTCGCTGGTCTACGTCATCGGCCTGGCCGATTTCTTCGGCGCCGCCTACAAGGTCGGCGATCGCGACGGCCGCCTGGTGGAGCTGCTGCTCTTCGCCGGTGCCGTCTATTTCGTCATTTGCTTCGGCGCCTCCCTGGTGGTCCGGCAGTTACAGAAGAGGTTTGCCACATGAGCATGATCCGGATCGAGAACGTCTCGAAGTGGTACGGCAGCTTTCAGGTGCTCACCGACTGCACCACCCACGTCGACAAGGGCGAGGTGGTCGTCGTCTGCGGCCCGTCGGGCTCGGGCAAGAGCACCCTCATCAGGTGCGTCAACGGCCTGGAGCCTTTCAGCAGCGGCGAGATCGTGGTCAACGGCATCGCCCTGGCCGATCCCAAGACCAACCTGTCCAAGCTGCGCTCCCACGTCGGCATGGTCTTCCAGAACTTCGAGCTGTTTCCCCACATGAGCGTCACGGACAACCTGACCATCGCCCAGATCAAGGTCCTCGGACGCTCCAAGGAAGAGGCCCTCGAGCGCGGACTCAAGATGCTGGACCGGGTCGGCCTCAAGGCCCAGGCGGACAAGTTCCCGGGCGCACTCTCCGGCGGTCAGCAGCAGCGGGTGGCCATCGCCCGGGCGCTGGCCATGGACCCGATCTGCATGCTTTTCGACGAGCCAACCTCCGCCCTGGACCCGGAGATGGTCAACGAGGTCCTGGACGTGATGGTCGAACTGGCCACCGAGGGCATGACCATGATGTGCGTGACCCACGAGATGGGCTTCGCCCGCAAGGTCGCGGACCGGGTCATCTTCATGGACCACGGCAGAATCGTCGAAGATGCAACCAAGGACGACTTCTTTGGCACCCCACGGTCGGACCGTGCCCAGTTGTTTCTTTCCAAGATCCTTCAGCACTGAGCGGTCTCGCCCACCCGCTGCGCACGACCAGATAAACGACCAACCGCCCGCGCGACAGGTGCTCGGGGCGACGCTGCCGGCGACCACGGGCGTGAGGCTCCCCGGGTACCGGGGCGCGGGGTGTAGACCAGACAGTTGGCCATGGCCGTTTCGGCCCGGTAGGCGTCGACTGAGATCATGAGGCCGAGGTCTGCCCGATAGGGCGATCCGCCCAGGCATCGATGGCAAAGGGCCGTTCCCGCCGCGTGCGCCGCACCGCCTCGCAGGGCGTCGATGTTTCGGACCAGCAGGTCCGAGCGCCGCTCCAGCAGGTTGATCGTGAAGAAATAGGTCCCGCCCGGGACCCGGAAGCGTCGGTAGTCGGGCATGCCCCAGTTTCACCCTCCCCCCACCGATTCGTCGGCGGATGTTTGTCGGGCCGACGTTTTCCCACCGGATGTTCGCCGAGTGGATGTTTGTCGGGTGGATGTTGTAAGGCGGATGCCCGCAGGGTGATCCGCCATTCCGCCCGCCGTTCCGACGCCGGAACCCCCTGCAAACGCCGAAACTTCCGGCCGGCGCCGTGGCTCCCGGCAAGTGGCGGAACCGCTATCGCGTGCCGCCCTACGCCGGCTTGCAGCCGTCCAATGGAATTCCCACGCCGGAAACCCGCGGCCGCACCGGACTCGCGGCGGTTGCGGACACGTTTCATCAGACGCACACCAACTCGACCAGGGGGTATTCCCAGACCTCGGTCCGGTACTGGTCCCGGTACTCGGCCTCGCCGTCGGTGCGGCGGCGGCGCAGGAGGGCGACCACCCGGGCGGTCTCGACGGCGGCCAGGCGGGGCAGCCACTCAGCGGCAGCGCGGCGGGAGAGGCGGCCGACGGGCTGGTCCGCACCGTCACAGAGGAGGACCGAATCGCCGCGGGGGCGCAGATTCAGGGTATCCCCGGTCTGGAGTGCGGCGAGACGGGCGTGGATGGGGTCGGTCGGGCCCTTGCGGCCGGCATAGCCCAGGTCGATGGCGGAGGGGCTCAGGAGTTCGTAACGGCGCCCGACCAGGGCGGCGGGCGGGGCCGGGACCTCGACCCGGGTGCGCAGGAGCCAGTCCCCATCGAACAGGGTCGGCGCCGGGTTGTCGCCCCCGGGCAGGCGCCCCAGAGCCAGGGTCTCCCGGGCCCGGGTCATGCCCACATAGTAGAGGCGCCGCTGCTCCTCCGGGTCGGCCCGGCCGGTTCCAGGCCCGGCCCCGGGGCCGTCGGCGATGAGCACATGGGGGAACTCCAGCCCCTTGGCCCCGTGCAGGGTGGAGAGTAGTACGCCGTCGCCCAGGCCCCGGTCGCGCCGCTGTTCGGCCAGTGTCTCGTAGCAGAATTCCAGGATCCGGGCGGCGGCAACCGCCGCCTCCCCCGCCTCGCCCTGCCAGTCGGCGACCAGGTCCCACAGGACCCGGCGCCAGGGGCTCTCGGCCGCGGGCAGCCAGGCGGTGAGATCCGCGACGGTGACGGGCTCCCGATTCAACGCGGCGAGCCGATCCAGGAAGGCGGCGACCTCCCGCACCCGGTGCAGGGGCGGCAGGTCCCCCCGCCAGGCGACGGGAATCCCAGCCGACTCGCACAGGGCGCGGATGGGGTTCAGGGTCTCGTGGCGGTAGGCAAGCACGGCGAAATCTGACCAGTCCCCGCCGCCCAGGTCATGCAGGTGCTGGAGGCGCGCGACCAGGGCGACGGCCTGGCGGCCGGGGTCTGGCACCTCCAGCACCTCCACCCGGCCGTGAGCGTGGGCGTCCAGGGTCTCCCAGCGCCCGCCGGGGGGCTCCAGGCGGCGGCGCCGGTCGACGCGGATGGGCTGGCCGGTCTTCATGCGGCGACCGGTTGTGGGCGATCAGGGCATTGGCGGCGGCGATGATGTGACCGGTGGAGCGGTAGTTCTCGACCAGGTAGTGGACCTTCGGCCCCGTAGTCCGCCTGGAAACGGCGGATGAATTCGACGCTGGCGCCGCGGAAGGCGTAGATGTTCTGGTCGTCGTCGCCCACGGCGAGCAGGGTCAGTCGGCCTTCATCCTCGGCCAGGGTGCGCCCGGCGATGGCGGCGACCAACCGGTATTGCTCCTCATCGATGTCCTGGTACTCGTCCACCAGGATGTGCCGGTAGCCGGCCAGCAGCCGGTCGCGCAGGGCGTCGGGCGAGAGACCCGGGAGTTCCACCCGCCCCTCCAGCAGGTCCAGGGCGGCGGGGATCAGGCCGCTGAAGTCGGTCTGGTCACCATTGGTGCCGCTGCGCTGGGCGCGCTCGGCAAAGGAGCTGCCGGTGAGGCGCATGGCGAAGCCGTGGTAGGTCTGGATCATGACCCCGCGGGCATCGTCCCCCACCAGGGCGACCAGGCGGCGGCGCAGTTCCAGGGCGGCGCTGCGGTTGTAGCAGAGGAGCAGGATGGCCCTGGGGTCCACCCGGACCACCCGCAGCAGGTAGGCGCAGCGGTGGACGATGACCCGGGTCTTGCCCGCCCCAGGGCCGGCCAGGACCAGGCGGTGGGCCTCCGGCTCCGCGGCGACGATGGCGATCTGCTCCGGGTTGTCCAGGGCGTCAACGATCCGGCGGAAGGACTCCGCCGTGGTGGCCCGCTCCAGGACCTCGCGCTGGTCCGGAAAATAGCGGCGCACGAAGGTCTGACGATCCAGGGTGAAGTAGGCCCCCACCAGGCCGATGGCCTGGGCGATCTTGTTCAGCCCCAGGCGGGCATAGGCTTCCATGACATGAATCTGGAAGACCCGCTCACCATAGTGCTCGGCCAGGGGGGCGAAGTGGCCCTTGCCGTAGCGCCGCCCTTTGGCCTCCGGCAGGACACGGATGGTCATGGCCTGACGGAAGACACCCACCCCGCCCTGGAGCACGATGACCCGGTGGTCGTGCAGGAACAGGAGCCCCCGGTCCACCGCGGCCAGGGGGTCCGGCAGGTGCCCGAGGGTCAGGTCCTGTTGCAGGGCCTGGGTCAGTTCATCCAGGCCGAAGCCGACGAGGGTCTCGGCGCTGGCGGGCGCCCCAGGCGGGATCTTGCCAATGAGGGTGTTGAGGATGACCGCGGCGATGGCCTGGCGGCGCCGGACCAGGTCCTCCAGCGCTGTCCAGCCCCGGTGCAGGCGCACCAGATAGAAGTCCCGCTCCTGCTGGCGGAACTCCAGGCTGCCCCGCTGGCCGGCCAGCCCCCGCCCATCCCGGGCCAGGCTGGCCAGAAGGTCCCGCAGCAGTTCCGGGTTGCTGTCCACGCCCTGATCGCGCAGGCGCTGGTTGAGCCGCCGGATGGACAGGGGGTGCCAGGCCTGGTCGTCCGCGTCCGGCGCCTCCTCCCGCAGCGCCGCGAGCATGGCGCGCTCCACGGTGCACACCTGCTCCAGGGACTGGGCGGAGGGATTGACCACCTGGTAGCGCAGGAAGGCGCTCTGTTGGGGCCCCTGGTGCAGCAGGCCGGCCTGGGCCATGTCGTGTAGGGTGCGCAGGACCCGCTGCCCAGCGGTCTCGCCCCGGTCCCAGGCCGGGGGCGCCTGGGGCGTGCCTTCACCCCGGGGTGGGCGGAAGGCCGGGAGTTGGGCCAGTTCGTCGGCGGTCAGGCCCTGGTTGGGATCGCAGTTGAACAGTTCCTCGAGCACCGCGAGCCAGCGCCCGCGCTGGGCAGCCGAGAGGCCCAGCCCGGCGATGCACCGCTCCGCCTCCTCCAGGGTCGCCACCGCGGGGCGGCCCTGGAAGACCCGGGTGCGGTTCTCATTACGCTCCACGAACCCGGCCCGCTCCAGCCAGGCGATGGCGGTATGAACCCGGGTGTCCGCGTCCCGACCCGTGGCGTCGAAATCCACGCGCAGGTCACCGTCCCGCAGCAGCTCACCGGCGGTGAGGACCACGCAGTCGTCCTGGTCCCGGCGTGCCCGGCGCAGACCCCGCAAGATCTCCACGATGTCCGCCCGTTTGAGCTCGGAGCGGGCGGTGAGGCGGAATTGATCCTCCACGTCCTGTTCGTCATAGAGCAGCACACAGCGGGCCGGGGCCTGGTCGCGGCCGGCGCGGCCGGCCTCCTGGACATAGTTCTCCAGTGAACCGGGGATATCCACATGGACCACCAGGCGCACGTCTTCCTTGTCCACCCCCATACCGAAGGCATTGGTGGCACAGACCACCTGGACCTCGCCGCCGATGAAGGCGTCCTGGATGCGGCGCTTGTCCGGGGCCTTGAGGCCCGCGTGAAAGGCCGCCGCCGCCCAGCCCTGGCGGGTGAGAGCAGCGGCCAACTCCTCCACCCGCTTGCGGGTCGCCCCATAGACCACCGCGGCACCGGTCCGGGTCTCGTCTGCGCGGCCCGCTTCGCCTTCCGGCTCCCCCAGGTGCTCCACCAGGACGGCGTGAAGGCCCGCCTCCTTTTCCTGCCGGCGGGTGAGCCGGACCTCGAAGCTCAGGTTGTCGCGGGTCACACCGCCCTGAAAGAGCCGAAGCTCCAGACCCAGCTCGGATTGGAAGTGGGCCAGGATCTCGGCGATGACGTCGGTCTTGGCGGTGGCGGTGAAGCACGCGACGGGCGGGACCGGTACGCCCTGGCGGGCGGCCAGCTCCCGGATAAAGCGGGCAGCATAGAGATAGTCCGGCCGGAAGTCATGGCCCCACTTGGACAGGCAATGGGCCTCGTCAAAGACCCAGGCGCCGATCTCCCGGGACTCCAGGACGCGGCGGAAGGACACATTGCGCAACTGCTCCGGGGAGACATAGAGGATGGCGATCTCACCCAGGCGCACCCGTTCCAGGACCTCCCCCCGCTCCGGGGCGGTCAACAGGCCATAGAGGGCCGCCGCGTGGATGCTCCCGGTCTTGCGCACCAGGTTGTCCACCTGGTCCTTCATCAGGGCCTGCAGGGGCGAGATCACTAGGGTCAGAAGGCCCCGGCGCAGATAGCGCACCAGGGCCGGCAACTGGAAGCAGAGCGACTTGCCCCCGCCCGTGGGCAGGATCGCGAGGTGGGAACCGTCCGCCATCCCGTGGGCGCAGATGGCGGCCTGGAGACTCAACCCGTCCGGCCCGGCGGGTTCGGGGCGGAACTGGGGTAGACCGAACCAGCGCTGGAGCTGACCCCGGGGGTCATGGGTGGTGCGGCACCAGCGGCAGTCCGGGGCGGCGCAAGGCTGGTCGCGCAGGGCAACCAACAGGTCCCGGGTCGCCGGGAAGCGGTGCCGGACCCAGGGCGGCAGTACGGAGCGCGCCCCCGCCACCTGGAGCCAGGCAGTGGCATAGGCCAGGGCCGGGCGCAGCCGCGGGTCACTCAGGTAACCGAGCGCCAGCGCCTGGGCCACCGACTGACACACCCGTCCGCCCCAATAGCGGCGAAGCTGTTCGAGCACCCCCGGGACGTCTGGCAGGTCCACCCCCAGGGCGCCAAAGACCAGGGAGACCCCGGTACCCCCGGTGGCGGCGGACTCCAGCCCGGTGGCCCCCCGGAAGCAGAACCGATAGAGGGCGAGCAGCCCCTCCTCGCCGCCCGCGGCCCGGCGGGCGAACTCCGCCCACTGCTCCCGAAAGACCTGGGCTGCCAGGCGACAGTCCGCCAGGGGGTCAGAGACCGAGTCCCGGACCAGCTTGTAGTCCTTCACCAGCCGGTGATAGGGGTTCTCCGGAAAGGCCAGCGGGGACATAAACAGGGTGTCTACAACCGGCCGCTGGAGCAGGTCCAGGGCCGGCTGGCGGGCGCGCAGGGCATGCAGGTCATGGCCCAGCAGGTTGTGACCCAGGACCAGGGTGGACCCGGCGGCAAAGCGCTCCAGGTCCGCCAGGGCGCTGCGCTCATCGAAGCGGCCCTGGCGAAGGAAGGTCTCCCAGGCCCCGCATACCGCGCCGATCTTGTGGATCTCGCCATTGGGGCCGGTCTCCAGATCCAGCAGGAGTACGCGGGCAAGGAAGTCATCGAGCCGTGAGTCCACGGGGCGATTATGGGGGATGGGCGACGGGCTGCGGAAACAAAGGAAGATGCGACCAGGCTGCTGGAGTCGGGCCTGTATAGAAAAGGAGCCGGCGGACTGGGTCTGGGTACCCCGGGGAGCCAGTTCAGGTTCGGGTATCGGCGGGCGGAGTCAAGGCGGCTTGCGCTAGAATCCGCCCATGCTGCTTTCAGTCAAACACCGCTTTCTCTTCGTCCACATCGCCAAGACCGGCGGCACCAGCGTGCGCAACGCCCTGGAAGGCCTGCGCTGGGCGGACCCCTGGTACTGGCCCATGTTCCTGTGCAGCCGCTTCAGCCACCTGAGCGGGCACCGTATCGGCACCAAGCTGCCGCGCCACGCCAAGGTGGTGGCGGCCAAGGAATTGCTGCCCAAGGAGTTCTTCGACACGCTGTTCAAGTTTGCCTTTGTGCGCAACCCCTGGGACCTGCAGGTGAGTTCCTTTCATCACATCCGCCGGGAGCGGCCCCAGTTCCTGGGCGGCCACGAGACCTTCGAGTCCTTCCTGCGCTGGAAGCTGGACCCGGCCCGCCCCTATCAGTACCACCTGGACACCTCCATCGAGTTGCAGAGCGACTATCTGATCGACCTGCATGGCCGCCTGGTGGTGGACTTCATCGGGCGCTACGAGCGGCTACATGCGGACTTTGCGACCGCCTGCACTCGTATCGGTATCAAGGCCCCCACCCTGCCCCATGCCCGCCAGGCGACGGACCGGTCCAAGGACTATCGAAGTTATTACACGGGCGAGACCGCGGAACTGGTCGCGCAGTACTTCCAGCGCGATGTTGAGATGCTTGGGTACCGCTTCGATCCCCAGGATTGAGGCAATTTCCGAAAAGCTTCTGTCCCAAGGGCGTGGGGGCGTCCCGCCCCCGGTGGCGAAGGTCTCCGGGCGTGGCGCCCCGACACCTCAATCCCGCGGCACCAAATCCCGGTAGGCGTGCCAGGTGGCGTGGCCGATCAGGGGCATGGCGATCAGCAGGCCGATGTAATACGTCAGGATTCCAATGCCCACGAACATCACGATCAAGGCCGCCCACAGGGTCATGGCCTGCCAGTTCCGGCGTACCGCCTCCACACTGGTGCGCATGGCGGTCATGACGTCCACGGGTCGGTCCATGAGCATTGGCACTGTCACTGCGCTGATGCAGTAGGTGAAGGCGGCGATGACACCGCCGACGACGATCCCAGCCAGGACGAAGCCATTGTTCTGCCCGGACAGGAAAACCGTCGGGATGAAGCTCTCCCAGGTTGGCACCGGATTGTTGAAGAAGAGGGCGAACACCAGGATGGCGGCGAGCATCCACACCAGCATCACCAGCACCAGGACCAGGGCCATGGCGGCGAGTTGGACCTCGTTGCGTCGCCAGGCCTGCAGGGCCTGGCAAAACTCCACCGGGCGGCCGTCTTCCAGGTTCTCGCTGATCTGATAGAGCCCAATCCCGAGCAGGGGCGCGACCAGGAAGAATCCGGCGGCCAGCACCGGGACGATGAAGAAAAGATGTCCGGCCAGCAGGCCCAAAGTCATGAGACCGCTGAAGACCACGAAGAAAGCGCCGTAGGCGAGACTGAACTTGGGCGCGCGACGCAGGTCCACCCAGCCCTTTTCGATCCACTCCCAGGGGCGCTCCGGGTTGATCTCGTTGACGCGCGGGGCCTCTTGGCGAGGCAATTCGCCAATCGCTGCTTGGTTCATGGTGGGGTCCTCCAGAGGTCTTTAATAATCAGAATTGGTTGGTCGGGTGGATGATACGGAAGTCGTGCGCCCGATGCGCGCCCGGTTGCTACCCGAACCCAGCCCCGGCAGTGAAAGGATTCGATGGAAGGGCCAAGATTCGGCGTGGACGACTCGCGTTGTTGCGTTGCACAGGCCTTTTCCCGCTTGCGGGCGCGACCTTCTGGTTCGTTTTGACCCGCGCCTCGCTAAACTTAAGGTCCTAAGCATCGTCGTTCAACCAACCGCCCCGGAGCCCGCCATGCCTGCCCCTGCCACCCTCGAAGTCGCCGACCAGGTCTTTTGCATCGAGACCGGGCTCTACCGCCACGGGCTTGCCGCCTGCTATCTGGTTCGGTCCGCGGACCGGCTGGCCTTCGTCGACACCGGCACCGCACACACGGTACCGCGCCTGCTCCAGTTCATCGGGGAACTTGGGACTCACCCCGGCCCACGTGGACTATGTGATCCCCACCCATGTCCATCTGGACCATGCCGGCGGCTCCGGGGACCTGATGGCCGCGTGTCCGGGGGCCCGCCTGGTGATCCACCCCAAGGGGGCGCCACATATGATCGACCCCACCCGGTTGATCGCGGGGGCCAGCGCGGTCTATGGGGCCGAGGCCTTCGCCCGGGACTTTGGCGGTCTCACCCCAGTGCCGCGCGACCGGATAATCGCCGCCTCCGACGGCCAGTGCTTCGACCTGGCCGGGCGCACCCTGACCTTCATTGACACCCCCGGCCACGCCAACCACCACGGCTGCATTCTCGACGCTCGCAGCCGCGGCTGCTTCACGGGGGACACCTTCGGGATCTCCTACCGGGAGTTCGACCGCGCCGCCAGCCCCTGGCTCTTCGCCCCCACCACCCCCGTCGCCTTCGACCCGGACGCCTGGCTCCAGACCCTGGACAAGCTCATGGCCCTGAACCCCCAGGCCATGTACCTGACGCATTATGGGCGGGTTGATGAGCCGGCACGACTGGTGGGGGACCTGCGGGAGAGCATCCGCGCCATGGCCGGGATCGCCCTGGCCGAGGAGGGCCAGGATGACCCGGGGCGCCCCGCCCGGCTCAAGCAGGCGGTCGGGGCCCACCTGACCGCCAGCGCCCGTGCCCACGGCGTCGACATGGACGATGGGCGCATCGCCGAGTTACTCGCGGTGGATACGGAACTCAATGCCCAGGGGTTGGAGGTGTGGCTGAAACGTCGTGCCCGCCCCTGAACAATCGCCGTCCGGGCGATTGTTCAGTCTCTGATGTTCGCGTCCCGCGCCGACTTATAGCCACCCCTTGCGCTTGAAGTAGATCACCGGCAGCACCGCGGAGATAAACATCAGCAGCAGTGAGACCGGGTAGCCGAAGGACCAGGAGAGTTCCGGCATGTGTTCGAAGTTCATGCCGTAGATACTGGCGATCAGGGTCGGCGGCAGGAAGGCGGCAGCGGCCACCGAGAAGATCTTGATGATCTTGTTCTGCTCGATGCTGATGAAGCCCTGGGCCGCCTGGAGCAGGAAGGTCACCTTCTCGAACAGGTAGTTGTTGTGGGGCAGCAGGGCGTCGATCTCGGACAGCAGGTATTTCAGACGCCGCGCGCAGGGTTTGGACGCCTGACCGCTGCGCCAGACGAAGGCCAGGTCCCGGCGGGCGTCCATGAGACAGAGGCGCACCTTGCCGTTCAGGTTCTCATGGCCGGCCAGGCGCTCCAGGGCATCCTCCAGGTCCGCATCCGGGTCCTCCAGGACACGATGACTGGTCTGCTCAAGGTCTCGGTAGAGTTCCTGAAGGGTGTCGCCCAGGTCCAGCACCGAGGTCTCATAGAGACCGGCCAGGAGCCCGATGGGCTCGTTGAGCAGTTCGGCGCGGCGGCGCACCCGGATGCGCATCAGGCGGATCGCTGGCACGTCCCGGTCATGGATGGTGATCAGCCGCTCCCGGGTGCAGACCACATTGACACTGGTATTCTCCGGCCGGCCCTCCACCCAGTGCAGGAACAGGGTGGAGAGGTGCATACCCTGGTCGTCGATGAAGGTGTGGGTACTCGCCTCGATCTCGTCCGCGTCGTCGTCCTCCGGGAGTTCGTGCTGGATCAGGGTGCCGATGAGGGCGGTCTCCGCATCTGTAGGCTCGGCCACGTCGATCCAGGCGGCCTCTGAGAACTGCTCCGGGTCCTCGATGGCCTGGGTGTTGTGGTCTTGGATTCGGTAGGCGTACAGCACGTGGGCTCCTGGAAGCTCAGTCGCTCAAGACCCCGCGGTCCGATTGGAGCGCGAGTGACAATGGATTGAACCCAACCGCAGCGGGTTCAGGCCCGGGGCCGCATCTTACAGAGAGCCCGGCGCGCGCGCCCGTGCGCTTTGGCGACTGACGGTGGCGGCGGGTCGACATGGCGAACCAAGCGCGGTGCAAGCCGGTGGCCCAAGCGGGTTTTCCTTTGTGCTAGGCTCCCAACCACGCTCCAGATGAACGGCACGCCCCGAGGGAAACGCCATGGCCGCCCCGAGCCAGACCGAGGTCCTGAAGCCCCTACGCACACGCATCGGCGTCTGACCGAAGTCAGGCGTGACCAAGCCCCCCTTCCCTCTACCCTGGCGCCCGGACTTCAGCCGCCTGCGCCGCGTGCTATTGCACCCGCGGGTCGATGACGCGGCCCTGGACGCGGCACTGCATCAGGCCCGACAGCGCCACCCGCTGCCGGTGATCTGGCTGTTGGGTAAGGCCCAGGCCGGCAAGACCTCCATCATCCGCGCCCTGACGGGCAGCCCGGCCGCCGAGATTGGCAACGGCTTCCGGCCCTGCACCCGCACCGCCCGCCTGTACGACTTCCCGGCCGTGGTGCCGGTGGTACGCTTTCTCGACACCCGGGGCCTGGGCGAGGTGGCCTATGACCCGGCGGAGGACATCCATTACTGCGAGTCCCAGGCCCACCTGGTGCTCGGCGTGATGAAGGCGACCGACCTCGCCCAGGAGTCTGTCTACGCGGTCCTGCGCGCCGTGCGCCGCCGCCACCCCACCTGGCCGGTCCTGATCGCCCAGACCGGGCTCCATGAGGCGTATTCCGCAGACACCGGACACTTTCTCCCCTACCCCTTCGACCGGGACCCCTGGCCGCCCACCATTCCCCTGGACCTAACCCGTGCCCTCCAGGCCCAGCGCGCGGCCCTCGGGCGACTGTCCGGGAGCACCGCACCCCGCTGGGTCCCCATTGATTTGACCCAACCCGAGGACGAACTGACCCCCGCCGACTATGGGATTGAGGCCCTATGGAGGGCCATTGGCGACGTCTCGACCCTGGACTTGCGGACCCGCCTGGGAGCCGACGCGGGGTTGCGCGACACCTTCGCCCGCGCCGCTCACCCCCAGATCGTCGGCCACGCCCTGGCGGCGGCCGGGGTCGGTGCCATGCCCGTGGTGGACCTGGTGGCGGTTCCGGCGGTCCAGGCCAAGCTCCTGCACGCCCTGTCCGCCCTCTATGGCCAGGTCTGGACGGGGCGGCAGGTGTCCGAGTTCCTGGGTCTATTGGGCACGGGGGTCGGGGTCAGCTACCTGGCCCGCTGGGCCGGCCGGGGCCTGGTGAAGCTGGTCCCCGCCCTGGGTCAGACCCTGGGGGCGGTCTGGGGGGCGACCGCCAGCGGGACGACCACCTTCGCCCTGGGCAAGGCCGCCTGTTACTACTTCGGACGGCGGCGCCTGGGCGAGCGGATCGACCCGCAGACGCTGCGCCGGGTCTATGCCGAGGCCCTGAACTCCGGCGCCGCCCTGCTCAAGCACGAGGCAGCGGGGACACCGCTCGGCCAAGCAAACGATGCTCAACCGGAATGACCGCCTGCGCCTGCTGGCCCTGCTGCTCTGGGCCCTGCCGGTGGCCGCCCTGCTGCCCCTGGGGCTCTGGTGGCTCTGGCAGAGCGGGACGGCCCGCTATTGGCTGGCGGCCATGCTCGCATCCAGCGCGGCCGGCTATGGCCTCCAGGTGTGGCTGCGGCGGCGCGACCAGCGGTTACTGGCGGATGCCGAGACCGGCCCGGACCCCGGCTGGCCGCCCAACTCCCAAGCCGCCTGGGACGCGGTCACCGACCTGGCCGTGGGCCTCAGGCCCGAGGACTGGCCCCTCGCCGATGGCCCCCGACTCTGGACCCTGGGTCGCTCGGCCCTGGAACGGGTCGCGCACACCTACCACCCCCGGCGGGAACAACCCCTACTGGAACTCACCCTGCCGCATGGGCTCCTGATCATCGAACGGGCCAGCCGGGACCTGCGAACCGAGATCGCCGGACAAATCCCCATGAGCCACCGCCTCACCCTGGGGGACCTGGTACGCGTCTATCGCTGGAAGGCCACCGCGGAACGCCTGCTCGATCTCTACCGCGCCGGTCGGCTGGTGATTAACCCGGCCTCAGCCCTCCTGAGCGAGGCCTGGGAGCGGCTGCGCCAGCGTGCCTTCGGAGCCGCCTGGACTGACCTGCACCGCTGGCTGCTCCAGGAATACGTCCGCAAGGTCGGCTACTATGCCATCGAACTCTACAGCGGGCGGCTGACCCTGGGCGATGCGGACCTTGCCGCAGTCACCAAAGCCTCTCAACGGGACCTTGAACAGGCCACCGCGGCCAAGGGCGACCAGGCCGTCGAACCTTTGCGCATCCTGGTCCTGGGCCGGGCCAACTCCGGCAAATCGAGCCTGATCAATGCGCTGTTCGGGCGTCTAACCACACCAACGGACATCTTGCCGGACCCAAAGACACCCGTCTCGCCCTATCGGCTGGAGCGGGATGGGCTGATTGCCGCCCTGGTGTTCGACACGCCTGGGGTCGACATGGGCGGCCTGACTCCAAAGGCCCTGGATCGGCTGGTCAGTGATGCGGACCTGGTCCTCTGGGTCACCGCGGCCCACCGCCCGGACCGCCATGAGGAACGGGCAGCCCTGGACCGCATCCGCGCCCGCTGGGCCGCCCGACCAGACCGTCACCCACCGCCTTTGCTGGTAGCAGTCAGCCATATCGATCGGTTGCGCCCGCCCCGGGAGTGGCAACCGCCCTATGACCTGACCGACCCCCAGGGCCCCAAGGCGGTCAACATCCGGGCGGCGGTGGAGGCGGCGGCAGAGGACCTGGCGATGCCGATCGCCGATGTGATCCCCGTCTGCCTCGCTGAAGGGCGCGTCTACAACGTGGCGGACAGCTTGTGGGCTGCCGTGCTCGACCGTCAGGAGGCGGCGGACCGGGTCCGGCTCCTGCGTTGCCTGGGTGCCCAGAAAGGGACCGAGGACTGGACGCTGCTGCGACGTCAATTGGCGAGTGCGGGGCGTTTCCTGACCCAACTCCCCAGACTATGGTGACTCGGCCGGGTTGCCGGGGCAGGGATAAAGGCGTGACAGGATGTCCGCGACGACGGCCTCAACCGGAGCCGCTGGGTACGGCGCATGGCGCAATTGCGCCACGACCCAAGCCGTCCGACAAAGGTGTTGCGACTTCCCTGGGGGCTCGCACGCGAATAGCGTGCGAGCCGCGCCGCGCGGACCGGGTGTTCCGGGTCTAGGGCGATTCCGGCGTTGTCGCCCGCTCTCGGGGCCCCGGCGCCAGCGCACCCGCAGGTATTGAAGAGCGCCGGGGCTGTTCGGGGACCCCGGGTAGTCAGTGAGTTCGTCATGACCGCGATGGACGCACCGTGTCCGTCGCGGCGTCGAAGTGCCTGCCGGATGCCGATTGCGGCATTTGTGCATCCACATCCAAGCGGCTGTCCGTCCGGATCGGAACAGAGCCCTTGCTCACATGACTCGGGAATCGTCTCGCCTGGGCGGAGAAACTCTCCAGCGGCATTGACCTGCGACGGGCGCATCGCGAAGCGTGCGGGCATCCTGGCCCTCCCGTCGCCGTATTGCCCGCATTCTGCATTCGGCAGCCGGGGCTACTCCTGAAAGTAGATGATGTCTTCCAGACTCACCCGGCCCTTAGCGAGACCCAGCCGCATCGCCGGGCTTTGCTTGTCCTGGCCGACGAGCACGTAGTTGTAGAACACGCGAAACATCTCCAAGAGTTGGACGATGGAGCGTGGGTTGTAGGCGCTGTAGCCATGCCACAAGCGGCGGTTGTTGCTCGCGGTGGCGATCGGCCGTTCCAGTAGCGACAGCCGGCGGCGCACCTGCATGAAGAACGCGTCGATGGCTCGCAGGCTGGCCTTGTTATAGAGCCACGCCAGGTGGTCGTCGTCGTAATCGTCGTAGTCGGTGAGATAGCAGACGGTTTTTTCCGGCTCGCTCATGCTAGGGAAGGGATGGGTCAGCCAGCGGTCCTTCCAGCGACCGATTTCGGCCATCTCAGCGAGCGCCTGCTCGATCGCGCACAGGCGCACGGCCTGACGATCGAGATCCGGGTGTTCGGCTTCCAGGGCAGCGAACCGCTCCCGACTGTCCTTGAGGGCATGCTTGCGCTCGTCGACGGTCATGTCCTTGTTGATGCGAACGTAGAAGGCGTCGGCTGTCCGCGCGCCAACACGCTCGGCAAAGGCCCCAAGGACGGCGGCACGCATCCCTGAGTCTTGGTCGACGAAGAGTCGGATCTTGTCGGCGCCGCCGCATAGGTCGCGCAATAGAAAGCAGTGGCCGTACAGAGTGTACTCGCTATGGACCTGCATCCCGAGCGGGGGTAACTGGGTGGTCCCGGCCTGGCTCCTCGAAGACTTCCACGTCGGGGCGGGCTTGTGCCTCCCGGTAGCGGGCCGCCACGGCAGCGCGGAGCGTCCCGTCGGCGCCGACCGGCACCGTGCCCGAGCGTTGAGCCGCCGCGGCGTAGTCCGCTTCTAGCCACAGCCGGGCATGGCGCCGGAAGGGCAGCCCGATGCCTGTATCCCCAAGGTCTTGGGACTGCCGCTCGACCGATTGCGCATCCGCGTTTCGGATCGAAGTTCAGGTGCATCCCGAAGACATAGCCGGTGACGTTATCGGCACTGCCGACGGCGGTGAGCTGGACGTTGCGCTTGTCCTCGCGCCGCGTCCAATTGACCACGTAGTCCTGTCGGTCGATTCCGATGTAGAGCCGCGGGATCGCGAACCCGCCGAGCAAACGCCGCTCCCGGTGGCTCGCGAAGGCCAAGCACTGGCGGTGCAGGAAGTCGATTTTCGGGTAGAGGGTCCCCGTGGCGATGTCAGCGACCTCGCACAACCGCCGGAAGGGGCTCTTGTTCATGAGCAGCCGGAAGATCAGCCGGTTCTTGTGCGGCTGCTTCTGTCCCACGGTGGACACGCCGATCGAGAAGGTCTTCCCGCAGGCGTTGCAGCGGTAGCGTTGGGAGCCAGACTTGGAAGCGCCATAGCGGCGGTAGTGGGGAGAGCCACGGGAGACGCCAACGGCGTGGTTGGCGCACTGGGCGTCTGGGCAGACGGTGTCCGGGGGGGCCGCGAGGTAGGCGCCAAGGCGTTCGCGCTCCTCGACGATCCCGCGGTTGCTCTTCAGCGGTGGGTACTCACCGCAGGCGAGGCACTCCAGCACCGGAAATTGACCACCACGCTGACCACGACGTAGCGATCCCGTTGGCTGCCCCGCCCAGTGGTCTGGGCAGCCGGCACGCCATAGTTAGGGCAGCGCGGGTTCTTGCAGAAATTGACCTGGATTCCACAGTACGATGGCGGGATGCGAGGCCGCCCATCAGCGGAAGATTTTTTCTGCATGTGAAAATCCCGCTACCCTCTTCAGGATAGCGGAATCTTGGGCCGCCACGGCATCGCCCGCAACACCTATGTCGGACGG
>CAVTDM010000015.1:0-145369 GCA_963733415.1 uncultured Gammaproteobacteria bacterium | reverse complement strand
CAAGAGGGGATAGTCGAGCATGGGGCAATGGTACGATGCGTCAGCCGGTTGCGATAGAGTCCTGAGCGAAACTCTCAGATGAGACAAGTATAAGCATTGAGTTACCCGCGACCCCAAGTCTCGCGCTGAGCTAGAATCACGGTGTCGAACGCTGGGCCGGCGCGGTTAGGGTCGCGGTATTCCAAACGTTGGGCGTACGTTGTTGCTTCCTGGAGGCTTTATGCAGGCAAGGCTATCTGAAATCCGTCATCTCATCCCGGCTGGTTTCGACGAGGAGCAGAATCGAGACCTTGAGAAGTTCAAAGAGATCGGTCGCGAGTTGCAGAGGAGCGAAAGTGCTGTCTACGAGCGAGCCAGAGGCGTAATCGTTGAGATCTTCTGTCACTTTCACCGGTCCAGAAACGCTGCGCTTGCGAACGGCCGCAAGCACCCGGAGTTTGAAGAGTATGCTATGCACTGGCTTTACTCTGACCGCGAGAATCATTCGAGGCCCGAGCACACGCTGCTTATGTCCTATGTCCAGCGTCGCTTCACCAAAGGTGTTGAAGATTGCTCGCGGCGAGAGCTATTGGCACTATCGAAAGCCTAAGTCCTAACCATATCGCGCATATCCCCATCTATGCGTTCAAGCGGACCGTCGGGCGGTGCTTCGCTGTTTCCTGATGTGTCGTCAGCCCGCGGCCGATTGACGCGGCGTTGGGCATCGGAGAGCCACCAACTTTTCGCACAACCCCAGTCGGATAATTGTTAGCGCTCGCATGATTGCTCGGTCGCGGGTAATCGCAAATGAGGCGAGGGGATCAGAGATGTCAAAAACAGGTTCTTACTGCGCGCTACACGGGGCTGGTTTTCCCAGCATCCGCTCGGCCCGCCGCCCTCGATGAGATGGTAAGGAATCACGCCGCCAGCAGGTCGGGGGGGCCGGACGGGCCAGAGGTCCGGGCAGGAGCATTGCTCGACGGGCAGACGTTTCGCCTCGCGCCGATGTGCAGACGGATCCGGGTCCTCACTGTCTTGTTGTGGCTCCTCCCCGCCGGGCTGCTCGTCGGCATGGTCCTGGTTCCCGGGGCTCTCCTCGCCCCAACGGTACTCCTCGGTCTCATCTATGTCTGGGTGTGGCTCCGGTTTCGGCCCAGGGCCTTTGTCATCCATTCCGACCGGCTGGAGGTCGTCTGGCCATTGAAGCGTCGTCAAATCCCCCGCGCAGGAATTCGCGACGTGCGACTGATCACTGCTGTGGATCTGAAGCGGGAAGTCGGTTCGGGTGTCAGGGTGGGCGCTGGCGGCCTCTGGGGAGGTTTTGGCTGGTTGTGGACCCAACGGCGAGGGATCGTGCAGATGTACATTTCCCGTACGACCGATCTGGTCTGGGTCGAACGGGGTGCCGAGCGGCCGTGGCTCATCACACCGGAACGGCCAGAGGGCATTCGTCCGCCAGTTGTTGTCGTTCGCCGATGAACCGGGCGGCAGGCCCGACGTTCCACAGGCTGTGCCTGCCGCCAGAGCTTCACCGCCCCCGCAGGGCCGCGGGTAAGCGTCTGGGTTCCGGCGGGAGGAGACAGGTCATGACACAGGCTCAGGCTCGGCAGTCCAGCGATCCGGTCGATCCACATGACCTGGAGCGAGACGGGGTCAGGAGCGAGACGCGAGACGGGGTCACGAGACGGGGTCACGAGACGGGGTCAGGTCTTGCCTTTTGCCTTTTTCGCTCCGCGAACGATGCGGCTGACCCGCGCGTAGTGCAGACCGAAGTACTCGCCGATCTCCTTCAACGTGTAACCGCCGCTGGCATAGGCAGCCGCAATCGCTACGTCCCGGTCCGGGTGCAGGGCGGCGTATTCGGCCAGCGGCTTGGCGGGCGGGCGGCGCTGCGCGCGGGGAACCTCCGATAGATCCCGATCCGTCGGGAGCCGGCGGCGAAGGTTCTCCACGAACGCCTCCGAGCCGAGAAACACCTGCTGCCTGAGTTGCTCCCAAGGCCCGGCCTGGCCGATGCCTTCGGCGACGAAGCGCCGATAGCTCGCGACGGCCGCCTGCTCGGTGGCGCCGAAGGCGGAAAGCAACCAATCCCGACGCAGCCAATCCGGACATGGCGCCTCGCCCGTGGTCGCGCGGTCACTGCTCCAAGGCCAATCCTCGGGCCGACTGACAATCCCTGCCCGCACCGGGTTGAGGACGATGTACCGCGCCAGTTCTTGCAGGTAGGTCTCTTTCTGGACGATGATCGCCTTGTAGCGGCCCTGGAACACGTGCCCGCAGCGTCCGTGCACGTCATTGAAGCGCTGGGTATAGACGCCGTTCAGTTGCCGCATCCCTTTGGACAGGTTGGCGTCCGGCGTCTCCATCAGCAGGTGGTAATGGTTTGTCATCAGGCAGTAGGCGTGTCCCCACCAGTTGAAGCGCTCGCACACCTCGGCCAAGAGACCAAGAAACATCCGCCGGTCGCCGTCACTGCGATAGATGTCCTCGCGCGCGTCGCCCCGCGCGGTGACGTGGTACAGAGCGCCGGGAAACTCGATTCTGAGGGGGCGAGCCATGCCGCAAGCTTAGCTCGCTGGAGGCAAAAGGCATGACTCAGATTGCCCGTGACGCGGGGTTGGGTCGCGAAAGCCTATACAAAGCGCTATCGCCCCTTGGCAATCTTGAGTTCGCAACAATCATTAAGGTAGTTGCTGCATTAGGCTTACAACTTCACGCCACTCCAGCTTCTGCAAAGAGTGAGGTCTAACCATTCCGGTTTTCGCATTCCATGATGGTGAAGAAATCGGTCCAAATCGGCGCCATCCTCATTCCATCAAATCGACCTTAACGCCGCGGGCATTCAGGGCCTCCCGACGGGCGGCGAGGTAGCGCTGGAAGCTGGGCTCGCGGATGTAGGCGCCGGTGGCGACATAGTCCAGGGCGCCGTGGATGTGGAAGGACTTCAGATAGCCCTCGGTACGGAAGACTTCCTGACCGGCGGTGTTGAAGAAGACCAGGCTCGGGGTGTACTCGATACCAAGCTCGGCCGCCCAGTCCCGGGCCGGGAGTTCGCGGCCGTCCGGGATCTGGACCGGGTCCTGGAGAAGGGATTGACGATTGCCCCGTCGAAGGCCGTCAGTGAGTAGGCGACCGGCTCCTTGCGCAGGATGACCTGGTGCAGTTCGTCGCAGTCCCGGCAGGTGGGTTGCTCGAACAGGACCACTAAGGGGCGCTGGGAGGTGTCCCGGTTGTCCGCCAGGCGCAGGGGCTCGGGCAGAAATCCACCCTCGGCGTGGAGTTTGCCACTGGCCGCCGCGGGGTCCTGGGCGGCGGCATAGTCCGCGAACACCTCCCCCAGCTGATCCCGCCGCTCCGCGGCATAGCGCAGGGCCGTGGCAAGTTGCTGGGGCGGAAAGTAACCATTCAGGCGCAGGATGACCTTGCCGCCCTCGTCCAGCAGGAGCAGGGTGGGGGTGAACTGGACCCGGAGCCCGGCGGCGAACTGCTTCTCCGTCGTGGGCTCTCCCGAGAAACCGTTCACCTCCCGGTCACCCCAAAGGTTGATGGCGACCAGGTCGAAGCCCTTGCGGGCCAGTTCGCCGATGCGGCGATCCGCCAATCCCTCCTGCAAGAGTTTGGCGCAGTAAGGACAGCCGTCTTGGTAGAAGTAGAGGATCACCCGCTTACCGGCCGCGGCGGCGTCCGCCACATCCTCCCGGATGTCCAGAAAGGAGTTCTTGAACCAGGCAGGATGTTCCTGATAACCGGGGTTCTGGAGCCCCTCCCCAAGCTCGGTGGGGCCTGGGGCGGCCGCATGCGCGGGCGGCGCGAGAATGAGGGTAAGGATGGATAAGGCGAACAGGGCACGGATCGGGCTCGGCATTGAAGTCTCCAGTGGTGACCGGCGCCCGGTGTTTCCGGGGCTCATGATGCCGCCTGGAGCCTGGACCGGGGGTGGGCCCAGGCGCGGGCGTGCGTGTTTTCATCTCCGAGTCTAACCGAGAGCTGACTGCGAACGGCTTATCCCTGAACGCGCTTTTTCCGGTGGCCCCGGGCTCAGGCGGCGGGCCTGGGCAAGGTCTCCGCGATGGCAAAGAGGGTCACGGGAACCTCCTGGACCGGCCGCGCCCGGGGACCTGAGAAGACGACCCGGTCGGCCCGGATTCCAGGCAGCGAATCTGTCAACCCCCGGACGATGCCGCCAGGGCGGCGGCAGAGAGCCAGAACAGGGCCGCCTCGTCGGTCCGCCCCAAGGGACCATTCCGCATCACCAGTGCCCCGTCGGTGACGGGCCAACTGACCACCTCCGCGGCCGGGCTGACCGCCGATTCAGGGCGGGGAAGCAGACCAGGCCGCCGCTCCACCCAGGCGCGAATCTGGGCATGGTAAGCGGGCTGGTAGAGCACCTTGACCGCATTCACCCGCTCGCCCTGGAAATACAGGGTAAGCGCCTGGGCAGGGTATTGGTTGAAGGAGCCGATCACGGCAGTACAAACCCGATCCCCGAATGGATTTGGAACCTCACCGCACTGCAGGGCCAGGTCCGGGAAGCTCTCCCGCAGCCGGGCCTCGGTCAGGCGGTCCGTGAAGGCATCCAGGGCCCCATTGAAGGCCGGCCGGCCGAGCACGAACATGATCGCCAGGTCAGTGCGGCGCCTGCCGTCCGCGGTGAACATCAGCCAATAGATCGGACCCAGCACCAACGCCAGGGCAAGCAGGGTCTTGTAGAACCGGGGAATGCGGAAGTCACGGGCCATGGGAAGATTCTAACCGAGTTGAGACGCCCCGCGGACGCCAACGGATGGGCGATCGGTCCTGACGCGTTCGCCCGCCGACCCGTCAGGGCGCCAGCCGCTCCACCACCCAAGTCGCATCCGCCCCACGCCGGTAACGGAAGCGGTCGTGCAGGCGACTGTCCCGACCCTGCCAGAATTCGATCTCGGTGGGTTCTACCCGATAGCCGCCCCAGAAATCAGGCAGTGGTATCTCCCCCTCTCCGAAGCGCCGCTTGATCTCTGCCACCTGCTGTTCCAGGAGCGAACGGCCACTGATCACCTGGCTTTGGGGGGAGGCCCAGGCCCCGAGCTGGCTGCCCCGGGGGCGGGTGGCGAAATACTTGAAAGACTCCGCGGCGGGTATGCGCCGGGCGGTGCCGGTGATCTGGACCTGGCGGGCCAGGGCGACCCAGGGGAACAACAGGGCGACCCGCGGGTTGCCACCGATCTGTTGGGATTTGCGGCTCTCGTAATTGGTGAAGAAAACGAAACCCCGGCGGTCGTAGAGCTTCAGCAGCACGGTGCGCAGGTAGGGTTGGCCCGCGGCATCCACCGTTGCCAGACTCATGCCGTTGGGTTCCGGGAGGTCTTGGGCGATGGCATCTTCAAACCAGCGTTGGAACTGAAGGATGGGGTCCGGGTTCAGTTCCTCCTCCGCGAGCCCCTGGGCCATGGCGGCGACGCGGAAGGCTTCCGGGTTGACGTTCATCTGGATTCCTTTTTTCGGTGGGCAGGGAGTCGTTCGGGCGCGCCGGTGGTCCACCTGAGAGGGCTCGGGCCGGTACTCGACCCGGGGGGTACGGTGCCGCGCATTGATCTTTGGCAATACCAATAGAAAAAATTAGAAGAATTGCTTCGTCAAATGCTTCGCCGCTCGGTACCGTGCGCGTCCAAGACCGAGCTTATTAGTCGGCAAAAACCGCGGGGCCTGAGCCGATTCCCAACCGGGACCCATCCGGAGGACAGGGCGGCCGGCAAGACAGCGGAGCCTTTACAACCACTTATCGAGGAACATCGCCACATGAGCCAAGCAACCCGCAACGAACAGATCAAGGCCCTGGAACTGGACTGGGCCGAGAACCCCCGCTGGACCGACGTGGAGCGCGGCTACAGCGCGGCCGACGTGGTCCGGCTGCGGGGCAGCGTGCAACCCGAACACACCTACGCCAAGCGTGGTGCCGAACGGCTGTGGTCCCTGGTGCGGGGCGAGGCCAAGAAGGGCTACGTGAACTGCATGGGCGCCATCACCGCCGGGCAGGCCATGCAGCAGGCCAAGGCCGGGGTGGAGGCGATCTACCTCTCCGGCTGGCAGGTGGCCGCAGACGGCAACACCTCCGAGACCATGTATCCGGACCAGTCCCTCTACGCCTACGACTCCGTCCCGACCATGGTGCGGCGCATCAACAACACCTTCAAGCGCGCCGACGAGATCCAGTGGTCCCGCGGCATCGGCCCCGGGGACGAGGGCTACATCGACTACTTCCTGCCGGTCGTGGCAGACGCGGAGGCCGGCTTCGGCGGGGTGCTCAACGCCTTTGAGCTGATGAAGAACATGATCGCCGCCGGGGCCTCCGGGGTCCACTACGAGGACCAGCTCGCCGCGGTCAAGAAGTGCGGTCACATGGGCGGCAAGGTCCTGGTGCCCACCCGGGAGGCGGTGGAAAAGCTCATCGCCGCGCGCCTGGCGGCGGACGTGATGGGCGTACCCACCCTGCTCCTGGCACGGACCGACGCCGAGGCCGCCAACCTCCTGACCAACGAGGTGGACCCCAACGACGCCCCCTTCCTCACCGGGCAGCGTACCGCCGAGGGTTTCTATCGGGTCAAGAATGGCTTGGAACAGGCCATCAGCCGCGGCCTGGCCTATGCCCCCTACGCCGACCTGGTGTGGTGCGAGACCGGCACCCCGGACCTGGGCTTCGCCCGGGAGTTCGCCCAGGCGGTGCTCGCGAAGAACCCGAACAAGCTCCTCGCCTACAACTGCTCGCCCTCTTTCAACTGGAAGAAGAACCTGGACGACGCGACCATCGCCCGCTTCCAGGACGAACTGGCTGACATGGGTTACAAGTACCAGTTCATCACCCTGGCCGGCATCCACAATATGTGGTTCAACATGTTCGACCTGGCCTATGACTATGCACGGGGTCAGGGCATGAAGCATTATGTAGAAAAGGTCCAGGAGCGGGAGTTCGCCGCCCGCGAGCGGGGCTACACCTTCGTCTCCCACCAGCAGGAGGTCGGCGCCGGCTACTTCGACGACGTGACCACCACCATCCAGGGTGGCCAATCCTCCGTCACCGCCCTGCACGGTTCCACGGAAGAAGAGCAGTTCTGAGGCGCGTCCGATCCGAGCTCGCGGTCCAGCGGCCAGGGACGGCTGCGGAGGACTACGTGCATAAGCCCCGAATACCTGCAATCCCTGCCGGTACCTCGGCTTGGCGTCGGCAATTTCGGGAACAGCCTTTTTACAAAGCGTCGGGGCGTCAAGCCCCGACACCTTCGCCTCTGGGGGCGACACGCCCCACCGCGTTTGGGCAGTATCCTTGCCCGCACTACCGCAAAGACATCCCCTTCGCCCCCAGGAACCGCTCGCTCGTCAATGGGTTACGATGGCGGCCGCGTCTCGACAACCGGGTAGGCCGGGCTCTCCGCGGGGGCGATCAGCGCGGGCTCCTCCAGTGGCGCGATAACCAGCTCGACCCGTCGGTTGCGGATGCGCTCCTGACTGGTGGGGGTGCGTTTGCCGGTCGCGATGAGGGGGGCTTCCTCACCACGACCAGTCGCGGTGATGCGCTCCGCGGCGACGCCCTTGCCGACCAGGTAGTCCTTCACCGCCTGTGCCGCCCGCTGGGACAGGCGCAGATTGTATCCCGCGTCGCCCTGATCATCCGTGTGGACCAGAATTTCGATGCGGGTCTGGGGGTTGTCCGCGAGAATCCGGCCGATGACGTCCAGGATACGCCGAGCCTTGGGCGCGACTTTGTCGCCCTTGCCCTCAAAGGAGACACGACCGGCCAGATTGACCTCGACGTGGGTCTTCTTGTTGACGGGCGCGAAACGCAGGTCGTCCAGGGCGATGGCCACCAGGGCGACGGGCTCGGTCACATATTCGTCGATCTGCTGCTGCCGCAGGGTCCGCAGGCTGATCCCGAGGACCCCGGGGCCCTGCTCGAAGACTGACGGGCTCGGGTCCGCCTTGGGCGGTGCCTGGCTCTGATCAGGGTCCTGACCAGGTTGCTGGGCCGGCTGGGCGATGGGGGACGTGATGGACTCGGTGGGCGCGGGGGTGAAGCCGGCCTGGCCATCGGGCGGGCGGTCCTGCGCGGAGGCCGATACCATCAGCGCCAGGACCATGGTCGCGCCCCCGATCATCGGCCGGAGGCGGCTGGGCTGGCACTGGGACGGGGCGGTCAGGGGCCGCCGGGGGCGCGGCGATGGGGGCGCATTCACGTAGCCATTCCTCGTCTGTGGTCGCATGCCGGGCGACGGGGCTTCGGCACCGTCTTTCGTGTTCTCGCAGGCCAACATGGCCCGTTGGGCGCGGTAACATAACCGCTTTCCCGGGTGAATGCTGACATCTGTTCGCCGACATCCGCCCCCGGTCGATTACGCACCGCCGCCGCATCCGCCAAATCGTTTGAACACCGCCCCCTTCCCGACCGATGCCGATCTGAGTACCTGCCTGATCGCCGATCGTCCGGCCCTGACCCAGCGCCTGCGCGGTCTGAGTCGGCGTGCCCGGGAGGGGCAGCCGGTGGACCAGGGACTCGAGAAGCTCTGGCAGGCCCTGCGCGCCTCCCAGGCACAGGCGGCGCGGCGGCTCAGCGCAGGTGCCGACCATTGCCTACCCACCGGAGCTGCCGGTCAGCGAGCGCCGGGCGGAGATCGCGGAGCTGATCGCGGCCCATCAAGTGCTGGTCCTGTGCGGTGAGACCGGCTCCGGCAAGTCCACCCAGTTGCCCAAGATCTGTCTGGAACTGGGCCGCGGGGTGTTCGGGCGCATCGGCCACACCCAGCCCCGGCGCATCGCCGCCCGCAGCCTGGCGAGTCGGGTGGCGCAGGAACTGGGCGGGGAGGTTGGTGGGCTCGTCGGCTACAAGGTGCGCTTCCATGACCGGGTCGCCCCGCAGACCTGCATCAAGCTGATGACGGACGGCATGTTGCTGGCCGAGATCCAGCATGACCGGCACTTGCTCGAATACGACACCCTGATCATCGACGAGGCCCACGAGCGCAGCCTTAACATCGACTTCCTGCTGGGCTATCTCAAGGGCCTGCTGCCGCGCCGCCCGGGAACTCAAGCTCATCGTCACCTCCGCGACCATCGACCCGGGACGCTTTGCCCGCCACTTTGCAGACGCCGCGGGCAACCCGGCCCCGGTCATCGAGGTCTCGGGGCGCACCTATCCGGTGGAGGTCCGCTACCGCCCACCGGCCGACGACGAAAACGCCGGAGAGCGGGACGAGGCCATGCAGCAGGCCATCTCCGACGCCGTCGCCGAACTGGCGCGCGAGGGGCGAGGGGACGTGCTGGTGTTCCTGTCCGGCGAGCGGGAGATCCGGGAGACCGCCGAGACCCTGCGCAAGCAGCATCCGCCGTCCACTGAGGTTCTGCCCCTCTTCGCCCGCCAGGGGTATGAGGAGCAGGCACGGGTCTTCAAACCCCACGGCACCCGCCGGGTGGTGCTGGCCACCAATGTGGCGGAGACCTCGCTGACCGTCCCCGGCATCCATTATGTGGTGGACCCGGGCTTTGCCCGCATCAGCCGTTACAGCCATCGCGCCAAGGTCCAGCGCCTGCCGGTGGAGCGCATCGCCCAGGCCTCGGCCAATCAGCGCATGGGACGCTGCGGGCGGGTGGCCGCCGGCATCTGCATCCGGCTCTACTCGCAGGACAACTTCCAGGCCCGCGCCGCGTACACCGAGCCCGAGATCCAGCGGACCAATCTGGCCGCCGTCATCCTGCAGATGAAGCTGCTGGGGTTCGGGAGCATCGAGGCCTTCCCCTTCCTGGACCCGCCGGACGGGCGGTTCATCGCGGACGGCTACCGCACCCTCGAGGAACTCTCCGCCATCGACGGGCGGGGCGACCTGACCCCGCTGGGGCTCAAACTCGCCCGCCTGCCCCTGGACCCGCGCATCGGGCGCATGCTGCTGGCCGCCGCGGACCATCACTGCGTGGCAGAGGTGCTGGTCATTGCCAGCGCGCTCAGCATCCAGGACCCCCGGGAGCGACCCCTGGACCGGCAACAGGCGGCGGACCAGATCCACGCCACCTTCAATCACCCGGACTCGGACTTCCTGACCCTTCTGAACCTCTGGCGCTTCGTGGCGAAGGAGCGCAAGGAGCTGTCCAAGAACCAGTTCCGCAAGCTCTGCCAGCAGCATTTCCTGAACTGGAACCGGGTCCTGGAGTGGCACGACATCCATGCCCAGTTGCGCGAACAGTTGCATGAAATGGGTCTCAAGGAGGGAGATGCGCCGGGCACTCCCGAGGAGGTTCACCGGGCGCTGCTGACCGGACTCCTCTCCAACATCGGCTTCAAAGACGAGAACCGGGAGTATCAGGGTGCGCGCAACAGCCGCTTCGTGATCCACCCGAGCAGCGCCCTGTTCAAGGAAGGCCCCAAGTGGATCGTCGCCGCGGAGCGCATCGAGACCACCCGCCACTACGGCCGCATCGTCGCCCGGGTCCAGCCCGCCTGGATCGAGGCGGCGGGGGCCCATCTGTTGCAGCGCACCTATGCGGAGCCCCACTGGCAGGCCGATTCCGGCCAGGTGGCCGCCTTTGAGAAGGTCACGCTCTTCGGCGTCACCCTGGTCCCGCGGCGCCGAGTCAATTACGGCCCCATCAATCCGGCGGAGGCGCGGGAGATCTTCATCCGCTTCGGGCTGGCCGAGGGGGACTTTGAGACCCGCGCGCCCTTCTGGCGCCATAACCGGGAACTGATCGAGTATGTCCAACACCTGGAGGCCAAATCCCGCCGCCGGGACATACTGGTAGACGAAGAGGCCATCGTCGCCTTCTACGACCAGCGGGTGCCCCCCGGGATCTACTCAAAGGCGCAGTTCGAGAAGTGGCTGCGGGAGACCATGCGGAAGGACCCCAAGGTGCTGCACATGCGCATGGCGGACCTGATGCGGCACGAGGCCGCGGCGGTCACGGCGGAGGCCTTCCCGGACGGACTCCAGGTGGGCGCGACCCGCCTGCCCCTGGAGTACCACTTCGACCCCGGCAGCAGCGCCGACGGGCTGACCCTCGTCGTGCCGCTGCCGCTGATCAACCAGGTCTCCCCCGAGCGCCTGGAGTGGTTGGTTCCAGGACTCCTGACCGAGCGCATCACGGAACTTCTGCGCGGACTACCCAAGCAAATCCGCAAGCACTTCGTGCCGATCCCGGACACCGCTGTCCGCCTCGCCGCCCACCTCACGCCCGCGGACCGGCCCCTGATCCAGGCCCTGAGCGAGGCCATCAAGGAACTGACCGGCATCCAGGTCCCGGAGACCGCCTGGGACCCGGCCGCCATCCCGGAGCACCTGCGCATCAAGGTCCGGCTGCTGGATGACGAGGGACGGGAGATCGCCACTGGCGCGGACCCGGTCGCGCTCAAGCGCGCCCACGGGGACCAGGGGCAACAACGCTTCGCCCAGATCCCGGCGAGCGGCCTGGAGCGCGAAGGCCTGACGCGCTGGACCTTCGGCGACCTTCCCGAACAGGTGGATCTGACCCGTGCCGGGATCCAACTGCGCGGCTTCCCCGCCCTGGTCGATACGGGAGAGGCCGTTGCCATCCGGGTCCTGGACTCCGCCGAGGGCGCCGCCACGGCCATGCGCGCCGGCCTGCGCCGACTCTTCATGCTGCACCTGGGTGCCGACCTGCGGCACCTGAAAAAGAACCTCCCCGGCCTCGACCGCATGCGCCTGCAATACGCCAAGGCTCCCTGGGAGCGCCGACCACCGGTTCCGGGCGACCGCGACGGGCCGCCACCGAGCCCCAGTCGCCCAGCGCCCCGGCCAGCAAGCAGGCCCAGCCCCCCGACCTGGCCGACGAACTCCTCACCCTGATCCTGGACCTGACCTTCCTGGAGGGTCTGGACCCCATCCGCACCCAGGCCGCGTTCGAATCCCGCCTGCGCTGCCCGCAAGGGCCGCCTGATGACCACGGGCCTCGAGGTCTGCACCCTGGCCGCCAACATCCTGGACGCCTACCAGGCCCTGCGCCAACGCCTCGCCGCGATCACCCAGGTCAACTGGCAGCCCTCCGTGGACGACCTCCGCGCCCAGGTGGACCGCCTGGTCTTCCGCGGCTTCCTGCAGGCCATCCCCTACGTCCACCTCAAGGACTACCCCCGCTACCTCAAGGCCGCTGATCAGCGTACCGAACGCCTCCTGCACGCCGCCGCCCGGGACCGGGAGCGCCTGGCCGAACTGGCCCCCCTCGAGGCCCGCTGGAGGGAACGAACCAGCGCCGCCGAACGGGCTGGCCGCCAGGATCCGCGCCTGGACGAAATCCGCTGGATACTGGAAGAACTGCGGGTGTCACTTTTCGCCCAGTCGCTGGGCACTGTCTACCCGGTCTCCGTCAAGCGCCTGGAAGCCAGATGGCGGGAATTGGGTTTGTAAGGACAGGTGGCAGGCGGATGCGGTCAGCCCGAGAGCTGCCGTCGCGGCGATTGACATCTCCACCCCGCAACCTCCGAGAAATTTCGTCGGCTTTGTTTTGACAAATCCAATTGATGCGTTTCAGATAGGCCCTATACTGTGCTGCACCGCACAATAAGGGGTGCAGCCCTTCGGTCTGCCGTGACAGTCGGACCGTCGTGCGGTGGGAGCGGCCGGTGGCCGCGATCGGCCTGGCACTGTGCGGCGGCCACCGCATCGCGGACACAGGCCGCGTCCCCCGGCGATTTTCGTTGTCCGGGCTGGCTGATCCACCGCCCTTGGACCTTAAGATAGGGGCGCAAGGGTGGTATCCCTCGGCAGCGCCAGACGCGGGCCGCTGGCCAATGGCCTGAGTGGACGCGCCAGGGGATGCTCAAAGTGACGAGCCGCCGTCTTCATCCACGTAGGACCAAGCATGCAATCGACCAGACCTGTCTTTCTGGCCTTGTGGCAGATCAAGCTGCCCGCCACCGGCTACATTTCCATCCTCCACCGCATCAGCGGGGTGCTGATGGTCCTGTCGATTCCCGTCGCCGCTTTCCTCTTCGAGCAGGCCCTGTCCGGCCCGGTTGGCTTCGCCGCCACCGCCGCGTTCCTTGACCACCTGTTGGTGCGTCTGATCCTGCTGGTTTTGGCCTGGAGCCTGCTGCATCACCTGTTTGCCGGCATCCGCTACCTGATCCTGGACTTAGGCTTGGGACTGGACCGCGAAGTGGCGCGCCAGAGCGCATGGACGGCGATGATCGCGGCCGTCGTGGTGCTGGTCGTTGGCGGAGGGTTGATCCTATGAGCCGTCAAGCCTCAGGACTCATGGCCTGGATCACCCAGCGGGCCACCGCGATCTATCTCGGGGTGTTCCTGGTCTACCTACTGCTCCACTTTATCTTCAACGCCCCGGCGGATCATGCCGCCCTGCGGGATTGGGTGGCACAGCCGCTGGTCGCCATGGCCTTCCTGTTGTTCGTGCCGATCCTGCTGACCCACGCCTGGGTGGGCATCCGGGACGTCTTCATGGACTATGTGCATCCCCTGGGTGCGCGATTGGGCCTGCTGGGGCTCTTCGCCCTGGTGTTCGTCGGCTCGGGCCTGTGGGCCTTCAAGGCCATCATCCTCGCCGGCCTCGGGGCCGGCACCGCGGTCTAGCTCAGGGAGTTTCCATGTCCATCCCAACCAGACACTTCGACGCCCTGATCATCGGTGCGGGCGGGGCCGGCCTGAATGCGGCCCTGCAACTGGCGAGCGCCGAGATCCGGGTCGCCGTGGTATCCAAGGTATTCCCGACCCGCTCCCACACGGTGGCCGCCCAAGGGGGTGTCAACGCCGCCCTGGCCAATGTCCTGCCGGACAACTGGCACTGGCACATGTTCGACACGGTCAAGGGCTCGGACTACCTGGGCGACCAGGACGCCATCGAGTTCATGTGCCGGGAGGCCATCCCGACCGTCTATGAACTGGAGCACGCGGGCGTGCCCTTCTCCCGCCTGGACAACGGCAAAATCTATCAGCGGGCCTTCGGCGGTCAGAGCCAAAACTTCGGCGGCGACCAGGCCGCGCGCACCTGCGCCGCGGCGGACCGCACGGGTCATGCCATCCTGCACACCCTCTACCAGCAGAACATCCGGGCCAAGACGCACTTCTTCGACGAGTTCTTCGCGCTGGACCTGGTGCGCGACAAGGAGGGAATGGTCTGCGGGGCCCTGGTGTTGGAGATCGAGACCGGGGAGCCCCTGCTGATCGAGGCCAAGGCGACCCTGCTCGCAACCGGCGGTTGCGGACAGGTCTTCCGCACCACATCGAATGCACACATCAATACGGGGGACGGCTGCGCCATGGCCCTGCGCGCGGGCATCCCGATGATGGACATGGAGTTCTACCAGTTCCACCCCACCGGCATCGCCGGCAAGGGCATGCTGATCACCGAGGGAGTGCGCGGTGAAGGCGGCTTCCTGATCAACCAGGCCGGGGAGCGCTTCATGGAGCGTTATGCCCCCAGGGCCAAGGACCTGGCGAGCCGCGACGTGGTCTCCCGGGCCATCGTCACCGAGGTCAAGGAGGGCCGCGGCGCCGGTGAGCGTGCGGATTATGTGCTGCTCAAGCTGGATCACCTGGGGGAAGAGGTCATCGGCAAGCGCTTGCCGGGCATTCGCGAATCCAGCCGCATCTTCGCCGGGGCCGATCCCGTCCGCGAACCTATCCCGGTCTTCCCCACCGCCCACTACGCCATGGGCGGCATCCCCACGGACCGCTTTGGGCGGGTGGTGGTGCCCGCTGGTCATGGCTCGGAGGAGGTGGTGACCGGACTCTACGCGGCCGGGGAATGCGCCTGCGCCTCGGTCCATGGGGCCAACCGCCTGGGAGGCAACTCGCTGCTGGACATCCTGGTGTTCGGTCGCCTGGCCGGAAAGGACATCATCGACTTCGTGCGCGAGAATCCCTACCGGCGCAACGCCGATCCGGCGAGCCTGGAGCAGGCCATGGGGCGCCTGACCCGCTGGGACCAGCAGGGCGACGGCATCCCGGCGCAACAGTTACGCGCGGAATTCCGCAAGTGTATGGAGGACCACGCGGGCGTCTTCCGGACCGAGGAGGTCATGACCGAGGGCTACCAGCGCCTCTGCGAACTGCGTGACCAGTTGGCGGACGCGCGTCTGACGGATCACTCCAAGGTCTTCAACACCGCCCGCATCGAGGCCCTGGAGCTGGAAAACCTGATCGACGTGGGCTTCTCCATTGCGGTCTCCGCCTTGCATCGCAAGGAGAGCCGCGGCGCCCACTCCCGGCCGGACTACCCCAACCGGGATGATGACCGCTGGATGAAGCACAGCCTGTACTTCCGGGAGGCCGACCGCATGGACTACAAGCCCGTGCGGACCAAGCCACTGACGGTCGAGACCTTCCCGCCGAAGGAACGCGTCTATTGACAGTGGCCAGGGCGAGTGGTTAGTCAAGCGGTCAGACCGGCCGCCGTCACGCTGACCTAGCCCTGATCGCAACAAGAGCCACAGCCGTACCGCGCATGAAGATCAGCGTTTTTCGCTACAACCCGGACACCGATAAGAAGCCCTACATGCAGGATTTCGAGGTCCGACCCTTCCAGGGCATGATGCTCCGGGATGCCCTGCTGGAGGTCAAGAAACAGGACGAGAGCTTCACCTTCCGCCACTCCTGCGGCGAAGGGGTCTGCGGGTCCGACGGTGTGAATGTTAACGGCCACAATCGGTTGGCCTGCATCACCCCCATCACCGAACTCACGGAGCCCATCGCCGTGCGCCCCTTCCCCGGGCGGCCGGTCATCCGGGACCTGGTGGTGGACATGACCCAGTTCTACGAACACTACCGGGCAGTGAAACCCTATCTCGTGCGCACGGACCCCCTCCCCGAGCAGGAGATCCTCCAGTCCCCGGCAGACCGGGACAAGCTGGATGGGCTCTACGAGTGCATCCTGTGCGGTTGCTGCTCCACCTCCTGCCCGTCCTTCTGGTGGAACCCGGACAAGTTCCACGGCCCTGCTGCCCTACTCCAGGCCTGGCGCTTCCTCGCCGATTCCCGGGATCAGGCCACGGATGAGCGCCTGGACGCTCTGGAGGGTCCCTACAAGCTCTTCCGCTGCCACACCATCATGAACTGTGTGGACGCCTGCCCCAAGGGCCTGAACCCAACCCGCGCAATCGGCCGGATCAAGGATCTGATGCTGGAGAAGGGGATCTAGCCGGGACGCCACCACCACTTCCGCAATACCCGGGGTGCGCGCTGCGCACCGCGGTCACCGCCGAATGCCGCCGAATTGGACTTTCAGCACTGGGTCGGCGATCTTGGCTGGGTGACGTTCAGCCGACGCGGTGCCGTGGCTCCGACGGTGCGCAGGGCGCACCCGACATTCAGTGCCAACTGCACTCGGACTCTTAACATTGAGTTCTCAAACCATGGTTGATCAGGGCTCCGAGCCCAACCTGACCGCCGACCAGGAAATCAAGCGCCTGCGCTGGCAATGCCGCCGCGGGATGCTGGAACTGGACCACCTCCTGATGCCTTTCCTGGAACTGGGCTATCGGGACCTGGACCCGGAGCGCCGCGCCGCGTTCGTCGCGCTCCTGGGCCAGCAGGACCAGGACCTCAGCGACTGGTTCATGTCCCGCCGGGTCCCGGCGGACCCGCGAATCCACGACCTGGTCCGTCACATCGTCTCGGTGGTCGCGCGTCTGCGCCCCTGAACCCGGACCGAGCCGGGAGCGTCCCTGACTCCCACCCGGCCCCCCATGGCCTCCCACCGCGAGCAACCCCCGCTCCTGATTGAGCCCCGCTTCTCCTGGCGGCTCACCGCCTTTGTCGCCCTCCCCCACCTGTTGGCCGCGGCCAGCATCCTCGCACTGCCCGGTAGGGCCTGGCTCATGCTCCTGTTCCCAGTCGGCGCCAGCCTGGTCTATCAGACCTACGTCCACCTGTTGCGGCGGGCGCCCTGGTCCATCCGCTTGGCCACCTGGCAGGCTGACGGCACCTGGACCATCATCTTCGTCTCCGGGGCCGAGACGCAGGCCCGTCTGAGCCCCGCGACTTTCGTCAGCGTCCCCCTGGTGGTACTCAACCTGCGCCGCGGTTGGTTTCGCCGCTGGTCGCTCCCGCTCTTTGCCGATGCCCTGGACCCTGAGCAACTGCGCCGATTGCGCCAACGGTTGCGGATCGAAGGCAGCAGACGGAACCAGGACGGCGCACCGGCCTGACCCCTCGACCAGCCCGCCCTGGGGCATCTCCTCCCTACCACCAGGCCATCAGCCGCCCGCCCTCTACCTGGCTCTTGAAGACCTTCATCGGGTGCTTGCCCTTCTCGATGCAGGCCCCGGTCCGGATGTCGAATTTCCACTGGTGCTTGGGGCAGGTCAGGGTCAGACCCTCCAGGGCCAAGTGGGGGATGTTGGTCACCTGATGGGGGCAGTGGGAATCGTAGACCTGGTAGCCCTCGCCCTCGCGATAAACGAACACCGTTCGCGTGGCGCACTCGACCCGCTTGACCTCCCCGTCCGCGATGTCCGCCACCGCCATCACGTCCCGCCACTGGGGCTGCGCCGCGATCAGCTCGGGCGAGAACTCGGGGATGCCCATCTCCAGCAGGATTTCAGTGGCCCAGACAATCTTGGCCAGACCCAGAGCCGGGAAGGCCATGAGCAGGGCATCGACGATCTCCAGGGGCGTGCAGCCATCGCGCAGCGCGCGCATGAGGTACTGCTTGAAGCCCGCCTCGGTCTGGGAGTGAACCTTGGTGATCACCGAGATCAGGTCGCGGGTCTTGGGGTCGAGGTGCTTGCCAGCGTCCTTGAGGAACTTGAAGTAGTGCCCAAGCGCGTCGCCGCGGACCTGGACGAGGTAATTGAGTGCGTCGCTCATACTGAATTCCCGATGATGACCGATTGAAGAAGCTGTCTGGGCTGCTGGGAGCAAGACCCCGACTATTGTCTGGAAAAGCGGCCCGCCGATCCAGCGTGCTGCCTGAGGTTTTCCCTGACGGTGGCGGGCCGTCAGGCGGTGCGAGCGGCCTATGGCCGCGAGGGGCCTCGCAAGGGTGCCGCCGCAGCCCCCGGCGGGACCATAGGCCGCTCCCACCGGGGGCGATTTTCTCCTCCCTTCGGTGGCACGGCTGCCTGCCATCGTCGCTCGTCAGGATCGCGCCGGCCCGGGCGGACTTTCGGTAAACTGCCCGGCAGGTAGTCATTCAAGGGGGAGCGGCGATGCGGGTCCTGGTCACAGGCGGTGCGGGCTATATCGGCAGCCACACCTGTGTGGAGATGCTGGCGGCGGGGCACGACCTGGTCGTGGTGGACAACCTCTGCAACAGCAAGGAGGAAGCCTTGCACCGGGTGCGCGTCATCAGCGGGCGCGACTTCGACTTCGTGCGGGCCGACCTGCGCGACCGTGCGGCCCTGGACCGGGTCTTTGCCGGCCCCCCCATCGACGCCGTGATCCATTTCGCCGGGCTGAAAGCGGTGGGGGAGTCGGTGCAGTTGCCCCTTGCGTACTACGACAACAACATCGGCGGGACCCTCTCCCTGTGTCAGGCGATGACGGCGGCGGGGGTCAGGAACATCGTCTTCAGTTCCTCGGCCACGGTCTATGGCGACCCGGCCAGGGTACCGATCCTCGAAGACTTCCCCCTTTCCGCCACCAATCCCTATGGCCGCTCCAAACTCTTCATTGAGGAGATACTGCGCGACCTGCACGTCGCCGACCCACGCTGGAACTGCGTCCTCCTGCGTTACTTCAACCCGGTGGGCGCCCACCCCAGCGGGCGGATCGGGGAGGACCCCAACGGCATCCCAAATAACCTGATGCCCTACGTGGCGCAGGTGGCCATCGGCAAGCTCCCGCGCCTGCGGGTCTTCGGCGACGACTACCCCACCCCGGACGGTACCGGGGTGCGGGACTACATCCATGTGGTGGACCTGGCCCGCGGACACCTCGCCGCGCTGGACAAGCTCCGGGAAGGCCCAGGCGCGGCGGTCTACAACCTGGGCACCGGACGCGGCTACAGCGTGCTGGAGATGGTCGCCGCTTTCGAGCGGGCGAGCGGCCGACCGGTCCCGTACGAGTTTGCCGCGCGTCGCCCGGGCGACATCGCCACCTGCTATGCAGACCCCGCCAAGGCCCGGGAGGAACTGGGCTGGCAGGCCGAATTCGGCATCGACGAGATGGTTCAGGACACCTGGCACTGGCAGTCCGAGAATCCCCAGGGGTTCGGTTGAGGGGCCTGCCTTGGGGTTCACTCCTCACTCCAGGTACCCGGCTGCATACCGGAGCTCAGGAACCGGGCGCCCGCGCTCAACCGGCCACGCGTAGTTCCTCAGGGAATCGACCGGAACCTGAAAACGGCCAAGGGCGACGAGGGAAAGCGGGCCGAGGCCCGCCGATCGGGTGCAGGCTGGAGTTAAACGATGGCTAGGCGATTTCTGTCAAATCATGTACCACCTCGCTCGTCTTTTCGCCCGCCTTCGGCGTCGCACCGACAGTCACATAGCCCCGCTATGCTCCTGTCGGCGCTTCTTGAAGGCAGACGAAAATCCTTCGCGATCTGGTACATGATTCTCCGGCAATCGCCTTAGTTCTTTGTCTTGTCGACCAATTTCTTTTCCTTGATCCAGGGCATCATCTCGCGCAGGCGTTCGCCGACTTCCTCGATCTGGTGCTCCTGGCCCAGGCGGCGCAGGGCCTTCATCTTGGGCGCCCCGGCCTGGTTCTCCAGGATGAATTCCTTGGCGAAGTCGCCGGACTGGATCTCGGTCAGGATGCGCTTCATCTCGGCCTTGGTCTCGTCGGTGACGATGCGCGGGCCGCGGGTCAGGTCGCCGTACTCGGCGGTGTTGGAGATCGAGTAGCGCATGTTGGCGATGCCGCCCTCGTAGATCAGGTCGACGATCAGCTTGACCTCGTGCAGGCACTCGAAATAGGCCATCTCGGGGGCATAGCCGGCCTCGACCAGGGTCTCGAAGCCGTTCTGGATCAGGGAGGTCAGGCCGCCGCACAGGACCACCTGCTCGCCGAAGAGGTCGGTCTCGCACTCCTCGCGGAAGCTGGTCTCGATGACGCCGGCGCGCCCGCCGCCGTTGGCGGAGGCGTAGGCCAGGGCGATGTCGCGGGCCTGGCCGGTGGCGTCCTGGTAGACGGCGATGAGGCTCGGCACGCCGCCGCCCTGGGTGTAGGTGGAGCGCACCAGGTGGCCGGGGCCCTTGGGGGCGACCATGATGACGTCCAGGTCCTCGCGCGGCTCGATCTGGCCGAAGTGGATGTTGAAGCCGTGGGCGAAGGCCAGGGCGGCGCCCTTGACGGATGTTGGGGGCGATCTCCTCGCGGTAGAGTCGGGCCTGGTGCTCGTCCGGGGCCAGGATCATGACCACGTCGGCGCCGGCGACGGCCTCCTCGATGGACTGGACGTCAAGCCCGGCGTTGGCGGCCTTGACGGCGGAGGCAGAGCCGGGGCGCAGCCCGACGGTGACCGTGACGCCGGAGTCCTTCAGGTTGTTGGCATGGGCGTGGCCCTGGGAGCCGTAGCCGATGATGGCGACCCGCCTGCCCTGGATGAGGGAGAGGTCGGCGTCTTTGTCGTAGTAAACGTTGATGCTCATTTGCGCTACCTGGGGTTTTGTGGATTGCGGGAGTTTGGGTGGTCTGCGCAAATGAATGATAAATACTCGGGTTGATCGGACTGAGGGCCGCGGGCTGCGTTAAGCCGGACGGGGGACTCGCCCCGTCCGAAGCGTTCCTGCCCGCTCCTTGGGGTTGAACTGGCGAGCAGGCGAGAGACCCTGAACGTCCGGCCCCGCCCCCTACGGGGCACACAGACGCGGATTCATTTGCGTTTATCTGCGGACAATATGGATTAAAGGGTCAGGCCCTTTTCGCCGCGGGCGATGCCGGTGGGACCGGACCGGACCACCTCGACGATCAGGCCCTCGGGAACGGCCTGGATGAAGGCGTCGAGCTTCTTCGATGTGCCGGTCGAGCTCGACCACATAGCTCGTCTCGGTGACGTCGATGATCTTGGCGCGGAAGATGTCGGCCAGGCGCATGAGTTCCTCGCGATTCTCGCCCTCGGCGCGGACCTTGATCAGCATCATCTCGCGCTCGATATGGGGACCCTCGGTGAGGTCGAGGAGCTTGACCGTATCGATCAGCTTGTTGAGCTGCTTCTTGATCTGCTCGACGATCTCCTCGTTCCCGGTGGTGACCAGGGTCATGCGCGACAGGGTCGGATCATCCGTCGGCGCGACGGTCAGGGACTCGATGTTGTAGCCGCGGGCGGAGAAGAGCCCGGCCACCCGCGACAGGGCGCCGGCCTCATTCTCCAGCAGGACGGAAATGATGTGTCTCATCTTAGGCCAGCTCCCTCTCGGACAGCTCGGCGGCAGGTGCATCTCGTGATGGCCCTTGCCCGCCGCGATCATCGGGTAGACGTTCTCGGTGGGGTCCACGACCACATCGAGGAAGACAAAACGATCCTGCATGGCGAAGGCCTCGCGCATGGCACCTTCCAGGTCGGCCGGCCGTTCCACCCGCATCCCGACATGGCCGAAGCTCTCGGCGAGCTTCACGAAGTCCGGCAGGGCATCCACGTAGGAATGGGAGTAGCGGCTCTCGTAGAAGAACTCCTGCCACTGCCGCACCATGCCCATGTAACCGTTGTTGAGCAGGATGACCTTGATGGGCAGGTCGTACTGCTTGCAGGTGGCCATCTCCTGGATGCACATGAGGATGCTCGCCTCGCCGGAGATACAGGCCACCTGGGCCTCGGGGAAGGCGAACTGCACCCCCATGGCCGCCGGCAGGCCGAAGCCCATGGTGCCCAGCCCCCCGGAGTTGATCCAGCGCCGCGGCTTGTCGAAGGGGTAGAACTGGGCGGCGAACATCTGGTGCTGGCCCACGTCGGAGGTCAGATAGAGATCGCCATCGGTGACCTTGTAGAGGGTCTCAACGGCGAACTGGGGCTTGATCTGGGTGCTGCCCCGGTCGTAGTGGCAGACAATCCATCCGCCGCCACTCCTCGATCTTGGCCCACCAGTCCGCGACCGGCCGCTCGCTCAGGGGCTGGGCCTGCTCCTTCCAGAGGCGCAGCATGTCGGTCAGGACGCTCGCCGACCTGCCCCACGATCGGCACGTCCACCCGCACGTTCTTGGAGATGGACGAGGGGTCCACGTCCACGTGGATGATCTTGGCGTGGGGGCAAAAGTGCTCGATCTTGCCGGTGACCCGGTCATCGAAGCGGGCCCCGATGGCGATGAGCACGTCGGTCTCGTGCATGGCCATGTTGGCCTCGTAGGTGCCGTGCATCCCGAGCATGCCGATGAACTGCGGATCGGTCATGGGGAAGGCCCCCAGCCCCATCAGGGTGCTGGTGATGGGAAAGCCGGTCTGCCGGACCAGCTCGCGTCAGGGCGCTGAGGCCTCGCCCAGGACCACGCCGCCGCCGGTGTAGAGCACCGGCCGCTTGGCCTGGAGCATCAGGTCCACCGCCTGCTTGATCTGCCCCTGGTGCCCCTTCTCCGTCGGGTGGTAGGAGCGCATCTGGATCTCCCGCGGGTAGTGGTAGGGGATCTTGATGTTCGGGTCGGTGACGTCCTTGGGGATGTCCACCAGCACCGGCCCCGGGCGACCCGCTGGTGGCGATGTAGAAGGCCTTGCGCATGGTCAGCGCCAGGTCGCGCACATCCTTGACCAGGAAGTTGTGCTTGACGCAGGGGCGGGTGATGCCGACGGTGTCCACCTCCTGGAAGGCGTCGCTGCCGATCACCGGCGTCGGCACCTGCCCGGACAGGCAACACCATCGGGATGGAGTCCATGTAGGCGGTGGCGATGCCGGTGACGGCATTGGTCGCACCCGGTCCCGAGGTGACCAGGCAGACGCCGCACTTACCGGTCGCCCGGGCATAGCCGTCCGCGGCATGGCTGGCGGCCTGTTCGTGCCGGACCAGGATGTGCTTGACCTGGTCCTGCTTGAACATGGCGTCGTAGATATGCAGGACCGCCCCGCCGGGATACCCGAAGACGTACTCGACGCCCTCGTCGATCAACGCCTGGACGATGATCTCGGCACCGCTGAGTTCCACCCCGTTCAGTTCCACCTTGGCCACCTCCAGTATGATCCAACCCGCCGGGCATTCACAGGCGGCTGGCGACGGCCCAATCTCCGGAGTCCGCGCCGGCCCGGAGTCCGGAAGTCGGGGACGCCTCACCACCGGTCGAACAGCCGTACAGGATTGGCGAAGCACATGAGTGCTTGTTCAAAAGGAGGGAACGGTCCAGGAGACCCGCGCCCAGGGTCAATACGATGGTACCTGCGCTATCGGGCCGGCGTCGATTTGTCTCAGCCCGGCGCGGCGCCCTAGACTAGCTCCTTTTACCCGGGCCCCGGCCCATGCGCACCTCCCAGTTCCCCCTCCAGACCGTCAAGGAGACCCCGGCCGACGCCGAGGTCGTCAGCCACCAGCTGATGCTGCGGGCGGGCCTGATCCGCAAGCTCGCGGCCGGCCTCTACACCTGGCTGCCGCTGGGGCTGCGGGTGCTGCGCAAGGTCGAGCGCATCGTGCGCGAGGAGATGGAGCGGGCCGGGGCCCTGGAGGTCCTGATGCCGGCGGTGCAGCCCGCCGAGCTGTGGCAGGAATCCGGGCGCTGGGAGCAGTACGGCCCCGAGCTGCTGCGCCTGAAGGACCGCCACCACCGGGAGTTCTGCTTCGGCCCGACCCATGAGGAGATCATCACCGACCTGGCGCGCACCGAGCTGAAGAGCTACAAGCAGTTACCGGTGAACTTCTACCAGATCCAGACCAAGTTCCGCGACGAGATCCGGCCCCGCTTCGGGGTCATGCGGGCGCGGGAATTCCTGATGAAGGACGCCTACTCCTTCCACGCGGACGATGACTCCCTGGCCGCGACCTACCAGGTCATGCACGCAGACCTACACGCGCATCTTCACCCGCTGCGGGCTCGACTTCCGCCCCGTGCAGGCCGACACCGGCAGCATCGGCGGCAACGCCTCCCACGAGTTCCACGTGCTGGCCGCCGCCGGCGAGGACGCCATCGCCTTCTCCTCCACCGGCGACTACGCCGCCAACGTCGAACTGGCCGAGGCCCTGGCCCCGGCGGCAACGCCGGCCGGCGCCCGACGCAGGACTGCCGGCTGGTCGACACCCCACAGGCCCGCACCATCGCCGACCTGGTCGAGCAGTTCGGGCTGCCCGATCGAGCGCACCGTCAAGACCCTGGTGGTGGCCGCGGCCGAGGGCAGTCCCGGGCGGTCTGGTGGCCCTGCTGGTGCGCGGCGACCATGAACTCAACGCCGTCAAGGCCGCCAAGCTGCCCCAGGTGGCCGCCCCGCTGCGCATGGCGAGCGAGGCTGAGATCCGCGCCGCCATCGGGCGCCGGCCCCGGCTCCCTGGGGCCCAAGGACCTGCCCATCCCCTGCATCGTGGACCGCGCCGTGGCGGTCGCCGCCGACTTCAGCGCCGGGGCCAACCAGGACGGCAAGCACTGGTTCGGGCTCAACTGGGGCCGCGACCTGCCCCTGCCGGAGGTCGCGGATCTGCGCAATGTCGTGGACGGCGACCCCAGCCCCGACGGCCAGGGCACATTGCGCATCGCCCGCGGCATCGAGGTCGGGTCACATCTTCCAGCTGGGACGCAAGTACAGCGCAGCCCTGAAGGCCACCGTCCTGGGCGAGGACGGCAAGGCCCTGACCATGACCATGGGCTGCTACGGCATCGGCGTGTCCCGAGTGGTGGCCGCCGCCATCGAGCAGCACCACGACGAGCGCGGCATCTGCTGGCCCAGCCCCATCGCCCCCTTCAGGTCGCCCTGCTGCCCATGAAGCTCGGCAAGTCCTACCGGGTGCGCGAGGCCACCGAGCAACTCTACGCCGGACCTGCACGGCCGCCGGGATCGAGGTCCTGCTCGACGACCGGGACGCCCGCCCCGGCTTCATGTTCGCCGACATGGAACTGATCGGCATCCCCCATCGGGTGGTGGTCGGCGACAAGGGCCTGGACGACGGGCTGGTGGAATACAAGGGCCGCCGCGACGCCGAGATGCACCTGATCCCCATCGCCGAGATCGTCGGCTTCCTGCGCGAGCGGCTGGCGCTGGCCGCGGCCTGACTCGCGACCGTTTCTCGCCGGCCCGTGCGGGCGGCCTGAAGCCCATTCGCGCACCAACCGACAGGACTCGACCGCCCACCGCTCATGCACAACCAGAAGCCGCCTTCGAACGTCGATCAACTCCTGGCCTGCGGGCACGGCGACATGTTCGGCCCGGGCAATGCCCAACTGCCGGTCCCCAACATGCTGATGATGGACCGGATCATCCGCATCGCCAATCATGGCGGGGCCTATAGCAAGGGCGAGATCCTGGCGGAGCTGGATATCCAACCCGGAGCTCTGGTTCTTTCAGTGCCACTTTCCCGGGCGACCCGGTCATGCCCGGCTGCCTGGGGCTGGACGCCCTCTGGCAACTGGTCGGTTTCTATCTGGCCTGGATCGGGAACCCGGGCCACGGCCGGGCCCTGGGTGTCGGCGAGGTCAAATTCACCGGCCAGGTCCTGCCCACCGCCTCCAAGGTCACCTATCACATCGACATGAAGCGGGTCATCAGCCGCAAGCTGGTACTCGGCATCGGCGACGGGGTGGTCCAGGTCGACGGCCGCACCATCTACACCGCGAAGGACCTGCGGGTGGGGCTCTTCACCTCCACCGAAGGCTTTTAGCCCGACCGCTGGTCAGCGGGACTTCGACCGAAAGACCAATCAGCGGTCGCCGCTCAATCCTCGAAGCGCCCCACACCGGGGATGTTGACCCGGTGCTCGTTGAAGTCCCCCTGATCCGCCCCTTGGTGGCAGGCTTGACAGTTGCTGAAGCTCCCCACCTTGGGGTTGCCTGTCACATAGCGCGTCGGGACCTCGTCGTGCTTGCGCTGGAAGTAGGCCGTCCGGGTGATCCGCGGGGGACCCTCACCCCGGAGCGGCTGCGCCGCAAAGGCACGGGAGCGCACCCGGTCGTTGCGGTCTGCCGCATTGGACTCTAGATAGACCAGCAACTCGTCGGCGAGCGCCGGCTCCAGGGAGGCGTCGTCTCCGAAGTGCTGGTCCAGACTGCCCATCACCCGCTGCCAGGCGGCGGCCGGCAAGAGCCCGGGTTGATAGGCAAAGTGGCAGCCGCCGCACTCGCTGCGGTAGCTTGCATTGGTCGCCGGGGCCAGGTCGCCGCGGACTGACCAGCCCTTGGCCTCCCGTTTGCCTCCATGCTTGTCATCGTCATCGTCGTGGTCACTCCAGGCGAGTCCGCTTGCCCCCAAGGCGATCAGGGCGGCACCCAGGGCGGCGATGAATGCAGTCTTCATTTCGAGTTTCTCCGTAATTGACAAGTGTGTTGAATCGAACCGCAAAGGACGCGAAGAAGCGCAGAGGGCGCAAAGGTCGTCGATCGGTTCACGTTGCACCGGAACTCACAAACGCAGCGGACCAGCCGTTGCCATTCGGGCACGTCAATCCTTTGCGTTCTTTGCGTCCCTTCGCGCCTTTGCGGTTCAGATTCGCCTTTGCGGTTCAATTGCGCGGCTGTGCGGCAATGAGGCGGCGCGGGGTGGCTCAGCGCGACTGGATGTACTTCACGAAATCACCCTTTTCCTGGGGCGTACAATCGCGCGCCAGGGTCCAGCGGCAATTGCGACCGAACCACTTCTCCACCTTGGCCGGATCCGTCAGCCGCTTGGAATTGGCCGAGACCGCCAGGGGGTCAATGACCTTGCCGGTGGTGGCGTGCTTGCCGGTCTTGGTGAGGTCCGCGCCATGGCAGGTGGTGCAACTACGAGACTCTCCCTCCGTCTGGTGCGCCTGGGTCCAAGCCTTCTGTCCGGCGGCGGCGCTGAAGGGCCCGGCCCCCTGACCCTGATAGGTCGCGAGCAGCTCGTCCCCCGGGCGCGGCGGCGGGCCAGTGGCGCTGCGATGGCTAAGGCCAGGGTCAGCACCCGAACGGAGTGACGGTTTGGATTCAAATTGGACTTCATGCCTCATCACTCCGTTTGTAACCGTCGATCATGCCGCGGACCAGGTTCTCGCGGTGCTGCAGGCTGGCGAACGCCACCCCCAGCAGGTGTAAAGGGACCAGGACCAGGGTCGCCCAGGCGATGAATTCATGGACCTCCTTCAGGTCATGGGCCGTCTCCGATGAGACCCCCTGCATCAAGGGCGCCAGCGGTCCGGCGAACTCACCCGCTCCCGAGCACGGCCACGCCGGTGACGGCGGTGAGCGGCAAAGCCGGCGATCAGGGCGACGGCCATGGCAGCACCGGCCGGGTTGTGACCCAGATACCGGGCCGGGTGACCCCGCAGGACCTCGCTCAGATAGGCCAGGGTCGCCCGCGGGCCGCGCACGAAGTGCGACCACCGGGCGTGGCGAGGACCGATCAGGCCCCAGACCAGGCGGACACCGATCAGGGCCAGCACCGTGTAGCCGGCCCAGGTGTGCAGCCCGAGCAACTCATCCTCCGTGAGGAAGGCGATCAGCGACGGCGGCGACGAGCCCCCAATGAAATAGGCGGACAAAGGGGTCCCAGACGCGGACCCGGTCGGCGGGTGGCGCGGCGGTGGGCAGGGTCGCGCTGGGGTCCGCGGCGATATTGTTGCTGTTGCTCATGGCGTGGTTCACTCCCGGGTGATGGTTGCGGCGGTGTTCGCCCGCCGCGGCGGTGGCCGGGCCGCGGGGCTTGCGGCGCACTCTAGCCAGGGCGCCATGAACGGCACCTGAGTGACCCTGTCAGCGAATTGTCAGCATGGATTGGCCTAGAATGTCCGCTCCATGACCACGCCCCTCCACCCGCTCCGCTTCTGGCACTGACCCTCTGCCCTTACCACCGGGCTGGCCCTGGCCCATGCGGCGGCAGGGGCGCGAACACCGGACCGGACTGGGAGGACGACGGACCACAGCTTCGATCGTGCCCGTCGGGCCACCGAGCGGCGGCGAGATCCTGCCCATGGCCGAGATCTACGCCCGTGCCGCGCCCGGGTCCCCGGTCGGGTCCTGGAGGTCGAACTGGAGCAGGAGCACGGCGCGCTGGATCTACGAACTCAAGATCCTGGACCCCAAGGACGGCTCACGCAGGTCGAAATCGACGCCCGCACCGGGGACGTTCCTGAAGCCGATAGGAGGAGGAGTGATGCGTATCCTGGTGGTGGAGGACGACCCGCGCACCGTCGGCGACCCTGACCCGTGCCCTGACCGCGGCCGGCTATCTGGTGGAGCACACCGGACGATGGGGAGGACGCCTGGTTCCGCGGCGACACCGAGCCCTATGCGGCGGTGCATCCTGGACCTGGGGCTCAAGGGCATGGACGGGCTCGCGGTGCTCAAACGCTGGCGCGCCGCCGGCCGCGACCTGCCGGTCCTGATCCTCACCGCCCGCGGGGACTGGAGCGAACGGGTCGAGGGGATCGATGCCGGGGCAGACGACTACCTGCCCAAGCCCTTCCGGGTCGAGGAAGTCCTGGCCCGCCTGCGGGCCATGCTGCGGCGCGCCGGGGGCCAGGCCTCGCCGGTGCTGCAGGCCGGCGGACTGGCCCTGGACACGCGCCAGATGCGGGTGACGCCTGGACGGGGTCCCGGTCCATCTATCGCCCCAGGAATACCGCCTGCTCAGCGTGCTGCTGCACCACAAGGGGGCCGTGGTCTCCCAGGGGGAGCTGGCCGACCAGATCTACGGCGACGGCATCGAGCGCGACACCAACGGCGTGGAGGTCCTGATCGGCCGGCTGCGCCGCAAGCTCGGCACCGACCTGATCGAGACCCGCCGGGGCTTCGGCTACCTGATCGACGACCCGGCATGACCCGCCGTTCCCTGCGCTTTCGGCTGCTACTGGCGGCCGGCGCTGTCCATCGGCCTGGCGCTGCTGGCGGCTGGCGTCGGGCTCACCGCCCTCTTCGAGCGCCATGTGGAGCGGCGGGTCGAGGCCCAGCTCGACAACACCCTGGGCCTGATCCTGGGCCACCTGGAGACCACCCCGGACGGGCGCGTCCGCTTCGACCTACCCCTGGCCGACCCGCGCTTTCAGACCCCCTTGAGCGGGCTCTACTGGCAGATTCAGGACGAGGACCGCCCCACCCTGCTGCGCTCCCGCTCCCTGTGGGACGCGGTGCTGGACCTGCCCGGGGACGCCCTGCCCGACGGCGCCCTGCACCGCCATCGGCTCACCGGGCCCGGCGGTCAGTCCCTGCTGGTCCTGGAGCGCCAGGTGCTCTTTCAGCCCGGGACCGCCGAGCGCCGCCTGCGGGTGGCGTGGCCCTGGACCGGCGGGAGCTGGCCGAGGCGCGGCCGGGACTTCGCCGCCGATATGCTGCCCTATCTGATCCTGCTTGGGCGCCGCGCTGGTCCTCGCCGCCTGGGTCCAGGTGCGCATCGGGCTCGCCCCCCTGGACGCGGTCCGCCTGGGGCTGCGGGCGATCCGCTCCGGCGAGGCCCGGCGCCTGCCCGCCGACTACCCGGACGAGGTCCTGCCCCTGGCCGAGGAGGTCAACACCCTGCTCGACGCCCAGGAGCGGGCCATCGAGCGGGCCCGCGCCTGGACCGCCGACCTGGCCCACGGGCTCAAGACCCCCCTGGTGGTCCTGGCGGCGGACGCCGAGCGCCTGCGCGCGCCTGGGCCAGCCCGACCTGGCCGACGACCTGGACGGCCTGGCCCAGACCATGCGCCGGCGGGTGGACCGGGAACTGATCCGGGCGCGGGTGCGGGCGCGCGCCGCGTGCCGGCCTTCACGGCCGGGCGTGGCAGGTAGGGGCCGAGCGGACCCGGGGCGGACCTGCCGGCATCCTTGAGCCGGGTGATCCGCGCCCTGGAGCGCACCCCCAACGGGTCCCGGCTGCGCTGGGACCTGGATCGCCCGGCCGCCCTGCCGGTGCCGATCCTCCCGGAGGACCTGACAGAACTCCTGGGCAACTGTCTGGAGAACGCCGCCAACTGGGCCGCCAGCCGGGTCCAGGTGCGGGTCGAGGTCGGGGAGCGGGTCCTGGCTGCGGATCGAGGACGACGGCCCCGGGGTCCCGGCGGACGACCTCCAGGCCCTGGGCCAGCGGGGACTGCGGCTCGACGAGCGCACCCAGGGCTCACGGCCTGGGCCTCGCCATCGCCCAGGACATCTGCGATGCCTACGGCGGCGAGCTCGCCTTCGGCCGCGCCGACTCAGGCGGACTCGCGGTCACGCTGCTGCTGCCCGGGGCCCGATCCGGCAGTGATTCGGGTCATAAAGGCCCCCGTGGAAACGGCCTAAGGCCGTGATCAGACCCCTCGGCCATCCCATCGCGACCGCGAACCGCTCCCAGGGCAGCAGTGTTCCCGAGTGTTAGACTGGGCCTCACTTCAGCGCGCCCGGTTCCAGCCATGCAGCAACTCGCCCATCCCCCCGCCCGACCGAGCGCCCCCAGCCTGCTCGCGGCCCTGCGGACCGCCACCGCACCGCTCCACCAGGCGGTCGAGCACCTGCCGGCCATGGCCCGTCTCACCGCCCCGGGGGTCACCCCGGCGGACTACCGACGCTACCTCCTGGCCATGGCGCGGGTCTATGGGGACCTGGAGCCGCCGCTGCTCGCTGCCCTCCAGGCCGCGCTGCCCGGCGAGCCCGTCACCGCCCTGGGACTGCGGCCCAAGCTCCCGGCCTTGCACGCGGACCTCGCAAGGCACGGACTGGCACCCCCGGCGGCCAGCCCGGAGGCCCTTGGGCACCTGGATTCTCAGCACCGCCATCGGCGGCCTCTACTGCCTGGAAGGCGCCACCCTGGGCGGCCGGGTGATCGCCCGCCACTTGCGCCGCCACCTGGGCGACCCCCTGCCCGCCGAGGCCTTTCTGGACTTCCATGGGGACTCCGCCTCCGCCGCCTGGAAGCGCTTCGGGCGCGCCCTGGACGAGCTCGCGGCGACTGACCTGCTGACCCGGAAGCGGGTCATCGACGGGGCCTGCACCGTGTTTCGAGCGGTTTACAACAGGCTCGCGGCAGGTTACAGCACTGCCTGACCATGACGGTGCCAACTCGGCTACGGCTGTGCACCGCTGACCCGGCAACGCAAGGTCGCGCTTCGGCGGTAGCCAACCGAACGTGGATGCCTGGCGTGCCCCCGGGGTCCCGCCATAGAAGACCCGACGATTGCGCTCGACCAATTCAGCACAGGTCAAAGCGCAGGAACTCCATGCTGAACTGGCCCCGGCCCTGGGTGAGGCTGCGCAGGCTGGTGGTGTAGCCCAGCAGGGCGGCCAGGGGGGCCTCCGCACGGATCTCCGCGGTCTCGCCGCGGGTGGCCGTGTCGGTGATCATGGCCGCCCGGGACTGCAGGTCTCCGAGCACGGTCCCCAGGTTGGCCTCGGGCACGATGACCTCCAGCGCCATGACCGGCTGCATCAGGGCCGGTTGGGCAGCCTCCAGGGCCTGGCGCAGGGCCTTGCCGGCGGCGGCGGCCAGGGCCTCCGGGGTGGAGGCAGGGCCGAAGACCTCGACCTCGCTGACCGCCACGGCCAAATCCAATAGAGCGGCGCCATGCACCGGGCCGGACTCCAGCCCGCCGGTTACGGCGGCCGCGATGGCCCGGCGCTGCTCATCCGACAGCACAGCGCCCTCCGGCAGGACCCGCGGATTCACCTCCACCTGGTTACCGGCCCCACGCGCCCGGGGCGTCAGGGTCAGGGCGACTCGCGCCATCAGGGGCTGATGCTTGCCCTCCGGCAGGGGCGGCGGGGCGAACAGGGCATCGCCGCGCGCCGGGCGGCGGATCGTCTCGCGCACGGCCACCGCCGGGCGCCCGCTGCGCACCCGTACGCCGAATTCGCGCTCCATGCGCTCCAGGACCATCTGCAGGTGCAGCTCACCCATGCCCCGGAGCAGGCGCTGGCCGGTCTCCGGGTCCTCCTCGACCGCCAGGGTGGGGTCTTCCTGGGTGACCTTGTCCAGGACCTCCAGGAGCTTCTCCTCCTCGGTACCGGCGGCCGCCTCGATGGCGAGTCCGAGCACCGGGGCGCGGGCCTCGATACGCTCCAGACCGAGCAGGTGACCGGGGGCGCACAGGGTGTCGCCGGTGGTCGCGAAGCGCAGCCCGGCGATGAGGACGATCTGGCCCGGTTCGGCCTGGTCCAGCTTGGTCTTCTTGCCGGCGTCCACGTCGAAGAGGCGGGCAGCCTGCTCATGCCGGGTCTGGCCGTCAGGGCCGACGAACGCCACCGTATCGCCCGCCTTCAACGTATTGCGATAGACCCGGACAAAGACGTGGCGGCGCCCGTCCCAGAGCTGGACCTTGAAGGCCAGGGCCACCAGGGGGCCGTCGCCGCCCAGGGCCACCTCCTCGGTGCTGCCGTCCGGCCGCCGCCCGAGGGCCGGGGGACGATCCAGGGGGTCGGGCAGGAAGTCGATGACCCCGTCCAGGATCGGCTGGACCCCGAGATTTCGGAGCGCGCTGCCGCCGTAACAGGGAAAGAGGCGCCCCGCCAGGGTGCCGCGGCGGATGGCGGCCCGCAGGGCGTCTGGGTCCGGGTCCTCACCCGCGAGTACCTGGTCCGCCAGGGTCTCGTCGAACTCGGCGGCGGCAAGATTCAGGGACTCCCGATCCGGGGCGAGACGCGCCCACAGGTCCGCCGGGCAGGGCTGAGTGTCGACCAATTCTCCTTGCTCGCCCATGAAACGAATCAGCGTGCGGTCGATCAAATGGACCACGGCGGGACCATCGCCCAAGGTCTCGCCCAGGGGGACTGTGATCGGGACTGGCTCGGCCTTGAGCCGCTGCCGGATGGCAGCCAGGGCCTGGGCGTAGTCCGCCCCCGGCCGGTCCATCTTGTTGATAAAGAAAAGGGCCGGCAGGTTGAAGCGGGCGCGCTGGCGCCATACGGTCTCGGTCTGCGGCTCGACCCCGCGCACCCCGTCCAGGACCAGGATGCAGCCGTCCTGCACCCGCATGGCCCGCTCCACCTCGATGGTGAAGTCCACATGGCCGGGGGTGTCGACCACCTGGATCAGGTGGTCCCGCCAGGGGGCCTTGGTGACGGCGGAGGTAATGGTGATGCCATGGCGCTGCTCCTCGGCCAGGTAGTCCATGTGAGCGGCGCCGTCGTGGACCTCCCCGATCTTGTAGGAGGCCCCGGTGTAAAAGAGGATGCGCTCGGTGAGCGTGGTCTTGCCCGCATCCACATGGGCCGCGACCCCGATATTGCGGACGTGCGACAATCGCGCAGGTTTTTTCATCGTACTCACGAGGTAACAGAATGAAGCTCAAGCAATCGACGGGACGCGCCGGCGGGGAGGAACGGGGGGCCAGAGCCCCGGGCATGACCACCCTGACCGGTGTCACCGCCCTGACTCTGGCCATGAGTCTGATCGGGACGACCCGGGTCCAGGCCGAAACCTTCACCCTGGCCCCTGGGGATAGCGTGATCGGCGCGCCCTTCTATGTAAAGACCCGCCAGAAGGACACCCTGCTGGATTTCGCGCGCCAGAACAACATGGGCTACGAGGACATGAAACAGGCGAATCCCAAGGTGGACATGTGGGTCCCCAAGGACGGTTCTGAGGCCCTGATCCCCGGCCTGTATGTGCTGCCCAACTCCCCGCGTACCGGGCTGGTCCTCAACCGGGCGGAGAAGCGGCTGTATTACTATCCGCCGGAACGACCCAACGAGATCGAAACCTACGCCGTCAGCGTCGGTAAAGACGGCTGGGAAACGCCACTCGGCACCTACTCGATTATCGAGAAGAAGAAAGATCCCACCTGGACGCCCCCCGCGTCGGTGCGGGCATCCCATGCGGAGTACGGGGATATCCTGCCGGCCGTGGTCCCGGCGGGGCCGGACAATCCACTGGGCCAATACGCCATGCGGCTCAGTAACCCCAGCTACCTGATCCACGGTACCAACAAACCCTGGGGCATGGGCTTGCCAGTGAGTTCCGGTTGCATCCGGATGCAGCCAGAGGGGATAGAAGAATTGTTCGGAAAGGTCGCGACGGGCACCCAGGTGGTCATCGTGGACCAGCCCTACAAGCTCGGGTGGCTGGGGGATGACCTCTATCTGGAGGTCCACATCGATAAAGAGGAGAAGCGCCGCAGTCCGCGTTCGGTGATCCCGGAGTCGGTGGCGAACGCGCAGGGGCTTGAGGTCGATTGGCAGGCAGTAGAGCGGGTGGTCACGGAGAACACCGGCCTCCCACAACTCGTGGGAAGCCGGCGCAGTTCAGCCGACAGGCTTCACTTGGACATGATCTTCTGATACATGCGGTCCAGACGCTCGGTGTTGGCGTCGCAGCAGGACTGGGCGCCCTTAGCGGCGTCCAGGGCCTGCTGAGCCATGTCACGGGCGGTCTGGTCGGTGGCGCAGCCGCCGAGCAGGGAGGCACTGATCAGGGCGGCAGCGGACAGGGAAGCGAGTTTGACGATCTTGGTCATCGGTAGAATCTCCAAAGGTTGAGCCGAAAGGCTCTCTTTTTATATCACAGGTTCGGGTTTTTCCGAATACCCCCTGAATCGGCGACGGGCGTCTCGCCGCGCACATCCGGTTGCCGGAGGAGCCGGGACTGAGTACTGATGCTTCCCCGACGGATTGACCGAAGGAGTCGGACCCGGCGCTAAAAGCTTGGGCCATATCCGCCGGAACATCAAGGCCGGGACGGCGAATGGGGCAAAATATCCCCCTCTCAGGCCCAAAGAATGGCCATCCCCGACCGCCTTTGTAAGTCAAGACCAGGAATCGCCTCCCACCCCGAGCCTGGGCGCGTCCTGGAGCCATGGCCGCGACTCGGGCACAATCCAAACCATACGACCTCCTCCTGGTTGACTGTAGGCCGAGACTTTTTTATGCGCCGCTACTATGGCCGCCCCTTGGGCGACCCTTCGAACTCGCCCTTCCGCTGCGACGGTTATGTCGCCGACGGGGCCATCCGTGACGACCGGGGCGTGGCCGTCCCGCTCCTGGACCTGCCGCCCTTCCTGCGGGCGCTACTGGTCACCGACGGGACCGTGACCAAGTCCCTGGAGGCCTATTTCTGGGAACCGGTGGCGGTGGACACCCTGGAGCAGCGCTTCGAGACCGCCGCAGAGCCCGTGCCCTGGATCGGCCTGTCCGTTGGGGACCGGTGCCTGATACGGGAGGCCCGGCTGCGCGGCGTTCACAGCGAACAGGCCTTCGCCGAGGCCCTGTCCCTGATCCGCACTGAACTGATCCCAGGCGATTTCCGCCGCCGCCTGATCGACCGCGAGATCGGCATCGGCGCGCTGATCCGCGACAGCGGGCTCGAGAGTTACCGGGAGGTACTGGACGTGGGGCTGGACCGCGGTGATCCCGCCCAAGTGGACGATGGGGCGGCCGTTTTCAGGACCTACCGGATCATTATCGGCGGCCACCCGGTCATTCTGATCACCGAGCGCTTCCCGCTCGCCGTGTTTGACCCGACCGGGAAGCACCCCTAAGGGCAAGGCGTTGCTGCGGCAACGGGGAATGCCGACACGCTTCAAGCGACGACGCCCAAAGCCGCTGCGGCCCGAGGCCGCTCCCACAGCAGGATGGCCCAACGTTCGCGCGAATTCCAATGCGGCGACCAGCCTGACGGCTCGGCCGACACACTGTCGGCGCTCCCAGAATCGCCCGCGACCTCGGGTTATGCTTCCACCACGCCACTGACCGACCCCGTTGCGGCACCGCCGGGGAGGCCATGCCATCCAAAGGAACCCATCGATGTTAAGACCCTGCACTGCCTTGCTGCTGCTCCTTGCTACCCAGACCGGCGGCGCGGCGATACCCGCCACCCCGGTGATGACCATCTACAAGTTCAATGGTCCCCTCACGGTACCCGTTCTACCGGGCAGACGGGTTCACGGGCCCGGGCACCCCGGCGGGCTCGCTGACCCAGGGGACCTCCCTGATCCCCTGCCTGGTGATCCGGGACGGTAAGCCCCTGACCGACGCCAAGGGCACCCCCTACGTGGGCTTTGAGGTGGTGGTGGACCCCCGCCGGGCGACCCGCGCCGATACCGAGCGCTTCCAGCGCACGGTGGCGGAGCGCGGCCGACTCCAGGTCGAGAATCACCACTGCGCACCCGGCGTGGCAAACGTCATCGACGTGCGCCAGCTCTATGCCCTGAAGAAGGCACCGTTCTTCGACCCGCCCCGCGGCAGTCAGGGCGGGGCGGGGGCGGGGACCACGGAGCTGGATCGGATCGTTCGGGCCTTTCACGCCTCCCCCCAGTGCGAGGCGGCCAATCGCGCCCTGACCGGCCGCCGCGCCGCCCTGGCCAGTGGCTGGCAGTCCTTCATTCGCGCCAACGGGCGCTTGGGTTCAGACGCCGAACTCGCCCGTGCCAGGCATCTGGACTACGTGATGCGCACCGCGCTCTTCGAGGGGCACCTGGGGCGCGGCTGCAACGCCTACGGGGCCTGCGAGCGCAATATCATTGCCCTCTCGCTGCGTAACCGGGTACTGGGCCAGTGCCAGCGAGGCCAGGGCTGCGGCTTCCCCGGGGACTTCCAGGGGGCCGCGTCCAACGTCAGCCAGTACAACATCTGGGATGAGTACCTGACCCAGATCTCCGGGCTCACGGCCTGCTTCCTGCGCCCGGACCTGGCCGCCACGGACCCCTACGCCAAGCTCCAGGCCATGTACGCCCAGAATGTCGGCGATATCGAGAAGATCATGTACGGCGACGATGGGGACCTGAAGGCGATCTTCCCCGGCACTTCCCTGGCGGACCTGAAGGACCTGCGCCACTACTACCATGCCCCGGCCATGGGCAAGTGCTTCCCCCGCCATGAGCGTGTGGAATATCTCTCGGGGGCCGTGGCGGACCGCGACGGGAACTATGCCCTGCTCGCCGACACCCGGATCCAGGTGGGCAGTCCGGTAGCCGGGGGGGGTTACAGTTTCAAGGCCTTCCAGTTCGAGGACAGCCCCCAAGGGGACCAGATCCGAATACTGGACCTGTACCCGGGATTCACGGTGGACGGGCGCAAGGTGGCGCTGAAAGGCCCCACCAACTGCCCACCCTACGGGGTGCCCGCGGGCTGCCGCTTCAAGGAGGTCGGACGCTACCGCAAGACCCCCAGTTGGCTCAGCGCTGGCCGGCCGCTGGAGATCAGCTGTCGGGTCAAGGATCAGGGCGAGTCCTGCCGGGGCGGCGGAACCCCAACCACGGCCCGGGTCGGCGGCACCTGCGACGTGGAAATGCGGCCGGTGGCGGGCGTGCGCTGAGGCGGCAACCGTCGTGACGCGCCCGCTCCCGGCGAGCGAGGAACCGGACCGCCCCTTCACGGGGCTGACCGGCTGGGTCGAAGGCCTCGGGCTCGCGACCCGGGCCCTGGCGGGCTGCCTGGGACTCTACCTGCGTATCCTGGCCGGCCGGGCCCGGCTTGATGTGCCCGCCTTTGCCTGGTCCCTGCGGCAGTCGGGGCTGTCCATCCTGCCCGCCATCACCCTGGTCGCGGTGGTGGTCGGGGCGATCCTGGGCCACCAGACCGATGCCATCCTCCAGCGCTTCAACCTGCCGGGTCTGGTGCTCCTGTCCATCACCTACGCCGTGGTCATGGAACTGGTGCCGATCCTGGTTGGCATCCTGGTGGCGGGCCGGGCCGGGGTGGCGCTGGCCGTGCGTCAGGCGACGCTCGCGGTCAGCGGTGAGGTGGACGGGCTCATCGCCAACGGCATCGACCCTATCCAGTACACCCTGGCGCCGACCCTGCTCGCCATGCTGCTCATGAGCTTCGCCTTCGCGGTGTGGGGGAGCCTGATGACCTTCGTCGCCGCCTTTCTGTGGCTGTGGATGGTGGCGGCGGTCCCGCCAGCCCTGTTCCTGGACGCCCTGGGCACGGCCCTGGGCCCCGCGGACCTGTTGGAGGCCATCGGCAAACCCCTGCTGTTTGCCCTCCTGATTGCCCTCATTGCCACCGTCAACGGCACCGCCGCCGGGCGCGACCCTCAGGGCATCGGCGAGGCCGCCACCCGCACCATGATCGGGGCCGTGACCGTGATCCTGATCGCGGACCTGGTGGTCATCCTGCTGGTGCGCGGCGGATCATGACCGCGGCCCTGGAACTTACCGGCATCTATCAGCATGTCGAGCGGGCACTGCGCCCTGGCAGACCTGGAACTGGCGGTACCGACCGGGTCCTGGCTCCTGATCGTCGGTCCCAACGGGGCGGGCAAGAGCCTGCTGACACGCCTTATCCTGGGTCTGGACACCCCCTCGGCGGGCCGGGTCCAGGTCCTGGGTCAGGACCTGGAGGGGCTCGATGCGCGCGCCAGGAGCGACCCTGCGAGGTCGGATCGGGGCCGTCCTGCAGGGGGGCTCCCTGCTGGAGGATCGCAGCGTACTGGAGAACCTGCTTCTGCCACTGCGGGTGCGGCCGGGCGGGCGCGCTCAGTTCGCCCGGGCCGCGCGCCTGGTGCTGGCCACCCTGCGGCTGGACGGGCTGGAAAACCACCGACCCCGCTCCCTGTCCCTGGGCCAACGACGCCAGGTGGAACTCGCCCGGGCCCTGATCCACCAACCGGAATTGCTGGTGTGGGACGGCCTCACCGACGGGCTGGACCCGGCCGCCGCCAGCGAGACCATCGCGGTCCTGCGCGCCCAGCGGGAAAACCGCCGCCTGACCCTGATCGCCACCGACAACCGGGCGGACGCCCTGGGTGACGGTTGCGACCGGGTCGCGGTGCTGGAACGGGGCCGGCTGATCTTCACCGGCTCCCCGGCAGAACTGGAGGCCGCTCTGCCAGAACGGCTCGATCTGCGCTATGTCCTGACCGGGCGGCCGTGATCGGGCCTTCAGACAACCCTGAGCCTCGACCCTGCCGGCGAATCCCCATCGCGGCGAACGGCCGCTCACAGAAGTCCTCTCATCGCCCAGGATGGGCAAGGAGCGCACAGGGTCCGAGCCACTGTCATCTGTCACTCAGTCGTCCCAGCGCTCGATGATGGCCGCGATGCCCTGCCCGCCGCCGATGCACATCGAAATCAGCGCATAACGTCCCCCGGTGCGCTGGAGTTCGTACATCGCCTTGACGACGAGAATGGCACCGGTCGCCCCGATGGGATGACCGAGCGAGATGCCGGAACCGTTGGGATTGACGCGATCCGGGTCGAGTTCCAGCTCGCGGACACAGGCCAGCGCCTGGGCGGCGAAGGCCTCGTTCAGTTCGATCACGTCCATGTCGGCAACGGATAATCCGGTCCGCTGCATGACCTGTCTGACCGCCGGCACCGGGCCGATCCCCATCTGTTTGGGATCGACCCCGGCCAGGGCATAGCCCACCAGACGCGCCATCGGCGTCAGGCCGCGCGCCCGTGCAGCGGCCCCGTCCATCAGCACCACGGCAGCGGCAGCGTCGTTGATGCCGGAGGCATTGCCCGCCGTCACACTGCCGTCTTCCCTGAAGACCGTGCGCAGTTTCGCCAGACTCTCCAGGCTGGTCTCCGCCCGCACATGCTCGTCGGTGTCGAACAGGGTGACGCCCTTGCGGCCCTTCAGCTCCACCGGCACGATCTGGTCGGTGAAGCGCCCGGCGGCCTGGGCGGCGGCGGCGCGGCGGTGCGATTCCACCGCGAGCGCATCCTGATCCGCGCGGGAGACGCCATACTGCCGCCGCCACGTTCTCAGCCGTGACGCCCATGTGGATGCTGTCGAAGGGGTCGGTCAGCGCCCCGACCATCATGTCCATCATGGCCCCGTCGCCCATACGCTGCCCCCAGCGCGCGGTCGGCAGGCCATAGAGTCCGCGCGACATATTCTCCGCGCCGCCGGCCACCGCCGCCTGCGTATCCCCGAGCAGGATCTGCTGCGCCGCGCAGATGATCGCCTGAAGGCCGGAACCGCACAGCCGGTTGAGGGTGAAGGCCTGACTGGAATGGGACAGCCCGCCATCCACCGCGGCCACCCGCGACAGATACATATCGCGCGCCTCGGTGTGGATCACATTGCCGAAGACGCAGGCGCCGATGTCGGCCGCCGGCAGCCCGGAACGGGCGATGGCCTCGCGCACCACGAGGGCGGCGAGCTGGGTCGGCGGCATGTCTTTGAGTGCGCCGCCATAGTCGCCGATGGCGGTGCGCGTGCCGGAGAGCAGAACGATTTCGGGTTGACTCATGATGGGTAACTCCTCGACTGATGATTATTGTTATGCTGAAACCGGATCACGGGCTGACCCTTATGGTCGCCCGACGTGGATCCTAAAGCCATCGGCGCAAATCGCCAAGCGTTCGGACTGCTCGATTTCCAGCGGTCGGCGCCGACCGGATCATCATTATCGGTTGCGATTTGACCCTGATCCCGTCGTTCACATACAGTCCGCGAGCGTCGAGATGCTTTGCGGCGCGTCAAACGATCATTTTCAAGGAGCATCACAACGATGAGCGACAACAAAAATCCCTTCGCCGATTTCGATTCGCTGTTCAAGCAGATGCAGGTTCCCGGTCTGGACATGGACGCCATGATGGCGGCCTATCGCAAGAACGTGGAGGCCGTGGCCGCCGCCACCCAGGCGGTCAATGAGGGGATGCAGGCCTTGATCCGGCGTCAGGCCGAGATCATCAAGGACTCACTGGAGCAGATGCGCGTCGCGACCGCCGAGCTGTCCTCCGCCAAAGATTCCAAGGAACTCACTGACCGGCAGGCCGAGATCGCCCGGCAGGCATTCGAGAAGGCATCAGCCAACATGAAAGAACTGGCCGAACTGATGACCAAATCCAACGCCGACTCGCTCAAGATCATCCAGGCCCGGATGAACACGGGCCTGACCGAGCTTCAGGACATGATGAACAAGACCATCAAGACCTGAGTGCGTCGATCCGCCATTGGTCACCGCTGCCAATGGCGGAACCGCCGGCGGCGTTCCGCCCTGCGAACTCGGGACGGGACGCCTCGGGTCCTTTTCAGACCGTGCCGTCCTCCCCCAGTCCCTGCCAAACCCGCACCGGGTCCAGTTCCCGCCAGCGGTTGACGATGGCGCAAAAGAGCCGTGCGGTCTGCTCCGCGTCGTAGATCGCCGAGTGGGCCTCGCTGTTCTTCCAGCCGAGTCCCGCGGCCTGGGCGGCCTTGGCCAGCACCGTCTGACCGAACATGAGCCCGGCCAGACTCACGGTGTCGAACACGCTGAAGGCATGGAAGGGGTTGCGCTTGAAACCGGTGCGCTCCACCGCCGCGGCCAGAAAGCCCAGATCGAAGTGGGCGTTGTGACCCACCAGGATGGCCCGGTTGCAGCCGGTGGATTTCAACGCCTTGCGGATGGGGACCAGGATGCGGGCCAGGGCCTCGTGCTCCGCCACCGCGTCGCGGAAGGGGTGATCCGGATCGATACCGTTGAAAGCGAGCGCCCGGGGGTCGATCTCGGACCCCACGAAGGGCAAGACGTGGCAGGCCAGGGGAGCGGCGGGCTCCAGGGTCCCGTCGGGACGCATGCGGATGATCACCGCCGCAATCTCCAGGAGGGCATGGCGCTGGGCGTCGAAGCCGGCGGTCTCCACATCCACTACCACGGGCAGGAATCCGCGAAAGCGCTGGGCGATCCCCGGGAGGGTCGAGAGGTCTTCTTTCATCGCGACAGCATACGGGGGCGCCGCGCACTTGCCAAACCGGCACTGCCCGGGTCGCGACGACCATTGGTATAGTAGTGCCCTGACTGCCAGACCCCCGGTCCCGGCAGTCAACCAGCGGCCCGCAGACGGCCTTGTCGTCCGATCTACTCAGCCAAGGATTTCAGCAGCGGTCATGGGTCGGTTCCCTCCTTGGCGTCTCAATGTCCCCCGCCTGGTCGCGCTCGTGGCGCTGCTTTGGGTCGCGGTCCAGGCCCTGGCCGAGGAACCCGGCGGAACCCTGGGCGTCCTCTACGAGGTCCGCTCAGTCCAGACCGACACGCCGAACTTTCTGTTCGGCACCATCCACAGCGAGGACCCGCGGGTGATCGACCTGCCGGCCCCGGTGCAGGCCGCCTTCGCCGCGAGCCCCGGCTTTGCCCTGGAGGTGGTCCCGGACGCGGCGGCCATCATCAAGTCCATGGTCACCATGACCTACACGGACGGCCGCACCCTGCGGGAGGTCTTGCCCGAGGACCTGTACTGGCGGACCAGTGAGGTGCTGGAGGGATTGGGAATGCCCGAGGCCGCCTATCGGGACTTCAAACCCTGGGCCGTGGTCACCCTGCTCAGCGTGCCGCCGGCCCACACCGGCGAGTTCCTGGACATGCGACTGTATAAGGCGGCGGTGGCGGCAAACAAACAGATCCAGGGCCTGGAAACCATGCAGGAGCAACTGGACATCTTTGATGACCTGGCGCTCTGCGACCAGGTTGACCTGCTCGCCGAGACTCTGGACTCCCTGGGCCGAATGCCCGTCATGTTCGAGGCCCTGACGCTTGCCTACCTGGCCCGGGACCTGGACGCCCTCATGGCCCGCAGCCACCAATACCTGGAGGGCGGAGACCCGCGGCTCGATGCCCTGTTCTGGGAAGCCGCCGTGGACTCACGTAATCGGCGCATGGTCGAACGGATGGCCCCGCTGCTTGAGCAAGGCGGGTGGTTCGTCGCCGTCGGCGCCTTGCACCTGCCGTCCGCGAACGGCATCCTGAGCCTTTTACGGCAGCGCGGTTTCCAGGTCAGGGCGGTCTATTGAACCGCGCCCTATGGATCCGTGCTGACTGCTTCAACGATCCAGGCCCACCAGGGCCTTGGAGGATGTAAGGACATGTACTTCTGGATCTTCAGACCAAGGACCTACCGCTTGGTGGGCCCGCTGCTGCTGGGATTGCTGGCCTCAGGCTGTGCCTCAAACGCGAACCGGGTGGCGGACCCGCGCGACCCCCTCGAACCCTTCAACCGCGCCGTGTTCCACTTCAACACGGACTTCGACAACGCCTTCATGGTCCCGCTGGCCAAGGGCTATCAGGCCATCACGCCCGAACCGGTAGATCGTGGAATCACCAACTTTTTCAACAATATCGACGACTTCACCTCCTTCGTGAACAATATCCTCCAGTTCAAGATGTCGCGGGCCGGCAGTGACCTGGGGCGGATCTTTATGAACTCGACGGTGGGCATCCTGGGTTTCTTCGACGTGGCCACCAATGCCGGTCTGCCGAGCTACAAGGAGGACTTCGGTCAAACGCTGGGCTACTGGGGTCTGGAGCCCGGGGCCTACTTCATGCTGCCGATCGTCGGCCCCAGCACGATCCGCGACACCATCGGCTTCGCCGGGGACGTGGTGACGGACCCCTTTTTCAGCATCGAGACGGGTGATATCTATTGGGGATTCGTGACCACGCGCCTCGTCGACTATCGGGCAGACCGGCTGGGCGCCGGACGAGATCCTGGAGGATGCGGCCCTGGACCCCTATGTGTTTCTCCGCGATGCCTATCTGCAACGGCGCCGCAATCTGGTCTACGACGGCAATCCGCCCGAGTCGGAGGATCAGGGGGACATCTGGGCGGACGTGGACTTCCAGGAAGGGGCCTCGGCGTCCCCGGCCAAGCCGGCCCGCGCGAAGAAGCCAACGGATTCCGGTACCGAGTCCTTCGGGCAATGATCAGGGGCGTTGCTTACGCCGAGCGCATTCGTTCCCCGAGAACAGAGGATTGTCCGCTAACCGCTCTTTTCAGGGCCGAAGAACCTAAGCGCGCTGCCCCTCAGCCAGACGCCAATTCAGAACCTCCCCGGCCCCCAGGGGAACCACCCGACTGGCACCGAAGGCGTAGCTGTGCGGCACCTCCCAGGGATCCCGACGCAGGGTGACGCGGGCGCGGTTGCGGGGCAGGCCATAGAAGTCCGGGCCAAAATGGCTCGCAAATCCCTCCAACCGCTCCAGGGCACCCGCGTCCTCGAAGACCCGGGCATAGAGTTCCAGGGCCGCGTGGGCGCTGTAGGCCCCGGCGCAGCCGCAGGCGCTTTCCTTCCCTTCCACCGGATGGGGGGCACTGTCGGTGCCCAGGAAGAAGCGCGGGTGACCACTGATGGCCGCGTCCACCAGGGCCAGGCGGTGGCGCTCACGCTTGAGTACGGGCAGGCAGTAATAGTGGGGCCGCAGGCCGCCGGCCAGCATGGCATTGCGGTTGTAAAGCAGGTGGTGTGGGGTCAGGGTCGCGGCCAGGGTCGGCGGACCTGCGCGGACGAAGTCCACCGCCTCCGCCGTGGTGATGTGCTCGAAGACCACCTTGAGCCCCGGGAATCCCGCGACAATGGGCGCGAGGCGCTCGTCGATGAAGCGCCGCTCCCGGTCGAAAATATCCACCTCCGGATCCGTAACCTCCCCGTGGACCAACAGCGGCATATCGGCCTCGCGCAGGGCCGCAAATACTGGCCCCAGGCGCCCCAGTTCCGTCACCCCGTCCTGGGAGTTGGTCGTGGCACCGGCGGGATAGAGCTTACAGGCCAGGACCGCGCCGCTCGCGCGGGCTGCGGCGATCTCCGCCGGACTGGTCTGGTCCGTCAGATACAGCGTCATGAGGGGCTCAAAGGGGCTGCCGCTGGGCAGGGCCGCACGCAGCCGTTCGCGATAGGCCAGGGCCGCGGCCGTGGTGGTGACCGGTGGCTTGAGGTTCGGCATCACGATAGCCCGGGCAAACTGCCGGGCAGTGTGGCCGATCACGCTGGCCATGGCCACCCCGTCCCGCAGGTGCAGGTGCCAATCGTCGGGCTGAGTGAGGGTCAGTTCGTCCAGGCTGGACACGGATGATTGCTCCCATGGTTTGCAGACTTGGCGGGTTTCTGGGCTGGAACCCGGCGCTGGTCAATCGTCGGCAGGTCAGGATGCCTTAAACTACGCCGACTGCCGGACGCACGGCGCCCCGGTGTCGCCACGGAACAGGATCGCGGCGCGTCCTGGCCCGCGGGTTGCTGCGTGTTTCGCACCTTGGTCGCGACCCTGCCGTGTCGGCCTGAGCCCGGGCTTCGAACCCGAAGCCCACCCGCTTCATTTTATGCCCTGTCGAGGAGAATCCCGCCATGACCAAGACCCATGACGGTGCCGACCGCACCAATCATCGCCGCCTCCTGGCCTGGGTCGAGGAGATGGCCCGCCTGTGCGAACCGGACCGGATCTACTGGTGCGACGGCTCCCAGCAGGAGTATGACCGCCTGTGCGCGGAGATGGTGGAGAGCGGGGCCTTCGTCCGCCTCAACCCGGCGATTCGACCCAACAGCTTCCTGGCCCGCTCCCACCCCAGCGACGTCGCGCGGGTGGAGGACCGGACCTTCATCTGCTCCCGGCGGGAAGAGGACGCGGGTCCCACCAACAACTGGATGGACCCACGGCAGATGAAGAAAATCCTGCAGCAGCAGTTCAAGGGCGCCATGCGCGGGCGTACCCTTTATGTGATCCCCTTCAGCATGGGACCCATTGGCTCTCCCATCGCCCACATCGGGGTGGAGATCACGGACTCGCCCTATGTGGTGGTCAACCAGCGGATCATGACCCGCATGGGTCAGGCGGTGCTGGACGCCCTGGGCGCGGACGGGGACTTCATCCCCTGCCTGCACTCGGTGGGTGCACCCCTGGAACCGGGGGAGGCGGACGTGCCCTGGCCCTGTGCACCACACATCGAGGACAAGTATATCGCCCACTTCCCGGATACCCGGGAGATCTGGTCTTACGGCAGCGGCTATGGGGGCAATGCCCTGCTCGGCAAGAAGTGCCTGGCCCTGCGCATCGCCTCCGTCATGGCGCGTGACGAGGGCTGGCTCGCTGAGCACATGCTGATCCTGGGCGTGGAATCCCCGGAGGGCAAAAAGCTCTATGTGGGCGCTGCCTTCCCCAGTGCCTGCGGCAAGACCAACTTCGCCATGCTGATCCCGCCCCCGGGCTTTGAGGGCTGGAAGGTCACAACCGTGGGCGATGACATCGCCTGGATCAAGCCCAACCCGAAGGACGGCCGTTTCTACGCCATCAACCCGGAGGCCGGCTTCTTCGGCGTCGCCCCGGGGACCAGCCCCGACTCTAACCCCAACGCCATCGCCACCCTGGACGCCAACTGCATCTACACCAACTGCGCCCTGACCGACGACGGGGACATCTGGTGGGAAGGCCTCACGGCAGACCCCCCGGAGCATCTGATCGACTGGAAGGGCGCCGACTGGACCCCGGGCACCGGCACCCCTGCCGCCCACCCCAATGCCCGCTTCACGGCACCGGCGGCCCAGTGCCCCTGCATCGACCCCGAGTGGGAAAACCCGCGGGGCGTGCCGATCAGCGCTTTCCTCTTCGGCGGGCGAGTCAGCCGGCACTTCCCCCTGGCCTTCCAGAGCTACAACTGGGAGCACGGGGTCTACATGGCCGCGACCATGGGCTCCGAGGCCACCGCCGCCGCCATTGGCCAGGCCGGCATGCGCCGCGACCCCATGGCCATGCTGCCCTTCTGCGGCTACAACATGGCAGATTACTGGCGCCACTGGCTTCGCGTCGGCCGGCACATGGTCGCCACCCCGCCGCGCATCTTCCGCGTCAACTGGTTCCGCAAAGACGAGCATGGCCGCTTCCTGTGGCCCGGCTACGGTGAGAACATGCGGGTGCTCAAATGGGTGGTCGACCGCTGCAACCACCGGGGTTCAGCCATCGAAAGCCCCCTCGGTTGGGTGCCCGGCTACGACGCCCTCACCTGGGATGGACTGGACTTCCCCAAGGACGCCTATGCCGCCATCACCAATATCGACACGGAGGTCGCCCGCCAGGAGACCAACGACCAGGAGGAGCTCTTTACCCGCTTCGGTGACCACCTGCCGCGGGAGATGGAGATCGAGCGCGAGCTACAGCTGGCCCGGCTCTACCACTCACCCCAGGTCTGGGACCTGTCAATCGCGGCCGACGCGAGTTAGGTTCACGCCACCCGTGGGAGCGGCTTGGAGCGGCGATTGGATGCGTCTGAAACCCCGTTGCAGCTGGAGAGCCGCTCCCACAGCAAAACACCCTTGGGAGCGCAGTGGGGCCGAGATCAGACCGGGGCCGGATTGGCAGCGAGGGAGGTAACGCCTGCAGTCTGTGCCTTGGCGCGCTGATCGATCACGTTCTTGAGCGCGATCAGGAGCCCCAGGCCGATGAAGGCGCCGGGGGGCAGGATCGCAATGATAGCCCCGTGATAACCGTCACCCAGGCTAACGCTGAGATGGCGCGCCCAGTTGCCGAGCAAGAGGTGGGCCTGATGGAACAGAGTCCCCTGCCCCACCAGCTCCCGCAGCCCCCCGAGTGTCATCAGAACCAGGGTGGAGCCGAGCCCCATGGCGAGCCCGTCCAGGGCGGCCCGGTCCACCCGGTGCTTGGAGGCGAAGGCCTCGGCCCGGCCGATAATGATGCAGTTGACCACGATCAGGGAGATGAAGAGCCCCAGAACCTGGTAAAGGGCGAAGAAGAAGGCCTGCATGATCAACTCGACCATGGTCACGAAGGAGGCGATCACCACCACGTAGACCGGGATGCGCACCTCCGGGCGCACCAGGTTACGGACCAGAGAGACCGTCACATTGGATGACGTCAACACGACGGTGGTCGCGATTCCCATCCCCAGCCCGTTGGTCGCGCTGGTGGTCGTGGCGAGCAGGGGACAGAGTCCAAGCAGCGCCACCAGGGACTGGTTATGACCCCAGAGTCCGTCACGAACGATACTGGCCATAGCTCGGCGGACTGGCCATCAGGAGGCCCCTCGGGCTTGGCGCGGGGGAACCGGGGGTTCGTTGTAGAGCCGATCGCCCTGGGTCTGGACGTAGTGCAGGGTGTTCTTCACCGCCTTGACCACCGCCCGGGGGGTGATGGTGGCCCCGGTGAACTGATCGAATTCGCCCCCGTCGCGCTTGACCGCCCACCGCTCCTCGCTGGGTTGCGTCAGTGACTTGCCGTCGAAACCGAAAACCCAGTCGGACTTGGCGTCGTCGATCTTGTCGCCCAGTCCTGGGGTCTCGTGGTGAGAGAGGACGCGCACCCCACCCACGCTGCCGTCCCGCAGGACCGACACCAGGAGTTTGATGGGGCCGGCGTAGCCGTCCGGGACGACCGGGTCGAGAATCAGGGCCACTGGCTGATCCCCACGGCGCACCCGGTAGACCCGTGTCAGGTCGGTCCCCAGGTGACTCCGGTCGCTGACCTCCAGCCGGTCTGCCAGGGGATCATTGTCACCCCCATCCCCGGGCACGATGGCGTCCAGTTTGCGCTGCATCGCCAGGCGCTGATTCTCGATGATGCGCTCGGACATGGCCGCATTGGTCACGGCCACCAGAGACACCCCGGCGACCGCGAAACCGCCCAGCACCAAGGCGGCCAGCAAGATGGGCTTTTTGTTCATAGCGCGTTATCCCGACCGTTTACCGTGACCGAAGACCCGAGGTTGGGTGTAGTAGTCGATGGTGGGGGCGGCGATGTTGAGCAGAAGGACCGAGAAGGCCACCGCGTCCGGATAACCGCCCCACGATCGGATCGCAAACACCAGGGCGCCGATGAGCGCCCCGTAGACCAATTGACCCCGCGGCGTAGTGCTGGCAGTCACCGGGTCGGTGGCGATGAAGAAGGCCCCGAGGATCGCCGCCCCACTGAACAGGTGAAAGACCGGGAAAGGGAAGTGCTGGGGACTAAAGAGCCAGAAAAGCGTCGCCAGGGCCAGCAGTGAACCAAGCATGGCGACCGGGATCTGCCAGGTGATGATCCGCCGCCACAGCAGATACAGCCCACCAGCCAGGAAGGCGCCCGCCACCCACTCCAAGCCGCGTCCGCCGACACTGCCCCACAGGGGGCTCTGCTCAATGTCCGCGATGAGTCGGTGCTCGCCGAGTTGGGTGCGCAACTCCTCCAGGGGTGTCGCCGCGGAGAGGGCATCCCAGGAGAGATTGGGCGGCAGGTCCCCGAACAGTATCTGACGCAGGGATTCCACCAGGGACAGGTGGTGCGTCGCCAGCATCGTCGGTGCCAGCCAGTTGGTCATCTCCACCGGGTAGGAGATGAGCAGGAAGACATAGGCCGACATGGCCGGGTTGAAGGGGTTGTAGCCCAGACCGCCATAGAGCTGTTTGACCAGCACGATGGCGAACAGCATCCCGATCAGGGTCAACCACCAGGGCAGGGTGGGCGGAATCGAGATGGCGAACAGCACCGCGGTCACCACGGCGCTGAAGTCTCCGAGGGTCGGCAACACCGGGCGCCCCCGCAACCTCAGCACCGCGGCCTCCGCCGCAAGCCCGAAACAGACCGCCAGCACGCCGTTGACCAGTACCCCCCAACCGAAACACCAGGTCATCACCAGAATCCCAGGCACCAGGGCCAGGAGCACCTGGCGCATGACCTGGTCCACCCGGTTGGCGCGAGGGACGTGGGGCGAAGACACGACGACGGTGGACATATTGGCCTACTCCTGAACCACCGCGGCGTTGGCGGCCGCAGCCTTCTTGGCCGCGGCCCTTTGTTTGGCGGCCTCGATCAGGGCGCGCTTGGCCGCATCCGGGTCGATGTCCCCGTCGGTACCAGCGGGACCGGGACCGGCCGCTCCTTCCAGGGCCTCCTTCTTCTTGCGCAGCTTGGCCTGGCGCTCCTGCTCCTGACGCTCCAGCCGGGCCTGGTGGGCCTCATGACGGGCGCGGGCCTGATCGGCCTTCTGCCGCTCCTGCTCCCGGGCCCAGATCGCGTTCTTGGCGAAGCGATAATACTGGACCAGTGGGATATGGCTGGGACAGACCTGGGCGCAGCAGCCGCACTCGATGCAGTCGAACAGGTGGTAGTCCTGGACCTTGTCCAGGGCCCTGGCCCGGGCATGCCAGTAGAGTTGCTGAGGCAGGAGGCGTGCCGGGCAGACCTCGGCGCAGCGCCCGCAGCGGATACAGGGCAGGGCCGGCCCTGGGTCCGGGGCCTCCGCGGCGGTCAGGGCCAGCACGCAGTTCACGGCCTTGGTCACCGGCACTGCGAGGGACTCGCAGCGCAAAACCCATCATGGGGCCGCCGCAGACCAGCTTGGCCGGAGACTCCCGATAGCCGCCGCACTGGGCGATGAGGTCCGCCACTGGGGTTCCCACCAGCACCTCCAGGTTGCGCGGCACGGCCACCGCACGGCCGGTCACGGTCACCACCCGGGAGATCAGGGGACGTCCCGACAGGACCGCATCGGCCACGGCGGCGGCGGTGCCCACGTTCTGGCAGACGATGCCGATCTGGGCCGGGAGGCCGTGGCTGGGCACCTCCCGCCCCGTGAGAACGCGGATCAACTGGCGCTCCCCGCCGCTGGGGTAGAGGGTGGGGATGGGTACGACCTGGACCCCAGGCCCCAGGTCGGAGACCGCCAGGGCCCGGGTCATGGCATCGATGGCCTGGGGCTTGTTGTCCTCGATGCCGATCAGGACCTGTGCCTCCCCCAGCAGGTCGCGGAGCATCGCGCACCCCGTCCAGGATGCGACCAGGCTGCTCGCGCATGAGCCGGTCATCGCAGCTGATATAGGGCTCGCACTCGGCGCCGTCGATGATAAGGGTCTCGACGCGCCGACCGGTCCCCGGGTTCAGCTTGACGCCGGTGGGAAAGGCGGCTCCGCCAAGGCCGACCACGCCCGGCCCAGCGTACCCGCTCCAGCAGCAAGGCCGGGTCGAGGTCGCAGATAGTCCGTCAGGGGTTCAGGGGTTGGCCCCAGGCGTCCTCCCCGTCGGTCTCAATCACAACGCAAGGGGCGGTCAGTCCCGACGGATGGGGGACCGGGCGCTCCTCAATGGCAATCACGGTGCCGGAGCTGGAGGCGTGGACGGCGGCGCTGACCGTGCCCTCCGGCTCCCCGATCACCTGCCCTTTGAGTACCCGGTCACCGACCGCGACGCAGGGACGGGCCGGGGCGCCGAGGTGCTGGCGCAGGGGGATGATGAGGCGGGGCGGAATGGGGGCGCGGGTGATGGCGCTCTCACTGGACAGGGCCTTCTCGTCCGGCAGGTGGAGCCCGCCATGGAACGTCCACAGCCGTGCGGCCGGTCGCAGGGGAGCTGGTCATCAGGCCGCCAGCCGTTCGGCGGGATAGGGCCACCTCCACTGGGCAATATCGGTCCCCGCCGGGACCATGTGGATGCACTCCACCGGGCAGGGCGGCAGACAGAGATCGCAGCCGGTGCACTCGCTGGCGATGATGACGTGGAATTGCTTGGCGGCACCGATGATGGCATCCACCGGGCAGGCCTGAATGCACAGGGTGCAGCCGATGCACTCCTGGTCATCGATCCACGCAACGCCTTGGGCTTTTCGGCTCCGGCGTCGACCACCGCCATCGGCTCCCGGCCGAGCAGATCCGCCAGGGCCATGCACCGTGGTCTCGCCGCCGGGGACGCACTTGTTGATGGCCTCCTCGCCCTTGGCGACGGCCTCGGCATAGGGGCGGCAGCCCGGGTAGCCGCACTGGCCGCACTGGGTCTGGGGCAGCAGGGCGTCGATCTGGTCGGCGATGGGGTCGCCCTCGACCTGGAAGCGGATGGCGGAATAGCCGAGCAGCAGCCCGAAGAGGGCGGCGAGAACAGGCGATGGCGAGGATGGCGGTCAACATGCGGCGGCGTGGCCTTCAGTTGGCGACCGAGTCCGGCGAAGCCCATGAAGGCGAGGGACATGAGGCCCGCCGTGATCAGGGCGATGGCGCTACCCTGGAAGGGCTCGGGCACGTCGGCCACGGCCACGCGCTCGCGCATGGCGGCGAAGAGGACCAGGACCAGGGAGAAACCGACCGCCGCGCCGAAGCCGTAGACGGCGGATTCCATCAGGGTATCGGGCTCTTGGAGGTTGAGCAGAGCGACGCCCAGCACGGCGCAGTTGGTCGTGATCAGGGGCAGGAAAATGCCCAGGACCTGGTAGAGGACCGGGCTGGTCTTGGTGCATCACCGTCTCGGTGAACTGCACCACCGAGGCGATCACCAGGATGAAGGCAATGGTCCGCAGGTACTCGATGCCCGAGGGGCATGAGAATGTACGTCGTTGACCAGCCAGGTACAGACCGCGGACAAGGTCATGACGAAGGTCGTGGCCAAGCCCCATGCCGATCGCGGTCTCGAGCTTCTTGGACACCCCCATGAAGGGACAAAGGCCAAGAAACTTCACCAGCACGAAGTTGTTGACCAACACCGTGCCGATCAGGATCAATGCGTACTCTGCCATACCAAATCCGAGGGGGTCTTTCAGACGCGGGCATCCGGCGAACCGCCAGACACCGGAGGCTCAAAAACGCCGAAGAATACGCCTGGCGGGCGAGGGGCTACAACGGAGCAGGAGCGGGGTTATCGTCGCGGCGCAGGCGGGCCGGGGGGCTCAGAGGCCGCCGGCCGCGCCCCAACCGCGCGCATCAGAACTCGCCGGTGGCCCCGGCGGTGATGATGTCGAGCATGATGCCGTTGACATTGATGGCAATCGCTTGCAGCTCCGGCGGCAAGTCGTAGGCCTGAATGATCATGTCCAGGTTGAGCATCTCCAGCCAGACCTTGCCCTGGTTATCCTCTACCAGGGCGATCCGGCAAGGCATGTAGGCGGCATAGATGGGGTTGAACTGGACCATCTTGACCGCGTCCTCCGGGTCGCAGAACTGGAAGATCTCCAGCCGCGGGGCCTTGATGCCGCGGGCGCTGACCTCCTGCCCCACGTTCTGATATCCCACCAGCTTCATATTGAGCTCAGCCGCCTTGGACTGCATGGCCTCCCCGGCCGCGTCGGCAGTGACGCCCGCCATCAGCCCCATCTTGAGGATGGAATGGTTGATGTCGAACATCTGGATCTCGGGGCCTGCCGGTTTGGCGGCCTGGGCCGCTGGGACCACTTCTTCGGCCAGGGCCGGGGCGCTCAGAGTCAGGGAAGCGGCCAAAGGGGCAGCCAATGCGACGGCAACAAGCAACGCTTTCATTGTTCTCTCCTCAAAGGTGTTTGGGCCAGGGCCGGACAGGGCCTGTCACTTCGGGTCATCGAGGGTAGTGACATAGCCGACGATGTTCAGGATGTCTTGATCGGAGTAATCGTCGAAGGTGTCATCGTCCTCATCGCCGGCGTGAACCCGCTTGTCGTTCTTGAACATCCCGATCTGCCGCAGCAGGTAGCCGTCGTACTGGCCGGCGATCTGGGGCGACTCCTTGCGCGGCTTGCCCTCGCCCTTGCGGCCGTGACAGGTCTTGCAATCAGACTCATACAGTTCCTCCCCGCTCGCCACGTCCGCTCCCTCCGGGGTGGGGACATCCAATGGATGGACCTTGGCCAGGTCGATATCAGCCAAATAGGCCGCCAGGCTTTCCAGGTCGTGGTCGGAGAGGGACTGTAACCCGCCGACCACGGTCATCGCCTGATGCTGGCGGACTCCGTCCCGATAGTCGGTCAGGGCCTTGATTTGATAGTACTCCGGCAGGCCCGCGAGGCGCGGATATTTGCCCCCCAGGATGCCCTGGGAGTGCAGGCCGTGACAGAGGGCGCATTGGCGATTCAACTGCTTGCCCAGTGCCAGGTCCGGCTCCTTTTCCTCCGCCGCGAAGACCGCAGGGGCCAGAACGAGCGGGAGGAGGATGGCGAGGGTGAGCACTAGGCCGTACCGGTGGCCACGCTGATGGGCAAATCTCATGGTCCGAACTCCGTAGGTGGGATTATTGTCTTGGCGCGGCGCTACGATAGGGATTCGCTTCGTTCGGTGCAACCCGCCGCCCCTGCAAAGCGCGGGCGATCCCCGCCCCGGCGCGACGACCGGAGTGCAAGGCCCAGTGGATGGAGGGGGCGGCCTGGTACTCGCCGCAGACCCAAATCCCCGGGGCCATCTGCTGCTCCACCCCGCCCGGGTAGGGGACCGGCGGCGCCTGGACCGGCAGGGCCTGGGGCAGCCGATAGACGGCGAGCCGCTCCCAGCCCCGAACCTGGTCACCAAACCAGCCGGTCAGTTCCCGGCGCAGGACCGTTTCCAGGGTATCCGGATTATGCTCGACCCCGTGGCAATTGACCGTGATCAGAGACTGCCCCGCCGGGGCATAGTGCGCCGAGAGATTACTCGGGCACAGCAGACTGTTGACTAACCCCTGACCCTCACCATTCAGCATCAGGTAAGAACCCCGGAAAGGCGCCTGGTCCGCCGCGAAGTAGACGCAGGTGGTGCCGCGGCTCGCGACCGGCGGCGGCCGATCAGAGCAGGCGCGCCGCCTCCGGCCCGGCGGTTGCAACCACCAGGGCGGGCGCCCGCAGGCGCTCCCCGGACGCAAGCCGGACCGCCCCGTCTAACAGACCCGCTACCCGAGTGCCAGTACAGATCTGCTCCGAGGGCAGGCGGGCGGCAAGTTGCGCCGGGATCTCGGCCATGCCGCGCGCGGGCAGGGCCGTGTCCCCCAGGGCGAAGGCCCGGAAGACGAACTCAAACACGCGGGAAGAAACCGCCAACTCGGGCTCGAAGAATACGCCGCTGAAGAACGGCTTGAAGAAGCGCGCGATGATCCGCTCCGAGTAGCCCAAACGCCGCAGATGGTCAAGGGTCAGGGCCTCGGGGCGGGCGTAGAGATCCTCCAAGGTCCCAGACAAACACTGGTGGCGGAGTTTGAGCAACCGCAGCTTGTCCGTCAGGGTGCCGACCGGGCGAGGCCAGCATCTCCGGCAACCGTGCCGGGCGGCGCCACACATCGCTGACCCGATGAGTCCGGCCGCCGATGCGGACAAGGGCCCCGGGCTCGAAGGGCCGCAGGTCCAGTCGGTTGTAGTCGAGCCAGCGCCGGGCCTCCGGGTACCAGGTCTGCAAGACCTGGAAACCGCGGTCCAGCAGGAAGCCCCCGCGCTGGTCGGTGCGCACGCGCCCGCCGATCCCCTCCGCCGCCTCCAGTACGAGGGCTTCGAGCCCATGCTCCCGCAGGGTCAGGGCGCAGGCCAGGCCGGAGAGGCCAGCGCCGATCACGATGACATCCGCGCTCATGCTGAGTCTCCGGGGTTGGGCGATTTCCGACAATACAGGGACCAAAAGGTCGTCCTACAACGGGGATCGTGCTTTTTGGGAATCACCGTACCTCTCGTCACTCATCACAGGGCCGCCCGCAGGCCGTCCGCGGCACGGCGGATGGCCGTCAGCCGCTCCGGCTCCAGCCGCTCCAGGTTACGCCATTGCAGCGCCGTGCGCGGGTGCCGGGCGAAGCGGTCGCGATGGCGGGCAAGGAAGTCCCAATAGAGGGTGGTGAAGGGACAGGCCCGCTCCCCCAATGCCTCCGCCGGATCATAGGGGCAGCCGTTGCAGTAATTGCTCATGCGCCGGATGTAGGCACCACTGGCGACATAGGGCTTGGAGGCAAGCAGGCCCCCGTCCGCGTACTGGCTCATCCCCAGGGTATTGGGGGCCTCCACCCACTCCACCGCGTCCACGAACATGGCGAGATACCAGGCATGGACCTGACGCGGCTCCACCCCGAGCAGCAGGGCAAAAAGCCCGGTGACCATCAGACGTTGGATGTGGTGCCCGTAACCGTATTCGATGACCTGGCCGATGCAGGCCCGCAGGCAGGCATAACCGGTATCGCCGTGCCAATAGAAGGCCGGCAGGGGTTGGTAGGCAGCCAGGGCGTTACGCTCCAAGTAGTCCTGTCCCTCTCGCCAATAGACCCCGCGGACATATTCCCGCCAGCCCAGGATCTGGCGAACAAATCCCTCCACAGACGCCAGGGGTGCGGCGCCTCGCTCCAAGGCCCCAACGGCCGCGGCAATCGGGGCACGGGGGTCCAGGAGTTTGAGGTTCAGCGCGGCCGAGAGACGGGCATGATAAAGCCAGGGCTCGCCACTCCACATGGCGTCCTGGTTGGGGCCGAAGGTCGGGAGCCGATTGGCGATGAAGTCGTTCAGGGCCGCTTGGGCCTGCTCAGCGGTGAGAGGCCAGTCGAAGCGGTCCAGCCGTCCGGGCGCGAGGGGGAAGCGCTGGGCGACCAGTCGAATGACGCCGCGGGTGGTGTCATCGGTCGGAAAGCCGAGAGGCGGTGGGACCGGCCCAGGACCTCTACGACCGAACGACTTGCGGTTCTCTTGGTCCAGGTTCCAGCGCCCACCCAGCGGCTGGTCGCCACTCATCAGGACATCTTCACGCCGCCGCAGGTGCCGGTAGAGTTGCTCCTGAATCAGACTCTGGCGCTGGCCGGCCCAGACGTTGAAGTCCGGGGCGCGGAGCCGGTCCCGAAAGTGCCGCATGCCCGCCAGAAAGAGGACGGTGCGTGCCTTGTGAGAAGGGACCTGGGTCGCCTCCTCCACCGCCTCGCACATCCAGACCCGATCCCGGTCCGGGTCCAGTCCCTCAAGGGCTGGCGCCGCCCGATCCAATTGATCGCCCAGGACCAGGATCAGGCGGCGACAGACTCCCCCGCTCAGTGGTACTGCTCGGTGCTGTAGTGCCCCGGCATATTGCGGCGGTGGCGCACCAGCCCACGCGCCTCCAGGATCTGCTTGGCGTCTTTGATCATGGCGGAGTTCCCGCAGAGCATAACGTGGCTGGCCTCGGGGCGGATCTGCGCCCCCGCCCGCTGCTCCAATTCACCCCCGGTCAGCAGGTCCGTGATGCGCCCGCGCAGGGCCTGGGGGTGCGACTCCCGACTCACCGCCGGGATGAAGCCGAAGCGCTCACCCCGCTGATCGGCGATGGCGGCAATGGTCTCGCCATAGACCAGATCGTCGGCGTTACGCACCCCATGGACCAGGATCACCCGCCCGAAGCGCTCCCACGGATCGGCCGTGCGCAGGATCGAGAGATAGACCCCGATGGCCGTGCCGGTGGCGAGCAGCCACAGGGTGTCGGCGGGCTGGACCGTCTCCAGGGTGAAGATGCCCCCGGCCTGGGCGGCGACCCACACCGGGTCCCCGGGATTGAGGTCTGACAGACAGGGGGTCAGGGGGCCCTCCGGTACCTCGTTGAAAAGGATCTCCAGGGGCCGCTCCTGGGGCGGATTCACCAGGGAGTAGGGCCGCCCTACCCGGTCTGCGCCGATATCCAGGGCCACCTTGGTGTACTGCCCAGCCGTGAATCCGGCCACCGGGGCCTCGATCTGCATGCTGTACAGACCGTCCGTCCAGGCGTGCTTGCCGACCACCGTGCCTTTAACCCAGTCGCTCATCGTAATCCTGTGCTGTATCAGGTGTTTAAGGGGTCCGCCGAGGGCGACGGCCGCTCAGGGAACTCAACGTCCGGTAAGGAGATTGGTCCGCCGGTAACGGCATTCAAACCGGCCCCCCGGGGGTCCGGTCAGCGCCCGAGCCGGAGCGGGGCTTCTGGTTGCAATCTCCGAGGCATCCTCCATGTCCCGGTTGGTCAAAGTTTGTTCAACCCGGAGAACCGACCATGAAGACTGCCCTGTTCGTCCTCGGCCTCGCCGCCATGGGTACCGGAGTCGCCGCCGATACGCCGGTCTCGACCCCGGCTTGCGCCCCCTTGCTCGATCTCAATGTTCGCCGCCTGGCCGGGAACGATATCGGTCAACCTCTGCGAGGAATATCGCGGCAAGGTGGTCCTGGTGGTCAACACCGCCAGCAAGTGCGGATTCACGCCCCAGTACGAGGGGCTTGAGGCACTCTACCGCAAGTACAAAGACCAGGGGCTGGTGGTGCTCGGCTTCCCCTCCAACGACTTCATGAATCAGGAACCCGGAAGCGAGGAGGACATTCAGAAGTTCTGCCGCCTGACCTACTCCGTGGAGTTCCCCATGTTCGAGAAGGTCAGCGTCAAGAAGGGCGCAGCCTCCCCGCTCTTCGAGCGACTCGCCACGGCCGGTGCCCCCTACCCCAAGTGGAACTTCTACAAATATCTGATCGATCGCAACGGCAACTATGTGGACTACTACGCCAGCGTCACCGCGCCGGACAGCGGCAAGGTGGTCCAGGCGATCGAAAAGCTGCTGGCAGCGCCGGCCGGGTGATCGTCCGGCGGTCCCAGCCATCCACTTCTGAGGGCTCGCCCAGGCCCTCCCGGCACTGGGCGTAAGGTTATACTTCCCGATACACTCGAAGCCCAACCGGAGGCGACGCGACAAGTCCCATGATGAGTGTCCCTCTTCAGCGGGCAACGATGGTCGGAAGCCCTACTGGCGGGGTTGGTGACAGCCTGCGCCCTGCCCGCGGCGGCGGGTCTGCTGACCACCGACCGGACCCTGGCGAACTTCCAGTTCGTGGCGAACCAGGTGGATTACGCGCCCGACCCGGACAGCCTGACCCTTCGGACCGCTGGCAGCTTCGCCTTCACGGACCCGGCTTCTGTTGTGGACCTCCAGGGCAATCGCCGCGATCCACTGCGCGGCGCCCTGCATCTGACCCTGAAGGGGAACGCCTATGGCAACTTTCTACGCTCCGATTTCAACGTCTTCGGTAGCCTCCCGACCCCCGACCAGCAGCCGGCAGCGCGGCTCCTCATCACCACGGCTCAAGCGTTACGCCCGGATAGTAAACCCGGAACTCTGGAGTTCCTGATCGACCGGGATCTGATCGCGGGCCCGTTAGCCAGTCAGTACCGTGGTGTCGGCATCTTCATGCTGGTCCCGGGTGTAGACGAGTTGACCTGGGTCCGGGGCTTCGCAGACGGCGCCGCCACCATGCAACTGATCGCGGCGGAAAACGCGATCGCCAAACCGCGGCAGGCCCAGGCGATGCCCATCTCCTCAACCCTGACCTTACTGGCGCTGGGGGTACCCTTGCTCCGGCGGCGGCGGGCCTGGTTCGAACGACGCTGCGAGTCCCCATCCGATGTACGCAACACCTGAGACCGACGACGGCTGGATCACCACTCTCCATGGCCGCGACGGCGATGACCTGCTGGTGGAAGCGCGCTTCACGCTGCCGCGCCGTTTTCGAGAACTGGTCCGGGACCGGGAGTCCGAATTAATCTTCGCCGCCCGCAGCCGCCTGGCGCGACTCGGAATCAACATCACCCCCCTGGGGGAACCGGAGTTCAACGGCCACGCCTGCAACCTGCGCCTGCGGGTGGTCGCCGCCATTCACGCCTACGGCATGGCCGAACACCTGGAACGGTTGGTGGTACCCGGCCTGCGGGTCGGACGACTGGCCTTCTGCCCACAGGATTCCCGGCTAAGCTCCACGGAGATCCACGGTCTGATCCGGGACAACCAGCTGCAGGTACCGGCCGGCTTCTCTCTGGACGCCCACGGCTACCTGATCCTGCGCCCTCAGCAGCAGGTCTTTCAGTTCCGCAAACCCCTGACCTTTGACGAAGTCCACGCGGTCGCCAACCACGCGGATGGGAAGGAATTGCTGAACCGGCTCCAGGTCCGCACCCCGGTCGATAACATCGAACTGCTCCCCAGGGACGGCCTGGTGACCGCCTGCTCCATGTTCCTGCATCGCCACTACGTGGTGCTCCAGAACCTGGACGACTCACTGGGTTTCCACCTCCAGGCGACGGTACTGGACCCCGTCTCCACCCGCGGTACCAACATCTATCTGGAGTTCATCAACCGCTCCGATCAGCTCATCGTCAACCCGACGGTGGCCGCCACGGTCCATGAAGCGACCCGCCAGGAGCCAGAAAGGCGTTACTGGCACGGGGGCTTGAGCCCCTTGGCGAGCACCGCCGAGTCGGAGTACCGCGCACTGGTTCAGGTCTTCGACCGGTTGGAGACTTCACCCCCCATGGTCCCGGGCTGTCATCGGCTGATGACTGCTACCACCAACCCCGCGGCCCTGCTCAGCGGCGACACCCCCACCCTGCTCTGCGCCCGACCGGACAATCCGGGTAACCCGGGAGAAAACGGCGAGAACCGCGGGGCCCCTGGTGACGACGCCGGGGCCCGGCTGGCCGATGGCGGTGCCAACCCGGACGGACTCGGTTCCCTTGATGCCCTGCCGGACGATGCCAGGGCGACCCTGCTGCTCGGCTACTTCCCCAACCTGATCGAGCACACGGAGATCTGTGCCGCGGCCCTGCGCCGCAAGATCGCCCGCCTGTGCTTCCGGCGCGCCTCCTTTGAGCATGGGGTCTTCCTCTCCGACCGGGATCATGGGCGCCTGGCAGACTACGAGGGCCTGGGGTTAGAGGTCTTCTGGTGTAACGATGCCCGCGGCCACGTGGTGCGGCACGTTTTCCGGGGCCTGCGGGGCTACTTTACCGCCCCGGACCGGGTAGACGGCTTCCGCTCCACCCTGGTGTTTGCCATCTATGGGTCGATCAAACCGTTAAGCGAGAAGGAGATCACCCAGACCGAACGCCTGATCGAAAATCTCCGGGGGCTCTTCGGCAACGATATCGGCATCCTCACGGGTGGCGGCCCCGGATCCATGCAGCAGGTCACCGATACCGCGCACCGACTCGGGTCCATGGTCGGTTCCAGTTTCATCGAGACGATGGATCAGGTGACCAACAAGACCGCCGACTTTTACCAGACCTTCCAGGCCCGAAGCCGGCAGTCCCGCCAACGCTGGTTCGAAATCGCCAGCTTCCACATCTTCCTGATCGGCGGCGTCGGCACCCTGGAAGAGATCGGGCTCACCCTCACCGACATGAAGCTCGGGGTGATCGAGGCGAGCCCGGTGGTCTTCCTGGACAGCTCCGGCGGGGACTTTTACTGGGAGGGACTCAAGACCCAATTCGCCCGCATGGTACGCGCCGGGCGCATGCCCGAGGCCCTGCTCGACAACATCCTGATGACCGCCGACCCCGACGAGATCCCCCGCTTCTACAAAAAGGCCTTGCGGCTGGGGTGAGAGGGACCGGGCGTGACCTCCCGGGCAGTGGATGCCGGGCCATCCCGCCGGGCAGACGGCGATGCGCCGCCGAGACCTTGTCAGTGGAACCCCGTACGACCGGGAGCGGAACTCCACACCAAAATTCAACAAGTCCCAGAATGAGGGGGCGCGCTTTGCGCGCCCCCTCATTCTGGGACAGGGATTGACGTTTCGCGTGTCAGGACCACCGTCTGGGGTGTTACTTTCTAACGGTCTCGATCGACCGCCTCCTGGCAGCGGCCCCCTGAAAACCCCCACCTCTCTGGAGAAGACCCATGAGCTACGCATTCGGCGTGGAGATTGACCTGCCCTTCGACGCGGCCGTCGAGCGAGTCGTGTCCGCCCTGGCAGCGGAAAAACTCGGCATCGTCAGCGACGTGGATGTCGCCGCCATCCTCAAGGCCAAACTGAATGAGGACATCGGCGGCTATCGCATCCTGGGCGCCTGCGCCCCGGGTCTGGCCAAGCGGGTGGTCCGGCCCAGCCGGCGGCCGGTGCATTGCTGCCTTGCAACGTGGTCGTGCGTCAGGTGTCCCCGTCCCGCACCGCCGTGGACTTCATGGACCCGGTTACCGTGCTCGCCCTAGCCCACAATCAGGTCGCCGACCAGGTGGCCGCCGAGGCCCGGACCATCCTCGACCGAGTGGTCACCGCCCTTCAGGGCTGAGGACCCAGGCAAAGCGCCGCGGGCCGCGGGGGATTTACCGGGACATCCTAAACCGGGAGAATCCGGCCCTCGATCACCGCGGGCCGGTGACCCTTGGGAACGCCATCCCTCGCTCGCGCCCGTTCCCCGCGTTTTGCCTGAGAACTCGCCGTGGCCCCACAGACTCTCTTCGAGCACCCCCTGAACGAGCGCATCCGCACCTTTCTGCGCCTGGAGCACCTGTTCGAGAAAGTCGATTACTTCATGCCCCAGTACGATCCCTGGGCGACCCGGGTGGCAGTGGAGGCCCTGATGGAAATCACGGCCGTCACGGCCCGATCAGACCTGAAGACAGAGATCGCCAAGGAGCTGGATCGCAACATCAACACGCTACACCGCATCGCAAGCCAGCCAGGAGTGGATCCCACCGCCTTGGCGCGGGTCATGGGCGAGTTGGAGCAGGCAGCGACCGGGATCCAGGCACTCAAGAGCCCCATCGGTCAGACCGCCCGGGAGGACGAGTTTCTCAAGGGTGTGGCCCAGCGAAGCAGTATCCCCGGTGGGGGTTGTTGCTTCGACCTGCCGCTTTATCACCATTGGTTGGCTCAGTCACCGGAACGGCGCCAGTCGCGACTGGACCATTGGCTAGGGGACCTGAGGCCGGCGGAGGCGGCAATCCGCCTGCTACTCTCCCTTGCCCGCGGCAGCGCCGCGGCGCGCCTGGTCACGGCGGCGGGCGGCTTTTTCCAGGAGTCCCTGGAGGCCCAGGGTCCAGCCCAGATGGTGCGCGTGGGACTCCCGGCCGGTGCACACGTCTATCCAGAGATCAGCGGACACAAGAACCGCTTCAGCATCCGCTTCATGCACATCGAAGCTCGCGGGAAGGCCACTCAGAGCACGGATGACGTGGAGTTTCGTCTGACCTGCTGTGTATTCTGAGGGTCTCCATGCCGACCAAGGTCTCGTGCCCCCAGTGCGGACGCCCCGTGGAGTGGTCCGCGGCCTCGCCCTTCCGACCCTTTTGCAGCGAGCGCTGCAAGCTCCTGGACCTGGGCGATTGGCTCGATGAAAACCATCGCATCCCCGACTCCACGGTCGCACCGGGCGATGAACCGCCGACGGCGGATGAGAACACGCCAATTCATTGAGCCGCGCACGAGCCGTCAGCCCAACTGAAGCCGAGGGCTACCCGCTGTCCGTTTTACCCCGAATTGCGTCCACCCGCCGCACCGCCCCCCAGGAACCTAGATGTTTGAATTGCCCCTGTTGTTGAAGGCACTAATCCTCGGCCTCGTCGAGGGACTGACTGAATTCCTCCCGGTCTCCTCCACCGGCCACCTGATCATCGCCGGCAGCCTGCTCGATTACACCAACGAGCAGAGCAAGGTCTTCAAGATCGCCATTCAACTCGGGGCGATCCTGGCAGTATGTTGGCTCTATCGGGAACGCATCGTGCGCGTGACCCTGGGGCTTTGGCGTCAGGCCCCGGAGCGCCGCTTCGCCGGCAACATCCTGGTCGCCTTCCTCCCCGCCATGGCGCTGGGGGTGATGTTCTATTCAGTCATTAAGACCTACCTGTTCAACCCACTGACAGTGGCAGGGGCACTGATCGTGGGCGGGTTTGTAATCCTCTATGTGGAACGTAACCCCCGTCCGGTCCGATTCGAGACGGTCGACGACATCACCTGGCGGGAGGCCCTGAAGGTGGGTCTAGCCCAGGCGTTGGCCATGTTTCCAGGGGTCTCCCGGGCCGGGGCCACGATCATGGGCGGACTCGTCTTCGGATTGTCCCGCAAGGCGGCCACCGAACTGTCCTTTTTCCTGGCCATCCCGACCATGCTGGCCGCCACCGTTTATGACGTCTACAAGTCCCAGGACCTCCTCCACGCAGCAGACCTGCCAGTCTTCGCCGTCGGCTTCGCCGCCGCCTTCGTGGCGGCCATGCTCACCGTCAAGGCCCTACTGCGCTATGTCTCCAACCACAGCTTCGAGATCTTCGCCTGGTACCGCATCGCCTTCGGACTGGTCGTCCTCGCCACCGCCTACACGGGGCTGGTTGACTGGCAAGACTAGTCGCAAACGCGACGTGACGGTTGCCGGGTGCTGCGTGGGCCTGATCGACGGCCACGCAGTGTGGATCTGGCACATCCGGAACGAGCGAGGCGAGCGGGTCCGTCCTACGTTCGAAGGTATCGAGCCGCTGGATGACGAGGACGGGAAGCCCCTGCAGTTCGCCCTCGTCGCCGATATGGACCAGCCGGACCAGTCGGCCCTCATCGGCGCCTTGGAAACTCGCCTGGGCCGGACCGGCGGCACCGGCATGCAACCGCTACCCGGACGGAGGCATCCTTCAGACCGCATCACTCTCGATCGCACCCGACAGTGGCAGTCAAAACCCTGACCAGCGACCAATACCTACCTGTGGTACGGTGCGACGATTGCTAGTTGCGATGCGTTCAGACCCGTCCAGCGTGCCTCCCCACAATCCTTCCCGGGTCCTCTTCGCCACCTCCAACTTCCCCCGTTGGCAAGGCGATTCGACGACACCGTTCATACTGCACCTTGCGCAGGACTTGACTGCGCTGGGATGGGCGATCGATGTACTGGCCCCGCACGCACCGGATGCCGCCCGCGTCGAAACCCTTAACGCCGTGCCAGTCAGGCGGTTTCGTTGGCGATGATGTCCGCGCGGTCGGTGCTTCCCGGGGCAGGACCATGAGCGTCACCGCAACGACTCCAGAGGGGGCAACAGGGTTCGATCACAAGAGCGAATTCGGTGATCCCCCGCGGATCCTGGTCCTAAGGCATCGGTGCGAGCCGGTCGCCCTGTACGGTGGACCCGTCTATACCGCCTCGATACTGCGTCTGCTGGCCGGCCCTGAGTTCCGCGCGACGCTCCGGGAACTGAGTTTTGAGGCCGCGCCGTCGCGCCCAGTCCATCTGCTGCGGAATCTCTTGGCGATGGCACGGGCCCTGGTTTCGCCGCTGCCGGCGAAGGTTCTGCGTTTCAGATCCGGCCGCTTCCAGCGCCGTCTGCTGAGGCTGCTCGCGCACGAGGCGTTCGATCTGGTGCTGATCAGCGGCCTTGAGATGATGTGGTGTCGGCGGCTGGTCGCAGGCAAGGCACCAGTGCTCTACCTATGCCATAACCTCGAGGGCGATCTCTACTGGCAACAGGTCCGGCGTCTGCCGGCAGTGCCGCTGTTGGGATCCATCGCACGCCGTGACGCGCGAAAGCTCGATAAGTTCGAACGTCGGGAGGTCGCGGGCGCCGACGCCATCGTCACCATCGCCGCCCGAGATCGGGACGCCCTGACCGGTGCGGTGCCGAAGCTGACGGTCCCCCCCGTCTTTGCCTACCCGCGCTGGGATGGGGAGCCGCCCGCGGCAGTCACAGACACCGCGCCGGTCCGGCTCGGCTTTCTCGGCAACCTGGGTTGGTGGCCGAACCAAGCCGCGATTAAGTGGTTTCTCACCGCTGTCTGGCCGGAGACGCCAGGACGTTTCGAACTGCATCTGTTCGGCCGCGGCAGCGAGTGCTTAATGCACCACCCACGGGTGACCGGCCATGGTCATGTGGCTGAACTGAGGCACGTCTGGGCCTGCGCGCACCTCATGATCCAGCCGATCGTCATCGCTGCAGGACTCAACATCAAGGTCGCCGAGACCGCCTACAACCGCCGCCCCATGCTCGCGACCCGCGCGGCACTGGAGGGTTGCGACCTCGAACCCGACCCCGCGATCGTGGTCGCCGATGATGCCCGTGCCTGGGTCGAGTTCCTGCGTGGCCCCGGGCCGGCGCGCCTGATGACGCTGCGCGTCTCCAGGGCCAATGCGGATCGCTTCACGGCGACCCACAATGCAAGACCACTCGCGTGCTTCACGCGCTCGGTGATCACGCGCTTTCGCAGCACCCGCGGCCGCTCCACCGGCGGGGTTATCGGTGTTGACTGAAGTCCCGCGCGTCACGGTCCTCATGCCGGTCTATAACGCTGGCGACCATTTGGACGCTGCCGTCGCGAGCATCCTTGATCAGAGCTATCCGGCGTTCGAACTGCTGATCGTTGACGACGGCTCCGATGCCCCAGGTGCGACCCTCATCGATTCCTGGGCGCGGCGAGACCCGCGCATTCGGGTACTGCGCAACCGCAGCAATCTGGGTGTGACGCGGTCGCTCAATATTGGTCTCGCCGCCGCCCGGGGGGAGTTCCTGGCACGTCAGGACGCCGATGACATCGCGCTGCCACGGCGACTCCAGGCTCAGGTCGACTTTTTCGACGACCACCCGCACCATGTGCTGGTCGGCTGTGGCTGCGCGTTGATGGACGAGCACGGCCGTACCACCACTCTCGACGGGTTGGGCTGGACCGACTGGGAACTGCTGCTGATCTCCCTCGTGCGCACGCCGATCGTGCATTCATCGGCCATGTTCAGGCTCGATCCGGTCCGCCGGCAGCGCATTGCCTATGACGAGCACTTCCTCTGGGCCGAGGACTTCGATCTCTGGGTGCGTATGCTGGCGTTGGGCCGCCTGGGGGTCGTGCCCGAAGTCCTGGTCCGTTATCGTCTGCATCCCGGCGCGATCTCAAGTCGAAAACGGCGCGAGCAACATCGTGCCATGCACGAGATCGCGCTCCTCCACTGCTTTTCACGCTTGCCGGAATTGGGCCAATACCGACTGGAGGTGGAGGCGTTCTTCGATCTGCTCTATCTGCAGCCGATACCAGCCGCACAACACATTGCCCTGGCCGGCGACGGCGCCCAAGCACTCTTGGCTGCGTTCGCGCGTTCTCAGGGGCTGACGCCGGCCCAGCGCTTCCGCGCCCGCCGTCTCTGCGTCCGCTGGTTAGCGCTGGGGCTGCTGCGCTCACGCGCGTGGACGCGCCCCCAGGCGCTGACGCCCTTGCTGCGCCGGATGCCATGGCTCGTCGGTCCCGGGTTCGCCGAGTTGGTGGATTTCGGCGTCCGCCGAATTCAGGGTCACCTGATGCCGCCGACATGATCATCGTTGGATCAAGCTTGCACGTGACCGCCGCCAGAGGCCGAGCAGCGACTCGCTGCCCGTCAGCAGGGCTAGCAGCACCAGCGCGGCAACTGCGAGGACAGGGTCCAGTACCCCAATCATCCCGGCGCCGGCACCGAGCGTCATTGCCAGGAACGCGAGAAACTGGACCAGGACATGGAAGCGGCACAGGGCCACGATGCCGGCGGTAACCCAAAGCACAGACATGGCTTGTACCAAATAACCCAGCAAGGTTGCCCCCAGGGCGCCGGTTCCGCCCGACGCCGCGATCAGGGCGGGCGCCGTTGCCAACGCGGTAGCGCTGCCCCAGACGGCGATCGGTAGCAACCTTGTTGCACGCGCGTGGGCCACGAACAGGCGGCTCGCCAGCGTATGCCACAGGATCGGCGTCGCAAACAATCCGAGTCCTGGCAACCACCGGGGCAACTCGGCGAAGCCAGACCCGAGCGCCAGCGCAACCCAGGGGCCGGTGACGACCAGGAGCAGGGCTGTCGCGACCGCCCCGACGACCAGACCGAGGCTCAAGACCAGCCGCAACACGAGCGCGTGGTGATCGGCGCCCTTGGCCGTCGTCCGCGCCAGGTACGGGAGCAGCGCATTGCCCATGGCAACCGCCAAGCCGAGTAAGATCCCCACCGCTTGGAGGAACACCGCGACGGCGCCGAGAGCATCGCTGACCCCATGGATCGAGCGAAACAGGATCAGGACACCAGTCCCCATCAGCCCGGTCAGAAAGGCCCCGAGCGCCAGGGTCAGCCCGTCGTGAAACAGGATGCGCGCTCCGGCGCGGTCCAGCCTTACTTGAACCAGCGGCGCAATGGCGGCAACTCGCCGTTCGCGGAGCCAACCGTTGGCGGCCTGGAGTATCCAGGAGACGACGTGAAACACCGCCAAGGTCAGCATACCAGCGCCCGCGGCGAGGGCGCCGACGGCGCACACCAACTCCAGCGTTCGCCAGCACAGGTTGTTGGCCGCGGTTTGCTGCGCGCATTCAAGACCGGTCAGCACCGCTTCCGAGCCGACCGCCATGACCCGTGGCGCCAATGCGAGGGCAAAGATCAGGATCAGCGCAAGGTTCGCCGGGACGGGTTCGACCACCGCGGCGGTCATCGCGACCAACAGGGTTACCGCGGCGGCGACCGCCAGGCGGGTGCGTCGAGTTGCCGATGCGAACGCCAGCCCGGCCGCGTGATCAGCACCGATCGCGCGGCCGAACAGAATTGACACGCCCAGCAGCGCCAGCGGAAAGACCGTGATATACCAGCTCTGGCTGTAGGCCAACAGGCCATAGTCCGCGGCCGCCAGCATCCGCGCCGCCGCAACCACGTAGCACAGGCGTAGCAGGACGGTCGCCACTTGATTCAGGCTCAGCCAGCCGACGTTGATCGCGAGCCGGGATCGGCCCCCTGGCACCTTTGCCATTGTCGTGGAACTCCGCATCGAAGCCATGCCGATTTTGAACGCAGCGTCCGACGCAATGACAACCACGCTGGAAACGGACGTCTGCATCATCGGCGCCGGACCCGCCGGATTGGCCCTGGCGGCGGCGCTGCCACCCATGCGCCGCCCGGTCACGGTGGTCGAGAGCGGCGGCGTCGATCCGAACCCGGCGCTCGCGTCCCTGAACGAGATCGTGCAGCAGGGCGATGCCCTGCGCCAGGACTTCATGTCACGGGTGCGCCTGCTCGGCGGGGCTTCGAATCTGTGGCCGGGGCGCTGTATGCGCCTGCGGCCCCGGGATCTCGCACCACGTCCCTGGGTGCCGCACAGCGGATGGCCCCTAGCGTACGACGAGTTGTCGCAGTATTACCCAGGTGCAGCCCGACTGCTGCGATTGCCGCCGTTACCGGAGACATCCGACGCCAGCGACTGCTGTCCGGTGATTGGTGCTGAGGGGCGCTTGACCGGCGCTGATGAACTGGCCGCCGATTGGGCCTTGTGGGCCAAATCACCACTGCGATTCGGCAAGGCCATGGGGCCACTGTTCAAGCCGGCCAAGGGCGACACCCTGGTACTGAACCTGACGGCGCTCGAGCTGCGCGTGAACGAAGGACAGAACCAGGTGACCGCCATCCGTGCCGCGGGGCCCGACGGAAAGGTCGTCGAATTGCGCGCGCGGGTCTTTGTGCTCGCCTGCGGCGGTCTGGAGAACGCGCGGTTGTTGCTCGCCTCACGTTCGCAAGCAGTTGCGGGTATCGGCAACGGTACCGACCAGGTGGGCCGTTACTACATGGATCACCCCCGCGCCGTCGCCGCCAGATTGCGCCTGACCGGCCGGCCAAATCTCGGCCGGCTGCTGGGCGTCCCATTGGCCGACGGTCGCCTCAAGCTGGGGTTGACCCTGGCCCCGACCATCGAGCAAACCGAAGGCATGGTGGGCTGCCTGGTGGAACTGGAGCCAGCCTACTCTCCGGGCTCAACGCTGATCTACGGTTCGGCACTGGAGGTGGTCCGGCGGGTCCACCGCCGACGCTTTGGACATCAGCCTGATATGCCCGTGTCCTGGGGCGCCGCCAGCCGTTACCTGTACCAGTTGACGGTGCGCGAGATCATGCCCCATCGGCTGTATCACCTGCTGCATCACCTGCGCAAACGTCGGGCCACAGAGCTCGTCACCGTCCTGCACTGCGAGCAGGCGCCAGACCCCGCCAATCGTGTGACGCTCACGCACGAGCGCGACCACCTGGGATTGCCGCGACTGGGTCTTCACTGGCGGGTGGGAGAAGCCGAGCGGCGCAGCGCCAGGCGTCTGCTGCAGGCCCTCGATGTCGTGTGCCAGCGGCACGGCTTGGGCGCCCTGGCCGACGCCGACGGCAGCATTCAGTTCGGCGATGCCGCGCACCCGATGGGGACGACCCGGATGAGCAGCGACCCGCGCCACGGGGTGGTGGACGCCGATTGCCGTGTGCATGGCATCGCCAATCTCTATGTTACCGGCAGCTCGGTGTTTCCCACCGGCGGCTATGCGAACCCCACATTGACCATCGTTGCCCTGGCATTACGCCTCGCGGACCATCTCCGCCTGCGCCCGGAACTCCAATGACCACACTGACCGCCCCACCGGCCCCGGAGACGACCGACTGCGGAAGGGCGTCGCCATGAGCAAAACGCCGCGCCCGTTAATCCTCCTCGGTCTCGATGCGATGGACCTGTGCCTGGTCGAACGTTGGGCGCGTGAGGGGGCGCTGCCCGGCTTCCGCCGTTTGTACGCGACCGCTGCCCAGGGTCGCCTCGATTCCCCGACCCAGGTGCTGCAGGGGTCAATCTGGCCGTCATTCGTAACTGGCCTCAATCCTGGGCGCCACGGTTTGTACTTCATGTCGCAGCTATGCCCCGGAAGCACCGAACTGCGCCGGATGCTCGCGTCGGACCTGAAACAGCCGCCATTCTGGGCACGACCGGCAGACGGGGTCGGCCCGGTCGCGATAGTCGACGTGCCCAAGCTCCGGTTGGTCGGACGACCCGGCGACACCCAGGTCGTTGAATGGGGCGCCCTGGATCACTTCAGCACCTTCGCGACCTATCCGGAGGCGTTCGCCCCGGCGCTGCTGCGGCGCCTGGGGAGACATCCGTTACAAACGCCGATAAAGGCGCCCTGGGGTCGCATTGGACGGCAGGGGCTCAGGCGTCGGCTGGAGCAAGGCATCCGGCAAAAGGACGCCCTCAACCGCCTGTTGCTGGAGCGGCGTCCGCGCATGTTGCTGACGGTTTTCGGAGAAACCCATGCGGCGGGTCACTACCTATGGCCCCGCGCCGTCAGTGATTCGTCTGCCGCGCCCGAACCATCCGCCGACGGGGATCTCGCTGCCGTCTATGCCGCACTCGATGGCGTGCTCTCGGCCATGATCGACGACTACGCCGGCACGGCGAACCTGATCCTGTTTTCCGGTCATGGCATGCTCGCGGACACGATCCCGAGTGGGGTGTTGGAAACGCTGTTGGCCCGGATGGGCCTGCTGGTTCCGTCTGGCGAGCGATCGCCGTCCAGCGTCGGCTTGGGTAGCGCCCTGGCGCGCCTTGGCGGCCGACTGCCCTACACCCTGCGGCGGCTCGCCAACGAATCCCTGATCCCGCCCAGCATGCAGCGGCACCTGATGCGCGCCAAGGGCCTGGTAGGCGTTGATCTGGCCGCGAGCCGCGCCTTCGTATTACCCTCGGACCACCAGGGGTTCATCCGCATCAATCTCGCGGGTCGGGAACCGAGCGGCCGCGTTGCCGCGTCAGACTACGACTTGACCTGCCGGCAGATCGAACAGGCGGTCTCGCGTCTGCGCGACGGGGCCACCGGCACGCCGATGGTCGAGCAGGTATTGCGCCCGCGGGACCTCGTGGCCTGGCGGCGAGTGCCTCGATGCCCTGCCCGACTTGTGCGTGGTTTGGCGACCGCAGCAGCGCGCAGCGCGCATCCTGCTTTCGGACTACGGAACCATCTCGGCCAGCCGACGCCACCCGGAACGAAGTGGCAACCATCGACTGGCCGGGTTCTTCTTCGCCCTCGGTCCCGATATCAATACCAGCGCCAAATTCGTGCATGGCAACCTGCTCGACGTCGCCCCGACGGCGATGCAGCTGCTGGCAGGGAAGACCGCAGCGGGGCTCGATGGCCGGGTTCTCCCGATTCTGGGGTAATGCGAATGGCGGTGCATCTGGCCGCCGCCTCGCAGCGGCAAGGCCCGGGCGGAACGGGTGGAGGGCAAGGTGTACGCCTTGCCTGTGACACACAAGGACAAAGCCCTTTACTCGGAGGTAGGAACCATGGAAGAAACGTAGGGCGCCGACTCGCCCTGGTGCGACGCCCCTGCGTCAGGCACCTGGGGGAACGCAATCCCGGGGGCGCCCTCCCTCAGCCATCGATCCAACTCTTGAAGCCGTTTCGGAGTGCCGATATCGAACCAGTGCCCGCGGTGCCGGTGACCGCTCACCCGGCCGCTGGCCATGGCCTGGCGCAGCAAGGGGCGCCAGGGGAAAGGCCCCGGGGGTGCAGCCGGCGAACAGGTCCGGGTGATAGAGGCCGATGCCGCTGAAGGTGAGGCGCGGCTCGCCCTCGGCCTGCACCCGGCCCGTCGACCAGGCAGAAGTCGCCCCCCGGGTGCTGGGGCGGGTTGTCCACCAGGACCAGATGGGCCAGGTCGCCGGGGTCGAGTGCGAGGCCGGCGAAGGCGCAGTCGGTCCAGATATCGCCGTTGACCACCAGGAAGGGGTCGGGGCCGAGCAGGGGCAGGGCCTTGAAGATGCCGCCGCCGGTCTCCAGGCCTGGCCCTGGCCCTCCGGCGAGTAGCGGAGGCGCACCCCGAAGGCGCGCGCCGTCGCCCAGGGCCGCCTCGATCTGCTCGCCCAGGTGGGCGTGGTTGATGACGATCTCCCGCACCCCGGCCGCGGCCAGGCGCTCGATGTGATACTGGATCAGCGGCTTGCCGCCGCACGGCAGCAGGGGCTTGGGACCGCGGTCGGTCAGCGGGCGCATGCGCTCGCCGCGCCCGGCGGCGAGGATCATGGCGCTTCATGGCACGGGCCACAGACGACCTGGTCCTAGCCCCGCATCGAGTCGAAGAACTCCCCGTTGGTCTTGGTGGCCTTGAGCTTGTCGTGGAGGAATTCCATGGCGGCCAGTTCGTCCATGGGGTGCAGGATCTTGCGCAGGATCCACATCTTCTGCAGCTCCGCCGCGGGCATCAGCAGTTCCTCGCGGCGGGTGCCGGAGCGGTTGATGTTGATGGACGGGAAGATGCGCCGCTCGGCGATCCGCCGGTCCATGTGGATCTCCATGTTGCCGGTGCCCTTGAACTCCTCGTAGATCACGTCGTCCATGCGCGAGCCGGTGTCGACCAGGGCGGTGGCGAGGATGGTGAGCGAGCCGCCTTCCTCGATGTTGCGGGCGGCGCCGAAGAAGCGCTTGGGGCGCTGCAGGGCGTTGGCGTCCACGCCGCCGGTGAGCACCTTGCCGGAGGAGGGGATCACGGTGTTGTAGGCGCGCGCCAGCCGGGTGATGGAGTCGAGCAGGATCACCACGTCGCGCTTGTGCTCGACCAGGCGCTTGGCCTTCTCGATCACCATCTCGGCGACCTGCACGTGGCGGGTGGCGGGCTCGTCGAAGGTGGAGGAGATGACCTCCCCGCGCACCGAGCGGGCCATCTCGGTGACCTCCTCCGGGCGTTCGTCGATCAGCAGCACGATCAGGTAGCAGTCCGGGTGGTTGTGCGCGATGGAGTGGGCGATGTTCTGCAGCATCATGGTCTTGCCGGCCTTGGGCGGGGAGACGATGAGGCCGCGCTGACCCTTGCCGATGGGCGCCACCAGATCGATGGTGCGCGCGGTGATGTCCTCGGTGCTGCCGTTGCCGATCTCCAGCATGAGCCGCTTCTGGGGGAAGAGCGGGGTGAAGTTCTCGAACAGGATCTTCGTCTTGGCGTTCTCGGGCCGGTCGAAGTTGATGTCGTTGACCTTGAGCAGCGCGAAGTAGCGCTCGCCGTCCTTGGGGGGCCGGATCTTGCCGGAGATGGTGTCGCCGGTGCGCAGCGCGAAGCGGCGGATCTGGCTCGGGGAGACGTAGATGTCGTCCGGACCGGCCAGGTAGGAGGCGTCCGCGGAGCGCAGGAAGCCGAAGCCGTCCGTCAGGATCTCCAGGACGCCGTCGCCGGAGATATCCTCCCCGCGCTTGGCCTGGGCCTTGAGGATGGCGAAGATCAGGTCCTGCTTGCGGGAGCGGCCGACGCCTTCGATCTCCATGGACTGCGCCAGCTCGACCAGTTCGGGCACCGGCGTCTTCTTTAATTCGGTTAGGTTCATTCGGGTCTTCTGCGGCAGAGGTCAGGGGAGGTGCAAGGCGGCCTGGGAGGGATCGGCGTCTCGGGGCGACGGATCGGGGCGCGGATGCACCGCGGGGCGGGCGTCCGGACGAACGCCGCGTGGAACGCTTTGGGGGATCGAGGGCACTTCCTGGTGGTCGTGCCGCAAACGGGACATCGGGTCAGGGGTCGGCGACCCGCGCGCACCAGCCCAGGGCCGGGGCCGCCGGAGCGGGTGGGCCCGGGGTCAGAGATTACTGTTAATGAAGGCCGTCAACTGGGACTTGGAAACGGCACCGATCTTGGTGGCCTCCACCTCACCCTCGCGGAACAGCATCAGGGTCGGAATGCCGCGGATACCGTAAACAGGCGGAGTCTTGGGGTTTTCATCGATGTTGAGCTTGGCGACCTTGAGCCGGCCGGCATATTCGTCGGCGATCTCGTCAAGGACCGGGGCGATCATCTTGCAGGGCCCGCACCAGTCGGCCCAATAGTCCACCAGGACGGGCTGCGGGGATTTCAGTACCTCGTCCTCGAAAGAGTCATCGGTCACATGGACGATGCTATCGCTCACTGCAGTTAGCTCCGGTTGGTTGTTCGCGCTGCGATGGGGAGGCCAGGGACGACGTCCCCCCGAGTGGGATCGCCTGGGACAGATTGCGGAGCCGCTCGGATGGTTCCGTCAAAACTGAGGCCAAGCGTAAGAATGGGCAGAGGGCGGACGAATTGGCGTGGAGATTGGCCCAAGGGTTAAGATGCTATTTGATCCAAAGCGCAAAGAATTTGCAAGCCTTGCCGTGGGTGAGGGTCCGCCCGCCGCGTAATTCTGGGATTTCAATGACCGAGAAACACCTGACCGCCACCCGGTTCGACAGCTTCGACCTCGATATCAGCGTCCTGGAGGGTCTGGCCGACGCCGGCTTCAGCCACTGCACCCCCATCCAGGCGGCGATTCTGCCGATCGCGCTTGACGGGTCGGGATGTGGCCGGGCAGGCCCAGACCGGCACCGGCAAGACCGCCGCCTTTCTGCTGGTGATCCTGGAGCGGCTGCTGGCCTCGCAGCCCCCCCCGGCGAGCGACCGGTCCCACCCGCGGGCCCTGATCGTGGCCCCGACCCGGGAGCTGGCGGTGCAGATCCACAACGACACCCTGCTGCTCGCCCGTCACACCGGCTTTCGCGTGGGGCTGGTGTTCGGCGGTACCGGCTACCAGCAACAGCGCGACGACCTGGCCGCCGGGGTCGATATCCTGATCGGCACCCCCGGCCGCCTGATCGACTACTTCAAGCAGCACGTCTTCAGCCTCAAGGGCGTCGAGGTCGTGGTCCTCGACGAGGCGGACCGGATGTTCGACCTGGGCTTCATCAAGGACATCCGCTTCCTCCTGCGGCGCATGCCACGCCCCGGAGGAGCGTCTGGGCATGCTGTTCTCCGCGACCCTGTCCTACCGGGTCCTGGAACTGGCCTACGAGCACATGAACCAGCCCCAACTGGTCAAGATCGAGTCCGACCCAGGTCACCGCCGATCGGGTGCGCCAGGTCTGCTACATGACCGCCAACCTGGAGAAGATCCCGCTGCTGATCGGCCTGGTGCGGCACCTGGGAGGACCCGCGGGTGATGGTCTTCGTCAACACCAAGCGCGAGGCGGACCGGGTCTGGGGCTATCTCCAGGGCAACGGGATCAACACCGCCGTGCTGTCCGGGGACGTGCCCCAGAAGAAGCGCCTGAAGCTGCTGAAGAGCTTCACCGACGGCGAACTGCCGGTGCTGGTCGGGCACGGACGTGGCGGCGCGGGGTCTGCACATCCCGGACGTGACCCACGTCGTCAACTACGACCTGCCGGAGGACGCGGAGGACTATGTCCACCGCATCGGGCGCACCGCCCGGGCCGGGGCCGCGGGAGACGCCATCAGCTTCGTCTGCGAGACCTACGCCTTCTGCCTGCCCGACATCGAGCGCTTCATCGGTGCAAAGATCCCGGTGGCACCGGTGGAACTGGCCCTGTTGCCGGACATCGATCCGCGGAGCCGCCTGCGCCCGGAGCGAGAGGATCGCGAGTACCGGGAACGGCGCGACAGCGGCGGTCCCCGTGACGCTCGGGGCGGTGGCCGGGGTGAACGCGGTCGACCTGGACCCCGTGAGCGCAGTCGAGGTGGCCCAGGCCCCGTCGATCAGAGGCGTCGCGAGGGACCGGGCGGCCAGGACCGACCACGAACGCAGCCCGCAGACTCCGCCGTGACCCCAATCCAGAGATCGGAGCCGCTGGCCGAACCGGACGCGCCGGCAAGCACGACGCCGACCCCGGAGCGGCCGCCCCGCCGTCGGCCCCGTCCCCCGGAGCAGGCGGCTCTCACGTCACCCCGGCCCCCGGAGGACGAAGGCGCCCAAGCCGCGCGGACGGGGGCTGAGGCGGCAACCCCGTCGGCACCAGGCCCGGCCACGGTGGTCCCGGCGGAAGCCGGCGGTGAGCCGGCAAGAAAGCGGCGACGGCGGCGGCGCAAGCCCGCGGGCGCCCCCGGGAGTGAACAGCCCGTGGGGTTGACCGCAGCTGAGCCGGGACACGAACCTGCCGGGTCTTGAGCCCCCCTATACCCGCTGAGTTGTCGCTCAGGATCCGGGCGCCGCAACCCCTGGTGAAGGTCTCGGGCGAGACACCCCGGCTCCCGTCGGTCAGCCCAACCTGAGCCCCGGCAACAGCTCCGCAAAATCGACAATGGCCGGGAACTCGTCCACCACCCGCCGCGGGGCCTGGGAGTCCGGTTGCAGAATCGCCAACAGTGAGCCGATTCCATAGCCGCGCGCGGACCGCAGCACGCTCAGGCTGTCGTCGACAAAGAGGGTGCGGGCCGGGTCGAAGGGCAGAATGGCGTGCAATCGCGGCCAGAAGGCCGGGGTCTCCTTGGGTAACCCCAGGTCATGGGCGGAGACGATCCGCTCGAAATGGCCGGCCAGCCGGGTGCGATCCATTTTCAGGGCCAGGGCCTTCTGGTGGGCATTGGTGACCAGCACCCGACGCTTGCCGCGGGCGGCCAGGGCCTCCAGAAACTCCAGCACGTGGGGGTGGATGGCAATCAAGTGGTCCACCTCCGCCTTGAGGAGCGCGATGTCCAGCCCGAGTTCCCGACTCCAGTGATCCAGACAGTACCAGTTGAGCGTGCCCTCGATGTCCCGGTAACGAGCGCGTAACAGTGCCTTGGCCTCATCCAGGGTCAGACCCCGGGCCTCGGCGTAACGGCGGGGGACATGTTCCAGCCAGAAATGGTTGTCAAAGTGCAGGTCGAGCAGGGTCCCGTCCATGTCCAGAAAACAGTCATCAATGTTGTCCCAGTCGATCGCCATGGTGGTCATTCCCCGGTTTCCCCCTGAACTGTTTGATCCGCGGCGAGCTTAACGGAGTGGTCCGCATGCCCACAAAACCCAAGGTCACGGACCGGCGCCTGGTCGCCCAGAGCCGCCTGTTCCGCATTGAGGAGGTGGACCTGGAGTTCGCCAATGGCAGCCGGCGCACCTTCGAGCGCATCCCCGGGGGCTCGGACTCAGTCCTGATCGTACCCCTGCTGGATACCCAGACCCTGCTACTGATCCGGGAATATGGGGCCGGCAGCGACCGCTACGAACTCGGGTTTCCTAAGGGCATCGTCGAGCCCGGGGAGGACCCCCTGGCCGCCGCGAACCGGGAACTGCAGGAAGAGGTCGGCTACGCCGCCCGGGACCTGCGGGTGCTCAAACGGGTCTCGCTCGTGCCGGGGTACATCGGACATCGGAGCCTGATCGTACTGGCCCGGGACCTCTACCCCAGTTGTCTCCCGGGGGACGAGCCCGAGCCCATCGCCGTCGTCCCCTGGCGCCGCGACGCCCTGGATGCTCTGCTGGCGCAGGAGGACTTCGACGAGGCCCGCGCCTTCGCGGCCCTGTGCCTCACCGAGCGCTTCCTCGCCCGGGAGGCCGCCGGAGAGGGATCAGAATCGGACTGATAGAGCCACTTGCAAGCGTAGCCCGCGCCCAGGCACTGGACACTATGTTACCGTTTGACCACCGTGAAGGCCGCGCCCTCGTCCTGTCGGAGCGGCGTCCCGCCGCAGTGGAATTGCGCGGGATCAAACTGCGTCGCATCGCGGCCTCAGGCCGCTCCCACAGGGGTTCGCCATGGGTTCTCGCATCCAGATTGCACAGTTGAATCTTTTGGTCGGGGACGTGCCGGGCAATGCCGCACGGGTCATCGCCTCGGCTGAGTCGGCGCGGGCCGCCGGGGCGGACCTGGTGGTCTTCCCGGAACTGACCCTGACCGGCTACCCCCCAGAGGACCTGCTGCTGCGCCCCGAGCTGTTGGAGCGGGTGGAGGCGGCCCTGGCCCAGGTCCGCGCCGAAGTCCGGGGCATCACCCTGGTGCTGGGCTATCCTCGGGTGGCGGTGGGCGGGCTGTTCAATGTGGCCGGGGTCATTCGCGACGGCGACCTGGTGGCGGAATACGCCAAGCAGGAGCTTCCCAACTACAGCGTCTTTGACGAGAAGCGTTATTTCCAGCCGGGCGGGGCCCCGACGGTCTTCACACACCGGGGTCTGCGCCTTGGGCTGAGCGTCTGCGAAGACATCTGGCAGGACGGTCCCACCGCGGCGGCGGCAGCAGCAGGTGCCCAGGTCCTGATCAATCTCAACGCCTCCCCTTTCCACGCCGGCAAATGCCGGGAGCGCCAGGAGCTGGTCGCCCGCCGCGCCCGCGACCACGGCCTGACGATCCTCTACGCCAACCTGGTCGGCGGTCAAGACGAACTGGTCTTCGACGGCGGTTCCTTCGTTGTCGACCGCGAGGGAGAGGTCCGGGCCCGTGCACCCCAGTTCCAGGAGCATGCCCTCCTGGTGGAACTGGATGCTACCGGGTGCGCCCTACCCCAGTACGGCGAGTCCATCCCGGAAAACCCGCAGGACGCGGAAGCGATCTACCAGGCCCTGGTCCTGGGCGTCCGCGACTATGTGCGCAAGAACGGCTTCAGTGGTGCGGTGCTTGGCCTCTCCGGTGGCGTGGACTCGGCCCTGACCTTGGCCATCGCGGTCGACGCCCTGGGGGCCGACCGCGTAGAGGGGGTACTGATGCCCTCCCGCTACACCGCGGCGATGAGCAACGAGGACGCCTTGGAGCAGGCCCGCCGCCTGGACGTGCGCACCCAGACGATCCCCATCGAGCCAGCCTTCCAGAGCTTTCTCAAGATGCTCGAACCGGCCTTCGCCGGCAGCGCCCCGGACGTAACGGAGGAGAATATCCAGGCCCGCTGCCGCGGCATCATCCTCATGGCCCTCAGCAACAAGCGGGGCCGCATCCTGCTTACCACCGGCAATAAGAGCGAGATGGCCGTGGGCTATGCCACCCTCTACGGCGATATGGCCGGGGGCTTCGCGCCCATCAAGGATGTACCCAAGACCCTGGTCTACCGGCTCGCCCGCTATCGGAATGCGCGCAACGGGGCCGACCCCGTGATCCCGGAGCGGGTCCTGACCCGCGCGCCATCGGCGGAATTGCGCCCGGACCAGACCGACCAGGACAGCCTGCCCCCCTATGAGGTTCTGGACCCCATACTCCGGCTCTACATTGAGGATGATCAGGGGGTGGACGCCATCTGCGGCCAGGGGTTCGAGGAGGCGGTGGTGCGCCGGGTCGTGCGTCTGGTGGACCGGAACGAATACAAGCGCCGTCAGGCCCCCCCGGGGTGCGCATCTCCCGCCGCGCCTTCGGGCGTGATCGCCGCTACCCCATCACCAGTGGTTTTTGAAGCCCGCGCATCGAACGCCGATGAGCCCAAAGCGGGGACACTCATCGGCGGCCCGCAGGCAGCAACACGGGCCCGCCCGGCGCGGCGCCGAATGCGTTCCCGGCGCCTGAGGGCTGACACCTGCGCGAAGGCAGCGGCCGATACCCGCCCCCTGGCGAGCCGCGGAAATCTGCTCCATACTCGCCTAGCGAAACGCTCAGCATAATCACAACAGGGGCGTTCCCAAGCCCCGGATCCCTCGACCAAGAGATGTTCCACCCGGAGGTCCCATGCAGAAGTCGCTCTTTATCGACCCAGTGAAATGTACGGGTTGCCTGCAGTGTGAGATGGCCTGTTCTTACACCCACACCGGCACCATCAACCCATCCAAGTCCCGCATCAAGGTCTTCAGCTTCGAGCACGAGGGGCGCAAGGTCCCTTACACCTGCACCCAGTGCAGCGAGGCCTGGTGCATGCACGCCTGTCCGGTCGACGCCATCAAGCTCGATGCCCTGACCGGGGCCAAGATGGTCCTGGAGGCGACCTGTGTGGGCTGCAAGGTCTGCACCATCGCCTGTCCCTTCGGCACCATCAACTACGTGAGCGACACGGGCAAGGTTCAGAAGTGCGACCTGTGTGACGGCGACCCCGCCTGCGTCACCGCCTGCCCCACTGCCGCCATCACCTATGTGGATGCGGACTGGAGCGGCTTGGGGCGCATGCGCGCCTGGGCCCAACGTGCCAATTCAGCAGCTCTGTGAAGGGGGAGACACCGACATGGCCTGGAACAGACAGATCCTGCGGGTCAACCTGACTCCAAGGGCACCTGCACCCCTGAACCCCTCAACATGGAGTGGGCGATGGACTATCTCGGCTCCCGGGGACTGGCGAGCAAGTATCTGGTGGAGGAGATCGACCCCAAGGTCGACCCGCTTGTCCCCGGAAAACAAGCTCATCATGTCCACCGGGCCCGCTCACCGGGACCATGGCCTCCACCGGCGGGCGCTACACGGTCGTGACCAAGGGGCCGCTCGACCGGGGCCATCGCCTGCTCCAACTCCGGCGGCTTCTTTGGTGCCGAGATGAAGTTTGCCGGCTGGGACATGATCATCTTCGAGGGTCGCTCGCCCACCCCCGGTCTATCTCTATCTGGAGAACGACCGCGCCGAGCTGAAGGACGCCACCCACCTCTGGGGCAAGAGCACCTGGGTCACGGAGGAGACCATCAAGTCCGCCGCATCAGGACCCCCAGATCCGCATCTCCTCCATCGGCCAGGCGGGCGAGAATGGGGTCCTCTATGCCTGCGTGGTCAATGACCTGCACCGCGCGGCCGGCCGCTCCGGGGTGGGGGCCGTGATGGGCTCCAAGAACCTCAAGGCCGTGGCCATCCGCGGCACCAAGGGGCTCTCCGGGATCCGCGGACTTCCCCGAGTTCCTCAAGGTCACCGCCGAGAAGAAGCAGATCCTGGCGGACAACGCGGTCACCGGTCAGGGCCTGCCCAAGTACGGCACCCAGGTGCTGATGAACGTGATCAACGAGATCGGCGCCCTGCCCACCCGTAACCATCGGGATGTGCAGTTCGAGGAGGCCGGCAAGATCTCGGCGGAGGCCATGCACGAGCCGCGCGCCAGCGACGGCAAGGCCCATCTCATCACCAACGCCGCCTGCTTCGGCTGCACCATCGCCTGTGGGCGTATCTCCGCCATCGACCAGACCCACTTCAGCGTGGTCAACAAGCCCGAATACTGGGGTGCCTCCGGGGGCCTGGAGTACGAGGCCGCCTGGGCCCTGGGCGCGGCCAACGGGGTCGGAGACCTGGAGGCCCTGCAATACGCCAACCTGCTGTGCAATGAGGTCGGCATGGACCCCATCTCCTTCGGCGCGACCGTGGGCGCGGCGATGGAACTCTATGACCTGGGCGTGTTGACCAAGGAGCAGATCGGGATCGAGGCCCCCTTCGGCTCCGCCCAGGCGCTCGTGACCCTGGCGGAGATGACCGCCCGGGGCGAGGGCTTCGGCAAAGAGCTGGGCCAGGGCTCCAAGCGGCTCTGCACCAAGTACGGACACCCGGAACTGTCCATGACCGTCAAGGGCCAGGAGTTCCCGGCCTACGACTCCCGCGGCATCCAGGGCATGGGCCTGGCCTATGCCACCTCCAACCGGGGGGCCTGCCATCTGCGGGGCTATACCGTCGCCTCCGAGGTCCTGGGGATTCCCATTCAAGACCGATCCCCTGGTGACCGAGGGCAAGCCGGGTCTGGTCAAGGCCTTCCAGGACGCCACCGGCGTCTTCGACGCCGCCGGGCTCTGCATCTTCACCAGCTTTGCCTGGGGTCTGGCGGACATCCAGCCCCAGATCCAGGCCGCCTGCGAGGGCGACTGGTCCCTGGAGCGACTGAACCTGGTCGGCGAGCGCATCTGGAACATGGAAAAGCAGTTCAACCTGGCGGCCGGCTTCACCAGGAAGGACGACAACCTGCCGCCGCGGCTCACGACCGAGCCGGCCAAGACAGGTCCCGCCAAGGGCCTGGTCAACGGTCTCGACGTGATGCTGCCGGAATACTACGAACTGCGCGGTTGGGATACGGAGGGCGTGCCCAGGGCCGAGACGCTGGAGCGGCTGGGTCTCTGAGCCGGCCGCCCGCCCTCCGCGGGGCGCCGCGCTCGACGCGACAGGGGATCGAACCGCATGCGCGGGGGAAGACGCAGCTCCTGGTATCTGCCGGGAGACGCGTGATCGTTACCCGACCGCTGCGAGGGCGCGCTATCGGCACCTGACGCCCTGTCCGCCTCGTGCCTTGCGGTTCAATTCCCGACCGTGTCACGATCATGAGGAATCCCCATGAAACACCTGATCCTGGGCAATGGCCCCGCCGGCGTCATCGCCGCCGAGACCCTGCGCCACGCCGACCCGGCCGGCGAGATCCTGCTGGTCGGCAGCGAGGATGCCCCGCCCTATTCACGCATGGCCATCCCCTATCTGCTCGAAGGCCATATCGACGAGTCCGGCACCTACCTGCGTAAGACCCCGGACCACTTCGCCAGACTCTGCGCATCCAGCAGCGTCGCGGCCGGGCGGTCGCGCTGGATACGGACCGGCGCAGCGTCCTGTTCGACGACGGCACCCACGCCACCTATGACCGGCTGCTGATCGCCACCGGCTCGCACCCGGTACGCCCGCCCATCCCCGGCATCGACCTGCCCCAGGTGCTGACCTGCTGGACCCTGGAGGACGCCCGCGCCATCGCCCAACATGCCAAGCCGGGCAGCCGGGTGGTCCAACTCGGCGCCGGATTCATCGGCTGCATCATCATGGAGGCCCTGGCCGCCCGGGGCGTGGACCTCACCGTGGTGGAGGTGGGCGACCGCATGGTCCCGCGCATGATGACCCCCAAGGCCGGCGGCATGATCCGGCAATGGGTGGAGTCCAAGGGCATCCGGGTCATCACCAAGGCCGGGATCGACCGCATCGAGCCGGGCGACGGAGGTCGCCCCGCTGCAGGTGCATCTGACCACCGGCGACCGCTGCCCGCGGACCTGCTGATCGTCTCCGCCGGGGTCACGCCCAACGTGGGCTTCCTGGAGACGACCCCGGTCCATGTGGCCAAGGGGGTGCTCGTCAACGATCGCCTGGAGACCTCGGTCCCCGGCATCTTCGCCGCCGGTGATGTCGCCGAGGCCCCGGACATCTTCACCGGCGCCCACCTCGTCTCCGCCATCCAGCCCAACGCGGCGGACCAGGCGCGGGTGGCCGCCCTCAACATGGCAGGGCAGGACGTGCGCCTGCCCGGGGTGCTGGCCATCAATGTGCTGGACACCCTGGGGCTCGTCTCGTCGTCCTTCGGTCAGTGGTGGGGGACCGGACGAGCCGGACGGGGTGGAACTGGTGGACGAGGACCACTACCGCTACCTGAGCCTCCAGTTCGACCGGGACGTGCTGATCGGTGCCACCGCCATCGGACTCACCCAGCACGTGGGCGTGCTGCGCGGACTGATCCAGAACAAGACCCGGCTGGGGCACTGGAAAGCAGGTGCTGAAGGAATCGCCCCTGCGCTTCGTGGAGGCCTATGTGGCGCGCAGCCAGCAGCCGACGGCGCTGGTGCATTGAGCGCCGGAGCCGCATCGTCGTGGGAGAACGCCGTTCGCGGCGCGGTGTCCCGGGCCTAGGTCCTGTCGGAGAGCGCCCGTCGCGGCAGGGACGCCGCTCCCACGAGGTACCTGGTCACGGACGAGCGTTACTCGGCCGCGAAATCGACTTTGTGGGAGATCTCCTGCATGGCCACTCGGCACTTGATCGACATCAAAGTCGACCTCCCCGTCCAGGCCCTCGACGTCTCTGAGTAGCCAGCGACCGTCGGCTTGGCGCGTGGAGACTCCACCAGGGGACGGTTTCGGCTCACCTGGACATATGCGTTGAGACTTGGCAACCGTCGGTAAGCGGGAAGTAGGGCCTGAACTGGCGCTCCGGCGGAGGCGAGCGTCATCGGCGCGGCTGGCCGCGGCGACTCGCAAGCTGGGCCGCACACCCCAACTTTCATCTGTTCATCGTTACCCCCCCTGCCGCTGCCCTTTATGCAGATCACCCTCAAGCTCTTCGCGACCCTCAGCGACCACCTGCCGCCCGGAACCCGCAACAACCGGCTGGACCTGGAGATCGATGAGTCCGACACGGTGCTGGGGATCCTCCAACGCCAGCAGTTGCCAGAACGACTGATCCACCTGGTGCTGGTGAACGGCGTCTATATCCCACCGCAGGACCGCGGGCACCCGGCGCCTGAGCCCCGGGGACCAACTGGCTGTGTGGCCGCCCATCGCGGGTGGCTGACGTCGTGGCCGACGTCGACGACGCCGACCAGGTCCTGGAACGTGAGATGGGCGCCACCCCGGCGCGAGTTCGCCCATGGGCTGCGCAACGCCTTTCCGGATGGACTCGACCGGTGGCCCACTCCACTATGAGGTGACGCCGGGACGGGGTGACCCTGGAGATCGACCTTACCCCAGGACCGGACCGGGTCATCGCCCTGCTGCGGCTTCCCGACCCTGCAGGTCCGCCTGCGCTTCACCGGCGGCGGACCCGCGGCGCGGGCGCGGCTCCTGGCGCACCTGGACCTGGCCATGCACCGCGGCGGCGGCTGAGCCGATGGGCGCGACCCTGGCCGGAGGCGCTCTCCCTGCTCGCCCACCTGGACCCGGAGGTCCTGGCCATCGTCTGGCTCTCCTTCCAGGTCAGCCTGGGGGCTGTGGCCCTGGGGGCGCTCTGCGGCTTGCCGCTGGGGGCCTGGATCGCGGTGGCGGAGTTCCCGGGCCGGGCGGCCTTGACCGTGCTCCTGAACGGCATGATGGGGATGCCGCCGGTGGTGCTCGGGGTCATCGTCTACCTGGCCCTGTCCCGCTCCGGCCCCCTGGGCAGCCTGGGCCTGCTCTACTCGCCCACCGCCATGGTGATCGCCCAGACCCTGCTGGTCACACCGCTGATCGCCGCCCTGGCCCGCCAGACCATCGAGGACGCCTGGCGGGACTACCGCACCGAACTGACCGCCCTGCGGTTTCTCCCGCGCGCCAGAGTCGTGGCGACCCTGCTCCACGACTGCCGCTTCTCCCTGGTGGTGGCGGTCCTGGCCGGGCTGGGCCGGGCCATGTCGGAGGTCGGGGCCGTGATGATCGTCGGCGGCAACATCGACGGCTTCACCCGGGTCATGACCACCGCCATCGCCCTGGAGACCGCCAAGGGCGACCTGCCCCTGTCCATTGCCCTGGGGCTGGTGCTCGATCTCTGTGGTGATGGCCCTGAACGCCCTGGCCTACGGGCTGCGCCAGTGGGCGATGGGGAGATACGGGTAGTCGCCAGGGCATCCGCGCGGACGGCCAGATAGCGCCCGACTTGCTGCTGTACCTGATCGGGCGACAGGGGCGGCCCGAAGGCGCAGTTGTAGTACGGGGCGATGCAGCGAAGAAACATCACATCGGTGGGCTCGGTCGACGTGAGCCACCAGACGCTTTCCTGAAACAGCGGCTCCGAGCAACTGGTCGCGACGAAGATGGCCGGAATGCGGGTCGTCGGATCCAGTAGCAGCCGACTCGTGATGCGGCTTACCCGGAAGCTGCCACTGGTGACCAGTTGCGACTCGGAACCGGAGACGGTCCTCACCTCCAACTCGCAATAGGGTTCAAGCCGATTGCCGGCGCCAGCGAGCCGGCCGTCCTGCAAGATCGCGTGGGCACGCCCGGCGGGGATGGTGATTGGTGCCGTTACGGTCAGCGATAACCCGGTGAACGCCGGCCGGGTATCGGATGCGCAGCCGATGGGACCAGCGGCGAACGCCAGCGTCAGCAGGGTCGCTTTGCACCGGGGGCCGAAGCTCCGTCCCCCGCCTGGCGGCATTCCGCGACGGATGTTTCCAAGTCGTAGACCGAACTGCGGCATAGGGGCGTTATGGGCTATCTGGTCTCGGCAGCACTTCAAGGCGCGCGCCCTGGGGTAGGGCACGAATCCATGGGGAGTGGGTACGCTGTTCCGGTGCGAGTTGGGAGAGCGCGCGCTGGGCCTCGTCATGGCTGCCGTGGAGGCTGTGTATGAGGACGTACCAGGGGCGCCCACGCAAAACCTCTTGACGGACGTAGACCGGGAAGGGCAGGTTGAGGCGAGCGGCCGACTCCAGAATATTGGCGCGGCTGCGAGAGCCAATCAGCTGGAGGGCAAAGGGGCGGTCAGTGATCGTGAGGTCAACGAGTGGCGGCTTGGCCTCGTTTGCGCCGACGCTTGGCTGAGCCATTCGGACCTTCGGGTGCTCGGGTCCTGCGGTTGCGTGCAAGGTCGTTGTGGGATTTCGGTCGAGAGGATCCGGCTCAGCAGTCAGTTGGTGGGTGTCGGGACCTGGCCCGGGTGGAATCCGTTGGTCTGACTCCAGTGCCCGCGCCGGGGGCGACCCGACCGTCACTGCCTCTTGAGGCGCCGGCGGTAAAGCGGGCTCCGCCCCGGCGGATATCAGGGGCTGCAAGTCTCCGCGTAGGGCCGTCAGCTCCCCGGAAATGCGCCGCTGGTCGGCGGCCAGGCTGTCGATCCGCGCCGCTAGGGGCGAGGTGTCAGTCACCGCGCCGACGGTCTGAGGTGATGATCGGCTCGGGCTCACGTCAGCAGCGGAGAGGTGCCGAATTGACGCGGCGAGGGAGTCGAGCTCTTTCTGAACCCCGACCTGCTGGGCCTCGACGGCAGTCAGTCGGCTCACGTCAGCGCCGAGGGATGCGAGGTCTGCCGCCACCCTGGCCAGGGCTTCGCGCTGATGCAGGTGCAGGGCGACGAGCGCCACTGCTGCAACCGCAAGGCTGACGGCGAGGCCAACACCCATAACCCAAGCGTGCCGGCGCAGCCGGACGTTCAGTTCCTCCCGGAGGGCCTGCCAACCCCGCTGCATTTGAACAGAGTTGAGCCGTCGGTCGTCGTCCACGTCCGCGATGCGCTCCACCAGGGACTTTTCCAGGTTACGGATGCGGTCGCTTTCCGCCGCGAAATTCTGCGGAGAGCTCGTCCAACCGCGTCTTACGCGCAACCCCGCGCTCCACCGTGGACGCACGCGCATCCTCGGCAGCAGAATCGCGCCCCGGTCCGATGACGGGCGATTCCAGGGCCCGCCGTCGCTCGGTCGAGCGGCCGTCCTGGCGCCAAGGGTGGGCTTTGTTCATCCGGTGTTGGCGTCTGGCCCATTCCAGTTCTCCCCGTAAGCCGAAGGTGCGAAAAACTCGTTATGAAGATGATCCCGTTTCGACGGGGAGGCTGCAACGCAAGTATCCGGTCACGGACCCTGTCCGCGACACGCTTGACGTGCTGGATCGACCATCCGCGGTCAGGGTGAAACAGCTGGGAGCCACCGTCCAATCAGGTAGCTGAACCCGGCCACGGTGGTGCAGAGGGCCATCCCCCAGGCGGTGTCGATCACGACCACCTTATGGGCCACCTGGGCAGCGTAGCCAGTTGGTCAGCTCATAGGTCATATAGGTAAAGAAGCCGAACAGGAGGCCGTTGCCAAGGGCGTGCCATAGGGAGCCTTGGGCAGAGCGCGGGGACGACGGCAAAGTAGAGGATGCCGAGGATGAACAGCAGATAGAAAAGGATGGCGGCCGGCCAGTTGACCTCCGGCGCCAGCAGGTGCCCGAGGTTATCGCGGTAGAAGTCGCGGGCGATGACGCCGAGCCACAGCAGATCCACCGCGAAAAAGACCGGTACAGTCAGCAGATACAGTTTGATATAGATCGCGGAAGGACATGGTGTCGGGACTCCCGTCGGTCCGTCGCTGGCGGTCAGCCAAGGTTGTCGAGGCCGCGGTAGCCGGCCAGGATTTCCCGGTCGCTGACCAGTCGCTCGCACTTCTCGCCGATGAAGTAGAAAGAAGACGCGGCGTCATAGGCCCCGGCCTTGGTCTTGAGATACTCGTCAAAATAGGGCAAGGGAAAGGATGTGAGCTTCGCGAGTGCGCGCAGATATTTGCGGGTAGTCTGGTTGTCCGAAAAACTCAGGAGAAATACTGCCAGGCCCAAGCCAAGGCCATCCCCGGGCCGCAGGAGATTCCGCTCTCGATCTCGCGGAAGTGGCGCCAGAGTCGCCGGTGCCCCAGGTGTGTGAAACGGGTGAAATCGTAACGGCCAAGATGGACCTGCTGCATAAAGGGGGTCGCCGCGATGACCCGCCCGCCAGGTTTGAGCACCCGGACGATCTCCGCCACACACGTCTGGGGGTCCGCCACATGTTCCGAGCACCGAGATGACCATCACCGCATCCAGGACGCCGTCCTGGAATGGCAGGTCATGACCGTCGGCGATCAAATCCACGTCGGCGCCCAAGGACACGTCCGAATAAATCAGATTTGCAGTTCCTTGTCCCGTATAGGCGCGGTCGCCCGACCCGATGACCAAGACCCACTGGTCCGGACCGGTAAAATCCGCAAGAAACTTCGGCATTGCTGCGCCGCCGCACCGCGCGGCTATTGGAGGGGATCAGCCGACGCAGCAGACTCGGGCGTTTCGGCGGTCCGCCGGGATCCGACTCGGCGAAGGTGGTCGCCTTGCGGGCCAGGAAGTCGCCGATGGCGAAGACGCTACGGGCCTCGTTGATCAGGATCGGTACGCCCCTCACCAGCGGGAACCGGCGCCGCAGGACGGGTTGGTGCAACCGAGCTCCGCGACCCATCGGAGCGAAGCCGATTTGCAAACAGGGCACGCCAGGACCGCTGCCAGCCGCGCTCAGGTTCAGGATCAGTATGTTTGTTCATGGTCCGAGTCGGTTTCAAATGAGCGGCGGACGCGGGTCCGGGGTTGGCCCCGGGACAGCACCTGCCCACGGCTTTTCCGCATGGTCGGGGCAGATTCGCACGCGAGTCTGACCGACATCGGGTGCCCTGATTACCCTGCTGGGTTACAATCGGAACGTGACGCGGCGGGGCGATTCCGACCCCGCCCAATTGCCGGCCCTCGTAGCTCAGTTGGATAGAGCAATCGCCTCCTAAGCGATAGGTCGTGGGTTCAACTCCCGCCGAGGGCACCAACTCTCAGTCATCCCGGTCGGGTCTGCCCCTCCCACGGGGTTCGTCACGCTAATTCGGATCGAGCATCCCTGCCAGCGCGACCAACGCGTCCAGGATCGCCGGGTCCTCGGCGCGGTCAGCGACCCGCACCGTTTCGAAACCCAGGCCCCGGGCGGTCTCGGCGGTGCGTTCGCTGATCACTACCAGCGGGGTGGCGAGTAGTAATCCCCGCCCGGCCACCCCCAGCATCTCGACCAAATTGAGCAGCACTTCGTCGCTGGTGGCGATGACCAGGTTGATGTCCGCAGGCCAACGATCGATCAGCGGACGCGCGTCGACCGTTGGCCGCACCCTTCGATAGACTTCCGCGAAGTGCACCTCCGCCCCGCGTTCTGCAAGGACCTCGCCCAACAGGGCGCGTCCGCCCTCCCCGCGCACGATCAGGGCCCGCCGACCGGCCAATTCTGCCAGACCGGGCAGCGCGGTCAGGGCCTCGCTGTCGTACCGGTCGGTTGGTACCAGGTTGGGCGCGCGACCGGCAGCGGTCAGGGCCGCGGCGGTGGCGCGTCCCACGGCCCCGAGCAGGGCGACCCGCGACCAGGCGCCGTCGGCCCCCAAGGCCAGGGCCAGTTCAACAGCGTTGCGGCTGGTAAAAACCATCAGGTCCCATGCCTGGGCCAGTAAGGCGCGGGCCGGCTCCCGGTCGGCCACGGGCACGATCTCCATGGTTGGGAAGACCAGGGGGCGTCCGCCAGCGGACTCGATCAGTCGACTGAGGGGACCAGCCTGGCCCTGGGGCCGGGTGACCAGGACCCCCAGCCCGGCCAGGTTACCAGGCGGACTCATGACTCGTCAGAGGGCGCGTGCAGTGCGCTCAGGATCTCGGCCGCGCCCTGGGCCAGCAAGTCATCCGCCACCGCGGTGCCCAGCACCTCAGGGGCGTCCCGCGGTCCCTCCGCCCGGGCCCGTAGGATCCGGGTCCCGTCGGTAGTCCCCACCAGTCCCATGAGCGTCAGTCGGCCCCCGTCGAGGGTTGCGTGTCCGGCGATGGGCACCTGGCAGCCCCCGTGCAGGCGGGCATTCATCGCCCGCTCGGCGCGCACCCGCAGGGCGGTTTCCTCATGGTGCAGGGGGGCGACCAGGGCGTTGACGCGGGGGTCGTCGATCCGACACTCAATTCCGATGGCGCCTTGCGCGATGGCCGGCAGGCTTTCCCCGGGGTCGATGGTGCAGCGGATCCGCGATCCGAAGCCCAGCCGGATCAGCCCGGCCGCCGCCAGGATGATGGCGTCATAGTCCCCCGCGTCGAGCTTGGCGAGGCGGGTGTTGACGTTGCCGCGCAGGGGCTCGATTCGCAGGTCCGGGCGGCGTTCGGCGATCTGGCACTGGCGACGCAGGCTGGAAGTGCCTACGCAGGCCCCCTGGGGCAGTTGGCCTAGGGCAGCGAACCGGCTGGAGACGAAGGCGTCCCGCGGGTCCTCCCGATCCATGATCACCGCCAGGTGAAGCCCCGCGGGGAAGTCCACTGGGACGTCCTTCAGGGAGTGCACCGCGATATCCGCCTCACCGCTCAACATTCCCTGTTCGAGTTCTTTCACAAACAGCCCCTTACCGCCGACTTTGGCCAGCGGCGCGTCGAGGATCCGGTCGCCCTTCGTGGTCATGCCCAGGATCTCGACCTGCAGACCGGGGTGTAAGGCCCCTAGGGCGGCGGCCACATGCTCGGCCTGCCACATGGCCAGGGGTGATTTGCGGGTGGCAATACGCAAGGTCTCGGACATGGTTGAATCCTAAAATTCGCGGCGAAGCCGCATATCGTAACAGGAAGCTCGAAAAAGCCACCCCTGGCAACGCCAGTCCTTGACCTGCGGCAAGCCGCGGCCGCCCATCCGAACGGATGGCGACGCGCCGCCTCTGCGCCATTGCGACCCAGCGCCTACCAAGTCAAGCCGCCCCAACCCTTCCAGTTCGGCGTGTTCCAGGTGTACACGGAGGTCACCGCATAGTCCCGAACGGCGCCGACCAAGGTGCCCGACGTCGCCGACAGCATCCAACAGACACCACGATGCGGCGTCACATGAAACCCCAGGGAACCTCCACCAGACAGCGCTGCAAGCGCTCAATAACCGCAGCGACATTCCCGCACTCGTTAAACGTGGGAACTTCTACGGACAGCATCAGTGAGTCGCGCAAAAAACATGCCGCCTCAACTCAACCTACAAAGGCCAAGTCATTGAGAGAAGGTCCGATCGATTCCCTTCATTTCCAAAATCACCTTGTCTCGGGCCGGTGGGAGGTCTCCCCTATAGCGAAACACCCGCAGTACCTGATCGCTGTGCGGATAGTTGGCCTCAGTTCGGATCACCTTGACTTCGTCGAAAAGAGTGTCGTCACGTAACAATTCCGCAAGCATTACCATCGGCGGCAAATCAGTCCAAAAATCGTCCTCTGCGACGACATAGCGGACACGAAAGCGCCGCATATCCTCTAGCAGACGGCTTCTGCTGGTGGCGACGATATTCACTCCCCGCTCTCGTTCGATCGCCACACGCAGAAGCAGCTTATCGGCACGTAGTACACCGATTCCAGCCCGTGCCTCATGACGCACGTTGAAGACGAAAGTCCCGTCGCGATACCCCGAAAACAGAATGAAGCTATCGTCTGGGGACTGTTCCGAGACAAATTTTGCCAAATCCTGATAGCCCTCGACATAGGGGGGCGGGCGCAAGACCAGCGACCAGGCCAAAGAACTCATGCCGAGCAGCAGGGCTGCCGTGGCACCGACCCAGGGCGCGAACCTCCTACGCAGCCGCTGGGCGAGATGCCATAGCCCCAGGGCGGCGAACAAAGCTACCGGCCGAAAGGATCAGCAGGTCATGTCGTGGCTCCCGTACCATGATGAACGAAAAGAACAGGTAACCAAACACGAACCACGAACCCGCCAAGACCATGGCCGCCCTGTCCCTGAGCCGCCAGGTTGGGTACCACGCCGCGCCAGCGAGGTAAAAGAGCGCCAATCCGACAGTCGGCCAGCCCAGCTGCGCGGGCATTATCCTTGCGTAGTATGACCAGGCATCCCAAGACCAACGCGGGACATCGGCGCGCGCACTGCCCAGCGCCGACGCCGTGTTCACACTCCCGAACTCGAGGTGTAGATAGACCAAAGGTATCAGCAAAACAAAAAACAATGCGCCCGCCATCGCCAGCCAGCGATCCCGCAAGGCATCCCGGCCCTGTGCTACGAGTACGGCTAACGCGAATGCTGGCGCGGCGAAGATCGCCGTTTGCTTGGTGTAGAGTCCAGCGACGAACAGGAGCGTAAAGGCGAACAGACTCCAGCGGCTGCGCGTATCGTTATAATGCAAGAATGCCACCACTGCCCAGACGAGCCATGCGAGGGCCGGTATATCAAGCATGACTTGCCGTCCCCAATAGCTGATTTCTGGCGCAACTCCGATCAGCAGTGCGCCGGCAACGGCATAAACCGGGGGGGAGGAACCGCCGGTAAATCAGATAGCATCCAAACAGAAGCGCGAAGTGAAAAAAAGACAACCAATGCTTGCGCTGTCGGCGTGAAAAGCCGAAGGCCGCGTAGGCAGCGGAAAGAATGACGGAGAAGAGGGGCGGATAAAACAGGATCGACAGCGAGGGGAAGTGGATATAGTAATCCTCAGCCCAGCCCCTGAGATTATTGATTGGCCATTCTCGCAAGAGATCAAGAATGAAAATGCCATTCATGGCGTGTCGCGGCGCGTCGGACCAAGCAAAGTTGCCTTCGTGTGGCGAAGTGACAAACAGGACCAGTGCAACAAGCGAGAAAAATCCTGCCGCCAGTAGATCTTTTTCATTCTCGTCATTTCTCTGAGGTACGTTTGAGCGATCCAAATACTGCAGATTCCTGACGTCTCCAATATCGAATAGATTCTAACGCCGGTTATCCTGTTATTGCCTGTCGGGAGAAACGGTCGGAGTGTCAGGCTTTGTCTCAATCACTCGGGGCACGGTAGATGCGTGCCGTGCCGTATGGGTCAGCCAAGCGCAGGTACGCGTACTCAGGAAGCAGCTTAGAGGCACCGACAGCGTCGAGCAGAAGCGCCAGAACCTTCTTAGAGGCGTGATGCTCGTAGACGACTGGCCAATCTGCGCGCGCTACGTCATTAAATCCCCCCTTATTCTCGTCGTCCTGGGTTCTGCTCCCCGGCTGGAAAAAAAGTCCGCCCGGCGGCGGCAGCACGCCGATCCGGATGTGATCTTCGAGCCGGTGTTCGCGAATGAGAAAGGAGGCCATCTCGTATGTCGATGCATCAGTGTAGACTGGTTCTGATATGGTCTCGGCATAGGCGATGAGTTGCCGCTCGTTGTAGAGACCTAATCCGCGACGTGTGTCCATCATTATTCCGTGGATCGTTAAAATGAAGATGAACGCGGCGATCACGATCGGACGACGGCCTGTCCGCCAGTATTGACCGATCACGATCCCGATCGCAACGACGGCCAGGTATGCGGGAAACAGGAAGTATCGGGGCAGGGGGCGGAGAAAGAGGATGTAGAGGGAGAAAGCCACAAAAAAAGCGGCAGTAAGTAATGCGAGTTTTCCGAAGAGAGCCAGGTGGCGACTCTGTTTACGCGAGAAGCTGAGGAAGATGAGTGCCGGCAGTCCCAGCCAAAACGCCAAGCCGAAATAGGGTTCCGTGAAAAATTGGACATAAGGGTCCACGCGATTATTGATATGGAGTAACGCAACCGGCTTCTGGCTGTCAATCCTGGACCAATCAAAGTGCTGCACGAATCTCGCCACAAGGTCCCACAGGCTCGACCGAAGCGAGTCATCCGATGCGGTCCTCGCAACCGCTGCGGCTACCTCACCGTCGCCTCCGCCAGATGTAATTGCACCATGATTCAGATCGATTAACAGACGATAAAACGGGTTTCCGATACATGCATAATAAAACAGGAATTCCCCGAGGATAACCACCGCGGCCCCGATGGCCAGCCAGCGATAATAGCCACGCTCCAACGGCCAGCGCGCCACGAATAGCACCAGAAACATCAGCGCCAGGCCTGCTACGGTCTCGCGGGTGAGCCATGCAAAGCCAAAAGCGATTCCTGCCAAAAACAAGGCCAAACCGCGTCCCTGCGCATTGCTCGCAGCCTGAATAAATAGCCAAAACCCAAGGGCTAAATAGAGTGCCTCCGCAATGGCGTCCCGAGGAGTCGTCGCCCAGGCGGCGAGCAGTGGCAGACTTGCTGCAAGCACTCCTGCGAAGACGGCCTCCGTCCGGCCGAAGAGCGACCGCACAAAGAAATAGGTGACCAGTAACAACAGAATGTAGAACGCGACGGGAACAGCCAACAGGGCTAACTCGGTTGAGCCGAATGTCGCGATGGATGCCGCCAGCGGCAGGACGAACCCATGCCGTAGCTCCCAATGCGTGCGCCCCAGATAGCGACCGTCCTTGACCCAATTCTCGGCGGCGGTCAAGAAGTGGTAGTCGTCCAGCGCCCATCCCTGATAGCCAATCCATGCGATCGCGAGTGATGCGGCGCCCATCGCCAGCACCAGTACCACGCCCGCCAAGTCACCACGAAATAGAGCGGGTAGGCGGTCGAACATGACGAGGGCTCCAGAACGGTTATCCTCGTATTCCATCACGTACTCCGGCGCAAGACAACCGCGATCAGGCGGTGAGAAAGTCCGGTTTCAGTTGGAATCGGGCGTTCCTGGCTGTTTAAATATCGTTGAGAGCCAAGCGCAGAGGTGGGAGATTGACAAGCCACTTGGCCTCAAGTGCCAGAGGAGAAGGTCGGATACATCCGCAAACATCTGCTTGACGAGGCAGTGGCCTTGTCGTTACCAGATGAGTGCGGACTTCAGGCGACCCGCTTCACCCTTGGCAGAAGAGATTCTTGGCCGGCGGCACGGGGGGCGGCAACGAAGTCGCATCCTAAGATCAGCCGGTTGATGGTCCAGTAGGGCTGTTTGTGCGTCGTAGGCTCTGAAGATTTCGGCGCCCCGCCCGCTTACGACCCGCGGCGGCACCGCGGCAGTCATCGAACCGCGACGCCGATTGGTGTCGGTAGGGCCAGTGGACACGGGGGGGTGGGATCGCGGGCTGCCGCTGACGCCCACGCACTCACCGTATCGACGAGTAGTCCCGGTTCGCGTTGAGGATTGTGCCGCCGGTGGACTGGTGCAAGAGCCTAAAGACTTTGCGCTGGGCGAGCTGGTTGGTGGTGCCCGGTTCGCCGATCAGCGCCAGGCGAGCCTGGAAGTAGGCCATATCGGCCTCCAGGCGCGCCAGGCGTACCCGGCGGCGCTTAAGCTCGTCGCTGACCGCGGACTCCGGAATGACCATGATCCTCAGGAGGATGGGCGTCACCCGTGGGGGACGTTGTCGAGCCGTTTACCTCAACCCTGGAGGTACTTTGCACAACCGGGCCACCCGAGTGCGGGGCTGTGGTATGTGCTATATACAGCTCCCATTCAACCATAGGCAACTACCAGGGCCGACCAATACTGAGTATGAGTGCAATCCTTGAGCTGTTTCGCGGCTCCGGCGCCCTTTACGGGGGCAACGCGGCCTTCATCGAAGACCTCTACGAGCGTTACCTGCAAGACCCGGAGAGCGTCGACCTGGCCTGGCGCCATCGCTTCGATGCCATGCGCCAGGCCCCTGCCAACGAGGCTGCTCCTTCCCAACCGGACGCTATCGAGGTCGCCCATGGTCCGGTGCGGGAGAACTTCGTGCGTCTGGCCCGGGAGAGCCGGCTGCGGGCGCGATCGCGCACCACCGAGCATCTGGAGCCTGCCGCGGCGGAGAAGCAGACGGCGGTTCTGCGGTTGATCAATGCCTATCGCTACCGGGGCCATCAGGTCGCGGACACGGACCCGATCCAGTTGCGCGAGAAGCCCAAGATTTCGGACCTGGATCCGGCCTACCACAACCTGACCCCGGACGACATGGATTCTCGTCTTCCACACCGGGTCCCTGTACGCCCCGGATCGGATGCCCCTGCGGGACGTACTGGCCCTGCTGGAGCGGATTCATTGCGGGTCCGTGGGTTCCGAGTACATGCACATCACTAGCACCACGGAGAAGCGCTGGGTCCAGAAGCGTCTGGAGGGCTACCGGGCGACGCCCGAACTGGAGACCGCGGATCGTCGCTGGATCCTGTTCCTGTTGACTGCGGCCGAGGGCATCGAGAAGTACCTCCATCAACGCTACGTGGGCCAGAAGCGCTTTTCGCTCGAGGGCGGGGAGGCCCTGATCCCGCTCCTGGATGAACTGATCCAGCGTGCCGGGCGCAAGGGTCAGAAGGAGGTGGTCATCGGTATGGCCCACCGGGTCCGGCTCAACGTGCTGACCAATATCTTCGGCAAGCCGCCCCAGGCCATGTTTGACGAGTTCGAGGGTCGGGTCCCCACGGACTCCCACACGATGGCCGGGGACGTGAAGTATCACCTGGGCTTCGCCACGGACGTGGATACCCCCGGCGGGGCCGTCCACCTCGCCCTGGGTTTCAACCCGTCCCACCTGGAGATCATCAACCCGGTGATCGAGGGCTCAGTGCGGGCCCGCCAGCGCCGCCGCCGGGACCACACGGGGGACCTGGTGCTGCCGGTGCTGATCCACGGCGATGCCGCCTTCGCCGGCCAGGGCGTGGTGATGGAGACCCTGCAACTGTCCCAGACGCGGAGCTACTCCACCGGCGGAACAGTGCACATCGTCATCAACAACCAGATTGGCTTCACCACCAGCCACCCGCTGGACGCCCGCTCCAGCACCTACTGCACGGACGTGGCTAAGATGGTCCAGGCGCCGGTCTTTCATGTGAATGGGGATGACCCGGAGGCGGTGATCTTCGTCACCCGCATGGCGTTGGACTACCGCAACCAGTTTCACAAAGACGTGGTGATCGACCTGATCTGCTACCGCCGGTTGGGCCACAACGAGGCCGATGAGCCCGCCGTGACCCAGCCCATGATGTACAAGAAGATCGCCGCCCGGCCCACTTCCCGGGCGGTCTATGCGGAGCGCCTCCAGGCCGCCGGGATCATGTCCCGGGAGGAGGCCGAGGTCCTGGTGGATGATTATCGGCGCTCCATCGAGCAGGGTGTGGTGGTGGCCCGGCCCGTGTTGTGCGGGCTCGACAATGCCTTCCGGGTGGACTGGGCGCGCTGCCAGAGTGACGATTGGGATCAGGGCTTGGATACCGGCGTACCGCTGGAAAAACTCCAGGTCTTGGCCCAAAGCATGCTGCGGGTGCCCGAGGGGTTCGAGCTGCACCCCCGGGTGGAAAAGGTATGGGAGGAGCGCCGAAAGATGGCCCAGGGGGACCAGCTCCTCAACTGGGGCTTCGCCGAGACCCTGGCCTACGGCACCCTGGTGGACGCGGGCATTCCGGTGCGTCTTTCCGGACAGGACTGTGGGCGCGGTACCTTTGTCCACCGTCATGCCAAGGTCCATGACCAGCGCACGGGGAATGCCTACACCCCGCTCCAGCACATCGGGCCCCACCAAGGGGCCTTCATTGCCATCGACTCCATCCTCTCGGAGGAGGCGGTGCTGGGCTATGAGTACGGCTTCGCCACCGCGGAACCCAATGCCCTGACCCTGTGGGAGGCCCAGTTCGGGGACTTCGCGAACGGCGCCCAGGTGGTGATCGACCAGTTCATTACCTCCGCAGGTACCAAGTGGGGGCTGTCCTGCGGCCTGACCATGCTGCTGCCCCATGGCCTGGAAGGGCAGGGGCCCGAGCACTCCTCTGCCCGCCTGGAGCGCTACCTGCAGCTGTGCGCGGAGCACAACATCCAGGTCTGCGTGCCCACCACCCCGGCCCAGATGTTCCACCTGCTGCGGCGCCAGATGGTGCGGGACTATCGCAAGCCCCTGGTCGTGATGACCCCCAAGAGCCTGCTGCGGCATCGGCTCGCCGTTTCCACCCTGGACGAGTTGACCATCGGGCAGTTCCAGACCCTGATCCCGGAGATCGACTCCATTGATCCCACCGGGGTGGAGCGGGTCATCTTCTGCAGCGGCAAGGTCTATTTCGACCTGCTGGAGGCCAGGCGCGCCCGGGGCCTGACGAATTGCGCCCTGATCCGCATTGAACAACTGTACCCCTTTCCGAAGGATCAGTTTGCTGCCGCCCTGGCCCGCTACCCGGCCACGGAAGAGATCATCTGGTGTCAGGAAGAGGCTCAGAACCAGGGTGCCTGGGACCAAATCAAACACCGTTTCCACAACTTGCTCCAGGAGGGCAAGCAGCCCCACTACGTGGGTCGGCCATCCTCAGCCGCCCCCGCCGTGGGCCACCGTGCCGCCCATGTGGAGCAACATGAACGCCTGATCGACGAGGCCCTGACCGGCCGTTTCAACCCGAGCATGAATCGAAGGATCCCTAACCAATGATGAGCGAAGTCAGAGTCCCTGCCCTCCCGGAGTCCGTCGCCGATGCCACCGTGCTGGCCTGGCACAAGGAGCCGGGGCAGACGGTCAAGAAGGACGAGAGCCTGGTCGACCTGGAAACCGACAAAGTGGTTCTGGAGGTCCCGGCCCCGGCGGATGGTGTACTCGGTCCCATCGCGTCTCCGGTGGGTACGGTGGTGACCGCCACCACGGTACTGGCGGTCATCGAGACGAGCGCCGCCGCGGTGGCCGCGGCGTCCGGACCGGGGTCGGACCGCCCGGCCGGCGGGACCCGCGCCGAGGCCCGCGCTCCGTCGGCTGATGCATCCGCCAAGGCGGACGGGGTGCTTGCCCCCGCCGCCCGGCGCCTGGTCAAGGAGATGAAGCTGGACCCGGCCCAGATCCCGGGCACTGGCAAGGATGGTCGGGTGCACAAGGCCGACGTGGTGGCCTACCTGGATGACCGTGAGCAGGCCGCCCCGGCCCGGGACCCGGAGTTGGTAGCGGCTCCGGCCAGCCCGGCCCCGGTCCTGAGCGGCGAAGTGGGTCGCCCGGAACAGCGGGTGCCCATGACCCGGCTGCGTGCCCGGGTGGCCGAACGCCTGCTCCAGGCCCAACAGAACGCCGCCTTGCTGACCACCTTCAACGAGGTGAATCTGAGGGCGGTCATGGACCTGCGTAACCGCTACAAGGACGCCTTCGAGAAGGCCCATGGGGTACGGTTGGGCTTCATGTCCTTTTTCGTCAAGGCCGCGGTAGAGGCCCTGCAGCGTTTCCCGGTGATCAATGCCTCGGTGGATGGCAGCGACATCATCTACCACGGCTACTACGACATCGGCATCGCCGTCTCCTCCCCGCGGGGCCTGGTGGTGCCGATCCTGCGCAACTGCGACCAACTCAGCATGGCCGACGTGGAGCAGGGGATCGCCGACTTCGGGCGTAAGTCCAAGGACGGCACCCTGAGCTTTGAAGAACTCACCGGCGGCACCTTCTCCATCACCAACGGGGGCGTCTTCGGCTCGCTCCTGTCCACGCCCATCCTGAACCCGCCCCAGAGCGCTATTCTGGGGATGCACAAGACCCAGGAGCGCCCGGTGGTAGAGAACGGCCAGATTGTCATTGCCCCGATGATGTACCTGGCCCTGACCTACGATCACCGCATCATCGACGGGCGGGAGGCCGTCCAGTTCCTGGTCACCATTAAGGAGGCCCTGGAAGACCCGGCCCGGCTCCTGCTGCGGGTCTAGGCGCAACCGGGTGCGCAGGGATGCGCGATGCCAGCCGGTCCCGCATCGCGTGGGGCCGGTGGTTGCCGCCGCTCGGGTTGGCGCGCGCTACAATCGGTCGCGCTCTGAGCCGACCCGAGCGGTTACCCTATGCCGACACCTTGAGGGATCCCCGACCGTTGGCGCGCCCCAGACCCCAGTGACAGGTGACATCCGTGGGCAACCCCTTCTTCGACCGGCCGATCCTCAACTCGCCCTACGCCTATCCGGCGCGCCACTGGGAGCTGGACGACACCGGTCAACCGACCCAGAAGATCCTCGAAGCCCGGCGTCGCGCCGAGTTCATCACCCCGATCCCCAAGCCCAAGAAACAGAAGGGCACCCCGCAGACAGTTCGACCTGTTGTTCGACGAAGGCAAAGGACTGAGCACGGAGGCCCAGCGCTACGACCACACCGCCATCATCAACGCCGTCCGCCAGGAGGTCGACCGCTGGCGGCAGCTGACCCCGATCCGAATCCACTGGCGGGTCACCCCCGAGACCGCCCGCCTCCTCCAGCACTGGCGGCATCACCCATTCAGCGGCCTGCGCCCCTTCTTCTGCCAGATCGAGGCCGTCGAGACCGCCATCTGGCTGACCGAGGTCGCGCCCCAGATCGGCAAGGCCGGCGAGCGCTTCCTGAAGCACCTGACCGACGCCAACCACGACGCCAATCCGGAGCTGATGCGCCTGGCCCTCAAGCTCGCCACCGGCGCCGGCAAGACCACCGTCATGGCCATGCTGATCGCCTGGCAGACGGTCAACGCCGTGCGCCGGCCCGGGTCCAAGAAGTTCACCCGCGGCTTTCTCATCGTCGCCCCCGGGACTCACGATCAAGGACCGCCTGCGCGTCCTCCAGCCCAACGACCCGGACAGCTACTACGCCAGCCGCGAGCTGGTTCCGGGCGACCTGTTGGACGATGTGCGACGCGCCAAGATCGTCATCACCAACTACCACGCCTTCCGGCGGCGCGAGCGCATCGAGCTCTCCAAGGGCGGTCGCCTGTTGCTCCAGGGCCGCGGCGGCGATGCCCTGGACACCCTGGAGACCGAGGGGCAGATGCTCCAGCGCGTCATGCCCGACCTGATGGGCCTGAAGAACATCCTGGCGATCAACGACGAGGCCCACCACTGCTACCGGGAGAAGCCGCATCAGGACGACGACTGGAAGGCGACCTGAAGGGCGACGACAAGAAGGAGGCCGAGAAGAACAACGAGGCCGCCCGCCTGTGGATCTCCGGCCTGGAGGCCGTCAACCGCAACCTGGGCCTGGCCCGCGTCTTCGACCTCTCCGCCACCCCCTTCTTCCTGCGCGGTTCCGGCTATGCCGAGGGCACCCTCTTCCCCTGGACCCTGAGCGACTTCTCGCTGATGGACGCCATCGAGTGCGGCATCGTCAAGCTGCCGCGCGTGCCCGTCGCCGACAACATCCCCGGCGGCGAGATGCCCATGTTCCGCAACCTGTGGGAGCACATCCGCGCCAAGATGCCCAAGAAGGGCCGCGGCAAGGCGGAGTCGCTCAACCCGCTGGACCTGCCGACCCAGCTGCAAACCGCGCTGGAGGCACTCTACGGGCACTACGAGAAGACCTTCGCCCTCTGGGAGCAGGCCGGGGTCGCGTCGCCACCCTGCTTCATCGTCGTCTGCAACAACACCTCCGCCTCCAAGCTGGTGTACGACTACATCTCCGGCTTTCATGCGCACCAAGCAGGACGGCACCAGCGAATTGGTGCCCGGCCGCCTGCCCCTGTTCCGCAACCACGACGAGCACGGCAACCCGCTCCCGCGGCCCCGCACCCTCCTGATCGACAGCGAGCAACTGGAATCCGGCGAGGCCCTGGACGACAACTTCCGCGCCATGGCCGCCGATGAGATCGAGCGCTTCCGCCGCGAGATCGTCGAGCGCACCGGCGACCCGCGTCAGGCCGAGAACCTCACCGACCAGGACCTGCTGCGCGAGGTCATGAACACCGTCGGCAAGCCCGGCCGGCTCGGGGCCGACATCCGCTGCGTCGTCTCGGTCTCCATGCTCACCGAGGGCTGGGACGCCAACACCGTCACCCATGTGCTGGGCGTGCGCGCCTTCGGCACCCAGCTCCTGTGCGAGCAGGTCATCGGCCGGGCACTGCGCCGCCAGTCCTACGACCTCAACGAAGACGGGCTCTTCAACGTCGAATACGCCGATGTCCTCGGCATCCCCTTCGACTTCAACGCCAAGCCCGTGGTGGCGCCGCCCCAGCCGCCGCGCGAGACCATCCAGGTCAAGGCCGTGCGGCCCGAGCGCGATGCGCTCGAAATCCGCTTCCCCCGCGTCGCCGGCTATCGCACCGAACTGCCGCGAGGAGCGCCTGACCGCCGAGTTCAACGACGACTCCGTGCTCGAACTCACGCCCGACCTGGTCGGCGCCACCGAGACCCAGAATGCCGGGATCATCGGTGAGACGGTCGACCTCGACCTCGTCCATACCGGGGACGTGCGCCCATCCCAGATGGTCTACGAGCTGACCTCCTACCTGGTGCTCAACAAGTGGCGCGACGCCGAACGACGAACCGCGGCTCAACCTGTTCGGCCAGCTCAAGCGCATCGCCCGTCAGTGGCTCGACGGCTATCTGGTGTGCAAGGGCGGCACCTTCCCGGCGCAGCTCAAGTACAAGATGCTGGCGGACATGGCCTGCGAGCGGATCACCGCCGGCATCACCCGCGCCTTCATCGGCAAGCGCCCGATCCTGGCCCTGCTCGACCCCTACAACCCGGTCGGCTCCACCGCCCATGTCCGCTTCAACACCAGCAAGACCGAGCGCTGGGAGACCGACTCCCGCCGCTGCCACATCAACTGGGTCATCCTGGACAGCGACTGGGAGGCCGAGTTCTGCCGCGTGGCGGAGGCCCACCCGCGGGTGCGCGCCTACGTGAAGAACCACAATCTCGGGCTTGAAGTGCCCTACCGCTACGGCTCCGAGATGCGCCGCTATCTGCCCGACTTCATCGTCCTGGTGGATGACGGCCATGGCGACGACGACCTGCTGCACCTGATCGTCGAGATCAAGGGCTACCGCCGCGAGGACGCCAAGGAAAAGAAGTCCACCATGGACACCTACTGGGTGCCCGGCGTGAACAACCTCGGCACCTTCGGCCGCTGGGCCTTTGCCGAATTCACCGAGGTCTATCAGATCGAGGCCGACTTCAAGGCCAAGGTCGAGAGCGAGTTCAACAAGATGATCGAGACAGTCGCGCCGACCCCAGCGTTGACGAAGGATCGAAGGCATTGATCGCACGGAGCGTGCCAGGCGTTTGGCGCTCTTGCGCGGCAGTGAGCCCCAGATCGATGCCGACTCTCCGACGAGCGGCCGGAATCTCGCATGATGCTGGTCGATACGGCCGCCTGGATCGGCGATTCTTCTCGTTCCCACGCTCCGCGTGGGAATGCAGTCTTGGCCGCTCCAGCGGCCGGAACGCCCACGCGACCCTGGAGCTGGGAGCCACACTAGCTAGCGAGGAGACTATGACCAAAGAAATCACAATCAGCTTGAAGAAGACATCATCGAAACCGCGCTCAAGCGCGCGCGCGCTGAGGACACCACGCTCGATGACCTGATCCGCGGATGGCTCGCGGACTATGCCCAACGCCAGAGGCAGGTGGATGAGGCCATGGCCACGATCGAGGCGTTGAGCGGCAAGATCGACCTCGGCGGACGCAAATTCACGCGGGAGGAGATGAATGAGCGGTGATTTTCTCGACTCCAACGTCTTTCTTTATACCTTTGAGCGTCAGGACCCACGCAAACGCGCCATCGCAAAGCGAACTGATCCGCGATGGGTTACAGCGCGGCGACGCCGCCATCAGCCATCAGGTGGTTCAGGAAACGCTGAATGTGCTGACCGGTAAGCTCAAGGCGGCTGCCGGTCCCGACGAGGCTCGCCGCTTCCTGCACACCGTACTGGTGCCATTCTGGCGGGTCATGCCGTCACCTGAGCTCTTCCAACGTGGCATCGACGTGCAGGAGCGCTACGGGTTCCATTTCTACGACTCGCTGATTGTCGCCGCTGCCCTTGAAGCAGGCTGCACGCGGCTGCTGAGCGAGGACCTGCAGCACGGCCAGCGCATCGACAGCCTGACCGTTGAAAACCCGTTCCTGTAAGGTGCAACGATGGCCCTGAAATCGAAAGCCCCGTCAGTCACCGTCGCCACCCTCACCCACGACGAGGCCACCCGCAGGAACATCCCGACCGCCGAATATCAGTCGGTGATGCAGAAGGACGAGCAGGACCCGGTGCCGGTGACCTATGCGCGCGGCACGGCCGGGCTTGATGAGGAGAAGGAGCAGCGCAACCGCGACCTCGACCCGCAACTCGTCTGGCGCGGCAAGGATCAGCAGGATTGGAGCGATCTCGTCGTCCACGCCCCGCCGCTCTACATCCAGGAGAAGGTCCACCCCAAGGTCCTGATCGACGACCTGCTGCGCCAATCGAATCGGCCCGCCCCGACCGGCGGCGAGGGAGAGCAGTTCGACCTCTTCGCCGACTTCAACGGCATCCCCAAGGACGCGGACAAGACCGAGTTCTACCGGCACGACCAGAACTGGTCCAACCGCATGATCCTGGGCGACTCGCTCCAGGTGATGGCGAGCCTCGCCGAGCGCGAGGGGCTGCGCGGCAAGGTGCAGTGCATCTATCTCGATCCGCCCTATGGCATCAAGTTCAACAGCAACTTCCAGTGGAGCACCACCAGCCGGGATGTGAAGGACGGCAATGTCGGCCACATCACCCGCGAGCCGGAGCAGGTCAAGGCGTTTCGGGATACCTGGCGGGATGGCATTCATTCCTATCTGACCTATCTGCGGGATCGGCTGACCGTCGCGCGGGATTTGTTGACCGATTCCGGGTCGATCTTTGTGCAGATTGGGGATGAAAATGTTCATCGGGTCCGGGCAGTGATGGATGAAGTGTTTGGTGATGAAAATTTCGTTGTCCTAATTGCATTCGCGAAGACAGGCGGTCAAACGGCGGAAACTGCTTGCCGAGGTCTACGATTATCTGCTCTTGGTATGCGAAGGATCGTCGACTCGTTGAAGTATCGGCAGCTTTATCTGTCAAGAACGTCGAGGTGGTACTGGTTCAGGCGAGTATTCATGAGTTGAGCATTGCCTGACGGAACGTCGACGCGCAACTCGATCCGAAAGCGCCGATCCAGATTGATACCGGATGGGGCTCGCGTTTTCATTCCAGACAATCTTACAAGTCAACCGGCCGCCGAGGTGATTTTCCCGTACGATTATCGAAGGTCGTGCTTCAGACTCCGAGAAAGGGTCATTGGAAGACGTCACGCGACGGCATGGTACGACTGGTCGAAAGCAAACCGCATGCTTCGACAGGGCGACACTCTTCGATACGTAAGATTTTTCGATGACTTTCCAGCTCATCCCGATCGCGAATATGTGGACTGATACGGCGGCTAGCAGGTTGGCGCGATGACAAGGTCTATGTCGTTCAGACCAGTGCGCGAAGTCATTGAACGCTGCCTACTCATGGCCACCGACCCCGGCGACCTCGTCCTCGACCCCACCTGCGGCTCCGGCACCACCGCCTATGTCGCCGAGCAATGGGGCCGCCGCTGGATCACCATCGACACCTCCCGCGTCGCACTCGCACTGGCCCGCGCCCGCATCATGGGCGCCCGCTATCCCTATTACCTGCTCGCCGATTCGCGCGACGGCCAGATCAAGGAGGCCGAGGTCAGCCGCACCGCCCCGTCCTCCCAGCCGACCCGCGGCGACATCCGCCACGGCTTCGTCTATGAGCGCGTGCCGCACATCACGCTCAAGTCCATCGCCAACAACACCGAGATCGATGTCATCTGGGACAAGTGGCAGGCGACCCTGGAGCCGCTGCGCGAGCAGCTCAACGCCGCTGCTCGTAGCATGGGCTGGAACGCAGTGAAGCCGATCATTCCGGCCGCCGAACCACGATGGGCTTCGCTATCGCTCAGCCCATCCTACGAATGCCAGCAAGCGGACTCCGCGCCGTTCGAGGAGTGGCAGGTGCCCGCGCGATGCCGACCCCGATTGGCCGGCCCGAAGCCGCGACCAGCTCCATGCCGACTGGTGGGCAGGCCCGCATCGCCCGGCAACGGGAGATCGACGCCTCCATCGCCGCCAAGGCCGATTCCGAATACCTCTACGACAAGCCCTACACCGACAACAAGAAGGTCCGCGTCGCCGGCCCCTTCACCGTCGAGAGCCTGTCGCCCCACCGCGTGCTCGGCGTCGATGAGAACGACGAACTGATCGACCCCACGAGAGCAGCGTCGCCGATCCGGAGCGCGGGCTACGGCGAGAAACAGACCTTCCCGCAGATGATCCTGGAGAACCTGAAGGTGGCCGGCGTGCAGCAGGCCCACAAGGAGGACCGCATCACCTTCACCTCGCTGACGCCCTGGCCCGGCGACCTGATCTGCGCCGAAGGCCGCTATATCGTCACCCGCGACGGCAACCCAGCCGAGGCGAGGACCCAACCGCCCGATCCCCGACATTCGACTGTAACAATGAAAATCGCGCAGCGATCTTCATCGGCCCCGAGTTCGGCACCGTCACCCGCCCCGACCTGGTGACCGCCGCCCGCGAGGCCGGCGATGCCGATTTCGACTGCCTGATCGCCTGCGCCTTCAACTACGAGGCCCACGCCACCGAGTTCAGCAAGCTCGGCCGCATCCCGGTGCTCAAGGCGCGGATGAACGCCGACCTGCACATGGCCGAGGACCTGAAGAACACCGGCAAGGGCAACCTGTTCGTGATCTTCGGCGAGCCGGACATCGACGATCCTGCCCGCCGAGGACGGCCAGGTCCGGATCAAGATCAACGGCGTGGATGTCTTCCACCCGAGCACCGGCGAGGTCCGCAGCGACGGCCCCGAGGGCATCGCCTGCTGGTTCATCGACACCGACTACAACGAGGAGAGCTTCTTCGTCCGCCACGCCTACTTCCTGGGCGCCGCCGACCCCTACAAGGCGCTGAAGACCACCCTCAAGGCCGAGATCAACGAGGAGGCCTGGGCCACCCTCAACAGCGACACCTCCCGCCCCTTCCCCAAACCCGCCTCCGGCCGCATCGCGGTCAAGGTCATCAACCATCTGGGGGACGAGGTGATGAAGGTGTTTCGCGTCTAGATGCCGCGGCTAGGGCTCAGTGCAGTAGAAAAAAGCAGTGTTTTACGCTCTTCAGACTCACAGGAGGATGGCGCCTTCGGGCGTTCCGAAATGTGCGATCGAGCGCGATCCAGGAGCGAAAAATCTTGACTAGACTATGCGTGACACCATATACGGTGTCACATGTCTGACAGGGAGCGCTTTGACGAGGCGCTGGCCGCACTCTTGGCCGCTGGCGGGAACCTGCGCTGCAACGATTTGGCCCGCACACTGCGCGGCCTCGGTTTCGATGTGCGGGACGGCAAGAAGGTGGGGCATAAGGTGGTCACGCACCCCGGTATCGCGCGCTTCTCGACTGCGGGCTACACCTGCGGGCATGGGAAAAACCCAGAAATAAAGCCTATTTACGTGAAAAAGATGATCGGTGTGCTCCGTGACTACGAGAGCGACTTGGTCAGCTTCCTGAGAGAATCCCCATGAAGATCGATCCAAAGGCCTACAACATCAGCATCCGCCGCGGCACCTTCGAGGGCGAGGTGTTGTTCGAGGCTCGGGTGAAGGAGCTCCCTGACTTGGCGGAGTATGGAGAGACCTACGCCGAAGCCTACGATCTTGCGGTCGATACCATCGAGACCGCGGCGGTGGCCTATTCCAGCAGGGCAGGGCCTTTCCGGAGGCACTCGTGCCCGCTGACGATTTCAGCGGTCGCGTCACCCTGCGTCTGCCACGCAGTCTCCACCGCGCAATGGCAGCGGCTGCCGAGGATGAAGGCGTCAGCTTGAATCAGCACCTCGTCAACGTGCTCAGCTATTACTCGGGATTCGCAGCCGGCTGTCAAACCGAAACCCCAGCCCCTTGGCTTTCGATGCCGCAACAGGATGCCGCAGAGCCCCGCCAGTCCCACCTCCGCCTGATTCAAACCGAGAAACTGACGCCGGATTCGCGGGCCTGTTGCGGAAGATGAACGATACGCTGCAAAAGGCGATCGACAGCCTGTTGATCAACGACATCTATCTGCGCTCCACCGAATCCTCTCTATCCGAGGAATTCGAGCCAAAGTACGATGCCAACATCGGCCGTCTGGAAGTGCAGCTCAGGCACGTCGTAACGCATTGGAGCATCCTGTCGCTGGAGCAGGAAGGCGAAGACCCGATTTCGTTGTTTCGCGTATTCATTGACCTGGGCGTCCGCTGGCTGGAGCCCGGCATCGACGGGGGCGATGGTGAAGACGGGCGCGTCAAGGCCTGGATCGAGGCCATGATGGTTGCCGAATATCGGATGAGCGAGGACCCAGGCAAGGAAAGCCTCAAGGAGTTCGCGCTACGCAACGCGAGCTATCACGTCTGGCCCTACTGGCGCGAGTACCTGATGGGCCAATGCCTGCGTATGAACCTCCCGAAGGCCATTCTTCCGGCCGTCCAGTTCGCGCAGAACCGGGCGAGCAGAATAACGGCGATCGACCGAGGACGTTATCGCCTTCACGGTACGACTCTGAGCCCCAGTATCCCCGGACTGAGCTTCCACGAGTTGGATGACGCGAGGGTTAAGAACTTCTGGTCGGTGCGCGCCAGCGGCGACATCCGCCTGATCGTCGCACCGATCATCCGAGAGCCTCTTGCTCTGCTACGTGGACCACCACCACCGTGCCTACAGTTGGGCCGAGCGGCGCCGGCTTCGAGACCCATCCCCAGACCGGTGCGGTGCAGTTGGTGGAGATTCGCGATCGCGTCGATAGAGACCGCCGGTCCCGCGGTATGTCGAAGTTGCGCCATCCGCGCCGGTGAAGCCGCCCCTGTTCGCTCAGCTGACAACCTTTTCCGAGGCGCTGGCGAACGCCCTGCGGACCAAGCTTCGGCGCCTGATCAGCAAAGAGCCCCGCTTGGCTGAACGCCGGGAGGTCTAGGCCCTGGATACCATCGGCGCGCCGCTCTATGAACGCCACCTGGCGAACCGCAAGCAGCGGCCTTTCGACTTTGCGGTGGTGGACGAGGCGCAGGACGTCAGCGTGCCCCAATGCGGTTCTTTGCGGCCTTGGGGGACGGGCGGCCCGAACGCGCTCTTCTTTGCCGGCGACCTGGGGCAGCGTATCTTCCAGCAGCCGTTCTCATGGAAGTCCCTCGGTGTCGATATACGCGGACGGCGAGGACGTTGCGCGTCAACTACCGCACCTCCCACCAAATCCGGACGCAGGCGGACCGCCTGCTCGCCCCTGTGGTGACCGACGTGGACGGCAACAGCGAGGATCGGAGCGACACGGTTTCGGTGTTCAACGGCCCGCCACCCGTGAGGGTCTTCGCTCCCCGAGAGCGAAGAAACCAGCACGGTCGGCAACTGGATCGGGGAGCGCGCCAAAGAGGGGGTGCTGCCGCACGAATTCGGCGTGTTCGTTCGCTCCGAGACCGAACTGGATCGCGCCCACGCCGGCGGTCAAGAGCCGGCCTTCCGTTCAAGATTCTCGATGAGCACGTCGAAACCAGCCACGGGCATCGTCTCGATCAGCACCATGCATCTGGCCAAGGGCCTGGAGTTCCGGGCCGTCGTCGTGATGGCCTGCGACGACGAGATCATTCCCTTGCAGGAGCGCATCGAGACGGTCGCCGACGACGCCGATCTGCAAGAGGTCTACGACACCGAGCGCCATCTGCTCTATGTCGCCTGCACCCGGGCGCGGGATCACCTGCTCGTCACCGGCGTCGAGCCGGCGTCGGAGTTCCTGGACGAGTTGCGAACGCACGCGCAAACCTGACCGGCAGGCCACTGCCTGACAGACGGCGTTTGCCATCCCCACCCTGGCCGCTGTTGCGCGCAGGAATACCGTCAGCGTCTGCGCGGAGGATGCTCCTGCCCCTTGCTGCCAATAGCCCGTGGGCGCGGTCGGGACCCGGCCGCGAAGCGGTTGCCCTTGCCCGCGCAGCCTGCCAGGTTCGCCCAGAACCCCACTGGAGTGCTTGATCTGCCCGCCAGCGGGCCTGTCGGTGGTCGGAACGACAACAACCCAGAGGAGATCACGGTGCTAACCATTGAGCTGAAGGCGCCTCTGGACGGCGTCATCCTGCCCTTAGAGCAGGTCCCGGACCCGGTCTTTTCCCAGAAGATGGTGGGTGACGGCATTTCCCTGGACCCCCTGACCCAGGTCCTGCTGGCCCCCTGCGCGGGGACGATCGTCAACCTGCACTCGGGCCGGCCACGCGGTGACCCTCACCACGCCGGAGGGCATCGAGCTGCTGATGCACATTGGCCTGGACACGATCAACCTGAAGGGCCAGGGCTTTACCCCCAGGGTCAAGAGGGCGACACGGTCAAGCGCGGGCGATGCCCTCATCGACTTCGACGCCGACTTTATCGCCACCCACGCCAAGAGTCTGCTCACCCTGATCGTGGTCACCAACGGGGAGCGGGTGGCTGCCTACCACCCCGCCAGCGGCCTGGTTCGCGCCGGCACCGACATCCTGATACCCTGGACCTGGCGACGACGACCGGGGCCGAGGCCGAGGCGGCCGGCAAACAGGTCGTTTCAGAGGCGATCCTGATCCCCAACCCCACCGGCCTGCATGCCCGCCCGGCGGCGGTGCTGGCCAACGTGGCCAAGAAATTCCAGTCCGAGATCCGCATCCAGCGCGGCGATGACCAGGCGAACGCCAAGAGTCTGGTCACCATCATGGGGCTGGACATCGGACAGGGCGACAAGGTGAACCTGGTCGCCCAGGGGCGCGGACGCCGCACGAGGCCATCGCCACGCTGGCGCCGTTGATTGCCTCGGGCTGGGCGACGAGGGCTGCGCCCCGGCGCCGGCCCCGGCCAGCTTCGAGGTCGGCGCCGGACGCCGCCCCGGCCCCGCGCCCGCGCTCCGAAGACCCGAACCTGCTGCTCGGCGTGGCGGCCTCGCCGGGACTGGCGGTCGGCAAGTGTGTTCCAGATCCGCCATCAGGAGATTCCGGTCACCGAAACCGCGAGGCGACCCACAGCAGGAGCGCGCCGGCTGGACGACGCGATCGAATCAGGCCAAGAGCCAGCTGGAGGCCTTGCAGGCGCGAACTGCACGGCCAGGCCGACGCCGACAAGGCGGCCATCTTCGCCGCCCATCAGGAATTGCTGGACGACCCGGACCTGCTGGACATCGCCGATCAGCGCCATGGCCAAGGGCAAGAGCGCCGCGTTCGCCTGGCAGCGCGCCTTCACCACCCATGCCGAGCGGCTGGCCAAGCTGCAACGAACCCTGCTGGCGGCGCGCGCCAACGACCTGCGCGACGTGGGCCGGCGGGTGCTTGCCATCGTTACCGGCGCGGCCCCGGAGGAGCGCCAGGCCCCGCCGGACACGCATCCTGGTGGCCGAGGAACTCACCCCCTCCGACACCGCCAGCTGGATCGCACCCGGGTGCTGGGCTTCTGCACCACGCTGGGCGGCGGCGCCACCTCCCACGTCGCCATCCTCGCCCGCTCGCTGGACATTCCCGCGGTGGCCGGCATCGAACCGCGGGCGCTGGAACTGCCCGACGGCACGCCGGTGATCCTCGACGGCGGCAAGGGCACGCTGCGCCTCGATCCCGGACCCGGAGGAGATCGAGCGCATCGAAGACCCAGGAGCGGCTGGCGGTCCGGCGGCAGGCGGACCTGGCCGTGGCCCACGAGCCGGCGATCACCAGGGACGGGCACCGGATGGAAGTGGTCGCCAACATCGGCGGCCTGGCCGGACGCCGAGCAGGTCCGTCACCCTGGGCGGTGAGGGCGTCGGGCTGCTGCGCTCCGAATTCCTGTTCCATGGACCGGACCCCGCCCCCAACGAGGACGAGCAGTTCGACATCTACACCGAGATCGCCGGGGCCCTGGGCCGGACCGGCCGCTGATCATCCGCACCCTGGACGTGGGCGGCGACAAACCGCTGCCTTACCTGCCCATTCCGAAGGAGGAAAACCCGTTTCTCGGCGAGTCGCGGCCTGCGCATCGGGCTCGATCGCCCGGAGATCCTGCGCACCCAGCTGCGCGCCATCCTGCGCGCCGGCCGGCCTGGGGCCAACCGGGCGCATGCGCATGATGTTTCCCGATGGTGGCCACCCTGGCCGAACTGCGCGCGGCCAAGGCCATGCTGGAGGAAGAGCGGGTGCGCCTGGGCGTCACCGACCCGGTGGAACTGGGCATCATGGTGGAAATCCCGGCGGCGGCGATCATGGCCGCGCAATTCGCCCGCGAGGTGGACTTCTTCTCCATCGGCACCAACGACCTGACCCAGTACACCCTGGCCATGGATCGCGGCCATCCCAAGCTGGCCGCCAAGGTGGACGGCCTGAATCCGGCGGTCCTGCGCCTGATCGCCATGACGGTGGAAGGGGCCACGGCGGAGGGCAAATGGGTCGGCGTCTGCGGCGGCATCGCCAGCGATCCGCAGGCCGTGCCGATCCTGATCGGTCTGGGCGTGAAGGAACTCTCCGTCAGCGTCCCGTCCATCCCGGCGGTCAAGGCCGAGGTGCGGCTGCGCTCGCTCGGGTACTGCCAGGCCCTGGCGGAACAGGCCCTGGCCCAGGACAGTGCGGCCGCGGTCCGCGCCCTGGTGCCCCTGGACTACTGAGCCAGGCGCAAGACAATCGAATTTCGGAATCTGTTCCTGGAGCACGAAATGAGTCTTCAAACCGTTTGGGGTAACACCTTCGGCGGACTGCAAAAGATCGGCAAGGCCCTGATGCTGCCGGTCTCCGTCTTGCCGGTGGCCGGCATCCTGTTGGGTGTCGGCGCCTCCATCGCCCGGGAGGCACAAACCCCCTGGCTCGCCGAGGTTGGCCGCATCATGTCTGCCTCGGGGGATGCGATCTTCATGATCCTGCCCCTGATCTTCGCGATCGGCGTGGTCCTGGGCTTCACCAAGAATGACGGCGTGGCCGCGATGGCGGCCACCGTCGGGTACTTCGTCCTGCTCGCCGCCTTAGGCGTCATTGGCCTGCTGTTCATCGGTTGGGTTGCCCCCGCTGAGCCGCTCCAGATCACCGGCGCGGGCGGCAAGGCCGTCCATGTGGAGTACGATGTCGAGCGCGGTCGCTTCCTCTGTCTCGACAAGGACGGGCGAACGCTGGAGAAGTTCAGGGCCGCGGAGATCGACGGCAATACGGTAACCTGCGACGAGGTCGCGGTGCCCTTCGTGCTCCAGGAAGGCGCGGAGGAACAAGGCGCCATTGCGCTCTACGAAGCCGGTAAGGGCGAACTGATCCCCTTCCCGGCCGCCAAGAGTCGGGCAGAGATCAAGAAGATCTTCGGCATCGAGTCCATCGATACCGGCGTCTTCGGCGGCATCCTGATCGGGCTCATTGCTGCCTTCCTGTTCAACCGCTATTACCGTATCTCACTGCCCGCCTACCTCGGGTTCTTTGCCGGTAAGCGCTTCGTGCCCATCGTGGTCGCGTTCGCCGCCATCGGACTGGCGGCCATACTGGCCGTCATCTGGCCCCCCATCGGTGCGGCTATCCGCGATTTCGGCGACTGGGCGGCTTACGGCAACCCGGCGGCGGCCGTCACCATCTATGGCGTAGTGGAGCGCATGCTGCTGCCCTTCGGCCTGCACCATATCTGGAACGTGCCGTTTTTCTTTGAGGTCGGCACCTATGTGGACCAGGAGACCGGCAAGACCGTCCACGGCGTCATCAACCGCTTCTTTGCGGGTGACTATGCAGCGGCCATCCTGGGCGGCGGCTTCGTCTTCAAGATGTTCGGTCTGCCCGCTGCCGCGCTGGCCATCTATCACTGTGCCAAACCGGAGAACAAGGCGCGGGTGGCCGGTATCATGGGCTCGGCGGCCCTGACCGCCTTCCTGACGGGCATCACCGAGCCCCTGGAGTTCGCCTTCCTGTTCGTCGCCCCGCTCCTGTACGTGGTCCATGCCTTGCTGGTGGGCGCAGCCTTCCTGGCCACCTATCTGCTGGATGCGCGACTGGGCTACAGCTTCAGTCACGGCTTCATCGACTTCGCGCTCTACTACTTCAACAACATCAAACCCTGGATCATTTTCATCCTGGGTCCCATCTTTGCGGTGATCTATTACGTCGTCTTTCGGACCCTGATCCATTGGTTCGACCTCAAGACCCCCGGGCGCGAGACCGAGACCATCGACGTCGCCGACGTCAAGGCCGCGGTCGCCGACGACTTCGCCAAGGAGCTGGTTCTGGCCTTTGGAGGCAAGAGCAACATCCTGGGGCTGGACGCCTGCATCACGCGGCTGCGCGTCGCGGTGGCGGACATGGGCAAGGCCAACCCGGAGAAGCTCAAGGCCCTCGGCGCGGCTGGGGTCGTCACGGTCGGCAACAACCTGCAGGCCATCTTCGGACCCAAATCCGACAATCTCAAGACTGACATGGAGGAATACCTGCTGACCGCCGGCCCTGAGGCCGAACTGCCCGAGGGTGCAGCCGCGCCCAAAGTGCAGTACAAGGCGGATGCGCTCAAGCCCCGTGCCCGGGACCCGGAGGCACCCACCAGGGCCCGCGCCATTCTCGCGAGTCTGGGCGGTGCCGCCAACGTGCGTCAGGCCGAGGCCGCCGCCGAGACCCGGCTGCGCGTGACCCTGGCAGACGGGGCCAAGCTGGACGAAGGGGCCCTCACCAAGGCCGGGGTTCAGGGTATGCTGCGCCTGCCGGACAACGTCCTGCACCTCCTGGTCGGTCTGAACGCCGACCAATACGCCGCGGAGATGAAGGCGGCGATGGCCGGGTGACGGCAGCCCCCGCGTGACACCGCCCCGGCGGTGTCACGCGAAACGGGCGGACTGTGGGTGTCCCAGTTTGGCGAGTTTGAGGTCGCGGAGTATAAATAGGGGAGATGAAGACAAATTACGTGCTGGTTGACTATGAAAACGTGAAGGTCGACCACCTCGCCCGGTTGAGTGACGACCGCTTCCGCGTCACTCTTTTTCTCGGCGTGCATGACACGAAATTGCCGGTTCACCTGGTGTTGGCGATGCAGCTAAAAGCAAGCGAGTCGACACAGACAAACGCAAACCGAAACCTTGATGAACTGGTGCGGATTGCGACCGCAGACCTGGTCAAACGCAAGACGTCGCGACCGGCCTCGGAGAAGACGCTGCGCAGCACCATCCATGCAACCTGCGGGAAGCAGCTCCACGCCAATCAGATCGACAAAGTCCTCGCGGAGTTGGGGCGGCGAGGCTGGGTTAAGTTGGCGGGAACCTCGGTAATTTACAACCTGCCGCAGTAAATGCAGCGTTCCTCAAACCCCCTTCCTTCGCGGTAATAAAACCATGACCGACAGCACCTTCGACATCCCCTTCAAGAGCCCGAACATCCCGGCGGCGCTCACCGCGGAGACACCCATCCGCTTCCGCTGCTACCCGGGCATTTCATGCTTCAACGCCTGTTGCAAGCAGGCGGACGTGACGCTGGCCCCTTATGACATCCTGCGCCTGAAGCGTCGGCTGGGGCTCAGCTCCACTGAGTTTATTCGTCAATATACAGTCCCCTTCCAGATGGACGGGGACGGGCTCCCGGGGGTCAAGCTCAAGACCCAGGACAACGGCAGCTGCCTCCAACTCAATGGAGACGCCGGCTGCGGCGTCTATGAGGACCGCCCCACCGTCTGCCGCTACTATCCGGTCGCCCTGCTCGCCCTGCGTGCCAAGGGGTCATCCGAGGCGGAGGAACGCTATTCACTGGTCAAGGAGGACCACTGCAAAGGCCATGGAGAGGATCGGGAGATCAGCATCGGTGGCTACCGCGCCGAGCAGGGCTGCGGCGAGTACGACGACCACAACCGCGAGTGGTATCAACTCCTGCTCAAGAAGAAGTCCGCCGGTCCCACCGTGGGCACCCCGCCCCAGACCAGCCTGCAGCTCTTCTTCATGGCCTCCTACGATCTCGACAACTTCCGCAAGTTCGTCCTCTCGGAGGGCTTCCGCCGGACCTATGTGCTACCCGACGGCTTCTACGACTCGGTGGAACGGGACGACGAGGCCCTGCTGGCATTCGCCTACAAGTTCCTGCGTCAGGTCCTGTTCGGCGAGCGCACCATCGAGGAGGTCGCCAACGCCTGGGAGCAGCGCGTCGAGGAGCGCAAGGACCTGTGGGAGGAGCGCAAACAAGCCGAGATCGAGCGCCGGCTCAAGGCCGAGGACCAGAAATACGGTGCCGGTGGCGACGGTTATTGCGGTGATAACTGAATGACCGGCACCCATGACCTCCCGGTCGACCTGGCCGGCAGACTTGCGGCCCGGTTGGCGGAAGCGGCCAGTCTGCTGGAGCAGGTACGCGCGGACGAGGCACTACTTGCCGCGACGGTCCAGGCGGCCGCGCTGACCGCGCTCGCCATCCAGGCCGGCGGGACCCTCTTCATCTGCGGCAACGGCGGCAGCGCGGGGGAAGCGACCCATCTCAGCGGCGAGCTGATCGGCCCCTTCCTCGACAAGGGGCGGCGCCCTCTGCCCGCCATTGCCCTGGGATTCGACCTGAGTGCCACCACCGCAGTCGCCAACGACTTTTCCTTCGCTGAGGTCTTCGCCCGCCAACTCCAGGCCCTGGCCCGTCCAGGGGACGTCCTTTGGGCACTCTCCACAAGTGGCCGCTCGCCCAACGTCATTCAGGCCCTGGAGGTCGCCGCGCAGCGTGGGGTGCAACGCGTTCTCATCACCGGTGAGCGCGGCCGGGACCGCACGGACGCGGCAGACATCGTGCTCGCCGTTCCCTCCGGCGAGACCCCACGGATCCAGGAGATCCACCTCATGCTCGGCCACTTCCTATGCGAAGCGGTGGAGGCCATTGCGGGCGTCAGGGAAGATCGGTAGGCCGGATGCCCGCAGGGCGATCCGCCACGAAGCCTCGGTTGCCGGAGGTAATCGAGTTCCCCTAAGGCAGGGTGGGGAGGTGAGACAGTCCAGGGCTCGGTATGCCCTAGCGGTTGCCATACCCGTTGCATGGAGGGGCCGGCACATGCTGGCGTTCTGACCTTTCTATAGGGTTGAAGTCGGAATACCGCCGGCCGACATGTCCAGTTTCCAAACCACTGAACGGCGCCGGTACGGACGCCCACCTGTCTCGTGCATCGGTCCCCGGAAGTTGCGGCCGCACCCTGCCATGGGGATACAATCTCCCCTCTCGTAACGATGCGCGTCTCCGCCCGTCACGCCGTGCCAGGAGCGGATTAGTCAAACTCACATTTGGCCGCCCCGCTCGCCGAGTACCGCACGACGACCGGGGTCACTGCTATGTGCACGCCGGATAAAATTCTTATTCGTTGGGCCGCGCCGTTGACGCCGGCAGATCGATAACTTCGAAGGGAAATCATGTACAGCCAAAGCAGCGTCTTGATCGTGTTGGGTCTCTTTATGTGCATGCTGCTTGCGATGGAAATTGGCTTTCGAAGCGGTCACCGCAAACAGCTGAGCACGCCCGAGTCGATCACGCAAGCCAATTCCGTCTTGGCCTCGATGCTGGAACTACTGGCACTGTTGCTGGCGTTCACGTTTTCTGCCGCTCTGCAACGCCACGAAGATCGTAGCCAGACAGTCGTGGCCGAAGCCAATGCCATCGGGACCACGTATCTTAGGGCGCGACTACTTCCCGGGGGAATGACCGATGAAGTGCAGGCGTTACTCGGTCAATACCTGGATGCTCGCGTTCGAGAGGGCCGTGTGGATGCCACGGAACCAGAATTGCACGAATCGCTGGTGCACCAGGCCAAACTTATGGAGGCGCAACTCTGGAACCACGCCGTGCGGGCTGCAAAGCTGGACCCAAATCCCGTTACTAGCGGGCTTTTCATCCAGTCCCTGAATGAACTCATCGACACGTCTGGAACAAGAAACGCGGCACTGAACCGACATGTACCGGAATTCATGCTTCTCCTCATGTTCGCAACGATCGTGCTGACGACGGCCACGTTGGGTTATGCATCAGGGACTGCGGGGCATCGCGTTACCCTCGCGGCATTTATTCTGGTGATACTAATTGCCCTTTTCGTCTATCTCATTCTCGATCTGGATAGCCCTCGACGCGGAATCATACAAGTAAGCCATGAAAGCATGCTTGGCCTTGAGCAAGCGATTGGCGCCACGAAAGACCACGCCACCCCACCCGACACTCTACCGGACGCAACAAAAGCGTTGCGCCGGTGACTTTGGATGTTATCGCGCCGAGCAAAGCTTTACTGCCGCCGGGTGCCCATGGGCACGATTAAGAGCAGTACCCCGACGCCAATCGCTGCCGCACCGGCCCAGACCGGAACATTGACCGTCTCACGGTCAGTCACGGTGAGTTCGAGTGGTCCCAGCTTCGCTTCCTGGGTCTCCTTGGTATAGGTGAAGCTGCCATAGGCCAGGCCAAGGCCCCCCGCAACGATCAGTGCTACGGCGATAATCTTGATTGCGCTCATCTTCGCTCTCCGTTGTATTGAAAACCTGACCTTCGGTCGTTCGTGCGCCAATCCCGCTGCCATTTACCTGGACCGTCCGGCCCATACTTACATATCGCGCTTGACATCCTTTGCCGTATCGGTCACGACTTCGCCGCCGCGTGAAATATCCTTACCGGCTCCCTCAATGGTGTTGCAGCCATTTAAGCCTCCAAGCGACAGCAACAAAAACAGCGTTATGAGTTGTTTCATGATCATCCCCTGGAATAGAAAAGATGGGCGCCATTTGCACAAAGCCGAACATGGGCGCCGTGGCTACCACCTAAATGCCGTCCATATCAGGATCGACGCTGCTGCTGCTGCGGATGAACCGGGCGAACTCCTCCAGCAACCCCAGAACCCCCTCACGCAGGGCCTGATGCGCAAGTTGCATCTCCATCCGCGGCGATTGCAGGACTGAGCCCAAACCCGGCTCGCGACGGACGCTCGCAGCCAGATGGGCCAAGGCGATCACGCTGCTCTGAAATTCCTCGTATCTGCCCCGCAGGACCGAGATCTGAAGTAAACCCGCGGGCTCCGGCGCCCACGCCGAACCTAATCGACTGCTACGGGGGGCGAGTGTTACGCAAGTCTCAGTCATTTTTCATGGTCCTTGGGCGAGAAGAGCCTGGTCTTAACCCTGCGCGAGCAGATTACGCAGATCGATGATCGCCGCATTGGCGCGGGAGATGTAGGACGCCATCACCAGGGAGTGATTCGCCATGGGCCCAAAGCCGGTGCCATTCAGGATCGCCGGGCTCCAGATGATGTTCTGGGTATTTTCCAGTTCGCGGACAATCTGCTTGATGGACACCATGGCGTTTTTGTCATCAAGCACGGGGGCGAAGTCCAGTTCCATGGCTCGCAGGCTTTGTAGCAGGGCCCAGGTATAGCCGCGGGCCTCAAAGAACACGTCATCGATCTGGAGCCAAGGCGTCTTGGTTCGGGACTGGGCAGGGACGGGTGTCGACTGGCGCGCATTCGGGTCACCGGCCAGGGCGGTATCCAGGTGGGTCTGACCAACGGCATAAGACAGGCGCTGGGCGAGGCTGCCGAGGCGCTTTCCCACCACTTGCAGGTAGGCGCTCAAATTGTCTGCACGGGCGAAGAACTGGCCGTCGTCGTGCTTCTCGTCGGAGATGCGCCCGATATAATCCTTAAGCGCCGCGATACCATCCCGATATTCTGACTCGGACGCCGGAAAGATCCAGGAATTGACGTCGTAATTGAACTTGGGCTCTGCTATCTGGAGGTCGATGTCTTCCACCGATTGGGTCTGGGCCCGGCTGAAATCATTCCTCAAGGCGCTCGTCAAGTCCCGCAGTTCCGTCAAGGCGCCGAATTCCCAGTTGGGAATGTTATCCAGGTAGAGACCCGGCGGAGCGATATCGTTACTCAGCAAGCCGCCGGGCTTGTCCAACAGCGTCTCGGCGATGCCGATGGCCGTCGCCGCCGTCGCGGTACCCGGCACCACTTTCGACGGGTCGTTACCGACTAAGGCCAGCGCCCGTTCTTTCACCTCGAAGGATCCGGGGGACGGGGACCACAACAACCCCAACACGACCACGATCACGACGTAGGTCAACAGGAACAGGCCGGCAGTCCACCACAGACCCTTTTCCTTCCAGGTGCGGGGGTCGTAGACCTTTACGACCTTGGTGAACGTATTGGTCAGCCGCGGCGCTCTCGATGCGATTCCGTCGTACATTGCAGTGTCCTCTCTCGACGATATGGATGGAGTCGCGCCAACAACGCCGTGGCGTACCCCTACTGGGTGAGTTTGTTGGCGGCAGCGTCCTTTGCCGCATCGATCTTCTCGGCCGCCTTGTCACCCGCTTTGTCGATCTTTTCTCCCGCCCGGTCGGCGGCCTGATCGATCCGCTGCCCTGCCCTCTCGGCAGTGCCTTCCTTCTCACAGCCAACCGCACCAAGCATCACGGCAATGGACGCGGCGACCGTAACCATCGTTGAAAGACGCATCTTCAGTTCTCCGTTTAGAGTCGGCCCAACAGGACCAGGATGAGTAGGATGACGACTACGAGCCCGACGAGACCGCTGGGGGCGTAACCCCAGGAGGAGCTATGGGGCCAGGTTGGGAGCACACCGATCAGAATCAGAATCAGGACGATGAGGAGGATGGTACCCAGTGACATTGTCTTTCTCCGGTTAAACTCATTTAGTTAGCCCAGTCTGAGTGGACCTGCCGATTTGTCGCCAACGACAACGGCTACTGCTGCGCTACATGCACCAGCCCCAACACGCCGATCACGATCAGATACACGGCGACAAAATAGTTGAGGAACCTGGGAACCAGCAGAATCAGTATGCCTACCAAAAGCGCCAGTGCTGGCTGGATGACGATGGGGCTTAATCCGATATTCATACGATATCTCCGTTATTGGTTGTTATTGGTTGGGTTCACCGATGCTGAGACAGCCCTGCCAATGCGTCGGCATGCGTCACAGCCTCAGCGTGCGGGGGATTAATCAGGAACGCTCAGGGTGGGCGGCCTGCCAATCCTCCAGCGCGTGGTAAGCCTCCCAGTCCTTGACCTGCTGTTCGGCCGCTTCCTGCTCGATCCCATACTTGGTCTGGATCAAACCGACGAGCGCATCGCGTTCGCCGGCGATCTGGGTGAGTTCATCATCGGTCAGGTCGCCCCATTTCTCCTTGGCCTTACCCATCACTTGCTTCCAGTTTCCCTTCACTTGGTTCCAGTTCATCTTAATCACCGTTTAGATTGCGTTGGTTGTCGAATGATCCAGAGGTACACAGGCCCTTCTGATCGGCCGCGCCGCTCTGGACGCCGAAAACCGGGTGTTGGAAACTCCTCACGGCGCCCCCCGCTCGCTCACACCATCCTTGACCTTGTGGCAACAGAGCAAATTGACGCAGAACCGCCGCCGACCGGCCTCCCTGCCTCTGCAGCTTCCTTTAAGGTACTTAAACTATACAGCGAACCCCGGGGGCGTTATGCGTGCTAGCGTACATAGCTTAGGTTACTTCTGCCTGGCGTGCTGCAAGACCATGCTCGCATGCCCGGGAACACCACCGATCAGTCAGAGCATCAGAATGACAATGTAGTCAGACGCAGACGGGCTCAGGGCTGATGGCCAGTGACGTCAGGGCATGTTGTGAAGTGGGGCTAAGCGAATTGCCCGGATAATTGGCGATCAGAGCGCGTGGGAGCCGGGCTTGACCATCATTCCTGCCGCCGCGCCCGCCCGGGTCGCGTGGTTCTGACGCGGGAGCGACCTGTAGCCGCGATAACAGCCTGGCAAGCTGCGCCTCTGGGCTCTTTACCTGGGCTGAGGACGTCATCGCGGCTGCTAGCCGCTCCCACCGGTCAGGGCTGCCGATGGTCACGACCTCAACTGGGCTTCTGTTTGATGAAACTGGCGAGCCAAATCACCGCCAGGGCGCCGAGCAGGGCGGTCACGACGCTGCCGACCAGCCACACGAAACTGGCTGCGTCACCGGCGATCGCGATAAGGGTACCGCCCAGGGCACCGCCGACCATTCCGAGGATCACGTCCCCAACCATACCGAAGGGTGGATCCCCGCCGATCAGCTTCCGGGCCGCCACTCCAGCGAAGGCGCCGATCACGATCCAGATCACGAGTGTCCAAGTGAACATGGAGACTTCCTCCTAAGGTTGAAAAGCCCGACCAGGAACTGGTGGGTGCCCTTAAAGATTAGCAGGGCTCTTGGCCCCTGTTGGGTCGAGACTATCCGCAACGCGGCGTCCACTCCCTCCGCGGCGGCCCAAGACACAGGCAGCGCCTGGCCATGACGGCAGTGGTGGACATCCGCCGCGGGTATCCGCCGTCTGCAACACGCAATGGAGCCTAAAGGGCGTGCTCCGACCCCGTCGGTCCGGTATCGCACGGTCGGCGACTGGGCTGCTGGCTAATTTCGCCGCGCCGCAAGGGAGGGGGTCGAACGGCTTCGATCCTTGCCGCTTGGCGTCCGCATAGAGGCCCTCCCCAGCAAGCCGCGTCCGGCGGAACATATCTATCGTCTATGTTCGTCGCCGCACCAAGCACATCCAGTTTTGGGTGTAATGTGAAGGTGTCGCGATGGAAGATTTCATTCCACGCTCGGGTCATGGCTAACGTGGTCTTGACTCAACTCAGATCAGGAGACTGTCATGAACAAAGACCAAGTCAAAGGCCGGTACGAAGCAGCGAAAGGCAAAGTCAAGGAAGTCACCGGCAACGTGGTCGGAGATAAGGGACTGGAAATCGAAGGCAATATCCAGAAGAACATCGGGAAGGTCCAGGCCGGCGTTGGTGACATCAAGGAGGATATTAAGAAGACCAACTAAGGCGTCCTTTGCCGATCTGTTCGCCGGGCTAGAGGCCAATGTCATTCTCCTCCCGCCGCGATCCTCGGATGACGCTTCGTTAGCGGCGATGAAGGAGTCTTCCGGCACCCCGGAATACATAAGAGTCTGCTGTGGGAGCGGCGTGTGGCCGCTCGCACAAGAGGATGGCTCGACCTCCACGGTAACCCGACCTATAGCGCACTGAGTACTACGGCGCCTTTTTGGCCTACTTTTTAATCAACAGGGCGGGGATCGATACGCCTCCAGGCGCCAATGCGAGCGAACGGAGGACGACCAGGAAGACGACAAGCAAACCGAACCCGCTTTTTGATACCCCCTGCGACTGTCGATTCCCGATACCGCGACCTTCGGGGCTACCCGCCATAGCCTTCCATTTCACCTAAGAGAACATCCCATGAAATATTTAACATTCGCTGCCGCGACAGTTCTGGCATTCGGACTCAACGGTTGCGCGGGACCCGCGGGGCCTGCTGGCGCGCAGGGTCCAACCGGGCAGACGGGGCGGACGACCGTTGATAACGTGATCGTATCTCCCGTGCGTCCAAGTACGAAGGCCACTGAGACCGTCATCGTGACGCCAGTGCGTCCGACCACTTACTACTATCAATAATGCTGGAGAGATAACTCTTCAGTCCCCCTCTCGCCCTGAGAAGGCGAGAGGGTTCGGTCGTTAGACAGCAGACCAGGCGAATTGCCCGGCGTAGTCGGCGATCAGGGCGTGGTAGCACCCGCAGGCGGCAGCTTCCAGACCGGGCCGATCGAGGATACTGATGTCGCCACGAACATAGCGGATAAGGCCGCGCTGTTGCAGCGCCCCCGCGGCGATGGTAATGCCGCTCCGGCGTACCCCGAGCAGGGCGGCGAGGACTTCATGGGTCAAATAGAAATGATCGGCGTGCGCGCGGTCATGGGTCATCAAGAGCCAGCGGGCCAGGCGTGGCTCGATCTCATGGAAATGGGTGCACGCGGCGGACTGGGCGAATTGGGTCAGCAGGACATAGAGGTAACGGCGGATAGTGCCCATTAAGCCGGGGTCGGTGTCCAATTCCTGCTGGAACTGAACGGTGGTTATCCGCCAGGCGGTGCCGGCGCCCTGGACCACGGCCCGCATGGGGGCGACCTGCACCCCCAGCGCCAGGGTGGCCCCCAGCATGCCCTCGTTACCGATCAGTCCCATCTCCAAGGGCCGATACCGACCCATGATGGTAACCAGGGAGATGATACCGCCGGTTGGGAAATAGGCGTATGGGAACCGCTCATCGATCTCACACAGGATGTCGCCCGCTGCCAGTTCCACCGGCTCGCACTGCTCCAAGGTCCGGCGGCGCTCTTCAGGCGTCAGGCCTTCGATCAGGCGGTTTACCGCTGGGGTTAGCGATTGGCGTGACACTCACTGGTCCTTTATGGCATGGCAAAGCCAGGGAACGGCCCAGAGCTATTGCAGACAGATTACCTATCTGGAAGTTTGATCGAAAAAGACGCCTCGGTCTGTTCGATTGCGCACCCATGGCCCCAGTTAGCCCCAGCAATCTCACCGGGACAGGACATCATCGAGGCACTCGCGCGCGGGGGGGGGGGGGGGGGAGGATTCTGGGAAGCAGCCGATCCGTCTCGACCTTGACGACCGCATAGCACTCACAGGCCAGCTGTTCGAGTTTGGCGCGGTCCAGTACCGTAATATGGCCGCGCCGGTATTCGATCACGCCCTGCTTCTGTAAACGGCCGGCGGCGTCCGTGACCCCTTCGCGTCGCACCCCGAGCATGTTGGCGATCAGTTCCTGGGTCATGACCAGTTGGTTGACCGAGAGGCGGTCAAGGGACAGCAGGAGCCAGCGACACAGCTGTTGATCGATCGAGTGGTGGCGGTTGCAAACGGCCGTTTGGGCCATTTGGGTGATCAGGGCCTGGGAGTAGCGCAACATGAGGAACAGCAGGTCCCCGTGGCGGTCAACCTCGTCCTTGAAGCGCTTGCCCAGGAGCCGGTAGGCGAATCCGGCGCTCTGTACGAGGGCGCGACTGGTGGTACTTTCGCCGCCCATGAAGAGGGCAATGCCGACCAGGCCCTCGTTACCCACCACGGAGATCTCCGCTGAGGCGCCATTTTCCATCACGTAGAGCAGGGAGATGATGGAGTCGGTGGGAAAATAGACGTGGCGCTCGGGAGCCCCGGACTCGAACAGGACCCTGCCCAGCGGCATCGGCGCCAGTTCGAGGAAGGGGAAAATGCGCTCCTGAACCGCCAGCGGTAAGGCCGCCAGGAGATGATTTTGTTGCGGCGTGGACGTGTCTGACAACTCGGCGACCCTCTGGTGGGATGACTATCAGTTTAGTCCAATCCCCCAGTGTCTACTGTCCGATAGCGTACAGACCACGACCAGGATGCGCCCCCCGGGGAGCCTCGCGGCCACGCGCCCAGCCCGCCGTGCGTCCGGATTCCGGATGGGTGGCTGACACCTCGCCGCGGGCCGGCACCATTGGGGAGGGTGAAACGCCGCGGACGGTTCCGCCAGGTCGTGGCCAGTAAAACGGCGGATCGCCCTCGCGGGCGTCCGCCGCAACGCTGAACGCTGACGACTGAGCGCTGATCGCTCGTTTCAGGTCACTTGACGCCCTTGACGACCAGCAGAGTGCTGTCGACGGATTTCACATCCTTCACTGACTGTGCGATTTCCTTGCTCCGATCGATGCTTTGCTGTGATTCGACCTCACCGCTGAGCATAACCACACCGTTCGTGGTGGTCACATGGACCTGGAAGACCTTAAGCAAGGGGTCAGCCAGGATCGCCGACTTGATCTTGGCGGTGATCGCCGCGTCGCCCAGGTAGTCTCCGGCCTGCTCGGCCTTCTCGCCGAGGGTCTGCTTGGTCGAATCCATCGCCGCGCCGGTCTTGTCGACCGTCTGATCGATCGCTTTCCCCGCGTCCTCCGCGGTTCCGGCTGGTGCCAGGTTGGCAACCGCGAGCAGGAACCCCGGCAGAATCACGATCGCAAGCCGTTTGTATGACAGACTCATATTAAATCTCCTCTCCTGTTCGATCATGCCGATGAATAGCAAGATCAGTTAGGGCAGCAGCAGCACCCAGGGTGCGCCGCTGAGTCTGAAACCCAGCTGTTACAATGGCGAAAGAACCTGCCGCCCGTGGGCGGACGGCAGGGCGCAATTTGCTGCTAAGCGGGAATCACGACGCGCACCGAAGGAACACGCCTAGGCCTTGTCCCAGTCCGTGATCTCATTGGCCTTCTCCCAGTCCTTGACCTGCTTGTCGGCTTCCTCCTGCGCGATCCCGTAGGCCTCTTGGATATGCCCAACGAGGATGTCGCGTCTGCCGGCGATTTGGTCAAATTGATCATCGGTCAGTTTGCCCCATTGCTCCTTGACCGTACCTTTGAATTGCTTCCAGTTACCCTGCACTTGGTTCTTGTTCATCATTTTCACCTTTTCGGTTTGAAAAAGACCAGCGGACGTTCCTTAACCTGGGGGTCTCACCGCTGGGGCGGCATCGGTGCTGAATGCTGGGCCTGCACGGTGGCAAATTCCTCCGCGTTGATCCGCCCATCGCCATTGAGGTCCAGGGCCTCGAAGGGGGGCGCATTGCGCAGGCTCCCGAGTGGTTCGCCCGCTTGAGACTTCTCCACGGCGCGGTTTGCCCGGGCGTCATTGAATTCCGATGCACTGAGGCTGCCATCGTGGTTCTCATCGAGATCGGCAAAGCCAGGCAGGGTCCCTTCCATGCCGGTGCCCCGACCAGCACTAAGCCCCATTTGCGGACCGGACCCTAAGGCCCCGGGAGCAGCCGGCGGCAAGGTCGGCTGGACCGTGGAGAATTCGGCGGCCGTGATCTGACCATCGCCATTTCGGTCGAAGGTCGCGAAGGTCGTGGTATTGGCGACCCCGCCCATGGGCGCGCCCGCCGCGGCGCGGTCCCTCATCTGCTGGGTGTAGACGTTGTCGAATTCCTGTTCAGTCACGCTGCCGTTGCCGTCCTTGTCGTAGGCGGTAAACGGCAGGGGGCCGCCGACCAGCACGTTCTCGGGCGCAGCCAGCGCGGGTTGGGCCGCGCAGACCGCGGCGATCGCCAGACCAAGGGCACGCATCTGGGTCTTGTGGTTCATCATGGCTCTCCGTCGAATGAAAAGGGCGTGGTTGGCGCTGAGTCCGGAACACCGGTACCACCACGATCTGTCATCAAACCGTTGGCCGGGACCACTGAACCTGACTGGGGCGTCGGGACTTGAGGCGGGAACGTCCTGGGACTTAGGGATCACCGAGAACTGTCGCACCGACACTCAAATCCCTTAGGTACGCTTTAACTTATAGGCCGGAACGCCCGGCGGGTCCGTGCGCTGACAGACATAGCAACGTGCGCTTTTACTGCAGAGGGCAACGGCAACGCCGTCTGGTTGTGGATAAGGCCGCACACGACGTTTGTGGCGGCCTGGCCGGCAACGGTCAGGCAGAAGGGTTAGCCGGTGGCGGGGATCGGCTGAACCAGTGAGCGCATCTGTTCGAGGTGCCCCTGTGGGACGTGCCCCAAGGGCCGTCGGGCGGAACCATGGACGGGCCCAACGAATGGGGTGACCAGGGAACGGCGTCGCAAGCCCCGGCGGCCAAAGAGGGAGCATTCCGTCAGTAGTGGTACCGGCAGGAGATGACTGTCAGGTGATCGTCGTCGACCCCGTAAATAAGACGGTTGGTCTCATCGACGCGGCGCGACCAGAAGCCGGACAGGTTCTCGCGCAAGGCTTCAGGCTTGCCGAGGCCGGTGAAGGGGGTGCGCAGGCTGTCGGCGATGAGGGCATTGATGCGCCGCAGGGTCTTGCGGTCCTGGGACTGCCAGTAGAGACAGTCTGACCACGCCTCGCCGGTCCACGCGAGACGTCTAGTCATCCGTCGGGTCACGCTCCTGGACCTCGCCTGAGCGGTACTGAGCGATGGAGCGGGCCAGATGGGCGGCATTCGCGGGGGATTCGAGTAGGTGCACGGTCTCCATCAGGCCGTTGAAGCTGTTCAAGGACATGACGACCGCCGCCTCGGCGTCGCGCCTGGTGATGATGGTGTAGTCGGCATCCTGGGCCACGCGATCGAGGACATCCTTGAGCCGGTTGCGGGCGTCGGAGAAGGCGATGGTTTGCATTGGGGACTACCTGTCTTTTGAATTGTACAAGTTTGCGCGTTCCGTGCCGACGGGTAAAGCGAGGTTTGGCGTTCAGCGCTTCGCTTGTGTCGGAGCGGCAAGTGAAGATGACCAATCACATCCGGCGCCTCGGCCTCCTGGCCCTGCTGGCGCTCGCAGCTTCGGCGTATGCCGGGCAGGAGCGCTACGACTACGACTCGTTGGGCCACCTGATCCGCATCATCAACCCTGCGGGCGAGGGTACCGAGTATGTCTGCGACGTGGTTGGCGACATCCTGGCGGTGCGCGAGGTCGAGGCCAGCCCGCCCTAGATCGGCGCCGCGGACCCTGGGCAGCGCATCACCGGCCTGCGCTCCTGCGCGCCAGAGGTGCGCTTCGATCTCCTCCCCGACGTAGCCGTCCCCCTTGACGTCTAGTGCGGTGAGGGTTTAGGGGCCTTCGCCTTGTTGACCCATTGAGCCTGGTGCTCGCCGTCGGCTGAGGGGTGGGCGGCACGGAGGGCTGGTGGCCTTCCGGCCACGTTACTCGTAATGAGTCCAGAGCCTGAGCACCTTGACGACGTGATCGTCTGCGAAGCACTTGATAAACCAGCCGGTGCTGAATATTGATTCGGCGCGAATAGGCCCCGGAGAGGTCGCCAACCAGCTTCTCGGTAGGGCGGCGGCCTCTGAAACGGGTCTTGCTCCAGTAACTCCAGCAGTTCCTGGGCCTTTCCCTTGAGACCGGAGGCCGCAAGCTTCTTGGCGTCTCACTGCGCCTGTTTGGTGTAAACCAGGGCCCAACTCACCAATCGAGCGTCTGGTCGCATTCCGATACCGGCTGATTCATTCCTTCCCTGATCGATTCGCGCATCCCAGGCACCGACAGCAGGTGCAGCGTCTCGGTGATGGCATTCCAATCCTCTTCTGCAACGAGAACCGCGTTTCCCCTTTTTCCGGTAATGACCACCGGCTGGTGGGTGTTGACCGTCTCGTCGATCAGGCTGTAGAGCCTGGAGCGGGCGTCCGTGGCGTTGAGTATCGTCATGGTTGGTATCCCTGATGCCGGCTCGGCGCGAGCGAACGCTTTTACAAATTCAAGGCAAGCGAACGGGGATCGAGGCTGGCGTCCCAGAATTCGGGCAGGGCGGCGTGCGGACGCGCCGCTCAGTGCGTCGGGGTCTTGGCAAAGAACGCGACCGCCGCCGGGTGCAGGGGCAAGGTCAGGCCGGTAGCGGCGCTGGCGCGGCTGATCAGGGACCCCGCGGCGGAGCCGGCACCGACAAAGTCGATCCCGTCGTAGAGGGCCCCGAGCACCTTGGCCACATCGGCCCCGGGCAGTCCCTCCGGGGCCACCAGCAGGGCGGTCACGGCCAGGGTCCGCACCCCTTGGTGCTGACCCGGGTAGGTGGCGGGCGGCAATTCCATGGGCACCATCCCCAGCTCCTGGTTGGCCAGGAGGGTCTGGACCTCGGCGGGCAGCGGCAAGAGCCGGATGTTGCCCTGGGCCGTTGCCTTCTGGATCGGCCGGGACGGAGCGCTGATCGTCGCGATGACCGCGTCAATCCGACCCGCGGCCAGGTCCTCGAGTCCCTTGCTCAGGCCCGTCTCGTGAATTGCCTTCAGATCGCCCAGTCCGACCCCCGCCGCTTCAAGCAACAGGATGGCGTTGGCCCGGCTGCCGGAATCCGGCTGACCGATCTCCACTCGCCTGCCGGCCAGGTCCCGCGGCTCCTTGATGGTGGAGTCGGCGGCGACCAGCAGGTGCAGCGGCTCCGGAAAGAGGCTCGCCAGGGCGCGCAGGGCGTGGTCCGGCCCGGCCTGGGCAAAGGTGCCGGTCCCGAGCAGTGCCTGGGCGGCCAGGTTGTTCTGGGCCAGAACCAAATCCGCTTTGCGGCTGCGCAGCAGGGCCAGGTTCTGCGCGCTGCCAACGGTGCTCAGGGCGGTGGCGGGCGTGCCCTGGTCATGCAGCGTCTCGGCCAGCAGCCGCGCCACCCCCAGGTACTCGCCCTGCTCGGGGCCGCCGGCCAGGATCAGTGCCCGCTCCAGACGGTCCAGGCGCAAGGCGATGGTGTCGTAGGCTTGCTCCAGTTCCTCACGGATGATCTGGTGCTGGCGTTTCGGGTCCGGGGTCTGACGATCCCAGAATTGCATGAGACGCTCAAAGAGTTGCTTGGACTGGGCGGTGGTGGCCGGACTGAGGGGGGCCGAGGGCGTGCCGACCGCCGGCAGAACGACCTCCACGGGTACCCACCCGCCGGGGGACTGGGGGTCCTGCACAAAACTCGCGCTGCCGTGTACCCGCACCTGATCCCCGGGGCGGTTACCCGCCTGGTCCAGCCCGCTCACGCCCTTCTCGGCCGCCCCCAGCAGATTGGCGAAGGCGGTCACGTTGAGCGTGTCCCAGGAGGAAAAGTCCAGGTCCCGCTGCAGTGTCAGCACGGTGTTGAAATAGACGATGCGCTGGGGCTGGCCATTCTTGGCGGCCGCCAGGGGGCCGCTGCCCAGGCGGCGCAGGCTCGTGATCTCAAAGGTCCCGGGGCTGAAGGCCTGGGTCAGACGCGCCTTGAGCGTCGCCTCGACCTGGGCGGCGTCCGGGCCCTCCTGACAGGCAGCGAGCAGCAGGGGCAGCAGCAGGACGACCAGGAACAGGGATAGGCGGCGGATGATCGGCGAGGGGAACAACGGCATGGTCAGAACCCGAACCAGGGCAGGGCGAGATAGCCTTGGATTACCAGGGCGTTGGAAACGTCGATCAGGAAGGCCCCGATCACCGGCACCAGCAGGAAGGCCAGCGGCGAGGCCCCGTACCGGCTCGTGATGGCCTGCATGTTGGCGATGGCGGTGGGGGTTGCACCCAGTTGGAATCCGCACTGGCCGGCCGCGATCACCGCGGCGTCATAGTCGCGGCCCAGGACACGGAAGGTCAGGGTGACCGCCAGCAGCACCACCAACAGGGACTGGAGAGCGAGGATCACCAGCAACGGCAGGGCCAGACTCACCAGTTCCCACAGCCGCAGGGACATCAGCGCCATGGCCAGGAAGAGTGACAGACACACGGTGCCGAGCAGTTCCACCGTGGGTTCATCCACGCGGTAGAAGCCCCGTAACCCCAGGGTGTTACGCAGCAGGATGCCGGTCAGGAGGCACCAGACGAAAGTCGGGAGCGTGATGCCGGGGAGGCGGACGTGCTCCGACAGCAGGGTGCCGACGCCCAGGCAGATCATCAACAGCAGGACCGTCTCGATCAGCGACTCGGGGCTCAAGCGCTGCCGCTTGTCCGCGGCCAGGGAGCCGGGGCCCGCGTCCAGGGCCGCGGCCCCGCTGGGTTCGAGCTGGTGGCGGTGAATCAGCCACTGGGCCACCGGACCGCCCAGAATGCCGCCCAGCACCAGCCCGAAGGTGGCCGCGGCCATAGCCACCTCCACTGCGCCCTGGAGATTGTTCACCTCCCCGAAGAGCTTGCCATAGGCCGCCCCGGTGCCGTGACCGCCGGACAGGGTGGCCGAGCCGCCCAGAATGCCCATCGCGGGGTGCAGGTCCAGCGCCCCGGCGATGGCGATCCCCAGGCCAGTCTGGAGTACCAGGGCGACAAGCACGACCGCAAACAGGATCAGGAGTTTGCGCCCCCCTTGAGCCAGAGTACGCAGGTCCGCCCCCAGCCCGATGGTGGAGAAAAAGACCAGGAGCAGGGGCCCCTGAGCCCGCGGGTCGAACTGGACCTCCAGGTCCGCCCCGACGCGCGCCAGGGTCAGCAGTAGGGCCGCCGCCAGTCCCCCCACCACGGGCTCCGGGATACTGTAGGCCCGCAGCACGGCGATCCGGGCATTGAGCGCCCGACCGGCGAGTAAGACCAGGATGGCGGCGACCGCCGTGAGCGCGAGGGAGACCTCGAACTGCATGGGTGTGAATCCAGTCGGTTTGAATGGGCGAACGGCCCCCCAGCCCGGACTGCATGGCGCGGCGGAGGGGCGTCGATGTCGCCGCCCAGATTAAGCGAAAATCGACGTCGACGCAGTGCTGGAAAGGACCACCGCCGGTCTCCCAGGGCCGGTCTCCCAGGGCCGGAGAAGGAGATCGAGAAATGCCGGGATTGAAGCTGTTATCATCCACCGTTTGGTCTCGTCCTGGTCCCGCGTTGCTCTCGTGAAGCCTGCTAAAGCCGATCTTATCCCCCTGACTTCCGACGAACGCCGCGCCGCGGTGGGGCTTGCGGGCATTTATGGCCTGCGAATGCTGGGGCTGTTCCTGATCCTGCCGGTGTTTGCCCTTTACGCCGGGGGGCTCACCGGGGCAACCCCCCTCCTGATCGGGCTGGCCATCGGCGCCTATGGGCTGACCCAGGCACTCCTGCAGATACCCTTCGGGATGCTCTCCGACCGCATCGGCCGCAAACCGGTCATCTATGGCGGGCTCGCGGTCTTCGTGCTGGGGAGCGTGATCGCCGCCCTCTCGACCAGCATCGAAGGGGTTATCCTGGGCCGCGTGATCCAGGGGGCTGGGGCAGTCTCCGCCGCGGTGACTGCCCTGGCCGCTGACCTGACCCGGGACGAGGTCCGCACCCGCGCCATGGCCGGGGTGGGGGCCAGCATCGGCGTGGCCTTCGGGCTCGCCTTCATCCTGGGGCCCGCCATCGCCCAGATCTGGGGGCTCTCCGGGGTCTTCTGGCTCACCGGGCTGCTGGCCTTCAGCGGCATCCTAGTGTTGTGGCTGGTGGTGCCGAATCCAAAACGTCGCTCCATCCATCGGGATGCGGAGCCGGTCGCGAGTCAACTCGGCGCCGTGCTGCGGGACGGGCAATTGCTGCGGCTCAACTTTGGCATCTTCTCCCTGCATCTCATGATGACCGGTATGTTCCTGGTCATCCCTCCGTCCATCGTGGCGGCGGGGGTCGATCCGGGCCACCACTGGGAGGTCTACCTTCCCGTGCTGCTGATCGGCCTGGCGGCCATGGTGCCCTTCGTGATCATTGCGGAGGGGCGGGGGCGGATCAAACAGGTCTTCCTGGGCGCCATCGCGACCGTCGGACTCAGTGCGGTTGGCTTCTCCTTCTGGGCGACCAGCCTGGTGCCGCTGCTGATCCTGCTGGCAGTCTTCTTTACCGCCGTCAACCTGCTGGAGGCCCTGCTGCCCTCCATCATCTCCAAGATCGCCCGCGCCGGGGCCAAGGGGACCGCCATGGGGGTCTACTCCACCTCCCAATTTATCGGCGCCTTCCTGGGCGGGATGGCCGGGGGCCTGGTCCATCAGGCCTTCGGCGCCCCGGCGGTGTTCCTGTTTGCCGCGGTCTCGGGTCTGGTCTGGCTGCTGGTGGCCGCCACCATGGCCGCACCGGAGCGGGTCAGCAATCAGTTGCTGAGCCTCGGCCCCATCGGTGCCATCAGTCCGGGGGACACCCTGGGCCTGGAACGTCGACTGCTCGCGGTGCGCGGGGTGCGCGACGCGGTGGTGGTGCCGGAAGAGGGCGTTGCCTACCTCAAGGTGGACAGCCGGGAACTGGATTCGGCAGGATTGCAGGCGGTTGCCGGCTGAGTTGAGGCCGTCATCCCAGGTTGCCGCCTCCGCCGCGGCCTCGGTTTACCATCGATAGCGTTGACCCGCCGCGGCGGGTGTGAGGAAGATCATGTCCAGTCGAGGCGTCAATAAAGTCATCCTGATCGGCAATCTCGGTAATGAGCCAGACGTGCGCTACATGCCGAGCGGCGATGCGGTGGCCAATGTCAGCATCGCCACCAGCGAGACCTGGAAGGATAAGGCCACCGGGGAGCCCCGGGAGATCACGGAATGGCACCGGGTCGTGTTCTTCGGCAAGCTCGCGGAGATCGTTAAGCAATACCTGCACAAAGGGTCGAAGGTATACGTGGAAGGGAAGCTGAGAACCCGGAAGTGGCAGGACAAGGAGGGTCAGGACCGTTGGAGTACGGAGATCGTGGTGGACATCAACGGCCAGATGCAGATGCTCGACGGCCGTCCCGGCGGCGGCCCCTCCGTGCCCTACGACGACGCCCCCCGCGCCCAGGCACCAGTGGGGGGCGGCCGCCCGGCGCCCTCCCAGCCCGCGCCGCCGGATCAAGGCGGCGGCATGCCCTTCGATGACGACATTCCGTTCTGACGCACCGACCGGTGTCAGAGGGTCGGAGGTCTTCATGCGAATCGGCGAATTGATGAGCGATAGCGGGGTCGGCTTCGGCACCAGCGGTGCCCGGGGCCTGGCGACGGCGATGACAGACGCCGTGTGCTACGCCTACACCGCCGGGTTTCTTCAGTACCTGCGTTCAACAGGCGCGGTCGGATCGGGGGTGGAGGTGGCCCTGGCCGGCGATCTGCGCCCAAGCACCGGGCGCATCCTCGCCGCCTGCGCCCGTGCCGCCCTGGACTTGGGCTTCCGACCCCGCTATTGCGGCCGCATACCCAGCCCGGCCGTGGCGGCCTACGGAATCGCCCACGGCATCCCGTCCCTGATGGTGACCGGGAGCCACATTCCCGACGACCGCAACGGCATCAAGTTCAATCTGCCGACCGGGGAGGTCCTGAAGGCCGACGAGGCCGGCATCCGCGCCCAGGAAGTCAGGATCCCCGGTGGGCTCTTCGATGGGGCGGGGATGCTCCCCGCCGGAGCGCCGGGCGCCCTGCCGGCCGAGGATTCAGTGGCCTCTGAGGCCTATGTGCGGCGCTACCTGGACTTCTTCCCGGCCGGTTGTCTCGGCGGTCTGAGGGTCGGGGTCTATGAACACTCCAGCGTCGCCAGCGCCGCCTATGCGGCCATCCTGGGCGGACTGGGGGCTGAGATCACCCGCCTGGGCCATTCGGAGCGCTTCGTCCCCGTCGATACGGAGGCGATCCGCCCGGAAGACCAGGCCCTGGCCCGGGACTGGGCGGCCACTGGCGCCTTCGATGCCCTCGTCTCCGCGGACGGGGACGGCGACCGCCCCCTGGTGGCCGACGAGACCGGTACCTGGCTGCGCGGCGATATCGCCGGCATCCTCTGCGCCCGCCAACTCGGGGTGCGCGCCTTGGCGACCCCGGTCAGCAGCAACACCGCCGTCGAGCGCTGCGGTGCCTTTGACCGGGTCCTGCGCACCCGCATCGGGTCTCCCTATGTCATCGAAGGCATGCAGCAATTGGCTGCTGCCGGGCTCACCCCAGTCGCGGGCTACGAGGCCAACGGGGGCTTCCTGTTGGCGACGCCCATCGAGCAGCACGGCCGCACCTTGGCCGCCCTACCCACCCGGGACGCGTTGCTGGTGGCCCTGACCATTCTTCAGGCCGCCCGGGACCAGGGCCGGCCCGTCTCGGCACTGGCGGGAGACCTGCCCGCCCGCTTTACCCACAGTGACCGGATCAAGGACTTTCCCACGGACTTGAGTGCGGGAGCGCCTGGCCGCCCTGACCAGCGGCGACCTGGCCCGGGACCAGGCCGCCGTGACCGCCGTTTTTGACCCCCACTTCGGACCAGTCGCCGGGCTGGACTTCACCGACGGCCTGCGCATCACCTTCCTGAGTGGCGAGATCGCCCACCTGCGGCCCTCCGGAAACGCCCCGGAGCTGCGGGCCTACACCGAGGCTGGAAGCCCCGAACGGGCAGCGGAGATGAACGCGATCTGCATGGGCATCCTGGTGGGCTGGCGCGACGATACCGAAAAGTGACCAGTGCTCGGTGGTCAGTGGCTAGAAAAGAATTCTTGAACATTGACAAGGACTATGCCCGAACTCCAGACCAAACATGAAGTCAAGACCTGCCCCCGCTGTGGTCGGGTGTTCGAGTGCAAGTTGAACAATCCGGTCCACTGCGACTGTGCCCGGGTGACCCTGCCGGAAGAGACCCTGCTCGCCATCCAGCAGCGCTACCGGGACTGCCTGTGCCTTCGCTGCCTGACCGACCTGGCGGCCGGGGCCGACCTCGCCGGGCCCGATGACGAGCCAGGCTAACGGGGATGGCGTAGTTCCTTGAGCCGACTGCGCCTGTCGCCAGAAGACTGTGCGCAAGTCGTTGTTCAAAAATAGCTGATAGCTGATAGCTGACGGCTGATCGCTCCTATTAGGATTTTCCGTCCCGCGACTGGATCAGCGCGATGAAGGCCGCCTCCATGTCCGGTTCGGGCTGCCCAGGGCGGGCTGCCCGGGCCTTGATCTCGGCCGGGGTGCCGATGGCCAGGACCTCACCGGCGGCCATGATGGCAAGGCGGTCGCAATACTCGGCCTCCTCCAGGAAGTGGGTGGTGACCAGCACCGTTACCCCGCCCTCCGCCAGGGCATTGATGCGCGCCCAGAAGTCTCGACGGGCCAGGGGGTCGACCCCGGAGGTGGGCTCGTCGAGAAACAGGATGTCCGGCTCGTGCATCAGGGCGGCGGCCATGGCGAGGCGCTGCTTGTAACCCAGGGGGAGGGACCCGCTCTCCATCCCGGCCAGGTCTGTCAGGCCAAAGGCGTCCAGGGCCCAGGCAATGCGCTCTCCCGCGCGGCGACCGGAGAGACCGTAGGCACGGGCAAAGAAGGTCAGATTCTGCCGGGCCGAGAGGTTGGCATAGAGGGAGAAGCGCTGGGACATGTACCCGATGCGTGCGCGCGCCCGGGCGGCGGCGTGGCGCAGATCCACCCCGGCCACCCGCACCTCGCCGCCGCTCGGGGGCAAGAGGCCACAGAGCATGCGGAAGGTGGTGGTCTTGCCGGCCCCATTGGCCCCGAGCAGGCCGAAAACCTCACCCCGGTGGACGGCGAAACTTTCCCCCTGCACCGCCACGAAGTCGCCGAAGCGGCGGGTGAGGTTCTTGACCAGGATGGCGTCCCCATCGAAGCCCGGGGTCACGCGCACCTGGGGTAAGGGGATCTCCTCCCGGCTGTCCTGCAGGAGGGCGACGAATCCGTCTTCAAAGCGGGGCGGCACCGGCTCGCAGCGGAGCTGCTGTTGCAGCAGCTGGCTAAGGGATTTGCAGTCGATGGACGCCCCCTCATCCATCACCACCCGCACCGATTCCCCCTGGAGCACCGCATCCAGCACCCCGGGTGACCGCGCCAAGGCCGCCTGGAGCCGCCGCCGGGTGGCCGCCGCGCCGGTCACCCGGAAGGTGCGGCCCTGAAGCGGTGCGCTGAATTTCCCGGGGGGGGCCTGATCGACCACGCGGCCCTGATGCAGCAGGATGACCTCGGCGCAACGCTCCGCCTCGTCCAGGTAGGCGGTGGACAGCAGCACGCTCATGGCCTCCTCCGCCACCAGTCGGTAGACGATGGCCCAGAGTTCCCGGCGGGAAACCGGGTCAACCCCCACCGTGGGCTCATCGAGCAGGAGCAGGCGCGGCGGATTCACCAGGGTGCAGGCGAGCCCGAGCTTCTGTTTCATGCCCCCGGAGAGCTGCCCGGCCAGACGGCCGCCGAACGGGCCCAGCCCGGTCATCTCCATCAGACGGCCATAGCGGCCCGGCCGCTCGGCCAGGGGTACTCCTTGGAGATCGGCGTAGAGGTCCAGGTTCTCCTGGACGCTCAGGTCCTCGTAGAGCCCGAAGCGCTGAGGCATGTAACCGATGCTGGATTGGACCGCGAGGGCCTCGCGGGTCGCGTCCAGCCCCAGGACCTCAATGGTGCCGGCGTCCGGGGTCAGGAGTCCGGCGGCCAGGCGCATGAAAGTGGTCTTGCCGGCTCCATCCGGCCCGATGAGCCCGGTCACCACGCCGGGGGTCAGGGTCAGTGACAGGTCGGCGATGGCGGTGAGGACGCGCCCGCCGACGCTGAAGGTCTTGCAGAGCCCGCGGGCGCGCAGGGGCGACTCAGCCATGACCCGGTCCGTCCGGGCGGCCGGATCAGCCCCGCACCGGAGCAGCGGGGGTCCGGGCCGCAGGCGCTGTCGCACCAGCTGGCGCACCGGACGTCTCGGGGGTGGCCGCCCCGGGGCCGCAGCCGGGCAGGTCTGCGGGTGCGGCGGTCAGGTCCATCTCTACCGTCACTGGCATCCCCTGGCGTAGCTCGCCGGCCGGATCGCAGACATAGACCCGCGCCTGATAGACCAGGTCGACCCGCAGCTCGGTGGTCTGGACCGACTTGGGAGTGAACTCGGCACCGGGGGCGATATAGCCGAGCCAGCCCGCGTAGGACTTACCCGGGAAGCTGTCGCTGCGGACCCGCGCCGGCTGACCCTGCTTGACCCGTCCCAGTTCCGGCTCGGCCAGGTAGACCCGCGCCCACAGAGGCTCCGTGATCGCGATGGTATAGACCGGTCGCTCCGGTGAGGCCAGGTCCCCCACCTCCAGAATTCGGTTCTGGACCAGGCCCCCGGCGGGGGCGACCAGGGTTGCATAGCGGAGGTTCAACTCCGCCTCGGCCAGATCGGCCTGGAGGGCGGCGAGCTGGGCGGCTGCGGCGCCGATGTCCTCCGCGCGGCTCCCGGCCAGGCCCAGGTCCAGGGCGGCCTGGACGGCGTTGGCCTGGGCCTCTGCGGCCTTGGCGGCGGTGGTCGCGTCGTCGAACTCCTGAGGCGACGCCAGCTTACGCGACCGCATCTCGCGCGTGCGCTCCGCGTGGCGGGCGGCGTTGAGGGTCTGGGCGCGGGCCGCCTCAAGGTCTGCCCGGAGCTTGGCGATTTCCTCGGGTCGGGTGCCGCTGATCCGCTTGTCCAGTTCCGCCCGTTGCGCGTCCACCCGGGCGCTGGCCGCGTTGCGGGCCAGGATCAGGCGCCGGTCATCGAGCCGGGCCACCACCTGGCCCGGTACGACCCGCGAACCCTCGGTCACTGGCAGCTCAGCGATCCGCCCACTGACCTCGAAGGCCAGGCTCACGACTCGCACGTCAATGTTCCCATAGAGGGTGAGGAGTCCCGGGTCCGCAGCCCCACCGACCCGGACCCGGTAGACCAGATAGCCTACACCGCCGAGGGCGAGCACCAGGAGCGGGATCAGGAACCGCTTCATCCTTACAGCCGATTTTCCATGACCAGGAACCAGGGGCGCCGAGGCACCGGCTGCAGGCGCCCCTGGCCATCCAGCTCCAGGGTGCTCTTCGAGACGGAGTTGCGGACATTGCCGCCGACGACCTCCAGGGTCCCCCCGGACTTGCCGACGACCAGGTCGCAATGGGTGTTGGCGCCCTGGAGCCTCGCCGGGCTGGTATAGCCGTCGAAACTGCCGGGGCGAGACGATCCCCGGGGGGCGCAGACCAGGTCCCCTGGCCTTGGGCTGTAGTCCTTGATCCGGCGGGGCACGAACCAGCGGCCCGGATAGGGCGCCTCCTCGATCAGGCTCGACAGGTAGACCCAGTGGGCCGAGGCGCGGGGGAACTGGAACTCGGGCACCCCGGCACCCTGCATCACCCAACTGGTGAAGGCGGCGGACCAGGGCTCCCGACAGTCCATGCCGTCCAGGCCAGGCTTGCCGACCGCTCGCCAGTAGGCGTTTACCCGGCCGGCGCGGCTCGCGTCATCGTCCTCCCAGTAACCGACATGGGGGATGCTCTCCTCGCTACCCTTGAAGACCACGGTCTGGCGGCCGAAGAACTCCCACTCCCCGAGGGCGCGGCCGATGATCCGTTGTTTGAGGGCCGGGTTGGGTGGCGGCGTGGCACCGATGGGGCGGCCCGCCCAGGTCCCGGCGCCGCCGGTCGGGTTGCTCGGGGGCGGTGCCGCAGGCGGCCAGGACCAGGCTCAGAGCGAGGCTCAGGGCGAGCCTGGACCAGGCCGTGACGGCGAAATGAATCGGCACGGGACGACTCCTTGAAACGACTTCCGGGACTGAAAGAACCAGAGGGTACGGGGGCGGCCTGCCACATTACCGCGGCGGGCGCCGGGCCTCGCGGAACCAGGGCCGGTACTCCTCCATCCGCGCCCGCTGGTCCGCCGGGGCCTGGCGGCGGCAGGTGGCGTAGTCGGGTGTCCCGGGTGAGGCGCCCCAGCGCCGCTCCACGCAGTCGTTGGGGTTGTAGGCGATCTCCAGCCCCGCGCGCCGGGCGTAGAGGTCACGCCAGGCTCAGCCGCCAGGGGCTGCCGTCGCTGCGGGTGTAGGTGACAGCTGCCCGTCCAGGCGCCGCGCGTGGGCTTGGGCTCGATGCGAGCGGCGGCGCTGCTCCGGCGCCCTCGCCGCGCAGGACATAGAGGTCCGGGTAGCGGCGGATGCGCTCGGGCAGGTCGGCGAGCACCTTCATGGCGATCAGCAGGCGCATGTCCCGGGACGGGGTGGCGTAGTCCTCCCAGGGGCCGGTGGTCTCGAAGATGGCCGGGCCGCTGGGCATGGGGATGATGGTCCCCGGATGGGCGCGCATGTAGGCCTCGCCGTTGTCCACCGAGTCCACCCGGGTCTCGAGCTGCTCCATCAGGGCCGCCAGGGTCGCCTCATAGGCCGCCTCGGGGTCCAGTCCCTGGGGGTTGATGAGGCGCTCCATGCGGGCGTAGAAGTCCGCGGGGGTGAGCCCCGCCTGCTCGGTCGAAAAGCGGCGGCAGGCCGGAGCGGCCGTCCAGGGCGCTGTTGGGCAGCAGCCGAGCCCCGCCCCCGCTGGTCCGCACCAGGGGCCGGAAGGCCTTGAAGCCGGGGCCGGCGCTCGGGGTGTCGGCGAACAGGAAGGTCCCTTCCCAGAAGCGCTTGCGGGCCACCGAGTTGTCCGGCTGGGCGTCGACCGCGAGCAGGAGTCCCGGGCGACCGGCGGCCTGGGGGACCCACTTGACCAGGACCAGGATGTGACCATAGGGGTCGGCATAGACGGTCCCGGGCCACAGGGCCGCGCGCTCCAGCGGCACCGGATAGAGGTCGGTGGCCTCGTCCCGCAGCCCGGTGCGGCCGCTGCCGGAGTGGACCGTGTCCATGAGCCGCCGGCTGACCTCGCGGAAGCCCTTGGCCGACGCCGGAGACCCGGCGAAGCCGCTGTCCACCACCGGCGCCTGGCAGCGGGGCGGACTGCTGCGGCTGCCCCGGTTGCAGGCCGGTAGGCGATGGGCAGCCCGAGCTTCCAGGCGAAATAGGTGCGCAGGAAGTAGGGCAGGTCCGCGCAGTCCGGCTCCGCGGGCAGGCGGTTGTCTTCCGCCCGCCCCCAGGTAGTTGTGCAGGAAGTTGCGCTGCGGGTCGCGCAGTACCGGGGCCAGTGAGTCGAAGCTCAAGGATTGCTCGGGTGGGGCGTCGAACAGCCGCTCGATCCAGGCGGCGTAGAAGGCCTGGGTGGCCAGATCCCAGTCACCGCTGCCCCGCGTTCCCGCGCTGCCCCCGACCTGGACCTCGGCACAGGCCGCCACCCGGCCGCTTCGCAGGGCCTCCACCCGATAGGTGCCCCGAGTGGGCCGAGCCACGCCACCATGCAGACCCCAGGGTGGCCCGCCGGAGCGCACGCCCCGCAGGGTGGTCTGCCGACCGGCGGGATCCGTGACCACGAGTTGGTCCAGGGCGCCGTCGGTGGCGACCGCCAGTACCTCGAAGGGATCCCCCGCCGCGGGCTTCAGGGGGGCGGCCCAGACCCGCGCCTGGTCCCCTGCCCGGCAGGCGGTTGCGGCGGAGGCAGCAGGCAATAGGGCCAGACCCGTGAGTGACAGGAGGATGACCAGCAGGCCAGGCGCAAAATCTCGCGATAACATCGGCACCAACGGAAGCCAACGAAGGGTTTTCGGAGTTTATCCCGGAACCGTGACGCTGGCGACCGGGGCGCCTTTAAGGTCATGAGGCCCGGTTGGCCCCTTCGGATGCTATGATCCTGCCGTCGACGGGTACCCACCTGAATTGAGCGTGGTGTGTAAGAACAATCCGTTACGCCAGGAAGCCGCCGAGCTGCCCAATGATTCCCGCTGTTGAACTGTAGAGACCGCTGCCCATGACCGACGCCCCCCGCCATGTCCTGATCATGGACACCACGCTGCGCGATGGCGAACAGACCCAGGGTGTCTCCTTCTCCCCGGACGAGAAGGCCAACATCGCCAAGGTGCTCCTGGACCTGGTGCGGGTGGACCGCATCGAGGTGGCCTCGGCGCGGGTCTCCCCGGGGGAACTGGACGCGGTCGCTCACATCGTGGACTGGGCCGGGGGGCGCGGACTGGCGGAACGGGTGGAAGTACTCGGCTTCGTGGACGGGGGGCGGAGCGTGGAGTGGATCGCCCGGGCGGGGGGCCGGGTGCTCAACCTGCTCGCCAAGGGCAGTGAAAAGCACTGCCGGCGCCAGCTCGGCAAGACCCTGGACCAACACGTGGCGGATGTGCGCGAGACCGTCGGCATTGCCCTGGCGGCCGGGCTCAAGGTCAATCTCTATCTGGAGGACTGGTCCAACGGCTACCAGGACCAGCCGGCCTATGTCTATGACCTGGTCGAGCACCTGGCGGACGCCGGGATCGGCCACTTCATGTTGCCGGACACCCTGGGGGTCATGACCCCAGAGCGGGTCAGTGCGGCCATGGGCGACATGATCGGGCGCTTTCCCGGGCTCAAGTTCGACTTCCACCCCCACAACGACTATGGCCTGGGCACCGCCAACGTGATGGCCGCCGCCCAGGCGGGGGCGGCGGCCGTCCATTGCACGGTCAATTGTCTGGGCGAGCGGGCAGGCAACGCGTCCCTTGCCGAGGTGGCGGTGAACCTGCGCGACCAGCTGGGCCTCGCCATCGGCATCGACGAGACCCACCTGGCGCGGGTCAGCGCGCTGGTGGAGTCCTTCTCCGGCAAGCGCATCGCCGACAACGCCCCCATCGTCGGCGCCGATGTCTTCACCCAGACCGCCGGCATCCACGCGGACGGGGACAAGAAGGGCAGCCTCTATCAGACCCGCCTCTCGCCGGAGCGCTTCGCCCGGCGGCGCAAATATGCCCTGGGCAAGCTGGCGGGCAAGGCGTCGCTCGCCAAGAACCTGGAGCGGCTGGACATCAGCCTCTCGGAGGAGAATCAGCGGCGGGTACTGACCCGAATCGTGGAGTTGGGGGACTCCAAAAAGACCATCACCATCGAGGACCTGCCCTTCATCATCGCGGAGGTCCTGGACAGCCAGGACTACAATCACGCGGAACTCCTGTCCTGCACCGTCTCCTCCAGCCTGGACCTGGAGTCTACCGCCAGCATCAAGGTCCGCCTGGGCGATGGGCGCCAACGCGCCGACCAGCGACCTCGTGGTGAATACCACGGCGGGCGCCATCACCATCCTGGCCGGGCAGACCAGCGGCAGCATCACGGTGACGGCCCCGGCCGACGTGTATGCGGCGACCCCCGACACGCAGAGCGCGACGATCAGTTCGCTGACCGGCACGGGCGGCTTCGAGGCGCTGACCTTTGACGCGACGCCGGCCACCACCACGGTGAGCACGGTGACCGACACCACCACGGTGAGCCTCACCGCCACGGCCAGCGTGGCCGAAGGCGGCACCATCACCTACACCGCGAGCGTCGGCGCCAACGCGCCGACCAGCGACCTCGTGGTGAATACCACGGCGGGCGCCATCACCATCCTGGCCGGGCAGACCAGCGGCAGCATCACGGTGACGGCCCCGGCCGACGTGTATGCGGCGACCCCCGACACGCAGAGCGCGACGATCAGTTCGCTGACCGGCACGGGCGGCTTCGAGGCGCTGACCTTTGACGCGACGCCGGCCACCACCACGGTGAGCACGGTGACCGACACCACCACGGTGAGCCTCACCGCCACGGCCAGCGTGGCCGAAGGCGGCACCATCACCTACACCGCGAGCGTCGGCGCCAACGCGCCGACCAGCGACCTCGTGGTGAATACCACGGCGGGCGCCATCACCATCCTGGCCGGGCAGACCAGCGGCAGCATCACGGTGACGGCCCCGGCCGACGTGTATGCGGCGACCCCCGACACGCAGAGCGCGACGATCAGTTCGCTGACCGGCACGGGCGGCTTCGAGGCGCTGACCTTTGACGCGACGCCGGCCACCACCACGGTGAGCACGGTGACCGACACCACCACGGTGAGCCTCACCGCCACGGCCAGCGTGGCCGAAGGCGGCACCATCACCTACACCGCGAGCGTCGGCGCCAACGCGCCGACCAGCGACCTCGTGGTGAATACCACGGCGGGCGCCATCACCATCCTGGCCGGGCAGACCAGCGGCAGCATCACGGTGACGGCCCCGGCCGACGTGTATGCGGCGACCCCCGACACGCAGAGCGCGACGATCAGTTCGCTGACCGGCACGGGCGGCTTCGAGGCGCTGACCTTTGACGCGACGCCGGCCACCACCACGGTGAGCACGGTGACCGACACCACCACGGTGAGCCTCACCGCCACGGCCAGCGTGGCCGAAGGCGGCACCATCACCTACACCGCGAGCGTCGGCGCCAACGCGCCGACCAGCGACCTCGTGGTGAATACCACGGCGGGCGCCATCACCATCCTGGCCGGGCAGACCAGCGGCAGCATCACGGTGACGGCCCCGGCCGACGTGTATGCGGCGACCCCCGACACGCAGAGCGCGACGATCAGTTCGCTGACCGGCACGGGCGGCTTCGAGGCGCTGACCTTTGACGCGACGCCGGCCACCACCACGGTGAGCACGGTGACCGACACCACCACGGTGAGCCTCACCGCCACGGCCAGCGTGGCCGAAGGCGGCACCATCACCTACACCGCGAGCGTCGGCGCCAACGCGCCGACCAGCGACCTCGTGGTGAATACCACGGCGGGCGCCATCACCATCCTGGCCGGGCAGACCAGCGGCAGCATCACGGTGACGGCCCCGGCCGACGTGTATGCGGCGACCCCCGACACGCAGAGCGCGACGATCAGTTCGCTGACCGGCACGGGCGGCTTCGAGGCGCTGACCTTTGACGCGACGCCGGCCACCACCACGGTGAGCACGGTGACCGACACCACCACGGTGAGCCTCACCGCCACGGCCAGCGTGGCCGAAGGCGGCACCATCACCTACACCGCGAGCGTCGGCGCCAACGCGCCGACCAGCGACCTCGTGGTGAATACCACGGCGGGCGCCATCACCATCCTGGCCGGGCAGACCAGCGGCAGCATCACGGTGACGGCCCCGGCCGACGTGTATGCGGCGACCCCCGACACGCAGAGCGCGACGATCAGTTCGCTGACCGGCACGGGCGGCTTCGAGGCGCTGACCTTTGACGCGACGCCGGCCACCACCACGGTGAGCACGGTGACCGACACCACCACGGTGAGCCTCACCGCCACGGCCAGCGTGGCCGAAGGCGGCACCATCACCTACACCGCGAGCGTCGGCGCCAACGCGCCGACCAGCGACCTCGTGGTGAATACCACGGCGGGCGCCATCACCATCCTGGCCGGGCAGACCAGCGGCAGCATCACGGTGACGGCCCCGGCCGACGTGTATGCGGCGACCCCCGACACGCAGAGCGCGACGATCAGTTCGCTGACCGGCACGGGCGGCTTCGAGGCGCTGACCTTCGACGCGACGCCGGCCACCACCACGGTGAGCACGGTGACCGACACCACCACGGTGAGCCTCACCGCCACGGCCAGCGTGGCCGAAGGCGGCACCATCACCTACACCGCGAGCGTCGGCGCCAACGCGCCGACCAGCGACCTCGTGGTGAATACCACGGCGGGCGCCATCACCATCCTGGCCGGGCAGACCAGCGGCAGCATCACGGTGACGGCCCCGGCCGACGTGTATGCGGCGACCCCCGACACGCAGAGCGCGACGATCAGTTCGCTGACCGGCACGGGCGGCTTCGAGGCGCTGACCTTTGACGCGACGCCGGCCACCACCACGGTGAGCACGGTGACCGACACCACCACGGTGAGCCTCACCGCCACGGCCAGCGTGGCCGAAGGCGGCACCATCACCTACACCGCGAGCGTCGGCGCCAACGCGCCGACCAGCGACCTCGTGGTGAATACCACGGCGGGCGCCATCACCATCCTGGCCGGGCAGACCAGCGGCAGCATCACGGTGACGGCCCCGGCCGACGTGTATGCGGCGACCCCCGACACGCAGAGCGCGACGATCAGTTCGCTGACCGGCACGGGCGGCTTCGAGGCGCTGACCTTTGACGCGACGCCGGCCACCACCACGGTGAGCACGGTGACCGACACCACCACGGTGAGCCTCACCGCCACGGCCAGCGTGGCCGAAGGCGGCACCATCACCTACACCGCGAGCGTCGGCGCCAACGCGCCGACCAGCGACCTCGTGGTGAATACCACGGCGGGCGCCATCACCATCCTGGCCGGGCAGACCAGCGGCAGCATCACGGTGACGGCCCCGGCCGACGTGTATGCGGCGACCCCCGACACGCAGAGCGCGACGATCAGTTCGCTGACCGGCACGGGCGGCTTCGAGGCGCTGACCTTTGACGCGACGCCGGCCACCACCACGGTGAGCACGGTGACCGACACCACCACGGTGAGCCTCACCGCCACGGCCAGCGTGGCCGAAGGCGGCACCATCACCTACACCGCGAGCGTCGGCGCCAACGCGCCGACCAGCGACCTCGTGGTGAATACCACGGCGGGCGCCATCACCATCCTGGCCGGGCAGACCAGCGGCAGCATCACGGTGACGGCCCCGG
>CAVTDM010000014.1:0-60946 GCA_963733415.1 uncultured Gammaproteobacteria bacterium | reverse complement strand
AGACACTCATCGGCACCGGCAGCGGCAACGGCGGCTTCGACGCCTTCAACAATGCGCTCGCCAAGCTGGTGCGGCGCCAGGGACTCGCCCTGCCGGAACTGCGGGACTACGAGGTACGCATCCCCAAGGGCGGGCGCTCCGATGCCCTGACCGAGTGCACCATCACCTGGGCAACGGGCAAAGGGGAACTCCGGACCCGGGGGGTCCACGCCAACCAGGTCTTCGCCGCCATCGCCGCCACCATGCGGATGCTCAACATCCTGATGCATGCCACCCTGGCGGAGCGCCAAACCCAGAAGCCCCTGGCGGTGGCCTGAGGGCCGAGAGCAACGCCAAGCATCGGAGCCTGCCCGCGGATTCGGAACCCGCTTCAACCCCATAGACTGAGGCTGCCCCACCCGCACCTTGATCCTCCGCCCCAAAGCGCGGCTAGCGGGCTCGACTTTACCAGCCGGGAGGGATGGCGCGGGTCGAACAGCCGGACCGCTTGGGGTCAGGCGCCAGCCCAGACGGCAGGCGATTTCGGGCTTGCGCGAGCTTCCCGCTGGGTTTCCTGACCGTGTTCGACTCCGAGTAGGCCGCGAAGGAGTGGTACGCTGCAGAAGGGGTGCTGGAGGTTGCCGACCGGTTCGTCGCCGAACATCGAACGCGTATGTGCTCGCTGACCACCCGGAATGCGGGCGGAACGTTCCAGTTTGGCCAACCCTTCCTGTGCGAACTGATTTACCCACCTTTTCGGATCGTCAATCGCCGGATGCCGCTACGCGTGACGAAGTCTTCGATCGTGTCCTTCAGCAGCGCCGCTAGTCCGTCCGCGCGGGCGCTTTGGGTGGCGTCGTTAGCGTCGCACAGGAGGTCGCTGAGTAACTGCGGCGGGGGCAGCCCGGGGGCGGTCTCGGCGATGGTCACCAACTCCCGCAGGTGGTGGGCATTGCCGACGGCATGCTGGCAGGTGCGCTCCCGATAGGCCACCCAGCGCTCATGCACCAGGGTCGGGTGACGACCGGATCATTATATCCCCCGGAGGAGTTACCCTTTGTTTCGTGCCCGGGAGGTTTTGGAGTACCTCGCCGCCCCCGGGGTCGCTGAGCCGACGGCCGAGCCAGTCCGAGACGAGACCGATGCAAGTGAACCTGCCCAAGAACGCCCGCATCACCCAGGCCATCCTCCCGGCGCTGCGCGATTCGACACTGACGACCGCGGAGCTGGCGTGCCGCTCCGGCTGGAGCAAGCCGACGATGCGCAAGTGGCGCCGCCGCGCGGACACCGCCGACCGCTCTCACTGCCCACAGCGCCCGCAGACGACGCACTCCCCACCCCAGGAGGCGATCGTGGTGGCCCTGCGCCACGCCATGCTGTTCCTCTTGGAAGACCGGCTGGCGACCCACGAATCGTCTGCGAGGGCGTCTCGCGCTCTGGCATCAACCGTTGCCTGCGTTGCGTCGCCCCGGGGTCTTCGATCTGCAAACCCTCCTGTCCCAGGAGGACACCCCCGAGGCCGATGCCAAGACTTTCAAGGACTACGCACTTGGGTTTGTTTATGTGGACCTGAAGTACCCACCCTAAATCCCGACAGAGGAGGCCCGCCGCTACCTGTTCGCCGCCAGCGACCGCGCTACCCGCTGGGTCGCTGGAGGTCCACCTCAAGAAGTCCGCCGCCTGCGCGCTGGGCTTCCTGGAGCCCCTCCCGCGGGCCGCCTCGCATAAGTTCACCAAGGTGCTGACCAACAACGGCAGGGACTTCAATGACCCGTTCTGCGCCACCGATCAACGCGAGCCGACCGACAACCACCACCTGATAAAGCCCAGCCACCTGCAGACTAATGGTATGGCTGAGTGCTGCACCGGGCGGACCGGCGGGGTTCTGGCAACCCGCCGAATCCGCTCAGGGGCACATTTGAAAGAGACCCTGATCCGCTAGGTTAACACCTACGATTACCGCGTCCCGCAGCGTCCTTGGCCACATCCGCCCCATACAGGCGCTCCATGCGTGGCATCAACAGTAAAGCGGAGCTGTTTGCACAAGAGGTAGATAATCTCCCGAGGCTTGATCATTGCCGTCGTAACACAACTCGCGCTTGGGGCAGCCACTTTCCCTACAACAAAGGCAAAGGGCCTGGCGTAGAACAACTAGGGCGTTTGGTGCCCCACGCCGCGACCCCAAAGCCCTGCCGAGGGCGGTGTGATAATGGCAGGCGGAAGTTCGACACGAACCCCTCCCCATATGCCCGGAATCTGTTTTTGGTTCTTGAAAAAGCAACGCATCTACAATAGCGACCCCTAGACCATCGACGGTGTCACCGACCCGATAAACGTCTTCCATAACCCCCAGCACTATCGAAGTCAGCTACAGTCACTGTTAACTAATAAGCGCCCCAATCCACCAATGGAAGCGTGGAGAACTGGGCATTAACTGATTTTACACAAGGTAATCTATCGTGACAGAGACCATTCTTCATTTTGGAATGCACAAGACCGGAAGTACGTCAATTCAGAAGACGCTCTTCACAGCGCTCGACGATCCAAGTTTTTACTACTTGCGGTTCGAACAAGCGAACCTGTCACGTATTGTGAACTTGCTCGCACTAAACGACGAGCATTTGCATCCGTTTATGCAGCGGTTAGGAGTAAGTCGCAATGACCTTGGGAAGTTGCGGAAATTAATCGCAGATAGGCTGAAATCGGAGTACGCCTTAGCAGCCGGCAGGATTGCGATTCTCTCGGCTGAGAGTATAAGCAATCTCACTGGCGCCGAGTTCGAGGTCTTGCTCAACGAGCTGCGCTTACATTCCGCGAGGTTTAGAGCGGTTGGTTACATTCGACGTCCGCAAGCATATATGGAGAGCATGTTTCAGGAGGCTGTAAAGCATGGGCGTGGAACGCTTATGCCTGTTGATAGGTTTTATCCACGATACCGTCGGCGCTTCAAAAAACTTGTCAAGTCGACCAGTTTGGAAGCCGCATCGTTATGGCTCTTCGAGCCAAGGTTATTCAAGGATGGGTGTGTCGTCCGGGATTTCTCTGCGCGACTTGGAATCAAACTAGATGTTGAGCGCGTATTTCGCGTCAATGAGAGCCTTTCGCTTGAGGCACTTTCGCTGTTGTTCGCGTATCGAAGATATGGGCCGAGTTTCGGAGTGGGGCCAAAGGCAATCAAGGAGAATATGCAACTGTATAAGAAGCTCACCGAACTGAAGGGCACTCGAATTTCCTTCCATCCGGATCTGGTAGATCCAGTTCTGAAGCAAAACCGGGACGATATCACCTGGATGGAGGAGCGTTTGGGTACTTCGCTCAAAGAAGGCGCGCGAACACCGACAGGAAAGACGATCCGAGCCGATCAGGATCTGCTCACCTTCGACCGAGATACCCTCGCCTGGCTTGGTAAGGCGCTTGGTCCACAGTTCGAGAATCGCGTTCTGGCCTCATCTTCGCCCAGGAGGTTGCCGGATGGATGCAGGCACTACGATTGCAAATCGCAGGGCAACTGCCACCGGAAGCGAACACGTTCGTGCCTACGGCCGCGTCGACTTCGTTGCGGTTGACAGAGCTGGCAGCCAGCGTGGCTGCGTCTTTCGGTGCGCCCAGAGAGAACATGGGACAAATCGTCGAATCCCTGATCTGCGAGGTTTTCGCAATCGTGCGTTCACGAATGCCTGACCGGGATCGGCCGAAGATTTGCTTTGAGGGGCTCGGGCTTTTCCTTTACAAGGTGCAGGAGAAACGGGATGGAGCAACGAATACATCGATCGTCGTGCGGCCTCCGGTAGCGGCGCATGACGACACCCTGTCCGTCCGGGAACTCGGCATCGCCTTGTGCGAATCCTCAGCGCTCCGCGAGAGTAGACTCGGTTCGAAAGTGGTGGGCACCGCGGTGATTCGTTTGTTCGAGAAAATTCGCCTAAGTCTCGAAAATTGCGGGGAGGGAATGTTGGCTGTGCAAGGATTAGGATCCTTCAATGTCAAGCGAGCCACCAGCCTGGAAGGATCGACAGTCGGGCGGCACGTGACTTTCCGAATGTGACATCTACCGCGGTCAAAGCGCTGAAGTTTCGGCACGACCAAGCACGTGATCACAATCGTGTACGCCGTTGCTGGCAAGCTCATTCACGAGCCCGCCGTCTGCTTCACGCGCGTTACCTATGCGTTAGCCAGCAGAATAGATCACGGGGATTAGTGCAGTAACTCAGCCAGTCCCAATTGAATTGACCCTGACACGGCTTTGGGGTCACTGCCTGAGGCATCAAACGCCGCAAGTTGCCTACGACCGACTTTTTCGGCGAGATAGTGGCTGACCCCGCGTGCCAGAGGAGCTTCGACGGTAATCTCCTATCGAAAACGCCCGAATTGCCCCACGTTACGGCCACTGCGGTTTCAGCCGCAGTTCGATTGCCGTCTTGGCCGTGGACTTCAGGTGAACGCCAAGTCTTCCTGATCCCTAATTGTCGCCCTGACGTTTGGGGTGGGGCGAAGTCGGCAGCGGTGCGGCAGGCAGCACTTCGAGCTTGGCATCGGTCGGAGACGCCAGTTCCACCAGCAGCGACTGACTGCCGATCCGCAGCGTCGCCGTGCGGGCGTCGGCGTTCAGGGCAATGTCGGCCGGCGTGTGCAGCATCGACCAGACGTCGGCCGGAGCCTTGCGTTTCGATCTCGTCGCGGATCGTGACCCAGCGGCGATCGTGCAGGGAAATCGTGCGCTGGACCTTCGTGGCGTGCGCGGCGTAGGCGGGCGTCAAGTCCAGCGTGGCCGACTGCGGGCCGCCGTGCCGCGCCGCTCGAACCGCACGATCTTGGTTGCGGCTCTGGGGTCCTGGTCCGGGCCTTTCGCCCGGATTGATCACCAGCGTGTTGTGGCCTTCGGCCCGCAGCCGATAGTAATCCCAGCGCTGGCGCCGAAGTAGCCGGGCAGGTTGTAGTCGTCCGCGCCCAGATCGACGAACCAGCGCTGGCCGAGCGCCTCCAGCACGAACGTGCCCAGGTCGAGATGGCTGTGGTTGACGGCGTTCGAGCCGGCTTTGAAGGCGACCCACAGGGCGTTGCGGTCGTTCCACGCGCTGCGGAAGATGCCGACTTCGGCGTCGCGGAAGTACTTTGTCCAGCGGCAACGTGGCCAGATCGAACTGATGTCCGCGCGGATCGTAGAACACCAGGTCCATCGCCGACGGCTCGGCATGGGCGATCTGGAACGCCGCGTACTCGGGCCGGTTGAACTTGCGGGCGAACCAGAACATGTTGCGGCGGAGCGAGGCGTGCCGGCGTCGGCGTCGGCAAAGTCGAACGTCCGGTCCAGCGGCCCGGTGAGGTAGATCGGGAACGTGCCGGCTTCGGAAAAGCCGGGGATGGCCGACAAGCCGTAGTCGGTGCCCAGCGCCGACTCCAGCGCCGCGAGCATCGCCACGTTGTACTGCGTGGCGTAGGACCAGTAGCCCGGCCCCTCGCCCCACGCGCCGTCGGGAGCGAAATTCTGCATGGCCCGCGGCACGCTGCGGATCGCGTGTCTCCAGGATCTCGCCCGCCAGATCTCGGGCTCCTCGTCCGCCACGGCCAGCGCTCCGATCGTCATGCCGCCGTTGCAGACCTGGTTCCAGTTGTGTTGCGACGTTGTGCCAGCCGCCTTTCGAGGCGGCTGATAGACCTTCAGGCCCTGCTGCAGCCCCAGTTCGACGATCGCCGTGCGCAGCACCTGCCGCTGGTCCGCCGTCCACTGGTCGTACAGCCAGTCGTAGCCGATGCCGAAGGCCGCGGTCATTTCGGCCGTGTCCAGGAAATGCCGCGGGTTCCAGTCCTGAAACTTCGCCGCCGCCTCCAGCTCGCCCCACGCCCGTTCGACCTAGCGGCGGTCGCCGTCCAGTCGGTACAGCAGCGCCAGCGTCGTGACGCGATCCAGCACTCGGCGGCTGGTCGCCAGCAGTCGCAGGCCGTCGGGGATCTCGTACTGCGACGGACGAGTGCGAAGGATGCTTCGCCCTTGGCGGAGCGATTCGTGTACCAGCGGGCCAGCGTCTGGTCGGATTCAATGTCCCGCTTCAACTGTTCGAACCGCTCGGTCGACGCAATCAGCCGCGGGTGCCCGGGCCGGAGTTTCGGCAGGATCTGGGCGGCATTGGGTAAGTCGAAGGAGGGTCCATGCGCGGCAGGCGAGCGAGCGTAGCCGGCACTTGGGAGGAGTACGACGAGGATGAGCAAGAGTCGGTTGAGCAACTTCATGAGCAACCTTGGATGAGGAATTCGAACGAGGCTTCGCGTGAGACCGCCGTCGCATGCGCCTAGACTGTCCGTCCCGGCTAGAGCGGGGGAAAGGATAAGGTCCGGATAGATCAGCAGGACATTTGCAACATCTGCCGCCGTACGTCTACTACCGAACAGGATCACGGCGTTGATCCAGTCGCGACCCGCCCGTGCCGCGTGATGCGCGGTACGCATTTTGGCGAGTTAGTGTTCGTTGAGTCGGCAGCCACACAAGAGTCTAGTTTATCAGATCTCTGCTAAGAGTTACCCACTACAGCTAAACGGAAATCTCACATAAGACGCGGGTGTCTGGCTGCCAGACTGATCGACAGCAACGCGGTGAACGGACTGTCAGCGCTGCAGCTCGGGTTTGACCTCGAGGTGCAGTACAAAGCCGCCTTCGTGTTGATGCAGAAGTTGCGTCAGCGCCTCATGGAGAGCGGCGACGAGACCCCGTTGTCGGGTGAGGACCAGGTCGTCAGGGGCGATGTCGGCGACGCGCTACGCCCCACGAACCAGGCCGAGGAGCGCGTGGATCGGCGCCTGGCGGCACATCAGAGTCCTGACAAGCCCTGTGTTCTGGTGCGCGAGACCTATCCGACGAATGTAGCCCCGAGCGGGCGCGGCGCAGGCCGCCGGGACCACGAAAACCAAGCCGAGTGATCCATCTCGCGCTGTCGGCGCATGCCGCTCGGCCAGCACCTTCACTTCGGACTGGCCACCTCGCCAACTACACCAATGACGCGGTCCGATCGCGAGGACACCCGGCGCTGGTCCAATGGGGAGGTTCTCCGCGATATTCTGACCAAGTGCGCGCACACCCCGCACCGGGACTGGCGCGGCGATTGGCAGGGCAACACCCGTCGACCGGACCGCCTGGCGGCCTGAGCCCTCACGCCCACGTCCCGCCTGCCCGCCCGACACGGCGCGCCGCCCCCTTGCCCGTCAGGCGCCGCAGCACCGCCAGCGTCGTCTTCCCGAGGAGATGTACACCGACGCGTTGAGCCTACGACCCTTCAGCCCCACCCGAGCGATAATCAAGGACGATATTCCGCAGGCCGTCGATGAGGTCTCCCGGTCGGCGCATCTCGCCATCGAGATCGGGTTCGATGGCGTGGAACTGCATGGCGTGAACGGTTAACTGATCGAAATTTTTCAATCCAAATGTAACCAGCGCACTGACGGCGATGGAGGCAGCATTGAGGGTCGCAACCGGTTCGCGATCGAGGTGGTGCAGGCGGTTGCGGCGGCGATCGGCGCGGGCAAGGTCGGCCTACACCTGTCACCCTAAGGGATTTTCAACGGCACGGCCCCTTTGCGGACGTCGACGCCCAGTAACTCGCGCTGTGCCAGGGGGCTGGCGCCGCTCGGACTGCTCTACCTGCATCGCCTCAACCAATCGCCGATGGGTACACCCCCGGTGCAGGAGGAACTGAAGCTTCAGCTGCGCGACCACTTGGACGGACCCTTCATCCTGGCGCGCGGTTTCGATCGGGCGACCACGGAGGCGGCGCTTTGGGAACATCGGGCCGACCGCGTCGACTTCGACCGTCCGTTCCTGGCCAATCTCGACTTGGTTGCGCAAAGGGGTTATGTGTTTCGCACGATCCAAGCCAGGCGTTGAGATAGGCCGCGCCAGTAAAAACTCAAGTCGAAGTAGTCTTGCCAGCACGCTTTCCGGCCCCACGATGCGTATGGCCTCCGAGTCCCAGGCGAAATGCGCGGCCCAGCGCTGACGGCGCGGGTTGAACAACGGGGCCTTGGCGCTTGTGTCCGGGTCGACGTGCCTCGACTTGGATGCCCCCGCAACTGTTGCACCCGGCGCAGGACAGCCGGAAATTCGATTATTGTGAGCTGCCCCCCAACGAATACCGTGGTCTATCCCTGGTATCCCCCAGACCCAGACGCCCCTGCGGTGGCCTGAGGGCCGGAAGAACTCCGAGTGTCTGAGCCTGTCCGCGGGGTCGAAACCCGCGTCAACCCCAGGTAGGCTGCCCGACCCGCACCTCGACCCTCCGAAATAGTCAAGCTCGCATCGTCGTCGTCGAGGCGGAGGGCCCTGTGAACACCCGCAGGGGAGCACCATGAATCCCTTCATCCTAAACGGGCACCGCGTGACCGCCGTGGGGCTCCCTCCAGGGCGGCCGTTCCTCGCGGTCCGGCTGCTGCTGTCGCTCGTTGCAGTCACGGTGGGGTCCACCGCGGCAGACGATGCCTCAGTCGTCGAACGTCTGGGCGAACCTGGCGCGGTGCTGCTCATCCGCCATGTGCTCGCGCGGGGATTGGCGATCCGACTGGATTTCGCCTCGGCGACTGCGCGACTCAACGCAACCTGAACGAGTCGGTACGCGAGCAGGCGCGAGCCATCGGCCGCTGGCTGCGCGCCCGCGGCGTTGCGGTGGCGCGAGTCTACGCGAGCCAGTGGTGCCGCTGCCTGGAAACGGCGGCGCTGTTGGGCCTTGGGCCCGTCATCGAGCTGCCCGCCCTCAACTCCTTCTTCGAGCGGCCGGAGCAGCGCGATGCCCGGCTCGCCGCACTCAGGGCCTTCCTCGCCGCCCAGCCTACCGACGGCGAGCTGCTCGTGCTCGTCACCCACCAGGTCAACATCTCGGCCATCAGCGGCACCTCCGCCGACTCCGGCGCGGGGGTGTTGATGGCGCTCGGCGAAGGGGGGCGGCCCGAAGGAATCGGCGCACTCGCGTTCAGCGGTGCTGGCCAGTGAGAATCCGTGCGAAGAAGGATGGAAGCCGCTTCCGGTGCAACAGGCCGGCCCAACCTCAATAAAGATCTCAGTGGGTAGGTGACTGTCGGCAACCGACCTGGAGTTGCCCGGGATGCTTTGTTGGGGCCGGCCGCTGTTCCTGGGTCTGCGGCCTGCCCGCCCGATAACGGCAGGACTAAGGTGGGCGCGCCCCGCCGGAGACTGAGTCATGCGACGACGGTGAAAACGCGCGTCGCCTGTTTTTCCAACGATTAGGCCATTTTTTTTCAGCGCGAATACCGTGGTCTGTCACTGGTATCCCCCCTGGTATCCCCAGAGGACTATCAATGCCCCCTGTTATTCGACGCCCATAACGCTCGGCAGATGCTGCCCGCCTCCAGATCGGGCATCCTGCCCCAGGAGGCCCGGCTCACTCTTGGGAACCTTGAACCCCGGCCCCTGGCGCCTTGGGAATCGCCGGAGCGAAGGGCCCCTTGCCCCTGACCGGGGCGGGCGCCCCCTTGGCCGCCTCGTCCACCCAGCCGCCGCCCATGGCCTGGTAGATGCTGACCAGGGCGCGAGAGGCTGGCGGCACGGGTGGCGGCCAGGTTCAGCTCCGCCGGGAAAGAGCTGCTGATCGGCCTGGAGCACCGTGGAGTAGGGGACATAGCCGCCGTTGTACTGGAGCTTGGCCAGGCGGTACGTAGTTACGCGAGGGCCGCCACCAGCTTCTCCTGGGCCTGAGTCTGCTCGACGAGCTTCTGGCGGTCGATCAGGGCGTTGGACACGTCGCCGAAGGCGGTCTGGATGACCTGCTGGTAGTTGCCAACGGCGGCCTTCTGCACCGCCTCGGCCTGGGCGACCTGGCCGCTGACCGACCCGGCGGTGAAGATGGGCCCGGTGAAGGACCCGGCGATAGTTCCAGGTGTGGGCCGGGCCGCTGAACAGCCCGGAGAGCTCGGAGCTGGCCCCGCCCAGGGCCCCGGTCAGGGAGATGGTCGGGAAATAGAGGGCCTTGGCCGCGCCGATCTGGGCGTTGGCGGCGATCAGTCTGCTGCTCGGCCTGGAGGATGTCCGGCCGGCGCGTCCAGCAACTCCGACGGGACCCCGGCGGGGACGGGCGGCGGGATCAGGGTCTGGACCGTCGCCCGCGGGGGATGGGTCCCGGGTTGCGCCCGAGCAGGAGCGACAGGGCGTTCTCGGTCTGGGCGATCTGGCGCTCCAGAGCTGGGGATCGCGGCGCTGGCGGTCTCGTACTGGGACTGGGCCTGGGCCACGGTCATCTCCGAGACCTGGCCGTACTTGAACTGGAGCTCGAACAGGTCGCAGCGACTCCGCATAGGTGGCCTGGGTCTTCTTGCGATACCGCCAGCTGCTCGTCGAGGCCCAAGCAGCTGGATGTAGCTGCTGGCCACCGCTCGCCACCAGGGACAGGATGACCCCGCGCCGGGCCTCCTCGGTGGCCAGCAGGTTGGCCCGCGCCGCCTCGCTCTGGCGGCGGATGCGGCCCCACAGGTCGATCTCCCAGGAGGCCCCGGCGAGGATCTGGAACTGGGACTGGGGGTTGGCGATGGTGCTCGGGACCGGCGTGGCGGTGTCCTCGGAGACCGCGCTCGCGCAGTCCCTGGCCGTTGTAGCCGACCTGGGGGAAGAGCGGGCGCGCGGGCCTGGGTCAGGACGGCGGCGGCCGCCTCGACGTTGGCGGCGGCGATCTTCGCGCTCCAGTTGTGGGCCAGGGCCTCGACGATCAGGTCGTCGAGCACCGGGTCGCGGAACTCCCGCCACCAGCGGTGTTGGCGGTGGCCTGGGCCTGCCGGGCTCGAAGCGGTACTCGGCCGGGGACCGACCTGGGGCCGGACATAGTCGGGGCCGACCATGCAGCCGGCGAGCGGCACGGCTGCGGCCAGAGCCGCGAACGCGGCGAAGGATCGGATTGGCCAGGGGCTTGGCCATGTCAGTCGTCCCCGCCGGGCTGGGCTCGGTCTCGGCGCCCGGCTGCGGCCGGGCTCGACCGGTCCGTCGGCGTCCTGGCCGCGGTTCCTCGCGCCGGCGCCCTTGGGGCCGCCGAACAGCCGCGTGCTCAGCGTCCCCAGGAGCCCAATAGAACATGGGGATGAAGAAGATGGCGATGACCGTCGCGGCCAGGATCCCGCCGATGACGCCGGTGCCGATGGAGTGGCGGCTGTTGGCCGAGGCCCCGGTGGCGATGGCCAGCGGCACGCATGCCGAGCACGAAGGCGAAGGAGGTCATGACGATGGGCCGCAGCCGCAGCCGGGCCGCCTCCGCCGCGGCGTCGAACAGGGACATGCCCTCCTTGCGGTGCAACTCGACGGCGAACTCGACGATCAGGATGGCGTTCTTGGCCGCCAGCCCGACCAGGGTCAGCAGCCCGATCTGGAAGTAGACGTCGTTGTCGATGCCGCGCAGCGCGATGGCGACCAGGGCGCCCGAGGATGGCGAAGGGCACCGCCATCATGACCCCCACCGGCAGGGACCAGCTCTCGTACTGGGCCGCCAGGATCAGGAAGACGAAGATCAGGCCGAAGACGAAGGCGATGGCCGAGGTCGAGCCCGAGCTGACCTCCTCGCGGGCCTCGCCGGCCCAGTCGAAGCCGTAACCCGAGGGCAGGACCTCCTCGGCAACGGCCTGGATGGCGGCCAGGGCCTCGCCCGAGCTGACCCCGGGGGCCGGTGCACCGTTGATGGCGATGGCCGGGTAGTTGTTGAACCGCGTCACCAGGTCCGGCCCTATCGACATAGCGGTGCTGACCAGGGCCGAGAGCGGGATCATCTTGCCCTCGTTGTTGCGGACATAGAACTTGCCGATGTCCTCCGGGCTCATGCGGTACTCGGGCTCGGCCTGGAGGATCACCTGATAGAGCCGCGAGTCCTTGGGGAACTGGCTCACATAGAGGGACCCGAACATGGTCTGGAGGGTGTTGTAGACGTCCTGCACCGGCACGCCCAGGATCTCGGCCTTCTCCCGGTCCACGTCCGGCCAGCAGTCTGCTGGCCGTTGGCGCGGATGGTGGTGTTGACCCCTGCCAGTTCGGGCCGCGTCTTGGCCTTCGCCAGGATCTTCTGCACCACCTCGTAGAGCTGGCCGTAGGTGCCGGCCCCTTTCTGCTCGATCCACATCTGGAAGCCGGCGGTGACGCCGAGTCCCGGGATGGCCGGCGGGTTGACCGGGACCACCAGGCCACCCTGGATGGGGTAGAACTTCTTGTGCCCGTCGGCGATGACCGCGTCCGCCGACAGGGCCGGGGACTGGCGCTCCTCGTAGTCCTTGAGCGCGACGAACAGCAGGCCGAAGTTGGTCTTGATCTGGGAGTCGATGAGGCTGTAGCCGTCCACCTGGGAGACGTTGTCCACCGCCGGGTTGGGCTTGCAGGATCGTCGCGGCCTGGCTGCCGACGGCGCCGGTGCGCGACAGGCTGGCCGCGTCCGGGCAGGAAGTAGGCGACGAAGATGTAGCCCTGGTCCTCCTGGGGGACGAAGGAGGTCGGCAGGATGCTTGAACAGCCAGACGGTCGCCGGCCACCACCCCCGCGAAGCAGCAGCAGCCCCAGCGGCCAGCGCCGCATGACCCGCTTGACCCCGGCCACATAGCCGTCGGTGATGCGCTCGAAGCCGTCGTCGAACCACTTGAAGAAGCCCTTCTTCTCCCCGTGCTTGGCCTTGATCAGGATGGCCGCCAGGGCCGGGGACAGGGTCAGCGCGATGAACCCGGAGAAGACCACCGAGATGGCGATGGTCACGGCGAACTGCTTGTAGAGGGCCCCGGTGATGCCGCCCAGGAAGGCCACCGGCAGAAAGACCGCGTTGAGCACCAGCACCACCGCGATCACCGGGCCGCTCACCTCGTCCATGGCCTGCTTGGCGGCCTCCTTGGGCGAGTCAGCTCGAACTGCACCATGTTGCGCTCGGTGTTCTCCACCACCACGATGGCGTCGTCCACCACCAGGCCGATGGCCAGGATCATGCCGAACAGGGTCAGCATGTTGATGGAGAAGCCGAAGACCAGCATGCCCGACCAGGGCCCCGAGGATGGAGACCGGGACCGCCAGCGTCGGGATGATGGTCAGGCGCAGGCTGTGCAGGAAGACGAAGACCACCAGCACCACCAGGACCACGGCCTCGAAGAAGGTCTTGACCACCTCGTCGATGGACGCCTGGACGAACAGGGTGGTATCCAGGGCGACCTCGTAGTCCAGGCCCTCGGGGAAGCTCTTCTTCAGCTCCGCCAGGGTCGCGCGCACGTCCTTGGAGACCTGGAGGGCGTTGGCCCCGGGCTGCTGATAGACGGCGATCAGGGTCGCCGTCTTGCCCTGGTACTGGGTGCGCAGGGCATAGCTCTGGGCCCCAAGCTCCGCGTAGCCGACATCCTTGACCCGGACCAGGGCGGCGTCCTGGTTCTCCGCGCGCACGATCATGTTGTCGAACTGGGCCGGCTCGGTGATGGTGCCGGTGGTGACCGGAAAGGTCTGCGGGACCGGGTAGGGGGTGGGGGTGTCGCCGATACGCCCGACGGCGAACTGCTGATTCTGCTGCTGGACGACGTTGGCGATGTCGGTGGCGGTGACCCCAAGCTGGGCCATGCGGTCGGGCTTGAGCCAGATACGCATGGCATATTCGGGGACGCCGAAGATGGCGGCCTGATTGGCCCCGTTGATGCGGTTGATGGTGCTCAGGACCTGGGTGTTGGTGTAATTGGAGATGGAGTCGGAGTCGTAGCGCTCCCATCCGGGGAGAAGAAGGCCAGCACCATCAGGAAGGTACTGGTCTTCTGCTGACATTCACCCCCTGGGTCTGCACCGACTGGGGCAACAGGGCCATGGCCTGGCTCACCCGGTTCTGCACGTCCACCTGGGCCAGTTCGGGGTCGGTGTCGATGGTGAAATAGACTGGTGAGGGTATAGTTGCCGGTGGAGGAACTGGTGGACGACATGTAGATCATGTTGTTCGCGCCGTTCACCTGCTGCTCGATGGGGGCGCCCACGTTCTGGGCCACCAGGGTGGCGTTGGCGCCCGGGATAGGTCGCCGTCACCTGGATCTGGATCGGCGTGACCTGGGGGTACTGGGCGATGGGCAGCGTGCACCATGGCCACCAGGCCCGGCGATGGCGATCACCAGGCTGATGACCACCGAGAAGATCGGCCGGTCGATGAAGAAGTGGGAGAACATGGGGCCGGTCTCCGCTGGCTACTGCTTCGCGCCGTCGCCCTGGACGGGGGCGGAGCGCCTAGCGACGCCGCTGCCGGGTTCGGCCCATCCGGGTCTTGACCACCTTGACCTTGGCCCCGGGGGTCAGGTGCACCACCCCATCGGTCACCACCACGTCGCCGGCGGCCAGCCCGCCGGTGATGAACCAGTCGTTGCCGTGCCAGGGGCCGACCTGCACCGGGCGGATCTCGGCCTTGTCCTCCTTGCCGACCAGGACCACGAAGTGCCCCTTGGCCCCCTGGAGCACGGCCTCCTGCGGGACCAGGATGGCGTTCGGGCGCACGGCCCCGGACACGCGCACCCGCACGAACTGGCCCGGGCGCAGCACGGCCTCGGGGTTGGGGATGGTGGCACGCAGCAGGTAGGTGCCGGTCTTGACGTTGTAGTCGGCGTTGGCGAAGGTGATGCGGCCCTGGTGCGGGAAGAGCGAGCCGTCCGCCAGGACCAGGTCCACCGCGAAACTGGTCCTGGGTTGGCAGGCGCAAGCGTCCCGGCGGCCTTCTCGCGAGCGGAAGCGCAGCATGTCGTTCTCCGACACGCTGAAGTTGACCCACAGGGTGTCGATCTGGGCGACATAGGTCAGCAGGCTGTTGGCCCCGGAGACATAGGACCCGTCCTGCACCTGGGCGTAGCTGGAGAGCCCCGTCACCGGGGTGGTGATGGTGGTGTAGCCCAGGTTGAGCTGGGCCTGCTCCACGTTGGCCTTGGCCGAGCTCACCGCCGCGGCGGCCGCCTGCTGCTGGCCGATGGCATCGTCCAGGTCCTTCTGGCTCAGGGCCTTCTGGGCGGTCAGGGGCTTGACCCGGGCGAGGTTGTCGTTGGCCGTCTGGAGCCGCGCCTGCTGCTCGCCCGAGTGCCCCCTTGGCGGCGTCCAGGGTGGCCTGGAAGGGCTTGGGGTCCTGTTGGAACATCACGTCGCCGGCCTTGACCAGGCTGCCCTCGGTGTAGACCCGCTCGGTCCAGGAAGCCGTCCACCCGGGCGCGGATCTGCACCTGGCGGGTGCTCTCGGTCTGGCCGACGTACTCGAAGCTCACCGGGGTGTCCCGGGGCACGATCTCCAGCACCGTGACCTCCGCTGGGGGGCGTGCCTGGGACTTGGCCTCCTGCTTCTCGCAACCTACCAACAAGGCGGGCACGGTCAGGGCGATCAACAACCAACGCATGTCGGTGATACTCCGCTCCATCAGATGGGGAACTGGTCCAGGCGCATGACGCCAGGTATCTTTGAGCCGTTCATGAGCGCCTGGCCGGCACCGACGGGGACCTTTCGAGCCGGACTGGCTGCCGCCGCCATCACCGAGGTCCTCCATATTCCGGATTCCCGCGACGGCGGGTCGCCCCTTCTCTACGCTGACGCCTTGGGGTATGACTCCATTGGCACAGGCGACGATGCAAGAATGTAACGGGATACTATGGCCGATGCCCGGGTATTTGGGACCTCGTAGGATTACCAGGTCCGGCGGCCAATGTTCAAGGCGTCGTCGGCTGGCCCGATACCTCGGCGGGACCGGGAGCACGCTCGGGTGCACCAGGTTCAAGGGACTTAACCTTAGCCGTGTAGAGGGCAATCCCCGGTCCTGCGCTCAAGCCATGGGCGAAAATACTCAACAAGACCGTTGCGATCACCACCAAGCGGATGGTCTCCTCCCCCGGCAGGTGGACCTCCTGCTCCAGAAACACCAGTCCAAGAACGATGGACGCAAGCCCGCGCGGCCCGAACCAGCCGACAAAGAGCACGCTCGCACGACTCAGCCCGGACCCGATCAAGGCCAGGGCCACCGGGGCCATCCTCACCAGGGTCAGACTCAGCACGGCGTAGAGCGCCATCGGCCAGGTCCAGTGTGCCCAGGCGGTGACAGACAGGGTCCCGCAGAGGAAGAAGACCGCGAGGTTGAGCAGTTGCCCCCACTCCGCCGCGAAGTCGATGCTGTGCCGGCCGGCCTGGGGGAACGGGACCTGCACGGCCATTCCTGCAACAAAAGCGGCGATGAACATACTGGCGCCCAATTGTTCGGTCGCCAGCATGGCCAACAGCGGCAACGTCACCAGCCCAAGCTGTTGCATCGACCCCCAACCAGTTCGGCGGGCCAGTGCCAACAGCCACCCGCCGCCGAGACCAACGGTCAGACCGGCAACGGCCCCGAAACCCAATTGTTCGAGAACATAGCGCGCCAGGTGGGCGTCGCTGCCCTCCAGGCCCGCGCCCGCCATCGCGATAAAGAACAGGAAGAACGGCACCGAGAGGCCGTCGTTCAACCCAGCCTCGACGTTGAGCGCCTCGCGGATGCGCTCGGGGACCAGCGGGCTGTTGACAATGACCTGTCCGAGGCCAGCGTCGGTCGGGGCCAGGATGGCCGCGAGAATACCTGCCTCCCAGATCGAAAGGGCGGGAAAGATAAGTTTGGCCACCAAGGCGCCGAGGCCGATGGTCAATAGCAGGCCCAGGCTCAACAGTCGCTCCGGAAGCCGCCGGATGCCTTTGAGCAGACTTAGATCGGTGCGGCTCGCATCGGTGAACAGCAACAGGACCAGGCCAATCTCCGCCACCCGGCGAAAAAGCCCCAGGTCTCCCTTGCCCCTGGCCAGCTCCGGCAGGAGCAGGACCACCACGACCCCGGCGAGGGTAAACAACAGGGGCGCGGTGAGCACCGTCCGCTCCAGTCGCCGTGCGGCCAAGCTGTACACAAACACCAATCCAAGAAAGATTGCCAGAAACAGCATGGGTCTTCGCCTCGCTAGAGTTCCTGCACCCACACCTTCTGCAGAACCAGGAAGAGGAAAGCGGTCGAGCAACCGAACATGAGGGTGCCGCTGATCGCCACCAGGGGACCAAGCATGCGCCATGGTGGTGGCAGCACCACGTCACCGTAGCCCAGCGAGGTGATCGAGGCCGCGGAAAAATAGCCCCCTTCGGTGAAAGTCGGGAACAGTCCTTCGCGCCAGAGGAACAGGCCCCAGATAGCGGCCTCGATGACATGGGTCATGAAGAGGCCGAAGAAGGTGGCGAGGACCAAGGCCCTGCCCGCGGTCGCAGGGCCGTAGGTCGCCGTCAGCCATGCGTCCGCTGCAACCAGATGACGGGCCACCTCGAACAGTAAGCCCGTGTGGAAGAGGAAGAGGCCCGCCACCAACGCCAAGGCCATGCTGAAGACACGGCGCCGCCGCCATCGCGGGACGCCCCGACTGTCCTGTGACCATGAGTTCACCTGCACCCCCAGGATGACACCCGCAACCGGCGGGCCGGAAACGGGGTTGTCGTTGTCGCCCGGACGTTATAACGGACCTGCCCGCGCCCCACGCTTTGTCCGAATTGCAAACGCCGTCGACTCGTCGCCCGGAAACAACGGCAGCAGGATCGCCTAGCTGGAGAGCTGCAGTGACGGCAGTCGTCGGTGTCGCCGCGACCCGTCGCGGCACTGCCCCGTCACCGGTCGTCCGGTCCAGCGGTCGCCGGCGTCACCACCCCGGCGGGCGCGCATGGAGCGGGGAGTATGATCGGCGGCGGCCGGCCTGGAACCTCGTAGAATTACGAGGTATAAGACGAATGGGAGGGCGTCCAGGCCCGCCGCTCAGCGCCCGCTGAAGTAGCCCCACCCATTGCGAGCTCGCCCCTCTTGTCAGACCGCCGGAAACGGACCTTACCCCCCGATAGACAACGCCTGGACCCGGGAGATGTCGGCGCCGTGCATGCCAGCCCCGGTCGGGTTGGTGTTGGCCGGCGCCGGGACCTGTCGCTGTCACCCTGCCCTCACGAAGGGCGCGGTGCTGAGGGGCTCTTGGGGATCTGCATGCTTCTGGCCATGCTCCTCCTCGTCCTTCCGACCTGTGTTACTGCCGCCACTCCGGCCAAGCGCATCCTCGTGATGCAGTCCTTTGGTCTCGACTTCGCGCCTTACCACGCCTTTTCCTCCCAGTTCCGCTCGCAGTTGGCAAGGTACTGGCCCCACCCGACCGAGTATCACCAAGCCGCATTGCAGTCGGCCCTGCTCGGGCAGGTCCAGGCCGAGGGCCCCTTCCTGGATTATCTGATTGCTCTCTACGGGGAGCGTCCACCGGACCTGGTGGTGCCCATCGGCGGTCCCGCCGCTCGCTTCATCCAGAAGTACCGCGGACGACTCTTCCAAGATACCCCAATGCTGATCGTCGCCGCCGACCAGCGCCATTTCGACCCGAAGGCGCTCACCGAGCGCGACGCGGTGGTCGCCAGTCGGATGGACCTCCCGGGGCTTGTGGAGAACATCCTCGATGTCCTGCCCCAGACCACCCAACTCTACGTCGTCTTGGGCGCCTCTCCCCTCGAGCGCTTCTGGCAGTCGGAGCTGCAGCGCGAGCTTGAGCCCTTCGCCAACCGCATCGCAGCGACCTACTGGAGCGATCTGGCCTTCGACGAGATTCAGCGGCGGGCCTCGCTGCTGCCACCTGGCTCTGCCATCCTCTACGGACTGTTGCTCGTCGATGCCGACGGTATTTCGCACGAACAAAGCCAGACCCTCTCGGCCCTGCACAGCGTCGCCAACGCACCCATTTTCGGGGTCTTCGACAGCGACATCGGCGAGGGCATCGTCGGCGGGCCCCTCATCCCGGTTGCGACAGTGAGTCAGAAGTCCGCGGAGGTCGCCGCCCGGATACTGGCGGGCGCGGCGCCGTCCAGCATCCAGACGCCCCCCACCGGGCCGGCTGGTCCTGTCTTCGACTGGCGCGAGCTTCGGCGCTGGGGCATTCCCGAGGCTCGCCTGCCCGAGGGTAGCGAGGTACGCTTCCGGGAGCCCAGCCTCTGGGAGCACTATCGCTGGCGCATCCTCGGCGTCGCCTCTCTCATCGTCATCCAGGCCCTGCTGATCGTGAGCCTGCTCATTAACCAGGTCGGGCGGCGACGCGCGGAGAGACGTCTGAGCGAGAGCGAAGATCGACTTGCATTGGCCGCCGACGATGTGGGGATCTGGGTCTGGGACAGCGCCGGCGATCGGGTGATGGGAAATGCGAAGTGGCGGGAGATGTTCGGCCTGGCACCCGAGGGGGCATTGACCCTGGGGACCGTTGTCGATCACATTCATCCCACCGACCGCGCTGGGGTGCTGGAGGCGATCCGTAGGTCGCTCGTCGAGCGCAGCCCCTATCTGGGCGAGTTTCGGGTGGACCTGCCGGACGGGACCCGTCGCTGGCTATCGGCCCGGGCTCGGGCCGAGTCGCGCGAGTCCGCCCCCGGTGGGCGGCTGCTCGGCGCGACCATCGATATCACCGAGCGCAAGGCTGCTGAGGACTCGGCCCGGGACCTGAGCCGCCGTCTCATCCAAAGCCAGGAGCAGGAGCGGATGCGTATCGCACGGGAGCTGCACGACGACATGACCCAGCGCCTGGCGCGCATGGCCATCGATGCCGGCAGGGTGGAGCGGAACCCAGCCGATGCGGGTGCACGCGAGCTTCTGGAGGGGGTCAGGCAGGGCCTGGTACGCCTGAGCGATGACGTCCATGCACTCTCCTACCGGCTGCACCCCACGGTGCTCACGGACCTAGGACTTGAGGAGGCCCTGCGGATCGAATGCGAGCAATTCGCGCGAATCGCGGGCGCTGCCGCCACATTGAGCGTTAGGAACCTGCCCGGGCCGCTGCCGGCCGACCAGACCCTGTGTCTGTTCCGCGTTGCCCAGGAGGCACTGCAAAACTGCGTACGCCATGCGAGGGCCCGAGAGGTCAAGGTGACGCTCACCGGTGTCGCAGACGGCCTTCAGTTGGTGGTGCAGGACGACGGAGTTGGCTTCGACCCAGGCAACCAGGCCCAAGGCCCCAGCCTTGGCCTCGCGGGCATGAGGGAGCGGGTCTCGCTGCTCGGCGGCGAACTCGACGTGGAGAGCCAGCCGGGCCTGGGCACAGTGGTGCTTGCCTGGGTTCCGCTCGAGGGGTCCCCATCGTGAACCGCCCCCGGGTGCTGCTGGCCGACGACCATCGGCTGGTTGCCGAGGGCATCAGGTCACTCCTAGGTGAGGAGTTCGAGGTGGTTGGCCTCGTCGAGGACGGCGAGTCACTTGTGGAGGCGGCGCACACCCACAGGCCCGACCTGATCGTCGCAGATATCGCCATGCCGGGCCTCAATGGCTTCGAGGCCCTGGCGCGGATTCGCAAGGAGAATTCCGACGCGAAGATCGTCTTCCTGACCATGCACCCGGAGCTTTCCTATGTCCGTCGGGCCCTGGAAGCCGGGGCCCTGGGCTATGTGCTCAAGCACTCGGCCCCCGCCGAGCTGACAACGGCCATTCGCGCCGCGCTGAACGGTGAGATCTACGTGACGCCCCACCTGGCGAACGCCTTGGACCAGCCCCTCCAGCCCAGCTCCTCCGCCGCGGACAATCCTGCGGAGCCCCTGACACCCCGCCAACGCGAGATACTCCAGCTCTTGGTCGAGGGCTGCTCGGCCAAGGAGATCGCGCGCCGGCTCGCTATCTCATCCCGCACGGTCGAGTTCCACAAACAGCAGATGATGGAGCACCTAGGCCTGAACAGCAGTGCGCAACTGGTCCGCTGGGGGATCAAACAGGGCTTGGTGACCGTTTGATGCCAAGCCGCGCGACCGCAGCAAATGCTGGCCCGGCCGCAAAGCGGGAACAAGTGCCAGGATCAAGTCCGGTCTGCCACGCACTGCTTCTCGGTGGCGTTCGGCTGGTCTGGCCCCAGCGGTCAGTGATCGCAACGGGTCACCGGTCACGGTGCCAAGCTCAGGACCGCCAGTGACGGCATATGGTGTCGAACCGATCCCTCGCGGCCCGAAACTAGGCGACTGCTCCTGGCCGAATCCAGGCGGTTGTGCCCTGCGCGGCTCTGGGCGTCACCAGGTCCCAGACCCGAGCACCGGACCGCAGGCCGGCCACGCGTCCCTTCGCCGCTGTGCGCGGGTCCGTCGCAGCGCTGAGGCGCACGGCGACCAGTCGCGCCCGCGCGCCTTAGCCTGCGAGCCAGACGACTGCATCCGCTTCCAGGCCGAGTAAGTCCCCGTGCCTATCTCTCCACCGAGGCTCGGCGCGCCCCGGGTCAGAGATACCGATCCACCGCCCGTCGCCCATAGGGGTCGAGCTGGCGGGTGTCGGGGACCAGGTAGCGGATGCCTTGGGAGTCCTGGAGCAGGGCGCTGTGGGGTCCCAGGCGGCGCACGTCGTCCTCGGTCTTGAGGACAAAGCGGGTCCGGCCCCGATCCGTCTCCACCTCCCACTCGGCCGGTTCCAGGTAGCTTGAGACTTGGAGCACCCGGCGGATCCGGGGGACGAATTCCCGCCCGGCCAGTTCATCCTCCAGGATGGTGCGGACCTCCGCGGCCAATTCAGTCGAGTCCTCGATACAGCGCAACTCCCTCCCCTCGGCGTCGCAGATGATCACCCAGTGCCCGCGATCACTGAGGGGGTAGGCCCGCACCGGCGTTGCGTCGGGGTACTCCCGGCCCGCGGCGTCCACATAGACCAGACGCCCGAAGGAATCGATGTGCAGTTGGAAATCAGCGTTGGTGGCGGGCTTGTCAGTCATTAGGGTGCTCGGCTCGGAGGCCCATCCGTGATCCTGGTCCCCGCTCTCATTCCGGGCGGATCGCAGCGACGCGAGAGTTGCCTGAAATATCTCTAGGTTTCGCGGCTTGACACGGATGTCAAGCCGCGAAACCTAGAGGGTGAGATGCTGCTTGGCCTGCTCAAGTTGGGCATGATAAAGCCGTGCATAGGCCCCCTTCTGGTCCAGCAGGGCCCGGTGAGTCCCCACCTCGGCGATGCGGCCCCGGTCCAGCACCACCAGCCGGTCGGCGCGGCGCAGCGTGCTCAACCGGTGGGCGATGGCGATGGTGGTGCGGCCATGGGTGAGGTTGTCGATGGCGCCCTGGATCTCGCGCTCGGTCTCGGTGTCCACCGAGGAGGTGGCCTCGTCCAGGATCAGGATCTGCGGGTCGGTCAGCAGCGCCCGGGCGATGCTGATGCGCTGGCGTTCCCCGCCGGAGAGTGACTGGCCGCGCTCGCCCACCAGGGAGTCATAGCCGTCCGGCAGGCGCAGGATGAACTCGTGGGCGCTGGCGGCACGGGCCGCCGCCATGACCTCGGCCCGGCTGGCCTCCGGGCGGCCGTAGGCGATGTTTTCGGCGATGGTGCCGAAGAACAGGAAGGGCTCCTGCAGGACGATGCCGATGTTGCGCCGGTAGGCCTCCACCGGGAATGAGCGGATGTCCCCGCCGTCCACCAGGATCTGCCCCTCGGCCACGTCGAAGAAGCGGCAGATCAGATTGACGAGCGTGGTTTTACCGGCCCCCGTGTGGCCCACCAGGCCCACCATCTCCCCCGGGCGGATGCTGAGGTTGAGGTCGTGCAGGACGCGCCGCGGTCCGTAGTTGAAGGACACGCCCCGCAACTCGATGGCCCCCTTGACCCGCCCCGGCGCCACCGGCTGACTTGGTTCCGGGACGCTGGGGACCCGGTCGAGGATCTCAAAGACCCGGTGGGTGGAGGCGGCCGCCCGCTGGACGGCGCCGACCAGGCGGCTCAACGCCTCCAGCCGGGCGTAAAAGCGGCCGATGTAGGCGACGAAGGCGGTCAGCACGCCCACGGTCACCGTGTCCTGCCCCACCTGCCAGACGCCAAAGGCCCAGACCACCAGCAGTCCCAGATCGGTCAGAAAGGTGACGGTCGGCCCGAAGAATGACCACAGGGTGTTGACCCGGGTGTTGGTGGCGACGACGTTCTCATTGGCCTGGTTGAAGCGCTCGATCTCGCGTCGCTCCTGGGTGAAGGCCTTCACCACCCGGATCCCGGGGATGGTGTCCGCGAGCACGCTCAGCATGTCTGCCCAGGCGCGGCTGCCGCGCTCAAAACCGTGGCGCAACCGTTCCCGCACCCGTTGGACCAGCCAGGCGATGATCGGAAATGGGGCCAGGGTGACCAGGGCGAGCTTGGGGTCGATGGAGAACATGACCACGGAGACCATGATGATGGTCAGCAGGTCATTGAGGAGATCCAACAGGCTGACCGACAGAAAGTAGCAGAGCCGTTCCGTATCGCTGCCGATGCGCGACATCAGGTCCCCGGTGCGCTTGCCGCCGAAGAACTCCAGGGACAGGGCCTGGAGGTGGGCGTAGGTCTCACTGCGGAGATCCGCGCTGATGCGCTCGCTCACCACGGACAGCACATAGGTGCGCCCCCATCCCAACAACCAGGCGAGCAGGGCCGCGCCCGCCAGGCCGGCGAGATAGAGGCCGGCCAGGTGGTAGTCCAGGGGGGCACCGGTGGCCTGGTGAGGGATCAGCACCTTGTCAAGCAAGGGCATGGTGAGATAAGGCGGGACCAGGCTGGCCGCCGTGCAGGCCAGCATCAGGCCGAAGCCCAGGGCGATGAGGCCCGCCCGGGGGCGTGCAAAGCGCGTCAGACGCCAGAGGGAGCGGCCCGGCGGCGGGAGCGGCGGCGCGGCGCAAAAGGCGCAGGCGACCTGACCGGGGGGGATCACGGCGCCGCAGGTGGGGCAAATAGTGCCCTGGCCCTCGCCCCCGGCAACTTGATCGCCGTTGAGTCGGCCGAGCGCGGCCGTGCAGCGCTCCGCGAACTGCTGGGCCGTCGCCTGGCAGGCGGCGGTGAAACGCCAATAGGCGAGCCGCCGCTCCGCTCCCACCAGTTCCAGCAGCCCCGCCCCACCCCGATGACCGGCCCGCACCCGCTTGAGGTCAGCCAGCGGCCAGGAGGCCCAGGACCCCGAGGCCCCCGCCGGGTCCGGGCCCAACAGTCGGTGCTCGGTCAGGCACAGAAAGCCTGCGCCGTAATGGAGCAGCTGATCCAGGTCTGGCAGGAACCAGGCGAGCGGGGTCTCACCCGCGGTGAGTTGGGACTGGAGGGCCGCGGCCCAGGGCAGCGGCGGCCCGTCCGGGGTGCCCCAGAAAACGGGTTGGGTGTCGATTGGGGAAACAGATTTGGCCACGGGACTGCAACGCTTCAGGCAAACAAACGGACACCGGTCGATCGGCCGGACGGGGCCAATGGTCGCACTTGGTTTGGGGATTGACCAGACGAGCGGCCAGGCGCTACCCGGACGACGAGCCGGGAGGCGGGCCGGCCCAGAGGTATCCGTCCCCGCGGTTCTCGACTTTCCGCAGCCCCCGTCATAGCATTTGCATCCGACCTCCCCACCCCGACCGTCGCCCGTCGCGAGTCGCCGTTGTGGCCCATGGAGGGTCGAGCAAAGATCGCGCGGCGGGCGCACGGTCTGCGCTTCTCCCAAGTACCTTTGGGCCCCGAGCGGCCGACGGTTGCAACGCCGGTCACCGCTCCCGCGCCCCAACAATAACGTCCGTGCGATCGAGTGTCGGGTCAGATTTCCGTGGATATCCGCAGAGTGCGTGCGTTGCGCGGCCCCAACCCCTGGGCCGATTTCCCTGTGGCCGAGGTCTGGTTCGACCTTTCCGATCATCCACCCGGCGCCCTCCTGGAGTCGTCCGCCTACCTGCGCCCGCGTTTGGGCAGACTGCTGCCGGGTCTGAAGCGCCCGCGCCGACCCCCGATCGCCCACGACCCGACTCGCCACGAACGCTGGCTCGCCCAAGTCCTCCTGGAGACCATCGTGGAACTCGCCGCCCGGGTCGGCGAGCGGCCCGGGTTCGCCCAGGTGCGCCGCACCTCCGAGCCGGGCGTCTACCGCCTGGCCTTCCAATGGGTCGAAGGCCTGCCGGCCGAGGCCTGCGCCGAGGCGGCCCTGACGCTGGTCGCGGCCGCCTTGACGGGGGACCCCTGTGATACCCCGGCCCTGCTGGAAGGGCTCGCCGCCCAGGCCCGGGAGCACGCGCCCACGCCCACCTGCGCCGCCCTGTTGAAGGCCGCCCGGGCGCGTGGCATTCCCGCGCGCCGGCTTCCCGGAGACATGCTGCAACTTGGCTATGGAGCCCGGCAGCGGCGACCCCTCTGCACCACAGTGGCCGCCAGCGACCCCGCAACCCTGGACCGGGATCTGTTCGATACTCTGCTGGCGGCCACCGGCCTGGCCTGCACCGAAGCGCCGGTGAGCGATGCCCACTACCGGGTGCTGGTGACCGGGCGACGCGTCCTGGCCGCCCTCTGGTGGCAGCCGGGACGGAGCGACAACGGCCGCGCCCCGATCGTCACGGACGTGAGCGGCCTGCTCCACGGGGAAGTGCGCGCCCGGGCCCTGGACGCGGTCCGCGCCCTGGGGCTGGAGACGGCGGAGGTCCGGCTGGCGGTGGCGGACATCACCCGGCCCCTTGAGTCCCAGGGCGGCCGGGTGAGCGAGGTGATCCCGTCCCCGCCGCTCGATCTCTATCTCGACACCGTGCGCTCGCGCTCCATCGCCGACGCCTTCCTCGACACCCTGTATCGGCCCGGTGAGACCGGCCGTATTCCCGATCGTGGCCGTCTCCGGCACCAACGGCAAGACCACCGTGACCCGCCTGATCGCCCATGGGCTCAGCGTGTCCGGCCGCTTCGTGGGGATGACCTGCACCGACGGCATCTATCTGGCCGACCGGCGGATCGATACCGATGATTGCGCGGGTCCCAAGAGCGCCCGGCTGGTGCTGCTCAATCCCCAGGTGGAGGCGGCGGTGCTGGAGACCGCCCGGGGCGGTATCCTGCGGGAGGGCCTGGGTTTCGACGCCTGCGACGTGGCGGTGGTCACGAACATCGGTGAGGGGGACCATCTGGGGCTGGGCTGGATCGACACCGTCGCGGAACTGGCCGAGGTCAAACAGACCGTGGTGCGCGGCGTGGCTCCCGGGGGGACCGCAGTACTCAATGCCGATGACCCCCTGGTCGCCCGCATGGCCCGTCACTGCAAGGGAGAGGTGCTGTTCTTCGCCCGCGACGGCAGTCATCCCCTGATCCTGCGGCACCGACGCGACGGCGGGCGGGTGGCCTTCGTGCGGGGGCAGGACCTGATCCTGGCCGCGGGTGCGACCGAGTCGGTGCTGCTCCCCTTGGACCGCATCCCCCTGACCCGCGGCGGGCGGATCGGCTTCCAGGTGGAAAATGTCCTGGCCGGCGGCGGCGGCCCTCTGGACCCTGGGCGTGCCCCTGGAGACCACTGGCCGCCGCGCTGGAGACCTTCGGGGCCGATCTGGACAAGAGCCCGGGGCGCTTCAACGTGCTGCCCATCAATGGCGCCACCGTGGTCTTCGACTATGGCCACAACCCCTCCGCCCTGCTCGCCATGATCGAGGCCCTGGAGGTCTTCCCCCACCGACGCCGTCTGGCGGTCTATTCCGCGGCCGGGGACCGGCGCGACGCGGACCTGATCCGCCAGGGAGAGATCCTGGGCCACGCCTTCGACCGGGTCATCCTCTACGAGGACCACTACACCCGCGGACGCCTGCCGGGGGAGATCATGTCCCTGTTCGACCAGGGGCTCGCCGCGGGCGACCGGGTCCAGGAGGTTCAGACCATCCACGGCTGGCAGCATGCGGTGGAGGCTGCCCTGTGGCTGGCCCAGCCCGGAGACCTGCTGCTGATCCAGGCGGACGTGATCGACGAGACCGTCGACTATGTCCGCGCCCGCCTGGCCGAGGACCAGGCGCGCCGGGAGTTCCCGCTCAACCGGCAGGCCCTGACCGGCGTGCCGGGCCAGGACCAGGCGGCACGATTGGCACACGCGTGAGGTGAAGCAAGCCCGGCTGGGACTCACCGTCCCGTGCGGGAGCGGCCTGCAGCCACGATGTGATCCTGCAGCAACCCGCGGCGCCCAGTCGCGGCGGCACGCCGCTCCCACGGGACGACAACGCGAAGTCCAACCGGGATGACTCAACCATCACAGTTCCCGCGATTGATCCTGAGAAGCCCGCAAGCGCCTGCTAGTCGTCGCAAGTTTCTTCTCGTCTCTGTTTTCTTCCATGGTGCGCCGGCCGCCGGTGCCAGGGGTCTTTATGCTGACGATCCGACACCAGTGGGTTCTGCGGGGACCCAGCATCTGGGCCCACTTTCCGGTCATCGAGCTACTGCTGGACCTGGGTGAGATCAAAGACACCTCCTCGGAGGAAATTCCGGGGTTCAATGACCGGCTCAAGTCCTGGCTGCCGTCCCTGATCGAGCACCGGTGCAGCGTCGGGGAGCGCGGGGGCTTCTTTCAGCGCCTGGACCGGGGCACCTATATGGCCCACTGCCTGGAGCATGTGGCACTGGAACTGCAGACCCTGGCCGGCACCCCGGTGGGCTATGGCAAGGCCCGGGAGACCGATGAAGACGGGGTCTACAAGGTTGCCATCCGTTACCAGGAAGAGCCCTTGGGCCTGGCGGCCATCGCGGTCGCCCGGGACCTGCTGCTCGCGGCGATTCACGACCATCCCTTCGACGTGGCGGGTGAACTGGAACGTCTGCGTGACCTCTGCCACGAGGTCCGCCTGGGACCGAGCACCCGGGCCATCGCCGCCGCCGCCCGCGCCCGCGGCATCCCGGTGCGGCGCCTGGGGTCCGAGAACCTGCTGCAACTGGGCTGGGGCGGCCGCCAGCGGCGGGCCTGGACCGCCGAGACCGACCGCACCAGCGCCATCGCCGAGTCGATCGCCCAGGACAAGGACCTGACCCGCATGCTGCTGCGCGCGGCCGGGGTGCCCGGTACCCGAGGGCCGACCCGTCGAGAGCGCGGCGGACGCCTGGCAGTTCGCCCAGGAGCTTGGGCGCACCAGTAGTCGTCAAACCGCGCTACGGCAACCAAGGCCGCGGCGTGACTGCCAACCTGAGCAGCCGCCGAGCAGATCGAACAGGCCTTCGCCGCCGCCCGGGAGGAGGCCTCCGCCATCCTGTGCGAGCGCTACATTCCCGGGGCGGACCATCGTCTGCTGGTGGTGGGCGACCGCATGGTGGCGGCTGCCCTGCGCGAACCCGCCCAGGTCCTGGGCGACGGCCGCTCCTCCGTCCGCGAACTGGTGACCGCGACCAATCAGGACCCCCGCCGCAGCGCCGGGCACGCCACCATGCTGAGCCTGATCGAGCTGGACGGGATCGCATTGGCGGTGCTCGCCGAACAGGACCTGACCCCGGATGCAGTGCCCGCCACCGGGCAGCGGGTCCTGCTGCGCCGCGCCGCCAATCTCAGCACTGGCGGGACGGCCACGGACGTGACGGACCAGGTCCACGCGGCAGTCGCCGCCCGAGCCCTGGAGGCGGCCCAGATGGTGGGGCTGGACCTGGCCGGGGTCGACATCCTGGCGGCGGACATCGGCCGTCCACTGGAGGAGCAGGGCGGCGCCGTGGTGGAGGTCAACGCGGGGCCGGGGCTGCGGATGCACCTGGAACCCTCCGCCGGTCAGCCGCGCCCGGTGGGGGAGGCCATCGTGGACCTGCTGTTCCCCCACATGGAAGGGGCAGGCGCGGACGGCCGCATCCCCCTGGTGGCGGTCATCGGGGCCAGCGGCAGCGCGGCAACCGCCCGGCTCATCGCCCACCTGCTGCAGGGGCGGGGCGACCTGGTGGGCCTGGCAAGCCGTGACGGCATCGAAGTCGGCACGCGCTGTATCGACCCCCACGACGGCACCGGCCCCGAGGCCGCCCGGACCCTGCTCATGCACCCGCGGCTGGAGGCGGTGGTCCTGAGCCTGGCGGCGGGCGGCATCCGGCGCGAGGGCCTGGGCTTCGACCGCTGCCAGGTGGGCGTGGTGACCGAGGTCGGTGAGACAGCCCCGGCGGGCGAGCCCGGCATCGAGACCCTGGACGACCTGGTGCGGGTCAAACGCTGTGTGGTCGAGGCGGTGACCGAGACCGGCTGCGCCGTCCTCAATGCCGAGGACCCCCGGGTGGCGGAGATGGCAGAATCCTGTCGCGGCAATGTGCTTTGGTTTGCCCGCGACCCCGAGCACCCGAGCGTCGTCGCCGGGCTGGCCCAGGGCGGGCGCGCCGTGGTGGAGCGGGACGGGTGTGTCGTCCTGGCGGCGGGCGAAGCCACGGAGACCCTGCTGCCCCTGGCACAGGTACCGCTGACTGATCAGAGTCAGGACAATCACCAGACCCAGTCCATCCTGGCCGCCGTCGCCGCGGCCTGGGCCCTGGGATTGCCCCCGGACCTGATCCGCTCGGGTTTGTTGACCCTCCTCAGCACCCCGTAGAAGGCTTGGGCGGGGACGGACGAAGAATTGGCGGCCGATGATTCCCCGGTCACCCCCTCGTGTAGGGCTTCGAACTTCTCGTAAAGCGTGGCCAAGGAGCTTGGTGTGCCCGCATGGCCTGGTCCCCCGATGGTCGCGTTGCTCCGCAAGACATCGCGCGAGATGCGATGTTTCAGAGTCGGCATGGACAAACGGGCCGTTTGACCGTGCCGGCCGCACCCTGGCCAAAGGGGGTAGCGGGCCGTCGCGGAACAGGATAGGTGTATTATTCTGAGCCTGATCGAGTGCGTGGCAACCCCTGGACCGATCCCCTGACGGGCGCTCAGGTCCCGGCCGCCGTCACTCCACCTTGGGCACCGGGATTGCGCCCGGACCTGATGCGCTCAGGACCGTTGACGCTCCCCAGGGACCCGCGGCCGGGTTCCAATCGTTCGCCCTTGCCCGAATCAACGCACTCCATGCCATCACCCACCATCGACGACAACAACCGCCTGCTGCGCCTGGCCACCTATGCCTCGGTCGCGACCGCGACCCTGTTGATCCTGGTCAAGCTCGCCGCCTGGCTCATCACCGGCTCGGTCAGCGTCCTGGCGAGCCTGGTTGACTCGCTGATGGACGTGGGGGCCTCCCTGATCAACCTGGTCGCGGTGCACTGGTCGCTCCAGCCCGCGGATGCGGAGCACCGGTTCGGCCACGGCAAGGCCGAGGCCCTGGCGGGTTTGGGCCAGGCCGCATTCATCGCCGGCTCGGCCCTGTTTCTGGCCCTGCAGGCGGTGGACCGGCTGGTGCATCCTCAGCCCCTGGCCGAACTGGGGGTGGGGGTGGCAGTCATGGTCTTCGCGATGGCCGCAACCCTGGCGCTGCTGACCTTTCAGCGCCATGTGATTCGCCGCACCAGCTCCACGGCCATTCGCGCCGACGCCCTGCATTACGCCACCGACTTGGCCACCAATGCGGCGATCCTCGTCGCGCTGGTGCTGGCCGTCCTCGGCTGGCCGGGTCTGGACCCCCTGTTCGCCCTGGGGATCGCCGTTTACATTTTTTACAGCGCTTTCCACATCGGCCGGGAGGCGGTGGACCTGCTGATGGATCGGGAACTCACCCCGGACGAGCGACGCAAGATCCGCGCGGTGGCCCATGGAGTGCCCGGGGTTATGGGCGTTCACGGCCTGCGCACCCGCCGGTCAGGGCAGATTCCGGTGATGCAACTCCACGTCGAGCTTGCGGATGACCTGCCCCTGCGCCAGGCTCACGCCATCTCTGACCAGGTCGAAGACACTCTGCGCGCGGAATTCCCGGGCGCCGACATCACCATCCACCAGGACCCGGCGGGTCTGGAGGAAGACCGGCGGCGGGATTGACTGCCGCACCCAGGGGACAGGAGCCGCGTTTCTAATGGAGCATCTCGCACAAATCCTGCTACTTCTAGGCGTTGCGGTGGCTGTCGTGGTCACGTTCCAACGCCTGCATATCCCAACCAGTCTTGGGTATTTACTGGTCGGACTGATCCTCGGACCCCATACGGCCGGGCCCACCGTCTATGTCCCGGAGTTCAAGGCGCTCGCCGAGTTCGGCGTGGTCTTCCTGCTGTTCACCATCGGTCTCAACTTTTCCTTGCCCCAACTGCACGCCCTGCGGCATCAGGTCCTGGGGCTGGGCACCGGGCAAGTGGTCTTTACGACCGCGGCAGTCTCGGTGGTCCTGTGGCTCGCTGGACTGCCTGCCGCTGCCGCGTTCGTGGTCGGGGCCGTCTTTGCGCAGTCATCCACCACCATCATCGGCAGCCAATTGACCGAGCAAGGGGAGGAGAACAGTCACCACGGCCGCATCGGCCTCGCCATGTCGGTGTTCCAGGATGTCACCGCCGTTCCCTTTCTCGTGATTATCCCGGTGCTGGCCATAGCGACCGGTGCGGAGGAGCTGGCCGGCGCTCTCGGGTGGGCACTTACCAAGGCCGTGGTGGGGTTCGTACTGGTGTTCTTTTCCGGTCGCTGGCTCTTACGCCCGCTTTTTCACCTGGTGGCCCACCGCCGATCCACGGAGGTGTTTACGCTGGCCGTCCTGCTCGTCGCCTTGCTGGCGGCCTGGACTACGAGCAGCCTTGGCCTGTCGCTGGCATTTGGAGGCTTTCTCGCCGGGATGATGTTGGGCGAGACAGAGTTCCGTCACCAGGTGGAGTCAAGTATCCGTCCGTTCCGGGATGTCCTACTCGGTCTCTTTTTCGTCGGCATCGGGATGCTGATTGAACCCGCCGCCATTGTGCATATCTGGCACTGGGCACTCCTGGGCGCCCTGCTCATCCTGGTAAGTAAGACGCTGATCGTAGCCGCCATGGTGCGCACGTCCGGCATCGACGCAGCAACGGCTTGGCGCACGGGATTGCTGCTGGCCGTGGGAGGCGAATTTGGGTTTGCCCTGCTTGCCATTGCGCTCGATGCGCATGTCATCGACACACAACTGGGTCAGATCGCACTGACATCAGTTCTGTTCTCGATGATCGCAGGCGCATTCTTGATTCGCTTCAACCGTGCCATTGCGACCCGCTTGATTGGCGTTCGGCCCGCTGCCGCTCAAGGTCTGCCTGACTCGCTATTGGAGGCGCCTGACCAGCAGGTACTCCTCGGCGGTTACGGGCGCGTGGGTCACACCATCGGCGTTTTGCTGCAGACAAGTGGCGTTACGTTCCTGGCTTTTGATACTGACCCGAAGCGGGTGGCCCAAGGGCGGACAGCCGGTCATAAGGTGCTTTACGGCGACATCTCCGACCCGGAATTGCTGGCTACCGTCCATCCCGAGCGGGCCTCCTTGATCGTGATTACCGTCGACGACTCCAGTACAGCGTTACGGGCCGTCTTGTTTCTGCGCGACCGGTGCCCGCAGGTACCGATCATTGCGCGGGCACGGGACCTCGAAGCAAGTTCTCAACTGCTTGACGCCGGTGCGACCCAGGCGTATCCGGAAGCCATTGAATCGAGCCTGCGTCTTGGGGCGGCAGCGCTGCAGATGCTGCGTATCCCGGTCGACGATGTGGATCTGATCATTCAAGGCGTCAGGGATTGGAATTACCGGACGGTACTCGAAAGCGAACAGAGCAAGTAGAGGCAGCATCGGGCGTTCTGGTGTGTGGCGCCTATGCCCTGAGGCGTAACATTACGCTTCATGACGGACTGGAATCAGTTGCGCAAGAAGGGCCGAGCGACCGCGATGCCCATCTGAGCGTAGGGTGGTTGGCGGCTGTGTGGTGAGCATCGCTCTCACTCAACCCTTTCTCGCGCTACGCGCTTCGCCGACGACATCAGTCTGGACGACACCAGTCTGGATCAAGGCCGCTGACGCGGGGCGGGTCACTGACGCCAACCTTCGGGGGAAGTTGCGATGTTCCAAGCCTTTTTTGGCGAATTCACGACCGGCCGTCTCGCCCGGCTCCCGTTGCTGGGGTTCTGGCTGCTGCTCACGGTCCTGTTTCTGCTCTTTGGTCTGGGTATTGCCTTCGGGATCGGGTTGGCAGAGCCCTTGCTGTTTGAGGGCCCGGCGGCGGCCCAGACCTTCCTAGTGGAGACGGTGAGTCTGCCCGTTATCATCCTGGTGGGACTGTTCTGCCTGGTCTTCCTCGTTGCCAAGTTGAACCTGCTGGCCAAGCGCATCCGCGACATGGGACTGCCGGGCTGGGGGCTGGTCCTGGCCATCACCCTGGTCTCTGCTGTTCTGCTTTACCTCATGCCCTACAGCACCGATCCGCTGACCCTGGGGAATCAGGTCAACGGGGCCTGGAATGGCCTGCTCCTGCTCGCCCTACTGCTGATTCCCAGCGGGACCTTCGGCTCCAGGGCCGCTTCGCCGCCGCCTGAAGCGTTGCCCCCCGCGATGTCGGCGGCGGTGAGCGAGGCGCCGCCGACCGACGAAAGCGTCCTGCGCGGGAGCGGCCTGTAGCCGTTACGGGACCCCTGCCATACGCGCACGGGGTCATTAGATTGCTTGAGCGCGGCATGTTCGGACGGCTGGCGGGCGAGCCAGGCGGCTTCCGGTGTCGCGGCCGAAGGCCGCTCCCACGGACGGGCGTTGAATGCGGTCAATTCCCACACGGTTCTTGCGATTGAGTGGGTGTGCCCGCGGGTCTAGGCTTGGGGCAGTGCTGGGGAAACGGTCCGCCAGCCGTCCCGAGTTTCAGCAACCGACCGCGACCGCCGCCCGCTCCAGGGCGTGGAGGAATCATGGGCCGTCTTGAGCCGCCCCCGGAACTCCTGACCACCATCGCCGTGCCCCGCGGACCGGTGACCGACACCCAAGTGCTGTCCCGCCGGCTGACCCTGGCCACGGCGACATCGCTGACCGGCCTCTTCACCCTGGCGATGACCCTGTGGCTGGTCCCCGCGCCCCGGGCGACGGCGGAACTGGTGTCTCTCCTTCACGGGATGGTGCTGATCAAGGGCCTCATCGCCCTGGCCGCCGGGGCCCTGGTCTTCTGGCGCCTGGGTCGACCCATCGCCCGGCCCCTGGCGACGGGCTATATCGGCGCACTATGCCTGTCCAGCGCGGGCCTGGGCTGGCTCTGGGGGTTGCACCTCATGCTCTTGGGCGCCGGGCTGTTCTATGGCGGCCTGGTGGGCCTCTACCTGGTAGCACGTTATGACCCCCTGTTGTCCAGTGCCCGCCCCCGCCAGACTCAGCGCGGGTCCGCACCTGAACCGGAATCCTGAACAGGTGTCAAGCGACCACTGGAAAGGTCACGGCAATGGCCCAGGCGAAGGACAGCCCGATGGCCAGGGCCCCCACCAGCGGGTGGCCGGTGCGACGATAGATCCAGCCGCCCATCAGTCCATAGAACAGGAAGAAGACCAGGATGGCCGGCACGATGATGATCAGGAAGAACAGCTCGCTCAGGTTCAGGACCACCGCCACCAGCACGGAAAGCAGGAACAGGGTCTTCGTGACCAGGCCGGCCGCCCGTGGTGCCCCCGGTCCCCGGGTCAGCCAGCCGTCGGCCGCAAAATAGGCCCAGGTGCCGGGGACGATCCCCAGGATCAGCCAGATACGCCCCGCCCCGGGCAGGAAGGCGGTGACAAACTGGTCGATGGGTAGGGCGATCACCAGGGTCAGATAGGCCGCGGCGGCCAGGGTGCCGATCACCAGCCCCGACCACAGGGTCCGCCCCGGTGCGGCGGGCGGCCCGGCATCGACGGGAGCGAGGTCACCTCCGCGACGACGCGTCATGAACCATAGTCCGGCCGCCGTGATCAGCCCATAGACCCCAAAGTGCAGGGCCAGATAGTCCCCCAGCAGGATCGGCAGGTAGTCGCTCGGCACCAGTCGCAGCAGGAGCGGGGTGAGCACCGCGGGCAGGATGGCCACCGGCAGCAACCGCCGCCAGGTCAGACCCGCCCCCAGGGGCCGGGTGGCCGCCCGCGGCAGCAGTCGGGACAAGGGCCAGGCCAGGGCCACCAGGCCGAGGAAGAGCATCCCCAGGGGTCCGCCGCGGGCGTCGATGAAGCCGTCCCCGGAGCGACCGAAAGTCTGGTTCAACCAGTCCAGGGCGGCCCGGATGCCATCCTGCCCGTAGAGCACGCCGATGTGCTCCACGCCGGGGGCCAGAACCAACCGCCGGGCACTGCCGGTCGGCCAGGTCCCCGTAGGTCAGGTCTGTCGCCACCGCCTCGGCGTTCGGCAAGGTGCCGCCGCTCGCCGCCGCAATGGCCTCGCGGCCCGCCTGGTGCAGCATCGGGGGCTCCAGGGCGCCCAGGAGGAACAGGACATTGCGCGGCTCGGCCCGGGGGGCGTCCGGCGCCATGTAGGGCGAGACCAGCACCGTCGCCGCGACCTGGTCCCGGTGGGCGGCGGCATAGCGCATCAGCACGTCCCCAGCCATGGAATGCCCGAGCAGGGCGAGACGGCCGTCGCCCCCCGGCAACCCGGTCGCGAACCCGGCCACCTGCTCCAGGGCCCCGAGCAGAACCGGGACCCGCCGCTCCTGGTCCTCCGACGTTGGCGACGAAGGGCTCGGCGTTGCGGCCATGCCCCGGGAAGTCGAACGTCACCGCGAGGTAGCCATTGCGAGCCAGGGTCACCGCAAAGGGCTGCATCAACTGCTGGGAACCGGCGAAACCGTGGGCAATCACGACCACCGGGGCCGGGGCAAGGCGTTCCCCGGTCGGGCGAAAGAGGGTGACCGGCACCGTCCCGACCCGCTGGGTCTCGACGCTGAGCCCGGCAGTCGCCGCGCTGAGGCGCCACAGGCCGGTCACGATGGCGGACAAGGCGAGCAGTGCGACCAGGGCCCCGAGCAGGGTCGATGGCGCGGCCGGAAGGCCCCGGCACTTCGGTTCCCGCGGCGGCCGTCATTGCCCCTCCCCCCGCGCCGCGTCAGGCGGAGTCGTGTCCGTCAGGTCCATGAGGACCTCATTGCGACGCAGGAAGCCGGGCGTGAAGGGATCGTTGTAGTAGGCGTAGACCGGTGCCGCGGCCGGGGTCAGACCGCGGGCGGTCAGCCAGGCCCGCAGCTCCGTCTCCTTGCCGGCGATCAGGTCATCGGTGGTCACGCCGCTGAAACGCAGGGCCGCGGTCCGCCGGGGCGGGACCTCCAGCAGTCGCACGTCCCCGCCGGCGGGGGCGGGCAACTGATCCAGCCGGTAGCGGGCCGGCATGATGAAGCGCACCACCCAGTCTCCCGCCGCATCCTGGGTCTGGGTCACCGGCACCGTCATGGCGATGGTCTCAGGCCGCTGCTGGATCACGGGGGCGGTCATGCTGATCCGCTCGCCGTCACGCTCCTTGGCAAAGATGTAGCGGGCCAGGGGGCCAAACCCGGCGCTCAGTGCCTCCTTGCGGGGACCCTGGCGCCGCACCTCCGCCACCACCAATCCCGGGTAGTCGCGGATCTCAAAGAGGCCGTCCCGCTCCACCACCTGGTAGGCCGGCTGCTCAACGTTCTGGACGACATAGACAAACACGGCCATGGCCGCGACACCGAGCAGGATCAGGACGCCGAGGGCAATCAGGGCGATCTTCATGGAAACACCAGTTGGGGAGAGGAAGAACGAACGGGGACGCTGTCCCCACGGAGGCTATGGTAGTCCGGAAGGGATGGCAGGAGCGCGGACACGCAAGCCCAGCAGATCAGTGAGATGGGGTTCGGTCGAGCCCTGTGCAAACCCTGAATCACCCCGCCAAGAGCCCTTGATTTGAAGCGCTTTTGGCGCCTGGTGCCGATCGCCGCCCGATTTCACAAAGATTTGTATTGGACGGAATATCGACGCCGCAGAGATTGCCCTTGCAATCTTCCGGCACGCCGCCAATTCTCCTACCGTGACGCTTGGTGCGTCGGCTCCGACACTCGGTCGGTTTCCTCAACCCAAACGTAGAGGCCCCAAACGATGACCATTAGTTACTCGACCCTGATGACCGCCGGTCTGCTCGCAGGTTTGATCCTGGCCGGGTCCCTGGTCCCCGTCCATGCCGGTGATGGCTGTGGTAAGGACAAGAAGACTTCGCAGACCACGTCCATGTCGCCAAGCCTCGCCGACGGCCAAGCCCTGTTAACCCATAAAATCGGGGATTGATTGTCACCCCCTCCGGCGATTTTCAGGGACGATCAGGGTCTGTCACTGCAAGCGGCGGGGCCTCCCTGGCCCCGCCAACCAATTAAAACGCCGGGTCTGCGCGTCCTGCTCCGGGCGCCTTCGAAGCCCCGGCCCGGGGAACACAATTCCCCCGCGAACCGCGACGTCCGTCCCGCAGCCCCTTGACTGCAAACTCCTGACGCTGCTCTGGGGTCAGGACGGCGGCAATCCGCTCCCTTAGCTCCGTGCGGGTGAACGCCGGATCCCCAGCCCGCTCCATCATGACCGCACGTGCCTGGGCAGCCTGGTCCGGACTCAGATTCAGCCGCCGGGTCAGACGATCCAGGTGCCTATCCATCCGTTCTTGCCGCCAACGGCCTGTTGAGCCCGCTGGGCGTCCGTCAGGACTCCTTCGATGCGCTGGCGAGTCTCCGCACGGTTGCGCTCCGCGGCGGCCTGCTGCTCGTCGATGATGGTCTTGATCTGGGGCTGCTGCTCCGGCGTCAGGTTGAACCGCTCCGTCATCCGGGCGAGGCGGGCCTGCGCCATCGCGACGGGGTCCCCGTGACGGCCGGGCGAGCCGGCAAGGGCTCCAGCCGTCGCGGCGAGCGCGGCAATGCCGAAGGCGATGACGACCAGGGTCTTGGGGGTGGTGGGTGTTTTCATCGGAGCGGTCTCGAAAATGGCGTTGGTTGATGGTGGCGACGGACCGGACGGATCGCGGGCCCCGTCGGGGGGGCTGCGACCGCCCTCGGAGCACAGACTAAGCGCACGTCATGCAGCCCCCGTGCAGAGAATGGGCAAGAATCGGGGAAGCGCGCCCGGCTTGGCATTTAGTGTCCCGGACAATATCTGGGTGCCAATAGATCAACCGACGCCATAGGGGAAATCAGAGATGTTCAATGCCACCGCCACCGCGATCCGCTGGGTCGAACAGGGCGTGGTGCCCGACCGGGTCACCCGCGGCGGCATCCGGGCCCTGCTGCGTCAGCGCCTGGCCACCCTGCCCACCACGGACTGCGAGGCCGCGGCCGACCACAAGCGGGCCTTCGTTGCCATGATGGACGCGGCCCCCGTCGCCGCGGTTCCGGAACTGGCCAATGCCCAGCACTACGAACTGCCCCCGGAGTTCTTCGTCGCCGTCCTGGGGCCCCGGCGCAAGTACAGCTCCTGCGTCTGGCCCACGGGTGTGGAAACCCTGGCCGAGGCGGAAGAGGAGTCCCTGCGGGTCACGGTTGAGCGCGCCGGTATCGCGGACGGCATGGAGGTGCTGGAACTGGGCTGCGGTTGGGGCGCCTTCAGCCTCTATGTGGCGGAGCGTTTTCCCGGGTGCCGGGTGACCGCGGTCTCAAATTCCCACGGGCAGCGCGGCTTTATCGAGGCGGACGCCAGGCGGCGCGGGCTCGGGAACCTCACCGTGATCACCGCGGACATGAACGCCTTCACCGCCCCCGGGCACTATGACCGGATCGTGTCGATCGAGATGTTCGAGCACATGCGTAACCACCGGGCCCTGTTCGCCCGGGTCCATGACTGGCTAAGGCCCGGCGGCCGGTTCCTGATGCACATCTTCTGTCACCGCGCCCACCCCTATGCCTTCGAGGTCGAAGGCCCCAGCGACTGGATGAGCCAGTATTTCTTCTCCGGCGGCATCATGCCGAGCGACGACCTGCCCCTCTATTTCCAAGACCACCTCCGGTTGCGGGACCACTGGACCTGGGACGGCCGCCACTACGCGCGCACCCTCAACACCTGGCTGGAACAGATGGACGCGGCCCGCCCCCAGGTCTGGCCCATCCTGGAGCAGACCTACGGCGCCGACCAGGCCGCCACCTGGTGGATGCGCTGGCGGCTCTTTTTCATGGCCTGCGCGGAGTTGTTTGGTTACCGGGACGGGCAGGAGTGGTGGGTGAGCCACTATCTCTTTGAGCGGCGGGGGTGAGCAGGACCAGGCTAGACCGCAAATCCCATCAATGAAGCCGCCATACCGGCAAGGATTGCCGGTATTCAGGCCACAGCACAGTTCCTGCTCAGCGCCATACAACAGATCGTCCGGTACACCGCCGCCCGAGAAAATGGGTGGAGCCCCGACCTATCGGCGAAGGTGTGACCGACTTGGTGCGAGGCGAAGCGAAACGATTCGGGCATCCCGCAGCATTCGCCTCGGACTTCGACACGTGGGTGCATTAGTCGCCTCAGACTGAATCCACCAGCCGCCGGCGCCCCGACTGCCGGTGCTGAACGGGTCGATCAGCTTGCCGGTCAAGGTGGACGACGCCAGTGCGTGTATGGGCGCCGGCCGCGGCGTCAAGGCGGCGCAGGGTGACCGGATCGCGGTCTGAGCGGGAACGACCATGGGCGATCGATCCACCACCCCGGAGGAGAAACCTCGCGTGTGGGAGCGGCCGGTGGCCGCGATGCGGTGGCCTGGGTGCCCTGCGAGATTTGTCTTGGCCCCCGGCCGCTTCCACTGCACGACAGCCGGTCTTTCACTGAAACACCTCTCCCTCATCGTCCCGTCCGATGCCGAAAGACCCAGGGCGTCTGCTGCTCTCCCCGTTTGGACCAGATCCCCGTGCCCGCACGCCGGGCCTCGCGCTCGGCGCGGCTGAAGGCGGGGTCGGTGCAGTAGGGTGTATAGACGGCCGCCTGGCCGCTTGCGACCTGCTCCAGATTCAGGAGCCGTTGCTCGGGGCCGGTGGTAAAGACCTTTCCCACGGTACGGCCGTAACGATCGTACTCCACCACCCGGAGTTCAACCTTCTGCGGCGTGATCTTCTGTAAGTGGCGGCGGGACTGGGCGCCCCAGGGGGGCTGCTCCCGCTCGGGGGCGTCGATGCAGTGCAACCGGACTTCGACCGTCTCGCCCTTGCAGCGCAGTTGCAGGGAGTCACCATCGAGCACCCGCACCAGGGTGCAGGTGCGGTCCGCGGGGCGCGCCAGCCAGCCCATAGCCCCGGGCGGCGAAACCAGGAAGAACCCCAGGGCAACCCCGATCGGCACCAGCCTCAGGAGCCGGAGCATGTGGCGCAGCGCTGGGTCGAGGCCCCTCAGCCGTTGAGCCAAAGATGGACGCCAATGCTCGTGAAGTACCCCAGGGCGATGGCGGGGGTCCACTTGAGATGACTGAAAAAGGTGTAGCGACCGCGCGCCTGACCCATGAGCCCCACGCCCGCCGCGGAGCCAATGGACAGCAGGGAGCCACCGACCCCGGCGGTCAGCGTCACCAGCAGCCATTGTGTCTGGTCCATGGCCGGGTTCATGGACAGAACGGCGAACATGACCGGGATGTTATCCACCACCGCGGAGATGAGCCCGACCCCGATGTTGGCCAGGGTCGGCCCCCACTGGGTATACATGACCTCCGAGACCAGCGACAGATAGCCCACAAAGCCCAGACCCGCCACGCACAGCACCACGCCGTAGAAGAAAAGCAACGTATCCCACTCGGAGCGCGCCACCGGATTGAAGACGTCGAAGGGCGTCATGTCGCCGACCTGGGCGGCCAGGTCCCCATTGCGATGGTGCCAGCGGTAATGGGTGATCCGCAGATAGAAGCCGAAAAACTGGAGATAACCCAGGCCCGTCAACATACCGATAACGGGCGGCAGGTGCAGGAACTGGTGGAAACTCACGGCAGTGGCGATGGTGAGCAGGAACAGAAAGATGATCCGCCGCGCCCCCCGTTTCATGGGGACGGCCACCGACGAGGTCTCCGGCTTGAGGTCCGGGACCGCGAAGTGCATCAGGGCCGCCGGCACCAGCCAGTTCACCAGGGACGGGATGAACAGGGCGAAGAACCCGAAGAAAGGAATGATCCCCTTCTGCCAGACCATCAGCGTCGTGATGTCGCCAAAGGGGCTGAAGGCGCCACCCGCGTTGGCCGCCACCACGATGTTGATGCAGGCCAGGGCAACAAAGCGGCGGTTGTCCCCTCCCACTGCCAGCACCACCGCACACATCAGGAGGGCCGTGGTCAGGTTGTCCGCGATGGGGGAGATGAAGAAGGCCAGGGTCCCGGTCAGCCAGAACAGGGCCCGAAAACCAAAGCCGGCGCGGATCAGCCAGGCGCGCAGGGCATCAAAGACCCGCCGCTCCTCCATGGCGTTGATGAAGGTCATGGCCACCAGCAGGAACAGCATGAGTTCCGCGAAGTCCAGGAAGGCGTGGCGCACCGCCTGCTCCGCGGCGTGGGGCGCGCCCTCCTGGGCAGAGACATAGGCCAGCAAGGCCCAGATTGCGCCAGCGGCGACGATGACCGGTTTGGATTTGCGCAGGTGGACGAATTCCTCCGCCATCACCAGCAGGTACGCGGCAAGGAAAATCAGGAGCACCACCAGGGCGACCGGGTGGTCCAGCAGGTCGAGCGTCTGGGCCGCCTCGGACGCCCGGACACCGATCGGGGCCAGGAGGGTGAGCAGGCCGGCCGCGATGGCGCGGGGAATAAGCATGGTTCAGTGACCCCCCGGGGTCCGGTTACATCAGGGCTGACGGGCGGGACACGTTAACCCGCGCCGCCCCCGGTGCCAAGCTGGCCCCGGGCTGATCCAGGTGTCCCGGTATCGTGGGTGCCGGTGCGCTTGAGTCCCGGACCTGCCAAACTCGGCATCCCGGTCAAAACCCGGCCGAGCGATGACCCTGGGTTCCGTCATCTGTCCGCGAAAAACGCGAATGAGATGAGTTGGATACCTGGTTGTTCACCCCCAAGGTCCGAATGACTGCCAGTCTGGAGAGGGGCTTTCAACCAATGAAATTAATTGGCTTTTTTGCGCGAATGCGATTTCCTGGATGGCCATCACCCAAGAGCCCTGGTCGACCCGATGACACCGCGCCCGCCCTTCACTGCGGCTGAACTGGAAGAGCGTCTGGACCTCTTCCTGGACCCCGCGCTGTCGTCGCGCCGCACGGCGGCGGGTCCGGCTGCGGACCTGGCAACCTTCGGCGCGACCGAACAGACCTTCGTACTCCATTGGGGGTCGGTGATCGCCAAGGACAACGCGGAGCTGGCTTACCAGTTCGCCGCCTTTGCGCCCCGGGCCATGGGGCTCATGGACCTGGACGCAGTTGAGTCCTGGCTCCTGTACGCCATGGACTTGTACGACAAAAAGGGCCAACGGCCCGCCATCCGCGCCTTTCAGGAGGTGGCGGACTTCGCCACCAACCGGCAGGAGCGGCTCGCCGGGTATGCCCTTACGGACTGCGCCGGGGTGCTGGAGCGCTTCGTCTGCGGGCTCAATGGCCGGCCCCTCAAGATCGCCCCCGGGGATCGGCATTTTACGGACACACAAACCTGCTTCCTGCCCCCGGTGATCGGCCGGCTCCCGGACCGGGAGGCCAACTTCCGCCTTTACAAGGCCATGGTGGTTCACCAGTGGGCTCAGAATTGGTACGGAACCTGGCAGGCCGGAGTGTTGCTCCAGGCGGTGGAATCTGCGGCCCTGACCGCCGGCGAGCTTGAACTGCTCCACGCCCTGGAGCAGGTGCGGCTGGACGCCTGCATCGCCCGCGACTTTCCCGGCCTGCAACGGGACATGGGCGCCCTGCGGCAGGCGCTCGATGCAAGTGCGGAGGTCTTTGACCCGGACTGGGACGAGGTCGTGGAGGTCCTGAGGCGGCCCCAGGCGGGGGTGGCCGAGAGCCTGTCCCTGGCCGCCCGTCTGCGCGGCCGGCGCGTGGCGTCCTGTTGCTACCGCGGGCACCTGGACCCGGCCGCGGTGCGCGACCGACTGGCGACCCGCACCGCCCTGGAGCTCGACCTCTTCCGCATCGCCCTGGCCCGGCTGGTGGAGGATCAGGACGGTCAGGCCCCGGGGGCGGACCGACCGGAGGCCCAGACCCTGCCCGAGACCCGGGAGCGTCTCGCCGCCCGTGGCCGGGAGGACCCGGACGGCCCCAACGGGCTGCGCTTCGACCTTTTTCTGGACGGCAAACCGGTCGCCCCCCCGGAGGGCGCGGTCTCCGTCATGGAGAGCATCATCCAGGATCACGGTGAGATCCCGCCCGAGTATCTAGTGGCCGCGGGCCCGGGGCTCTACCGGCGCGGTCGCGAGGGGACCGGTAAGGACCCGGACTCCGTCTGGGCCGGCACCTACCACGAGGAGGGCGCCTTTCTCTACGACGAGTGGGACCACAGCCGCCACCACCACCGCAAGGGTTGGTGTGTGTTGCGGGAGCATGAGATTGCCCCCGCGCCCCTCGCGTTTTACCAGGACACGGTGGCCAAGTATCGGGGGCTCATCAAAACCATCCGCCGCACCTTCGAGGTCCTGCGGGGGGAGGACCGCATTTTGAAGCGCCAACCCCAGGGGGAGGATGTGGACATCGATGCCCTGGTCGATGCCTACGGGGACGTGCATGCCGGGCTGGAGCAGACCGACCGGCTCTTCACCCGGCTGCACAAGGATGAGCGCCACATCGCGGTGATGTTCATGGTGGACATGTCCGGCTCCACCAAGGGCTGGATCAACGACGCGGAGCGGGAGTCCCTGATCCTGCTGGCCGAGGCCCTGAATACGCTGGGAGACCGCTTCGCGATCTACGGGTTTTCGGGCTGGACCCGCAAGCGCTGCGAGTGCTACCCGGTCAAGCGCTTCGACGCACCCTATGACGACGCGGCGAAGGCGCGGATCTGCGGGATCGCCCCCCGGGATTACACGCGCATGGGCGCCCCCATCCGCCACCTGACGCGGCTGTTACGGGAGCAGGAGGCGCGGACCAAGCTCCTGATCACCCTCTCCGACGGCAAGCCGGACGACTACGACCCCCAGTACCGGGGGGAATACGGCATCGAGGACACCCGCGCGGCACTGTTCGAGGCCCGCCGGGACGGCGTCCACCCTTATTGCATCACCATCGACGAGCACGGGGCCGACTATTTGCCGCACCTGTACGGCCCGGCGAACTATGCAGTCATCGCAGACGTCGCCCGCCTGCCCCTCAAGGTGTCCGATATCTACCGGCGGCTCACATCCTAGTGATACTGCCGCAGATACCACCACTCGAACCAGCGCTTGAGCCAGTGGAAGATCCGCATCGAGGGCAGGACGAAGCTGCGCTTCTCGTTGCGGGCAACGACCATGCCCCGGTCGTTGGCGTCGACGATGCACAGCAGTTCCACTTTGTAGGTTTCCCGGGGCTCGTGCCCCGAGAACTCGGCCGCCAGGTTACGGGCCGCGGCCCGGGCCTGCAGGTCCGCCATATGTGCCTGCTTGGGCATCCAGTCCGGGCCCGGGAAGCTTCCCGCGTCGCCGGCCACATAGACCCGCGCAAACCCGGGCACCCGACACTGGGCGTCGGCCTGCACCAGCCCGCCGGGGGAGCGCGGCAGATCGGTGTTGTCGAACCAGGTGTTCCCGGTCATGCCCGGCATGAAGATGATCAGGTCCGCGTCGAAGCTGCCGCCCTCGGTCGTGACCTGCCGCTCGCTGAACCCCTTGAGCTTCTGGCCGAGATGCGTCTGGATGCCGAGCCGTTCCATCTCCTTGAGCAGCTTGCCCACTGCCTTGGGCCCCAGCCGATTGCCCGGGTTCGGGGCTGGCGTGAAGAAGACGAGCTTGAAGCGCTCCCGCCGTCCCTCCTGGCGCAGTTGGCTGTCCATACCGAACAGGAACTCGAAGACGGGGCCGCCGCGCATGGCACTGGGCTCGTTGGGGTTACCGGCAAAACCCATGGCGATGGTGCCCCCGTCCATGGCCCGCACCCGGTCGCGGATGGCCTCCGCGGCGGCGATGCCCTCGCAGGGCGTAATGGCGTGCTCGATGCCGGGCAGCTTCTTGAGGAAGCGCCCGCCGCTGGCGATAACCAGACCGTCGTTGTCAATCGGCCGGACGCTGGTCTCCAGGGTCCGACCGCCGTTGCTCAGACCCGTGGCCTCGGCGGCCACGTGAGTGACCCCCATGCGCTTGAAGAATTGCTTCAGGCTCCGGCGCAGGTCGTCCCCCGTGCGCAGACCGCTGGGGACCCAGATCAGACCCGGGTAATAGACGAACTCCGGCTTGGGGCTGACCACCGTGATGTCGGCGCTGAGGCCCGACTCACGCAGGGTGGTGACCGCGGTCAGGGCGCCGAAACCTGAGCCGACAATGGTGATGCGATGCATGGGAGACTCCATGGACGAAACGGATCAGAACGGGGCCTAGAATACGCTGGCCAAGCCGCGGCCGGACCGGCTCAGTTTACAGCTGATGGGGCGGCGGTCAGCAGGGGTTCGACGGCCGGCCAGACGTTGTCCAGGATCTGCGGCTGGGCGGCGGCGGCCGGGTGGATACCATCCGCCTGCATCAGGCCCGGCGTCTCCGTCACGCCATCGAGCAGAAAGGGCACCAGGGGAACTCCCGCGGCGGCCGCCACGTCCTGGAACACGGCTTGAAAGGCCCGGTCGTAAGCCGCACCGTAGTTGGGCGGCAGGCGGATACCCACAAGCAAGACCTGGCTGCCGGCCGCCTTCCCCATTTGGACCATGCGGGTCAGGTTCTCCCGCGGGACTCCGAGCTTCAGGCCCCGCAACCCGTCGTTGGCACCCAGTTCAATGATCAGGATCGCCGGGCGGTGGCGGGCCAGGAGGTCCGGTAAGCGCGTGAGCCCGCCGGCCGTGGTATCGCCGGAAATGCTCGCGTTCACCACCTCATGGTCAAACCCGTGTTCCCGCAGGCGGCCCTGGAGCAAGGTGACCCAACCCGCCTCCTGCGCAATCCCATAGGCGGCGCTCAAGCTGTCCCCGAGGACCAGGATCACGGGAACCCCCGCGCGGGCGGGCAACGGCACGGCCAAGGGCAGACTGACGGCAGTTGCGGCAATCAGGACAAACAACAGCAGGCGCATCATGACAGGCATTCCAGTCGAAGTCGTAGCCAGGGCCCAGGGCTTGGGCAAGCATGTTAGCGGTCCGAGCGGCGATCTGACCATCCTGGAGGCCCTGGATCTCCAGATCAATGCCGGGGAGGCGGTCGCCATCCTCGGGGCCTCCGGCTCCGGCAAGTCCACCCTGCTCGGACTCCTGGCCGGGCTGGATAATGCGAGCGCCGGCGAGGTCTGGCTGTGCGGCCAGCGCCTGTCGGGTATGGACGAGGACGGGCGGGCGGAGCTGCGGGCAGGCCGGGTCGGCTTCGTCTTCCAGAGCTTCCAGTTGCTGCCCACCCTCACCGCCCGGGAGAACGTGCTCCTGCCCCTGGAGCTCACTGGTACTTCGGCACCTGAGACCCGGGCCGACGAGGCCCTGGAGCGGGTGGGTCTCACCCCCCGGGCCGGCCACTACCCGCGCCAGCTCTCCGGCGGCGAGCAGCAGCGCGTCGCCATCGCCCGGGCCTATGCCCCGCGCCCCCAGGTCCTGTTCGCTGACGAGCCAACCGGCAACCTGGACCAGGCCACCGGCGAGCACATCATCGATCTCCTGCTCAGCCTGCGGCAGGAATCCGGCGCCGCCCTGGTACTGGTGACCCACGACCCCCGCCTGGCGGAGCGTTGCGACCGGCGGCTGCGGATGCGCGACGGGGCCTTGGAGGCGATCCAATGACTTCAGCAACCTGGCGCATCACCCTGCGCCTGCTCCGCCAGGATTGGCGCAGCGGCGAACTGCTACATGCTCGGCGCTGCCCTGGTGCTGACCGTGGCGGCCATCACCGCGGTGGGCTTCTTCACTGACCGGATCGAATCGGCCATGGCGCGCCAGGGCGGCGAGCTGATCGCCGCGGATCTGGCCATCGACGGCTCAGCCGCGCCGCCGGACACCTACCGGGACCAGGCCGCCCGCCTGGGCCTGGCCACCGCCCGCACCCTGGAGTTCCCCAGCGTGGTCATGGGCGAGGAAGGGACCGCAACTGGTCCAGGTCAAGGCCGTCGACGGGGCCTATCCCCTGCGCGGCCGGTTGCGGGTGCGCGAGGACTTCACCGGTCCGGAGCGCGCGGTGGATCAGGGGCCGCCCCCGGGCGAGGTCTGGGTCGAATCGCGGCTGCTGCGGCTCCTGGATGCGAAGCTCGGCGAGACCTTGGGCTGGGGGCAGACGCGGCTGCGCCTGGGCGCCATCCTGAGCTATGAGCCCGACCGCGGCGGAGCTTCATCCAACTCGCCCCCCGGGTGCTGATGAACCGGTCGCCGACCTGACGGCCACCGGCCTGGTCAGCCCGGCCAGCCGGGTCAGGCACCGCCTCTTGCTGGCAGGTGAGATCGGCGCGGTGGACAGCTACTCCGGCTGGCTCAAGTCCCGACTGCCGGTCAATCTGAATCTGGTGGACGGCCGCACCGCCCGGCCGGAGTTCGAGTCCGCCCTGGATCGCGCCTCCCGCTTCCTGAGTCTGGCGACCCTGGTCACGCTCCTGGTGGCGGGCAGCGCCATCGCGCTCGCCAGCCGTCGCCTGGTCGAGCGCCAGATCGACGCCGTCGCCATCATGCGGTGTCTCGGCGCCCCGCGGCATCTGCTGATGCGGGTCTTCGTGCTGCGCCTGGTCCTGTTCGGGCTGATCGCGAGCCTGGTGGGCTGCTGTGGTCGGCTGGCTGGGGCAACTCGGGCTGATGGCCGCGCTGGCGGACTGGTTCGGGGCGGACCTGCCGCCCGCGTCACTCCGGCCCGTGCGCGGTCGGCATCGCGACCGGGCTGATCGCCCTCCTGGATTTGCCCTCCCGCCCCTGCTGCAACTGGCCCGGGTCGCCCCCGCTGCGGGCCCTGCGCCGGGACCTGGGTACGCCGCGGGTCCCCGCCGCCCTGGCGGTGCTGGGGGCCGGACTGGCCCTGGCCCTGCTGATGCTGTGGCAGGCCGGTGACCCGCGGCTCGCCGGCCTGCTCCTGGGCGGGGTGGCCCTGACCGCGGTCGCCCCTGGTCCTGACCGTGCTCGTCCTGGTATGGCTGGCGGCGGGACTGGCGGGCGCGCCCGGGGCGTCTGGCGACTCGGATCTCGCCGGCTCTCACCCGGCGGCCCGGCGGTGCCGTCCTCCATATCACCGGTCTCGGGCTTGGTATCCTGGCCCTGCTGCTGCTCGCGGTGGTGCGTGTCGATCTGCTGCGGGCCTGGCGGGAGGGCTGCCGGCGGATGCGCCCAATCACTTCCTGATCAACATCCAGCCCCAGGACGTGGAGCCCCTGAGCGACTTTCTGGGCGAGGCGGGCATTGGTCCGGTCGGCGCTTTACCCCATGATGCGCGGGCGCCTGGTCGCATCCACGAGCGCCCGGTGAGCCCGCCGCCTATGCCAATCCCCGCGCCCAGAACTTGCCGCGCGGGAGTTCAACCTGAGCTTCGCCGACGACTCCAGGGCGACAACCGATTCTCGCCGGCGACTGGTGGCCGACCGGGGCGAGCGACGCCCAGTTCTCGGTGGAGGCAGGGCTGGCCGAGACCTTAGGTATCAGCTGGGTGACCGACTGACCTTCCTCGTATCCGGCCATGAGACTCAGCGCCCCGGTGACCAGCCTGCGCAAGGTCCAGTGGGATAGCTTCAACGTCAACTTCTTCGTGGTCTCATCGCCCGCCCTGTTGGGGACCGAGGCGCCACCTTGATCACCAGCTTCCACCTGTCCGCGGGAGCAGGAGACCATGATCCCGGCACTGGTGCAGCGTTTCCCGAGCGTCACCCTGCTAGACGTGGACGCCCTGATCAACAGGTGCGGGCGGTCGTGGACCGGGGGGTGCTGGCGGTGGAGTACGTCTTCCTCTTCACCCTGGCCGCCGGGGTCCTGGTCATGTTCGCGGGCATCCAGGCGAGTCTGGAGGAGCGGCGCACTCGAACACGGCATCCTGCGCACCCTGGGCGCCGGCCGCCGGGCCCTGCTCGGCAGCCTGGCGGTGGAGTTCACCGCCACCGGCACTCCTGGCCGGCGTCCTGATCGCCTCCGTCTTTGCGGAACTGACGGGCTGGCTCCTGGCGGAGCAATTGTTCGGGCTCCAATTCAGCTTCAATCCGGTGCTCTGGCTCGTCGGCGTCCTGGGCTCCGGGTTGCTGTATCGGCCTGGCCGGGACCCTGGCGACTTATCCGCTGCTGATCCGCCCGCCCTTACAGACATTGCGCCGGGCGGGGTGAGACCGGGCGATCGGATTGCCGGTTGGGTTTTAGATGGGACGCCAGGTTTGTGAAGTGACCCTGGCCACCAGCAACACGCCTGGAAAGCCTTGGGTTTCGGCCACGATGTGGCCCTGGTGACCTTAGCGGGTATCCAGGCGAGCCTGGCCTGGTGGCGCACCGGACACGGTATCCTGGTCACCGCAGGGCGATGGACTCGACTCCCCCCGTTCCCAACAGGAGCCCTCGGCGTGCGAAGCGAGATGGGGAATCCCCAGGGGGTCGATGTGCGCCACGAAGGTCCGCCAGCGGCGCACGCCTTGAGGGTCCAGTTCCAAGCGCAAGAGCCAGCCGGTATTGTTGATGTCCTCGGCGAAGCCGTCGAAGACGAAATTCCCCAGGCTGTAGATGATGGGCTTGCCCCGATACTGCTCGATGTCCTGGGTGACGTGGGGGTGACCGCCGATCACCGCGTCGGCCCCGGCGTCGATCATCAGGCGGGCCAATTGGCGTTGGCGGGGACTGGCAATGGTTTCATGCTCCCAGCCCCAATGCATGACCGGAATCACAAGGTCTGCGCGATAGACGCTGCGCGCCCTGGCGATGTCGAGCTTGACCTGTTCATCTTCACTCCAGGCGATCCCCGGCTTTTCGTAGTCGGCCTCGAAACTGCGGGGCAGGAACTCGTTGTAACCCAGCAACGCAATCCGTAGACCATGCCGTTCGATCATCAGGGGCTGATGCGCTTGCGCCAGGTTGGCGCCCCCACCAAACCAGCCGATGCCCTGTTGGTCCAGGAGGCCCAGCATCTCCGCGAAGGCACCGGGCCCGAAGTCGCCGGAGTGGTTATTCGCCAGGGTCACCGCGTCGAAATGCCGCTTGAGCGGCGTCAAGGTCCGCGGATGGGCGCGGAAGGTCCAGGGTTTACCTGGCTCGGCCTCCCCGCCGGTGGCAATGACACACTCCAGGTTGCCAATCCGGATGTCGGCCCTGCCCAGGAGCCCGGAGAATGACGCAAAGGGATCGCGCCCTGCCTCGATCTCCTGGCCCGGCGAGTCGTCGAGCATGATATCGCCGACCACGACCAGGTTGACGGTTGCCTCGCTTGGGGCCTCTTCGGCCGCAGCCAAACTGAAGCAGGCAAGCCAGAGGACCGCGGTCAGGCGACGCACCCAGTCATTGCTCATGGCGTGGCCTCGAAGAGCGCGCATCCATACTGGAACTCCCGCTCCAGTCCGGGCGAGTACAGATAATTCCATCCCGTGAGTGCAGCAATAGACGAATTGTCCTGAACCTCGGGCGCCAGATACGTGACTTCGTGCAGTAACACCAGGCGCTGCTTGGTTTGGTAGTAGGTGTAGAGCTTGACGTATTGAATCTTCTGCTCGTCACCGATCACGACCGCCTTGAAACGGAACTTCCCGTTGATGTCGATGGCCTTGACGCTATAGGGATCGGTCACTGGTGCAAACTCTGCCACCTGGGATAGTCCGCCCTGGTCGAGGGTACAGCGCACCTGGGGCGCGGCCCAGGCCGTTGCCGGGAGGACCGCCGCGGCAAGCAGGCAGAGCAGTACCGAAAATGGCACCGAACGACCGGAGCCGAGGCCGTGTCTGGTTGGATTTAAGGGGTAATTGATCATCGTAGCAGTCATTGCCAGCATCGAGAGCCAGCACCGGGAGCCAACACCAGGAGGAAACGTCGTCCGGACCGGAACCTCAGGTCGAGGGCCGACCGGCGCAATCGAGCCAGCATCGCCGTCCCGGGCCGCCACCGTTGCCCCGCGATGCTGGCGCTGCATCAGCCGGCGACCTGGCGCCGGTCATTTCGCCGCGTCCTGGCCATGCTGGTACCATTCCCGAAATTCCGGCATCCCGAGATTCCGGTTCTGACCTCGTTATTCTACGGGCTCGCACTCGTCCTCACGTACCCTCCGAAGGAGCAGCAACCATGTCACTGATCAAACCCTTCGCCGGTCTGCGCCCGGCCCCCGGCCGTGCCGCCGAGGTCGCCGCCCCGCCCTATGACGTGATGAGCACCGCGGAGGCGTGCGCCATGGTGGAGGGCCGGCCCTGGAGTTTCCTGCACTGTCTCCCGCCCGGAGGTGGACCTGCCCCCGGACACCGACCCCTATGCCCCGGCGGTCTACGCCAAGGCCCGGGAGAACCTGGACCTGATGGTCAGCGAAGGGCGTGCTGGTGCGCGATCCCGCGGCCCGCTACTACGGCTATCGCCTGACCATGGGCCGCCAGGTGCAGACCGGCCTGGTGGCCGCCGCCTCCGTCGCCGCCTACGACGCGGAGCGGATCAAGAAGCACGAGTTCACCCGCCCGGTGAAGGAGGACGACCGGGTGCGTCAGATCGACGCACTCAACGCCCAGACCGGCCCCGTGTTCCTGGTCTATCGCGCGACCCCGACCATCGACCAGGTCCTGGCGCGCGGTCAGCGCCGGCAGCCCCGGAGGTCGACATCATCGCCGCCGAGGGGTGCGCCACGAGCTCTGGTCCATCGCCGACCAACCCACGATCGACGGGCTGACCGCCGCCTTCGCGGCCCTGGATGCGCTCTACGTGGCCGACGGCCACCACCGCTCCGCCGCCGCCTCCCGGGTCGCCGCCGCGCGCCGCGCCGCCAACCCCCATCACACCGGGGCAGGAGTCCTACAACTATTTCCTCGTCCGTGATCTTCCCCGACGACCAGATGCAGATCCTGGCCTACAACCGCCTGGTGCGGGACCTGCACGGCCACACCCCGGAGTCCCTGATGGAGCGCCTGGAGGTACCGTTCGCCTCGAGCGGCGCCCTGGGGCCGGTCCAGCCGGAGCAGCCGGGACAGTTCGGCATGTACCTGGACGGTCACTGGTACCGGCTGACCCTTGACCCGGCCCGCATCCCGTATGACGACCCGGTGGGGCGCCTGGACGTGAGCCTGCTCCAGGACAACGTGATCGAGCCCCTCCTCGGGATCGAGGACCCCCGGCGCGACGAGCGCATCGACTTCGTGGGCGGCATCCGCGGCCTGGCGCCCCTGAGCGCCCGGGTGGACTCGGGCGAGATGGCGGTCGCCTTCGCGCTCGCATCCCACCCGTCATGGACGACCTGATGGCGGTGGCCGACTCGGGCGAGGTCATGCCGCCCAAGTCCACCTGGTTCGAGCCCAAGCTGGCGGACGGGCTGGTCAGTCACGTGTTGGACTGAGCACGGTCGGCGGTAGTCCGTTTGGTGAAGTCCGAACAGACGCAGGTCCGCATGAATCCTCGGACCCGCCCGCAGGGCAGCCGAGGCTCGATCGCTGACCGCTGATCGCTGATAGCATCCCCCCATGGTCAAACCCGTCTACAACCTCCCCGAGCAGGCCAGCAGTGACGACGAGGCCATCCGTCACTGGCTGGACAACCTCGCGCCCAACTACGGGGTCGAGGAACTCAAGCTGATCGCCGGGGCCTGCACCGCCCTGACCCGCTGCCGCGGCGACCGCCGCATCGAGACCGGCGAGACCCATGTGCGCCACGTCCTGTCCACCGCGGACATCCTGGCGCAGCTGCACATGGACCACGAGACCGTGATCGCGGCCCTGCTCAACGGCTGTATGGACCAGGGTGATCTCACCGAGGCCCAGCTCGCCGACCGCTTCGGCCCCGGCATCGCCCGCATGGTCGGGGATCTGGCGCGCATCGACCAGATCGCCAACGTGGAGGCGATCATCGCCGCCAAGGACCAACCGGAGCACGAGGAGAACCTGCGGCGCCTGCTGCTCGGCATCGCCGAGGACGTGCGGGTGGTGTTGGTGGTGCTGGCGGAGCGTCTGCACCTGATGCGCGCCATCAAGGACCTGGAGCCCGAGCGGCGCGCCCGGATCAGCCGGGATACCCAGCGCATCTATGCCCCGCTCGCCAACCGGCTCGGCATGTGGCAGGTCAAGTGGGAACTGGAGGACCTGGCCCTGCGCTACCTGGAGCCGGGGGACTACGCGGCCATCGCCCGCTCCATCGCGGAGCGCCGGGAGGAGCGCCAGCGCTACATCCGGGACGTCATCGAGACCCTGCAGCGGACCTTCGCGGAGGCCGGGATCAAGGCCGAGATCACCGGCCGGCCCGAAGCACATCTACAGCATCTGGCGCAAGATGCAGCGCAAGGGCGTGGACATCTGCGGAGATCTTCGACCTGCGCGCGGTGCGCGTCCTGGTGGACACGGTGGCCGACTGCTACGCCGCCCTGGGGCTGGTCCACGGACTCTGGCGCCATATCCCCAAGGAGTTCGACGACTATATCGCGAGCCCCAAGGGCAACCTCTACCAGTCGCTGCACACCGCGGTGATCGGTCCCGGGGACAAGCCGCTGGAGATCCAGATCCGCACCCATGAGATGCACCGCCATGCCGAACTGGGGGTGGCCGCCCACTGGGCCTACAAGGAGGCCAGGAAGGGCCACGACGCCGAGTTCCAGCGCCGGATCGACTGGATGCGCAACTTCCTGGAACTCAAGAGCGAGGGCGAGGACGCCACCGACATCCTGGAGCGCTTCAAGGCCGAGTTCGAGCCGGTCCACATCTATGTCCTGACCCCCCAGGCCAAGGTCATCGAACTGGCCAAGGGGGCCACCCCGCTGGACTTTGCCTACGCCGTGCACTCCCAGATCGGTCACCGTTGCCGCGGCGCCCGCGTCAACGGACGCATCGTCCCCCTGAGCTACACCCTCAACAGCGGCGAGACGGTGGAGATCCTCACCCAGAAGAACGCCACCCCCAGCCGGGACTGGCTGAGCCCCCACCAGGGCTATCTCACCACCGCCCGCGCCCGCAACCGGGTGCGCCAGTGGTTCAAGCAACAGGACCATGACCTGCACGTCCAGTCCGGGCGTGCCGCTCCTGGACAAGGAGCTTGCCCGCCTGGGGATCGTCGAGAAGCCGCAGCTCGACCAACTCGCCCCGCGCTACAACCTCAAGCGGGGAGGAGGACCTGCTGGCCGCTATCGGGCGCGGCGACCTGGCGGTGGGGGTGGTGGCTCGTCAGGTCGGTGAACCGCGGGTGCCAGAGGCCCGGGAGCCGGAACCCCGGACCCGAGCTCACCCCAAACCCAAGGGCGGTGCCGGGGAGGTGGTGGTCGAAGGCGTGGACGACTTGATGACCCAGATCGCCCACTGCTGCAAACCGGTCCCCTACGACCCGATCGTCGGCTTCATCACCCGCGGGCGCGGGGTCACAGTCCATCGGCGAGACTGCTCCAACGTCCGGCACCTGCCGCCTGGTGAGGCGGAACGGCTGATCCGGGTGCGCTGGGCCGACCAGCCGGCGGATGCTGCCTACCCGGTGGACGTGCTGGTCATCGCCGCCGACCGCAAGGGCCTCCTGCGTGACATCTCATCGGTCTTCGCCGACCTGGACGTCGACGTGGTTGGCGTCAACAGCCACTCCGAGCGCACCACCGACACCGCCGCCATGCGCTTCACCGTGGAAGTGCGCGACATGGGGCAATTGGAACGGGTCCTCGCCCGGCTCGCCCAGACCCCAGACGTGCTGGAGGTCCGGCGATCCTACTAGGCCGGCAATCCGCCAGGCCATGCTGCAGCCAATCACCCGGATGCGAACCGATTAAAACGCAACGGGAGCGTCCCAAACCAAGACGCCGCGCCGGAGGCCGGGCAGAGCGAGCGCGATGCCCATCGCTGGCCGCTCAGGGCTGGCAGGCCGAGCGGGACACCCCTCGCCGCTGAACTGAACCCCGCGTGTAACCCCGAGACGGTTCCGCGCGGTCTGTCCCGACTACTCAGCGGACCGGCCGACCGGCTGCCGCCAGCAGGGTCTTGGGGTCCACCTGACCCGAGTACGTGAAGGGTAGTGTCAGCAGGCCATCGGCAATGGTGGCTGTCCCAGCGATGGTCCAGTCCAGGGGCCTGTCCTTCAGTGCCAGGGCCGGCAGTTGCTGGGCGATCGCCAACAGGTTCCCGGCTACGTCCACGTCGACCAGGGCCTCGCCCAAGGGCGGGATTTGCCGCTCCAGCTGGCTCGCACCCTGAGCGAACTCATTGCCCTCCAACTGTAAGCGGTAAGTCATGGCCTTGATCGGCAGGGTCCGGTCATTGGGATTCTTCACTCGCAGGGTTACGACGAAAACCTGCCGCAGGAGACCCAACTCCTTGGCCCGCAGCCCGACCAGGGCCACCTCCGGCGCGTCCCAGGGCTTAGTCAGGCTGGCGCAACCGGCCGCGAGCAGTGCGACCAGCATGGCCACCAGGATTCGCACCAACGGGTTCATATCGCGAACTCCAGGACAACCTCGGAACGGGTAGGATCGGCGAGTGAGCAATCCAGCAGGCGCCGATGCTAACTCGCGCCAGCCTCGCGATCACCTGCCAAGCAGCTGTCAGGAGCGATGTCGACTTGCGCCAAGCCGGCGTAGCCGGAAGCACAACGATCACCCTTCGCCGCCGACCTGGTGTTCTGTGACCAGGCTCCGTTTCCGTCAGGACCCGCCGCCATGGCACATCAGGAGGGCGACCCGGGCAACGACTCACCCAACCACTCCCGCAACGCCACCGCCGTCGGGAGGTTCCCACCCTCCGCCGCGATCTGCTCCGGCGTGCCTTGGGCGACGATCTGGCCACCCGCGTCGCCGCCCTCGGGACCCAGGTCGATGACCCAGTCTGCAGCGGAGATGAGGTCGAGGTCGTGCTCGATGGCCACCACCGTGTGGCCGGCGTCCACCAACCGGTGCAGGACGCCGATCAGGCGCTCCACGTCCGCCATATGCAGACCGACGGTGGGTTCGTCCAGGACATAGAGGGTGGGACGGGGCTGAGTGCCGTCCGCGGTGGGTCGGCCCTTGGCGAGTTCGGTAACCAGTTTGAGGCGCTGAGCCTCGCCGCCGCTTAGGGTCGGACTGGCCTGGCCCAGGCTCAGGTAGCCCAGGCCGACCGCTTGCAGGAGGGTCAATGGGTGGTGAATGGCGGGGTGGGCGGCAAAGACCTCCACCGCCCGATCCACGGGCAGGGCCAGGACCTCGCCGATGTCGAAACCAAGATAACGGACCTCCCGGGTCTCCCGCTCGAAACGGCTGCCGCCGCAGACCTCGCAGGGAATACGCACGTCCGGCAGGAAACTCATCTCCAGACGCTGGAACCCCTGGCCCTCGCAGGCCGGGCAGCGCCCGCCCGCCGTGTTGAAGGAAAAGCGGGCCGCTCCCCAGCCCTGGATGCGGGCCTCCGGGGCGGCGGCAAAGAGCTTGCGGATGCGATCCCAGAAACCCACGTAGGTGGCCGGGCAGGACCGCGGGGTCTTGCCGATGGGGGTCTGATCAACCTCCAGCACCCGGCTCAGGTGCCTCCAGCCCGAGAGCCCGGCGCAGCCATGCGGCCCCGCAGGGGCGGCCTCTGGCCGCGACGCGGGCGCTGCACCCCGAGGACGACCACCCCTCCGCCCGGTCCCGTCGGCCCCGCCCCCCAACAACGCCTGAAGGCTGCGTACCAGGACATCCCGTACCAGGCTGGATTTTCCGGACCCGGAGACCCCGGTCACGCAGATGAGCCGGCTCAGGGGCAGGCGCACCTCGATCCCCTTGAGGTTGTGCAGTCTGGCCCCGCGGATCGCGAGCCACTCGCCCGGCCTTGGGTGGGGGTTCGGGCCCGGGCGCCGGGGCCGATCAGCGGTCAGTCCATGGCCGCGGGTTCGGGCCAGGAAGCGCCCGGTAATCGAGTCAGGATCGGCGGCCAGCTCCGCCGCCGTCCCCTGGGCCACCAGCCACCCCCCCTGAACCCCGGCCCCGGGCCCCAGGTCGATGACGTGCTCGGCGCGACGGATGGTCTCCTCGTCGTGCTCCACCACGACGACGGTGTTGCCCCGGTCCCGCAGCCGGGTCAGGGTGTCGAGCAGCAAGCCGTTGTCCCGGGGGTGCAGCCCGATGCTGGGCTCGTCCAGCACATAGCAGACCCCTTGCAGGTTGGAACCGAGCTGGGCAGCGAGGCGGATACGCTGGGCCTCGCCGCCGGAGAGGGTCGGGGCGCCCCGGTCCAGGCTGAGATAACCGAGCCCGACCTGAGCGAGGAAACTGAGCCGCTCCCGCACCTCCGTCAGCAGGTCCCGGGCGATGGCGGCCTCCCGCTCGGTGAGTATCAGGTCCCCGAGCCAGTCGGCGGCCTGGGTCACGGTGAGTGCGGAGAGGTCTGCGATGGAGCGGTCCCGGAAGCGCACGGCCAGGGCCTCCGGTTGCAGACGGGCGCCCTGGCAGTGGGTGCAGGGTGCGTACTCCCCCACTGGCTCCAGCCATTGATCCTCCTCCCCGGTTTGTTCCCCATCGAACCCAGGGATGGTCAGGCCGGTACCGAGACAGGCCGTGCACCAGCCGTGCTTGGAGTTGTAGCTGAAGCGCCGAGGGTCCGGCTCGGGAAAGGCCCGTCCGCAACCCGGGCAGGCGCGCTGGGTCGAGTAGGGGGTCTCCGCGCCCCAGGTGCCGCGACTGACCTGAACCACCCGCACCCGGCCCTTTCCTAAATCCAGGGCCAGGTCCAGCACGGTGCGCAACTCGGCCTCCGCTGCCGGGCCGACCTTGACCTCTCCCACCGGCAGGTCGATGGAGTGCTCCCGGAAGCGGTCCAGGCGCGGCCAGCTGCGGGTCTCGACCGGTTCCCCGTCCACCCGCAGAACGAACCACCCCTTGCCGGCGGCCCAGGCGGCCAACTCGTTGTAGAGCCCCTTGCGGGCCACCACCAAGGGAGCCATGACGGCCACCCGCTGACCCGCCTGGTCGCGCAGCAGGCGGGCCAGGATGGCCTCCCGGGTCATGGGCTCGATGGGCAGATGGCACCCGGGGCAGTACTGGGTGCCGAGCTTCACGTAGAGCAGGCGCAGGAAGTGGTGGATTTCGGTCTGGGTGCCCACGGTGCTGCGGGCCCCGCCCCGGCTCACCCGCTGGGCGATGGCGACCGTCGGCGGGATGCCGCGGACCGCCTCCACGTCCGCCCGGGCGGCGGGCTGGACGAACTGGCGGGCATAGGCGTTCAGGGACTCCAGGTAGCGCCGCTGTCCCTCGGCGAACAGGATGTCGAAGGCCAGCGTGCTCTTGCCACTGCCGGAGACCCCGGTGATGACAGTGAAGCGGCCCCGGGGAATCGACAGGGTCAGGTCCTTCAGGTTGTGCTCGCGGGCGTGGAGTATCTGTATCGCGTGGATCCTGGATATTGGATGGTCGATGGCGCGATCGGCTGGGACGGCCATTCCATACGCCGGCATTGGGGCCTCGCGGACGGTGGCGGGGGTCTCAGCGCCGGCGGCGCTGAGTTTGTTCGCCGCTTCCCAATCGCTACCCATCACTGCCCGCAGCGCTCGCCCGGTGTGACTCTCCGGGTGCTGGGCGATCGCAGCGGGCGTCCCGACGCAGACCAGTTCGCCGCCGCCGTCCCCGCCCTCCGGCCCCAGGTCGATGAGCCAGTCGGCGGCGGCGATCAGGTCCAGGTTGTGCTCGATGACCAGGACCGAATGGCCTTGTTCGAGCAGCCGCCGCAGGGCCTGGAGCAGGACCGCGATGTCCGCGAAGTGCAGCCCGGTCGTCGGCTCGTCCAGCAGGAACAGCAGCCCCCGGGGGCCGGTGCGTCCCTTCCCTGGTGCCTTCCGGGCCTTGGATAAATGACCGGCCAGTTTCAGCCGCTGGGCCTCACCACCGGACAGGGTCGGCACCGGCTGACCCAGACGCAGGTAGCCCAGCCCCACGGCCGTGAGTGGCTCCAGAGCCCGGGCCAGGTCTTTGTCGTCCGCGAACCGGGCCAGGGCCTCGTTGGCGGTGAGGTCCAGCACGTCGGCAATGGACAACTCCCCGCCCGGGCCGGGGAGACGGACCGCCAGGACCTCGGGCCGATAGCGCCGCCCGTCGCAGTCCGGGCAGCGCAGATAGACATCGGAGAGGAACTGCATCTCCACCTGCTCGAAGCCGTTGCCCCCGCAGGTAGGGCAACGGCCGTTACCGGCGTTGAAGCTGAAGGTACCCGCGGTGTAGCCCCGCTCCTTGGCGAGCGGCAGGATCGCAAAGCGCTTGCGGATCAGATCGAAAGCGCCGACATAGCTCGCCGGGTTGGAGCGGGAGGTCCGGCCGATGGCGGATTGGTCCAACAAGGTCACATCGGCGATCAATTCATCCCCGGCGATGCCGTCGTGGTCCCCCGGGGCCTCCTCCGGGTGGGACTTGCGCTGGCACAAGGCGCGGTACAACACGTCCTGGATCAGGGTGGACTTACCGGAGCCGGAGACCCCGGTGACCACGACCAGCCGGCGCAGGGGAATCGCGACGTCGACGCCCTTGAGGTTGTGGGCCCTGGCACCGCGGATGCGAATCACGGGCGCGTCTGGCGAGACGGGTTCCGGGGTGCGGGGCTCTGCGACCAAACGCCGACCGGCCAGATAGTCACCAGTCAGTGACCCGACGGTCGCCCGCAAGGCCGCAGGGGTGCCCTGAAAGCAGATTTCTCCCCCGTGCTCGCCGGGACCTGGCCCCAGGTCGATCACCCGGTCCGCCGCTGCCATCACCTGGGGGTCGTGCTCCACCACCAGGAGCGAGTTGCCCTGGTCCCGCAGCCGGTGCAGGACGCCCACCACCCGGTCCAGGTCCCGGGGGTGCAGACCGATACTGGGCTCATCCAGCACGAACAGGGTGTTGACCAGTGAGGTACCCAGGGCCGTGGTGAGATTGATGCGCTGCACCTCTCCGCCCGAGAGGGTGCGGGATTGGCGGTCCAGGGTCAGGTAGGGCAGGCCCACGGCACACAGATAGCCCAGGCGGGAGCGGATCTCGGTCAGCACCAGGTCCAGGGCCTGATCCAGGCCAGGAGGGAGGGTCAGTTGCGCAAAGAGCACCCGGCAGCGGTCGATGGACAGGGCCAGGACCTCCTGGACGTTGAGACCCGGGAGTTCCCGGGGGTGGGACGCCCCCACCCCCAGACGCCAACCCAGAGCCTCGTCCTTCAACCGTGCCCCATCGCAGGCCGAACAGGTTTCGTATGACCGGTAGCGGGACAGAAGCACCCGCACATGCATCTTGTAGGCGCGCCCCTCCAGCCAGGCGAAGAAGCGCCGGATGCCGTACCAGACCCCGGTCTCCCATTCGCCCTCGCCCTCCAGCACCCAGTCCCGATCCGCCGTGGGCAGGTCCCGCCAGGGCACGTCGGTTGGGATACCCCGGCGATGGGCAAAGCCCATCAAGTCCTCCTGGATCTCCGCATAGCCGTCCGACTGGATGGGCTTGATGGCCCCTTCGATCAGCGATTTGGCCGGGTCCGGGATGACCAGCCCCCAGTCGATCCCAATGGTTCGCCCGAAACCCCGGCAGGCCTCGCAGGCCCCCACCGGGGAGTTGAACGAGAACAGGTTGGGGACTGGCTCCCGGTAGGCGCGATCACAGTCGGGGCAGTGCAGGTCAGCGGAGAAGCGTTTGGCCCCGGCCAGCGCCCCGTCCGCCCCAGCCGGATAGATGAGCAGGCGCCCATGCCCCCGGGCCAGGGCCGTCTCGATGGCCTCCAGGGCGCGAGCCCGATTCTCATCGGTCAGGCGCAGCCGATCCTGGACCACCGTCAGCACCGGCCCGGCGTCGCTCAGGAGGCGCACATAGCCCTGCTGGGCCAGCATCCCCCGCACCGCGTCCGCCCCCAGGGAGTCCGGCACCGAAAGCTGAAAGCAGAATCTGGACCCGCGGGCGCTCGGCATCCAACCCATTCGTCATTTGCTCCCAGATGGACTCCGGCGTATCCCGACGCACCTCCCGACCACAGCCCCGGCAATAGAGCCGCGCCGCCCGGGCGAACAGGAGCTTCAGGTAGTCGTTGAGCTCCGTCATGGTCCCGACGGTCGACCGTGAGGTGCGCACCGGGTTGGTCTGATCGATGGCGATGGCGGGCGGGATACCGTCGATCCGGTCCGCCGCCGGCCTGTCCATACGGTCCAGAAACTGGCGAGCGTAGGGGGAGAAGGTCTCCACATAACGCCGCTGGCCTTCGGCGTAGACCGTATCGAAGGCCAGGGACGATTTGCCGGACCCGGAGACCCCGGTGACCACGATCAACTGACCCAAAGGCAGGTCCAAGTCCAGATTCTTGAGATTGTTCTGGCGCACCCCGCGCAGGCGGATGCAGTCGTGCTGGTGCGGGTGGGGCGGGTGGTTCGACATTGACGGGGCAGGGGCAGCTGAAGGTGGCCCAAAGGGCCTCAAGTGACCAGTCCGG
>CAVTDM010000013.1:0-36220 GCA_963733415.1 uncultured Gammaproteobacteria bacterium | reverse complement strand
CTGACCTGGGAGGGAGCGGTCAGTGACGGTGCAGCACGGCTAAACCTGCCCGGCGGCGGCGGGACTGCCGGTGGGAGATCCGACTCGATCAGCAGAACTGCCTGCCTGACCCCAGTGCCATGTCGATGCTTTTTCCGGGTCGATGGGCAGCCTGCTGAGGGCGCCGCGGCAGTGACTACGGCTGACGCTCCGATTGCCGTTCCCGCAGCCAGGCAAAGATGACCGGCGTCACGATCAGAATATGCACCAGACTGGAGACCATTCCGCCGATAACCGGGGTGGCGAGTGGTTGCATAATCTCTACACCGGTCCGCTGGAGCCAGAAGATCGGCGTCAGGGAGGCGATGGTGGTGGCGACCGTCATGACCTTGGGGCGCAGCCGCAGCCGGGCGCCCGCTTTGACGGCAGCGATCAGCTCCGGGCGGGTGAGCGCCCGGCCCAGGCACTGGCGCGCATCCTGCACCGACTCCTCCAGATAGGTCACCATGATGACGCCGGTCTGGATGGCCGTGCCGAAGAGCGCGATATAGCCCACCCACACCGCGACGCTGAAGTTGAAGCCCAGGAAGGATTGCAGCAGGACGCCGCCAGTGAGTGCGAAGGGCACGGCCAGCAGGACGTGCGCTGCCTCTCCCATGGAGCGAAAGGTCATTACCAGGGTGGCGAAGATGATGAGGATCACGGCCGGGAAGACATAAAGGAGCGTCTGGCGGGCGCGTAGCTGGTGCTCGTATTGGCCGGAATAGTCGATGGTCATGCCCGGGGCCAGAGTCACCTCGCTGGCGATCCGCTCCTTGATCTCTTCGACGAAGCCGCCGAGGTCCCGGTCGCGGACATTGGCCTGGACGAAGACCCGCAGCCGGCCGTTCTCGCTCTGGATTTCGTTGGGGCCGACCACCCGTTTGATCTCGGCCACCTGGCCCAGTTGCACCGTGGCCCCGGAGGGGGTGGCCACCAGGATCTCGGCCAACCGGTCGATGTCACCGCGGTCGGCCTCTTCCAGACGGACCTGGAGGGGCCAGCGTTCGCGCCCCTTGATGGTGGTCCCGACGGTGACCCCGCCGATCCCGGCCTCAACCTGGCGGAATACGTCCTGGACGCTGAGCCCATAGCGCCCGAGCAGGTCCCGGCGCACCTGGATCTCCAGATAGGGCTTACCCTGGACCCGGGAGGGCGCCACGCCGACGGCCCCCTGTACCCGATTGATGACTCGCTCGATCTCAAAGGCCTTTTGCTGGAGCGCTTCGAGGTCGTCGCCGAAGACCTTGACACCCACCTGAGCCCGAATCCCGGTGCTGGTCATCAGGATGCGGTTTTCGATTGGTTGGAGGAACCCTGGCACATAGCCTGGGACATCCATCAGGCGCGCCGAGAGGTCCGCGATGATGGAGGCCTTGGTAGTCCCGGCAGGCCATTGGTCCCGCGGTTTGAGCAGGATGGTGGTCTCGATCATCTCGACCGGGGCCGGGTCCGTGGCGCTGGTGGCGCGCCCGAGCTTGCCGGCCGCGGAGGCGACTGCCGGGTGCGTGCTGATGACCTGGTCCTGCCAGGCCATGATGCGTTTCACCTCGGTAAAGGCCGTGGCGGGCAGCAGCACGGGCATGAAGAGCAGTGATCCCTCCTCCAGGGTCGGCATGAACTCGCTGCCGAACCCTTGGGTGTGGCGCGCCACGGACTCTGGCAGGAGCGCGTTGACGGCCCGCGGTAGTCCCCAGGCAATCACGAGGCAGACCGCCAGCAGGGTGCTTGCGAGTCCCAACACGGTCTTGCGATGCTCCAGGGCCCAGTCGAGAACCGGATCGTAAAGGCGCAGCAGGGTCTTCATCACCCGGTTATCCTGCTCCGCCTGGAAGGGACCGCGGACCAGCAGGGTGCAGAAGACCGGCACCGCCGTTACCGCCAGCAGGGTGGCCCCGATCAGTGCGAAGGTCTTGGTGTAGGCCAGCGGATGGAAGAGTTTGCCCTCCTGGCCCGTCAGCATGAAGACGGGAACGAAGGCAAAGATGATCACCAGCATCGAGAAGAACATGGGCCGACCCACCTGGGTCGTGGCCGTCAGGGTCTGGGCAAAGACCTCCGCCGCGGTCAGCCGGCGCTGAAGCGCCGCCTCGGCGCGCTCGCAATGCCGGATGACGTTCTCCGTCATGACGATGCCGGCATCGACCAGGACGCCGATGGAGATGGCGATGCCGGTCAGGGACATGATGTTGGAGCCGATGCCAAGCTGATCCATCAGGATGAAAGCGATCAGAATGGAGGCCGGCAACGGCAGGGTGACGATCAGGATGCTGCGGAAATGAAAAAGAAAGACGATGTGCATCAGGGTCACGAGGATGACCTCCTCGGTCAGCGCCTCCTTCAGGGTGCCGATGGCGCGCCCGATCAGGTCGCTGCGGTCATAGAAGGCAACCACACTGACTCCCGGGGGCAGGCCGGGGGCCAGGCCAGCGAGCCGGGCCTTCACATCCTGGATGACCCGAAAGGCGTTCTCCCCATAGCGCATGACCACAATCCCACCGACGACTTCCCGCCCATCCACATCCAGGGCCCCGCGGCGAAACTCGCCGCCGATCTGAATGTTCGCGACGTCCCGCAGATACAGTGGTGTACCGTGCCGCGGCAGTACCGGGATCAATTCCAGGTCGGCGACGCCCTGCACCAGGCCGACCCCGCGCACGATGAACTCGGCACCGTTCTCCTCAATGGTTTTGCCGCCGACGTTGAGGTTACTCGCGGCCACGGCGTTCATCACCTCACCCAGGGTGGCGCCGTATTGCGTCAGCTTCAGTGACGAGACCTCGATCTGATACTGCCGCACGAAGCCACCGATGCTCGCGACCTCGGCCACGCCCGGCACGGCGGCGAGTTGATAGCGGATGAAGGTGTCCTGCAGGTTCCGTAGCGACCCCAGGTCCTGACTGCCGGAGTCGTCTCGCAAGTAGTACTGGAAGACCCAGCCGAGACCGGTGGCATCCGGTCCGAGCCGCGCCACGACGCCCGGCGGCAACAGGTCGCCCAGGGAATTGAGCCGTTCCAGGACCCGGGTGCGGGCAAAGTACACGTCGACCTTGTCCTCAAAGATCACCGTAAGGAAGGAGAAGCCGAACATGGAGCTGGCCCGCACGCTCCGGACCCCGGCCAGGCCCTGCAAAGAGACGGAGAGCGGGTAGGTGATCTGGTCCTCGACCTCCTGGGGCGAACGGCCTGGCCAGTCGGCGTAGACGATGACCTGGTTCTCTGAGAGGTCGGGGATGGCGTCGATGGGCACCCGGTTGAGGGCGACCAGACCCCAGGCGCACAGGGCGACAAATCCGCTGATGACCAGGAAGCGGTTGTGCAGGGACCAGTGGATGACTCGAACGATCATGCCAAATCAGGCCGTCCGCTCATGGTGCACCCCCGCCAAACCGCAGGGCCCTGTGGGAGCGGCGTCTGGACGCAATCGGACCCCGCAGGCGACATCACCGCCCGCAAGCCCGAGTCGCGCCGAGACCGGCGCGCCCACGAGCGTTGTGATAAACGCATTCTGAATCCATGCGGCAACTCACTTTACCTCATCACCACAGTTGGGCATGACAGAATCCGAAGAAGGGGTTACGTAGTTGGTGGGACCGGGAGAGCCAGCGCGCCGTTCCGAGCACCGGAGTCATGGGGCACTGGTAGATCCGAGATCTCCTCGCGGTGCTGGAGATGCTCGGTACGGGCCAGGTCCGCCACGGCGGTACTGAAGGGCTCAAAGGCACGGCGGGCCGCTTCGAGGTCGGGTCCATCGTTCAGCTTACCCGTGAACCCGACCAGTTCGCCCCGGCCGGCCGGGGCATGGCCCGCGAGATAGCCGGCCAGCGCCGCGCGCAGGGCGGGCAGACCCTGCTGATAACTGGTGAGGTCATCGCCCGCGAGGGCGCTGGCGGCGTCGGCGGTCGCGAAGACCAGGGTCCGCAGCAGCGCGTAGGCAGCCGCGCTGTGGGGCGGGGTGCCGGCGGCGACCTTGGGGGGCAGTACGTGGCCGTGGTCATGCCCGGAGCCGGCCACCCCCGCCTGGGCGAGTTGGGCCTGGGCATCCAAGATCAGTGCCCCCTGGGTCACGACCTTCTCACCCTCCTGCAGGCCGCTCAGGACCTCAATGTCCGTATCGCCCACGACGCCCAGCCGGACCTCCCGGACCTGGTAGCCCGATCCGTCAACGTCCACATAGACCAAGGGTCGGCCGCGGTGCTGGAGCACGGCGGCCCGCGGCACCAGCAGACTCTCTGGCGCGGTAACGGTCACCTGCGCCTGGGCGGTCTGGCGGTGACGGAGTCGGCGTTCGGGGTTCTCCAGGGTGACCCTGACGCGCGCTGTGCGTGTCTGCGGGTTCAGGCTCGGATCGATGAAGCTGATGGGGGCGGTGAGGACCTGTCCGGGTAGGGACGGCACGGACAACTCCACGGTCTGGCCCAGCCGCAGCCAGGCGAGGTCCGGCTCGTAGGCGTCAAACACGAACCACATTCGGGAGAAGTCGCCGATCTCGAACAAGGGGTCATTGGTCTCGACGTATTGCCCTTCATAGACGGCGCGGGAGATGACGGTTCCGGATAGGGGCGCCCGGATATTGACCATGGCGGTGGGTTTCAAAGTGCCCTCCAGGATGCGGATCTCCTCCTCGCTCAGGCCCAACTCCAACAGCCGCTCGCGGGCCGCTGCACGCTCCGCCAGGGACGAGGCGACGGCGCCGGCCCTGATACGCTCCACGTACTGGCGCTGGGCGGTGAGCATCTCGGGGCTGAACACGGTCGCCAGGGGCTCACCGGCCCTAACCTCAGCGCCCACGTAGTTGACCTGGAGCTTCTCGATGCGGCCCGGTACCCGGGCGGCCAGAATGCGGTGACGGGTGTCGTCGTCCTCGATGACACCGCTGACGCGCAGGGTCCGGGTCAGCGCGCCGCGCATACTCTCGCTGGTGCGCACCCCGACCACGGCGGTCTGGGTGCTGTTGAGTGTGACGAGGTTAGGATCGACTGGCGCCGCGCCGCCGGCGCCGGCGGTCGCCACGAGTTCCATGCCACAGATCGTGCAGCGGTCGCCCGGTTGGTCAGACGTGATCCAGGGGTGCATGGGGCACTGATACACCCGCGCCCCCTGGACATGGACGCGATCGAGGGTGTCGCCCTGGGATTGGCCCCTAGCCGGTGGCCCGGCCTCCTGGAGCGCGAACGCCTGGCTGGTGAAACAGCCCAGAACACTGAGGGAGAGCAACGTCGGAAGGTTCATGATCGTGTCTGACGATGGCCTGAAGGTCGAGTTCCTCGAAGAGGTAAGGTCTGATCCCCAAAAGTTCCCATGAGAAGCCACTCGCTACACATCCGGAAGTCCAGCCGGTCCGGGCCCTTGTTTGCGGGCCGCGGAGGATTCGCTTCGCGGAGGATTCGCTTCATAGCCGCTGGGGCAGAATGATCGGGGCGTCTCAATGCACGGTCGCCACTGACCCAAGCCGCGACAGCGTGTGACCGATGGTCGCGGGACTGTTTGCGTCGTTCAAGACACCGGGGGCAGACAAAGAAACGCCGCTGCCTGGGCAGCGGCGTCTGGGGAAGGGCAATTCGATGACACATGGACCGGAGGCGTGTCGGCCCCCGGTGCTGAGGCTTTCGGGTCTGGACGCCCCGGCGCCTTTCTGGATCAGGGGGCGGTGACCTCGCTCTCCGTGACGGCAATGAGCGTGGGCGTGCGCACCTCCTCCGGGAGCTTGGTGAATTTCTCGGCGAGTTGGGGCCACAGCAGGCTGTAGTACAGCTCACCGCGCACCAGAACCACGCCTTCGGCGGGGATCTCGTAGCTTAACTCGCGGATCTCATGGGGCTTCAGGCGGGTGTCGCCCCCTGGTTTGGTGGCGGTCGGAGGGGGTGCGGGCATGCCCTTATCGTCCACCATGTTGTAGGAGAAATAGGCCTGGGGGTCGCCCTTCGCGGGGTGGCCCTCGGCGTTCTGCCACACCGGCTCACCGGACGCGTTATAGGCGGCGAGCTTGAGATGCAGGTTGCGGAAGGGGGCACCGGTGGGCATGGAATGGGGCTGCAGGTTCTGGAGGCGAACCTTAGCGGTCAGCTTTCCGTCCGCGGCCTGGGTCTTGACGTCGAAGACCAGGCTGCGCTTCAGCATGGCCGGGCTGTGCCCACCGCCCATGGAGTGATCCGACAGGCCGTTGGTCAAGCCCATGTGGCAAGACTGGCAGGCCACCTGAGAGCCTCCTGCCGCGTATTCGTTACCGGTTTGGCACAGGGGTACCCCCTGGGGGTTGTTGCGCTGGTCGTGGCAGCCCATACAGGCGTCGGCAGTCTTGAACTGCACCGCGTTGGGAACCAGGGGCAGGGCCGGAACCGGCTCGCCGCGGAACTCCACGGGCTCGCCCAGATGGGGATTGGGCTTTTGGTCGCTGCTGTCGCCCACGGCACCACCGAACAGATCGCCCGCGGCGCTGAGCTTCTCCAGGCCCCGCGGGAATCCGGCAGGTCCCTGGAGGGTATCGGCCAGTTGGTAGGCAGCGATGCCTAATCGCAACTTACCGTCCTCGCCCTTGATGCCCTTATAGGCCCCCAGGGTGTGGCAGGCGACACAGTTCACGCCCTCGCTGTAGGCAGCCATCGCGTCCAGTTTGGTGTTCTTGTCGCGGGCGGCATTGGGGGCATGGCAGCTGAGGCACACCGGAAAATTACCCATCTTCTTGTGCACCTGCCCCTCGGCCCGGGGGTCACCCACCTCCTGCTCGTAGAAGGTGCCGTGGATCGGGTCCGTCAGGGCCGTGCTCTTGGCGTGCATGGAGCCCTGCCACTGGCGGTAGATGTCCTGATGGCAGCCCTTGCACACCTCCGCCGAGATTTGGTGGATGGGCGTTGACGACACGGTCGGGGCGGCGTCATCCGCGGCGAACAGGGCAGTGGGGCCGCCGACGGCTAACGCGATGACGAACAGGGTCAGCAGCAGGGCCCAGGGCAGATTACGAGTGGCGGCAGGGATGCGCATGAGGGTGTCTCTCCAGTCGATCGTTTTGATGGTATCCAGGCCCCGAATGAGGGGCGGGATTTGAGGATTCAGGAGCGGAGCTATTGTTCGCCAAGGCGGAGGGCAACGAAAATGCGCGGGGTCAACAAAATGGCGGCTTCCGGGACCAATCTCGCACCCAATGACCGATTGGAATCTTTTGCCGCCGCAAGGTAAGAACTTGAGAAAATAATGAAATAACGAATGACTTTGGATGCCAGAGTCCAACTCCCTATAATCAGCGCCGCACCGGCTGGCGGTAAAGGCTCACTGCCGCCGGGCCAATTGATCCGCTCGCACCTGCCCGCCAGGGTTGCCCGTTGACCGGGTGGCTTGCAACCCGCGGTCAGGCCGCTTAGCAACCCCAAAGGTAGCCGCTCATGTGTCTTCAGCAGGTATCGGCCCGGCTCCCTGCCGGCCTTGCGTCCCTGGCCCTGTTGGCCCTGTCGGCCCTGTCAATCCTGACGGGGGGTCCCGCCCAGGCGGCCAAGGTCAGCCTGGACCCCGGCCAATGGGGTCATCCGGCGGGCGAGGCCTGTCTGAGCTGTCATCAGAAGGCCTCCGGCGGGCTGGCCCGGGAGTGGCAGGAGAGCGCCCATCAGCAGGCCGGGGTGAACTGCATGGACTGTCACCAAGCGGACCGATCGGACCCGGACGCCCGAGAACACGAGGGCCAGGTCATCGCCATGATCGTCTCGCCCCAGGACTGCGGACGCTGCCACACCCAGGAGTTCGACCGAACAACAGGGCTCAGTCCACGCGGAGGCCGAAGCCCTGATCAACGAGCGGATCCCCGCCCTGGCAGACCACCTGACCGGACCCGCGGTGCAGGCGGCCGGTTGCGACCAGTGCCACGGCTCGGTGGTCAAGGTCCGCGGCGACGGAAGCCTGGACCCCGCCACCTGGCCCAACTCCGGGATCGGGCGCCTCAACCCCGACGGGTCCAAGGGCTCCTGCTCCGCCTGCCACGGCCGGCACCGCTTCTCCAAGGCCCAGGCACGGGAGCCGGAGGCCTGCGTGCGCTGCCACGCCGGCCCGGATTCGCCGGACAAGGAGATCTTCGAGGCCTCCAAACACGGCATGCTCTACGCCGCCGCGCGGGAACGGATGAACCTGAACGCGCCGGAGTGGGTCGCCGGTCGGGACTACACCGCCGCCCCCACCTGCGTCACCTGCCACATGGGCGCGGCCGGCAAGCTCCCCGCCACCCATGACGTGGGCCTGCGCAACGCCTGGAGCCTCAACAGCCCGGTCTCGGAACGACAGTTCCTGGTCATCCTGGAGGACGGGAGCAAGCTCGACCTGCCCGCGCCACCGAGCCCGTACCCAAGCGGGGGGCGGAGATCGCCAAGGCGGACGGAACCCTGGGTAAGGTCAAGTCGGTCGGGCACCCCGGAGCGCCGCCGCCAGGCCATGCACTCGGTGTGCCTGGAGTGCCACGGCAAGGCCCTGACGGACGCCTTCATGAAGCAGTTCGACAACGTGGTGGAGTTGTTCAATGGCAAGTTCGGCGAACCGGCCCGGGCCATCATGGCCGGGCTCTACGCCCGGGAGAAGCTGACACCCCTCCCCTTCGACGAGCCTATCGAGTTCACCTACTGGGAGCTGTGGCACGACGAGGGCGCCCGCGCCCGACACGGGGCCGCCATGGCCAGCCCCAATCACACCTGGTGGGAGGGGATGTATCTGGTGGGACGCAACTTCTACCGTCACTTCCTGCCCGAGGTGCGGAGGTGGCCGGGGCCGAGGCGGCGGACACTGGTCGACGCCCACCTGAGCGGCGATCAGCACCGCTGGTTGCAGGCAACCCGGGCGGCACGCAACCCCATCCTGGGGTTCGGCACGCAGCGAGGCCGGCGGCCCCTATGGTTACGCGGCCTGTACGGGCGCCCGACTTCATCACCCGCCATGTGCTGATCGCCCTGGTGGTGGGCGGCCTGGGCGGGGTTCTGTTCATGACCTTCCTGATCGAGTTCGACCGCTACACGAACCGCAACGCCTTCTGCACCGCCTGCCACTCCATGACCTTCGCGGAGGCGGCCTATCAGCAGTCGAGCCACTACAACTCCGCCTCCGGGGTCCGCGCCTCCTGCGGGGACTGTCACGTCTCAGAAGGGGTATTTGCCGCCACCTGGGACCATGTGGTGGGCGGCAAGGATCTCTCTGGAAGCAACTGTTCGGCCCGGACTTTGACGACCCGGTGATCAACGCCCTGCATCTGCCGGAGGCCGCCTTCGCGGCCAGGGACTGGTTCCGGCGGCGCGACTCCGCCACCTGCCGCCGCTGCCATACCCAGGAGGCGATCCTGGGCAAGCGGGCGGACACGGCGGCCATCCACCGCGAAGAGACCGCGGAGAAAACATGCGTGGACTGTCACTACAATCTGGTCCACCGCCAGGTACCGGACCGCACCACCTTCAAGCGCCCGGCCTGGAACCAGATGGTGGAGGAGGAGTTCGGTCTGGCGCCGGGGACCGCCGCCGGGTTGCTGACTGGCAACCCTAGTCCCGACACTCGCTGAGCCGCCGGGCGTTGCCGGGCCAGAGCGCGATCACCAAGGCGACGCCCAGGGTGGCAACGGCCCCCAGAACCAGGAGCAAGGCGAGGTGGCTGGCGGGGACGGCCTGGCCCGTGATCTCGGCCCCGGCAAACACCAGCAGGCCGGCCAGGAACAGGCCAGCGGACAGGATGACAGCAGAGCGCATGGTCGTACAGGTGGTCACGTGACAACTCCGTGTGCTTGTATATTAGCGAATTCTAATATTTATCCCCGTGAAAGCAAGGAACGCCGAGTCTGCGATCGGTCCGCGGTGCGGACCGACGACCTAAACGCGCGCCAAGAGGCCAGGACAGGCCTGGTCGAGGGTGCCTATCAGTTCAACGAGGTCAGGTGCATCGAAGTGGGGCGGGGGCAGGCCAGCGGGCCAGGCGCATCTGGGCGGGAAGCGGCCGGTCCTCACCAGGGCGGTCCACATCCCGAGGCGCTCGGCCCCGGCGATGTCCGTGTCGGGCCGATCCCCGATCATCAGACAACAGCCGGCCGGGCAGCCCAGTTGTTTCAGGGCCATCTCATAGAGGAGTGGCTCGGGCTTGCCGATGATGGTCGGGGTGACCCCGGTGGCCGCGGTGAAGGGCGCGACCAAGGCCCCGCAGCCAGGGCAGGACCAGATGGCGCCCGTCCCTAACCCCATCCACGGTGGTGTCCGGATTGGTGGCGATCAGGCGGGCGCCGCGGTCCAGGATCAGGTTGATCCCAGTCGTCAGGGTGTTGAAATCCAGCCCTGCGCCCTCTCCGACGACCACCACGTCCGCCGCCTGCTCATCCCGCTGACCAACGGCGCCCAAGGCGGCCTCAAGGCCGCCGGCACCGACTGCAAAGTAGCGAAATCCCGGCCGGACATGACTCAGCCAGCGGGCGGTGGCCAGGGCCGAGGTGAGAATGTAGGCAGGGTCGGGCCGGGGCAGACCCAGGACCCCAAAGCCGTCCGCGACTTGCGCCGGGGTGCGAATGGGGTTGTTGGTGATGAAGCAATGGGGACGATCAAGCAGCCGCCTGAGCAGAATGTCGGCCCCCGGTAAGGGGCGCTCCCCGTGAAAGAGGACCCCATCCAGATCGATCAGCAGGGCGCGGGGTAGGGGTCGGGGCATGGCTGCTGTGAAAGCTCGGCATCAATCCAAAACGATTGAGCGGAACGATGGGCATCGCTCCCACTCTGCCCATCCGACCGCGTGGCATCCGGGATGGACGCCCCAAGCAGCCCGCACCATCAAGCCAAATCCGCGGCCAGGGACTCGCGAACCGCCGGGGTGGTCTGGGTCTGGTAGCGGTAATCCGGGTGGCTGGTCCCGATGGTGACCTCCGCGCCCGCCTTCACGGCCGCCGCCATGGCCGGGTCCAGTTCGAACCGCAGGAAATGGACGGCGGAGGTCTTGGTTGCATCCTCCCGCTCCAGGTCCTCATCGGCGATGGCGAAGACCCGCTCGAAGCCGGCCACCTGGACCCAAGCCTGGTTTTCGATCCCACGCAACCGGACCAGAGCCTCCCGACGCTCTTCCACGTCGTCGTATTCGATCATGAAGGTCGCCTTCCAGTTGCTCCCGTCCGGGACCAGGGGGTTGTAGGCGTCCAACTCGTCCTGAATACCGGCGGCCTCGAAGATGCGCTCCGCCCGCAGCATCTCCTGGACCTGGTACTGCATTGTCAGCCGGTCCTCGAAATAGAGTGTGGCGTGGGCGCCCACGGGTACCTGGCGGTTCTGCTTGTGGGCCATCACCCGAGCGCGGAAGTCCGGTCGAATCTCCGCGTACTGCTCGAGGCTGTAAAGGTCGGCGCGTGTGAGTTGCATGATTTGCTCCGTTGGGCTGACGGCGGGCGAGGGGCCCGCCGCTGGTTTCAGTTCTGGTCCGGTCCCCTGGGAGCGGCATCCCGCCGCGAGTTCCACCGATCCAATTCGGCTGATCCGTTCTAGCCGATCCTCTCAGGCCGATCCTCTTAGAGGCTGTAAAAATACGGGTTCGCGACGGGCGAACCCGCGGTTTCCCGCAGGTTGGGCCGACGCAGGAGGCCCAACGATCAGAGGGTTACATTGGCCTATTTGTTGGGCCTCGTGCCTCGGCCCAACCTACAGAGGGTCCTTTCACAAGCTCTCAGGCCGGTTGTCTCAAAGACCGTAGGCCAAGCGCAGGAGGCTCAGCGGGTGCTGCTGCCGCCCGTCCTGGTCCAGGGCATGGGCGATGTGGGCGCCGGCCATGGGGCAATCGCTGCCGAAATGATCGGGGGCCGCCTTCTCCACCCGGTTCGCCACCGGCTTCACGATCTTCATGGCAAAGGCGTAGGACTCCTTCTTCACCGCATAGGTCCCGTCGTGACCGGAGCAACGCTCGATGATCTCCACCTGGGTGTCCGGCACCAGGGCCAGCACCTCCCGGGTCTTCTGCCCGATGTTCTGCACCCGCTGGTGGCAGGAGGCCTGATAGACCACGCTGCCCAGGGGCTTCTTGAAGTCCAGGTTCAGCTTGCCGTGCTTGTGCCGGATCATCAGGTACTCGAAGGGGTCGTACATGGCCGCCTTCACCGCCTGGACGTCCGGGTCGTCCGGAAACATCAGGGGCAGCTCCTGTTTGAACATCAGCACACAGGACGGGATCATGGCCACGATGTCCCAGCCCTGGTCCACCAGCGCCTTGAGCACCGGGATGTTGGCCTCCTTGGCCGCCTTGCACCGCCTCCAGGTCGCCCAGCTCCAGCTTGGGCATGCCGCAGCACTGCTCCTTTTCGGGCCAGGGTGACCGGGATGCCGTTGTGCTCGAAGACGGCGATCAGGTCCTCGTTGACCCCGGGCTCGTTGTAGTTGCCGTAACAGGTGGCGAAGAGTGCGACCTTGCCGGTGGTAGGCCCGGCCGGTTCGCCGGTGGCGGTTCGGCCGATCCGCGCCTTCTCGGCCTTGCGCAGGGTCTTGCTGTGATACTCGCGGGACCCGGGCGTCCTGGTGGACCTGCAGCACCGCCTCGAGGGCCTTACGTGCCAACTGGTTCTTGTTGGCGGCGTTCACAATCCCACTGACCACCGGGATCCCGGCCAGCGACCCCACCCGGTCCGTGCTGGTCAGGACCCGGTCCCGGAACTTGACGTCGCCTTGCCTGAACTTGAACGGCCTTGGCGCGGAGCATCAGGTGCGGGAAGTCCAGGTTCCACTCGTGGGGCGGCACATAGGGACACTTGGTCATGTAGCAGAGGTCGCAGAGGTAGCAGTGGTCCACCACCTGCCAGTAGTCCGTCCTTGGCGACACCATCCACCTCCATGGACTCGGAGGAGTCCACCAGGTCGAAGAGGGTCGGGAAGGACTGGCACAGACTCACGCAGCGCCGACAGCCGTGGCAGATGTCGAAGACCCGTTCCAGTTCGTGGAACAGGGCGGCCTCCTCGTAGAAATGCGGGGTTCCGCCAGTCGAGGGGATGACGGGTCGGGGCTTCGAGGCTGCCTTCGCGCGTGATGGGTGCGGACATGGGCGGGGACTCCTTGGGTGTCGCTGGGGCGGGTTGGCCCGGCGCCTGGAGGGTGCGGGCCCTTATCTCGAACTCTGATTGCTATCGCCTGATTCTCTAACTCGTGAGTCTGAATGATGGCGCAGTTTTAACAAAATGGGCAGAACGGATCGCTTTGATCGTGCAAGTCCATCGCCGATCGGCCCCGGGGACTGAGGCCGAGCGTCGGCGCCCTGGATGACCGAGCACAGCACGACCTACCAGGCTCACCCGCCCGCCGAGCACCTCGCGGGGTCCATCGAGCGGGTGACATTCCACAGTGAGCAAAGCGGCTTCTGCGTGCTGCGGGTCAAGGTGCGGGGGCAGCGGGACCTGGTGACGGTCATCGGCAGCGCCGCCAGCGTGACCCCCGGCGAGTATCTGGAATGCCTGGGTGAATGGGTCAATGACCGTCAGCACGGACTCCAGTTCAAGGCGGCGAGCCTGCGCTCGGTACCGCCGTCCACCCTGGAGGGCATCGAGCGCTACCTGGGCTCCGGCATGGTCAAGGGCATCGGCCCCCACTTCGCCCAGACCCTGGTGCAGGCCTTCGGCGTGCGGGTCTTCGACATCATCGAAGACAACCCGGACGAACTGCTGAAGCTCCCCGGCATCGGCCCCAAGCGCCAGGCCCGGGTGACCAACGCCTGGGCCGAACAGAAGGTGATCCGGGAGATCATGGTCTTTCTCCAGTCCCACGGGGTCGGCACGGCCCGGGCCGTGCGTATCTTCAAGACCTATGGAGACGCGGCCATCGCCCGGGTGACCGAGAATCCCTACCGGCTGGCCTTGGACATCCATGGCATCGGCTTCAAGACCGCGGATGCCATCGCCCAGCGGCTGGGCATAGCCCCGGACTCCCTGATCCGGGCCCAGGCCGGGGTGCGGCATTGTCTCCAGGAGATCGCGGGCAACGGCCACTGCGCCGCCTTCCGGGAGGTGCTTGCTGAACAGGCGGTGACTCTCCTTGAGATCCCGGCGCCGATCATCGAGCAGGCGATCCGCGCCGAGGTCCAGGAGGAGAATCTGGTCGAGGAGCCCATCGACACGCGCCCCGCCCTTTTTCTCACCCCCTTGCAGCGCGCCGAGCAAGGTATCGCCGCGGCCGTCCGTCGGCTCCTGCTGAATCGGCCGGCCTGGGGCATTATCGACCCGGATCGGGCCATCCCCTGGGTGGAGTGGCGCACCGGGTTGGCACTCTCGAACTCCCAGCGGTCGGCGGTGGCCGCCACGATCAAGGGCAAGGTCACGGTCATCACCGGCGGCCCCGGGGTAGGGAAGACCACGGTGGTGCGCTCCATCCTGGATATCCTGCGCGGCCAAGGGCGTGGAAATGCTCCTGTGTGCCCCCACTGGGCGGGCGGCCAAACGGCTTACAGAATCTACCGGCCGGGAGGCCCGCACCATCCATCGCCTCCTGGAGTTCGACCCGAAGGCCATGGGCTTCAAGCGCGACCAATACTCGCCGCTCAAGGCCCACCTGGTGGTGGTAGACGAGTGCTCCATGGTGGACACGGCCCTGATGAACCAACTCCTGCGGGCGGTGCCGACCCAGGCCGCGGTGCTGCTGGTAGGGGACGTGGACCAGTTGCCCTCCGTGGGCCCCGGGTCGGTACTGGCGGACCTGATCGGCTCCGGGGTACTGCCCACCTGCCGGCTGACGGAGGTCTTCCGCCAGGCCGCCGCCTCCCGGATCATCGTCAATGCCCATCGGATAAACGCCGGGCGGATGCCGGAACGTACCGAGGCGGGTGAGGCGCAGAGCGACTTCTATCTGATCAACTGCACGTCTCCGGAGGAAATCCAGGATCGCCTGATGCGGGTGGTGTTGGCGCGCATCCCGCAGCGCTTCGGCCTGGACCCGGTGGCGGACGTGCAGGTTTTAACCCCCATGAACCGGGGCGGGCTGGGTGCCCGCTCGCTCAACGTCGCCCTACAGCAGCGGCTCAACCCGAATGCAACGCCCCGCATTACCCGCTTCGGCTGGACCTATGCCCCCGGGGACAAGGTGATCCAATTGGTGAACAACTACGACAAGGAGGTTTTCAACGGGGACATCGGGCGCATCGCCGCCATCGACGACGAGGAAGGGGTGGTCCAGGTCGAAATCGACGGACGGCGGGTGGAGTACGAACTGGGGGAACTGGATGAACTCTCGCTCGCCTATGCCGCCACGGTCCACAAAGCCCAGGGGTCCGAGTACCCGGCGGTGGTGATCCCCTTGGCCATCCAGCACTACACGCTCTTGGAGCGTAACCTGCTCTACACCGCCGTCACCCGCGGTCGGCGCCTGGTCGTCCTGATCGCGGAGCCCCGGGCCCTTGCCATGGCGGTCAAGCGGGTCGGGTCCAACCGACGGTTGACCAAGCTGCGGCAGCGTTTGATCGAGGCCGTGGACGGGGTGGGCGTGGTGCGGGGCGACGAAATGTAGAAGCGGATTCAGCGGAAAATGTATACCAATGGACACAAACAATCCGTCCAGGCATTGCGCTTTTCACTCGCCCGGCCCTGATCCGGAGCAGCGACTCCAAGATCGCTGGGCACCCGTTCGGGCTGGACTGGAGCGAACATTCCGCCCGGCCCCGTGGTAGCCTTTAACCACTGAACAATCTCCGCCAGGGCAGTCAACCATGCAACAACTCACCCCGGAAGGCCAGCACCTCGTCGCTGACTCGCCCAGCGCCACGGCTTCAGCGTCGATGCCGTCACACACATGCTGTTTGCCGTGCGCAACGGCAACGGCTCGATGGCGCAGTTCGGCCACCCGGAGTTCGGCGGCGGCGGCCAATGGATGCAGGGCGGCATGATCATGCTCGGGGACATGTTCAACAACGCCCTCAAGGGTCGGGTAGACGCCCTGTGCAACGAGATCTCGGGGGTCCTGGCCCGCCAGCCTGGCCTGCTCCAGACCGGCAGTTTCCAGTCCCAGAGTCAGGGCGGCAGCGGGTACCAGACTCAGACCGCAGGCGGCTTCCCGGGCGAGTCCAGCCTCTTCGTCCCGGACCCCGCCATGCACTGGTGGCCGGCGGAGTTGGGTACCCCCAATGCCACCGGCTCCCAGAACCAGGTCAAGTACGCCTACTTCGCCAACGCCAGACGCCTGGCGGTGGACACCGGCGGGGAGTGCTGGGTCTACGACACCCTGGATCATCAGATCGGCGGCTTCTCCCAGCAACAGGGGGGCGGGTCCTCCATCACCTTCAGCAGCCAGTTCGGCACCGTCAACCTGGGGAGTCTGCCGGTGGTCTCCCGGGGTCCGTCGGCGCGCTGAGGCTGGTGTTCGGCCTCAGAACCGGACCACCGGCTCGCGGCGCTCGCCGGGCGACACGGGGCGGGCACGGGCCAGGGCCGCGGCAGCCGGCCCCCAACCCCGACTGCCGGTGCGACCGGGGTGCAGGCGCAGGAGATTCAGGAGCCGCTTCGCCCAGCCATAGACCCGGAAGAACCGTGTCACCCGGGCCCGCTCGGCAGCGCTGGGCGGCTCCTGTGAGCAGATGAGTTTGTCGTCACAGAGCCCCCGATCCAGAAAGCTCACGGCTCCGTGGGCGGCCACTTGCACCCGGGTCCCGCGAGGTAAGCGCGGACCCAAAACGACCGCGTCCAGCAGATCACCATCGAGCCCCAGCAGGCCGGGTACCGAACCGTAGTTGTAGGGGCACGGCAGGGGTGAGATGAAGTCCAGGGTACCGTTGGATCCGCGCTTCAGGAAAGCTGCCCCGGGGAACCTCGATCACCACCTCCAGCAGGGGGATGGCTGGGCCCTTCTCGGGGGACCGCGGGACCTGGGTTGGCCCCAGGGGGGACCACTCAGTGGCCTCGGTCATCATGGGTGGCAACCCCCCATTATTTGCTGTCTCCTGCACTTGCACGGTGTTATGAGTGGTTCGTGGCCGTCTATTTCGGCAGGACGCCGGAGTCCCAGGCCGGGAGTGATAAGCCTACGACGGCAAGTGCTTGTAGCACAACGCAGACTTGATAAGAGCCGAAAAAACAAAAGCCATCGCAACCAGATGGTTGGATGGCAATGACGGCTAGCGGGCCTGGAGCGTGCGTCCTCGGCGCTTTTTTTCACCTAGCTGTTCGCCGGGGCCAGCGTTGCGCGTATCGGACGTCCGTGTCCGTTTCGTCGCGGCCTCCTCCACTGTGAGACCTGAATCCTTGCGACGATGGGTTATGTAGCTGTGCGTTCGTACTATCGACCGCGTTGCCGAGTCTTTAGTCGTTTTGGCCTGCAGGTCCCGACCCGAAGCTTGATCACCGTGGGGCTGGAATCCTTGCCCCTGCCAGGACTAAAGCATTCGTCATGCCAAAATAGTGAAATCTTATACAACATACAGTTACGCGATCGACCGCAGGGGCGTTGCGGTTGCATCCCAGGAACTACGCCGAAATTGCGACTCGTCGCGCGACGCGAAGGCTCTGGCGGGGTCCAGGGATCACCCCGGATCGGGCGGACGCTTCCTCCCGGATCGCGGGGTTGGACGCTCGGGCATGGGTCTACAATGCGAACTTTGTGTGGACAGGGCGGCCGCCACCATGGACCAAGCACCGGACATCTTTTCCTACCGCAGGCATTGGGCCCACAAGCTTGGGCCCGCCGCTGAGCTACCCATGTCCCGGGAGGAGATGGACCTGCTGGGCTGGGACGCCTGCGATGTCATCATCGTCACCGGCGACGCCTATGTGGACCACCCGTCCTTCGGCATGGCGATCATCGGGCGACTGCTGGAGGCCCAGGGGTTTCGGGTCGGCATCCTCAGCCAGCCGGACTGGACCTCCGCAGCGGACTTTCAGCGGCTGGGCCGCCCGACCCTGTTCTTCGGTATCACCGCGGGGAACATGGACAGCATGGTCAACCGCTACACCTCGGACCGACGGGCGCGCTCGGACGACGCCTACACCCCGGACGGGGCCCCGGGGCGGCGGCCGGACCGCTCGGTGACCGTCTATGCCCAGCGGGCGCGGGAGGCCTACAAGGACGTGCCCGTCATCATCGGCGGCATCGAGGCCAGCCTGCGGCGCATCGCCCATTACGACCATTGGTCGGAGAAGGTGCGACGCGCGGCCCTGGTGGACGCCAAGGCGGACCTGCTGATCTTCGGCAATGCGGAGCGGGCGGTGGTGGAAGTCGCCCACCGACTGGCCCGGGGAGAACCCATTGCTGCCATCCGCGACGTGCGCGGCACCGGCTATATGGTGCCTGAGGTCCCGGCGGACTGGACTGAAATCGACTCCAGCCAGCTCGATGAGGCGGGGCACGTGGCACCCCATCCCAACCCCTATAAGTCCGAATCCATGGGGTGCGAGACGGCCAAGACCGGGGCGGTCGCAGGTACCGCGACAGCGCCCGGTGCCACCCCCATCCAGTTCCACCGCCGCCCCCGGCACCTGGACCGGGGGCGGACGGTGGTGCGCCTGCCCTCCTTTGAGCAGGTACGAGCGGACCCGGTGCTCTATGCCCACGCCTCCCGGGTCTTCCACCAGGAGACCAACCCGGGCAACGCCCGGGCCCTGATCCAGGGCCATGGCGACCGGGCGGTCTGGCTCAACCCGCCGCCCATCCCGCTGACCACGGCAGAGTTCGACCGGGTCTACGAACTCCCCTACAGCCGCCGCCCCCATTCCGGGTACGGTGCGGCGCGGCTGCCGGCCTGGGAGATGATCCGCTTCTCAGTCAACATCCTGCGGGGCTGCTTCGGCGGCTGCACCTTCTGCTCCATCACCGAACACGAGGGGCGCATCATCCAGAGCCGCTCCCAGGAGTCCATCCTGCGCGAGATCGAGGAGATCCGCGACCGCACCCCGGGCTTCACCGGGACCATCTCGGACCTGGGCGGCCCCACCGCCAACATGTGGCGCCTCGCCTGCAAGGACCCCAGGATCGAATCCGCCTGCCGCAAGCCCTCCTGCGTCTATCCCGACATCTGCCCGAACCTGAACACGGACCACGGGCCCCTGATCCAACTCTATCGGGCGGCCCGCAAGGTCCCCGGCATCAAGCGGGTGCTGATCGCCTCCGGCCTGCGCTACGACCTGGCGGTCCGCTCGCCCGAATACATCCGGGAACTGGTGACGCCACCATGTGGGCGGCTATCTCAAGATCGCCCCGGAGCACACCGAGGCCGGGCCGCTCTCCAAGATGATGAAGCCCGGCATCGGCACCTATGACCGCTTCAAGGCCCTGTTCGACAAGTTCTCCAAGGAGGCGGGCAAGGAGCAATACCTGATCCCCTATTTCATCTCCGCCCACCCGGGGACCACGGACGAGGACATGCTCAACCTCGCCCTGTGGCTGAAAAAGAACGGCTTCCGCCCGGATGCGGTCCAGGCCTTCCTGCCCACCCCCATGGCGACCGCCTCCGCCATGTATCACACGGGCTCAACCCCCTGAAGCGGGTCACCCGGGACAGCGAGCGGGTCAACGTGGTGCGAGGGACCCGGCAGCGGCGCCTGCACAAGGCCTTCCTGCGCTATCACGACCCGGAGAACTGGCCGCTCCTGCGCGAGGCCCTCAAGGCCATGGGCCGGGCGGACCTGATCGGCAACGGCAAACGCCACCTGATCCCGGCCTTCCAACCCGCCGGTACCGGCGCGACCCCCGAGGGACGGCGCCGACCGGGCACGTCCCTGGCCCCCGGCGGCACCACCGCCATGCGGCCCGTGCGCCCCGCCGCGCGGCGGCGTTAGGGACCACCTGAAGAACGCGGAGCCAGCGCTCAGCTCCCAGCCGTCAGCGATTGCAGTACATCAATACTGAACCCTGACCGCTGATCATGACTGCTCGTTTCAGGGCGATAGATATCCCGATAGGCCAAGTAAACGGCGATAGTCAACACGGGCATGACGACCAGCAGGCCCAAACCAAAGGTCAGCATGGCAGCCAGGAACAGGGCCAGGGTGGCGAGGCCGAAGACGGACAGAGGCACCAGGTTGCGCCAGCAGCCCAGGAAGCTCAGCTTGAATGCGCCCATGACCGGGACATCGTTGAGCGCGACCAGGGCCGGGGCGAACAGGACGGCCATGACCAGGGGGACGCCCAACAGCAGGGCGACCAAGACGGGCAGCAGCATCAGAGGCCCCAGGTCACCGAGGTCCTGGTGGCTGGGGTCGATCCCGTCCAGGAATCCCGGACCCGTGAGGGCGGCAACGGCGCCGATTCCCAGCCCGATAACCAGCACCATCAGGATGATGAAGCCCAGGTAGCCCAAGGCAATGAGGGCCAGGGGACCGGGCTTGCGGGAGAAGCCGGCGAAGAGATGCTCGACCTCGAAGCGTCCACCCTGGTACTGAGTGTGGGCGCCGATCATCAGACCACCGGTGAAGACGGGGCCAAGCAGGGTCGAGATTAAGCCGCCGATAAAGGGAACCAGGTTGAGGGCGATGGAGATGACCAGGTAGATCAGGATCGCACCGATCCAGGCCCAGGGGCGGTCTTTGAAGAGAGCCCAGCCCTCGGCGACCCAGCCCCAGCCGCGGCCGGCCGATACCCCGCGCGGTGGGTCCAGATCACCGGCATCCTGGCCCGCCGGAACTGCGCCCGGGGGCCTGGCGAAGGTGGCGGGCGGGGCAGCAGTATTGCCCTTGGCCATCTGAATGCCTGGGCTGAGGCCCGTGCCCGGATCCGTGTCGGTCAGGGCGTCCTGGGCTTCTCGAACGACCCGGAGTCCGGCCTGTTGGAGGGCATCGAGGTATTTCTGGCTATGGGCCAGGTCCAGATCGTGCTTGAGTACAGTTCCGCCGCCGCCCAGGATGATCTCCCGGGCCTTCGTCTCCTGTACCTTGAAGCGCGCGGTGAAGGCTTCGATGACCTGCTGGGGGGCCATCCCGGGGAGCAGTTCACCGGTAAAGACGATGCGGTAGAGAGGTTCCATCGTGCGCTCCCATGATCTTGAGGTGCCGGGCCGGTTGGTCGATCGGGTCTGAGCCGAATCAGGTTCGGGTTAGCCTTGCCGAAGCCCGGCCTGCGGCGGCGCTACGTCGGGCGACGGCGCCATGCGCGCCTGAAGCGACCGGCGCGATGGCGCACGGGAGCCATCAACGCCAGGTCGTTTCCCAAGGACTCAGGCGGTGACCCGCTTGAGCCAGCGCAAAATGCCTGGCTCGGCCTCCCAGACGTCGCGCATGGCCTCCCGGTAGAGCCAGGCCTGGTCTTCGCCGCCAGGGGTAACGCCCAGGGGGCTGAGGCGCGGCCGTTTGATCCGCTTACGGGTCAGGTAGCGGGGGATGCGCGGCAGCCGGTCGACCGCCGCACCCAGGGCCGCCCGGGCCCGCTCCTGTTCCCCCAGTCGATAGAGGGCCAGCACCTCACCGTAGGCCAGGTCCGCGAGCAGGTCGTCCGGGAAGCGGCGCACCAGGGCCAGGGCCTGGGCGTCCTCGCCGCGACGCAGGTAGTGGTTCATGAGTTCGGCCCGGACCCCGTGGTGGTCCTGGGGATTGAGCCGCAGCAGGGTCTCCAGGGTGACGGCCGCGGCCTGGGGCTGACCCTCCTCAAGCTGACACAGGTAGCGCCGGAACAACAGCCGCAGCGCCGGGCGATTGTGCCCTCTGGTCCAGGGGAGCTGATAGGCGGCCTCCGGCGGGCAGGGCACGGGTCACGATGGCCCAGGCCCGATCCACCAGGGGCCGCAGTAGGGCATGGGAGATCCAGGGCAGGGCGCTCTCCGGGTGTTCGTAGAGGGCGGTGGCCAGATCGTCCAGGACCTCCAGGCTGTCGGCCGCCTCCGGATGGCCGAGCAGGTAATCGCTCCAATCCGCAGACTGCCAGGCCTGCCCCTCGGCACCCAGGGTCAACTGGGTGGACTCGGGTTTGCCAGCGGTGAAGAGGGTCTGCCAGAGGGCCTCGATGCGGCGCACGGTTGGGGGCGGGCGCAACTCGGCAGGGATGCCCTGAACCAGCGGCGGCCGCCGTTGGCGACGCCCCTCCCCGTCCGTAAACAGGGGTAATTGGCCCGCGGGGAGCCGTTCCGGGGCCAGCCGTACCGGGACCGCCCGATAGTCCGGCAAGGGGCGGGCGGCGGCGACCTCGATCCAGTCTTGCAGATCGATCAGGATCGGGTCCAGGGCGTCGGACTGGCTGTCCACCAGGGCCGCCTGGGGGTCGATGACCGCCTGGGCGAGAAAGTCCATGAAGCCCTCGTCCCGGAACCCGGCCTTGCGCAGACGGTGCAGCCAGAAGCGCGCGCGCGCCCGGGCCAGGTCATCCTGGTGCTGGGCGGCGAGCAGGGTGATCTCCAGGAGGGCGTTGCTGGGGTTGTCGGGGTCGCTGCGCAGGGCGGCGGCGAAGGCGGCCTGGGCCTGCGCGAAGTCCCCGTCATCGATGTACATGGTGCTGCGCCGCTGCCAGGCGGCGGCCTGGAGGGCACGGCTGCCCTCCGCGCCCAGGCGCTCCAGGAAGGCGAGTTTTTTCCGCCAATGATCGAGCCGGTCATAGGCGTCACAGAGCACATCGAAGGCGGGTTCGTAGTCGCTGCCCAGATCCGCCAGGGGGCCGGCAAAGACCGGTTCCAGCAGGACCACGGCGCGACCTGGCCGGTCTTGTTCCAGCCAGCGATCGGCCACCCGGGCGAGCAGGGGGCTGGGGATGGCCTCAGCGGCCAGGGCGTCCTGGAGGGCGCGCTCGGGGAGCTCGTCGAGCAGCAGTTCCCAGATCAGGTCGCTGGAGAGTTCCGGTAGATCGTCGACCGCGCCGCAACAGTCGCGGTAGCGCTGGCCGGAGCCGCACGGACAGGGCCCCTCGGGAGCCGGCGGGGGTAGCGGCTCAATGCGGTAGCCCTTTTCTGGTTTGGGGGTGGCGTTCCAAATGGAAGTGGCCAGGAGGAGAGCCAGACGCCGGACCTCCACCGCGTCGAGCCCATAGTCGTGGAGCCCCAGTACCTCCGGTATCTCCAGCTCCGCCCAGGCCAGGTAGCGCTCCGGGCTCTGGCCCTGGATGATCTGCCGCACCGCGAGCAGGATGACCTGCTCGAAGCGCTCGGTGTCTGCGCTCTCGTGGTGGAACATGGTGCGTTCCTCATGCGTCAATGGCGAACCGGTGTCGCGCAAATGGGACCGGACGTCGTCGTGCTTGGCTCGATTCTACCCCGGTTGTGGGTCGCCATGTCGAACCCGCGTAACCGGTTTGACCTGGGACCGCAGCGGAAGACTGCAAGGGCCCACTCCCGGCCACGCGTGGCCCCCGCTATAGTGGGGACGCCGACCAGCGGTCTTCCCTCCAATCCCCACCGAGTGCCCCTGATGGCCGAGTCCCAGGTTCGCATCTTCGTCTCCTCCCCGTCGGACCTGGACCACGAGCGTGCCCTGATCAAGGACATCGTTGACGCCCTGGGCCAGGAGTACCTGCCCTACTTCCAGCTCCAGGCGGTGCTGTGGGAGGAGGAGGCCCTGACCGCCGCCCAGAGCTTCCAGGCCGGGCTGCTGCGGCCCTCCGACTGCGAGATCGTGCTGGTGATGCTCTGGACCCGCCTGGGCACGCCCCTGGCGGACGACCCCTACGGCGGCATGACCGGGACCGAGTGGGAGTTCGTGGACGCGGTGGAGGCCTCGGCCCGGGCCGGCCAGCCCGAGGTCCTGGTCTATAAGAAGACGACCCCGCGTCTGATCGACATCACCAACGCGGAGGCGACCCGGGAGGCGGTGGCGGACCGGGAGCGCCTGGAGGCCTTCTTCCGCACCCACTTTTTCAACCCGGACGGCAGCTTCCGCCGGGCCTTCCGCCAGTTCGACAGCGACCGGGCCTTGCGCGAACTGGTGGAGGTGCAGTTACGCAAGCTTCTCAACCGCCGCATCAGCGTCGAGCGCGGTCGGCGCCCGGGGGCGGGCGAGTGGCGGGACAGCCCCTTTCGCGCCCGTGCCCCCTTTGAGCTGGCCGACGAGCCGGTCTTCGTCGGCCGCGAGACCGAGACCCGGGAGCTGGTCGCCCGCCTGGACGCCCAGCGCGGGGGCGGGCGCGGTCTGCTGCTGATCACCGGGGCCCTCCGGCGTCGGCAAGAGCTCCCTGATGCGTGCCGGTCTCCTGCCCCGGCTGGTGCGGCCCTTTCTGTTCGCCGGCATCTCCGGCTGTCGCTGGGCCCTGCTGGCCTGTCACCGGGATGATCCGCTCGCCGCCCTGGCCGAGACGCTACTGGCTCCGACCCTGCTGGGACCGGCCCTGGCCGGGTTCGGCCTGGACCAGGCGGGGCTGACGCGATTGTTGGAGACCGAACCCGCGGTGGCGGCCGGGCAGGTGCAGGCGGCCCTGACGCGGGTGGTCGATAACGCCAGCCAGCGGGCCGGGGGGCTGGACGGGCGCCAGCAACTGGTCCTGATCCTGGATCCCCTGGACGGGCTCTTCAGCCCGGCGGCCCTGGCCGCGCCCCGGACCCAGACCTTCGCCGCCGCCCTGGCGACCCTGGCCGCCCAGGACGGGGTCTGGGTCATCGCCACCCTGCGCAGCGATTATCTGCGCCTGGTGCCGCGCCTCCCGGCCCTGGCGGACCTGCTGGATGACCAGAGTTGGTTCCGTCTGGAGCCGCCACTCGCCGCCCGCATCCGCCAGGTGATCGAGATCCCCGCGCGGATCGCCGGGATCGAATACGAAGGCGGGGTCGGAGGCACCGGTCGCGGACTGGTGGACCTACTGGAGGCCGAGGCGGGCGATCTGGCCCAGTGGCCGACGCTCCTGTCGCCGGTGCTGAACGGCCTCTACGAGCGCGCCCGGGTCGCGCGGGGCAGGTCCGAAGTCGGGAACGCGCACACGGTCGAGGCCCGACTGACGCTGCGCATCAGCGACTACCATGCCCTGGGGGGACTCGCCGGGACCACCCTGGGGCGGGCCGACGCACTCTGGGAGGGGCTGGACGCGGGCGCCCGCGCCGCCTTGCCCACGCTGTGCCGGGCCCTGATCGCCCTGGAGGGCGGTCCGGCGTCCCACCCGTTCCCGCGGGCCGGTGACCTGCGTGCCCTGGAGCGGGACCTGGCCGGCGCCCGCCTGGTGCAGGCGCTGATTGAGGCGCGTCTGGTCGTGGCGGCCGGGGTCGCGGACCCCGCCGAGCACCGCCCCTGTGCCCAGGCCGATGACGGCCTGGTCAACGCCTTCGCCCGCCTGGCCCGGGAGACCCGGGAGGAGTGGCGGGCGCGGCTGCTCCCGGGACGTCCGAACCGGGCCCTGGCGGCGAGTGCGGCGGTGCCAGCAGCAGAGATCACCGAAGCCGCGGCGGACGCCCCGCCGGCCCGCGCCCGCTGGCAGGACTTTCGTCCCACGGCGACCCTGATCCACCAGGTCCTGATCGACACCTGGGAGCCGGTGCGGGTCTGGCTTGCAGACCCGGCCAATCGCGATGACCTGCAACTGCGCTTCCAGATCACCCGCCAGGCGCGATTGTGGAAGCGCACCGATTGCAATCGGGAGTACCTGCTGGGGGAGGTCGGCTATGCCGCCGCCCGCCGCTTTGCCGCCGCCTACGACTCCGAGTTGGAGCCCCTGGAACGAGACTACCTGGCGCGCTCGCTGGCCAATCTGCGCGATCAGCGGCGGCGCAATCGTTGGGTGCGGGTGACCGGGCTGGTTCTGGCACTACTCCTGGTGGCCGCCAGCGGCGCCGCTTACTGGGCCTGGCAGGCGTCCCGCGCGGCGACCTTGAACCTGCACCGCAGTGAGCTCAATGCGGCCGACCTGGCCATCACCGAGGGCAATACCCCGGAGGCGGTGCGGCTGGCCCTGAACGCGGCCCGCGACCTGCCCCAGGCCGCCACCGATACCCTGAGCCGGGCCTTCAGCGCCAACCGGCTGCTCGCCATGATCAAGGTCGGCGGGCCCGCGCCGGGCCGGCCGCTCTCGCCCAGCTTCAGCAACAACGGCCGGCAACTGGTCACCCTGTCGGTCCAGGAGGGCGCCGGTCTGTGGAATCTGGAGGATGACCGCTTCGTCTTCGAGCGGCAGCTGTCAGCCCCCGGGCTGCCCATCCACGCGGTGCGCTTCGCCATCGGCGGCAGCCAGCCTTTGGTGCTGGGCATGGGCGAGACTGGGGTGTGGCGGCTCGCCAACACCTGATCAGGCGCCGGCGGTGATTGCTGCGGGGACCGCGCCCGGTTGGACCTGCGGGCTGGGACCCGAGGGTATCAGCACCCTGGATCGCGACCGTCGATACCTCGCCCTATCCCACCCCGTCCCCGGCGGGCGCTTCGGTGTCTGTGTTCTGGACCTGGCGCGACCCGGCGCACCCCTCTGGGACCGGGCCCTGCACCAGCGCGAGATTCGCAGCATCGGTTTTGCCCCGGACGGCCTTCGGCTGCTCACCGCCTCCCGGGACGGTACCGCGCGGGTGGTCGACACCGTCACTGGCACCGAGCTGCTGACGCTCCCGCGGACCGGCCCCCTGGACCGGCCGATCAACCGCGCCATCTTCGACCGTCAGGGTGAACGGGTGGCGGTGGCCGCGGCGGACGAACGGGTTCGGCTTTATGACCGGACTGGCCGGGAACAGCAGGTCTTGGGTGAGATGATGCGCGACGGCCGGCGCATCCGCATCCACAAGACCGCCGTGCGCGACCTGACCTTCGCGAGCGACGACCGCTACCTGCTGGCCGGCGATGACGAGGGCCAACTGGTGCGTTGGGACCTGACGACCGGCACGGCGGAGGTCCTGGGGCAACACCGGCTGAGCGTGGAGCGCGTGCGGGTCTCCCGGGCGGTCGATCCGCGGGCGGACGAGCCCCTGGTGCTGACCGCCTCACTGGACAAGACCGTCCGTCTTTGGGGGCTCCAAAGTGGCCGTCAGGCCGGGGTATTCAGCCACGACCAGGCCGTCTCCGAGGCCCGCTTCAGCCGGGACGGGCGCCGAGTCCTGACCTACTCGGAACAGGACGGCTCGGCGCGGATCTGGTCGGTGGCCCCCACCACCACCCTCGCCTTCCCGCTCGCCCACGAGGACCACGTCTGGCACCTGGCCCTCGCCCGGCCGCCCCAGGAGTTGGACGCCGATCCCAATGCCGTGCTGATTGCCACCGCCGCCTTCGACGGCGTGGTCCAGGTTTGGCGCTACGATGCCAGCGCCCCCCGGGCCGCCCCGGTGGCGATCTGGCGCCTGGTGGGGCATCAGGGCCGGGTCCGACGGGTCGCCTTCTCTCCCGACGGGCGCCGGCTCGCCAGCGCGGCCTTCGACGGCAGTGCCCGGGTTTGGGACATGATCACCGGTGGCGGCTGCGCCCTGGTGCCGGAGGGCGGGTCCCAGTCGGCGGCCCCGTCCGATGTCCAAGGCGCGCGCGAGTCGGCTTCAGAGTCCGCTGATGGGACCAAGCCCGCCCCGCGGATCGAGTTCTATCAGACCCTGTTCGCCCCGGACGGTCGCTGGCTCCTCACCGCGTCCAATGACCGGGCGCGCCCCGTGCGCCTGTGGGACCCGGCCGCCTGCCTGGAGCTGCCGCTTCCCGCGGCCCTGGAGCACGACCCTAACAAGGTCCAGGCCGCGGCCGTCGCCGCTGGTCCCGGACCCGCGGGCAGCCAACTGGCGGCGACCGGCAGCGACACGGGCACCCTGCGCGTGGCGCGGCGGGCGCCGGAAGGGACCTGGGGCCTTCAGTGCCGGCTGGACGTCCACACCGCCCCCATCACCGATTTGGCCTTCGCCCCGGATGGCGGCTCCCTCGCCAGCGTCAGCGAGGACGGACGGCTCGCCCTGGTGACCCTGACCGCCGTCGGTTGTGATGATCCGCGCTACCTGGACGGGGGCACTGGGACCCTCTACAGCGTCAGCTACTCCCCGGATGGGGCGGCCCTGGTGACCGCCTCCCAGGACGCCCGCGCTCAGGTCTGGGACCTCCGCGGCACCCTGCTCGCAGACCTAAAAGGTCATAAAGACCGCGTCTACTCCGCCGAATTCAGCCCGGATGGGCGTTGGATTCTCACCGCGTCCCGGGACGGCACCCTGCGCCTATGGCAGCGGCCAGAGCCGCTGAGCGCGGCGGGGGCCAACCCCCAAGCCCGGGGCGCCTATCTGGTGATGGACGGCAACCTGGGCGGGGCGGCTTATGCCCGGTTTAGCCCGGACGGGCACAGCGTCGCGGCTGCCTACTGGGAGAACACGGCACTGCTGTGGCGGGTCTGGACCGCGGACCCCACCCCGGACCGGACTCTGGAGGCGATTTGGGGCAAGGAACGCTCCCGCCTGGCCCTGATCCGGGAGGCGGTGCGCTTCCGCCGGGACAACGGGCTGGACGTGCCGGTCGCGGAAGAGGCAGCAGATGAGTGAAGCGGGAAGATGCGTGAAGCGGGAATCAGGGTCGATTGCGAGGCGGGAATTCGTGCGGAGAACTGCCGTTGGTCGCAGAGGCGTGGCCTGGCGTCATGGCATATCCGCCCCAGCCGTGGCCTGGAGCATGTGAAACCCGGCCTGGCGGTCCGGTCTGATCAATTCTGGGCCATCGGGACTGATCTGGATGCGCGATCAGAGCACAGGGTTCTCCAAAATTGAGAGCGCCCAGATTAGCCGGATCGGTCCTTACCCGGCTATGATCCCGAACCGAGACGGCAAACCGGGCACCGCGGTGCCCTGCCTGGCTGGAGAAGCTGACGACATGGCCGACCAATTGATGCTGTTGCCGAGCGCGGACCCGTCCCGGTGCCGCCTGGTGCGAATGCCCCAGGATTTGGCTCCGGCGGAGGCCTATCGGTTAGTCACCGGGCTGATCGCGGGGCTGGAGTCCGGCGGCAGCAGCGGACCCGTCCCGGTGGATGATGTGATGGATGCCCTGGACGAGCGCGGCTTCGAACCGATGGACCTGATCCTGGGCCCGAGCCTGGACTGAGCCTCGAGGCCGGCCGGTAGGGTCGCGCGGATGCGCATCCATCTGATCAGCGTCGGGCGTCGGATGCCCACCTGGGTGGCGGCGGGTTACCAGGAATATGCCCGACGGCTCCCGCCCGAGTGTGCCCTGCACCTGATCGAAGTGGAACCGATGCGCCGCAGCCAGGGCGGGCACAAGGACAGCGCACCAAGTTGGCCCGGGAGGACGAGGCCGAACGCCTGCTCAAAGCGATCCCCAAGGGCGCCGGCGTCATCGCTCTGGATGGCCGTGGTGCGGGCTGGAGCACCGAGGAATTGGCCGGGCACCTGAAGGACTGGCTCGGCGGCGGGCGGGATCAGGTCCTGCTGGTGGGCGGCCCGGACGGACTGGCGCAGACCTGCCTGGCGCGGGCGGACCAGCATTGGTCCCTGTCGCGGCTGACCTTTCCCCATCCCCTGGTGCGGGTGATCCTGGCGGAGCAGGTCTACCGGGCCTGGACCTTGCTCAAGGGGCATCCCTACCACCGCGGCTGAGGCCTGGACGGCGACTGACCGCCTTCAACCAGGGCCGCGCCAAACCCCGGGTGACGGTAGACTCCGCAGGCTGTCCTCCTCAAATGATCTCACCCTAATGCACGCCGCCTCTGCGATCTATCTGGCCTCCAGCTCACCGCGACGGCGCGAACTGCTGGCGCAGATCGGCGTGCGCTTCACCCTGGTGGAGGCACAGACTGACGAGGCCCGGCACCCGGGCGAGCACCCGGAGGACTATGTGCTGCGCCTGGCCCTGGAGAAGGCGCGGCGGGCACGGGCCACTCTCCCGGTGGCGGACCACCGCCCGGTCCTCGGGGCAGATACGGCCGTCGTCCTGGGCGAGCAGATCCTGGGAAAGCCCGGGGATCTGGCCGAGTTTCTGTGGATGATGCGGCTCTTGTCCGGGCGCTGCCACCGGGTCCTTACCGGCGATCGCCCTGATCGGGGCGGACGGGGAGCGGAGCGATCTGAGCGAAAGCCGGGTGACCTTCCGCTCCCTGACCGAGGAGGAGTGTGTGCGCTACTGGCAGACGGGCGAGCCCCGGGACAAGGCCGGGGGCTACGGCATCCAGGGCCTTGGCGCACTCTTTGTCGCTGCCCTCAACGGCAGCTATTCCGGGGTCATGGGCCTGCCGCTCTTCGAGACCGGCCGGCTCCTGGGGCAGGCCGGTGTCCCCCTGATCCCTTCCAACACGACCCCTGACGAGGCGATCCCCAATGAGACTGTCCCCCATGAGATCAAGCGGTGAGTGAAGAGATCCTGATCAATGTCACCCCGCCGGAGACCCGAGTCGCCGTGGTGGAGAGCGGGGTGGTGCACGAGATCATCATCGAGCGCGCCGAGCGCTGCGGCCTGGTGGGAAACATCTACAAGGGCCGGGTGGTGCGGGTGCTCCCGGGGATGCAGGCCGCCTTCATCGACATCGGCCTGGAGCGGGCCGCCTTCCTGCATGCCTCCGACATCATCGGCGCCGAGGGCGAGCCGCGGGGCGAGCACATCCACGAGTTGGTCCACGAGGGTAACGAACTGGTGGTGCAGGTGGTCAAGGACCCTTTGGGAACCAAGGGTGCGCGCCTCACCACCAATATCTCCGTGGCTTCCCGCTACCTGGTCTGTATGCCGGCGCTGTCCAGCACCGGAGTCTCCCAGAAGATCGAGGATGATGAGGAGCGGCGGCGCCTGCGCGACATTCTCACCCGCTACGTGGAGTCCCACCCGGGGCACGGTGGCTTCATCGCGCGCACGGCCGCGGAGGGCGTGGGGGAGGAGTCGCTCTTCAAGGACATGGACTTCCTCGCCAAACTGTGGCGCGGGGTCCGGGAGCGCTGCCTCCAGGCGACAGCCATCGGCCTGATCCACGACGATCTGCCCCTGGCCCTACGCGCCCTGCGGGACCTGGTGACCCCGGAGGTGGAGCGGGTGCGCATCGACTCCCGCGCCATGGTGGAGAAGGCCATCCCCTTTGCCGCCAAGTACATCCCGGACATCAAGGATCGCATCGAACACTACCAGGGTGAGCGGCCCCTGTTCGACCTCTACGGGGTCGAGGAGGAGATCAAGAAGGCCCTGCATCGCAAGGTCAGCCTCAAGTCCGGCGGTCACCTGGTGATCGACCAGACCGAGGCCATGACGACCATCGATGTGAACACCGGGGCCTTCGTCGGGCACCGGAATCTCGAAGAGACCATCTTCAAGACCAACCTGGAGGCCGCCCAGGCCATCTGCCGCCAACTGCGCCTGCGCAACCTGGGCGGCATCATCATCATCGACTTCATCGACATGACCGACGACGAGCACAAGCGTCAGGTCATGCGCGCCCTGGAGAAGGCCCTGGCCCGGGACCACGCCAAGACCCACATCACCGAGGTCTCGACCCTGGGCCTGGTGGAGATGACCCGCAAGCGCACCCGTGAATCCCTGGAGCATGTGCTCTGCGAGCCCTGCCCCTGCTGCGGCGGGCGGGGCTCCATCAAGACCGCCCAGACCACCTGTTATGAGATCTTCCGGGAGATCCTGCGCGAATCCCGCCAGTTCGAGGTCGAGACCCTGCTGGTCCTGGCCTCCCAGGAGGTGGTGGACCGGCTGCTGGACGAGGAGTCCGCCAACCTGGCCGAGCTGGAGGAGTTCATCGAACGACCCATCCGCCTCCAGGCCGAGTCCCTCTACACCCAGGAGCAGTACGATATTGTGCTGATTTGAAAGCTGTCAGCTATCAGCTATCAGCTATCCGCCAGAACTGAATACTCGAGAACTGATCGCTGACCACTTGTGTCCGGATGACGCATCCCACCCACCGTCTGCTCGCCTGGTTGCTGCGCTTGGGCCTCATCGGCCTGATCCTGCTCGCCGGTCTGATGACGGCCCTGCGCCTGGCCCTGCCGGTGGCGGACCGCTATCGGGACGCGGTGACCGAGACCCTGTCAGAGCGGCTTGGGTACCCGCTGCAGGTGGCCAACCTGACTCTGCGTCTGGTCGGCTGGTCCCCGCGGCTGGTGCTGGGGGACGTGGCGATCGCCTGCCCGACAACCGGGAGCGACCTCCTGCGCCTGCGTGCCCTGGAACTGGACCTGGACCCGCTGGCCTCCCTGCGCACCGGCAGGCCCCAACTGCGCTCCCTGACCCTGGTGGGGGCGCGGCTGGTGCTGCACCGAACCCTGGACGGTCGGGTGGCCCTGGTCGGGCTCACCGCCCTGGGGATCGACGACCCGCACGCCCTGCGAGTTGTTTCTGCGCCAGGGGCGGCTCTATCTCACCGACGGGGAAGTCACCTACATCGACGATGCCCTGGAGGGGGCGGTGATCCGCCTCACCGCCGTGCGCCTGCGCCTGCGCAACGACGGGCAGGTCCATCAACTGGAACTGTCCGCCCGACCGGTCGGCGATGCGGCGCTGACCGCCGAGCGTCCGACCGCTGCCCAACTGCGGGTCCTCGCGGACCTGCGGGGCAACGCCGCGGACCTGACCCGCTGGAGCGGCGACCTGTACCTTAGCCTGAACGGGGGGGATCTGGCCACCCTCGTGCCCTGGACTCTCCTCGAACCGGGGCGGCTGCATACCGACACGGCGCGTCTGGAGACCTGGAACCAACTGCGTGATGGCGCCCTGGTGGAGAGCCGCAATCGGATCGAGCTGCGCGGTGTGGCCCTGAGGTTACCCGACCGGCCAGTGGCGACGACCCCGGGTCCGGGACCAGTCCCAGCCCAGACTCGCACCGAGCCAGCGCCGGTCACGCCCTGGAGCGCCTGATCGGCCTGGTCCGTGTGACACCCGCAGGACGGCGGCTGGCGGGTGCAGGTGGCCGACCTGGGCCTGGCGGTGGGTGGAGGAGTCCTGCCTGACCTGGATCTGGACCTGCGCCTGGACGCAGAGGGCCGCCCCCTGAGCCTGGACCTGGTGGCGGCGGGGTTCGACCTTAAGACCTTCACCGGTCTGATACCGCGCCTGGCCCTTGCCAGTACCCCCAAACCTGGACCCGGACCTGATCGCCGCCCTGAACCCGCGGGCCCGGATCGAGGGCCTGGCGGCACGGGTCAGGGTTTCCCCCCAGGGGCCGCCGACCTGGGAGGCCGCCGCGCTGGTCCGCGGGCTGGGCGTGGATCGGTACCAGCGGGTACCGGGCTTCGCGGGTCTGGACGCCCGCTTGCGGGCGGACCAGGACGATGGCGAGGTGCCACTCGGGTCCACCGGACTGGACCTGGACCCGCGCCCTCTGTTCGGCCAGCCCCTGCACCTGGACCACCTGACCGGCATTCTGACCTGGGGACGCCGCCCCGCCGGCGGCTGGCGCCTCGAGGGCCGTAACCTGGAGCTGGAAAACGCGGACCTCGCCGGGCGGGTGCGCTTCACCCTGGACCTGCCCGGACCGGCCGCGGCCTCCAGGGACCGGCCCCTTCCTGGACCTGCGGGCGAGCCTCCACGATGGCGACGGTAGCCAGGTTCGCCGCTATCTCCCGGTCGGGATCATCAAGCCGGAACTCAACGCCTGGCTCACCCGCGCCCTGGTGGCCGGAACCGTGCCCCAGGCGGACCTGGTGCTGCGCGGCCCCTTGATGCGCTACCCCTTCCGTGAGCAGGAGGGACGTTTCGAGCTGCTCCTGGACTACCAGGACCTGGTGCTCGACTACCAGCGGGATTGGCCGCCCATCCGGGGGGCCGCGGGGGGATTGCGGTTCCTCAACCAGGGGCTGGAAATCTGGACGGACACTGGCCGGATCTACGACACCGCCCTGACCCAGGGCCGGACTGCCATTCCGGACCTCTGGCATCTGCAGCGGATGCTGATCCACGGCGAGGGGGACGGGCCCTTCGCCGACGGCCTCAGGGTCCTCACCGACACGCCCCTGGCGGCCCACCTGGGACCCCTGGCCCGGTCCCTGGCGGTCCAGGGTCCCGTCGCACCTGGTCCTGGACCTGGACGTGCCGCTGATCAAGGGCGGCATCATGGGCGTGGACGGGCACCTGAGCTGGCCCGGCCCCGCGCCCGCCGGGCTCAGCCTCAAGGGCACGCCCGCTGGCACTCACCGGGCTCGCGGGAACGCTGCGGTTTCACCGGTCGACTCGCTGAGCGCGCCGAGGCCATCCGCGCCCAGCTCTGGGGCCGGCCCGTCACCCTCGCCATCGGACCCGCAACCCCGCGGACTGCGTCGTCCGCCGCGACCGAGATCCGCGCCCGGGGCCGGATGCCGGTCGCGCTGACTGGCCGCCCGCTTCCCCTCGCCCGCCTGGCGGCTCTGGCGAGCGGCGACCTGGACTGGGACCTGGGGATCGAGCTGCGCAACGCCGACCTCAAGACCGCCGCCTGCCGCTCGGCTTCACCCTGACGCTCGGACCTGCGCGGCCTGGCCCTGGACCTGCCCGGCCCCCTGGGCAAGACCGCGGATCGCCCGCGCCCCTGGACCCTGACCGGCGCCCTGGTCCCGGGCCGCAGCCTGTCCATCACGGGCCGCCGTCGAGCCCCTGGCCTGGGACCTGGTCCTGGATCTGGCGGCGCCGGCGACCGCGCCTGGAGCGTGGCCGGGTCACCCTTGGCGCGAGGCCGGGCGGAGCCGCCGTCGGCGCCCGGGCCTGATCATCGACGGCGCCCTGGCCGAACTGGACCTGCCGGCCTGGTCCGACTGGTGGGAGCGGGTCGCGGGCCGGCTTGCGGGTGCGGCGCGGGCCGCCGGCGCTCCGGGCGACACCCTGGGTCCGGTGTCCACGGACCTGCGCATCGGCCGCCTGGACCTGGGCGGAGCCGACCTCACCGAGGCCCGGGTGCAGGCCGCCCCCACGGCGGCGGCTGGGACCTGCGCGTCGACGTCCGAGGAACTCGCCGGACGGGTCCGGCTGCCCGGCCGGGACGGGCCCGCCTCGCCCCTGGATCGCACCTGGAGCGCCTGGACCTGAAGGCCCTGGTACCCGCCGGCCGCGCGACCCGGACGCCGCCCGCGGCAAGCGCCGCCGCGGACCCCGCCCCGCCCGCCCGCCATCCCTCGATCTGCGGGTCGCGGACCTGCGCTGGGGCGACGGCCGCGCTCGGTCGCCTGGCCCTGGACATGCGCTCCGACCCGGCGAGGTTCGGGTCTCGAGGCTCGCCTTCGGAGGCCCCCGGCGACACCCGCTTGACGGGCGACGCCGACTGGCTGGCCGCGCCCGGCGGCGGGCGCGGGCCGGCTCGCCCTGGATCTCAAGTCCGCGGACACCGGCCCCCTGCTGGGCGCCCTGGACTATTCGGCGGTGCTGAGCGCGGCCCCCGTGGACGGGCGCCTGCGGCTCACCTGGCCGGGGCGGTTTCGGCGCCTTTGCCCTGGCGCGCGCGACCGGTCGGATCGAATTGGACGTGGGACCGGGGCGCCTGCTCGACGTCGACCCCGGGCATGGGCCGGGTGCTCGGGTTCCTCAACCTGGGGGAACTGAGCCGCCGCCTGTCCCTGGACTTTACCGACCTCTATGAGCAGGGGTTCGTCTTCGATCGCATCACCGGCCGGATCGACCTGGGTGGTGGTCAGGCCCGCCTGGAGACCTTCGAGATCGACGGTCCGGCCAGCGACATCCGCGTCAGCGGCTTCACCGACCTGCGCGCCCGCACCTTCGACCAGACGGTGACCGTCGAACCCAGCATCGGCACCAGCGTCGCCCTGGCGAGCGCCGTCGCCGGGGGCCCGGTGGTGGGGGCAGCGGTCTATCTGGTGGACCGGGTCTCCGGCGGCGCCCTCGACCGCCTGGGCAGCTACCAGTACCGCATGACCGGCCCCTGGGCCAAGCCGGAATTCACCCGCCTCGGCTGGGAGCCCTTCGCCACAGGCGCCCCGCCATGCCGGTTCCCGCTGGCGAATCCGCCGATCCGGCGTCCGCCGCCAAGCCGGGCAGACGAGAACTACTTCCTGGACTGACTCGTTTTTTAGACTGACTCGGTTTTTTTAACTGACTCGTTCGGTCCGCTTTCGTCCGGTGCGCTTGGTGCGTGGCAGCACTGCCGGGTCGAACCGCGACCGGCAAAGTTCCCGATGCTGACTGGAATATTTCAACAGCAGTGAATGCCCGGAGTGGACCAGACGACAGTCCATCCGGGATAGAATGGCGCTTCATCTCAACGTCCCGCCCGACAGAGGGAGCCGCCGTAATGCCGCCGACCGCGAATCCCTGGACGATTCCGCCGACCATCCGGGTGGGTTTCTATCGGGCTGCGGGGCCTGCCCTCAAGAACGCCATGGGTCAACCGGTAAACCACGTGACTCAAGGCATTAGGTCACTGCTCCGGCGCAAATTGAGTGCGAACATGAGTCTGTCACGAGACGCCGTCATCTGGGGCTTCAGATTCTTCCTGGGGCGCGATCCGGAGTCCGAGGACGTGATTTCGGCCCACCGGACTTACCCGGACGAGACCGCGCTGGCGCGAGCCCTGA
>CAVTDM010000012.1:0-348347 GCA_963733415.1 uncultured Gammaproteobacteria bacterium | reverse complement strand
TTGCAAAAAAGTTCTTTAACTTGGTGAGAAATATGCCAAGGTCAAAAGAGCGAGAGCAGCTCGCTGAGATCGCGAATGAGTTTTTGATATTGGTTGACGTGCGAAACAAAATTGTTCACGGCAAACCATGTACGGCACCAAGTGGCGCACAAAGACTTAGCTCGGGGAAAATCATTGAGGTTCAAGAAATCGAAACTGCTGCGGACAGATTTGCAGCGTGCGGAAGCAAGCTGAATTCTCACTTCCATAAGGGTTTCTAAAAGAATATTGCCTGCATTCTCTTCGCCGTCCCAGGGCTGTAGGTTGGGGTGAGGAACGAACCCCAACATGTTGCAAGCTCAGATCCCGCGCCAAATGAATAGATGAAGAAAAGCCGAACCTTCGCCTTAGCAGCGAGCGCGCGCCACAGGCGTTGTGCTAACTCGCAAGGCCATCAAGGGCGTGTGCCGCTTTAGGCTTAACGTTATCGGACGAGCGAAGCTCGGCGACACTTTCGGGGTGAAAGTCCCCGTCTGGTAAGGGCGATTCGCCCGCCCGTACCGGGTGTTGGTCCTACTGCGGAGTGGCTTAACCCGCGAACAATAATTGCAGGGCAAGGGTACACACAGGAGCAACCAGGCCGGCAACGGCCGTGTGCCAGCGAGGTGTCTTATCGGGCATAGTAGTCGGAAGTTGGGAAAGCAAGCCACATGACGACGGACCCGACCGAAGGACGCAGCCCACAGGAAACTCGTGCCGGACATGCAGGGTCGGATCAACACAAGCCAACCTCGCTGTAGAGCAATAGCAACTGGGCCTTGTAACGGGTAAATGCAAAGGTCCGCGCGAATGCGAGTACAATTGGGGAGCCGGATGCGAAAACCGCACGTCGGGGACAGGGCCGGGGCGCCGGATAATCGGCGTCCCTTCGGCTGAGAGCTATAAGATGACGATTCGCGAGTTTCTCTGGGGGAAAGTCAAGATTGCGATGGTCGTGCAGGCCATCACGTTCGTTTTCGCAGCGATTGCGGGCTTTGTGCTCCCGGAAATGGCAAATCTTTACGTTGCGGGTCTGTTTTTCTTCTCTGGTTTTTGTCTGGTTCTGTATTTACTTTACCAGACACGCTGTCCACGATGCTCATACCCAATAGCAATGAGCGGAGCGGTGAACTTGAGGCAAGGTGCAGGAGCCCAACGAATCAATTACTGCCCGCATTGCGGCATCAGTATTGATTTGCCGTATGGCTCTAACCATTTGCTTCAGGTGCGACGGCCCTGACGGGCCGCGGGTTGAGAGGTTGTGAAATAACCCCTCGTAGGTTGGGTCGAGGAACGAGGCCCAACGACAAGGCCAATGTAAACCTCTGATCGTTGGGCCTCCTGCGTCGGCCCAACCTACGGGAAACCGCGGATTCGCCCGTCGAGATCGGGTATTTTCACAGCCTCTGAGCTCAAACGTTAGCGCTCAGATGCGTTCCGCTTCCGACCTCCTCTTTGATCTCCAGCCTGCGTTGGCGACAACTGCCAACGAGCGTCACCTCTTCAAGCGCATCGGCGACAGCCGTTATTCGCTCCGAGCCATGGACCGAGAGCACAGAGACGTGACGCATCATCTGGCGCTGCGGGTGGTTCCGTAACTGGTCATCGGGATGCTTCTGCTGCTGGTGGCCCCGGTTCCGTTGCCCGCGCCAGGCGTTCCGGTCGTCGGTACGGCAGCGGCTCAGGGTTGCAGACAGAGGTACTGCCAGATCACCGCGGCCCCGGCCAACGCGGTGATCTCGGCCACGTCGTAGGCGGGGGCGACCTCGACCAGGTCCATGCCCCGGAAGTCGATTCCCTCCAACCGCTTGAGGATCGCCATGACCTGCCAGGTGAACAGTCCCCCGACCTCGGGGGTGCCGGTGCCGGGTGCCTGGCCGGGATCGATGGCATCGATGTCGAACGAGAGATAGGCCGGGCCGGACCCCAGGACCGCGTGCACCTGATCGGCGACGGCCCGGGGTCCGGTCTCGTGGACCTCCTCGGCGCTGAGGATGCGCACGCCCTGGGTCAGGGTCCAATCGTAAACGGCGCGCTCGACGGGCGAGCGGATGCCGATCTGGATCATCCGCCGCGGATCGACCAGGCCCTCGACGATCGCCCGGTAGAACACCGAGCCGTGGCCGAGTGGCTGACCGAAGCTGTCGGGCCAGGTATCGACATGGGCGTCGAAGTGCACCAGCCCCAGCGGCCCGCACCGCCGCGCCAGCGCCCGCAGCAGCCCCAAGGTGATACTGTGGTCGCCGCCGATGGTGGCCAGGTGGGCATACTGACCCGCCTGTTCGGCGATCAGGGACAGGGAGCCGGGGAGGTCGCCGAGGGCAATCGCGAAGTCGCCGACATCCGCCAGCCCCAGCGTCCGCGGGTCCCGCCAGTTCGCCGGGTTGTCGCCGTCGACCAGCATGCGGCTGGCCCGGCGCACCGCCAGTGGCCCCTCGCGTGCCCCAGCGCGGTTCGTGGTGCCAAGATCCAAAGGCACGCCAGCCACCCAGATGCGCGCCGCCGCGGGGTCCAGGGTGCTGCCAAGAAAGGTGGGCGGAATGGCAAAGGTGGGTGTCATGGTTCGGAAAACGCCGGTCGCTAGGATCGCCTGGAACACATCATAATTCAGCGGCTTGCGTATCGTGCCAGCGGTATCCTCATACCGCCGTGACTGCCAAGAGGAATCGACCGTGTTTCCGACACCTGTGCGCGTGTTTTTGACCAGGGGGATCGGCGTTCACCGCCACGCCCTGACCGCCTTCGAGCTGGCCCTGCGCGATGCCGACATCGAGCAGCAGAACCTGGTCTATGTCTCGTCAATCGTCCCGCCCCACTGCACCGTTGATCCCCCGCGAGGTCGGGGTGGAGGCCCTCAAGCCCGGCGACATCACCTTCTGTGTGATGGCCCGGATCGAGACCAACGAGCCCGGCCGCCGTATCCATGCCAGCGTCGGACTCGCCCGACCCGCGGACCCCGATGGCTATGGATACATCTCGGAACACCACGGATTCGGCCAAACGGCTGCACAGAGCGGGGACCATGCCGAAGACCTCGCCGCCAGTATGCTCGCCAGCTCGCTCGGGCTCGAGCTGGACCCGGAGGTCGCCTGGAACGAGCGCCGCAGCATCTACGAGCACAGGAACCTGGTGATCGAGAGTCTGTCGATGACCGCCGCCACGGAAGGCGACCCCCATGGGCGATGGACCTGTGCAGTCAGTGCGGCAGTGTTCCTGTTCTCCTGACCCCGAACTCGCACCAACCGGCCTCCAGTACGGTGACCGAGGCGCTCGCCTCGGCGGCCAACACCCTGATGGGCAACTCCACCACCGCGGCCCCGGGGGCACGCCGGCTGACGGCCGAACCGGCCACGCCGTCGGCCGTCTTCGACCCCGCCCCGATGTCCATGATCGACATCGCCTGGGGCTTTAACCCAGGCGCCGACCGCTACACCATCGCGCTGTATCGCCCCAACTACCTTCAGGTGGTACGCTATTCCGACCGGCCGAACAATGTGTCTTTCCAGGAGTTGTTCGATGCGACGCAGAGCCCGAATGCAAAGCTGGACCTGGCCGAGGCACGGTTCCAGTTCAGCCTCAAGGCGCGGATATGGACGGCCGAGGATCGGCACGTCGGCGTCTGGACCGCCTATACCCAGCAGAGTCCATACTGTATTCTCCTTTTCCAGGTAGATCGGCGTTGAGCTTATCTACTTCACGAACAATGCGATCAGAATGATGATTGGAATGGGCACACCGAGGAAAAAAAGGAGTATCGAGCGCATGATGATCTCCGCAGGTTAAAGATTAGGCGGGCGGTGAGAAGTCGCGCTGCCGTCCACCGTAGATGGCCACGAAGCTGGCAAAGAATGCCCCGGCGAGCAGCGAGACGAAGAGCCACAATGAGGCATAGGCAGTCGCTTTTCGCGCCGTATCGGCGGCTTCTTTTGCCGCGGTGGCCGCCTCATGCAGCGTCGCCTGCATGCGCGCGAACGTATCGGTGACCCGCTGCTCGGCGACCGCTTGTGTCAGGCCCGTGCGCAGCGCGACAACCTCGCCGACATAGCGAAGGTCTTCCGCCGGGATGGTTCCCGTCCGGATGTCGTTCATGAAGATGCGGGCCACTTCTGCCCGGGCTTGCTCCGCGGCAACGGCCGAGAGGGCATCGCGTGGGTCTGGGACGGCGGCGGGGGACGATGCGTTCACGTCCTTCCGGAACAGTGAATCGACGAAATAGCCCATCGGACCACCCTCGCCGTCGGACTTCGCCATCGCGGTCGTGGCCACCGTCGCCGCGCCTGCCGTGCCGACGCCTTCAGCGACCGAGGCACCAACTTGAATGCTACTGCCGACGATCGACGTAATGGCGGAAGCCAGTAGCGCGGCGGTCGCCAGCGAGGCGACGGCCCAGGCCAAAAAGCCGTGCGCGGTGTCGCGGAAATAGACCTCGTCCGCCGGTACCCCGATCCATCGCGTTCTTAGCCTCCCGGCGAGATAGCCGCCAATCGCGGATGCAACAATCTGGGTGAACAGCACCCACAGGATGGTCGAGACACCGAAAGTACTCGCGCTTATCCCCTGATTCGTCCATGGAGACACGGAGGACAAACCCAAACCGGTACCCAATATCAATAAGATCAACGACAGTGCGGCCGCCGCTGCGGCACCCGCCAAGATGGCGCCCCACGCCACAGCGCTGGCGCCGACTTGTAGGGGATCCGGTTCGACACCGGGCGAGAGGCGTTCAATTCCGAATTGATCGATGACGACGGCTTGCGGGATGGGCATGGTGAATCCTCAGAGTGATGACCTATAGCAATTGATAGTATAGACCAGAGGCCGCCGCGCATCTGTGCCCCAGGCAACATAGCGGAGAGGATTTTCCGTTCGATCAATATTGATAATGGAGCAAGCGCGTAGGGGGTTGGCTCGGTTCCGTCCAGACCGATGATCGAGGCTATTGAGGATGTGGCTGGCCGGCTAGCAGAAGAAGCTAAAAATCATTCCATTGCTTTCCGTTGATAGGTTCGAATCCTTCATAAGATCGATCGCGTTGAGGGTCATGGTGTGTCGGCGCACGGAATCGACGAAAGTGGCAAAAACATCGGTGTCGGCTCTGCGATCGAGCAGAGCGCCTGTGCATGTGGCTGTCGGCTACTTCGTGCGCTGTGGCCGCTACGGCACATCGGTTGTCCTGCTTCTGTGCGGCGGAGACAAGAGCTCCGAGGTTTTCGGACACCAAGCAGGCCAAGGCGCTGTGGTCTGAGTGGAAACGGAGTCAAACATGACGCAATTGAAAGGTGTGGTCTCGCACCACGAGCGCGAGATCGCCGAATGGCGCGCCGACCGGGAGCCGACGGTCGCGTACCTGAAAGCAGCGATGGAGTCACTCGACGATCCCGACGAGCGAGCCGCCGGCCTCCTGGCGCTGCGCACCGTGGCCGAAGCCCATGGCGGTCTGGGGGCAGTCGCGGCCAAGGCCGGTATCGGCCGGGAATCGCTATACCGGCGCAGGTGCCCACCCCCATAGGCGCCACATCGCCGGACCGGACCCTCCCTGTCCTCTACTGCCGGCGTCCAGCCGCCCGCCAGCGCGGGCGCGCCGCCTGAGCCAACCGTCTGCCCGAGGTCCCGTCATGCCCAATCTCAACCGCATCACCCTTGACCCGGAGATTTGCCACGGCAAGCCCTGCATTCGGAACATGCGCTGGCCGGTGGAGGCCGTTCTCGATCTTATCGCCTCAGGCATGGGGCTGGACGAGATCCTGGCCGACCACCCGGAACTGGAGCGAGAGGACCTCCTAGCCGCTCTGAACGATGCGCGACTCTTGGTCTCGGGCGAGGCGGTCCGGCACGTCGCCTGAAGAAGGTCCTCTGCGATGTCCACCTGCCCGACCGGCTGCTGAACCACCTGCGCACCCGCGGCGTGGATGCCACCCATGTGAACCGCATCCTCGACGGGTCGGAGACCAAGGATGCGGCCGTGGCGGCCTTTGCGGACGCAAACGGGATGGTCCTGATCACCAAGGACAGCGACTTCCGCGACAGCCACCTACTTGCTGGGACCCCTTCCCGCCTGGTCCGAGTGACCCTGGGCAACCTGTCGAACGCCGCCTTACTCACTCTGTTCGACGAGCACTGGGACGAACTTTCGCGGCTGCTGGCGCACGGCCCCCGTTAGGTCGAGGTGGGTCGCGGCGGACTCGTCGTGTTTGAGAGCCCAACTGGAGCGAGCGGCCCCGGGTAGCCGCCTGCGGCCGCGCGCCAGCCGTGGCGCGTCCTTCTCGGTGCTCGGTCAAGTGACGGGAATCCCCCGGGGCCACATCGCAGCAGCCAAGGGGGGCTGGCTCCGGTTACCTGGCGCGCGGTCCGCGACCCAATGCGGACGTGCACCGCGCCCGGCCGGTCAGCCGGTTCCTGCCTGGAAAGGGCCAGTCGCCATGATGGGTCGACCGGCCGATGAACATTGGTCGTCTGACCGTCGTCTCCGTCGTCCCGTTCAACGAGTTACCCATCCTGTCCCCGTGACTCCCGAGACAATGTGTGCCCGGTCCCTCCTAGCCCCGGGTGCTCTCGGTGTCTCCGCGGGTTAGTATCGACTTTTCTATCGGGGGAGAACGACGATGAAGGACGGTATCGAGCGACAAGACTATTTGTCCCTGGTCGAGGTCTTTGCAGCGCATCCGGACTTTCGGACCGAAGACGGCCGCTGGAAACTGGTCGACCAGGCATTTCGCGGCATCCCCCGGGCGGACGCGGCCACCGGCGGTCTGGACCTCCGCGACCCCCCCCGCAACGCGGCCGGGTCTCTGGTCGGGGGGCTTCTCGACTTCGGTCGCCTGGGCCAACGGCAAACCCTGTCACTGGTTTTGGAGGCCCTGCGCGAGCGGGTCGGGGATGACCAGCGGGCGGAGCTCGACCGCCTCATCAGCGTGCTGGAAGGGCTCCAAGGGGAAAACCCCAGTCCCCCCGGTCAGGCGAGCCCAACGGTGCTGGGATCCTCAGCTGCCCCGAGCGGCGCGCGGCCGTCACGAGACTTGGTCTACATCAGCTACCGCCACCGGGACCGGCAATGGCACCAAAGGCTCCGGCGGGTCCTCGACGCCGACCCCAGGCTGTGCGGGCGAGTGTGGGACGACACCGAGATTCCGGGCGATGCTGACTGGCAGCGGGAGATCGACGCGCACGTCTCGCGGACCCGGGTCATGATCATGCTGGCGAGCGACGATTACTTCGATCCCGCAATATCGGGCGCCTTCGCATCCGAGGTCGTTCCCGCCCTGGCGGCACGCGAGCAGGGGGAGCTAGCCATCCTGTGGATCCCGGTTCGACCCATGTCGATCGCCGCCGCTCCCGTGCGCCACATCATGGCGGCGACCGGTCCCGGCGCGGTCCCGCTGGCCACTCTCCCTCCGGACGGCCAAGCGCAAACCCTGATCGGCATCTACCGGGTCCCGTGGTTGCGGCTCGGCGCCGGGTCCGTCCCCGGCGGAGCGTAGCGCAGCCGGGGACCGCGCCGACGCGGCCCACGCGCCTGGTACAGACGCAGGACAGGCCCCCGCCCCACCGCCAACGCGTGCTGGCGGGTGTCGCCGATGAGGCAGATGACAAGGACCACGCGATGGTCTGCAGGGTCAGTGCCGTTGAGACAGGTACGGCACTGGTCGCGACCGCCACAGTCTTCTCCAGTGCCGCACCCGGGAGCGTGCGTGGCACGTGCCGTGGGTAAGTATCGCCCGCCGGTGGGCGGTGATCCAGGTCGCATCGGCGGGAGCTGCCGATGTGCGCGACCGCCCGCTTGTTCAACTGCGCCCGTTGTGGCCGGCAGGTGGTGATCTGTCGCCACTGCGACCGCGGCCAGCGTTACTGCGGCCCGGGCTGCGCCCAGGCGGCGCGGCGGGCGGCGGGTCGCGCGGCCGGGGCGCGGTATCAACGCAGCCGCCCGGGCCGCATGAACCACGCCCACCGCCAGCGGCGTTATCGGACCCGGCGGCGGAAAGTGACGCATCAGGGTTCACTCGCCCCGGCCCCCGGTGCTTCACTGCCCGTCGAGTCGCGTGCGGCGGCACCGCCCCCTGACGAGCCTGCAGGAGCACCTGCCCGTACGGGTCTGCGCTGCCATTGCTGCGGACGGATCTGCTCGGCATGGGTCCGTCTGGGGTTCTTGCGCCAGCGCCGCGATGGGCCAGTGATGCTACGGCCACCCCGCGCGCGGGCGCAGAGCCCGTGAGCACCCCGGTGGTGGCCCGGACGAGGAGCAGACGGGCGTGACCATCTCCGCGGAACTCGAAGCGAAGATCCTGCGCTACTTCCATGTGGAGAAGTGGCCGGTAGGGACCATTGCCCGGCAGTTGGGCCTCCACCATGGCACGGTCGACCGGGTACTGTCCCAGGCCGGGTTGCCGAAGCTGGAGCGGCCCCATCGGGCGTCACTTGCTCGATCCGTTCCTGCCCTTCGTGCGGGCCACCTTGGAACAGTACCCGCGGCTGTGCGCCAGTCGGCTCTATGCCATGGTGCGCGAGCGCGGTTACCCGGGTGGCGCGGATCACTTCCGTCACCTGCTGCTGCACTACCGGCCACGGGCGCAGCCCGAGGCCTACCTGCGCCTGAAGACCCTGCCGGGGGAGCAGGCCCAAGTCGATTGGGGCCATTTCGGCACCGTGACCGTCGGCCGTGCCACGCGCCCGCTGATGGCGTTCGTGATGGTGCTGAGTTGGTCGCGGCAGATCCTGCTGCGCTTCTTTATGGATGCCCGCATGGCCAGCTTTCTGCGCGGTCATGCGGCGGCCTTCCAGGCCTGGGGCGGGCTGCCGCGGGTGCTGCTCTACGACAATCTGAAAAGCGCCGTGCTGGAACGTCAGGGCGACGCCATTCGGTTTCATCCCACCGTGCTGGCCTTGGCCGCCCATTATCGCTTCGAGCCGCGGCCGGTCGCAGTCGCCCGCGGGAATGAAAAAGGTCGGGTGGAGCGGGCCATCCGCTATGTTCGCGAAGGCTTTTTTGCCGCCCGGACGTGGCATGACCTGGATGATCTGAACGCCCAGGCCGACGCCTGGTGCCGCGGCCAGGCGGCGGATCGCCCCTGTCCCGAGGAGCGTACCCTGACTACGCGAGGCCTTTGCCCAGGAGCAACCCCGACTCCTGGCGCTACCCGACAACCCGTTCCCGACCGACGAACAGGTCGCGGCCAAGGTCGGCAAGACCCCCTCTGTGCGCTTCGACCGGAACGACTACTCGCTGCCCCATACGCATGTCCAACGCCTGGTCACGGTGGTGGCCAGCCCCCAGCAGGTGCGGATACTCGATGGGGCGACCGTCCTGGCCTGCCATCCGCGCAGTTACGACCAGGGGGCACAGATCGAGGACGAAACCGCATCTTGCCGAACTCGCCGCCCGCAAACGCGCGGCGCGCCACCACCGCGGTCAGGATCGCCTGGCCCAGGCCGCCCCCAACAGCCGTGAGCTGCTGGTGGCGGCGGCCGCGCGCGGGGAGAACTTGGGCTCGCTCACCGCCGCCCTGTTGCGCCTGCTCGACGCCTATGGCGCCCGTGAGTATCCAGGCGGCCATCGCCGAGGCGCGGCACCGCGGGGTCCCGCATCCCAACGCGGTGCGCCTGAGCCTGGAGCGCCGCCGCGACCAGCGCGAACAGCCCCCGCCGGTGCCGCTGACCCTGCCCGATGATCCGCGCGTGCGCGAGCAGGTCGTGCGCCCTCAAGCGCTGGCCGACTACGACCAGCTCAGCCCGGAGGCCCGTGATGACGACCACCACTGAGACCCTGATGGTCCGCGCCAAGGCGCTGAAGCTCCATGGCCTGCTCGCCCATTGGGAGGCGGTCGCGGCAGCCGATTGGCGTGGCGCCGCTGATCGCCTGGGAAGAGGACGAGCGCGCCCGTCGTGGCCTGGAGCGGCGCCTGAGCAATGCCCACCTGGGGCGCTTCAAACCCCTGGCCGACTTTGATTGGCAGTGGCCGACCCAGTGCGATCGCCCGGCCATTGACGACCTGATGGGCCTGCGCTTCCTCGCCGAGACCGCCAACGTCGTCCTGGTCGGCCCCAATGGCGTGGGCAAATCCATGATCGCCCGCAACCTTGCCCATCAGGCGCTGCTCGCCGGCCACCCCGTGCTGTTCACCAGCGCCGGGCACCTGCTCAACGAACTGGCCGGCGCCGATGGCGATCACGCCTTACGTCACCGCCTCACCGTCTATGCCCGCCCGCGCCTGTTAGTCATTGACGAGGTGGGCTATCTGTCGTACTCCAACCGCCACGCCGAGCTGCTCTTTGAGAGCGTCTCGCGCCGCGATGAGGCCAAGTCCACCCTGATCACCACCAATCGCCCGCAACGCCCAATGGGGCGAGGTCTTTCCCAACGCCGCCTGCGTCGTCTCCCTCGTCGACCGCCTGCTCCACCATGCCGAAATTATCAGCATCCAGGGCGAATCCTACCGCCTGAAGGAAGCCAAAGCGCGCGCTGAACAGCGTCAACAGACGCGCACGGCGGCCACGCGCGTGAACCCGCGCACCATCAATCCAACGGAGACACCCCCATGAAGACCGTGCTGATCCCCGACTACTGGTTAACCGAAGAGGCCTTGGCGATCGTTGCATTCCTCGATGCGCTGCGCGAGCACATCTGGAACCGCTACGGGCTGCGCATCCACAACTTCCAAGCCGAAAACTACGTCACCCAGGAGCATCACTCCCAACCCGACCTCTTCGACCCCGGCGATCCCGCCGACCCGTTCTGATCCGTCCCGCCCCGGCGCTCATCAACGAGCGCCCCGCCGCGACCCAAGGTCCGTGACCGTCACCAGCGAGTTCGCCATTTTTCCGCGACTTCTAAAAGCCACTAACAGTCCCGGCGTGGACGGAGTGACCATCGCCGAGTTTGAATCGCGCGTGGACGAAGAGCTGGGCCGGCTGAAGGCGGAGCTGGAGAGCTGGACCTACAACCCCTCACCGGTGCGGCGGGTGGAGATCCCCAAGCCCGGTGGGCGCGGCACCCGCAAGCTTGGGGTGCCAACGGTGCGCGACCGGGTCGTGCAAGCGACCCTCAAGCACCTGTTAGAGCCGATCTTCGAGCCGACATTCTCCGCCCACAGCGACGGCTTCCGCCCCGGGCGGAGCCAGCACCAAGCGGTACAGGCGGCATGCGAGATCGTGGCCGCAGGCAAGCCCTCCGTTGTGGATCTGGATTTGGCGCAGTTCTTTGACCGAAGCCACCACGACCGGCTCATCGCCCGCGTCGGGGCACCGGTCCCGGACAAGCGCATCCTGCGCCTGATCGGGATGACCCTGCGCAGCGGGGTGATGGCCGATGGCCTGATGAGCCCCACTCCAGAAGGAACCGTGCAAGGCAGTCCGTTGAGCCCCCTGCTCAGCAATATCGTCCTCGACGAACTGGACCGGGAGTTGGAGCGACGGGGCCTGGCATTTTGCCGGTTCGCCGATGACTGCAACATCTTCGTGCGGACGCCGAAGGCGGCCGCACGGGTGATGGTCAGCATTGGCGAATACATCGAGACGAGACTCAAACTGGTGGTCAACCGCGAGAAGAGCCAAGTGGCCCGATCCGATCGGGTCAAATTTCTCGGCTTCACCATGGTGGACGACACGATCGCGATCGCCCACAAAACCCTGCAAAGGGCGATGGACAAGGTCAAGGAGCTGACCCCGCGTGGCACCCATTTGCGGCTGGAGGACAGTATCGAGCGGATCAACCGCTGGTACGTCGGCTGGGCGAGCTACTTCGCCTTGACCAACTACCCGGCGCCACTGCGCAAGATCGAAGCCCATGTTCGGCGACGCTTGCGCTCCCGCTTGGTCGACCAACAAAAGAGCCAGCGCAATCTCACTCGAAAACTGATCGCGCGTGGCGTGCCACGCCGTCAGGCGGCAACGACGGTGTACTCCCACCGCGGTCGCTGGGCCTTGTCTAACACCCTTGCGGTGACCAAGGCATACCCCAACGACTGGTTCACCGCCGTCATGGGACAGGCAATTCGCTCTGACCGGAAGCTACGGCATTGGTTTGACGTCGCACGGTGGATACGCCTTACGTGAAGAGCCGTGTACGGACCCGTACGCACGGTTCTTTGGGCAGACGGGGCTTCGGTCCCTCTGACCCGATCGATGACAGAGGCGGCGCCCCGATGGGCATCGCTCTCGCTCTGCCCATCCTACAAATCTTGTTTGGTATTGGTATAACAGTTTCCGGAAATCTCCTTAGAAGTCCGGTTCCGGCTTTGTGTCCCGAACGCAGCCTGTGCTCGGGCGTCAATATTTGCCGGTCATCTTCATGATGAGCTTGTGAATGCTGTGGTAGGACATGCCGGGGTTCAGATACATCACGGCACAGGTACCGGTGCGCAGGTTGATGCCTTTCTCCTTGGCCAGCGCGAGGGCCTCCGGAGTGTCGTGCGCCATATGCACCCAGACATCGCGGATGCCTGCGTTCGCGGCTGCGGCAATCCAGTCTTTGGTTTCCACCTTTGGTACCTCGACGATCAGGCCCGCGACGGGGCTCGGCAACCCCCCGAGGTCGGGGTATGCCCGATCACCGTCAATGACGTCGGTGCTGGGGTCTACTGCATAGACCTGTTTGCCCATCGCCTTCAGCCGACGATAACTGAGCAGCGGGAAGGGCTTGGCCTGGGAGCGGCCGACGACGGCGAAGCTCCCGAGGGTGAAGAAGGTTTCGTAATTTGATTCCATGATTTTGGGTTCCGGTTGTTAGAGGGATTGGACGATTAACGCGTTTGAGTCCGGAGTGGCAAGCTCAGTGCGCCGTTGGGGCAAACACCATCGAGGAACCCCAGCAGCTCCCTGACGTGATGTTCGATCTTGTCCACGGAGTCATGTCCCGCGCCCTCGATCTCCAGAAGACGGGCCTGTGATGAGACGCGACAGTTCGCCAGGATGCGACGCCCATCATCCACTGGTACGGTCCGGTCATCCTGCCCATGGACTAACAGGATCGGACAGACGATCTGACGGACGGTGTTGATGGGTGCGATGGTCTCGAACCGGTCGCCGATGACCCATTCCACGTATCTGATCACAAGATTGATGATGGGGCGGGGCAAGTAGAGACGGCGAAGGTAACGCTCGGTCACTTGGGCTGGATGGGCGAACGCCGCAATGCTGATCACCGCCGCGATGTCGGGGTTCCGTGAGGCCTGGAACAAGACGGCACCGGCACCGACCGAGTGCCCAAGCACGGCAATCCGGTGGGCCCGCTGGGAGTGATGGCGCTTGAGCCACGCAATCGCTTTGCCAAGGTCTTCGGCGAATCGCGGCAATGATGAGAAGGTATCGGCATCGCTGTTTCCGTGATTGCGGGCATCGTAGAGCAATACGTTGAAACCCGCACGCTGGAGAGGGGCCGCCAGGGGCAGCATGAGCTCGGCGTTGCTACCCCAACCATGCACCACAACAACCGTGCGATCGGAGCCCGGGGCCGGGAGTAGCCAGCCGAACAGAGAACGGCCACGCACTGTTGGAATGCGGACCGCTTCAAAGGCGAGACCGTAATCCGCGGGCGAACCGCTCTCCCTGATGCGGGGCGCACGAAATCCAAAATGCACGCCTGCCGGGATCATCGCGACAGCAAGGACGATGAAAAGACTCAATGTCCCGATCATATCCAGGAGTCATTCCAGACCCAACCGGTCCTTCTTCATCTGAATTTCCCCATGTTTCAGTAATGTTTCAGTAAGGGTCGGGCCAGCCGAGCGGCTGCCGACGACGGGCGCTCCGGTTAGTCTCCGATTTCCTGTTCAAGCGGATGCGCTTGGGCATCCCCCACCGGGACGCTCGACAACTGACCGGCGCCCGGGCTCATCGTGACGACGAGCCGCTTCCCGTTGAGCAGGGCATCCGCCACCTTGCGGCGCGCCTCCGCGAGGGTCCGTGACAAGGTGGTCCGCGAGATGCCCATGCGTTGGGCGGACGCTTCCTGGTACAGCCCCTCGAGGTCAGCCAGACGCAGGGCCTCCAACTCGTCGGCACGCAAGGTGACCGTGTCCATTCCGCGGCCCTGTCTTCCGCAGGGTTTGAAACAGAGAAAGCCCGGATCGAATCCGATATAGCGGGCGCGTCGTCGCCTGCCAGGCATGTGCCTCCGTCGGGGACATGAACCGTTCGTCGAGCCCCAGTAAAACGCACATATGTGCATTTTGCATTGACAAATATCAGGGTGGCCAGGTCGGAAAAGCACCGACAAGCCCAGGCAATGGGCGCTGTCAGCACGGTGGCAAGTGCTGTGCGCTATCTGTCGGTAATCCGACCAGCACACTGCGCCGGACTGTGGTGGAGCCGACAAGTGAGGGGAATTCGCAATGAAAATATTCTTAAAATCAATTGAGTGATCGGGGTCTAACCAGTGGCATGGAGATTGCTTTTGCGTCCCCATCAGCGAAGCAAGACGCAAGGCCTAACGGAGCATCCGACCATGTTGACCCTCACCCCCAGCGCTCACAAAGCGGTCCGCCGCTTCATCAAGGGGTCGGCAAACCCGGTCGCCGGGCTGCGCATCGCCGTCACCGGTGGCGGTTGTTCCGGGTTGCAGTATGCCCTGTCCCTGGAGGAGTCCGCCCGGGGTGATGACGTCAGCGTGGACTGCGACGGGGTGACGATCCTCCTGGACCCGGACAGCGTGCCCCTGCTGGCGGGGATCACCGTGGACTTCCAGGACAGCATGACCGGCAACGGATTCACCTTCACCAACCCGAATGCGGCGGCCAGTTGCGGCTGCGGCAAGTCATTCAGCGCCTAGCCGTTTCAGCCCTCTTCTTTCCCGGAGACACGCCATGTGGGATTACTCGGAAAAGGTCCAGGACCACTTCTTCAGCCCCCGCAACGCGGGTGCCGTGACGGATGCCAACGCCGTGGGTGACGTGGGGTCTTTGTCCTGTGGGGACGCGCTGCGCTTATCCCTGAAGGTCGATCCGGAGAGCGAGACCATCCTGGAGGCCGGTTTTCAGACCTTCGGTTGCGGCTCGGCGATTGCGTCGAGTTCCGCGCTCACCGAGATCATCAAGGGTATGACCCTGGATCAGGCCCTCAAGGTCTCTAACCAGGACATCGCCGATTACCTGGACGGACTGCCCCCGGAAAAGATGCACTGCTCCGTCATGGGTCGTGAGGCGCTCCAGGCCGCGGTCGCTAACTATCGGGGCGAGGTCTGGAAGGACGACCACGAAGAAGGCGCCCTGGTGTGCAAATGCTTCGCGGTGGACGCGGTGCTGATCGAGGAGACCATCCGTGCCAACGGACTCTCCAGCGTGGAAGAGGTTACCAACTACACCAAGGCCGGCGGCGGCTGTTCCGCCTGTCACGAGGGGGTCGAGGAGATCCTCACCCGCGTGCTCAAGGAGCGGGGTCTGACGTTTGACCCCACCGGTGCCGCCCCGGCGCCGCCCAAGGGTAAGAAACTCAGCAATCTCCAGCGGATTCGGCGTATCGAAGGGGCCATCGAGGCCATCCGTCCCAATCTTCAGCGGGACCGCGGCGACGTGGAATTGATCGAGATCGACGGCAAGAACGTCTACGTCAACATGACAGGCGCCTGCGTCGGCTGCCAGATGGCTGCCACCACCCTGGACGGCATCCAACAGAAGATCGTCGAGGACCTGGGCGAGTTCGTGCGCGTCCTACCGGCTAGCGCCATGCAGCAGCGCGCTTAGGCAGCAATCGCAAACCGAGGCACCGCCATGACCCAAGGCATCTATCTCGACAATAACGCCACCACGATGGTCTCGCCGGAGGTGGTGGACGCCATGCTGCCCTATTTCACCGAGCAGTTCGGCAATCCGTCGTCGCTCCACCAGTTCGGTAACCGGGTGGGGCAGGCCATCAAGCGTGCCCGCCAGCAGGTCCAGGCCCTGGTGGGTGCCGAGCATGACTCCGAGATCATCTTCACCTCCTGCGGCACCGAGTCCGACTCCACCGCAATCCTCTCCGCGCTGAAGGCCCAGCCCGAGCGTAAGGAGATCATCACCACCGTGGTGGAGCATCCGGCGGTGCTGGCCCTGTGTGAGCAACTGGAGAAAGAGGGCTACAAGGTCCACTACCTCAAGGTGGACGGCCGGGGCCGGCTCAACATCCGGGACTACATGGATTTCCTTTCCGACCGGGTAGCGATCGTGTCGGTCATGTGGGCCAACAACGAGTCCGGCACCCTGTTCCCGGTTGAGGAGATGGCGGAGCTGGCCCGTTCCGCGGGGGTTATGTTCCACACGGATGCGGTCCAGGCGGTGGGCAAGGTCCCCATCAATCTGCACGAGACCTGCATCGACATGCTGTCCCTCTCGGGCCACAAGCTCCACGCCCCCAAGGGGATCGGCGTGCTCTATCTGCGCCGCAACACCCGCTTCCGGCCCCTGCTGCGGGGTGGTCATCAGGAGCGGGGTCGCCGCGCCGGGACCGAGAACACGGCCTCCATCGTCGCCCTGGGCAAGGCCTGTGAACTGGCCCTGTCCCACCTGGACGACGAGAAGACCACGGTGCGCCGGCTGCGCGACCGCTTGGAGCAAGGGATCCTGGCGGCCGTTCCCCATTGTTTCGTCACCGGCGATCCCGGGAACCGCCTGCCGAACACCTGCAACATTGCCTTCGAGTACATCGAGGGGGAGGCCATCCTGCTGCTGCTGAACAAACAGGGTATCGCTGCCTCCTCGGGCTCTGCCTGCACCTCCGGCTCCCTGGAACCCTCCCATGTGATGCGCGCCATGGGTATCCCCTTTACCGCCGCCCACGGCACCGTGCGTTTCTCGTTCTCCCGGTACAACACTCAGGACGAAGTAGACGCGGTGATCCGCGCCGTTCCTCCGATCGTTGCCCAGCTGCGTAAGCTCTCTCCCTACTGGGCCGAGAACGGCCCGGTGGCGGACCCGGAGCGGGCCTTCGCCCCGGCCTACGCCTGAACCGGGGGTGAGGGGCTAACGGGCCCAGCAATCGCCATGCCTCCCCGGAGATGGGAACGACCCCGTGCGAACGACCTGCGGCTGTCATCGGCTGCTGGCTGAGGGGGGAGGCCTGCATCGCGGCCGCGGTCAGACCAGTGCTGACACCGGAGACCGCTGAACCTAGAAAGAGCAGTCAGCGATCAGCTTTCAGCATTCAGCTTTGAGTTTCTAGAGGTTTTAGCCACCCGGCGCATCACCCGTAGGGCGAGCGCCGACGGGTCCAGGACGGCTCGTAAGATGCTGATGCCCAAATGGCTGACGGCTGATCGCTGACTGCTGACGGCTTTTTCCAGACGGAACGCGCCCTGCACCGCCCCGGTTTGATCGCGATCAAAGACCACCGGCGGCGATCCGGGGATCATCGGTGTGATGAAACATCTCGCCCTGACTGCCTACACCGATATCCTGGAATCACTCCGGGCCCGCTGGTTCCTGGTCTACACCGCCGTGTTCGGGGGGCTCCTGGTGCTCCTCTTCCTGTTCGGTATCACCGAGTCACGGATCATGGGCTTCACCGGCCTGTCGCGCTTGCTGGTGACCTATATCCAGTTGTCCATGGCCATCCTGCCGGTGTTCGTGCTGGTGACCACGGTACGCTCGGTGGCCGGTGACCGGGAGGCGGGGGTCTTCGAGTATCTGCTGGCCCTGCCCATCGGACTCGGCTCTTGGTACTGGGGCAAGTTCCTGGGACGCTTCGCCGTGGTCTTCCTGCCGGTCGTCCTGGTCATGTTCGCCGGGATGGTTTGGGGTGCCCTGCGCGGGGCCGAGGTCCCCTGGGTCCTGCTGCTCTACTACACGGGACTCCTGATGGCGCTGGCCTGGTGCTTCCTGGGGATCGGGATGCTGATCTCGACCCTGGCGCGGAGCGCGGACGTGGCCCAGGGGGCGGCCTTCGTGATCTGGCTCAGCCTGCTGCTGTTCCTTGACCTGGTGCTGCTGGGCGTGATGATCCGGGGCGCCCTGCCGCCGGAGGCGGCAGTCGCCATCGCGCTGGTGAATCCGCTGCAGGTCTTCCGCACCGCCGCCATGATGCTCTTCGATCAGCAACTGGTCCTGCTCGGGGCCTCGGCCTACGTGATCCTGGACCATTTCGGCACGACCGGATACATCCTTTACGCCCTGGCCTATCCTATCGTCCTGGGCAGCCTGTGCGCCTGGATCGGTTACCGGTGGTTTTGCCGCTCTGATCTGCCGTGAGCTGGGGATCGGGTCTGCAATGAATTGCAAATGCTCGCGGCATCATCGCGGAAGGCCGTCTGAATCACCCAGCGGTCGATGGCGCTCATGAGACCATAGCGCTCGGCCGCGGGAATAAACGCCGCCGGCAGCACGGCCTCGGTGCCGACGGTCAGAGCCGGGGACTCAGGCCCAGGTCTTGGTGCTGATCGAAGCGTCCGGCATCCAGGTCGCCGAGCAGTTCCTGGGTTACCTCGTCGAAGCGCAGGATGCGGCTGCCCGCGTGATCATGCAGGAACGCCTCAGCATCCTCCCGTGTCTCCAGGGGCACCAGCTCATGCCCCATGGGGCCGAGTACATCCGAGCCAATGACGTACCAGGCTTGGCGTGCGTCCATGCGGGTCACGCTGTAATAGTCGGTCACCGCGATGGTCACGATCTTCTCAGCCTGGTGCCCAGGTGCCCATTTGGGCAGGTCCAGGAGGTACTTGAACAGGTCCTTGGCGCCGTCGAATTGATGGGCATGGCCGTCGTGGTAAAGTACGGTCGCGATCCAGTCCGGGTATTTGGCGACGAACATGCCGCACACGGGGCAGGTGTCCGTGGGCGTGGGGCTCGGAGTGTCGACCGGTGCAGCACCGACGGCGGTGCTGACCGCGGTCAGAAACCAAAGTAGGCAGAGGACGCTCGGCCGCTTGGATGTGTTCATCTAACCCCTCGAAGAAAACAACGGCGGGCCTCAAAGGCTATCGCCTTGTGCGCCAGATGCAAGGCTGACGCCTTGCACTCCAGGGTGCGGATCGGGTCAGGTCGCCTGCTTTTCCATCATCTTGCGGAGCTTCTCGGCCCGGTTCTTACGGATCATCTGCGTATCCTTCGCCATGCTGAGATAGGCCTGGGTCAGGGCCGCGTCGAAGTTGCCCAACTCGCCGCCCTGTTCGGCCTTGGCCGCCTCCGCCTCGGCCTTGTCCGCGAAGGCGACCTTGCTGTTGGCGGTCATGGTGCCCTTGAGCTTGCTGCCGATGAGGTAGGTGGCCTCATCCACCGGGACCAGGGGCTTGATCTCCGCCGGGGCAGCCGAAGTCGGCGGCATAGATGGCCTTGGGGCCGCGGTCCAGATTGAGCGTGAGGCTGATGGCCAGGCAGTGGATGGAGCAGGTGCCATCCACCAGATCGTCGTCGTACTGGACCAGGTGACGGCTGTGCTGATACTCGGTGCGATCCATGCCGCAATAAGGGCACTTGGGGTACTTCTTCAGTTCATCCATCAGGGGGGTGGCGTCCGGGGCCGTCCGGGGGATGAACTGCAGCGGGGTGCCATCGCCGGCGCAGCTCGCGCCGGCGGGAATCCAGCCCTTGCCGGGCACGAAGGCACCGATGGTTGTCGGCATCGCGGCCAGGACCGGGCCGTGCCAGGCCGGCGAGGCCCAGGGCACCGAGCCACCTTGAGAGGCTCGCGGCGGCTCTGGTCGTGATCGTGATGATCACACATGGGATTTGACTCCTGTCGGTTGTGCGTGAAAGCGCGCGGTCTAGCCATTGGCTGAGCCCGCGCATGATATCGAAAAAGACATAGCCCTCGTAGCAGGGTCCAGAGGCCGAGAGACGGCCACAGTCCTCCCGGCGAAGCGGGCGAACCAGGCCCCGGGCGTGCCGCGCCGACGAAGGTCCCGAAGCCGGCTGACCGCCGCCATCATGGGCAGGGTGCCGAGGCCGAAGGCGAGCATGAGCAGCCCGGCGCGTACCGGGTCCGCGGTGGCGGCGGCCGTGAGGGCGATGGAGACGATCAGGCCGCAGGGGATCAGGCCATTGAGGGTCCCGGCCAGTGCCGCGAGCCAGGCTCCGGGGCGCGGCGGCGCGGCGCCAGGTCGACCTCCCGGCCTGCGGGCGGCTGGGTTGCGTCGGCGCGGCGTGCTGGTCTCGCTCCAGCCCGTAGCAGGCGGGCCAGGAGTCGGCTCAGTGCCGAGCCAGGACCAGGATCAGGAGACCCGCCCCCATCATGAGGAGGCCTTGCGCCTTGCCGAGTAGCCCGGTTTGCGCCAGGCTGCGGCCCGCCCAGGCGCCGGCCATGCCCAGGACCGCGTAGATGAGGATGCGGCTGCGCATGGTAAATGAGCTGAGGAGGCGCCGAGGCCCGCTGACGCAGCGCACGAAGTAGCCCCCGGCGAGACCGCTGCACATGCCCAGGCAGTGCAGGGCGCCGAACAGGCCGGTGAGCGAAGGCCATCGGCAGGGTCAACTCCGGATTCACAGCAGGCTCTCGGACAACAGCTCTTGTTCACAAGAGTTGCCACCTGCGCGAGCTTCGGGTGGACTCGCCCAGGATGCGGGTGTGGAGCCGGCCGGAGCGGTCGATGAAATAGGTGGTGGGCAGGCCGGTGACGCCGTATGGCGCGGGCCAGGGCGCCGTCCTCGTCCAGGAGCACCGCGTAGGAGATGCCCAGCCGGGCGATGAAGCGGGCGGCGGTCTCCCGGTCCTGGCGCACATTGACCGCCAGCACCCGCAGGCCCTGGTCACGCAGTTCCTGGTAGATGGGCTCGATGTCGCGCATCTCGCCGCGCGCAGAAGGGGCACCAGTCCGCCCAGAAGCGCACCACGACCACCTGGGACTGGAAGTCCTCGGGAGGAAATTCCAGATCTTCCGTCCAGGTCCGGCAGGGCGAAGGCGGGGGCGGCTCCCCGTTGGCGAGTTGGGGCGTCTCGCTGCCGCAGCCGCCAAGCAGCACGCCAGCCAAGAGGAGAACGGCAGCGAGTCGCAGCCCGCGTTCCCAGGTTCCGCGTGCGAATGCAGGCTTGGCCGCTCAGCGGCTGGAATGCGAACATGACCCTGGCGCGTCCGGGCTTGCTCCAAGCTGGAGCGGAATGGGAGCCAGAGGTGATCCAAGTCTCACCACCACATCCCAGCATGATCAGATTCGACCTCAAGACCAGCCAGGTCGCCACGCCATAAAAGAGACCAAACAAGACGAGGGCGATGGCTGGCGAGGCGCGGGCCCTCGGCGGGCGATGATAGCCGTCAGGCTGGGGATGCGCCCCAGACCGCCATGAGCCCGACCCCAAGGCCAGGGCGGTGGCGGCGAACAGGGGGACGTAGAGCCAATAGCCGACGAACTCATGGCCGCCCTTGAGCATGCAGAAGGGGCAGTGGTGATGGGGGTGTTCATAGACATAGAGGGCCACGCCAGGAGACGATGGCGGCCAGGGCGATGCCAGAAGGTCAGGGCCGCCAGCCAGGGCGAAAGCCCGCCGCCCCGCCCGGCGGCGCCACATACACCAGGCCCGTCGCCAGCAGGAGCGAGCCCGCTCAGGGCGAGGGCGGCAGGCGACCGGCCGGGTCGAGGGCCGACGACCTCGGCCGCCACCCCGCCGCCCTCGGGGGTGAACAGGGACGCCGCAGCAGGAGGTGATGAGGTCCGGGTTCAGAGCCCCGAGGAAGTAGCGCGCTGCACCGACCTCCTCCAGCGGCACCAGGGGCAGCGAGCCAGGAGCAGCAGGGCGTACTTGGGGCGGATCAGGGGGTAATCGGGGGCCTGGTTGTCCAGCCGGTTGAGCATCAGCCAGGCGGCGCCGGCGAAGAAGACGGCGATCTTGAGAAACAGGGTGGGCCAGCCCCAGGGGTTGGCATTGAGGACGCCGGTGGCGCACATGGCGCCGACGAACTGGGTCGCCATAGCTGCTCGGCGTTATAGACAAAGAGCAGGAGGAGACAGCAGGTCGCCGCCGAAGACCCAGGCGACCAGGGTGGCGATGAGATAGGTGCGCCGCTCCAGTTCGCAGTTGGCGCTCGCTGCCGCTGCTGATGTCCCAATGCCGCAGCACCTGGATCGCAAACCCGGCGGCCAGCACGAGCAGGAGGCGTCTGGCGTCAGGGAGACCCCGATTCAGGGCCAGGATGGCGGGGGTCAGCAGCATGGCGGTCTCCGGCGAGCCGCCCGTCGCGCAGTTCCACCACCCGCGAGACCCGGGCGTGGTCGAAGACGAGGGGGTCATGGGAGCTGATGAGGATCGTCCTTGCCCTGGTCCTGCAGCTCGCCGACGCAGGGCCAAGCAGTTCCCGCGACAGGCTGGCTGTCCAGGTTGGCCGTCGGCTCGTCGGCGATCAGGATGCGCGGGTCGTTGATCAGGGCCCGGCAGATGGCCGCGCGCTGGGCCTCGCCGCCGGAGAGCCACTCCACCTTGTCGTCCGCCTTGGTCCTCCATGCCGAACTGGGCGAGCAGAGCCCAGGGCCTGGTCCCGCAGTCGCCGTGGTCCGGGGCCAGCGGGTAGGCCGGCAGCATCACATTCTCCAGGACCGTCAGCCCCCGGATCAGGTTGAAGCGCTGGAAGATGAAGCCGAAGGTCGCAGCGCCGCACCTGGGTCATGAAGCGTTCCGGCAGGTTCGAGAGCAGGTTGCGCCCGTCCAGATGAGATGCGGCCGCGACGTGGGCCGGGAGAGGCAGCCGATCATCGACAGCAGGGTGGTCTTGCCCGAGCCGCTGGGGCCCTTGAGGACCGTGACCTGCCCCGGCTCCAGACTCCAGGCTGACCCGGTCGCGCACCGCCCAGACCTCGTTGTGGCGGCCCCTGGTTGAAGACCTTGCTGACGTCGTTCGAGGCGGATCATCCGCATCACCGCGTCGGGGTCGGTGATGGCGGCCCGCCAGATGGGGATGATGGTCGCCACGGTGTAGGGGAAGACGGTGAAGAAGAACAGGGTGGCGACCTGGAGCCCATCCACGAAGGGGATCGGGCCGGAAGTCGGGATAGAGCACGGCCCAGCCCTTGAGCACGGGGGCGAACAGGGCGGCGGAGAAGTGAAAGACATGGACATAGGCGAGCAGATAGCCGAGGAGAAAGGCCGTCAGGAGACAGGGCCGCGCCCTCCCAGAACTTCATGCGCAGCACGTCGCCGGTCTCCCAGCCGATGGCCTTGAGGATGCCGATCTCGCGGCGCTCCTCGCCGCTCAGCCCCGAGGCCCGGTCCCAGGCGAAGATGACGAAGGCCAGCATGGCCCCGGCCAGCAGGACGAAGACCAGGCCCTGACGCCAGCCGAAGACGGCGTCGTAGGTGCGCAGGATCTCCTCGCGCAGGATGGGCCGGGTGTCCGGCAGGGCCAGGCTGAGCTTTTCGGCCACCTTGCGCACCTCCCGGGGGTTGCGGACCTGCAGCACGATGTCGGTGAAGCGGTCCGCGGGGAAGTCGAAGAAGCGCGCGGAAGTCCGTCCGCGTTCGAGCAGCATCAGGTCGCTGCTGACCAGTTCGGTGTCCGCCGGCAAGAGGGCCGCGATCGCGGAAGGCGAAGGGCTCGCCCCGGGCCGAGCGCAGGCTCAGGTAGTCTCCCGGCCCCAGGCCCCGGGTGCGGGCCGATCCCGGCGCCAATCAGGACCTCCCCCGGCCGGCCGGTCTCGGGGCCGCGCGCGGCACCATGAGGGTGTAATTGGCCCGCACCGCCGGATCGTAGAAGTAGCCCCAGAGCCGGCCATACCGCTCGCCGAGCCCCCGGATGCGCGCCGATTCGCTCCAGGTAGCTCGGCGGGGATCAGGTCATGCCGCCCGGCGAGCAGGCGCTGCACGATCAGCTCCGGGGACTCGGCCAGCACCAGGGCCGCCTCCCGGCGCAGGGACTGGGTGAAGAGCATCACCGAGGCGAGCAGGAAGACGATCAGTGGCGTAAACCAGCAGCAGCCCCAGGTGCTTGCCCGGCCGCCGGGCCAGGGCGGAGAGGCTGTAGTCGATCAGATAGCGCTGCCGGCGCAGGAAGCTGCCTCATGGTGGCGCCGCCCCCAGGCCCGGCCTGGGGGCGGGCACCAGGGTGCCGGTGGGGAAGTGATCCAGGGCCAGGGGGTGGTCCTGAAAGGCGCTGTGCAGATCCGCCTGGCTCGGGTGACGCGTATAGCGGGCCTCGGTGAAGAGGGCCAGGTCCGTCAGGTCGAGGGTCTTCACCAGGGCCGAACGCTGGGCGATGGCCGGGGCCGCGGCACGGGCGCGCAGACCTGCGTCCAGGCCACTGAACAGCAACAGGGCCGAGGCGGCGGCGACGCCGGAAAGGAAGCGATCGGACTTGCGCATGGGGTCCCGCGGCAGCGGCTCTCGGTTGAGCGGTCCCCCCAAGATCGGGCGGGACCCTTGCGACCGATTTTGGGCCTACCCCGACCCCCCGGCATTGATCAAGATCAGATGAGGCCCCGGTGGAAAGGTCCCTGGTGGTTAGGATCAGGAACGAAACCCAATACAGTGTCGTGGGGTTCGGGTTCGCTCCCGCTCACCCTAACGGACCGGTCGGCGCATGGACGGGCAGCAACGGCTAAGGCGATTGCCATGGGTCGATCAGGAATAGATCCTCCAAATAGTCGAAATCCGCCCCACTGCGGGTCGCCAAGTGCAGGCCCTTGGCGCGGACGACGGCAGCGGTCCGGGCATCTTCGACCGACATCGGCGGGCAAAGGCGCAAAGGCGCCGCGAGCACCGCACCCGCGGCCAGTTGCAACTGGTCCCGGTTGCGACCGTCTGGCAACAGGGTGATGCCGGTCTCGATCTCGGCCACGACAACGGCAGAAAGATACAGGGGCGCCGGCCGCTGGCGGTCCAGCCAGGCGATGACCGGCGGGTCGGGCGAGGCCTTCAGCCACTCGGAAAGCACGTTGGTGTCCAACAGGTTCATGGTGCCCCAAGGTCCAGGTCCGGCGGGGGCCAGAACGTGGCGGCACGGCCAGGTCCACACCGCCGGTCAGGGCCATCACCCGCGCATGGATGCGACTCCCCAGTCCGTCTGGCTCATCGTCATCGGCGAGGGGGTCGCGCAGAATACGGCGCGCCTCCTCAATGGAGCGCCCAGCGCGCGCCGCTCGCACCCGCAGACGGTGCTTCAAGTCTTCATCGATATCGCGAATTGTGAGCATGGGCATGGGGCGCCTCCGACATCTCAATGCGATGCATGCAGTCTAAGGCGATGGCCCATGGGTACCAAGGTGCCCTCTGGAGTGTCACGCGACGCGCGGCCCTCCTCGACCGCCGTTGCCGCCGCCTCTGAGCCCTGACTGCGCAAATATCTCTTGGGTCTTCGAGACGGCAGCAACCGGCCACTTCCAGACACTGGAACTTCGCTGGCCGGGGTCCGCAGTCGCGTTAAAAGCCGACACTTGCCCGGTAGGAAATCCTAGCCGCACGCCGGGCATCGACGGGTAGACTACGCACGCGTCAGAAGACCTAAGGAGACGGCCGTTGCCCAGGTCCATCACCGAAATCGCCGCGGTCGCCACCGGCGGCATCCTCGCCATCTCCGGGCTCCTGGCGGCCCTGGGCACCCTCAAGGACAAGGCCCAGCCCGTCCTGGATTGGCTCGGTATGGGCCAGTCGCCCTGGGTCTCCTGGGCCATCACCGGGACCCTGATCCTGGCCGGGCTATGGCTCCTGGGCCGCGGCCTGTCGCGCAAGTCCAGGCTGCTCCAGCCGGAGCGCCTGCTCATCAGACCCGGACAACCCGGAGCATCTGCGCGGGCGCACCGACGAGGTCCGCCGCCTGCGCGAGGCGGTCGCCGCCCGCCCTCTGGTCTTCCTTGATGGCGAGTCCGGCTGCGGCAAGAGCGCCCTGATCCGCTCCGGCCTGATCCCGACCCTGCGCGACCCGGGGCCGGACGGCGCGCCCGCCCAAGCCCTGCTGCCCGTCTACGTCAACGCCTATGGGGACGACTGGGATCAGGATCTGCGAGACCGGCTGGTCGGTGGCCACCTGGGCCGCCCTGGGCCAGGAGCGGCGCACCCGCCTGAGCATCGACACCATGGACGACCTGCGCAAGGCGACTCCTGCCCGCCGACAGGCCCAGCCTGTTCCGCCGCATCCGCGACGAGCTGGGCTGATCCCGCTCCTGATCTTCGACCAGATTCGACGACTACCAGTTGACCCACCGCTGGGCGCTTTTTCCGCGGAGGGCCGCTGGATCGCCGCCGACGAGCTGACCGCCGCCAACGTCACCTGGCGGCGGATCCGCGACGAGCTGGGACGCGACGCCTTCCACCTGCTCTTCGTCACCCGCCGCGACCTGTTCGCCGGGCTGGAGGCGGTCCGCTTCGCCCAGCCCGAGATCCTGGCCTTGGACCGGGTCGAACCCGCCTACATCACCGCCCTGCTGGATGTCCTCACCGAGCCCGGCGGCGACGGCCGGCCAGTCATCGCCGACCCGGACGCCGGCTGGGCCGCCCTCAAGGGCCGGCTGATCCGAGACCTCTCGGCCCAGGGGCTGGGTCCTGCCCATCCAGGCCCGGGTCGTCTTCCGTGGGCTGACCGAACTGCCGTACCTCAGCGTCGGCGCCTACGAGCGCCGCGGCGGCATCGGGGGTCTGGAGGCCGCCTATGTCGAGAAGGCCGCCGCGTCCGCCGCGGCCGCCGCCGGTATCCCCGTCGCCCAGGTACTCGACGGGCTCCTGGCCCTGGTGGACGAGGCCGAATCCAGCCAACCCAAGGCCCGCAGCGCGAACGAGGCCAGCCTGGCGCCAAGCGACTCGCGGCCCCGTGCGGACCGGGCTCACCGCATGCTCGGCGTCCTTCGGCAAGAAGGTGTCGTCCGACCCCGACTCGGAGACGGCCTGGAGATGCGGCGGTACTCTGGTCCCTCTACCACGACTACCTGGCAAAGGCCGTGCTCGCCGCCCGGCGTCGCGCCGAGCGCTGGCAGCGCCTGCTGCAGGAGCGACCTGGCCGCCTTCGAGACCGCGGCGAACTGGCGCGCCCGCTGGCGGGCCCTTCTCTCCCCCTGGGAACTGGCCAGCCTGGCCTGGCCCAGCCTGACGGGTAAGATCCGCTGGGCGGGATACCGGCGCTTTCGGCCTGCGTAGCACCCTGCGTCTGGCACCCCTGGTTGCGGCCATGGGGATTGCGGTCATCGCCGGCGATCAGGCCCTGGACTGGCAGGCGCGGCAGGAGGCTGACCGGGTCCTGTCGGCGATTCGTGGTGGATGCCGGCAACGCGAACCCGAAGGCGAGGTACTCCGGCAGCTCTGGGCCTTGCCGCCGGGGAACAGCGCCTGAAGCAGACCTTCGTCGAACGTGCGGTGGCCGACGGATCCGCTCAATATGCGCCTGATCGAACACCTCGATGCGGTGGTCCAGGCCCTGTTCGGACTGGACCCGGAGCGACGGCTGCGCAGTTGGACCTTGCAGCGTCTATCGATTGGCGATCTTGACCCCCTCTTCTGGGCGCGCCTTGCCCCCCGGTGGAGGCGCTGGCTGGGCTCGGCGAGCGCCTGCCCGCCGAGCAGGCCGAGGCCGTCGCGCTGCGCCTGGTGGCGGTCATGGACACGACCGCGGATCCGGACCAGATCGGCGCCCTCGGGGAGGCGCTGGGTAGCCTCGGCGAGCGCCTGACCCGCCGAGCAGGCCGAGGCCGGCGCGCTGCGCCTGGTGGAGGTCATGGCCACGACCGCGGATCCGTACCAGACTCGGCGCCCTCCGGCAGGCGCTGGGCAGCCTCGGCGAGCGCCTGCCCGCCGCGCAGGCCGAGGCCGGCGCGCTGCGCCTGGTGGAGGTCATGGAAACGACCGAGTACCCGGACCAACTCAGCGCCCTCGGGGGGCGCTGGGTAGCCTCGGCGAGCGCCTGCCCGCCGCGCAGGCGGAGGCCGGCGCGCTGCGCCTGGTGACGGTCATGGCCACGACCGAGGACCCGCGGCAACTCGGCATCCTCGGGGCGGCGCTGGGCAGCCTCGGCGAGCGCCTGCCCGCCGCAGCAGGCCGAGGCCGGCGCGCTGCGCCTGGTGGCGGTCATGGACACGACCGCGGACCCGAAGCAGACTCGCCACCCTCGGGCAGGCGCTGGGCAGCCTCGGCGAGCGCCTGCCCGCCGCGCAGGCCGAGGCCGGCGCGCTGCGCCTGGTGGAGGTCATGGCCACGACCGCGGATCCGGAGCAACTCGCCACCCTCGGGCAGGCGCTGGGCAGCCTCGGCGAGCGCCTGCCCGCCGCGCAGGCGGAGACCGGCGCCCTGCGCTTGGTGGACCAGATAATCAGGATGACTGAATCCGACCGCTTTCCCGGCTTCCGAGGCTGGACTTGCCACGGCCCTGGCCTCGATCGCGGTCCGTCCCGATCCATCCGCCCTTGACTCCGCCCCCGACGTCCTTCAATCCCCCTCGGCCTACCACGATGCGAAGGCGCACCTGCTGCGCCACTACAGCCGAGCGGCCGGGACTGAGCTCAAAACCACCGACGGCCTGGTCGCCTGGGCGCGGCAACACCGTCCGCAGCTGGATCTAAGCCGACCGCCGCGCAACCCCTTCCGTTAGCCTGCCCAATGGGGCCGGCAGAGACCCGGTCAATAAGACCCCGCTCTTGGACATGGCGAGTGCCGGCCCTCTTGGGGATGGCATAGGAAACCAAGGCCAGACCACGAAATCGCGAGCGTTTTATCCGTCTCGACAGCTCTTTCGTCCGCGATGACCGGTTTCCGTCGCTGAGCTGCCAGACGGCACAGCATGGTAAGCGTCAGGTTTGGGTCGGATACGGCCCTTCCCGCCCTATCTTGCACGGTGCCGCAATGTGACGAAGATAGCCGGTGGCGAGGTGGGTGAATACTGGAGATTCGGTACGAAGAATCGTAGGACCCAACACCTTGGGGCGCCAAGTCCGTGGAGGCGCGAGCGGGGTCGCGCGCCCGTCCATTTGTCCGTTCCCAAGAGGACCGAGTCGGCCAGGCCCGCCAGGGCGCTGGCGTTGGCCGTGATCAGGCAGATGATGTCGACCTTGTAGCGCCACAGGGCGATGAAGGCGGCGAGGGTGATGAGAACGAAAAACCACTCGAAGGACCCGCCGAAGGGGTCTGACTCGGTTGCCTGGGGCACGAGCACGTGCTGGGCGAAGAAGACCGCCATGGTGTAGTGGAGCCTATGGAGGAACCGGCGTTCGCTGATCAGCACCGCCGATCGACCAGATCCGTATGCATCATCGCGATCGGGCCGGCCGGGTCGCCGAAGCTCAGGAACCCGAGCCGCAGCCAGTCAACGAACGCCTCGAACAGTGAGACCGGGGGCGGAGGTGCCGTCGAGACGGCCGTGGATGGGACAACTGCCTCTGGGTTGACGGACATAGGTGGCTCCAGATTGCCGGCCCTAGTACCGTCGCGCTCAAATCTCGTTAACAACACGAAGTATGCGCTGTAAAATTCTGAACGATAGAAGAGCAAGAGGTCGTTCGGCATGGCGCGCACCCAGTACCGTATCAACTTGTTGAAGTCCGAGCGCGAGGAGTTGGAGCGGCTGATCCGCCGACACAGCACTCCGCAGCAGGTGGCGAGGCGTGCACGAATCGTCTTGTTGGCCAACGGCGAAGCCCTAACGAATCAAGCGATTGCCGAGGAGCTCGGAATCTTCAAGGCGGACGTGACCCTGTGGACGAAACGCTGGATCGAGCGGGCGATGGAGCCGGTGGCCGATCGGCTCGGCGACCGGCCGCGCGGCGGGCGCCCGGACACGATCACCCCCGAACAGTGGTGTCGGATCGTGGCCCTGGCGTGCGAACCGCCCGCGCACTACGACCGGCCGATCACGCATTGGACGAGCCGCGAGTTGGCGCAGGAAGCGATTGCCCAGGGCCTTGTCGAGAGCCTCTCGCCGGGGCATCTGCGCAAGGTGCTAAAAAAAAGACGCTCCAACCCGCACCGACCGATCCGCGACACCCCACCGCAGCCGCTACTGGTTGAACGCCAAGGCGGACGCGCGCAAAGCGGAGCGTATCGCCGACATCTGCAGCGTGTATCGGGAGTGCGCGCTCCGGGACGACGAGATCGCCTTCTCGGTCGACGAGATCACGGGGATTCAGGCCTTGGAGCGGATCGCTCCCGACCTTCCGCTGGCGCCGGGCAAACCGCTCGCGCGGGAGTTCGAATACGCACGCCACGGGACCCAGACCCTGATCGCGGCACTGCGCATGGCGACGGGGTCGGTGTCTGCGCAGTGCGGCGATACGCGCACGGAGGAGGACTTCGCCCGCTTTATCGAGGACTTGATCGGGCGCCACCCCGGCTATCGGGTCTATCATATCGTGCTCGACCAGCTCAACACGCACAAATCCGAGTCGCTGGTGCGACTCGCCGCGCGACTGAGCGACGTGGAGATCGACCTGGGCGTCAAAGGGCAGAGCGGCACCCTCAAGTCGATGGCCACCCGCGAGGAATTCCTTTGCCGAGGCGACCATCGGTTGGTGTTTCACTACACCCCGCGGCATGCCTCGTGGATGAACCAGATCGAGATTTGGTTCGGAATCCTGACTCGGAAGGTGATTCGACGCGGCGACTTTCGCTCCACCGACGACTTGCGGACCAAACTCCTGGCCTTCGTCGATTACTTCAACGCGACGATGGCCAGGCCCTTCCGATGGACCTATCAAGGCAAGCCGTTGGTCGCATAATGTTAGCAACACTTGGGCGCCGCGGTACTAGCAGATCGGGCAGCTCCCGGCTGCCGGAGTAACGGACCATCAAGCATGAACCTGGTGTTCCGGCTCGACCGACAGGCGCATGCCCACTGTTTTCAGCACGGCCAGCAAGGTCTTCAGTGTCGGGTTGCCCTTGGGTGACAGGGAGCGGTACAACGACTCCCGGCTGATGCCGGCCTCGGCCGCCACCGCCCCCAAGCCGCCATGGGCTTCGGCCACGGTGCGCAGCGCCAGGAGACCGGCGGCTCGCTCGTCGGGATCGTCGAGCGATTCCATCGCCGCTTTCAGGTACGCAACCGCCAGCTCCCGGTCGGCGCGCAGTTCGGCGATCTCGCGCTCGTGGTGCGAGACCACGCCTTTCAATTGACTCATGTTTGTCTCCGTTTCCACTCCGACCACAGTGTCTTGGCCCGCTTGATGTCCGATGCCTGGGAGCTTTTGTCTCCGCCGCACAGGAGCAGGACGACCGATGCTCCGTAGCGGCCACAGTACACGCGGTATCCGGCGCCGACATGGACACGCAACTCGATGACGCCTTCGCCGACCGGCTCGCTGTCACCGAAGTTGCCCGACTGCACTTGCCGCAGGCGGACGCGAATGCGTGCTTGTGCCGCCCTGTCGCGCACGGCGTCCAACCATTCCGTGAAGGGCTCGCGGCCGTCCTCGCGCTGATACCGAAGTATCTCCATCATGGGAAAATTGTAGCCTAAAAGCTACTCTCGTTCACCGCAAAGCGATCTTCGAGTGTAAGGTGGGGTTGGATTGGCGTCGGCATGCGCCTGTCGGCGGCGATCTGCTGCTGCCCCGGCTGCCGGATGAGGCACCTTTCGGTTTCATCTAGGCTGTGTCTGCGTTGGGTTGAAGCGCTGTAGGTCATTGATTTCCGGCTCGGGCGGCGCGCTGTCAACCTATGAAAAACATGCGGTTAGAGGCTCAGTGTTGGCGACCAACACCTAACGCAGACACCGCCTTCATCTAAGCGTTCGCCCAAGACAGCCGCTGGTCCGTGCTCGATGCCCGATCGGGTCTTAACGTCGGCTTCCCAGCGGTTTTCGGACGCTCGGAATCGTGTATCGACTGACCGTATCGGGTCGGATACGGCCCTTCCCGCCCTATCTTGCACGGTGCCGCAATGTGACGAAGATCGCCGGTGGCGAGGTGGGTGAGATACTGGAGATTCGGTACGAAGAATCGTAGGACCCAACACCTTGGGGCGCGAAGGCCGTGGAGGCGCGAGCGGGGTCGCGCGCCCGTCCATCTGTCCGTTCCCAGGAGGACCGAGTCGGCCAGGCCCGCCAGGGCTCTGGCGTTGGCCGTGATCAGGCGGATGATACCGACCTTGTGGCGCCACAGGGCGATGAAGGTGGCGAGGGTGATGGCCACGGAGAACCACTCGAAGGACCCGCCGAAGGGGTCTGACTCGGTTGCCTGGGGCCGGAGCACGTGCCAGGCGAAGAAGACCGCCATGGTGTAATTTAGCGCATGGAGGAACCGGCGCTCGCTGATCAGCGCCGCCGTTCGACCAGATCCATATGCACGATCGCGATCTGCCACGCCGGGCCATTGAAGCTCAGGAACCGGAGCCGCAGCCAGTCACCGAACGCCTCGAACAGCGAGACCGGGGGCGGAGGTGCCGTCGAGACGGCCGTGGTTGGGGCAACTGCCTCTGGCTTGACGGACATAGGTGGCTCCAGGTTGCCGGCCCTAGGTTGTCAGCCGGGCGTAAAGCAGCGGCAGGCGCGCGGGTAGCTCGGCGGGGCGGCGGATGACCACATAGCCGCCGCTGCCGAAGAGGTGGGGGAGATAGTCGTTGCCCTCGGGATCGATGGTGACGCAGAAGGGCTCCAGGCCCTGGCGGCGGGCCTCGCCGGACGGCGTGGCGGGTGTCCTCGATGCCGCAGCGGCCCTCGTAGCGGTCGAGGTCGTTGGGCTTGCCGTCGGAGAGGATCAGCAGCAGGCGGCGGCCGGCGGGCTGCCCGCGCCAGGCGGCTGGGCGGCGTGGCGGATGCCGGCCCCGAGGCGGGTGTAATAGCCGGGCTTGATGGCCTGGATGCGCCCGCGCACCGCGGCGCCGTAGGGCTCGTCGAAGGTCCTTGAGCTGGTGGACCCGCACCGGGTCGCGGCGGCGGGAGCTGAAGCCGAGCATGGCGAAGCGGTCGCCGGTGGCGGCCAGGCTCTCGGCGAAGAGGAAGAGGCTGTCGCGGATGACGTCGATGACCCGGCCCCGGTCGTCGACCCAGGTGTCGGTCGAGAGGGACAGGTCCGCCAGCAGCAGGCAGGCCAGGTCGCGGGCGCCGCTGCGCATGTCGCGATAGAGGCGGTCGGGGTCGCCCTGGACGCCGGCGTGGCGATCGGTGGCGAAGCGCAGATAGGCGTCCAGGTCGATGTCCTGCCCGTCCGGGCGGCCGCGCAGCCAGGTGCGGGCCGGGGCCAGGGCCTGGAACTGATCGCGCAGGCGCCGGGCGGTGCGGCGCAGATGCTCGGGCAGCGGGCAGGGCGGGGCCTCGGCGGCCAGCAGTCTCCTGGATGCGGCAGTGGTCCGGCAGCAGGCGCCGCTGCTTCCAGTCCCACTCGGGCAGGCGCTCGCCGTCGGCGAGGACCAGGTCGTCCTCGCTGGCGGCCGGCAGGTCCAGATCGAAGCGCAGGCGCGCCCCGCCGGCCTTGCGGTCGCGGGCGACGGCGATGCGGTCCATGTCCTCGGCGGCGGTCTTGGCGCGCTCCAGGTCGTCCTCCTCGTCGGTGCCGCGGTCCACCTGGACGTATTCGCCCCAGGTCAGGATGTTCTCCATGCGGATGGTGATCAGGCCCGCGTCCTTCTCCGGGGCAGCTCGGCGCGCTCGGCCTGACGGCGGCGCCGGCCCAGGTCGGCGCTCGGGTCATCCGGGGCCGCGTTCCTGCTCGTCGCCGTCCTGGCATCGACCAGGCGCTGCCCAGCGGCAGCGGCGGGTCCGGATGCAGCCAGAGGGGGACGGGCAGGTGGGGGCTGGCGGCCCCGGGGCAGGCGCGTGACGCTGCCGGGCGCGGTCAGGGCCTGGCGGATGAGCCCGCTCGGCCTCGGCCTCCAGGGCCGGCAGGCGGGCCGGGTCCGGGCGCTTCGTGCGAGATGGGCGGCGACCAGGCGGCGATAGCGGGGTCGCGAGGCCCGGGAAGCGGGCCAGGGTCGTCCGGCGGCCAGGTGCTGGTTGCCGGTCGAGCCAGTCGTCGCCGGTCGGGCCTCGCTGCCGAGGCCAGGGCCGCGAGCCAGAGATAGAGGTCCCGATTGAGCGCCGCGCTCCGGGAAGCGGTCGATGACGGGCGGCAGCAGCAGGGCGCGCTCGTCCCGCCAGGCCAGGGCGACCTTGTCGCCGACCCCGGCGACGCGGGCCAGCAGGCCGCGGCGGGCGCCGTGGGTGCTAGCCATCGGCCGCCTCGACCTCCAGGCCGCCGTCGCCCCCGAGGGCACGGAAGCAGATCCCGAGGGTGCCGGCCACCGTCCTCCAGGTGCACCGCGGCCGTCGGGATAGCGGCGCTCGCTGACCCGGGTGATCGAGCGGTGCCAGAGTGCGCCGACCTGCTCTTCCATCTGGGCTCTCCGATAAGCAACGAGTCAAGAACAAGTCAATCCCGTTCCTGAGGTTGGACTCTCGCATAAGGGCGACCCGGTGGCGGGAAGGGGTGGACCGGATGCGACCGCCGAATCCGCTGCCGGCGCAGATGCACGCGGGATCGTCCCAGGCCGACCCGTTACCACCGGCAACGCCGCCTCGCCCTGGACCCAGCGCAGCAGGCCGGCGGCCGGCTTCCCGGCAATGCCCGCTGGCGCCCCTGCCTGGACCTGACTGCAGGCCGCGATGCACTCCCCGCACTCGGTGCAGGTGAACATCTGGCGCTTGATGGTGCGGGGCTTGAGACGCATGGGGCAGGCGTGGTCGCAGGCGTTGTTGCAGTCCTGGCAGGCGGCGGCCCGGTGGGTGTCGAAGCCCACCACCATGGCCCGGTCGTTGGCCATCCAGGCCAGGCTCTGAAAGAGCCCCACGGCGCAGCCATAACGGCAGAAGAAGTGACGCGCGAGCAGGAACTCCACCGACAGGGCCAGGGTGGCCGCAGTCAGGAAAATCGTCTGGTTGCGGGTGAGGGTGCCATGGAACAGGTTGTGGTAGACCTCGACGGGGGCAGCAGATAGGTGAGGAAGGCCACCGCCCAGAGGAAGGCGAAGCCGACCACCGCGAGCAGGGCGGGAGCCAGTACCAGGGGTTCGGAATGCGTGCGGTCCCGTCCGGCTGGCGCGGGGGCAGGGGGCGCCGCTCCCACAGGCTCGGTCGGCCGCTGGCCCGGGCCATGAGCCCGTTGATCATCTCCACCACCGAGAAGTGCGGGCAGAGCCAGCCGCAGTAGAGCCGGCCGAAGCGCCAAGCGGTCCACAGCAAGGTGCCGCCGATCAGAACGATGGGCAGAAAGCCGCGCACCAGAAGGTGCAGGGCCGCCCGACCGCCGCCCTCCTGCCCGGCCAGGAAGCCCTCCAGCCCCAGGGTCCAGTCCCAACCGAAGAGGATGAAATGCCCGCGGGTGAGATCCAGGCGCAGGATGTCGAACACCGGAGCCAGAATAAACAGGGTGAAGAAAGCGGCCTGGGTGAGGGCGCGCTGGCGTTGCAGCGGGGTTCTAGCCATGCCGGGCCCCGGGACCGGGAGGTGTTCCGCAGGGACAGATCAGGCGCCCACCGATCAGGGGCATCCGCCAGCACTGTCCGGCCATGGCCTTGGTCAGGGCCACGATGCCAAGCAGCACCAGGGTCGAATGCACAAAGGTGAAATAGAGGATCACGATGACCCAGGTGTGAACCCCCTGGTAGCCACCGAGCAGGATCACGCACAGGTTCACCAGGACCAGCAGGACCCCGGCCCAGAGGCTGGCGGAGAAGGATTGGTGGATGTGGGCCTGGGCGAGCAGGGGGGTCTGGCGGTCGCACCGGATGAAGAGCCAGGCCAGGGCCAGAAATCCCAGGACCGGGATCACCAGCAGGTTGGCCAGATAGAGCGACACGGCCAGGACCGCGAGCCCCTGACCCGGGGGCGAGCCCGGTTCGCCGCTCGGGGGCAGGGCCACCTCAACCGAGGCTGGCATCGATGACCTCCCGCAGGGCGGCGATGGTCTCGGCGTCGTCGGTCAGGGGCTCCACCAGGGCGGCGTGACAGGCCTCCAAGGGGGCCAGACCGCTCTGGATCAGGGTTGCGGCATAGACCAGGAGCCGGGTAGAGGCCCCCTCGTCCAGATCGTGGTCCTTGAGCGCCCGCAAGGACCCGGCCAGGCCCACCAGGCGGCGGGCCAGGGGCGACTCGATGCCGGTCTCACCGATCAGGATGCGCACCTCCAGGTCCGGCGGCGGGAAGCCCAGGGTCAGGGCCACGAAGCGCTGCCGGGTGCTGGGTTTCATCCCCTTGAGCAGATTCTGATAGCCCGGGTTGTAGGAGACCACCAGCATGAAGCCGTCCGGGGCCTCCAGGGTCTCGCCGGTGCGCTCCAGGATCAGGATGCGGCGGTCGTCGGTCAGCGGGTGCAGGACCACCGTGGTGTCCTTGCGCGCCTCCACCACCTCGTCCAGGTAGCAGATGGCCCCCTCCCGCACCGCCCGGGTCAGGGGGCCGTCGGACCAGAAGGTCCCGGTGTCGCCGATCAGGTGGCGGCCCACCAGATCCGCCGCGGTCAGGTCGTCATGGCAGGCCACGGTATAGAGGGGGCGGCCCAGACGCTCGGCCATGTAGCGGACCAGGCGGGTCTTGCCGCAGCCGGTCGGCCCCTTGATCATCATCGGCAGGCGGTTGCGATAGGCGTGCTCGAAGAGCCGGACCTCGTTGCCCTGGGGTTGGTAATGGATCTCCGGGTTCGGGGCGGACTGAACGGGGAGGCCGGCGGGGACAACGTGCATCTTGGCGTACCAGAGTGAGGGAACCGGGCCGCCGGGCGGCGGACCGGCCCAGCGGCCAGGGCGGATCAGTTGCAGCCCATGGCCGCCTTCATTTCCTTCATGCGTCCGGCCTGTATGCCGGTGGCGAGACTCTTGGCCGTGGCGGTGTTACCGGCCTTGACGGCGGGGACGATCTCCCCGTCGCGGGTTGCCTTGAAGGCTTCCCAAACCGGCTTGAAGGCGGCGGCCTTCGCCGCGTCGGGTCCGCCGGCCATGGCTGCCAGGTCCGCATCCAGGGCGGCGCTGGCGGTCTTGATCTTTGCCACATAGCCGTCCTGCTTTCCGGCATCGGCCTCGTCAAGCATGGCGACCAGGGCCGTGCGGGCCGCGGTCAGGTTGGCGCAGGCGTCCGCGGGGCCGTCCGCCCAGGCGGTACCCGTGGCCAAGGCGGTGCTCAGGGCCAGGGCGGTCGTCGTGAGGTGAAGGTTCATAGTGGACTCCGGTGCGAGCTGGATGGATTTCGGTGTGCCCTCGACTGCCCCGGGACAGGTCCGGCGCGGCGAGTGGGGGGATGGTCCCGCGCCAGTCACCCGGCCGCCTTAACCTGGGTCAAGAGCCGGCCGACCGCGCGTTGAGCCCAGACACGGTGCAAGTCGTGGGCGCCGCGCGTTCCGCGGACTGCTTGCACGGTCGCTCAGTGTGTCAGCCCGAACGCCAGGGCGATGAGCCCGCCCAAGAGCAGCAGCCAGATCATGATCACCCAGCGCCAGGGGCCCTGCACCCCCTGGAGCCCCATGAAATAGTCGCCCACCAGGCTGCCCTTGAGCAGGGCCAGCGCGAGCACGGACAGGGCTACCCGGTGTCCGGCAAGTCCCAGTTCACCGACCCCGTAGGTGACGCCAGTCAGGATGACGAGGAGCAGAAAGACCCGGGTGCAGGGCCGGATGGCGAATGGCATGAATGACCCCTCAGTGCATCACATAGACCAGGGGAAACAGGATCAGCCACACCAGGTCGACCATGTGCCAATAGGAGGCCCCCGTCTCCACCCCCGTATGCTCCGCCGCGCTATAGCCGCCGGCCCGGGCCTTGAGCGCCACCGCGGCCAGGATGACCATGCCCAGGATCACATGCATGAAATGGAAGAAGGTCAGTGAAAGATAAAACATATAGAAGGTGTTGGTGCTGAGACTGATACCAGCGCCGAAATGATGGCTGTACTCAAAGACTTTCACGACCAGAAACACCAAGCCCATGGCGATGGCAGCAAGTAACCACCCTGCACAGGTGTGGCTGCGACCGACCCGAATGGCCGCTACCGCCCGCACCACGAAATAACTACTGGTGATCAGCGCCAGGGTATTGATCAGGGCCGCGGTGCGGTCGAGGGTCGCCTGATAGGTGTCGAAGAGCCCCGGGTTGTCCATGCGGGTAAAGGCATAGGCGGCAAAGAAGATCGCGAAGACCGTGAGCTCCGCCAGGATGAATATCCAGATCGCCAGATCCCCTGGCGGATAGCGCCGCTCCGCCTCCATCGCTGCCGGGGTTGTTACGAGGGTCGTCATCGCGTGCTCTCGCGGGTATTCCTGTCTGTGTAATAGGCTACGCGGACACGGCTAGTGACCCTTTGATCGAGGTCAAACCGCAAGGATTGGCAGGTCCGGTTGGGGCGCACCATTCGTTGCTGGCCCAGGTCCGGCCTCCCGCGTGCGCGGCAAACCTAGCCTCGGGAAAGGCTGAAAAAAAGAAAGCCCCGCGGATGCGGGGCTGGAAATGTGGATCATCCGTGATCCCTGGACAGGCTAAGGCGATTTCTGTCAAATCATGTACCACCTCGCTGGTCTTTTCGCCCGCCTTCGGCGTCGCACCGACAGTCACATAGCCCAGCTATGCTCCTGTCGGCGCTCCTTGAAAGCAGACGAAAATCCTTCGCGATCTGGTACATGATTTTCCGGCAATCGCCTAAGCGCTCTGCAATCAACCCGCAGTGGGCAGGGGCACCGGGGTGCGCGCGTTGTCCGGTTCCGGGCGGACATCGGCCCCAGCCGCCGTGAGCCCGGGTTCCCTGGCGGCGACGAAGAAGCTCCAGATGTAGACCACCAGCCCGACCAGGAAGACCAGGCCGGTCAGCCCTCCCGCAGCCAGTAGAAGAGGGCGATCTTGTCCTGGACCACCATGAACTGCAGCGGTGCATCGCTGAAGCGCTGCAGATAGACCTGCAGGATGCCGGCGGCGGTGAGGAACAGGGTGATGAAGACCATGGAGACGGTCATCAGCCAGAAGGACCACATCTCCAGCACCTGGGAGCGCTGCGCTGTTGGCCTCGCGACCGCTCATGATCGGCATGGCGTAGGAGATCATGGTCAGGATGATCATCACATAGGCCCCGTAGAAGGCCATGTGGCCGTGGGCGGCGGTGATCTGGGTGCCGTGGGTGTAGTAGTTCACCGGCGACAGGGTGTGCAGGAAGCCCCAGACGCCGGCCCCCAGGAAGGCCATCACGGCGGTCCCCAGGGCCCAGAGCACGGCGGCCTTGTTGGGGTGATTGCGGCGGCGCCGGTTGACCATGTTGAAGGCAAAGACCGTCATCATGAAGAAGGGGATGGGCTCCATGGCGGAGAAGATCGAACCCCACCACTGCCAGTATTCCGGCGCGCCGATCCAGTAGATAATGATGTCCGGTGCCGATGATGCCGGTGATCAGCGTCATGGCGATGATGACATAGAGCCACTTCTCGATCACCTCGCGGTCCACGCCCGTGGTCTTGATGAGCACGAAGGCCAGCATGGAGCCCAGGATCAGCTCCCAGACGCCCTCCACCCACAAATGCACCACCCACCACCAGTAGAACTTGTCCAGCACCAGGTTGGTCGGGTTGTAGAAGGCGAACAGGAAGAAGACCGCCAGCCCCGTCAGGCCGATCAGCAGCACCAGGTTGACCACGGTCTTGCGGCCCTTGAGGATGGTCAGGCCGATGTTGAACAGGAAGGCCAGGGCGACGATGACGATGCCGATCTTGGTGATGGTGGGCTGTTCCAGGAACTCCCGGCCCATGGTCGGCAGGAGCTCATTGCCGGTCAGCTTGGCCAGGCCCGCATAGGGCACCAGCAGATAGCCGACCACGGTGAGCGCCGGCGGCGATCAGGAAGACCCAGAACATAGGGCGGCGCAGCCAGGGGGCGACCAACTCCCGTTCCGCCTCCTCGGGCACCAGGTAATAGGCCGCCCCCATGAAGCCCATGAGCAGCCAGACGATCAGGGTATTGGTGTGGACCATGCGGGCCACGTTGAAGGGGATCTCGGGGAACAGGAAGTCCCCGACCACATATTGCAGGCCCATGATGAGCCCGAACAGGATCTGGGCGAGCAAACAGCGCGATGGCGGCGATGAAATAGAGTCGGGCGACGCCTTGGGATTGATATTTCATTGATGATACTCCTGGAGTGCGATCGATCAGCCCTGCTTGTTCGGCGGCCAGCCGGCCGTGTTGATCTCCGAGGCGTACTTCAGGAACTGGGCGATGGCCTCCAGTTCGATCGGGAGCGAAATTGAACTGCGGCATACTGCGGCGACCCGGGATGCCGTCGGCCGGACGGCTCTGGATAAAGGCCTTGATCGCTTCCGTGTTGTTGCCGAAGCGGACATAGACATTCCCCAGTTCCGGGGCAAAATAGGCGCCCTCGCCAAGCAGCGAGTGGCAGCCGATGCAGTTGTTCTCCTCCCAGAGCCGCTTGCCCTGGGCGATCTGTTGTCCGAGCGTCGTGTTGGGGTCGAGCAACTCGCGTCGGTCCCGATCGGGCAGCGCCCGGGTGGTATCGAAGGTCAAGGCGAGGAAAAGCAGGAAGAAAAAGACGGAACCACCATAGAAGATGTTCCGTGCCATCGATTTGGTAAAGGTCTGGGCCATGGATGGAGGTCCTCGGGGAGGGTTGCTTGCGGGCACCGATTGGACGTTGCCTGGCGATGCTGAACCTTGATCAAGGTCAAAGCCCTGCGCGCCTGCCGTGACCGTGGCGGATCTGACTCAAGTCAAGGCGGGTCAGGGTTCCTGTCCATGGAGGGTCACTTCCGGTTCGAGGAGGAGACCCTGTTCCCCAGCCTGAAGGCACGCGCAGCCCATGGCTGCCCGCCCCACCGGGGTCATGCGGCTGAAGCACCCATTCTGAGTCGATCCAGCTCAACGCTTGGGTCGGGGGCGGCGGCCAACGGGGCAGGGGGCATCAGGGTGTCACCGAGGCCCGCGGTGCTGGTGCGGGAAGGCTCGGCGGTTTGACCAGCAGGGCCTCGATGGCCTCGTCGCTGAGCTGCTCCTTGCTGCCGCCGCAGGCCATGATCTCGGCCTGGAGATCGCCCTTGATCTTGCGGTGTGCTTGCCCTTCCAATCCGTACCGCCCTCGGCGACCCGGGTGCGGCTGGGGTCGAAGTGGAAGTCCACCGTCTTCTTGGACTGGGGTCCCCAGTAATTGACCTTACCCAAGTCGTAGAACTTGCGCTCGAAGCCGGCCTTGAGGAAGGCCTTGAGACAGCCGAGCAGGTAGCGCCGCCGCTCCCCGGTGCCGGCCCAGGGGTAAGAGAACAGGGCCTTGCGGATGTAGAAGCGGCGATAGTTGGACATCACCCGGTCGAGCAGCTCGCCCCGTTCCATGGCCTCCGGCTTGATGATGGGCGTGACGAAGTTGTACTTCTCGTAGTCGAAGATCTCGACCTTGTCGCCCAGCTCCCGGAACAGCTCGGTGAAGGGCCAGGGGGTGTACATGGCCCAGTTGGCCAGGTCCGGGTTCCAGTCCCGGGCCATCTGGTAGGTCTCCTCCAGGGTCTCCGCGGTCTCGTTCTCCAGCCCGACGATGAACTGAGCCTCGGTCAGGATGCCGGCCTCGCGCAGCAGGTCGATGGCGCGCTTGTTGTCGGCGATGGTGGTTTCCTTGTGGAAGCGGTCGAGCTTCAACTGGGCCGCCGCCTCGGTGCCCAGGGAGACATGGATGAGACCGGACTTGCGGTAGAGCGGCAGCAACTCCTCGTCGCGCAGGATGTCGGTCACCCGGGTGTTGATGCCCCACAGAATGCCCAGATCCCGGGCGATCAGCTCCTCGCAGAAGGCGACGAACTTCTTGCGGTTGATGGTCGGCTCCTCGTCCGCCAGGATGAAGAAGCCGACGTTGTGGTCCCGCACCAGGGTCTCGATCTCGTCGACGACCTTCTTGGGATCACGGATGCGGTAGTCGCGCCAGAACTTCCACTGGGAGCAAAAGGAGCAGGTGTAGGGGCAGCCGCGGGCCATGTTGGGGATGGCGACCCGCTTGTTCATGGGGATGTAGATGTACTTGTCCCACTCCAGCACGCCCCAGTCCGGGCGTGATGCCGTCCAGGTCCTTCACGGTCGGGGCCGCCGGGGTGGCGACGATCTGGCCGTCGTCCACATAGGCGATGCCCTTCACCTGCGCCCGCTCCGCTGGCCAGCGGCCCTCATCCACGGTGCGGACCAGATCGACGATGATCTCCTCCCCCTCGCCGCGCACGATGGCGTCGATCCAGGGGGCCTCACCCAGCACCTGCTGATACATGAAGGTGGCATGGATGCCGCCGAGGACGGTCACCGCCTGGGGGCAGACCTCCCTCGCGATCTCCAGCAGGCGCTGGGCCTTGTAGATGGAGGGCGTGATGGCGGTGCAGCCGACCAGGTCCGGCTGCTCGGCGCGCATGATCGCCGCGGACCTGCTCCTCGGACAGATCATTGGTCATGGCGTCGACGAAGCGGATGTCGGTGAAGCCCGCTGACTTGAGCGCACCGCTCAGATAGGCCACCCACGCCGGCGGCCAATTGCCGGCGATCTCGGCGCCGCCGGAGTGGTAGTTTGGGTGGATGAAGAGAATACGCATGGGTCGGGCTCCGGGCGGGTGGTGACTGTCAGGAAAAGTTGACATTCCGGCTGTCCAGCCGCCTTGACCTAAATCAAACCCCTGATCCTGAAAAGAGCAGTCAGCATTCAGCCGTCAGCGTTCAGCGCTGAGTTTCACCGGGATATCGTCGCCTGACGGATTAACCCCAGGGTGAGCCCCCGGCGCCAAAAAACTGTGCGCAAGTCGTTGTTCGGAAATATTGAACGGCTGACCGCTCACTGCTCCTTCTAGGCCGATGTAACCCCGGGTGAGAACCCCGACGAGACTTCCCATCGAACCCGCTTGACTCAGAACTCGGATCCGGCCGCCCTACAGGCGCGGATCAGGTCCTTGCGGACCGGCATCCCGAGGAGCCGGCCCGCGCTGTCCACCACCGGCATGCTGCGCCCCGCGTCCGGGTTCAGGTCCGGCGTCCGCGAGGGTCAAGGCTTCCACCGGCGCGAGGGCGAGGAGGCAATGGTATCCTGCATGAGGAGTGATCACGGCCTCTCGCGGATGCGCCCCTGATGGCCCAGATCACGATTCAGGCCGCTTTGCTTAGTCGGGCTTAATCGGGCTTAATCGGCGATTGTCGGCCTGAAGTGCGGGCGTTTGAAATCGCAGTTACCCGGTTCTCCTGAAGAGTGACCTATACCTGCCTGTGGCTGGAACGATGGCCGAGGCGCCCGAATGCGAACAGGTAAAGACCATGACTGATGCCCTTGAGCTCGCGGAACTTGTCAGATCGGCGTGCCTGAAGGCTGCGTTGCATGCCTATGAGCAGGCGGGCATGAGCGGCCTCTGCGGTGAGGGACGTTGGGAGCTCGCGGTGCAAGCGATCAGGACTCTCGACTTGTCTCAATTGCTCCCCGTGGACTCCGTATCCAAGGAATCCCTGCCGGTGCACATGGGATTGGACGAATACAGAGCGGGGTTTGGGGATACGCCTGCCGCCTCGGGCTAGACCGTTCCCAATTAGCGGGGAAATGATTGGGGTTCGAGGCGCAGTGGAAGGGAAAACGGGGTTATGACAAGTGTTGTGTACGAAAAGGCGTTGGCGGGTCGGCATTCTGCACGCGCAGAGTTCGCCTATTCCTCCGCGCGATCGCGCAACGGTCGCACTTCGCCTTTAGCCGCTGCCTCCGGCACGGAGAACGAGGAGCGTCCCAGCGTGTTGATGTGGTCATGCAGCAACGGCGACAGCCGCACCACGTCGGCGTCGCTGAGCGGGTAACCCTGCGCGTGTAGCCGGTTCAAGGCGATCTCCGTGTAGAGGATGTTCCACAAGACGATCATGTTGACCCAACTTCCGCGCCAGCCGGGCCAACTCCCGGCGATGGTGGTCCGCCTACCCGGCCAACTCGCCCCCTTGTGCCACCAATCCGCCCACCACATGAGACTGCGAAGCCGAGGGTCTTGACTTGTGCCTCCGCTGGCACATTACTCGCCAATCTGTCGCAAGATGACGAAGAATGGGGTCTTTCCTTTGGCCCGCAGGCCCGTACCCTGGGCCATATCGAAATGCAGCTTACCGAAGCCAGCGGGAAGGCCGAGATTGGGAGACCTGCCCTCAAGTGCGGTCCTTCCAGTAGCCGGGTTGCCGTCTCAGGTGTATAGCGGCAAGTATCTCAACGCCTGTGCCGTCGCGGAAGATCACGGCATAGGGAAAGGTCTTGAACTGGCACTTGCGGATGCCAGGCTCGACCTCCCGGTAGATGTGTGGGTGAAGCTCGATGCGATTCAGTGCCTCTGCGAGGCTGTTCAGGAAACGGCGCGCGCGATCGCGACGCTTGTCGCGGTAGAACTCGGCCGCTGCGTCCGCCTAGGCCAGGGCGTCGGGATGCCAGCGGGCGGTCACTGCCCGTGCTTCGCCCGCAGTCCGGCCAGGGCCTGGTCTCCGGGGATCAGGGTCAGGGCCCCGCCGTCGATCTCCGCGCAGCGGCGCCGGATCTCGGTGCGCCAAGCCTCCGAGACCTCAAAATCGGCGCCCAGGTCCAGGCTCTCCAGCAGGGTCTCGGCGACCAGTGCCCGAGCGCTTGGGTCGAGCTGCATGGCGTCGTCGATGATCTTCTGCGTGCTCGTTTTCATCGCTTGGTTCTCTGTTGGATGGCGGCGTCTGAGCGGAACGTGTCGGCCAATTATGTCGCACCAGGGCGGCCGCGGTGGCGGGACTGCCGTGGGCGTTACCATTCCATACCGCATTCCTATTGGCTACCTGGCAACCTGGCGCGTATTCGCACATGGGCCGGGGAGACCAGGGTGAAGGCGCCGAGCAGCGCATCACCGTGGGTGCGCAACAGGTTCAGTATGGCGGCGGCCTTACGCTCGCCGGTGAGGCCGGCGAGGCGATACAGGATCACGCCGGCGTGTACCAAGCCCTGGCGGAACACGAGTTCGCCGAAGTCCTTGTCTGATGTCAGCAGAAGGGCGCCGCTGCGGTTCGCAAGGTCGAGAACCTGGTCGTCGTCGATCCCCGGATCAAGCTCTTGGACGTAGACGATGCGATGACCTGCCGCCCGCAGGGCCGCATCGATCGGTGCATCGACGTTTTCGTCCGCTACCAGGTCCAACCCCTAGGCCCTCAAGCCGCGTTGGCGGCCACCGGATAGATCACGTCGGCGTGTAGCACCTGGGCCGCGAAGGCCAGGGCCGCGCGGATGTCGTCCGGGCTCAGCCGGGGGTTGGCCCCGAGGATCTGCTCTTGCGACTCTCCCGCGGCCAGGCGCTCCAAGATGGACTCGACAGTGATCCGGGTACCCGCGATGGTGGGTTTGCCCATCATGACCTGCGGATTCGAGACAACTGGCATGGATGTGCACCTCCGGAAAAAGCCGCATCGGCCTGCACCCGTCGCCTGACGTGGCCTCGGGCAAGGCGCTTTTGCCCATTTGCCGCACCACGGCGGTTGAGGCGGCGCCCACCGCCCAGGTGCGGGCGAAACTGTCGCACAGCTCATGCGACAAATTCCCTGGGGGTCAACCTCCGCCAAGAAGCTTCGCCCCATCCGGCCGCAGTTCCCCCTTTGGCGACACATGCCGGTACAGCGTCTGCCGGGTGACGCCCAGCTCCTTGCAAAGGTCGCCGACCTTGGTCTCGGGCTGCCCCATCGAGGCCATGGCCAGCCGCAGCTTGGCGGCGGTCATCTTGAACGGCCGCCCGCCCTTCCTGCCGCGGGCACGCGCCGAGGCCAACCCGGCCATCGTCCGCTCGGCGATAAGCTCCCGCTCGAACTCGGCCAGCGCGGCGAAAATGCCGAAGACCAGCTTGCCGGCGGCCGTGGTGGTGTCGATGGCGGCGCCGTGACCGGTGAGCACCTTCAGGCCCACGCCGCGGGCGGTCAGGTCGTGGACCGTGTTGACCAGGTGGCGCAGGTCGCGACCCAGGCGGTCCAGCTTCCACAGGACCAGGGTGTCGCCCTCGCGCAGCGCCTTGAGGCAGGCCGCCAACCCGGGGCGATCTTCCCGTCGCCCCGAGGCCCGATCCTCGTAGAGGTGCGCCGGCGCCACCCCGGCGGCGATCAGGGCGTCGCGTTGCAGGTCGGTGGCTTGGGAGCCGTCCGCCTTCGAGACCCGCATGTAACCGAGGAGCATGCCTTCACCTGTCACATAAACGGTCGATTGGGTGACAATGTGGCCAACTCCGGGCTGGCCCCGGAAAAATGTCACTTAACACGTTAGATATAGTAAGGCATGCAAAGGGCTATCTTCTTGATAATGTGACAAGCGCCACCGGAAGGCGACTAAAGGTGCCTCTGGAGACAAGTGCAGGTAGAAATTGACGAAAGCCGGCATTGTGGAACATGCTCCGGGCATGGAGACAACCCAACAATCCATCCTCGATCTTGCGCGGACCCGCGGGCTCCTCCGTCCCCTGGACCTGGCCGCCCACGGGCTGCCCCGGGTCTCGCTGACGCGACTGGTCCGTCAGGGTCGGCTCGCGCGGGTCGGGCGCGGGCTCTACGCCCTCCCGGACCGCGAGGTGTCGGAGCACGCCGCCCTGGCCGAGGTCGCCCGCATGCACCCCCGGGCCGTGGTCTGCCTGCTCTCGGCGCTGCGCTTCCACGACCTCACGACCCAGGCCCCGTTCGAGGTCTGGCTCGCCATCCCGAACAAGGCCCGCCCCCGCGCCTGGACAGCCTGCATCCTCGCCGCTGCGCATCGTGCGGTTCTCCGAAGCCGGCCTGACCGAGGGCGTCGAGGAGCACCTGATCGACGGGGTGCCGGTGCGCATCACCGGGGTCGCGAGGACCGTGGCGGACTGCTTCAAGTACCGCAACAAGATCGGGCTGGACGTGGCCCTGGAGGCGCTGAAGGATGTCCTGGGACGGGATGGCCAGGGGCGCCGGGCGGGCATCGACGAGATCTGGCGCTACGCCCAGATTGATCGGGTCGCCAACGTCATGCGCCCCTACCTGGAGAGCCTGGCGTGACGGGGCCGGACATCGGTGCGTCCATCCGCGCCCGGTTGCTCAACAAGGCGAAGGCCGAGGGGCAGGACTTCAACCTGGTCCTGACCCGCTACGCCCTGGAGCGGCTGCTGTATCGCCTGGGCAGCTCCAGCCACGCGGAGCACTTCCTGCTCAAGGGCGCCTTGCTGTTCGACCTGTGGTTCGACATCCCCCATCGCCCGACCCGCGACGTCGACCTGCTGGGGTTCGGCCCGGCCGAGCATCCCGATCCTGGAGGCCGTCTTCCGCGACCTGTGCGCCGCCGCCTGCGAGCCCGACGACGGCATTCGCTTTCAGGCCGAGACGGTCCGCGCCCTGGAGATCCGCAAGGAGGCCAACTATGCCGGCCTCCGCGTCACCCTGGTCGGGCTCCTCGCGGGCGCCCGTTGTCCGGTCCAGGTCGATGTCGGCTTCGGCGACGCGGTGACGCCGGCCCCGGAGCTGGTCGACTACCCGGTCATGCTGCCCGAACTGCCGGCCCCCAGACTGCGCGCCTACCCGCGCTACACCGTCGTCGCCGAAAAGCTGGAGGCCCTGGTCACGCTCGGCATCGCCAACAGCCGCATGAAGGACTTCTTCGACCTGTGGGTCCTGGCCCGCCAGGCGGACTTCGACGGGGATATCCTGACCCAGGCGATCCGCGCGACCTTCGACCGGCGCGCAACCCCGCTGCCCAGACGGTGTACCCTTCGGTCTGACGGAGGCATTCGCCCAGGACCGCCAGAAGCAGACCCAGTGGCAGGCGTTCCTCACCAAGAACGCCCTCGATCCGGTCGCGCTGGCCGATGTCTTGGACCTGCTGCGACGCTTTCTGATGCCGCCGCTCCAGGCGGCTCAGACCGATGCCTCGTTGTCTGCGCAGTGGCAACCCGGGGCCGGCTGGCGCTAAACCTCGGGACCGCGAGAAAACAAAAGGGAATCTTCCTTGTCCCACGTTGATGACCTGACTGCTAAGTCCGAACCCACAGCCGTGGCCCGCCACAGCGAGTCCGGTGGAGACGTCCCGCTTCGCGTACAAAGACACCAAATTGTGCGCGGGCAGGCCGTGGAAGCGATCCCCCGCGGGAGCGCGAGCTGCTGATGGCGAGGTTCCGGGCGGGAGAGTCGACTTCATGACGAGCGTGGATCTGTTCAATGAGGGCGTGGATCTGCCCGACGTGGACATCATCGTGTTTATGCGGGCAAGCCATAGCCGTCGGATCTTCGTCCAGCAGCTTGGCCGCGGCCTGCGGTTGAGTCCTGGTAAGGACAAGGTGGTCGTTCTAGATTTCGTCACCGATCTGCGACGGGTCGCCGAGGTTGTCGAGCTCGACAAGGCCAGTCAAGGAGGCCCGGTCGAGCGACTGGGGCTCGGAAATCGCTTGATCCAGTTTCGCGATGCGTCCGCGGGCGACTTCATGCGCGAGTGGATGCTCGATCAGGCATCCCTGGTGCTGCGCGAGGGAGATCCTGTCTTGCTTCAGCTGGAATCGGTCAGTTTCCAGGTTCTTCATGGCTCGCCTTCCCGGTTCAGCAGTTCCAGGTAGGCGGTGTATTCGTAGATGCGGTTGCGCTTCATGCCGGTCACTTCGCGCACCAGGCCCAGCTCGATCATCGCGTCGAGCATCTTACCCACGGTGTGCGGGCTCTGGCCGGTGACGGCGCCGATGGTGGGAATGGTGCTCACCGGGCGGGCGAACAGGGCCTGGTGCACCTGCAGCGCCGAAGGGGCGACACGCCCCAGGCTACGGATGCGCGCGCGGTCGGCTTCGCCCAGGGCGTTGAGCGCCTTGGCGGTGTCCACGGCCTGCGCGGCCGAGTAGCGCACGGCGGTGGCGAAGAACCACAGCCACTCTTCCCAGTCACCGTGCTGGCGCACCCGTTGCAGCGTCTCGTAGTAGTTGCTGCGGTAGGTCTTGAAGTACAGCGACAGGTACAGCAGCGGCTCGCGCAGCACGCCCTCGTGCACCAGGATCAGCGAGATCAGCAGCCGGCCTAAGCGCCCGTTGCCGTCCAGGTAGGGGTGGATGGTCTCGAACTGAACGTGCGACAGCGCCGCCTTGATCAGCGCGGAGTGGCGGATGGGCTGGTCGTTGAGGAACTTCTCGAGGTCGGACAGGGAGTCGCCCACGTGCTGGGGCGGCGGCGGTACGAAGGCGGCACGTGACGGCGAGGCGCCGCCGATCCAGTTCTGCGTACGGCGAACTTCGCCCGGGGCCTTGCCTGCGCCACGGCCGTGGGTCATCAGCTTGGCGTGCATCTCGTTCATCAGCCGCGTGCAGAGGGGCAGGCCCCCTTTGAGCAGGGCCAGGCCGTGTTCGAGCGCCGCGACGTAGCAGGACACCTCGCGCACGTCGTCCAAGGGCACACCGGGAGCGCCTTCGGCTTCGTACCGCATCAGGTCCGACAGGGACGATTGCGTGCCCTCGATCTGCGAGGACATCACCGCCTCTTTGCGGACGTAGCTGTAGAGGAACGCCGAGGTCTCGAGCAGCAGGACGGTGATGCTGTCCAGCCGGCCCAGCGCCAGATGGGCCTCGTCCAGCCGTTCTTGCAGGCTGGCGTCGATGGATAGCGCCGGGTCGGGCGGCAGCGGCGCGGGCACGAACGCGCGGCAGGTTTCGCCTGCCGCGACAGAGGTTTCGTAGTGGCCCGTGGTGCCGCGGTCCATGACTGGCTCTGTGCAGTAAGAGGTGATGTTTATTGCACAAAAAGCTGATTCGAGCAATAGCGAGGGCGGCGAAGTGCACTCCGCGCCTTGGCTTCGATGTTGATCAGCGCGTGAATGGTCGCATCGCCATGCACCACGGAGCCCAAGAAGCGCACCCCACATACCGCCCTCGTCTACTACGTACGCCGCTACGCCTTTGTCCGGGCGAAGATCGAACGGCTGCAGCGACTGGCCGACAACCACTTCGGCCATGACCCCGACGCCATCCACTGGGGGCACGTCGGTGACTTGGGGCTGGTGGAGCAGGCGCTCGACGGCCTGCTCGCCATCTTCGGCGGCCAGCCCGGGTGAGGGAGGCCGCGATGGAAAACCTGCCCACGCTCACCCCCACCCAGGGCCTGCTGCTGCGGGCCGACGCCCGTCGTGCCGATGGACGAGTCGTTCCGCCTGACAACCTGTGCGGTGGCGCCCGGGTGAAGGTGTTGTCCGGTCTGCTGCGGCGCGGCTGGATGGAGGCCGGTGACAGGGGCTTCGTGCTGACCGATGCCGGCTATACCGTGGCCTGCCGGAAGCGTCGTGCGCCGCCGGAGGATGTCCAGCCGGCGGACGCCCCCGACGACCTCCCGCTTCTCGAGGGCATCCCGGTCCGCCCCGGCACCAAGCTCGTCGCGCTGGTGGCGGCACTGCGCTGCCAGCAGGGCGCGACCAACCTGCAACTGATGCTGGCTACCGGCTGGCAGCCGCACTCAGTGCGCGGCGCGATTTCGGGCCTGCTGCACAAGCGCCTGGGACAGAACGTTGTGCTGACGCGCAACGGCGCTGGCGAGCCGCTGTACCGTATCGGCTGACCGCCGCGTCGCAAAGGGTGGGAACTCAATTCACACCCATGGGGTACGCACGATCCGCGTACCCTGAGAATCCATCTAGCCGACCCCGCCCGCGGGCCTACAGTAAAGGTAGGGAAAAACCCGAGCTGCAGCCCCGCGGGGCAGGAGTCGACCATGAAACTCTACGGCGGAATCGACCTGCATTCAAACAACAGCGTGGTGGCGCTGCTCGACGAGGACGAGCGGCTGGTCTACCGCAAGCGCCTGGCCAACGACGCGCCGAGCATCCTGGAGGCCCTGGCGCCCTACCGCGAGGCCATCGTGGGCCTGGTGGTGGAGTCCACCTACAACTGGTACTGGCTGGTGGACGCCCTGATGGAGGCCGGCTACCCGGTCCACCTGGCCAACACCGCGGCGCTGGTGCAGTACTCGGGGCTGAAGTACAGCGACGACGACTCCGACGCCCGCTGGCTGGCGGAGCTGCTGCATCGGGGCCTGTTGGCAGAGGGCTACATCTACCCCAAGGCGGACCGCGCGGTGCGCGATCTGCTGCGCCGGCGCAGCCGTCTGGTGCAGCAGCACACCGCCAATCTGCTGGCCATCCAGAACCTGTTCGCCCGCGACCGCGGTCACTCTCTGAGCGCCAACGAGGTCAAGCGCCTGACCCCCGAGACGGTGGTCCGGCTGTTGCCCGACCCCAACCAGGCCCTGGCGGTGCAGGCGACCCTGCTGACCATGCGCGGCTTGGAGGCGGCCATCGACCTGTTGGAGCGCGAAGCCCTGGCCCAAGTCCGGCTGCCGCCCAGCCTACCGCCAGCTGCTCAGCGTCAGCGGCATCGGCCAGGTGCTGGGCTTGACCATCATGCTGGAGACCGGCCCCATCGCGCGCTTTGCCGCCGCCGGGCACTACGCCTCCTACTGCCGCTGCGTCGGCAGCGAGCGGCTGTCCAACGGCAAGCGCAAGGGCCGCGGCAACACCAAGAACGGCAACAAGTACCTCGCCTGGGCTTACCTGGAAGCGGCCAACTTCGCGGTGCGCTACAACGCCGCCATCAACCGTTACTACCAGCGCAAGCGGGCCAAGAGCAACGGCGTGATCGCCATCAAGACCGTCGCCCACAAGCTGGCCCGGGCCTGTTACCACATGCTGCGCGAGGGCACCGACTTCGATGTCGCCAAAGCCTTCGCCTGAACCGAATCGGGGTGGTGGCGGCGACCTCGCAAAAGGGGTTGGCCCAAGAGCCCGCAAGACCTGAGTGCGGCGCCGCCATCGCCCCCCACAGCGCCATGGAGGATTGACCGTGACCGAGACGCCCCTGCCATCGAGCCAGCCTTGGGTTGGACGGCGCCCGTGCGGCGTCGAGCCACCGTTCTGTGAACCCGCGGCCCGGCGCGGCCGGCCGGGGGCGCCGGACTTTTTGGGGTCCGCGCCCCCGACCGGCCGCGCCTTCGCGGACCACTTGGACCTTGGTGGGGCACCGACGATTTTCTGGGGTTCACACGAACCAGGGGCCGGGTGTCCATGCCCCACCGGCATGGCCCCACCGCCTTGATCCAGAAGGGTGACTGGTGCGGATCGGAGCTATCCGACACCGTTGCAGAGAGAACCGACGGCGCGTCTGGGGACGGATCAGGACGACGTGGCAGGACAGAACGCGTGTTTGGCCACGAGAGAATTTGTCAACCTATTGACCGGGGTCAGCTAAATGGTGACCCCTTTCAGCCTCACCCTTTTCCGCCTCCGTCGGCCATTGACGGCTTCGCCATCTAGCTGATCGCAACTCTGACCCGCAGAATCTGCAGTCATCTGCGAGGACGCCGCGCAGGGACCGCTTGCGCATATGCGGCTGCCGCCCTCGCAAACCGCAGCCGGGGTACAGTAAGGACTGCCGATGGTTCAGCAACCCTTGAGATCCCGTGAGGTCACGCGATGGATGCACTGAAACTCGCCACTCTGGCCGATCTGCTCGCAAACACGGACGAGCGGGTCGAACTTATCAGCGGAGAGATCGTGCGCCGTCCCATGGCGCGGGCGGAGCATGGTCTGGTGCAGAGCGCGACGACCATCGAGCTCGGCGCCCTTACCCGCGGCAATGGCCCCGGCAGCTGGTGGATCGCCACCGCGATCAGTGTCCTGTACGAAACCCACCAGTGCCCCAGCCACGATCTCGCCGGCTGGCGCAAGGAGCGCATGCCGCAGCGCCCGAGTGGCGTCGTCGAGGTGACCCCGGACTGGGTTTGCGAGATCGTCTCCCCCGGCCACGAGCGCAAGGACACGTTGACCCTGCTCCTTTTGCTGCAACTCCATCGCGTCCCTACTACTGGCTGATCTGGCCCGAGGACCGGACCCTGGTGGCCTATGCGCTGGACGGTGCCAGCTATCGCATCGTGGCCAAGCTCACCGTTGCTGACGACACGCCGGAGCGGGTTGCGGTACCGCCGTTCGAAGAGGTGCCGATTGATCTGAGGTTTATGTTGGGCGGGTAGCGGCGCCGGATCCGCGGACCGCCCTCGTGGCGGGGCTCTCCCCCGGGATGCGGTCCTGGCGGCTCTGCTGCCGGTTTGCCGGCTTGGCCAGGGGCAAAGGGGCCACCATTCTGGTGCGTATTTCAGCTTCAGGCCGGAAGGGGATCGTTGACCACGTCGCCCCCCAGCTCGATGAACGCCTGGCCGAGTTGTGTCATGCCGGCCGGGTTGCAAACTAGAGAGTGCTGCCATCTTGCACCGAGGAGGCCAAGCCGACGGTGGCAAAGCCGGAGGCCGTCGCCCCTTCATGGGGACCTGGATACCCCCTGCGGGCAGACTCGACGGGAGGGTCGAGGCGGCCAGGAGGGCGACAGCGGAGGGGGGTCGGTGCCGACTGGGATGGCGTCTTGGTGTGGGCGGAGAAGGAGGGCCCCGAGGACGCGGCGGGCGCGTTACCTCCAGGCTGAATCGCGCAAGGGCGGGATGTCGACCCAGTCATTGGTATTGCGGGGGTGGTCGACAGGCTCGTCACGCCAGGGAAGGTGTGCGCACTCCAGACGATCGGTTTTGGCCCCTGATGAATGCAACCCAAGCGGGTGCAGGGGACCACAAAGGCGCCGCGGACGCAAAGTCCGGCGCGCTCCATCGACGACTCTGCGGGAGGCTCGCGCTCCATTGAATCAAGACAACGATGCCGGATCAGGGTTTCCCCATCTCGAGCAGGCCCCCTTTCACCTGCAAGCGGGGTCCTCGCCCGCGACCGTGGCCGAGCAGATGGTGGCCTGCTTCCGCGCCGTGGCCGGTCTCGACCGACCAAGTTCCCAGGTCTTCGAGGCGGCGACGGCCCGTGTCGGGATGGGTCCCTCCGACCCTCTGACCTCGGCCGGATCACGCATCGCCGCGGACATGGATGCAGCGCCAGCGGGTGAGCCCCGTCATGCCTATCACAATGCACAGCACACCTGTGAAGTGGTGCTATGTAGCCTGCTTCTCGCGCGGCAGGCGGGGCTGTCTGGTCCTCAACAGGCTCGTGTCCTGGTCGCCGCCCTGGTGCATGACTTTCGGCACGACGGCACCACCAACGCCGGCCGACCCTTTCGGCTGGAACTGTCCGCCCTGACCGCGGCGCGCCCCTACCTGATCGCGGCCGGAGTCACGGCGGACGAGATGGAGCGCATCGCCGCGATCGTGCTCGCCACCGAGACGAGCCTGGGGGTGCCCTATGCACGGCGCTGCTTTCGGTGCCATCACCTGGCCGGTCCGCGGCCAGAGGCCCTCCCCGTGGGGATCCAGGGTATCGAGTCCTTGGGCCGGCTCGCGGCGGACCCGGACCTGGCCTTGGAAGCGGTGTTGTTGACCGAGGCCGATCTGCTGCCCTCGGTCGCCTTGACCGACGACTACAGCATGCTGTGTCAGCAGCGACTCTCCCGGGAGAATCGCCGCGTCCGACCCGGCTTGGCTGACAAACTCAGCTTTCTCGACCAGCAGGTGCAGGGGTTCCTGGTGGCCGGGTTCTTCGAGCCGAATCTGCAGCGATTGCGGCTCTCAATTACCGCAGCGCTTGCGCGGAGTCATGGGAGCTCAGGGGAAGATGAATCGAGAAACGCTTGATCTCCTGTCTGAGGTCCCCTTGCTGGCGGGTCTCGATCCGGAGGCGCTCGGCGACCTGGTTGGTCAGGCGACAGTGAGAAGCTACCGTGCAAGCACGGTCATCATGGAGAAGGGCGATGAGGCCAGTGCCCTGTACGTCGTGCTTTCCGGACGCGTGCGGGTCTTTTCCGCGGACGACAAGGGCAAGGAGTACGTGCTGAACGAGTTGGGCCCCGGCGACTACCTGGGCGAGCTGGCACTGATCGATGACTGCACCCGCACGGCGTCGGTGTTGACCCTGGTGCCGTCGCGCTTTCTGGTGATTCCAAAGACCTCATTCCAGGCATTCCTGATCTCGCGGCCGAGCGTCTCCCTGCATCTGATCAAGGCGCTCGCGGCACGGGTTCGCAAGCTGACGGAGGAGGTGGAGCGACTGGCCCTGTGGGACGTCTATGGCCGGCTGGTCGACACCCTCGCTGCCCGGGCGGTGGAAGAGGACGGGCGGCTCATCACTGACGTCCTGACCCAACGCGACCTCGCGGCCCTGGTCGGCGCATCCCGCGAGATGATCAGCAGGATCTTCAAAGACTTGAAGTCAGGCGGCTACATCTCCCTCGAGGGCAAACGGGTCGTTATCCATCGCAAGCTGCCCGAGCACTGGTGAAGACGGCGCCCCTCGGCCGCCAACGAGCAACACCAGGCATCCCGGGGGGCTTTTCGCCTCCCTCCCGCGGCACGTGAATATTCCACATTCTCGCTGCCCAGCATCACCCCCGCCCCACGACCGCCGGCCTCTACAGTATTTCCCGAGGCTGCTGAGGAGCCGACGCCGCCCGGCGAAGTCGCAGACCCAGCCGCCTCGATGGATTCCCCCATAGCCACTCATTTGATTGGAGAACCGCAGAGATGAACAACCTATCCCGCAACTCCTGCAGTTTTGCTCTGTCCCTGACGTTAGCCCTTGGCAGCGGCGCGGTCCTCGCCAAGGGACCCGGAACCCAGACGTCCCCGGATGGCGCATCAGTGCAGTACCGCTGCTCGACGGCGGCTGCCCCGGTGACAACCAGCGCCAAGTCACCACAGCAGAATCGGTCCTATACCTGTGTGCCCCTTGCCGCGACGCTGGTGCTTGCGGCAACCGGTACCACAACCGCGAAGACCCCCAGCCGGGCAGTTGGCACCGTGATGACCCGCGCGCTGCCCAATGACGTTCCGGCGGGCCAAGGCTGCACGGGGAAGTGCTGAAGGTCTCACCCGATCTGGGAAGACCGTGTATATTCGAAAAAGGCTTGGGGGCTCTCTTACGTTTGGTGTGGGCATCGGGTCTGACACGTCTGATCGTTGCTGATGGCTCACGCACACGTCACGCGTTTGCATGGCGAGGCCGATAACGTTCGTGTGACGACGCGCCTTCAGCGCCGTGGCCCAGCGGCGGGTGGAAATGTCCTTGCGCTCGACCCAGCGCGACACGGCACGGGCCCCGTGGATCAGCAGTTGCCGCAGATAGACATCCCCGCGCTTGCTGATCCCCAGCAGTCGCTCCCGCCCGCCGGCGGAATGCCGGCGCGGCACCAGTCCGAGCCAGGCGGCCAGGCCGCGGCCGTTTCCGAACAGCCGCGGGTCTTCGCCGACGGCCGCCGCCAGGGCGGTCGCCCCCTTGGTGCCCAGGCCCGGGGGGTCATCAGGCTCTGCACCTGCGCATCGCTGGCGGCGATCGCCGCCAGCTGCTCGTCATAGTGGGTGACCCGGGCGTCGAGATGGCGCAACTCCTACGTATTGGCGGTTGCTCGCTGGGTATTCCATCCGTTGGGTGATCTGTCATGAAATTAGAATCCATGAAAATTCAAGGCCGAATGCTGACGGCTGCTAGCTGATCGCTATGTTTGACCCCCTAACCGAATGCAAGGAGTGCGGTCTGCTCCAGCGTAACCCGGCGCTGCCGGCTGGGGGGTCGAGCGCCTGCGCCCGCTGCGGTTGTGTCCTTCATCGGCAGCGGCCCGACAGCCTGAACCGGACCCTGGCCCTCACCATCGCGGGGCTGGCCCTGTTCGTGATCGCGAACAGTTTTCCCTTTCTGACCTTCTCCATGCAGGGTCAGGTGACCCAGACCACCCTATTTACGGGTGTCCTCGACCTGTACGACCAGGGCAAGTGGGAGATCGCCGCGGTGGTGGCCGTTACCAGCATCCTGGCCCCGGGGTTGCAGTTGGCCTTGCTGCTGGTGGTGCTGATTCCACTGCAGAACAATTGGATGCCCCCTTGGCTGCCGACCCTGTTTCGCTATGTGCGGACCCTCGCCCCCTGGGGGATGATGGATGTTTTCATGCTCGGTATCCTGGTGTCCGTGGTCAAGCTCGCAGAGATGGCGAGCATTGTCCCAGGCACTTCGCTCTTTGCCTTCGGGGCACTGATTTTTGTTTTGGCGGCGGCCCAGGCGGCTCTGGACCCGGACTTGGTGTGGTCCCGGGTGGCAGTGCAGACCCAGGTCGCGCGTCCGCTGGCCCCGGGCGAGGTCCATATCGGCTGCGATGTCTGCGCGCTGGTGGTCCCCCGGCAGGCAGCCCTGTGGGACGGTCACCGGCTGCGCTGTCCCCGCTGTAAGGACGTGCTGCACCACCGCAAGCCGGCGAGTCTCCAGCGCACCTGGGCTCTCGTCACCGCGGCGGTCATCCTCTATGTGCCGGCCAACGTATTGCCGATCATGACGGTCACGTCGCTCGGGCGCATCCAATCGGATACCATCCTGAGCGGCGTGGTGTACCTGCTGACCCATGGCATGTGGCCCCTGGCCGCGATCGTGTTCGTGGCCAGCGTTTTTGTGCCCCTGCTCAAGCTCCTGATCCTGATCTTCCTCCTGGTTTCGGTGCAGACCCGCTCGGCCTGGCGGCCTCGGGAGCGGACCCGGCTTTATCGGATCACGGAGACCATGGGCCGCTGGTCCATGGTGGACGTCTATGTGGTCACGATCCTGGTTGCCCTGGTGCGCCTGGGCAACCTGGCGACTGTCGAGGCGGAGGCGGGGGCCATCTTTTTCTGTGCGGTCGTGGTCATCACCATGTTGGCCGCCATGTCGTTTGATCCCCGGCTGATCTGGGATGCGCTGGACCCGGGACAGGGGCGGGATCAGACGACGCAACTAGGGCTGGATCATGTCAGAGACCGAGCCGGGGTTGAGCCCGGACCGCGCGGCCGGACCCCCGCCGCCGCCCCAGTACCCGCCGTCCGTCGACCCGTCTGAGGACTGGTCCGGCGACTCGCACTTTCAGGGTTTGCCCCAAGCGGTTCGGGTTCGGCGGGAGCGGCTCTCGATCGTCTGGTTGATACCGCTGGTCGCCCTGGTGGTCGGCGGTTGGCTCGCCTATCAGACGTTATCTGCACAAGGGCCGGTGATCCGCATCCAGTTCATCGCCGCCGCGGGGCTCCAGGCCGGCAAGACCAAGGTCAAGTTCAAGGACGTGGATGTCGGGGAGGTGACGGCCATTGACCTGAGTCCCGATCTCCAGGCGGTGGTGGTCACCGCCCGGCTCAAGCACGGCTCTGCCCACTACCTGACCAGCAATACCCGCTTCTGGGTGGAACGTCCCCGGGTAACCGCCAGCCGGGTGTCCGGCCTTGATACCCTGCTCTCCGGCCCCTTTATCGCCGTTGATCCGGTGAGCGAGGGCGAGTCGGAGCGGGACTTCGTCGGCCTGGAGGAGCCGCCCCTATTTACGACCTCGGAGCCCGGCAAGCGCTTTGTCCTGCGCGCCTCGACCCTGGGGTCCCTCAATATCGGCTCTCCGGTCTTCTACCGCCAGATTCAGGTTGGTCAGGTGGTGGGGCACGAGCTGGACGCGGACGGGCAGGCCGTGAGCATCGAGGTCTTCATCTCATCCCCCCACGAGCGGCTGGTCTATACTAAGACCCGCTTCTGGAATGCCAGCGGGGTAGACTTTTCTATCACCGCGGCGGGCGTCAAGGTGGATACTATGTCGCTCCTGTCGGTGTTGATCGGTGGGGTGTCCTTTGATACCCCCGACACCATCGATGGGGAGCGTGAACCCGCCCCGACAGGCGAGGTCTTCCCGCTTTACCAGAACCGGGCCGAGGCCCACGAGAAGACCTATGCTCACAAGGAACGGTATCTGCTCTACTTCACCGGGTCCGTGAACGGTTTGAGCGTGGGGTCACCGGTCCTGCTGCGGGGGATCGCCATCGGCCAGGTGCTGGACGTGCAATTGACCTTCAGCGTCGCCACCGACGAGTTCCAGATCCCAGTGCTGGTGGAGATTGAACCGGATCGCATCGGGGTCCGCGGGGAGCGGGACCGACTGGAACCGATGAAGGTGGTCGAGCGATTGGTCGCTCGGGGGCTGCGTGGCCAGCTCAAGTCCGCAAACCTGCTGACCGGGCAGCTCTATGTGGACCTGGACTTCCATCCGACGGCACCGTCTGAGCAGGTGGCGACGCACGGTGACTATCTGGTCCTGCCTACCGTGCCGGCCCCTTTGGAGGCCCTGACGACCCGGGCCACCAGCGTTCTCGAAAAGCTTGATGGTCTGCCGATCGAGCAGATCGGCAAGGACCTGGGCCAGGCGGTGGCGGGGGCCAACACGCTCATCGGTTCGCGGGAGTTGCAGGGGGCAGTGGCGGAGGCCGAAGCGGCCCTGAGCGGGTTCCGCAAGACCGCCGAGCGAATCAACACCCAGATTGCGCCGGAACTGAGTGCCGCGCTGCGTGAGACGACCACCACCATGAAGTACGCCAGCGACGTGGTCGCCGAGAATTCACCCATGTATATCGAGACCATGCGCATGTTCCAGGAGTTGACCGCCGCCGCCCGCTCCCTGCGGGTGATGGCGGACTACCTGGAACGTCATCCGGAGGCCCTGCTCAAGGGCAAGACGGGTGGGCGATGAGCAAACCGCATGGCCAAGCCGGTCGAGCCTGGCCCAGGTCCGCGCGGTCAGCCGCTCGCCGCCGACGTCATTGGCTCTTGATATAGGCCAGGAAATCGGCCCGCTCCTGGGGCGTGCACGCGCGTCCCAGGGTCCAGCGGCAGTTGCGGCCGAACCACTTGTCGATCTTGACTTGGCTCGTGAGGCGCTCCGGGTTGACTGAGGGGGCCATGGGCTCAATCCGATCATTGGTGACGGCGTGCTTGCCGGGCTGGGTGAGGTCGTCGGTGTGGCACCTGGCGCAACTCCGCGGCCCTGCGGCTTCGGACGCCGTCGCCTCGGGCGGGTTGTGCTCTTCGGTCCAGGCGCGCTTCCCGGCCGCGGCATCACCCGGTGGGTCGTCACCGAGGGCCGGGCCGGCCACGGCGAGGGCCAGGCCGACGTTCAGGGCGAGCGTCGCGAGGGACAAGGATGGTTGCGGGTTCATTTGTCCTACTCCGGTGATTTGGATTTTTTCGTCGATAGAAATACGCACCATGTTCCCCGCGTGCTGCACGCTGGTGAGTGCCTCCCCGGGCAGTCGGTGCGTATGCACCGGACCCGCGGGAGGGAGTTGACACTGCTGGGGCGCCCCTGATTGCATGGCGCGGCCTTTCAGGGTGGCCGATGATAACAAGACGTCACACTGGGAACTTGTTCTGGAGTGCCAGACCAGCCGCAGTGGAGTGCCGGAGAATGAACGCAAATAGACGCGAACTCAGTGAACCGGCACGCGGGTTTCAACCGTTGAGGCAACCGAGTGTGCTGTTGATGATGACCGGCCGTCCGGCGGCACCGCTATGATTGCCGCGATTAGGAGCGGCGCTGAGGGGCCGTTGATGATGGGTAAAGGTTACTGGTTTTGCTTGGGAATAGCCTGGGTGCTAGCCGTTGCGGGCTTGTGCCCACTCACCGCCGTCCAACTTCTATACGCTGCGGCCCCTGGCGGCGGCGGACGGGCGCGGGGCCACGACCGGCGGGGTCATCGGCATCGGGCTCGGGCCCGTCACCTTTCCGACTTTTCTGGATCGGCCCCAGATCGTCACCCGGGATCAGAATAACCGCCTGAGTGTGGATGAATTCAACCGATGGGGCGGGACCCTCCAGGACGACTTCCTGCGGGTCTTGAGCGAGAACCTCGGCTATCTGGTGGGTACCAGCCGGATCGTCACCTTCCCGAGCGAGGTCCGCTACCCGCTGGACTTCCGGGTCACCGCGGATGTCCTCACCTTTGAGGGCACGCCTGGGGGTGAGGCCGTGCTCAAGGTCCGCTGGGCTGTGCTTGACCCCCGCCTTGAGCAGGCCTTGGCCGTCCAGGAGGGTAGCTACCGTCAGCCCCTGGCGCCACCGGCTGACCAGGCTGCACTCATCGCTGCCCTGAGCGCGGCCCTCGGCGCCTTCAGCGAGGACGTGGCTGCCACCCTTCGCACCCTGCCCAGGGCGGTGGCACCGCCGAGCCCTTCACCCCTGTATTGACCCCGGCGGTGTGCCGGCCGCCAGCGGATTGCGTGGGAACGAGGTGCAGCTCGTTCGGCGGAATCACTTGGTAGATTATAATCCGGCACAATTCTCGTCATTGGTGCTTGTAAACCGGCCAAGGGGACGTTAATTTTTCGCAAGGGGCTTGCAGTCCCAGGATCGTTTCCAGCGGCTCGCTCCGGTGACTGGGTGGTGTCGGACTCAACCCCCCACTAGGCTCCTTCGCTCGGCAGACCGGCGCCGCTATCGGTCCAGTCAAGTCCCCGCGGCAGAGGGACATTTCGCTAAGGCCCATGAGATCCCTCGCGCGGCGCAGGTCGTGGACCAAGAGGGGCGGGTCAGCACAACTATTATCATACACACGCAGTTTGCCCCCGGCAGGGTGGAGTCAAAATGATCGATTTTACGAAGTGTCACGAACAAACGGATCAGATTACGGAAATATCCAACGTCTTCCTCTACCTCATTCGCGAGCGGGCCATGTGTGACACGAATTGCGCCCGCCAGTTGTTCTTTGAATATGTCGCCAGGGTTCGCAAGCACATAGAGACGGTGGACGCGCAATTCTGCGGCCGTCTTATCAAAAGTCAGGACCGGACCATGGCGAACACCGCAGACCGATTCCTGTCTGGTTCCACGGAAATCAAGAAGATCTTTGCCGCCTATCTGAAGGACTGGTGCGACGAGCGCAAGCAGGAGTTGAAGATCGCTGACCACGCCGCCTTCGTAAAGGATACGAATCAGATGTTCGACCTCGTGCTCGATCGCATCCAGCGTGAAACCGAGAGCCTCTACCCCCTGATCCGCAAACTGGAAGAGCAGTCAGCGCAAGACACCAAGGCGGCCTGACCAACTTGAGTCTTGAAACTCAGAGCTAAATGCTGAAAGCTGGTCGCTGACTGCTCTTTTTAGAATGACCAGTCTGAACAGTCTGTGAGGCCGCCATCGCGGCCTCAATCCGGTCCCCGCAGTCGGCAGTTACAGCAGCAGCCGCCGGATATCGCCCAGCAATTGCCCAAGCAAGGTCGTGAAACGCGCCCCGTCAGCGCCGTCGATGACACGGTGATCGTAGGAGAGTGACAGGGGCAGCATGAGGCGGGGGGCGAACTCCCGGCCGTTCCAGACCGGCTTCATTCCGGAGCGTGAGACGCCAAGGATCGCGACCTCCGGGGCGTTGACAATGGGGGTAAAGGCGGTGCCGCCCAGGCCCCCCAGGCTGGAGATGGAGAAGCAGCCCCCTTGCATATCCCCGGGCAAAAGTTTGCCTTCCCGCGCCTTGCCGCTCAGGTCCGACAGCTCCCGGGCCAGGTCGTAGACCCCTTTTTGTCCACATCGCGCACCACCGGTACCAGGAGGCCGTTCGGGGTGTCCACGGCCACACCGATATGGGTGTAGTGCTTCAGTACCAGCCCCTCGCCATCCGGACTCAACGAGGCCTTGAGCACCGGCATGCGGTTCAGGGCGGTGGCCACTGCCTTGAGCAGGAAGGGCAGGAAGGTGAGTTTAACCCCGTCGGTCTCGGCGGCATCCTTCTGACCCTTGCGGAAGGTCTCCAACTCCGTGATGTCCGCCTCATCGAACTGGGTAACGTGGGGGACCGAGAGCCAACACCGATGCAGATGACGGCCGCTGAGCTTCTTGATGCGCGCGAGCGGCTGGATCTCCAACGGGTCCGAATTTGGCAAAGTCCACCTCAGGCGCCGCGGGTAGGGCAAAGGGCAGGGCGCCGGTGGGGGTGGTCGTGGCACCCTGGGTCAGGGTGCGCTTGACGAAGCCCTGCACGTCCTCCTTCAGGGCTCGACCCTTGGGGCCTGACCCCTTGACCAGGGACAGATCGACGCCCAGCTCGCGGGCGTAGCGCCGCACCGTGGGACTGGCGTGGGCCTTACGCCCAGTGGCGATGGCGGCCATGTCCGCCGGCCGGGGGAGCACCGGGGCTTGGCGGCGTTCCGCCTCGCCGGGGGCGCGGTCGGCGACCGGCAACAACGCCTCGGGCTTGGCGATCACGGCCGGGGCCTGGGGCGCCTCCGCCTCCTCGGGGGAGCTGTCGTCGTCGGGGGTACCGACGGCGTCGGCTTTGAGGGTCAGGATCAGGTCCCCCTGGTTGAGCTTGTCCCCAATGCTGACCGCAATGCCCTCCACCATCCCCGCCTGGGGGGACGGGATCTCCATGGTCGCCTTGTCGCTTTCCAAGGTCAGGATCGACTGGTCCACGGCCACCCGATCCCCTGGCCTCACCAGGATCTCCAGCACCGGCACCTCGGCGAAGTCGCCGATGTCCGGGAGCAGGACTGAGATGGTCTCGCCGACGCCCGCGCCCGCGGGGGCCTTGGTCGGCGCGGCGGCCGGCGCGGGGGCCGTCCCTGATGCCGCGCGCGGTGCAGCGGGGGCAGCCTCTGCCGCGGGCGCTGCCTTGGGCTCCGGGCCAACGGGCGCGGCCGCGGCGCCTTCCGCCACTTCCAGGGTAAGCAGCGGGCGGCCGGCGCTGACCTTGTCCCCCACCTTGACCAGGAGCCCCTGGACGACGCCACCCTGGGGCGCCGGGATCTCTATGGTCGCCTTGTCGCTTTCCAGGGACAGGATCGATTGTTCGGGTTCGATCCGGTCCCCTGGGGCGACCAGGATCTCGATGATCTCGACCTCGGCGAAGTCGCCGATGTCGGGCAACAGGATGGTTTCGAGTTGTGCCACGCGGTGTTCTCCAAAGCCTGTGTTGCCGGGTGCCTTCAGACCGTTGTCGGGTTCGGCTTATCCGGGTCGATGCGGTACTTCGCGATGGCTTGCGAGACCGTGGTGCTCGGGATCTCGCCCTCGTCGGCCAGGGCCTTCAAGGCGGCCACCGCCACGTAGTAGCGGTTTACCTCGAAGAACTTGCGCAACTGGCTGCGCATATCGCTGCGCCCGAAGCCGTCCGTCCCCAAAACCAGGTATCGGCGCGGCACATAGGGGCGGATCTGGTCGGCATAGGCACGCATATAGTCGGTGGCGGCGACGATGGGGCCCCGGGTGCCGGCGAGCTGGGACTCCACGAAGGTGGTCCGCGCCTCCTGGTCCGGGTGCAGCATGTTCCACCGTTCCACGTCGATGCCCTCCCGCCGCAGTTCATTGAAGCTTGTGACGCTCCACACGGCGGCGCCGACGTCGAAGTCCTTGGCCAGCAGCTCGGCCGCCGCCAGAACCTCCCGCAGGATGGTGCCGGCGCCGAGTAACTGGACCCGGTGGGCACGCTCCTCGCCCCGGTGGACGCGGTGCATGCCCCTGAGAATGCCGGTCGCGGCCCCCTCCGGCAGGGGCGGCTGAGGGTAGTTCTCGTTCATCGTCGTGATGTAGTAGAAGCAGTTCTCCTGCTCCTGATACATGCGGCGCAGGCCGTCATGGACGATCACCGCCAGTTCGTAGGCATAGGCCGGGTCGTAGGCGACGCAGTTGGGGATGGTGGCCGCCACCAGGTGGCTGTGCCCGTCCTGGTGCTGGAGCCCCTCACCGGCCAGGGTGGTGCGCCCGGCCGTGCCGCCGATCAGGAAGCCCCGGGCGCGCATGTCGCCGGCCGCCCAGGCCAGGTCGCCGATCCGCTGGAAACCGAACATCGAGTAGTAGATATAGAAGGGGATCATGGCCTGCCCATGGTTGGCATAGGCCGTGGCCGCGGCGATCCAGGACGACATGGCCCCGGCCTCGTTGATTCCTTCCTCCAGGATCTGGCCCCGCTTGTCCTCCCGGTAATACATCACCTGGTCCGCGTCCACCGGCTCATACAGCTGGCCCACGGAGGAGTAGATGCCCAACTGCCGGAACATGCCCTCCATGCCGAAGGTGCGGGCCTCGTCCGGGACTATGGGCACCACGAGCTTCCCGATCTCCTTATCGCGCACGATCAGACCCAGGAGGCGGACCAGGGCCATGGTGGTGGACATTTCCTTCTCGCCGCTGCCTTCGAGGAGCGGGGCGAAGGCGTCCAGCTCCGGCACCCTCAGGACTGGGGCATCGTCGCGCCGGGCCGGCAGGAAGCCGCCCAGACGCTCCCGCACCCCGTGCAGATACTTGGTCTCCTCGCTGTCCGCCGGGGGCTTGTAGAAGGGGGTGGCGCCGAGTCTGGTCGTCGGAGATCGGGATATTGAAGCGGTCGCGAAAGGCCTTGAGCGCCGCTTCCCCCATCTTCTTCTGGGAGTGGGTGATGTTCATCCCCTCGCCAGCGACGCCCATCCCGTACCCCTTCACCGTCTTGGCCAGGATTACCGAGGGTTTGCCGTTGCTGCGCATGGCGGCGGCGTAGGCGGCATAGACCTTCACCGGGTCATGGCCGCCGCGGTTGAGGCGCCAGATATCCTCGTCGGTCATGTTCACGACCATCTCGGTCAGTTCCGGATACTTGCCGAAGAAGTGGTCCCGGGTGTACTTGCCGCCCTTGGCCTTGTAGGCCTGGTAGTCCCCGTCCACGCACTCCTCCATGCGCTTCAGGAGCAGCCCTTGTTTGTCCCGAGCGAGGAGCGGGTCCCAGTAGCTGCCCCAGATCACCTTGATCACGTTCCAGCCGGCGCCCCGGAAGACCGCCTCCAATTCCTGGATGATCTTGCCGTTACCCCGCACCGGGCCGTCCAGGCGCTGCAGGTTGCAGTTGACCACGAACACCAGGTTATCCAGCCGCTCCCGGGACGCCAGTGAGATGGCCCCCAGGGACTCGGGCTCGTCCATCTCCCCGTCCCGCAAGGAAGGCCCAGACCTTGCGGTTGGCGGTGTTGACCAACTCGCGGTCGTTGCAGGTAGCGCATGAAGCGCGCCTGATAAATGGCCATCAGGGGCCCGAGCCCCATCGATACCGTCGGGAACTGCCAGAAATTGGGCATCAGCCAGGGGTGGGGGTAGGAGGACAGTCCGTTGCCGTCCACCTCCTGGCGGAAACTGTAGAGCTGTTCCTCGCTGATCCGGCCCTCGAGAAAGGCGCGGGCATAGATGCCGGGCGCGGAGTGGCCCTGGATGAACACCAGGTCCCCCCCGTGATCCTTGGTGCGGGCGTGAAAGAAGTGGTTGTAGCCAACGTCGAACAGGGTGGCCGACGAGGCAAAGGAGGAGATGTGCCCCCCCAGCTCTGTGGATAGCCGATTGGCCTGGACCACCATCGCCATGGCATTCCAGCGCACGAAGGAGCGGATGCGCCGCTCCATGGCCCGGTCTCCGGGGAAGCGCTCCTGCTGCTGGACCGGGATGGTGTTGAGATAGGCCGTGTTGGCGCTGTAGGGCAGGTAGGCCCCGGAGCGCCGGGCCTTGTCGATGAGCCGCTCCAGCAGGAAGTGGGCGCGGTCGACGCCTTCTTGCTCCAGCACGGCCTCCAGGGCATCGAGCCATTCCTGGGTCTCTTGGGGGTCGATATCGGGCTTCTGATTCATTGGGGTTCCCGGGCAGCGGTCACGGCGGGGGCGGCACTTAGGGGCGCGAGTATATCAGGGCGGGCCAGAGTCAATGATCAGGATGTGCCCGGACAATGCAAGCGCGGCCGGCTGCCGAGACCCTTGTCAGGTCTGTCCCCAGCGGTCGGAATGCCCGTTTTGTGTTGAAGGACTTCTCGATCCTCATCGAGTGAGACCGCCCGTGACGCCGCGCGCCTTGAAAACTGTCAATTTTGCGTGACACTTAATTTGACATGCATCATTGACACACGCGAAAAACCTGGTCAAAGTCCCTGTGACCTGTAGGTCTGCTGATAAAGCGCCCAAGTCCAGAGTCCGCTGATGCCACACCTTTCAACCCTAACGTCGCTCGATCGGTCGGTCGACGTACCGACCCGGGAGGCCTTCCCGGCCGTCCCGAGCCCAAGCCCGGTCAGTGATATTCGGGCCACGACCCTGGCCGAGGCCCTGCGGCAGGGGCTCCTGCTGCAGCGTGCCGAGCAAGCCCCCCGCGACGTCTCCGCCGTGACAGTTCGGGGCCAGTCGATCGGCCGCATCAACCTGGTCGAGGCGACGGGGGGGGCGTTGGTCACTGCAACCCAACCTCCCCAGGGGGTTGCTCGGGTTGCGGCCCTGGTCCAACTCGAGGGGTCTGCAACGGTCCGCCAGGGAGAACGCGTTGCCGCCCTCAACCCCGGGGACCTGTGTCTGATCCGCAGCGCGAGACCCATGGAGCTCAACACCCCAGGTCAGTTTCGGATCGCCCTGGTGGAGGCCCCGGAGGACGAGTTCGCTGACCGCTTTCCCCTCTGGCGGGCAGCCCTGCTGACACCCATCCGAGGTAACAGCGGCGTGCCCGCGGTCTTCTGCGATGCGGTGAAGTCCTTGCACCGCTGGCGGGAATCCCTGGATGACGCCGGTGGTGAGGGCCTTGCAGACGCCGTGGTCGACCTGATGGGGGCCCTGGTGTGCTTCGCTGTACCGGTGAACCGGGACTGTCTCCGTCAGTCGCTTCTCCAGAAGGAGCGGATCAAGAAGGTCGCCCAACTCAATCTGCGCAATCCCGATCTGGATGTCGACTTCATTGCCGCCGCGGTTGGACTGTCGGTGCGTCAGGTGCATCGGCTCTTTGCTGACGAAGGGATGTCCGTCATGCGTTGGGTCTGGGTGCAGCGCCTGGAGCAGTGCCGTCGGGAACTCAGCCGCGAAGACGCGGGCGGGCGCCCGATCAGTGACATCGCCTACGAATGGGGCTTCAATGATCAGGCGCATTTCAGTCGCGCCTTTCGCAAGCAGTTTGGGCTGCCCCCGCGAGACCTGCGGCGCAACAGTGGCGGAAAAACCCTGTCCGACGCCCTGACACCGTCACTCTGAATCAAAGGCCGGGCGGCCGAGAATGATTGCCCCCGTCGTTGCCCGCCAACTCCTCTATAGATAGTTGATCGTCGTGCTGTGGCTTGGGCGCAACCACACCCCCCGATGACGCTCACAGACAAGAACCCCGTCACTCTCCGACAATACAGGGTCGCGCAAAGATGACAGACTTGTAACGTCTGAGGCTCATGCGTCAATGACCAGATTTGGCCTCAGCACGGTGACCGTCTGATTCAGTATTCAGGTCATCGGAACGAAAAGAAGAAATGGGATGAGGGAGGTTCGCCGCAACGTGCGGCAGGTGCCCGGATGGACTGCCAGCAGCGGAGGGGCGATTTTGCGCTTTTCGCTATCGCAGTCTGCCCGCCTGTCAAGACGACCGTCCTCGCTTCCCTTCCCTTAACGTTATTGGCCTCCGCTGTCCATGCCCGGACAGCGGATTGCGAAGTCACTCGCCTTGGCGTCACGCAAGGCTCAACGAGAGTATCTGAAGCGCGATGAGCATTTATCCTTCGCTGACCCCCTTGCGGGCCCGCCTGATCGTTCTGGCGGCCCTGACGCTGAGTTCCATATTTATCGTTTCCTGTACCCCGACGAGTCCACAGGTGGCCGCGGGGACAAAGGACGAAACGCGGATACTTGAAGCCAGTCGGCAAACGCCGATCGTGGAGATGAATATGGCCGACGCCACCTATGTCGGTGAAAAGGTTTGTCTAGAATGTCATAAGCATGCCGGTGAGCACGCCAGCCAGGGTGCCCATGTGAAAGCCTTCCGCTCCAATCCCCGCTCGACGGTCCAAGGAGAGGTCTGCGAGGCCTGTCACGGCCCCGGCTCCAAGCACGCGGCAGGGTCCTGGGACCGCTCCCTGATCATCGGTTTCACCCGCAGTTGGGGCACCCCGGTCGCGACGCAGAACGCGCAGTGTCTCAATTGCCATCAGGGCGGGCAGCGTCTCTACTGGTCACGCTCCACCCACGACACCAATAATGTGGCCTGCAGCGATTGCCACAACCCGATGGTGAAGAACTCGGTCACCGGGAATCTGGTCCGGTCCAGCATCGCCGAGACCTGCTATACCTGCCACCCCCAGCAGCGGGCGGAGTTCCAGCGGCGCTCCCACATGCCAGTGCCCGAGGGCAAGATGAGCTGCGAGGATTGCCATAATCCCCACGGCTCGCCGACCAAGCCCCTGCTCAAGGCCGACACCGTCAATGAGGTCTGCTACAGCTGTCATGCGGAGAAGCGCGGCCCCTTCCTGTGGGAACACGCCCCGGTAAGGGAGAACTGCGCGAATTGTCATCTGCCCCATGGCTCCAATAACGACAAGTTGTTGGTCGCGCCCCGGCCCTTCCTCTGCCAGCAGTGCCACAGCATCCCGATCGGGCATCCGAATACCTTTTACAACAACAGCAATACCGCTGAATCCCAGCTACAGGGAGGCGTCCAGAGTCAGCGCATCATTAACCGGAGTTGCCAGAACTGTCACAGCCAGATCCACGGCAGTAACCACCCGGCCGGCGCCCGGTGGCAACGTTGACCGGCCCCGCCTTGGACCGGCCGCCGACGGCCGGTCCAAAAATCGCACGCCATGCCGCTGCGCACTTGGTGCCGGCGGCCAGAACCAGAGCGGAAACCGAGGTTTGCTGACATGACGAATCACTGGCAAAAAAAGACCTTGACCCTGTGCATCTCCGCCGCCATCGCCCAAGTCGCGGTCGGCACCGCGCGGGCTGACTCGGCGGTGGGCGTGAATACCATGCTGGGGAATGCCCTAAACCCCAATACGCTGAAGACAATCCCGGCCCGTGACCCGGACGGGCTGGATGCCCAGTTCGGTCAACGGACCCCCACCGGGAAGCTGCACGGCTGGCCGACCGCGGTGCCGACGACCACCACGACCGCCTCCGGCTGGACCTACAACGGGCAGGCCGAGATCGGATGGATGGGTGCCGGCGGCGACACAAGCAGTTGGTGGTACAACCAGTACAAGGACCTGCCCACCAACGGGCTCTACCTCAACAACTTCTATTTCAAAGCGGACCAGACCGAGAAGGGGCAGGGCTATTTTGTTGAGGCCCTTGGGGGTGGCGTGGGCTATCGGGACCAGTACGAGGGGATCAACTTCGGTCGCTATAACGACTGGAAGGTGAAGGTCTTCTATAACGAAATCCCGCACATGTTCACGTCCACCTATCGTAGCCTGTGGCAAGGGGTGGGAAGCGATTACCTGACCTTGAATCAGCTGAAGCCCGGCGGAACCTTGCGCCCGGCGACGCCGGCTCGACCCGGCGTGCCCGCCCAGACGAACCTGCAGAACAGCGCGACCGCAACCCGCAACAACATTGTCAACCAATTGAACAACACGGACTTGTCGCAACTGGAGCTGGTGCGCAAGACGGGCGGGTTGACGGTCGATAAATGGATCACCAACAACTGGAAATTCTATGGTAGCTACTCCAATGAGCAGCGGGAGGGGGCACGGCCCTTCGGGATGGTGGTCGGCGGCGGCGGCGGCGGCGGCAACGTGGAAGTGCCTGAGTCCATCGACTACAACACGCAGGACCTGATCGGCGCCCTGCGCTACGATGACGGGGTCAACAACCTGAACCTGCAGCTCAATTTCTCATGGTTCAAGAATAACATCGACACTTTGACGGTGGAGAACCCACTGTTTGCCACACTTAACGGCAGCCTGCCGATCGCACCGAATGTGCTCAATCCCTCGGTCTTTACCACGGGTCAATACGACCTCTATCCGGACAACAACTACACCAATCTGCGGGCTGAGTATGCCCGGTCCATGCCCAATTGGTTCCACAGTCGTTTGACGGCGACAGCCTCGCTGAGTAAGTATCAGCAGGATGACAATCTGATCCCCTGGACCACTAACAGTCTGCAAGGTATGAGCTTCAGCGGGGTGAACGCATTCAATAAGTGGAATACCACGGCCGCGCTCACTAAGCAGAGTGCGGATGCGGAGATTGATACCAAGATGTTCGATATCGGTTTGGTGATGCGCCCGACCGACAAGCTCGATGTCAATGGCAAGATTCGCTACTATTCTACCGATAACAAGACCGAATTCTTCGCGTGTAATCCGTTGACCGGACAGTGGGGCCGACTGATCAACGATGGTACCGGCGCATCTCTAGCGGTACCGAGTGCAGTGGTCGGAAACAACCCGGTCGGCACCTTGCCGACGGCCTACAACCGGGCTGGCTGTAATCTGGAAGCCACGCAGACCCTCGGGCTCGCCCCGACGGCAGCCAACCTCAACATTCGTAATGTGCCCTTCGAATACAGTAAAACCGACTACGAGCTGGGCGGTGAGTACCGCATCACCCGCGGGCAAAGCGTCAACGGTAAGATCGCCCGGGAGGTCTATGACCGCGAACATCGCGAGCGCGATCAGACCTGGGAGAATATTTTCCGGGCCGGTTATGTGAACCGGGCCTTTAGTTTTGGCACCCTCAGGGCTTCCGTGGAGTACGGTGAGCGGCGCGGTGATACCTATAACGTCGCCGCCTATGAGGAGTTCAACGCTGGCGTCCTCGGACCCCTGCCCACGGCGAACACCACGCCCATGGCGGGTTTTATTCACGGCGCAACCGTATTTCGCAAGTATGATCTTGCGGATCGTGACCGACTCGCCTTGGATGCACGACTGGACCTGATCGCTCGGCAGAACCTGGATGTGGGGATCACCGGGCAGTATCGTGATATGGACTACCCCGACTCGGACCTCGGGCGGAACGATCATCAGAGCCTGGGTTCGATCAGCCTGGACGTGAACTGGCAGCCCTCCGCCAAGTTTGGAGTGTCCGGTTGGTGGACGTTGCAGGAGAGCGGGCTGCAGCAGAATGGCCTTCAGGCTAACAACTGTACCATGGGCAACTGGTACTTTTTTTATAGCGACGGTTTCGTCGGCACTGCGGCCACCAATGTGGCACCGACCCGGCGCGGAACCACTGTGGTCAATCGTGTGCAGGTCAACAAGGGTAATTGGCAGGGGGTCTGCGAGACTCCAGATGCCACCAGTCCATTGTTCCCGAGTGGGCGCGGATGGCTGGTCGAGACCGACGACAGCAATAATGCCTTCGGCCTGAATGCGCGCTATGACCTCGGCTTCGCCCGGTTGGAACTGGACGGCACCTATATCGAAGGCACCACATCCATCGACTATAACTACAATCAGGATGCCCTGGCGCTCACGCCGACGGCGGTGGGTCTGGCGAGTACCGGAATGCCGGATCAGAATTACAACCAGCAGATCCTCAACTTCAACATCGTTGTTCCGATCAACAAGTCGGTGGCCATTCGCGCCCTTTATCGCTATGAACAGGGTTCGATCGACGACTGGCACTATGACGGGGTGTATATCAATCCGGTGCCAACCCTGGCGGGCGTGGCCCAATCCGTCTACCTGGACTCAGGTCCCCAGGACTATCACACCAACACCGTTGGCCTGTTGGTTCAGGTGACCTTCTAAGGTCAGAGTTGCCAGGGCCGGCCCCGCAAAGGGCCGGCCCCGAACAGAGTTGATCACTGAAGGGGAAACGAGAGTGCAATTCATGAACAACCAAGAAGCCTGGGCGCCCACGGCGCCCGCCCCCTGGCGTGGACCGGGTAAGGGATTGACGGTGCTGATGTTGGGTCCTCTGCTGGCATTGACCTGCGGGGTCTCACTGGCCGCGGCGGATCGGGACGCCAAACAGATCGTGACGACCGTATGTGCGGCCTGTCACACCGAGAGCGGCAACAGCCAGGTTCCATTGTTCCCGAAGCTGGCCGGTGCTTCGCCGGATTATCTTGTAAAGCAGCTCAAGGACGTCCAGTCCGGGGCCCGCAAGAGTGAGATCATGGCGCCCATTGCCGCGGAGTTGACGAATGTCGAGATCCAGTCATTGGCACAATACTTCAGCGCTCAGAAGCGGACCCCGGCGATGGTTGCCAAGCCAGCGCTCATTGAGGAGGGGCGGGTGATCTTTACCGAGGGCAACAAGGAGGCCGGCGTACCGGCCTGCGCCGGCTGCCACCTCCCGAACGGGGGCGGGGCGCCCCGTTTCCCCATGATTGCGGCGCAGCATGCGGACTATGTGTTGCAGCAACTGCGGGCTTTCCATAACGGGACCCGTCAGAACGACCTGGGGAAGGTCATGCGCACCGTGGTCAGCCGCCTGACGGACGAGGAGATGGTGGCCGTGGCCCAATACGTCGCCTCCATGCCCGCCGTCGCCAATCCCCGCTGAAGGAAGAATTTTAAAGATATGAACAGAAATTTGATCTTTGCGACCCTGTTGGGTGTCTGGTCCGTCCAGGCGGCGGACCAGCCGACCCCACCGGCTCCGGCGACAGTTCACGAGACAGCCCCGGTGGCAGAAGCAGTACCGGTCCAGCCCCATGCCCCCGGTATCGAGTCCCCGGGTTACGTGTGGAATGATATCAAGGGGGAAGAATTGCTGGCCCTCAAGGCCACCGGGGATGCCACGCGCGGCGCTGACGCCTATATCGTCTGTCAGGGCTGCCACGGCAGCGACGCCCTGGGCGATGCGGCGGGCTTCTATCCCCGTCTCGCCGGTCAACATGCATCGGTCCTGATCAAGCAGATGGCCGATGTGCGGGCGGGGCGGCGGGACAACCCCAAGATGTATCCCTTTGCCACCGAACACGTCGTCTCAACCCAGGAGATAGCGGACATCGCCGCCTATCTGCACAGTCTGCCGGTCCCGCCGACCCATGGCCAGGGGCCTGGGGCGGACCTGACCGGGGCCGCGGACCTCTATAAGAAGGACTGCGAGACCTGTCACGGCCCAGCCGGGCAAGGCAAAGGCGATAAGTTCTATCCCAAGTTGGCGGACCAGCACTTCGCCTATCTGGTGCGTCAGGCCCTGGCGCTGCGCGATGGCTTAAGGCGCAATGCCAACCCGGATATGGTCGAGGCCATCAAGCCCTATACGGATGCGGAAGTGGTGGCGGTTATCGATTATGTTTCCCGCCTCCCGGCGCCAGGGAACTGACACCGGGAGAAAGAACGAGACGCTCAGGCCCTGATCATCCTCATTTTGCTAATCGACCTTGCGGCCGACGCTGCGGCGAGGGTCGGCCTGAAGGCCGACCCACAGGGGGGGTCTTGTTCCGGGACGGATAACCGGGACCTTGATTGAGGGCCAGGGCTCAGGCACCAGGGACGGGGCAACCGAGGAATTTTTCAACCCAACTGAGGACATCACGATGAACGAACTGAATACCCCCAGCCGTCGTCAATTTCTGAAGATTGGCGCCATGGCCCTGGTGGCCCTGCCGATCGTCGGTGGCAGCAGCTTTGCCTTCGCCGCCAAGAATGACGCTGTGCGTAAGGCCCTGAGCTACCAAACGACGCCGAACGACGGCAAAAATTGCGGCAACTGCAAGAACTACGTTCCTGCCAGCAAGGGTTGTGTCCTGATGCCCGGCGACACCGAGATCGCGGCCACCGGCTACTGCACCGGCTACATCGCCAAGGCTTAAGGCGATCTCCGGAAAATCTGGTATCAGCCATCGTCGGATAGGATGTAGGTGCGACTTAAGTCGCACCTACTGGCGGTATGCCAATTGATGGAAATCGCCTAAACACACCGTTTCAAGAGCAGAAGGCGAATTGCTGCTCGGGCAATCCGCCGTTACGCCGGACGGGATGTCCGGCCAGTCGTCCGGCTATTTCCCCCGGACGTAAGTGGCAGAACCGGCGCCGGCATTATCCCTTAAGCCGGTTGGCGAAGCGGGCGGTAACCACATTCGCCAACCCCTGGCCGATCAGCTCCTGGTTGGGGTCGATACGGTCCCGGGTCTTGGCCGCCATGGCCTTGGCGATGGAGATCGCCTCCATGAAGCACCGGCCACCAGGTCGGCCCGAAGGACTGCTGCACCCAGAGGAAAGCACCGCAAGAAGGGAAAGACTGTGGTCAAGGTGCCCATCGCGGCAAAGACTCCGAATCCGGTACTGATCTGGGGGTACGCGTGAGGGGCGTCCAGGTCCGCACCGGGGCGGGCGGAATCGGCACCCCCGGGCACCGGATATTAGCGCTTTCGCAATGGTTAATATACTGAAACGACTACCCGGGGAGGCCGGACAGGGCCGGTCTGACCCGGACTTCGGTGGGGCTTTGGTTCAGGCCGCCACGCCCAAGGGCGAGACCCCGAACAGCCAGGTGTGTGCCCAGAGCAGGAAGGCGACGTAGAGGGCGAGGCCGGCGACGCTGGCAATCAGGTCATTGGTCTTGCGCGGGGGGCGCCCTGGACCGCTGGGGCGACGCGGTACATGAGCGAGATCCGATCCGTCAGGGTCCAGACCAGGAAGCTGCCGAACAGGACCAGATCCGCCAGGTTGCCGTTTGCGATCAAATGGGCAACGGCCCAGATGACCACCGCGGTCAGCGTCGGGTGGACCACCGCCGCCTGGATGCGCCCTATCAACCGCGACCGGCGACCCCCAACCCGTCCGCGTCTGGGACCCCTTCGTCCGCCTCTTCCGCCGGGGTCTGGCCCTCGTGGTGCTAGTCGCCTTCGTCACCGAGGACGAACTGCAGGGTCGGCATACCCAGACGGACCGCGTAGCTGCGCCATCTGTCATCAGGCAGATCTGACCAAGACCGGCAAGCTGGTTAACACCGGCAAGCCCATCGGGCCTATGACCGTCTCCGTCAATCCCCAGCGGCTGACGGAGCCGGCCAAGGTAGAGAAATGGTTCGGACGAAACTGCCGTTGAACCCTGGGACGCAACTGCACCGACCGGGAGAAAGCCGACTTCCTAACCCGGCCCGTCTGGTGAAGGACAACCCCCGAGTGAAAAGCTTCAGCAATTGTCAGAACTGTCACCGCGAGACCGAGCGGGGAAGATTCTCCATCCCCGGAGCCGCAGGCTGGAAGGACTGAACGCATGCGCGCAGCGGATACGACCTTAGCACCGTTATCAGCGAACCGTCAGGATAGTGTGCGCTACAATGTGCGAGGCTCGCGCGATGGGATTCGGACCGGACCAGCGCTCCGGGCATAAACGTAACTCCCGGAAGGAAGCTAAACGACGATGGCTTGCGGAAAACGGGTATCGCAAGAGGTGATTAGCACTGCTAGCTGCCTCGGCATCCAGTCGGAATGTTTGAACCGAAAGGGTCGATGAACCCGGTCCCGACTTCGCGGATCGTGACGGAGCCGGTGCGAAGTGGGCCGGCTACGTCTCGACAAATCACCTTGGGGAATATGAGATGATCGGCATGAAGGCAAGTGCAAAGTACATTGCGCTGGTGTGGTTTGTGTGCGGGGCGAGCGCTTGTTTCGCAGATTCCGGCACACCGCAACTATTAGGTGAGTGGGTGAAGGTCGTCAAGGTCGATGTGCATACTCCAAGATCGCAAGACTCTCTCACGCAATTCGATAGCAGCGATATGGAGCTTGCGCTTACGAAGCAAGAGGGCGGATTTCTTAAAGGAACAAAGACCGCAAAGAGCGGGCAAGAGGCAATTACCTGTAAGATTGGCGGTGACAACAAAACGATTGTCTGCGAAGACGAAAGCGGAATCTTTCAGGGTGAAATTTACAGCAGCGATGAAATCGTGGGCATTTATCGAGCCAGCAGCGATAGCTCCACAATATCGACGCTCATTCTAAGAAAGAAAAAATAAGCGAGCGAATTCGCGTCTCTGGAGCGATGGGCTCGATGGCGATCGCGTCCCGGCAGCGCGACGCTCGCCGTCTGGGGGTAGACCCAATACTGGTGTCACCAGGGGCCTTGTGAGTCGGCGCAGACGCAGGTGGCCATGTGGGTCTCCATGGTCGCGATGTGCTGCAACATCACCTCGCGGTACTGGTAGGCCAGCACCGTGATCGACAAACGGCCGTCGACCCACCCGCAGTCCGGTGATAGACGGGGGCAAGCCTAGCCCCAGTCCCGTAGGTTGGGCCGACGCAGGAGGCCCAACGATGCGGTTACATTGGCCTTGTCGTTGTCGCGTTCCTCGGCCCACCTACGGGGGTTATTTCACAACCTCTCAGGCCGCCACGCCCAAGGGCGACACTCCGAACAGCCAGGTGTGGGCCCAGAGCAAGAAGGCGACGTATAGGGCCAGGCCGGCGACGCTGGCAATCAAGTCATTGGCCTTGCGGGCGGGGGCGCCCTGAACCGCTGGGGCGACGCGGTACATGAGCGAGATCCGATCCGTCAGGGCCCAGGCCAGGAAGCTACCGAACAGGACCAAATCCGCCAGGTTGCCGTTCGCGATCAGGTGGGCAAAGGCCCAGATGACCACCGCGGTCAGCGTCGGGTGGACCACCGCGGCCTGGATGCGCCCCGGCAGATAGGTGGCGAAGAGCAGGGGGAAGACCGGCACCATGAGCAGGAGACCCAGGTGGCGGGTCCAGGTGGGCGGGGCATAGAGGGGGATGGGCTCGACCCGGGCAAGGCCGTAGCCCCACACGATCAGGATGAAGCCGACCAGACTGACCAGCCCAGCGATTCCCCGCCAGGGGGCCTGTCCGAGACGTTCCAGTGTCCGTGCTCGCCAGGCGGGGGCGAGGAAACCCAGGGAGTGGACGCCCAGGAACAGGCAGAGGCCAAGGATCAGGATGGTCATGGGATGGGTCTCTAATGGGGTTAAGGGTCAACGGTTAAGGTCTTGAAGTGGAAAATGCCGGCCAGACTCGGGCGGGATGCGCCGGTTCCATTCGCTCGAACAATCGTTACTGGCGGATCGCGCCAGGGCTTGGGACAATGCTACTGGAACCCTGTCGCGTTCTGTCCCTGCTCCGTCCCCCTGTCAACGTCTGAAGGTCATCACCCTGGATAGCCTGATCGAAGCCCGCGACCTGGTCCGGACCTATCCCGGCGTGCGCGCCGTGGATGGGGTGAGTTTCGCCGTGGCACCCGGGCCGCTGTTTCGGACTCCTGGGTCCCAACGGGGCCGGCAAGACCACGACCCTGGAGATGCTGGAGGGCATCCAGACCCCGACCTCCGGCGAGGTTCGCTACCGGGGGCGACCCCTGGACGGGGCCTACCGCGAGGCCATCGGCATCCAGTTCCAGGCCACCGCCTTGCAGGACTTTCAGACCGTGGCCGAGTCCCTCGACATGTTCGCCACCCTCTATCGCCGCACCGCGGCGCGCGAGGAGTTGATTCGGCTCTGCAACCTGGGCGAGATCCTGGACCGGGACACCCGTAAACTCTCCGGGGGTCAGCGTCAACGCCTGCTGCTGGCCATCGCCCTGGTCAATGACCCGGAACTGGTCTTTCTGGACGAACCGACCACCGGGCTCGACCCCCAGGCACGCCGCAACTTCTGGGGCCTGATCGAGACGGTACGTGCCCGCGGGACCACGGTACTGCTCACGACCCACTACATGGAGGAGGCGGAGCGCCTGTGCGACGAGGTTGCCATCGTCGATCGGGGGCGGATCATCGTCCAGGGCAACCCGGCCCAATTGGTGCGGGCGCATTTCCCGGCGACAGTGATCCGCTTGCCGGCCGCCGGCTGGCCGGCGCAGGCGCCCCTGCCGGCGGGTGCCGTGAGCCGGGACGGGGAGATCGAATTGTTTGCCGAGGCAGTGCCGCCGGTCCTGAAGGAACTGGAGGAGATCGGGGCGGACCTGTGCGCCTTGCGGGTTTCTACTCCCAATCTGGAGGACCTGTTTCTCAAGCTGACCGGGCATGACCTGAGGGCTTGAGCGGGCGCTTGTTTGGGTCCATACGCAAAAGGATGGGCTGATCGAGAGCCAAGCCAGGAGTCAGCGATCAGCCGTCAGTGTTCAGCGCTGAGTTTCCTGGCGGTTATCGTCGTCTGACGAATTACCCCCAGGGTGAGTGCTCGTCGCGAAATAGCGGTGCGCAAGTCGCTGTTCTGAAATAGCTGACGGCTGATGGCTGACCGCTGACTGCTCCTTTTAAGATGATGCGCTTCGCTTCGCTCAGCTCATCTACAATCGACGTTTCCGCGGTTCACTCACTCCCCCCAGAGGTATCCCCCCAGCATGTGGCGCCGTATCCTCGCTGTCCTCGTCGCCCGTAACCGGGAGTTCTATCGGGACCATGCGGGCCTGGGCTGGAACATCTTCATGCCCATCCTGATGGTGCTGGCCTTCGCCTTCATCTTCAGCGGCGAACCTCAGGACCAGTTCAAGGTCGGGGTGGTGACCGCGGAGGGGGTCCTGCCGCAACCCGCGACCGGATTCCTGGCCCTGGACCATATCCAGTTCATCCCCCTGACGGACCTCGAGGGCGCCATCAGCAAGGTGGATCGACACCAGCTCGACCTGCTGGTGGATATGCGCCCCGAGCCCCTGGCCTACTGGGTCAATCTGGAGTCCCCCAAGGGCTATCTGGCAGAGCGTCTCTTGCTGGGGGCTGACGCACTGACGGCTGCCGGCGCCGGACCCGTGCGACGGACCCTCAGCGGTGCCGCCGTGAGCTATGCGGACTGGGTCTTACCGGGCATTCTGGCCATGAACGTGATGTTCTCCAGCCTCTGGGGAGTGGGTTGGGTGATCGTGCGTTATCGCAAGAACGGCGTCCTGCGACGACTCAAGGCGACGCCCCTGAGCCCCTTTGAGTTCTTGACCGCCCAGGTGTTATCGCGCCTGTTGGTCGTGATGAGTGCGAGCCTGCTGGTCTATGGGGGCGCCGCGATGCTGCTCGATTTCCCCATGCGCGGCTCCTATCCGGCCCTGGTCGCTGATCTATGCCACCGGCGCCCTCTGCCTGATCAGTCTGGGGCTTATTGTTTCTTCACGGCTGCGCACCGAGGAGCTGGCCGATGGGATTCTCAACCTGATGTCCTGGCCCATGCTTCTGCTTTCCGGGGTCTGGTTCTCCATGGAGGGCACCAGCAGCGCCGCCCGGTTCTTCTCGCAGCTCTCGCCGCTGACCCACCTGGTTGACGCGGCCCGCCGTATCATGATCGACGGGGCCATGGTGGTGGATGTGCTGCCCCAGCTCCTGTTGCTCGGGACGCTGGCCCTGGTGTTCCTCAGCATCGCCGCCTGGCTGTTCCGCTGGGAGTAACGACTCATGCTGGAGGCGGCCGGTAATCTGTTTTCCGAACTCCCGGGGCCGCCGTTCGGCGAGGTCTTTGAGGACCTGCTGCGGAGCGGTCCAACCGGGCAGGTGCGGATCGAGCGTACCGTCAGCCGCGGTACCCCGGAGCCGGTTCTCTATGATCAGCCCCAGGATGAGTGGGTCGTCTTGCTCCAGGGCCGGGCACGGCTCTGGGTGGACGGGGCTGAATTGGTGCTTGGCCCCGGGGACTATCTGTTTCTTCCCGCCCACACCCCGCACCGGGTGCTCGAGATCTCTGCCCCACCCCCCTGTGTCTGGCTGGCGGTCCACCTCCAGGTTGGCGGGGGGAGTCGCGAAGACATTTCAGAAGCCAACAGCCAGTTTTAGGAGCAGGAACAGGATGGCCAGGATGCCGACCAGGTTCCAGGCCCGGTCGTTTCGCCGGTACCGTCGCTGCCGCTGGGCGATCCCTTCCGCCAAGGCGGGCGAGTCGATCAAGCCGGGGTCGAGATAGATGGGCCTGTGAGGCAGCTCCAGGGCTGAAACGGCGGCCACGGCGAAGACGGGGTCAGCCTGGTACAGGCGGGTATCAATATCGACCAAGTGCCGCCGCAGGGCAGTGTGGGCGTGCATCAGTGCCGTGCCGATGTCCGCAAACAGGACCACGTAATGCGTCTGGGCCGGTGATTGATGCCCGGTCGCGGGGCCGGTTGGCCATTGGTCCAAGGCCGCGACGCGGACTAGTCCGGGGTGGTCGGGGTGGGACTCAACGATCAGGTAACCATGGCGCACGGTCTTGTATCCAATCAGGTCTGTTAAATGACCCTAGATTGGGCAACTTCGTCCGCAGAAAACGCAAAACCGATGTCTGCCGCCCGGGCCCAGGGTTCAGGACCCAGGATCGAGCGCGCTTTCCTGGTTTGACTCGGGGCCCCGGGCCGGTGAGCGTGCCCAACCGGACCGCGGGAGCCCCTTGGTTAGGAACAATCCGGGATCAGGCGGCTTCCTCGACGCGCTCGACCTCCCAGTTGGCCTGTTCGATCAGGGCCTCCAAGCCCCGGGCGATGTGGATCCCGGGTTGCAACGCAAATTGCACTCCGCGCTCCCAGCAGTCTGCGGCCTCGTCTGCCAAGGAGGGCAGACCTTCCCGGCAGAGTTCCCAGACGGCCTGTGATTGAGTGGGTGTCATAACGGTTTCCTCGCGGCTAGGTAGAAAGATCGGGGCTGGCCCACTGTGTTCATCGCAGCAAATACCGCGCCATGCCGCGTCCCCCTGCAACTGAACTGACGTGTTGCGAAAAAGCCAACTTAGCTGAAGGTGTCTGGCGGTGCGATGGACAGGGCAAGCATAAGCCTTCCAGAGGCCTCAGGGGGACCCCCGGTTGAGTGAAAATTTGGATTTTTGTTGTCTTAGGGCAACGTAAATGCAAGTTGACGGTCAGAGTGTAAATCTGAAAGAAATTGTGGTAATGCGACGAAAAGCGGCGCGCCGTGGCAGCGGCCTGTGACCGCGATGCGATGGCAAGGCGATACGCGGGGCCCAGTCAGGGCCAGAAGACGCATCGTCGACGTTCATCTTTCGGGGTCTCTATGCGCCTTCAGGCCCGTTGGCCCGGCGGCAGCAGGGCCCGCACCGTGTTGGGCAGATGGTCGCGCACCACTTGGGCGAAGGCCAGGAGGGCCGTGCGGCGGGGGTAACTGCGGCGATATACCAATGAGATGCGCCGGTAGGCGTCCGGCAGGGCGAGAGGGCGGGCGATGATGCCGCTGTCGGTCATCCAGCCGCCGCGGATGGCCAGCGCCGGGACCAGGGTGCAGCCGAACCCCGCGCCCACCAACTGGAGCAGGGTCTCGAGGCTGGCGGCCCGCAGGTCCGCCATTTCCCCACGGGTCGGGCGCTCCGCCAGATGACAGACCTCCATCACCTGGTGGGTCAGACAGTGTCCATCCGCCAGCAACAGCAGGTCGATGTTCGCCAAATCTGCCGCATCGATCTCATCCTTTTCATACAGGGGGTGGTTACGGGGGTGGGCGAGCCAGAAGGGCTCATCGAAGAGGGGTAGGGCGTCCAGGTCCCCATCCTCCGCCGGGCTGGCGAGCAGGGCGGCGTCCAGTTCGTGGCGGTGGAGCCGGCCGAGCAGGGACTCGGTGATCTCCTCCGACAACACCAGGCGCAGCTTCGGGTAGGCACGTTTGAGGGGCACCAGCACCAGGGGCATCAGGTAGGGGCTCAGGGTGGGGATGGCGCCGATCCGCAGGGGTCCAGCCAGGGGATCCTGGTGGGCACGGGCGACCTGTTCGATGGTGTCGGCCTGCTCAACGGCCAGCCGGGCGTGGGCCAGGATGGTCTCGCCGACCGGGGTGATCTCCACCGAACGGTTGGTGCGCTCGAAGATCACCACCCCCAGTTCATCCTCCAGCTTCTTGATCTGCCCGCTCAGGGTGGGTTGGCTGACGAAGCAGCGCTCGGCCGCACGCCCGAAGTGGCGGGTCTCGGCGACAGCCAAAATATACTTGAGGTCGCGCAGGTTCATCGGGGCATGATAGCCCAATTCCCGTGGTGTTAGGCCCGAGGCAGACGGATGACCGGCGCCGCTCTTTCATCCGAGTGCCATTCTGGGGAATTGCACTGGGCGCTTGCGAAGACTATGTTCTAAACGACGATGAGCCATCCGTTCTAACCTGAGCTGTAGGGTGCCCAACCATGAATATGCTTGATCAACTCAAGACGATGACCACGGTGGTCGCCGACACCGGGGATGTCGAGGCGATCGCGGCGTATCGGCCCCGGGACGCGACCACCAACCCTTCGCTGCTCTTAAAGGCCGCCAAGATGCCGCATTACCGGGAACTGGTGGAGGACGCGGTGCACTTCGGCAAGGCGCGGGGCGGCGGTGAGGCCCTGGTTCGGGCCCAATGGACCATGGACAAGCTGGCGGTAAACTTCGGGACCGAGATCCTGAAGATCGTCCCCGGGCGGGTTTCCACCGAGATCGATGCCCGCCTGTCCTTCGATACTGAAGGCACCATCCGCCGGGCCGAGGGCCTGGTGGAACTCTATCAACAGGCCGGGATCGACCCTGGGAGCCAGGTGCTGTTCAAGATCGCCTCCACCTGGGAGGGCATCCGCGCGGCCGAGCGTCTGGAGGCCCAGGGCCTGCATTGCAACCTGACCCTTCTGTTTAGTTTCGCCCAGGCTGTGGTCTGCGCCGAGGCTGGTGCGACCCTGATCTCTCCGTTCGTCGGGCGCATCCTGGATTGGTACAAGAACGCCCAGAATGTGCCGGGTTACCCGGCGGACGCGGACCCGGGCGTGCTCTCGGTGACCCGCATTTACAATTACTTCAAGCGCCACGGCTATGGAACCGTGGTCATGGGGGCGAGCTTCCGCAACGTGGAAGAGATCCTGGAACTGGCCGGCTGCGACTTCCTGACCATCTCCCCCAGCCTACTGGGCGAACTGGCCGCCATGGACGGCGACCTGGTGCGCAAGCTCGATGCGGACAAGGCGGGGATCATGGATATCCCCAGGGTCAGCTACGACGAGCGCGCCTTCCGCTGGGAGTTGAACGAGGACCCCATGGCCACTGAGAAACTCGCCGAGGGGATTCGCCTGTTCGCCGCGGATACCCGCAAACTGGAGCAATTCACCCACGAGATCGGTCGGGACTGTTAGCCAGGGCAGGGCAGTCAGCGTTCGGCCGTAAGCGATCAGCGTTGCGTTTCAAACCACAATGCGGAGGGTACGACGATGGCAGAGAAAAAGATCATAGCGGTACTGGGGGCCACTGGTGCCCAGGGCGGCGGCCTGGTGCGGGCCATCCTGGACGACCCCGACGGCGGATTTGCCGCCCGGGCCATCACCCGGGACCCGGACTCTGACAAGGCGAGGGCGCTTGCGGACCAGGGCGCTGAGGTGGTGGCCGCGGACCTGGACGACGCGCAGAGTCTGGAGCGGGCGCTCGCGGGTGCCCACGGGGCCTATTTCGTCACCTTTTTCTGGGACCATTTCTCCCCGGACAGGGAGAAGGCCCAGGCGCGGAGCATGGCCGAGGCGGCCAAGGCGGTGGGGCTACGCCACGCCATCTGGTCGACCCTGGAGGACACCCGCCGCTGGGTGCCGCTGACCGACGACCGCATGCCGACCCTCATGGGTGAGTACAAGGTCCCCCACTTCGATGCCAAGGGCGAGGCAAACGCCTATTTCACCGGAGCTCGGGGTGCCCACCACCTTCCTGCTCACGTCGTTCTACTGGGACAACCTGATCCATTTCGGGATGGCGCCCAAGCGGGGTCCCGACGGCCGGCTCGCCTTCACCCTGCCCATGGGCGACAAGAAACTCCCCGGGATCGCCGCGGAGGACATCGGCCGCTGTGCCTACGGCATCTTCAAGGGCGGCGATCAGTACATCGGCCGTACCATCGGGATTGCGGGGGAGCATCCCACCGGCGCCCAGATGGCCGCGGAGCTCGGCCGCGCGCTGGGCGAGGCGGTGATCTACCACGCCGGTCACCCCGGCGGAGTACCGCGCCTTCGGTTTCCCGGGGGCCGAGGACCTGGGCAACATGTTCCAGTTCAAGCACGACTTCGAGGCCGATTTCTGCGGCGCCCGGGACCTGAGTCTGGCCCGCGCGCTGAACCCGCGGCTCCAGGACTTCCGGACCTGGCTCGCATCAGAACAAGGACCAGATACCCATCGGGTAGTACGGTCGGCCAGGACTCAGGACAGGGGCGAGCGCCTCATCGCAACCCCGGGAACCACTCTAGGCCATCTGGCCCGGGGTTCGCGGAAGAGGTGATCGGCGCCCGGTATTGCCTGATCGGGAGCGGCGGCGCCGCGGGCGAGACCCTGCGCATCGGCGCCGAGCTCCTGGATACCGCCTCACGGGCATAGAGCTCGGTCTCCTCCAGGCCAAAAGGCGTGCATGCCGAGCACCGCGTGATACCCGGGAAGGTCCGGGGACCAGTCCGGCAGAGCGCGGGCGATGCGGTCGCGAACGTATCTGCGAATCCCCGGTATAGAAATCCACCATCGCCGCCGCGCGTCGGTATCTCCTCCGGCGGCGCACTGAATCTCCGTCAAGGCCGCTTTGGAAACGCGCTGCGAACCCGAGCTGGGAACCAAAAAGCCGGTGGTCTCGGCAGGCGTACCGGCGGTTGAGGACTTCCATTGATCCAGATCAACGCACAATATTTTGCGTTCCCTAAAATCTCGGCCACAATATCTAGTGTGGCCACCGCAGAAGGGGATCAGTGATGGGGACCGCGCACGCAAACCTTGCAACCCTGCCAACCCGCGTTCTCAAACGCGACGGACGGGAGGTCGCCTTCGATGCGGCCAAGATCGAGTCGGCCATCCGCCGGGCCGGCCAGGCCAGCGGCGACTACGGTGACCTGGAGTCCAGCCTCCTGACCGCCCAGGTGGTCAAGGTCCTGGCGCACCGCTTCGGCAACGGGCGCCTGCCGGACATTGAGGCGATTCAGGATGTCGTCGAACAGACCCTGATCGCCGCCAACCACTTCGAGACCGCCCGTTCCTACATCGTCTACCGGGAGCAGCACTCCCGCCTGCGCGACCATGAGCGCACCCTGGTAGACGTGGCCGCGTCAATCGACGAGTACCTGGACCGGTCCGACTGGCGCGTGGCCGCCAACGCCAACCAGGGCTATTCCCTGGGTGGGCTGATCCTCAACACCTCGGGCAAGATGATTGCCAACTACTGGCTGTCTCATGTCTATCCCCCCGAGATTGGCGCAGCCCACCGGGAGGGGGCGATCCATATCCACGATCTGGACATGCTCTCCGGCTACTGCGCCGGTTGGTCTCTGCGCACCCTGCTGAACGAGGGTCTGAACGGGGTCCCGGGGCGGGTGGAGGCGGGTGCGCCGCGGCACATGTCGAGCGCCGTGGGCCAGATCGTGAATTTTCTTGGCACCTTACAGAACGAATGGGCGGGCGCCCAGGCCTTCTCCAGCTTCGATACCTATATGGCCCCCTTCGTACGCAAGGACGGGCTCGACTACCGCCAGGTGCGCCAGTACATCCAGGAGCTGATCTATAACCTGAATGTGCCGTCCCGTTGGGGGACCCAGACACCCTTTACCAATCTCACCTTCGATTGGGTCTGTCCGGATGACCTGCGCGACCAGGTGCCGGTGATTGCCGGTGAGGAGCAACCCTACACCTACGGGGACCTCCAGGCGGAGATGGACCTGATCAATCGGGCCTATATAGAGGTGATGACGGAAGGGGACGCCAAGGGCCGGATTTTCACCTTCCCTATCCCGACCTATAACATCACCAAGGACTTCCCCTGGGAGAGCGAGAACGCGGACCGGCTCTTTGCCATGACCGCCAAGTATGGTCTGCCGTATTTTCAGAACTTCATCAATTCCGAGCTGACCCCCAATATGGTCCGCTCCATGTGCTGCCGCTTGCAGTTGGACCTGCGGGAGCTCTTGAAGCGCGGCAATGGGCTTTTCGGCTCCGCCGAGCAGACGGGCTCAGTCGGTGTGGTGACCATCAACTGCGCCCGACTCGGCTACCTGCACGCGGGGGACGAGCCGGCTCTGCTGAAGCGCCTGGATCAACTGCTGGATCTCGCCCGCAACAGTCTGGAGATCAAGCGCAAGATGGTGCAGCGGCATCTGGACGCCGGGCTCTTCCCCTACACCAAGCGCTACCTGGGGACCCTGCGCAATCACTTCTCCACCATCGGGGTGAACGGGATCAACGAGTTGATCCGCAACTTCACCCGGGATCGGGACGATATTACGACGGAGACGGGGCAGGCGATGGCGATTCGCCTGCTCGATCGGGTGCGGGAGCGGATGCTGGAGTTCCAGGAGTCCACCGGGCACATGTACAACCTGGAGGCAACCCCCGCAGAGGGGACGACCTACCGCTTCGCCCGGGAGGACCAGAAGCGTTACCCGGATATCCTTCAGGCCGGCACCCCGGACGCGCCCTACTACACCAATAGCTCCCAACTGCCGGTGGGTTTCACGGACGATCCCTTCCAGGCGCTGGCCATGCAGGAACCTTTGCAGTCCCGCTATACGGGCGGCACCGTGCTGCACCTCTATATGAGCGAGCAGGTCTCCAGTGTGGAAGCCTGCAAGCGCCTGGTGAGGCGTGCCCTGACGAACTTCCGATTGCCCTATATCACCGTCACCCCGATCTTCTCCATCTGCCCGAAGCACGGCTACCTCGCCGGGGAGCACGAGTTCTGCCCGGTGTGCGATCAGGAGTTGCTCGCACGGAAGAATTCATCCGCAAATGGCCACTGATGAACCCGAGTTCGCAGGGTCCGCTGTGCAGACCGCCAACACTCACCAATCGCACGAGACGAGCATCATGAATGAATTAAATACACTGAACCCGGAAGAGCGCACCCGCTGCGAAGTCTGGACCCGGGTCATGGGTTACCACCGCCCGGTCGCTGCGTTCAACGTGGGCAAGCGCGCCGAGCACGGCGAGCGCTGCTACTTCACCGAGAACCCGCGGGGCACGCTGCTGCCCGTCCGGCAGCAGGCCGCTGCCTGAACAGTCCCGTCATGGGTGTTGCGGAATCTGGCCGGTGGGAGCGGTGTCCCGCCGAGACGGGTCCGCCCAAGGTCGCAGTGGCGCCAGAGATCGGCAAATCGCTGGAGCGGATTACCGCGGCCGGGTACCATGAACTGCGTGTCGGTGGCCTCACGCGTCTGACGACGGTCGACTACCCGGGTGAACTGGCGGCGGTGGTCTTCTGCCAGGGCTGCCCCTGGCGTTGCCGCTACTGCCATAACGGGCACTTGCTGGCCAGTGGCGCCGGAATGTTGATCCCCTGGGCGGAGGTTCGGACCTTTCTGGAGGATCGGCGGGGCCTCCTGGACGCGGTGGTCTTCAGCGGCGGGGAGCCGACCCTCCAGCCCAGCCTGGGAGCGGCGATGCGCGAGGTCCGTGCCCTGGGCTTCAAGGTCGGATTGCATACCTCCGGTGCCTACCCGTCACGTCTCAAGGCCCTGCTTCCGCTGCTCGACTGGGTGGGGTTGGACATCAAGGCCCTGCCGGCTGACTACCCGGCCATCACTGGGGTCCCCAGCTCCGGCGAGCGGGCCTGGGAGAGCCTGGGGTCACTGCTGGCGTCGGGGGTGGCGCTAGAGGTACGCACCACACCCTTGCCGGGTAAAGACCGCCCGGAGGACCTGGCGGCACTGCGGGCATGCCTCGCGGGCCTGGGTGTCCGCGAGCATCGTGTCCAGACCTGTCGTATTGACCACATGTTGGACCCGACGCTGGTCGCGCCGGCCCAATAAACCTTCGCAGAACTGCAGGTCGAGTGAGCAAACCGTAACCCGAAGGTCGGGGCCTGCATTCAGTGGTGGTTGACGATCGGGGTGTCAGAAAAGAGCACATCCTTCAGTTCCTTGTCGAAAACCGGGTCCTGGCGGCGGATCCACTCCAACACCATGGCCGCGTGTTCCTTCTCTTCATCCCGGTTGTGGGCCAGGATGTCCCGCAGGTCCGGGTCCTTGCAGGCATCCACCCGCTGGTTGTACCAGTCCACGGCCTCCAACTCCTCCATCAGGGACAGGATGGCCCGATGCATGTCCTTCGTCTCGTCGGACAGTTCCTCGACTGGCTCGTGATACCCCTCGTTCGCCATGGCGTGATCTCCCGATGTGCAGTGGGTTGAAGCGTTGGACAGGTCTGGTGGCCCTGCACTCCATTGTCCGGACCTGCCGCGTCCGTGGCAACCGTCACTGTCGCGGCGGCCCACAGTCGTTGAGTTTCCGGCCCAGTTCCGGCGCGATCGGCTTCTTTGGCTGTGTTTCGATGTCAATCCTCCCCCAGTATGCCTCGCAGGTTGGCCAAATGCGCCATGCCCCGGGCGCGGCTGGCCTCAGGGTCGGGCTCACGGTGGTCGTCGCGCTCCAGGGCGTCCTGGGGTAACTCGGCGAGAAAGCGGCTGGGTTCCGTCTGGACCAGTTCGCCGAAGCGTTTGCGGCGGCGGGCGAGGGTGAAGGTGAGGGCCCGCCGGGCGCGGGTGATGCCGACGTAGGCGAGGCGGCGCTCCTCTTCGATCGTGTTTTCTTCGATGCTGGTCCGATGGGGCAGGAGTTCCTCTTCCATGCCAACCAGGAAGACCTGGGGGAACTCCAGACCTTTGGCGGCGTGCAAGGTCATCAGATGCACCCGGTCCCCGCCGGTCTCTTCGTCCTGACGGTCCAGGACGTCCATGAGGGTCAGATGGCTGACCATTTCCCCCAGCGTCTTTTCCTGTAGTTCCCCTTTGTTCAGGGCGCCGAGCCATTCGATCAGATCATTCACGTTCTCCATGCGCCGATCGGCGACGGCCTGGCTGGAGGCATTTTCGCGCAGCCATCCGGGGTAGTCGATGGCGTCGGCCAGGGCCCGCACGGCGGTGACCGGCTCGGCGGCGACCCGGCGGGCGAAGTTGTCCATGAGACCGGCGAAGTCCCGAAGCCGTTCGCGCTGGCGCTCGGCCAAATGCTCGGCCAGGCCCAGCTCACTGCAGGCGGCGAGCAAGGGGACGCCGCGGCCTCGGGCATAGCTGGCCAGATGTTCCAGGGTGCCGGGGCCGATCTCCCGGCGCGGGGTGTTGACCACCCGCAGGAAGGCGGCATCGTCATCCGGGTTCGCGAGCAGCCGCAGATAGGCCATCAAATCCTTGACCTCGGTGCGGGAGAAGAAGGCGGTCCCGCCGCTCAGGAAATAGGGAATGCTGTGTTCGCGCAGGGCCTTCTCGAAGGGGCGGGCCTGGTGGTTGCCCCGGTAGAGGATCGCCATGTCGCCGAAGGGGACGCCGTCAGTGAATTTGCAGTGGAGGATCTCGGAGATGACCCGTTCGGCCTCGTGGGCCTCGTCGCGGCAGGTCAGGACCCGGGGCGGATCACCGGGTCCGTGGTCGCACCACAGGCGCTTTTCGAAGACGTGAGGGTTATGGGCGATGAGGTGGTTGGCGAGCCCCAGGATGCGGGCGCTGGAGCGGTAGTTCTGCTCCAGCATGATGACCTTGAGGGTTGGATAGTCGTCCTTGAGCCGGGCCAGGTTCTCCGGACGGGCGCCGCGCCAGGCGTAGATGGACTGGTCGTCGTCCCCGACCACGGTGAAGGCACCCCGGCGGCCGGCAAGCTGGCGGACCAGTTCGTACTGGGCCCCATTGGTATCCTGGTACTCATCGACCAACAGGTAGCGGATGCGTCCCTGCCAGCGCTCCAGAACCTCCGGATGGCTGGCAAAGAGCCGCGCCGGGCCGAGGATCAGTTCATCGAAGTCCACCGCGTTGTAGGCACGGAGGCTGCGCTCATAGTCGGCATAGAGACCGGCCACCTGGGTCTCGAACGCGTCCTCGGCCCGGCCCTGGGCGGTGGCAGGGTCGATCAGGTCGTTCTTCCAGCGGGAGATGCGCTGTGCGATGGCGGCGGGGTTCAGGGCGTCGGCGTTCGGCATGCCGCGCAGGTGTTCCTTGATGAGGGCCTCGCTGTCCTGGGCGTCCAGCAGGGAGAACCCCGGGCGCAGCCCGGCCGCGGCGTGCTCCCGGCGCAGGATGTCGAGCCCCAGGGTATGAAAGGTTGAGACCCGCAGGCCCCGGCCCTCGCGCCCCTTGAGTTCCTTGGTGACCCGCTCGCGCATCTCCCGCGCCGCCTTGTTAGTGAAGGTCACGGCGCCGATATGCCGCGGCGCGATGCCGCCCGCGCCGATCAGGTGGGCGATCTTGCGGGTGATGACCCGCGTCTTGCCGGAGCCGGCGCCGGCCAGTACCAGCAGGGGGCCGGCGGTGTAACGGACGGCCTCGGCTTGTCGCGGATTGAGTCCGTGCATAGGGGGCGGGTGGTGGGTGGACGGGCGAGGATTATGCCCGAGCCTGCCGGACGCGGCGATCGGCTGGCGTCCAGGAAGCGATTCTGGGGCCGCCGGGCCCCCGGGGGACGTCTTCGGCAAGCGCCTTGATCAGCACGCGAACCGCTTTCGTACTACCATGGGGGCCTTTGATTGCCCTGGTGAAGACGCCGCCGTGATAAACCTGAAGTCTGCCCTGATCTGCCTGCTGCTGGCCGTCGGCCTGCCCGTCCTGGCCCAGGATGCCGGAGCTCCCCCACCGCCGAGTGCCCAGGATGCCCCCGGTGCCGGCGGGTTCCTCCAGGCCCCCGAGGCGGTGCCCTCACCCGTGACCGGAGACCCGGTGGAGCCCGAGATCACCATTCGCGAGGACGCAGATCAAACGGTGTATGAGTACCGTGTCCGCGGTCGCCTCTACATGGTCAAGATCCAGCCCCAGATCGGTCCGCCCTACTTCCTCATGGACACCAACGGGGACGGCGTCCTGGACCTTCGCGGTACCTCGCCCAAGGACATCAACATCCCCCAATGGGTGCTGTTCACCTGGGATTAGGCGATTTCCGAAAGGCCTTTTGCCAGAGATACGGCGCGACCCGCCCCCGGCCGCGAAGGCTTTGGGGCGGGACGTCCCGACCCCTTTAACTGCGCAGGAGTTGTGGGTGCGGGGCTTGCCGGACCGGCGGCGGAGGCATCATGGGGTCCCTCCGGGTCAGCCCCTGGCAAAGCTCCGGCTGGGGCTCACGGAACATGACGCCGACCCCAAGCCGGTTGCGGTGGACCACCACCGCCTCCAGCAGCCACTCCTTCCCCAGGCACTCCATTTCCAACTCAACCTGGGTGCCAGTTGGCAAAGTGACATTGCGCACGTCGAGGTAGATGCCCAGGTGCGAGAGATTACGCCCCTGGGCCGCGAAGAATCGCCGCCCGTGGTACAGAATCTGCACCTTGATGTCGATCGGGTAACGGGCGCTGTAACGACGTTCCGCCTTCATGGTTCACATCCTCCTGGGGTTTTTCGAACCTCTTTATCATCTTAGCTACAATAGTTCACCGCGTTGTTGAATTCAAATGAAGGTCTGATGAATTCGGGGTCCACCGGGCATCCGCGCCCATGAATCCAACCGCTGCCCATTTTTGACAGCCAAAAAGAAACCCCGAAACTCGGGGGACGAATTTCGGGGCAATCGCTTCCCCGGCTAGGCCGGGAATAAGGGAGCCGCGTCGGGGGGGATCGCGGCCCCGAGCATAGGTGACTTGAACACTCAGAGTCTCGGCATCGAGTTTAGTTCCTTTCATCACCCGGATCCCTGAAAAGATCCCTGAAAATTTTGCGTCAGTGGGCTTGGTCCCAGTTCTCGCCCACACCGATATCCACTACCAGGGGGACGGCCAATTCCGCGGCCGCCTCCATGTGTTCCCGAATTCTCCCACTGACGGCCTCCACCGCGTCCCGCGCGACCTCAAAGACCAGCTCATCGTGGACCTGCATGATCATGCGCACGGTCGGTTGCTCGGTCTCAATCCAGTGGTCCACCGTCAACATCGCGCGCTTGATGATGTCCGCGGCAGTGCCCTGCATGGGGGCATTGATGGCGGTGCGCTCGGCCCCGGCACGGCGGGCCTGGTTGCTGTGGCCGATGTCGGTCAGATAGAGCCGGCGGCCGAACAGGGTCTCCACATAGCGGTCCTCCCGGGCCTGGACGCGGATACGGTCCATGAAGGCGCGCACCCCGGGGTAGCGGTTGAAGTAGAGGTCCACGTACTCCTGGGCGGCGGCTCGCTCGATCCCCAGTTGGCGGGCCAGGCCGAAGGCGGACATGCCATAGATGAGGCCGAAGTTGATCGCCTTGGCGGAGCGCCGCTGATCAGGGGTCACCTCCGTCGGGGGGATGCCCATCACCTCCGCCGCGGTTGCCCGGTGGATGTCCTGACCGCTGGCAAAGGCGGCCAGCAGGCGCTCGTCGCCGGAGAGGTGGGCCATGATGCGCAATTCGATCTGGGAATAGTCCGCGGCGAGAATCCGGTAGCCGGGCGCCGCGACGAAGGCCTGGCGGATCCGCCGGCCCTCCTCGGTGCGGATGGGGATATTCTGGAGGTTGGGGTCGCTGGAGGAGAGCCGGCCGGTAGCGGCGACGGCCTGGTGGTAGGAGGTGTGGACCCGCCCGGTGTCCGGATTGATCATCTGGCGGAGCTTATCCGTATAGGTGGAGCGGAGCTTGGAGAGCCCCCGATGCTCCAGGATCAGCCGGGGTAGGGCGTGTCCCTGCTCGGCGAGTTGCTCCAGGACCTCCTCAGAGGTCGAAGGGGCGCCAGTGGGGGTCTTAGCAACCACCGGCAGTTTCAGCTTCTGGAAAAAGATCTCACCGATCTGCTTGGGCGAGCCCAGGTTGAAGCGGTGACCGGCGCTGGCGTAGGCCTGTTCCTCAAGCGCCAGGATGCGTCGGCCCAGCTCCTGGCTCTGGACCGCGAGCTGATCCGGGTCGATCCGCACGCCGGTGCGCTCCATGCGCGAAAGGACAGGGATCAGCGGGACCTCGATCTCCTGGTAGAGCGCGGCCAGGCGGCCGGTGCCCTCAAGGCGCGGCCACAGGGCCTGGTGCAGGCGCAGGGTGACGTCCGCATCCTCGGCGGCGTAATGGCCCGCGAGCTCCAGGGGGACCTGATCGAAGGTGATCTGCTTGACCCCCTTGCCGGCGATGTCTTCGAAGTGGACCGTGTCATAGTCCAGATACTTCTTGGCCAGGGAGTCCATGTCATGGCGGGTGGCGGTGCTGTCGAGCACATAGCTCTCCAGCATGGTGTCATGGGCCACGCCGCGCAGGGTTACCCCATGGCGGGCCAGCACGCTCATGTCGTACTTGAGGTTCTGACCGACCTTGGCCCGCCGCGGGTCCTCCAGGAGGGGACCCAGGCGCGCCAGGACCCGATCCCGGGGGAGTTGATCCGGGGCGCCGGGGTAGCGGTGGGCCACCGGTACATAGGCGGCGCGGCCTGGTTCGACGGCAAAGGAGACGCCGACCAGTTCCGCGCGCATGTAGTCGAGGTCGGTGGTTTCCGTGTCGAAGGCGAAGAGGTCGGCGGACTCCAGGCACCGGACCCAGGTCTCGAAGGCGTCCGCGGTCAGGACCAGCTCATAGTCCGCGGTCGAGCGGACGCTCGGCTGGGCCGCGGTTTCGGTGGGGGCCGCGTCCTCCAGGGTGGCCAGCAGCCGCCGCGATTCCAGCCGCTCATACCAGTGGCGCAGGGTCTCAGTATCCGGTTGGGAGGGTTTGAGGTCTGTCGGTTCCAGGTCCAAGTCCAGGTCCCGCCTGATGCTTGTTAACTCACGGGCCAGTGGGAGCTGATCCAGGGCGAGGCGCAGGTTCTCGCCGACCTTGCCCGAGACCCGGTCCGCGTTACCGATGACGCCGTCCAAATCGCCGTAGTCCTGAATCCACTTGGCCGCGGTCTTGGGGCCGCACTTGAGTACCCCGGGGACATTGTCCACCGCGTCCCCCATCAGGCTGAGATAATCCACGATCCGCTCGGGCGGCACGCCGAACTTGGCAATGACGCCGTCGCGGTCGAGCAAGGTATCGGTCATGGTGTTGACCAGGGTCACATGGTCATCGACCAATTGGGCCATGTCCTTGTCCGCGGTGGAGATCAGGGTCCGCAGGCCGGCCGCTGCGGCGCGGGTGGCCAGGGTGCCGATCACGTCATCCGCCTCCACGTCCGGGATCAAGAGGAGCGGCAGGCCCATGGCGCGGATCACCTCATGCAAGGGTTCGATCTGGGCGCGCAGGTCCTCCGGCATGGCCGGGCGATTGGCCTTGTAGGCGGGATAGATCTGGTCGCGAAAGGTCTTCCCCGGGGCGTCGAAGACCACCCCAATGTACTCGGGTTGCTCCGCCGCGATCAGCTTGCGCAACATGGCCAGCACGCCCACCAGGGCCCCGGTCGGCTCTCCCCTGGAGTTGGTCAACTTGGGGAGTGCGTGATAGGCGCGGAACAGATAGCCTGAAGCGTCGACCAGAATCAGGGGGTAGTTGGCGGCCATGGGCGGTCTCGTCACGGTAGGGGGGGCAACGGTAGCACGGCGGGGTGCGCCGCCCCAGCCTCGCTCGGGACGGTTCTCCGGCGGCTCAGGCCCCGGCGGTCGGCATTGCCAAGGTGAGCCGCAGGGGGCTGAGCTCCCGGTACAGGATGGTCAGCGGCGCCCGGGCGCTCAGGGTCAGAATCCGGGTACCGGATGGATAAATCAGATGGTAGGTCTGGTACAGGTGTAAAGGCCCGGGGTGGGCCAGTAGTTCCAGCACCTGGGGCAAGGGTGAGGCCCCCGCGGTGTTGAGCGGGATGTGCGTCCCCTCGATCTCAAGCCCGTCGGGCCACAGCGTTGCGGTTGGCTCGGCCAGGTCCCGGTGGTGCAGAAACAGCGGGTATAGGAGTCGCTTGAGCCGGGGTTCCAGGATCAGCCCGACCTGATCGGCACCGCTCAGCCACCGCTGTCCGCCGCTCCCCTCCCCGAGCGCTTGGTGTTCCCCAAAGGCCTGAGCCCAGCCGGGAAAAAAGGCGGAGTAACGTCGGATCCGATGTTCGGCGTTCACGGTACCTCCGGGGGTCGGTTGGCCTGGTTCTAAGGGTGAAGCAGCGCGCGGTATCAGTCGGCGCCCGCATCCCGCGTCACCTCACGCTTAGCATAACCAGAGTGCCGATGACACGCTCAAACCGTGAACCAACCGACCAACAGCAACGTCACCGACAGCGTGTGTGCTCAATGACGGCGACGCGGTCACGGTGATCAAGGATCTGAAGGTCAATGGCTCATCATCGGTCGTGAAAGTTGGCACCAAGGTCAGGGGCATCCGCCTCGTGGAAAGCGATCATAATATCGACTGCAAGGTCGATGGCTTTGGCGCCATGCAGTTGAAGTCTGAATTCGTGAAGAAGGCGTAGCTGTTCGGCTGCGAAGCGGCAGCCGGCCTGGGTGCCCTGCGATCTTGACCCGCCCGTGACAACCCTGTTGGAGCCCTCATGCCTGTCCTTGCCCCGCCCCCGTCCGAGACCCTCGTGCCCCTGCGCCAGCAATTGCGCTGCAACTTTCCCCAGCTCGATCAGGTCTTCCCGGACTGCATGGCGGAGGCCCAAGCCCTGCTGAGCGAGACGGGGATCAAGGACTACCTGGAGGGGGCCTCGCTGATCTGCCGGATCGGTCGCGGCTTCGAGCCGGTGCTGGTCTATCTGGAGGAGATGCCCCAGGTCGCCGCCGATCTGGGGGAGGAGACCCTGTCCCTGGTCTCCCAGACGGTCTGGAAGATCTCCCGCAGTCCCAACGGCAAGGCGATCCTGCCCTTCCTGCAGAGCATCGCCGAGGCGGCCCGCCGTCTGGGCAGCGCGGAACTGCTGACCCGCTACACGGAGATGATCCTCGGCTTCATGGAGCGCACCACGGGCTCCATTCATGGCTTCCACACCACCATCCCGAGTCCCAGCCTCCCCGACCTGCTGGAGCAGATCCCCTATCTCCTGAGCCAGCTCTCCTGCCATGGTCTGCGCAACTGGGTGGACTACGGTCTGCGCCACTACGCCGATCACCCGGACCGCCAGCGGGACTATTTCAGCCTGCAATCGGCGGACAGCCGGGCGGTCCTCCAGCGCGAGCGCCACGGCACCCTGTTCGTGGACCACGAGCGGCAAGCTGGACCTCTATCTGCGCGCCCTGTGGCGGGAGCGTCAACACTTTCGTGCCCTACTCCGACGCCTTCGACGAACTGCGCATGCCCATGCCCTATTTCGATGCCCTGGGCGTGCGGGTCCCGGACGTCTACGACGATCGGGATGGGGTGACCGGGATCGACCGCTACCGCGCGCTGCTGGCCCATGTCGCCGCCCATCTGCGCTGGAGCGGCTCCCTGGTGGCGGACAACCTGAGCCCCTTCCAGCGGGTGGCCGTGGAGACCTTCGAGGACTGCCGGGTGGAGGCCCTGGCCCTGCGTCACTACCCGGGGTTGCGCGCCATCTTCCTGGCCCTGCACCCCAAGCCTCTGGAGGACGCCTGCGACCCGGAGCGCGAGTCCTGCATCCGCCATCGTCTGGCGCTGTTCTCCCGCGCCGTGCTCGACCCGGACCACGGCTACCGCAACCCGGACCTGCTCGACTTCGTCGCCCGCTTCCACGCCGAACTGGCCCAGGGCGAGTCCAGCACCCAGGCCATCGCCGACCTGGCCATTGCGCTACATCGCCCGCACCCGCCGTCAGCAAGACCTGTCGCCCAAGGTCTACTTCGCCGACACGCAGGTGGACTACCGCGACGACAACCGTCACCTGTGGCGCTTACATCGAGCAGGGCGACGAGGAGGAGGCCTTCGAGGAGCACAAGCAGCGCCCGCCCGAGGAGGCCGAGACCCTGCCGCCGCGCCACTATCCGGAATGGGACTATCAGAGCAAGACCTACCGCCCGGACTGGGTCAGCGTCTACGAGGGTCTGCACCCTGCCGGGGACCCGGCCCGGATCGACGCCCTGCTGGACAAGCACCGGATGCTGGCCAAGCGCCTTAAGCAGATCCTCGACCTGCTCAAGCCCCAGCAATATGTCCGGCTGCGCTATCAGGAGGAGGGCAGCGAACTGGACCTGGACGTGGCCATCCGCTCGCTCATCGACTTCCGCGGCGGGGCCACCCCGGACCCGCGCATCAACATGAGTCACCGCCATGACGGGCGCGACATTGCCGTCATGCTGCTGCTGGACCTGTCCCAGTCGCTCAATCAGATGCCGGACGGGTGCAGTCAGACCATCCTGGAGCTGAGCCAGGAGGCCGTCGCCCTGCTCGGCTGGGCCATCGAGCACCTGGGCGACGAGTTCGCCATCGCCGGCTTCTCATCCAACACCCGCCACGAGGTCCGCTACCAGCACATCAAGGGCTACAGCGAGCACTGGGACGACCAGGTCAAGGCCCGACTCGCCGCCATGGAGGCCGGCTACTCCACCCGCATGGGCGCGGCCCTGCGTCACGCCGCCCACTACCTGGAGGCGCGCCAGGCGGAGAAGAAGCTGATGCTGATCCTCACCGACGGTCAGCCCCACGACATCGACGTGACCGACGAGCGCCTGCTCATCGAAGACACCCACAAGGCGGTCCAGGAGCTCGATCAGCAGGGCATCTACACCTACTGCATCAACCTGGACAGCCATGCCGACGAGTACGTGCGCGACTGTCTTCGGCAACCGCTTCACCGTCATCGACCGGGTCGAGCGGCTGCCGGAGCAGCTGCCGCGGCTCTTCATGGCCTTGACCAAGTGAGCCTGATCTCTACCCATGGAGGTGGCAGACGCCCGTCTGACTGACGTCCAAATCAGGCGCCGGCGCCGAAAAGCAGGATCAACCCGGATCCCAAACCCCCGTTCTACGCGAACCCGAACGACGGCACCAAACCCTGATCCCCGCATTTTCCCCCAGAATATAAGCTTTTTTATATGGGGTATATCAGAAATCGTTAGTTCCCTTTATCGACGGTGCTCGTAGAATGCAGCCCCAGACGACCTTGCTTGGACCTTCCGGGCAAAACGTGTCGGTCGGCGCGGCGGGCCCTGGGCCATCCGCAACCCTCCCAGTCAAGACAAACTCCACGAGGACTGAACATGGCGAAGAGCTACAGCGCGGGTGTGAAAGAGTACCGCGAGACCTACTGGATGCCGGATTACGTTCCTAAGGACACCGACATCCTGGCCTGCTTCAAGATCACCCCGCAGCCTGGCGTGCCCCGTGAGGAGGCCGCCGCGGCCGTGGCCGCCGAGTCCTCCACCGGCACCTGGACCACTGTCTGGACCGACCTGCTGACCGATCTGGACTATTACAAGGGCCGCGCCTACGCGATCGAGGACGTGCCGGGCGACGACACCTGCTACTACGCCTTCATCGCCTACCCCATCGACCTGTTCGAGGAAGGCTCGGTCGTCAACGTCTTCACCTCCCTGGTGGGCAACGTCTTCGGCTTCAAGGCCGTGCGGGCCCTGCGTCTGGAAGACGTGCGCTTCCCCATTGCGTATGTCATGACTTGCGGTGGCCCGCCCCACGGTATTCAGGTCGAGCGTGACATGCTCAACAAGTACGGCCGGCCGCTCCTGGGTTGCACCATCAAGCCCAAGCTCGGTCTGTCGGCCAAGAACTATGGTCGCGCGGTCTACGAGTGCTTGCGTGGCGGTCTGGACCTGACCAAAGACGACGAGAACGTCAATTCTCAGCCCTTCATGCGTTGGCGCCAGCGCTTCGATTTCGTGATGGACGCCATCGACAAGGCCGAGCGTGAGACCGGCGAGCGCAAGGGGCACTACCTTAACGTCACCGCCCCGACCCCGGAAGAGATGTACAAGCGCGCAGAGTATGCAAAGGAGATCGGCGCGCCTATCATCATGCATGACTACATCACCGGCGGCTTCTGTGCCAATACCGGACTGGCCAACTGGTGTCGCGACAACGGCATCCTTCTGCACATCCATCGTGCCATGCATGCGGTGCTCGACCGCAACCCGCACCATGGAATTCACTTCCGGGTGCTCGCCGAGATCCTTCGCCTGTCCGGGGGGGATCACCTGCACTCCGGCACCGTGGTGGGCAAGCTCGAGGGTGACCGCGAGGCAACCCTCGGCTGGATCGACATCATGCGTGACAAGTTCATCAAGGAGGACCGCAGCCGCGGCATCTTCTTCGATCAGGACTGGGGCTCCATGCCCGGTGTCTTCCCGGTCGCCTCCGGCGGCATCCACGTCTGGCACATGCCCGCGCTGGTGACCATCTTCGGCGACGACGCCTGCCTCCAGTTCGGCGGCGGCACCCTGGGCCACCCCTGGGGCAATGCGGCCGGCGCCGCGGCCAACCGGGTCGCCCTGGAAGCCTGTGTCCAGGCCCGTAACGAGGGCGTCGCGATCGAGAAGGAGGGCAAGGAAGTGCTGACCAAGGCCGCCAAGAGCAGCCCGGAACTCAAGGTCGCCATGGAGACCTGGAAGGAGATCAAGTTCGAGTTCGACACCGTCGATAAGCTCGACGTTGCTCACAAGTAAGATCAATCAAACCGCAAAGGCGCAAAGGATGCGAAGGACGCAAAGGTCTTGAATGCCTGTCCTTTGTCCTTGCGGTTTGACCGAGAGAGCAATCGAAACCCAGATATTTACCCGCTGGCGTTGATGACGCTCAGATTTATCTATAGTGAATCTTTGCGTCCTTTGCGCCTTTGCGGTTCAAATTAAGAGATACAGAGCAATGAGCGACATGCAGGATTACAAATCCAGTCTCGAAGATGTCAACAGCCGTAAGTTCGAGACCTTCTCCTATCTGCCCGAGATGGACAAGGACGGCATCCGCAAGCAGGTGGAATACCTGGTGCGCAAGGGCTGGAATCCGGCGATCGAACACACCGAGCCGGAAAATGCCTTCGACCACTACTGGTATATGTGGAAGCTGCCGATGTTCGGTGAGACCGATACCGACCGCATCCTGGGAGAGGCGGAGGCCTGCCACAAGGCCCACCCCAACAACCATGTGCGGTTGGTCGGCTACGACAACTATGCCCAGTCCCAGGGTGCGGCCATGGTGATTTTCCGCGGCAAGCCGGTCTGAATCGTTTTTCGCTAAGGCGAAAAACGCTGTGTCAGGGATGAATTGAAGCCCCCGCTCCGCTTTGCGGGCGGGGGTTTTTGTTGGCTGGGAACAGGCTGACCGATTCTTTACAGATCGGACTCACTCGATTCAGACTGGCTGGCGTTCTCAGTACCGCTCCGCTTCAACACATCAGACAGAGGATAAGTAGTAGAGATGAGTGAGATCGACCGCGACCAGTATCAGATTAAGACCGAGCCCTATTATCGCCCCGTCGCCAACGAGGTGGAGATGTACGAGGCCGCGTATCGCGGCGCGGATGCCGGTGATGCTCAAGGGTCCCACCGGTTGCGGCAAGTCGCGCTTCGTGGAATACATGGCCTGGCGGCTGAAGAAGCCCCTGATTACCGTGGCCTGCAACGAGGACATGACCGCCTCGGACCTGGTCGGGCGATTCCTGCTCGACATCAATGGTACCAAGTGGCAGGACGGGCCCCTGACCGTAGCCGCGCGCATCGGCGCGATCTGTTATTTGGATGAGGTCGTGGAGGCCCGGCAGGATACCACGGTGGTCATCCACCCGCTGACAGACCATCGGCGCAACCTGCCGCTGGAGAAGAAGGGCGAGTTGGTCACGGCCCACCCGGATTTTCAGATTGTCATTTCCTACAATCCGGGCTACCAGTCCCTGATGAAGGACCTGAAGCAGTCCACCAAGCAGCGCTTCGGTGCCCTGGACTTCGACTACCCGACGCCGGAGATCGAGACGGAGATCGTCGCCCATGAAGGCGGCGTGGACCGGCAGACTGCCGATAAGCTCGTGCAGGTCGCCCAACGCAGCCGCAACCTCAAGGGTCACGGTCTGGACGAGGGCATGTCCACCCGCCTCCTGGTCTACGCCGCCCAGCTCATCGGCAAAGGCATCGACCCCCAGTCCGCCTGCCGCATGGCCCTGGTGCGGCCCCTGACCGATGATCCGGATATGCGGGATACCCTGGATGCCGCCGTGAACACCTTCTTCTGAGTTCTGGATAATTGAACCGCAAAGGCGCGAAGGAAGAGAAAAGCGCAAAGGGCTGCTGACATGCAACCGGAATCTGGGATCGAACGGCTCGCGCATGCGGTAATCGGTGCCGCGATCGAGGTTCACCGGCAGCTCTGTCCCGGCTTCTTGGAGGTCGTCTACGAGGCGGCATTGGCCGTGGAGTTGGAAAGTCGTAACCTGGCTTTCCAGCGGCAGGTTCTGGTCCCGGTGTTTTACAAGGGTGTCAAGGTTTGTGAGGTGCGGTTGGATTTTCTGGTTGGCGGGGAGTTGGTTATTGAACTGAAGGCAGTGGACGTCCTGCTTCCGATACACAAGGCCCAGCTTCTTTCCTACCTAAAGGCGTTGAACCGACGGCTCGGTCTCTTGATCAATTTTAAAGTCGTTGTGCTGCGCCAAGGAATCCAGCGTGTGATCCGCTCAAGTTAAACCCTTTGCGCCCTTTTTCCCCTTTGCGCCTTTGCGGTTCAATATTCATGTCCATCGACTTCTCCGAGTATATCTCCTGCCTCAAGACCGACCCCGAGCATCCGCATCGGCAGGTGCTGGAGTCAAGCTATCAGGAGGCCGCGCGGATTTTGTCGCCAGCTGGGCTGGCACATTATCTGACTGGCATGAAGGCCATGTGCAGCCTGAACAAGGGTGAGGACCTGATCCTGACCTATGTGCAGGAGCTGCCGGCAGTGGCGAAGGAGGTCGGCGAGGATGTGATCCCGGATGTCGTGGGGGCGCTGATGAAACTGGCCTCCCACACCTCCGGAACCGTGATCACCCTGATGATGGCCAACATGCCCTTGGCGGCAAGCCGCTTAGGGGACGCGGAGGTGCTGCGCGGTTATCTCAACCTCCTGCACCAATTGGCCGGCAAGGCGCCCCGCGGTCTCGCGGCCCATGATGGAGAACATGGATGAACTGCTCTCCAAGCTGACCCTGGGGGGGCTGCGGCGCTGGGCCCTGTGGGGCGCCCAGGCCCATGCCCGGGACCTGGACGGGCAGATGGCCTATTTCGGGCTCCAGACGGAGCCTTCGCGCGCGGTGTTGCAGAAGGAGCGGCGGGGCACCCTGTTCGTCGACAACCAGCGCAAGCTCAATTTCTATCTGCGCGCGCTCTGGGGCCGTGCGTTTTTCATGCGCCCCACCTCCGGGGACTATGAATCCCGGGTTGGTCTCAAGCCCTACATCGAGGACTTCCAGATCTACCTGCCCGACGCCTTCGACGCGTGGCGTGGAATTTCCGGTATTGAGGTCTATCGCGCCGCGGCCGCCCACTGTGCCGCCCATCTGGTCTATACGGTCGCGCCAATTAGCGCGGAGCAGTTGACCCCGGCGCAGATGAAGTTCATCGAGCTGTTTGAGGATGCGCGGGTGGAAAACCTGGCGATCCGGGACTTCCCGGGTCTGCGCAAGCTCTGGCTCGGGATTATGACTGCTGCGCTTACGCCGCAGGACGAGCCGGTTGAGCTTCATCCGATGATGGACCTGATGCTGCGTCTGGCCCAAGCCCTGCTGGACCCGGACTATCAGGATGACCTCGCCCTGATCAATGACAGCGCCGCCGCCTTCCGGACCGCCTGCGCCGAGCGGGGTGGGGACAACCGGATCAGTTGGGATGCCGGCGTGACCTTCTATAACCAGGTGGTGCAGCAGGTCTATCTACCCAATCTGCGCGTCCTGGAGAACTGGCCCGTCCCGTACCGTGACGACAACCGCTACGTGTGGGCCTTCGATGAGAATCTATTCCTCTCCCAAGGAGAGGACTACCTGCCGGCCAGCCAGAAGCAGGTTCGCAAGTATGTCTCCGCCATGGAACTGGCCAACGAGGTCGATGTGGAGACCGCCGGGGACGACGCCCAGGAGGTCTGGGTCTGTGCGACCGAGTTCTTCCCCTATGAAGACCTTGGAGTGTCTTTCAACGAAATGGAGGGCAAAGAGCCGATTTCAGATCCCTATCACTACCAGGAGTGGGACTATCACGCCCAACTCTTTCGGCCGGATTGGGCGACGGTGATCGAACGCCGTCAGGGCCGCGGTGATCCGCAGATCATGGATGAGATCCTGACCACCTACAAACCCGTCGCAAGCCGCATTCGTCATCTGATCGATGCCCTGCAGCCCCAGGGGATCGTGCGTCGGCGCGGCTATGAGGAGGGGGAGGAACTGGACCTGAACGCCGCCGTGCGCGCGATGATCGACATCCGGCGCGGCGTGATGCCTGACCCGCGTATCAACATCCGCATCAACCGGCACGTCCGCGATCTGTCCCTGGTGGTGTTGATGGACCTCTCCGAATCCACCAACGAACGCATCGGCGGCCTGGATAAGTCCGATCCAGCCTACGCCGATGCCCCGAGCATTCTGACGCTGACCCGGGAAGCCACCGGCCTGCTCGCCTGGGCCATCGATTCCATTGGCGACAACTTTGCCGTTCACGGCTTCGCCTCCGATGGCCGTCATGACGTCCAGTACTACCGGTTCAAGGACTTCAATCAGCCCTACGACGATGTGCCCAAGGCGCGCATGGCAGGCATGAAGGGCGGGCTTTCCACCCGCATGGGGGCGGCCCTGCGGCACGCCGGCTGGCACCTGACCCAGCAGTCCGCCACCAAGCGTCTGGTGCTCCTGATCACCGACGGAGAGCCGGCGGACATCGACGAGCGCGATCCCCAGTATCTGCGCCATGACGCCAAGAAGGCGGTGGAAGATTTGCGAATGCAGGGCGTCCACACCTACTGCCTGACCCTGGACCCCCAGGCGGATCGTTATGTGGCTCGCATCTTCGGGGAAAACGGCTACTCGGTCGTAGATCAGGTGGAAAAACTGCCGGAGCGCTTGCCAGCTGTGTTTGCGGCCCTGACCAGTTAAAGCGTCGATCATCCGGTGGCACGGTGCGCATGTGATGCGCAACAGGGCAGAAACACCGAGCGCGGGTGGGGGAGGGAGTCTCATGCAGTCGACATCGCTGAACCTTTCAACTGCTTCGTCGGGGGGGAGGGTATCGGTTGGCGACCGGAAGCCGGCCCCAGGATTCACTTTGATCGAACTCCTGGTCGCCCTGGCCATCGTTGGTATCCTGGCCGCTATCGCTTATCCCTCGTACCGCACCCAGGTTGAAAAGACGCGACGTGCCGACGCCCAGGCGGTGCTCATGCAGGCGGCACAGTATCTTGAGCGGGTCTATACGGAGGGCGGCTGCTACAAGCGATCGGGCGGCCTGTGCAACGGCGCCGACGCCTTTCCCTACACCAAGGCGCCGCTCGATGGCGGTGAGATCTACTACGATATCGGCGTGGCCGCAGCTGTCGATAGCTTTGAGCTCACCGCGTTTCCTCAGGGCGCGGAGGAGGGTGCAGGGGTGTTGACCCTGGACCAGACCGGACGGCGCGGGTGGGACCGCAACACGGACGGCGATACCCTGGATCCGGGAGAGGACCGTTGGTAGCCTCAGGAATCAGGTGCGGAGCACCTGTTTTCCGGAGCGGGGGTCGGGCGCGGAAGAACCTGGTTGAGGCGGCGCTGCGCGCTCGCCGATCGGTTACACTCGCCGGCGAGCCCATCGCCGACCTGACGAGAGAGGAACCACACGAGCCCCATGGTGAAAAGTGTCACACTACGGGACGCCTGGTCCGGCGAGGCCGACTGCCGTCACTGCTCTCTGCGCACCTCGGTGTTATTCGCTGGCCTTCAGGCATGCGACTTTGAGCGGATCCATGACCCTATCGACCAGTTCACCCTGAAGCCGGGTAATGCCCTGTATCACGCCGGGGACCACGGTGAGTTCATGTTCACCGTACGCAGCGGTGCTTTGAAGCTGTTCCAGTACCTGCCGGACGGTAGTCAGCGCATTGTGCGCATCGCCCGGACCACCGATGTCCTGGGCCTTGAGGCCCTGCTCGATGACCGCTACCAGCATGACGCTGTGGCCCTCCAGGTCACCGAGGTGTGCCGATTCCCGGCCCGAGTGGTGCGGGACTTGGGCAGCGCGAGCCCGGCCCTGCACCGGGAGCTGATGGCCCGGTGGCAGCGGGCGCTCACAGAGGCCGATGCCTGGTTGACCGAACTTTCCACCGGCTCGGCCCGACAGCGGGTGGCGCGTCTCCTGTTGCGGCTGGTGCGTGACCGGGAGACCAGCGAGTGCCACCTGTTTGGCAGGGAGGACATGGGCGCCATGCTCGGCGTCACGACCGAGACCACCAGCCGGACGATCGCCGAGTTCAAACGCCAGAGCTTGTTGGTGGAGACGGCGCCCAATCTGTTTCTGCTGGATATTCCGAACCTGAAGCGCATCGCCGAGGATTGACGCCGCGTCGGCCCCCCCGCTGTCCCCGTCTGCTCCGAATCCTGCGCTCCGACGCCTTCCTGCCTGACCGCTATCTCGCCTTGTGACCCTGCTTGCGCTTTGTTAATGACCTGGCGCCCGCCGGTGCTTAGGCTGCGAGCCATTGGTGGTGCATGAAAAGTCTCGTCGCATCCTGGTGTGGCGCTCCCAGTGTGTTTGCGGTTCGCCCCGCTCGGGCGATGCAGGAGTTCGCGCGGTGAAACAGACCTTGCGGCTGGAGCAGTATCCCGTCTTCACCCTGGAGATCGGGCGGGAGGAGACCAGCCTCCAGTCCATTGATGCGGTCTGCGCCTATTTCCGGGCGCGCATCGAGGCCCAGCGGTGTGCGGTCTTTATCGCCGAGTTCGACCACCTGGCCCACACCCGCTCCTTGCCCGAGGGCCAGGTCGGAGAGGGAATTCTAGGGGCCCGAAATCTGATCTTCTGCTTCGGCATTGCCCTGCCGGAGCCCCAGGCGTTGGCCTTGCGTCCGCGCTCCATCGGGGTTGCTGAGACCGCACGCGGTTTCCTGATCAGCTTTTTGGAGACCCCGATGCCGGTCGCGAACGCGGCCATGGAAGACTGGGCCCAGGGCCTGCGGGACCTGGTACCGGACCCGGTCTGAATCGCAGCACAGCGGTCAGTGTCAGTGATCAGCCGTTAGCTCAGATGATGCAATGCCTTGTGCCCACTGAATCTCGCCAAGGAACGGTTCACCAATACGTTAAACAAATCCATTAGGGAATGCGTTTAGCGCCGTTGTCGTTTTCGTTGTCGTAATCGAGTTCATCGTAGCGCCCCGGATTCTCTTACACCCCAAATGGCATCGCTTCTCCGATTACGACAACGACAACGACAACGACAACGACAAGGATTGTGTTCGTGTTTAACTTGTTCTTGATTCGTTACTAAGACTTCAACCCACGCCAGATACCGGAGTAGCCCGATGCGTATCGCCGTCACCAGTCAGAACTTCAAGACCATCACCGGTCATGCCGGCAAGGCCCGCCGCTTCCTCGTCTTCGAGACCGACGGCAGCGGCGAGCCCCAGGAGGTGGACCGGCTCGACCTGCCGAAGGAGCTGTCCGTCCACGAATACCATGGTGAGGATCACCCCCTCTTTGGGCTCGGGCTTCAAGCCCTGGTGACCCAGGGGGCGGGGCAGGGGTTCGTTCAGCGCCTGGCCCGGCAGGGCATTGCGGTCCACCCCACCAGTGAGAGCGATCCGCTGGTCGCCGTGACCCAGGTAGCCAGCGGCCGACCCCTGGCCGCCGCCCTTCCGCACGACCACGACCACGACCACGACCACGGTGACCCTGGGGACCCGAGTCAGGTCCTGATCCAGATCCAGGAGCCCAAATAACCGTTCGATAAGTAGTGGTTTGCGGAATCGCAATTGCCGCTGCCAGGGGCCGGGCGTACCCTAAACAACTAAGGCGCTCGGGTACTGACCCTCCTGCCAGCTCCCTTCGCGTCGGCCGTGGCGGGCCTTGGTCACCCTCCTGACTCCTTGACACCGCGGGTCGAACCTCAGTCCAACTCAGCCCCTCCGGCAACACCGGTCGGGCTGAAGCCCGACCCACAGCGGTTCGGGGCCTTCCGGCCCCGGGGAGGCGTGTCGGCGACTTCTCGCCGACCCCGTCAATTCATCACAGCTCTTGCTCTTGGGACGGCGTCCATGCTCGACAGCACCATGGTCGAACTCTCGCGCTGGCAGTTCGCTGCCACCGCGATGTACCACTTCCTCTTCGTGCCCCTGACCCTGGGGCTCTCCTGGATCCTGGTGATCATGGAGACGGTCTATGTCATGACCGGTCGGACCATCTACCGGGACATGACCAAGTTCTGGGGCAAGCTCTTCGGTATCAACTTCGCGCTCGGGGTTACCACCGGGCTGACCATGGAGTTCCAGTTCGGGACCAATTGGGCCTATTACAGCCACTATGTGGGGGATGTCTTCGGTGCGCCCCTGGCGATCGAGGGGCTCATGGCGTTCTTCCTGGAGTCCACGTTCATTGGGCTCTTCTTCCTGGGCTGGGAGCGTCTGACCAAGGTCCAGCATCTGGCGGTGACCTTCCTGACCGCCCTGGGATCAAATCTGTCTGCCCTGTGGATCCTGATTGCCAACGGCTGGATGCAGAACCCGGTGGGTTCGGAGTTCAGCTACGAGACCATGCGCTTGGAGATGGTGAGTTTCTCTGAACTGCTGATGAACCCGGTGGCCCAGGTGAAGTTCGTCCATACGGTGGCGGCTGGCTATGTGACGGCCTCCATGTTCGTGCTCGGGATCAGTGCCTGGTACATGCTCAAAGGGCGGGACCTGGCCTTCGCCAAGCGGTCCTTCGCGGTGGCGGTGGGCTTCGGGCTGGCCTCGATCCTCTCGGTTATTCTGCTGGGCGACGAGTCCGGTTACGAGATCGGCGATGTGCAGCGGGTTAAGCTGGCGGCGATCGAGGCGGAATGGGAGACGGAACCGGCACCCGCCGCCTTCACTGCCATCGGTTTTCCGAGCAATGAGGACGAGGAGACCCATGACGCCATTAAGATCCCCTATCTGCTCGGACTGATCGCCACCCGCTCCCTGGATACCCAGGTGATCGGGCTGAAGGACATCATGAAGGCGAACGAGATCCGCATCCGCAGCGGTATGATCGCCTTTGAGTATCTGCAGCGCCTGCGCAATGGGGAAGACACCCCCGGCAATCGCGCAAGTTTCGAGGAGAACAAGGCGGACCTGGGCTATGGGCTGCTGCTGAAGCGCTATACGGAGAATCCGGCCCAAGCAACGGAGGAGCAGATCCGGATGGCGGTCAAGGACTCGATCCCGGAAGTTGCACCCATCTTCTGGGCCTTCCGGGTCATGGTCGCGGCCGGTTTCTGGATGCTGCTCCTGATCGTCCTGGGCTTCTGGTTCAACGCCCGACGTTCCATCCAGCATAAGCGCTGGCTGCTGTGGCTCTTCGTGCTCAGCATCCCGGTGCCCTGGGTTGCGGCCGAAACCGGCTGGTTCGTGGCGGAGTTCGGTCGCCAGCCCTGGGCCATTGGTGAGGTGCTGCCCACCGCCATTGCCGCCTCCAGCCTTACCGCCATGGATCTGCGGATCAGTCTCACCGGGTTCATCGTCTTCTATACCCTGCTGTTCATGATCGAGATGTTTCTGATGTTCAAGTTCGGGCGGATGGGGCCGAGTGCTCTGCACACCGGCAAGTACCACCATGAGCAGAAAGATCGGCCCCCGGTCGGACATAGCAGTGGTGCCGTCCCGGCCACGGCACCCCAGGATAAGGCCCAATAAGCAGGAATCCAGATCATGATCCTTGATTACGAAACCCTGAAATTCCTCTGGTGGGTCCTGGTGGGCGTGCTGTTCATCGGCTTCGCCGTCACCGATGGGATGGACATGGGGGTGGGTACCTTGCTGCCCTTCCTCGGCAAGAATGATGCGGAGCGGCGCGTCATCATCAATACGGTCGGGCCCCACTGGGACGGCAATCAGGTGTGGCTAATCACCGCTGGCGGGGCGATCTTCGCGGCCTGGCCCCTGGTCTATGCCACCGCCTTCTCCGGTTTCTACTTCGCGATGCTGCTGGCCTTGTTTGCCTTGTTCTTCCGGCCCGTGGGCTTCGATTACCGCAGTAAGATCGAAGACGCCCGCTGGCGCAATGCCTGGGACTGGGGACTCTTCATCGGCGGTGCCGTGCCCGCCCTGGTCTTTGGTATTGCCTTCGGCAATCTGTTGCAGGGGGTGCCATTCCAGCTGGATGAGTTCCTGCGGCCCTTCTATTCGGGCAGTTTCTTTGGGCTCCTGAACCCCTTCGCCCTCCTCGTCGGGGTCATCAGCCTGGGGATGCTTACCATGCACGGGGCCATCTGGTTGCAACTGCGCACGGAGGAGCCCATCGTCAGCCGCGCCCGGGTCTGGGCCAAGTGGACGGGTCTTGCCACCATCGTCGCCTTTGCCCTGGCCGGGGTCTGGCTGACCCTGGGGATCGACGGGTTCCGTGTGGTGTCCATGCCGCCCCTGGACGCCACCCCCAATCCGCTCACCAAGGAGGTGGTGCAGGAGGCATGGGCTTGGATCGCAAACTACAAGCAATATCCCTGGACCCTGACCTTCCCGATCCTGGGCTTCGCCGGTCTCAGCCTCGCCATCCTGCTGTCCATGCGCAATCGACCAGGGCTTGGTTTGATTTTCAGCAGTCTGGGCCTGAGCGGCGTCATCGTGACCGCAGGCGCCGCCATGTTCCCCTTCATCATGCCCAGCAGCACCAATCCCAACTCCAGCCTGATTGCCTGGGATGCGGTGTCCAGCCACCTGACACTCAGCGTGATGTTCTGGGCGGCCATGATCTTTGTGCCCTTGATCCTGCTCTATACCACCTGGACCTATCGCAAGATGTGGCGACGGGTGACGGTTGCGGAGATCAAGGCCCAGGACCATCTGGCCTATTAGGCTCCTGATCGGTGGTGAGTGGACAGTGACCGGTCAGTAACAAGTCAAGAACAAGTCAAACACAAACGCAATCGTTGTCGTAATCGGAGAAGCGGTGCATTTTGGGGTGCGAAAGAATCCTGGGGTTACGATAACCTCGATTACGACAACGACAATGGCGCTAAAGGCATTTCCTAATCAGTTTTTTAACTTATTGGTGATTCATTTTTTAGCGACACTGCGAGGCCCCGCCGAAATCAAACCAAGGACTCGGAGGCAGGCAACCCCCGAGTCCTCACGATTGGACAAACACCATGTGGTACTTCTCCTGGCTCCTCGGCGTCCTGTTGGCTCTGGCCTTCGGCGTCATCAATGTAATGTGGTACGAATCCGAGCAGTGCCTCGGTCCGGCGGATGATGACCAGCCGGCCTGAGGCCGGCGGCATCTCGGTGTGGGTTTGTCGCAGGCCCCCATCGGGAACAGCGCGGTCCCATGGCCAATAAAGCCCTAGCCGCCCTGGACAATGGCCGCGGGGTCATCGATGATTTCGGGGGTGCCCCCGGGGTGTCCCGCCTTGGCACACCCTGGCGCCTGGTCACGGACCAGGTCATGGGCGGGGTCTCCCAGGGGCACATGACCCTGACCCGGGTCGACGGGCGGTCGGCCCTCTGTCTGGCTGGCGAGGTGCGTCTGGAGAACAACGGTGGCTTTGTTCAGGTGAATCTGGAATTGGCCCCGGCGGGCCGGTTAGATGCCAGCGACTTCACCGGTGTGCGACTGGTTGCGCGGGGGAACGGCGAGACCTACGGCCTGCATCTCAAGACCGCGGATACGCCGCTACCCTGGCAGTCCTACCGGGCGGCGTTCCCCGCGACCCCCGATTGGCGAGAGGTCCGGCTGCCCTTCTCGGTCTTCGTCCCCCATCGGGTGACGACTGTCCTTGATACCCGGCGGTTGATGCGGCTGGGTCTGGTCGCCATCGGTCGGGCCATGCGCGCCGAGGTCTGCCTGGCCTGGGTTGGTTTCTACTGACGACGAGCCGTCTCACCCGCACCCCTGCCGGCCGTGCGTCTTGCATTTCACTCCCGCCATTGGCACCCTCCCCGGGCGTCGCTCACCGGCGCGCAGCACAACAATCGGAGGAAACCCATGAAGTGTCGTTCTTGGCTGTCGCTCGTTGCCTTGTCGGGTCTTGCCGGAGGCGTGTGCGCCCAGGTTCCGGGCTATCCGCCCCTGGCTCCCTACGGAGCCGGTCCCGGACCCTGGCAGGCGCCCCAGTATCAGCCGGGCACAATGCGCCCGGCGCCCGCTCACTCGGCACCCGCCCGGCAGACCCCGGTGCAGCCTGCCCCCGCCCGGCAGGCACCCGCCCAGCCGGCGCCACAACAGGCGGCCCCGGCCGCACCGGTGAAGAGCCCCTTACTCCAGGCGAGCCGCACGCTCAAGGAGGGCATCGACAAGCTGTTGACGTTCGTCGGTCAGAAGGAGACGCCCAACAAACTTCAGACCGCCGCCTTCCTGGACCGGGAGATCGCCCCCTACTTCGACTTTGAGTACATGGCCCGGTGGGTCGCCGGGCCGGCCTATGGGCGGATGGGGGAGGCGGACCGCAAGGCCCTCTCGGCGCGTCTCGAGTCCAGCTTCCTGACCGCCCTCGGTGGCCAGCTGGCAGGCTACCAGGGCCAGCAGGTGCGGATGCTGCGGCCCCGCTCGGGCACCCGCGGAACAGTGAGTGTGAATGTGGGTATCCTGCGTCCGGGCACCTATCCGTCCCGGCTCGAGTTCCGCATGTACCAGTCCGTCCGGGGCTGGAAGGTGTATGACGTGGTGGCCAATGGCCGCAGTGCCGCGGCCTACTATCGGACCCAGTTCCAGGGCGGGACGGGCCAGGTCGCCCGCGCGAATCGGTGAGCGGACGCTGATCGCTGAAAGCTGATGGCTGACGGCCATTTCTGGAATGATCGATCCCAGCCCCGGCCCTGACGACACCCCCTCCCGCCTGGGCCGCGTCATGCTGTTCGCGGCTTGGGTGGTGGGCTTTGCCTTGCTGGTCATGTTCTTCAACGGGTTCATCGAGCGCCAGGCCAACCCCAACCCGGCGCCGGTGGCCGTCCCGGGCCAGACCGGGGCGCCCCAGGTGGTGCTGCAACGCAATCGGGCCGGGCACTACGTGGCGGGCGGGCGGATCAACCGGACACCCGTGGTCTTCATGGTGGATACGGGCGCCACGGATGTGGCCCTGCCCCTGCCTCTGGCCCGGCGCTTGGGGCTGGCGCTCCGCCCGGGCGGCATGAGCCAAACGGCCAATGGGACTGTGGAGACCTGGACCACGCGCCTCGACACCGTGGACGTCGGCGGGATCGTGGTCCGTAACGTGCGGGCGAGTGTCCTCCCGAACATGCCGGGGGAGCAGGTGCTGCTCGGCATGAGTTACCTGAAGCACCTGGAATTGGTCCAGCGGGGCGAGACCTTGACCTTGCGGCCCCATCGGTGAGCACCCAGCCACGGGTGCCGCCCCTGCCTGGGGACCTGCACGACATCGTCGCGGGGTTTGCGGTGGACCCGGTACTCGGTCCCATCGATCCCCTGGGTCGGGGTCTGATCAACGACACCTTTGCAGTGACCACGCAAGGTGGGCGTTTCGTCCTGCAGCGGATTAACGCGCGTGTCTTTCCGGATCCGGAGCAAATCATCGCCAACCTGGCGGTGCTGGCGGCCCATGCGGCGGGGCGGACCGGGCTACGGGTGCCGGCGCTTATCCCGGCCCGGGACGGCCGACCGTTCCTGCGGACCCCGGCCGGCGATCTGTGGCGGCTCACCGAACTGATCCCGGATGCGGTGACCCTGAACCGCGTCGAGACCGCCCACCAGGCGCACCAGGTCGGCAGTGCGCTGGGCCGCTTCCATCGCCTGGCCCAGGACCTTGACACCACCCGGCTGGGCCTGTCCCTGCCCGGCTTTCACCGGACACGGGACTACCTCGCACACCACCTGACACTGCGCAGGGCGGTCGGCGCGGGGGCTCGTGATGACGCCATCTGCGCCTGCGAGGCCTTCATCGACGCCCGCGTCGGGCTCGCTGGGGTCCTGGAGGAGGCCCTGGCGGCGGGGCGCATTCCCTTGCGGGTGATCCATGGGGACCCCAAGATGGACAACATTCTGTTTCACGCCACCGACGGCCAGGCCCTGGCCCTGATCGATCTCGACACGGTCCAGCCAGGGCTGATCCAGCACGACCTGGGAGACTGCCTGCGCTCCTGCTGCAACCGGGGTGGAGAGTCCGCGGACGGGGCGGTGCGGTTCGATCTGAGGATCTGCGAGCAGGTTCTGTACGCCTATGCGGCCGAGACCCGGGAGTTCCTGACCGCCGGGGATCTGGCCGTCCTCTACGACAGCATTCGCCTCATGCCCTTTGAGTTGGGCCTGCGCTTCCTCAATGACCATCTGGAGGGGGACCGGTACTTTCGGGTGAGCTACCGGGGGCAGAATCTGCACAAGGCTCAGGTCCAGTTTGCGCTGCTGGCGGACATCGAGGCCCAGGGGGCCGAGATCAGGGCGGTCATCGCCCAAGGCTTCGGGCGAGCCGCGGATGCCGGTCCCCGCTCGAGCAAGAGATAACGTCTTCTGCATTCATCCGACCCCATGCTTCGCCCAATCCCCAACACCCCTGTCCTCCCCCACGCACTCTATCGCGCGGAGCAGGTACGCGCCCTGGACCGCATCGCCATCGAGACCCACAACATCCCCGGGATCGAACTGATGACCAGGGCCGGGCAAGCGGCCTTTGACCTGCTGCGCGCCCGTTGGCCCGACGTGCGACAACTGACAGTCCTCACCGGCCTGGGTAACAACGGCGGCGATGGCTATGTGGTCGCCCGTCTGGCCCGGGCGGAGGGCCTGGCCGTCAAGTTGCTGCAACTTGGTGATGTGGGTAGCGTGTGCGGAGACGCGGCCCTGGCCCTGGCGGCCTACCGAGAGACCGGTGGGGAAATTGAGCCCTACCGCGGCCTGCCCCAGCGTCCGGGCGTGATCGTGGACGCCCTGTTCGGCACCGGGCTGGACCGACCGGTCACCGGCCCCTGGGCTGCGGCCATCGCCGCGGTCAATGCCAGTCGCGCCCCCGTGCTTGCCATCGACATCCCATCGGGGCTCCAGGCGGACACGGGCGCGGTGCTGGGGATCGCGGTGCGTGCCGCCGTCACTGTCAGCTTCATTGGCCTCAAGCAGGGGCTCTTCACCGGGGCTGCACCGGACCACTGTGGGGCCATCCATTTCAGCGGCCTGGGGGTGCCCGCGGTGGTCTATGGAACAGCGATAATTGCCGCTCGCCGTATCGACTGGGCCCAGCAGTCTGATTGCCTGGGACCCCGCCGTCGCACCGCCCACAAGGGCGACTTCGGCCAGGTGCTGGTGATCGGCGGGGCCCCCGGCATGTCCGGCGCGGCCCGGTTGTCAGGGGAGGCGGCCCTGCGCGCCGGGGCCGGGTTGGTCACGGTCGCCACCCATCCGGACCACGCGGCCCTGCTCAATCTGACCCGGCCGGAACTCATGGTGAGCCCGGTGGACGATCCTGAGTCCCTGGACCCTTTGTTGGAGCGGGCGAGCGTGATCGCCATCGGCCCCGGCTTGGGCCGCGGCCCCTGGGGCCGCCGGCTCTGGGAGCGGGTATGTGTGAGCGGTAAGGCGCTGGTCGTGGATGCCGATGCCCTGAACCTCCTGGCTGCGGCACCCTCCGTGAATCCGTCCTGGGTCCTGACTCCCCACCCGGGGGAGGCGGCGCGCCTGCTGGGCCGGTCGACCACCGAGATTGGCCAGGACCGCTTCCAGGCGGTGCGGGAGCTCCAGCAGTGTTACGGCGGGGTGGTGGTGCTGAAGGGCGCCGGGACCCTGATTCAGGGCCAGTCCCAACGCCCCCCGGCGGTCTGCACCGACGGCAACCCCGGGATGGCTACGGCCGGTTCTGGCGACGTGCTGACCGGAGTGATCGCCGCCTTGTTGGCCCAGGGGCTCGATCCGGAGAACGCCGCAAGCCTTGGTGTCTGTCTCCATGGTGCGGCCGGGGACCGCGCGGCCCAGGAAGGGGAGAAGGGCCTGATCGCCAGTGACCTCCTGGCCGCCCTGCGCGTCGTCGCCAATGGCGTGACCAGGGGTGGCCTGACCGCGGACAGGGCTGGCTGATGGAGTTCCTGCTTCCCGACGCTGAGTCCCAGACCGCTTTCGGTGCCCGCCTGGCCGCCGCCCTGCCCAGCCAGTTGGTGATTTACCTTCAAGGGGATCTGGGTACTGGCAAGACCACCCTGGCAAGGGGCGTCCTGCGCGGATTGGGCCACCAGGGCGCCGCCCGCAGCCCCACCTATACGCTGATCGAGCCCTATGAGATCGGTTCGCGCCGGGTCTATCACCTGGACCTCTACCGGCTAGCGGACCCCGAGGAACTGGAGTACCTGGGCCTGCGTGACTTCCTCCGAGACGAGGCCATCTGGCTGGTTGAGTGGCCGGAGCGGGGCAGCAACCTGTTACCCGCGCCGGACCTGACCATTGGAATTACGTACCTGCGCCACGGCCGGCGCTTGATCCTGACGGCGCCAGGGGACGCGGGGCGGGCATTAATTGCCGGACTGGGGCCATGGTTGGAAATTCCACCCAGGCTGGGATAACAACGGTAAGGCCGCCCTGGGGCGGCCTCGGTGCAGGATCGACCGATCAGGATCGGGCAGTAGCCGTCATGACATGTAGGTGAGGGCCTCTTCGCCGGGGTGGGACAGCCCGGCGATGCGCCAGGCTTGGCGGCAGGAGCCGAAGAGCCGGCGCACGGCGTGGCGGTCCATGCCATGGGCGCGGCAAATCTGGGATACCGGTGGAATGGCGCCGTAGGTGAGGCGGTGTTCCCGAAGGTAGTAGATGACGGACCAGTGATCCGGGGTCAGGGGGTCCAGGTCATCCAGTCGGGCGATGACCCGGGCCATGCCGGGATTCCACAGCTCGGAGTCCACCAGGAATCCATCCTCGTCCAGGGGCAGGGGGCGCGGGGCGCCGGTCGGGCGTTCTTGCAGGTTCGTGTTGCTCATTGTTCCATCCACTCCAGAGGTTTTGTTCGCCTTGTTCTGATTAAGCAGGCTTATTGGCACATAAGAACATGCTCTGATGGAGACTATAGCCTACTCTCACGCCAGGTCAAGCCGGACCGGATGGTGCTCCAGGACGTAACCCTGGGTTCGGTAGAGGCGGAAGCGTTCGCGACCGGCGGCACGCACTGCCGGCTCCTGGTCCACGGGCTCCCAGACTTGTTCGCACCGGCCGACGAAGCCGGGGACCTCCAGGGCCAGGTTGATCAGGACTCGGTCCGGGTCGGGTGGGTTCCCATCCAGGCTGATAAGGACCGGGGTGAGCAGCGGGTCGGTCTGGCCCACCAGGCCATGGGGGATGAAGCTGTCCTGACGGAAGGTCCAGAGCAGGCGATCCAGGTGCCGGGCTAGCTCTGGGTCCGGACAGTGGATCAAGACCCGCTGCTGCTCTGCGTAGGCACGTTCCACCAACCGGCAGGTGAGCCGGCAGCGGTCGCCGGGGCTGTCCGGTTCCAGGGTGTAGAAATCGATGCGGGGCATGTTGGCAGTGGTCAATGGTTGGTGGCCGGTAGCGTACCCGGTGGATGGCCGGTCCCGCAGCTTATCCTACCGGATCGCAACCGAGGCAAGCTTCGTGGAAAGCGGCGTGAGCACCCCGCATCCTGGTTTCTGGGCTAAGCGCGTTAGCAATTGCGACCCGCGGAGCTGAGTCTGGTTTCAGATGCACCGGCGTCCCATCCTGCTGATTATTGGTCTTGGATGAGACCTACCTCAGCCTGTTCAGTGCCAGCGATACGCGCATCGTTACGGATCCCCTGCCTCGGAACCTGACCGCTGGTACCCACGGGCTGACCGTGGTAGCCGGTCACGACCGTGCCCGCTGCGCCGAACATTCCCTGACCCAGGGTCGGGATCCCGGCAACCACTCAAATCCAGCCCAATCGGATTCAGGTCATCGACCGGGATGGCGACCTGGGCTGGCACATCAGCATCAACCGCGGGGCGGACGGGCTGCCGATCGTCAGCTAGGACGACGAGACCAATGGGGACCGGAAGTTCCCGCGGTGAGGTGACCCCGGGTGCGGGGCGGGGCGGAGTAGCCCGAAAAAAGAAAAGGCCGCCCCGAAGCAACTTGGGGCGGCCTGTATAAGGAGGAGTGGATGGTTCCGAGGCAAAAGGCTAGCAGCAGCCGGCACCGCGGTAATTGCGAATGCGCAATTTGGAATCAGTCGGCTAGACCGCCTGCAAGCGAAGTCTGGGGGTGGCTGTGATTTCTTTGGGCGCTGGTCGCGCCCGTGCCAGAATGAGGCTTCCAGTCCGGGTCCGAGGTCCCATGCTCCCGATTGTCGACCGCTATGTGCTGAGCGAGGTCTTGAAGGCCCTGCTGGCGATCCTCGCCACCCTGATGTTGATCGTCGCCAGCATGCTCTTTCTGCGCACCCTGGAGGAGGTGAACCTGGGGGCGTTGAACGCTGATCTGGTGCTCCGCTTCCTGGGGCTGCAACTCACCCGGGATGCCGCGACCCTGCTGCCGCCGTCTTTCTTTCTAGCGGCCCTGGGCTCCCTGAGTCGTCTGGCCCGGGACAGCGAATTGGTGGCCCTCAACGCCTGCGGAATCGGACCGCGGCGCTTATATCGGGCACTCTTCCTGTTGGCACTGCCGGTAGCCCTCATCACGGGCTGGTTTGCCCTGGCGCTCCAGCCCTGGGCGGCGGCAGGCATTGCCGAAATTCGCCTTCAACAGAAGGAGCAGGCGACCCAGATCGCCGGGCTTCAGGCCGGGCGCTTCTATACGGAGGAGGGCGGCGAGGTGGTCGTCTACGTCGGCTCCGTCGCCAAGGGCAAGGGGTTGGAGCGGGTCTTTATCCTCGACCAGCGCGGGGAGACTAAGCGCATCGTGGTCAGCGAAACGGGGCGGCATCGGCTGGACGACCAGACGGGGGATCACCTGGTCACCCTCACCGACGGTCACCGCTTCGACGGCAATCCCGGGGAGGGCAACTTCCTGATCGGCCGGTTCCACGAATACCAGTTGCGGATCGAGGGCACGGGTGCGCCCGCCCAGACAGTGACTAAGCGTTCCGCCACCCCGTCCCTGGACCTGCTGGACTCCGCTGACCGGGCGGACCGGGCGGAACTGGAGCACCGCATTGCCGCCCCGTTGGCGATCTTTACCCTAACCCTGATCGCGGTTCCCCTGGTGGCGATCTCGCCGCGACAGAAGACCACCGGGCGCCTGTTCCTGGCCTTCCTGGCCTATTTTGCGTTCTTCAACCTCCAGCAATTGGCGGAGACCTGGCTGGGGAACGGGACCACGCCGATCTGGTTGACCAGCTTCTGGTACCAGGTCCTGGTGCTGGCCCTGGTCTATCTGGTGATGCTGCCCGAGGCCGGGTGGTACAAGGCGCTGCGGGAGCGTCTTGGTCTGAGCCGCCGCCGGGGGCCTCAGGATGCTATCAGACTCGGCCTTGACCAGTCTTAGGCGCTCACCAGAAAAGGGCCATCAGCGGCCGGCCGGCGGTGTTCAGCGCTGCGTCTCAGGGCCTATCGATGCCGGATGGTGGCGCCTGGGCTCGGCCATCAGCTTGGGAAAAAAGCACGAGCGGATTCCGGCCGTCGAATCTGCCATCGACCGTTTTCTTGCTGTAGGAGAAGTAGACTGGTAATCGGCCGAGCCGGTACCGCGAGAGCGTCTCCCGGTCGTCAGCGAGCGGGAGGCCTTGGCAGCGTTCAACTATCCATCCGTTCTGCTGGGGAAACCGGTTCGATGACACCGCGTCGCGCTGAGAAATCAAAGACTGTTCGGCCTGTCCCAGTTGTAGCCATTCGCCACTGTCGAGGCCCTGACGGCGGACCGGAATGCGGACGATTGTGAATAGACCGGCCACTTCAGGCGCGACTACAAGCGCGCTGCCAAAGGACCGCATCGGCAGGGGCTGCTCATGACCAGGCGAGCACGGGTATGTCACCTCGTCCGTGAAATTCGTCCCCTCAGGTCAGGAGGCGGATCGGATTTCAGGTAACGCTCGCCTTCGCGGGTCAGCCTTCGGCCTGCAGATGATGTCTCGATCAGTCCGAGGCGAACAAGATATTCCGCAGTCTCAACAAAGTCCTGGGGATGCGCAAGGCCAAGGGCCTGGCGCAGGGTAGGCTCGGACGCAGTCCCTTGTTGCTTGAGATAACGCAGAAAACTCAACGACAGGGAGTCGAGACCGTTAGCGTCTACACCCTGTTCGTTATAGAACTTCGCGATACTCTCACGGCTCATAAGCGCCGCGGTTTCCCGCAGGGACGGTTCTTTGCCCTGTGTCTCGATCGCCCGACTGAAAAAGTAGGGCAGCAATGTATGGGAGAGATCCCGCACGCTACGACGCGGGTTGCAGCGATTGCGCGCAGCGATCTCGTAGCATGCATCTTGGTCCAGTTCCGCGGCGTCTAGGCACCCTTTGCCGTGCAGCCAGACGATCCCGGCCAGTTCATGTAGGGTATAAGGGCGCAGCCAGGTCTTGTTTGGGCGGCTCTGGAATGCCTCGGAGAGTTGCCCTGGATCGGTGGTTGCCAACAGGAAAATCACCTGAGTGAAATCGTAGAGGCGACCATCCACCGTCGTCACGCGGCGATCATCCATAGCCGAGAGTAGGACCGTAGCCACCGGACGAGAAATCCCATGCACCTCGTCGATGAACAGCAGTGATCGACCCACCTGGACTATTCCTCCCGTATCCGTTTCAGGCAGCAAGCCCGCCTCGGCAAGACGCTGGACCGGATCGGCCGGTCGACGAAGATCGGAGCCGTTGAAGAACAGGGGGTCATAGCCAAGCATGACGCCAATTTTTCTGGCCAGTGTGCTCTTGCCAACGCCCGCCGGCCCCACCAAGAGCTTATCCGGGAAGCGCGTACCGGTGGCGCGAGCAAACACTGCCTGTTCCACCAGGCGCGACACGGCAGCATCCTGGCCGATCATGCCGAGCGTATTCACTGCGGGCGGCCAGAGATCGGAAGACTGGTCCGTCTTTGGTGTTGTCTCGCCCCGGATGAGCACCTGCACTGCCGCACTCTCCATACCTTGAGTTTCACTGACCGCTATGGGTAGTTCATTCTCGACCGGTGCAGCCCGAGAGATTGTCGGGGGTGTTTCACCGCGTTGGCGTCGGTCTTCGCCAGAGATTGGCTCGAACTCGGGCGCGGTTTGTGGCGACAGTGCGCGATCTTCCAGAAGGTACTCCAGTTCCGGTAGTCCTAAGGTCCGATGGACCATCGGCCACTCTCCTTGCGCGGGTAGGCATTCCTCGCTACCACGGCTGTTCTGTCGTAGTAACACACTGACGACACAACCACGAAGGCGCACTTTTGGCCGCTGACTTCCGGGGTCGCCACCGAACAACTCTTGCAACCAGCCGCCCCAGCGCCGACGATTTTCTCGGTCGCGTGATGCATCGCCAGACCGCACCTGAGCAGCTCGGGCTAAGGTCTGCTTTAGCATCTCGCAACGAGGGACGGACAGAGGACTCGGGGGCGCACCGACAGTTGCGGCGAGCCCATCAGCGACCGCCTCAAGGGTGTTGCCAATCTGCACAACGGCATGGGACAGACGCGTCGCAGCGTCGTTGAGAACCTCGCTATCCGATGCCTTGACCTCTACGGCAACAAGATCGAAGCCACCGTCTTCCGACGGATCTTGCCAAAGCACCAACAGGTCGCAGCGCTCCCCTAACGGCTGAGTTCCGGTCCGCAACCACAACTGCGCCAATCGGTGGTCAACCCCCAGGACCAAAGACCCCGGATAGCGCTGTTGGAAGTCCCTCGCGGCGAACAGGAGCCCGGCAAGACCGACCACCTGTCTCTCGTTGGGCTTGCCGTCCTGTTTCTTGATCAATGAGAGCAGACCACCCCCGAGTAGTCTCGCACCCTGCTGTAGCAAACGTTCCATGGCTGGTGTCGGGAGAGTCAGGTTGCACTTCGCGAACACGGGTCGCATTAGGCGAGCCAGAGGCGCGAAGTTACGTGCCGCCAGGAACGTGTCACGCAGCCCCTCGCGCCGCTCCCAGATCCTCACCGATTGCATCCCGGCCTCAGACGGAAGCGCCCGGTCCGCCAGGAACAACCAAGTGGCAGCAGGCTGATCCCCCTGCAACAAAGCATCGACTGTTTGCACCAGCCCCTCAGCGTCGGCGTAAGCCTGAATCGTTACATCCCGCTGGTTGCCCTCCAACTCCTTCATCAGTTCCAGGAATTCGCTGAACGGCGATTCCCCCGGCTGCGGCAGCAACTCGATCCGACCCGAGCGCCGGTCGACATGCACGTCGTAGCGGACGCAGAACGGACTCATCGGCAACATGTGCCCGAGCGTGCGCTGGCGCAGTTGGATCGTGGATTCGTCGAACAGGGCCACCACATGACTTGGTCGCTCGCGGAGACACCCGACGATGGTATCGAGGGTGGGCGCCGGACCCAACCCGTGGTCATGGACACGCAGGTGCAAGCGCCCGTCCGCGATCTTCTCCTGGACATCATCCTCCTTCGCCGTATTGCTGAACCGCAGGCTGTTGCCAAGCCGATCAGCATGGTGACCACTGGCGTAGAGATCCAGATAGATAGCAGGCAGGCGTTGACCGCCACGATACCTGGGGTCCTTGAGCAAACGCACTAGCTCCACCGTCAGGTCCGCGCCCGCTGGCGGATTCACGGCCGCGACGCGCAACGGAAAGGGGCGATTCGGATGGTGAATGACGAACTGATCAAGTGCCTCGCGCAACCCCTTCATCCCATCAGGGCCGGAACACGCATTGCTCAAGTTCTCAAATACGGGCAGACCGGCGATCTGACGGGTGTAGGGCAGCAACTGCCCCAGACCGCGCCCAGCAGGTAAGCTGGACAGGCGCACAACGGACAAAAACTGCTCTGGGCGCTCCAGTTCCAACCGAATAGTATCGCGTTCGTCCGCTGCCAATTCTGTGCTGTGAGCAAGACCGCGTAGCAACGTGGACAACCGTTCATTGCGCCAAAGGTGCAGAGGATGGGTCGGAAGCAATACCGCCTTCGCCAAAGCCTTCCCGTCCGGCATCAATACCCGTACCTGCACCATGTCCAAGACCAGTAGGGTCTCCAGTGCCGCCCGCGCCCAGTCCGGGCTTTCGGAGGCCATGACGCGATAGTGCTCCTGTGTCTCCCGGTAAAGTCCGGCGGCCAGCGACAGGTAGCGCCGCACCTGTTCCAATACTTGCGGCCGACCATCGAGCCAGTGGCGAGCGTGAAAGATCAGCTTGCCGATATGGGGGAGCAGACCGTTGCGCAAACTTCGCATCTCTCTCCATGTGTCCGCCAGGTGCGTGCGCGCGTCCACCAAGCGCGGAAGATCCTCATCCCATGCCTCGAGAATTGACTCCAGCGACAGCGATTCCCCTTCAATGACGACGACTGCACCAGGATTAACGAATAGCGGCACACCATCCGACGCCGCCGCCAAAGCATGTTCTATATCGGTGTCTTGAGTCTCGATCAAGCCACCCCAATGATCCGCCGTGCAGAAATCCTGCACCCAACCCATTACGGCAGAATCGATATCCAAAACCTCATCGATCCTTTGTCCGCTACTGGGCAGAGTGGTCTCCAGTTCGATCCGATGCGCCCCCTCTCGCTCAACATTCTCCCAGGCTTGCTCCAACGCATCCGCAATGGCCGCCAGATCCTCTTCACGCCCGTCAAGTAAGGCGTCGGCAGACTCTCGGGAAAGCCCGGGGTGCGTCAGGGACACCACTGCCGACATCGGGTCCCGATCCGTTTCGCCATCATCCTCGATTACGCTCGGATCTACCGGAGACTCCCCCGACGACCCCGCCACCGACGCCTTCTGGTCCTTAGGTGGCCGTACGACGAGCAAGGCATCAGACAGATCCAGTGCCGACTCCTGCCCCACTTGAATGGATTGAAGATATGCCTCAACGGCAGCGACCGCGGCCGAAACCGCAGCCCGTCGCTCCAGGTCTCGGTAATTTCTTGCCGCCAAGGTGCGCAACATGGATGCCCGCAAGGTCCGAATCCGTTGCGTGATGTCCAGGTTCAGCGCCAGTCGTTTGCCTAGGTGATCCTTTCCAAACAGGTCCTTGTCCGCTAACAGCCCCAGAGAGGGTAGAGCCATCCAGGGTGCACGATTACCATACTCTTGACGTAAGCTATCCCACCGCGCCAAAAAATCAGCGCAAGATTCCAATGACAGAAGGGATTCCAATTCGGGAGCATCAAGCAAAGCTGAGAGCAATTGACGGTGCACGTCCGGGCTGTTAGGAAAGCGAGTCTTCAGCCCGTCCCTTGCATCACCCAGCAGGGCGCGAGCAAGGTCCACCGCCGACGGACGGGCATAATGTCCGAGCGTATGCACCCCCGCATTGTAGCCAGAGGCCAATGCAAGGGTTCGGGGGTGCCGCTCACGATCATTACGCCACTCCGCGGCCACATGCAGATCGTCGGCAAAAGCCCGGACTCCCCCGAGCCCCACCTGTGCACTCACCAGCTCCATGTCAGTCGTAGTGACATCAAGACCCGCCAAAGCGATAGAGAAGCTCGACGCCACGGCGACGAATCGCTCAGCGGATGCAAGTTCGCTGAACAACCTTGCTACATCGATAGGCGGAAGCCCTTCGCACGCAAAATCGTTACAATTCCCGACCCTACCCGAAACCCAGCGGGCCAAAGCGATAGCAGTGTACTCCCGTGCATTCATAGTGATATTCAGGTGAGATGTTCGCGACTCAAGGAAAACAGCACGAGTCCGTCTGAGGGTTCCCAGGCGAGACCGAGATGGATGGCTAAGCGTTTGAAGGCGTCGCGGTTGGCCCGAAGGTCCGTATCTTCATCAAGTGGCGCGTATCCATGTTTGCGCAAAATCGCATGATCCGTAGGAAGGAGACCCAGCACCAGTCGCCACCTGTCCCGCAGTCGCTCAGCCACTTCGTCCATCGTGGTCACTTCATCGCGATCCAGAATACTCATTAACAATACCCGCATCGTATCGGGTTGTGGGCGAAAATACTTGTTTGAAGTACCACTGCGCGGCTGTACCCAGCCGATACGTTCGGCAAAATCGCGGAAATGATCTTCCAGATCCCTCGTAATTCTTGCCTCCGTGGTATCAAAAGCGATTCTATCTTCCTGCGAGACTTCACCATCGGCCTCCTCCAAAAAAAGTCTCAAACTGCGACCGGACAGTCCGACATGGCGAAAATAGCACGCCACCGACTGGGCGCGTATGCGAGGACGGCTTGCTCCTGCAAAGTCAGCGAATAAGATCGTGCCTGCGCAGCCCCGAACATGTCGGACCTGATAGACCAATAACCACGACCCAACCGCAAGGATCAGATGGCGCAACGCATATGCTGTTGGATGGTCACGCAAGTGGCAAGCCAGGCGACCGAGAGCTTCCGTTTGCGGCCTCATTAATTCGGATACACAACTGATTGTGTCCGGCGAAGGGTTGCCGCAAAGACCGAGAAGATCGGCGCCGAACTCTTGGTCGTCATCTTCGACAAAGGGCGACCCAAGTACGGCCGCGGTACTTGTCGCCTTTTGCGCGATTTCTCTTGCGTCCGCAAGGAAGCGTCTGCCAGACTCACTTGCGTCTAGAATCAACCACAAGAATGCCCCTGCATGACCGTGATTTTTTGAACCATTTGTTAGATACGCAAGCGAGGGAGTACTGTAGTCACTTCCAAAGCTTGACCGCGGCGCAAAACTTGGGTTCAGAGCACCATCGTTGTCGAATGCGGCGTGCAGGTGCTCACGCAGCAGCCGGAACTCAGGCAAGCCAACCCTTTCATTGAGGATAGCTCCATCCTCACATAGAATACAAAAAAGGTTCTCGGCGACATACGGGTCTCCGGGACGCTTCTCAGCAGCTTCTGGATTAGCCGCTTTGTTCAACAACTCCAACCTGCGGTACCGACCCACCAGCGCGAGCAGAAAACTTGTGGCGAGATGCACAGGCTTCATCCGTAAAGGCTGGTACCCCAGCGCCTGTTGGTGTAACCGTTTGACTCTTCGCGGGTCCATTATTGCCATTTTCGCGTCAGACATGCTTATGAATCCGCTCGTATCTTTTTTGATCTGAACTCAATTCGATCTCGATCAGTTCTCGACGCTCCAGATGGGCAGAAAGGATATGCCCATCTAACATAGCATCCGTTGCATCCAGTGCCTCCAGAAAAGCGTCTAGGCGGAACGCATCGCTCTCCGGCAGCAATTTTCGTGGCAGTCCTCGGCGTAACCGCTGTAAAGTCTGGAATAGAGGGAAATCCACTTTTAATCTCGCGACCCGGCTGTTCGGAGATACGTGCTGGAGGATGACGTGATCAGAGCTATATTCCGGCAAAGCGTCTTGAATCCATCGGGGCACTCGCGGATGCAGCAGATCGAATGATGTTCCAGGAATAAATCGATGTGCTAAGAATGACCTTGTTGGCTGTTCGTGGAAGCGATGGCCATTCCATAGGTAAAGGTTATCTTCGCAACCTCGAAAATCCTTTGGGCAGTAGGCCCGATTGATTCCATGAATCAGGTCGCGTTTAACCCGCAGATCATGATCTCTGCCACTATTCAGAAATTCGCGGAAATTCTTGGCATCCGGGTCTTCAAGGGCAAAACAGCTCTCGCCATCGATATGCTCAAAATAGAAATTGCGTTTGAGTTCTCTGAACACCTTGATTTCGGGGCGATCCATTATGCCCAACACGGGGACACCGAATTTCCAACCGCCGATCAACCGCTCGCTACGTTCTTCCAGCAGCATGTCGCCGATCGGGTGACTGTACTGTGCTGGATCTGCGCACGCTATCGTCTTGCTCAGACTAAAACGAGAGTCTTGAGAAAACAGGACAACAAAATAGAGGTACGGCAGGCCATCGCCGGTAGGTTGATCGAGGTCCCCGCGATAGCCCGTCACCATCCGCGCCAGCAATATCCAAAGTTCTCGCATCGTCACCCGGATACCTACGTCGGCAAGACGAGAGAATAATCCCAGCAATCGCTCCTTCACCATGGGATCGCGTAATCTCGCCAAATTGTATTTAAGGGTCTGAGATAGATACTGATTGTTCGTGTCCCAGGACGGATCGAGCAGTATGCGATCAAGCATCGGCCCCGCGATATCGCGTCTTAGTGGATTACGCAGGCTTAAATCGATAATCAGCATATCGTCTGGTCGCCCTTCCTCTTCGCCTGACGCCCCATAGACCAATCGAGTACGGAATTGCCGGTCTAATTCTGCGGCTAAGGCTGGCAGTAATTTTCTTGCCTTGGCCCGCAGAAGGTAGAGTGGATACTCATTGATCGCGATACAGAAAGGGGATCCAGCGCCGAGGGCCGCGCGCCAGCGATCGAGCACGGGGACAATCTGGTTTCGACGCATAGCGGCGGTGGCGTCCCGCTCCACCACGGCACCGAGCTCGCGCAGCCTAGGTTCCAGCCGGCGAAGCACATGGGTCTTACCGTCCCCGGCGTTGCCGGTAAGGAATATGCTCCTACCCGGTTTGATGTGGTCCTGGATGAAGGACTCTAACGCGCCAGCAATATGTAAGCGGTCAAGTTCCTGGTCGGTGAGGATTTCAGAAGCGGTCTTTGGACCGGCGGCGGCGAGTTGATGCCAAATGCTAAAAAGCCCGTCTGAGGCCGACATTGAAGATAATTCGGCTGGTCGTGTGCTTATCGAGAGAACAGCGACCGGCTCCTTATCGCTGCCGGTCGGCAGATAGCCGCTCAGAATCCAGGGCTTCGCAGTCATTAGGGATGTGACGCTAGGCGTATGGCTGAGCCGTGGCAATAACCAGCGATTTGCCCAGTGCAGCGCAATGCGCTCAGTCGCGCCGCGGAACGCTTCGGGAGTGACTAGATAATCGGGAAGCTGCACTTGCCGGGCGTTGAGAAAATCTCGTGCCTTGCTGGTTAGGCTTGCCGCATAGATCAGGCGCGGTCGTTTATGCAGCATTACAACATCCGGCGGAAATCCGAGCTTGGTTAGGCTCGCGGTCAGCAGACGCAATTTGGGGCTTGGACCTTCACCGAAGATACTGTTTATGTCATCAAAACCTTGGTAATGATGAAGAAAGGTCTCCAGCGCGTGGCGGGTTTCATTTCTGAATTGCAAAGTACCGTAGCCAGCTGTGAGACCGAGCTTTCGAAGGCGCAACTCATCCTGTTCGGCGCTAATGATGCCTGCCGGCAGCCTCAACCTGTGATATTGGCTACTTCCCTGGGCATACAAACTCGTCGTAGCGAGATATACCAATGTGTTATCGCGACGGACCTCGGCATTCTTGATTTGTGACGAAATGATGGATGGTCCTGGGTATTGGCGCCGGTAGTCATCCGCGATCTCCGGCGAAAATAGAAGTAGGGCCGCGAGTTTACCTCCAAGCATATGGTTATACGGCGAGACGGCTCCGCATGTACTCACCTCCAGGATGCTTATCCCGGCATAGCGGCTCTTCAGCGCGTCGAGAACCGTTTGCAGCGCGACGCCAACCTCTTCGCTTGCTAATGCGATTCGCGCCCTTTCGGGGCTCATCAAATCGTCATGTCGCAATCTGAGCGTCAAACGTGCTTGGAGTAAGTCCGCCAGTAGCGCGGCGCGCTTACGCGCGACTAGATGGCGGCGCGCCTTCTGCATGGCCGGGTTTTTCGCCGGCTTAGACTCCAAACCCAGCATTTCATCGGCTACAGGAGGGTGATCGTCGTCGTCGATCTCCATCTCCGCTGGCAATATCGGACTCTCGACACCGCGTCGACGCGCAAGCTCCCGCAAGGTTTCGTCGCGCAGGTGGTCGAACTCACGCGCCTTGCGGCGCAAGCGCGCGATCAGAATCCGGATCGGGTGCCTCAGCCTCCGAAGGTTGCACCAGTCCCTCGATCTCCACGTCGGCGATAGCCTCGGTGATCCGGTCTTGCAGCCAGTCATATTCTTCGTGGACGCGACCTTCCGCGCAGACATGTTGCAGCCGTTTTATCAGGGATACACGACTCCACCCGAGGTCGTCCTCGCGTAGCACTCCCATTTGTAATGCGGTATTGTTCAGTCCGATTATCCCCATCACCGCGTGACAAGGGTGTGCGGCATCCCGAATCAGGTACAGCAATTGACGACCTGGTGTGGCGAACTGGGGAATTGACCAGGTACTGCGGAAGTATCGCCAAATCTCGCGCAGGGAATGCCTGGTGTATGTGTCGAGACCGTCTGCGGTTACCAATTGAAGGTACGGGCGGATGGGTAGTCTGGCATAATCCAGGCCCCATTGTTCCTGGCGCACAGCGGTCAACAGGCGCGCATGCAACTCGCTCCCATCGGCGATCAGGTCTCGGATCGGGAGTTTTCCTGTCTTGGCGCCTGGATCTTCCATGCGTTGAACGAAAGCTTGGACCGTCGGATCGCGGAGTTGGGCATCCACGGCCGGGCGAAACAGGTCACGAGTGCGGGCCTTTTCTCGTAGTACCTCTTCGGCAGTCAATCCGGCAGTGCGCAACGGTGGACTGTGCAGTTCGATGCCGTACCCTGCCTCATGGACCTCCCAGCCAAGGCGGTGCAGGTCGAGGAGCACGCGCACGGCCGCTTCGTAGGTATCCCGCTGCTGCTCATCCCCTTGGTTTACTGAGCGATTCCAAAGGATTTCCGCGTCTAGCAAGCCCTCACGGTCCACTTCGCCGCATTCAGAGTTGCGAGCGAAGTGTCGGGCCAACGCCAAAAAGCGTTCGGCACTCGTTCCGTCCAGGGGAGGGCGTATTGGGACGATCATGAGCTAAAGGTTCCATTGGAAAAATGCTGGGGGAGAACACCGGCTGGTGTGATCGGAATCCAGGTGCTTGCGCGGAGATCTCGCTCAACTGCGAGCGAAGGTGCCACGCGCTGAGCGACGGCCGCTCACTTTCGTCGGGGGGTCCCCAACCGTCGAGGCAGACCAGGACTTCATCGCCGTCGATCAGATTCTCGGCATCCACCTCGGCCAACGCCTCACCGGTCCCGTCGAGACGCTGGGCGCTCCGCCGCTCGCGCTCCAGGTACTCGCGCAAGACTTCGTCCCGCCCCCTTTGATCGGGGCAGAGGGGCAGCGGTCGACTCCAGCCGCTTTATCATATCCTCCAGAACCTGGATGCTGGTCGTTCCCATAGTGGATCTCCTCGTGGATGTCATGCACTGCACTGTATGTTCGGATACGGTCAATTGGCGCCCCGTCTCACGGGCGGTGCCAGTCGCTCCTGGCTTGCCAGTAATCGACCAGCGAAGTGCGGTCGCTGGCGGCGTTCAGCGTGGGCATCAGGAAGCGTCGCAGCAGGTCTAGGACCGCGGTCAGCGGGACCGGATCGAGCGCATTCTTGTTGAGGAACGCCTGCCACTGGGTCTGCTTCTGGCGGTCCTGGGCGAAGCCCTCCGTGAGACCGAAGGGTACCCCATTGGGCAGCGGGGTTGCGCGTCGGTCGAAGGTCGCGCGGATCGCCTGGGTCAGGATATCGCCGTCGAAGTCTGCCTGGCGGGCCATGACCCACAGATCGCCAAGTGTAAACAAGGTCGTCCTTCATGCGGCTGTTGGCGATGCCGAGCGAGACCAGGGCCTCCAGCTTTTCGGCGACGACGGTGTAGCGCGGGTAGGCGCGCAGTCTGGGGCCGGGCAGTTCGGGCACCATGGTCGGGTAGTCGACCGGTTCCGGGCCGGCGTCACCGCATCGCCGAAGCCGACATCGACCTGTGGAGATATTCCTTCTCATCAATCGTCACAATCAGCACAGAGTCCTGCGGTTTCAACAACTGCTTTGCCAACCGCAACCGCTTCTCCATGAACGACAGCTATTTCGAGTGTCGCGAGGCGTCGTTGCCATCCACGTAGTCATTGTTGTACTTCCAGTCCCGGGTGTCGGTACTGTAAGGCGGGTCGATATAGATGCAGTCCACCTTGCCGGCGTAGAGATAAGTCAGCAGTTGGAGTGCGTGGAAGTTGTCCGCCTCGATCAGTCCCGGCAGGTCCAACTCAAAGGCGTAATGGGCCTACCCCGTTGCCGGGTGGGTGCCGATGTGGGCGTAGACTCGGTCTAAGGCGTCAATGACGCTCAGTGCGGCGGGCGAGGGGTCCGCCGCCAGATAGTCGTCGATGATCGCCTCGACATCCCGCACGGCCCGTTCGCGAGGGAGGACGGGCTTGCCGGTCACTCCGCGGCGACTTGGCCGGCGCGCGTCCGCAGGGCTTCGAAATAGGCCAGGTCGGCGGGCGCCGCCGGGTCCGAGTCGGCGCCCGCGAGGAGCAAGAGTCCGCGACGGTCCGCGCCACGCCGGTGATGCGCACCTGCTGCCCTCGATGCTGGTCGTCCGCGAGGCCGCCGAGGGCGGCGGGTCGCGCTTGTCCTCTGGCCGGGTGCTGGAGACCACCGTCTCCGTCTATCGTTTTAGCTGACTACTAATCCCGTTAAACGCGGGGGTCCGCAACCGGGAAGATCATCCCTCCGCCGTGGGTCGTTTGCGCATTGAGAGCCCGGCGACGATGACCGCGACTGAGACGATGAGGACCACAATGGAGGCCAGGGCATTGATCTGCGGCGATACACCCATCCGCACGCTGGAGTAGACCACCATGGGCAGGGTGGTAGAGCCGGGGCCGGCAACGAAGCTCGAGATCACCAGGTCATCCAATGAGAGGGTGAAGGCGAGCAGCCAACCGGAAAGGAGTGCGGGGGCGATCAGGGGCAGGGTAATGCTCATGTAGACCCTTAAGGGGCGGGCCCCCAGGTCCATGGCCGCCTCCTCCAGGGAGCGGTCCATTTGCGACAGCCGGGCGCGCACGACGACGGCCACATAGGCCATGCTGAAGGTGATGTGGGCGATCGTGATCGTGGTGAATCCGCGTCCGCTGGGCCAGCCCACCGTGTGCTCCATGGTGACGAAGAGCAGCAGCAGCGACAGACCCGTAATGACCTCGGGCATGACCAAGGGGGCGGTCAGTAAGAGCTGGAAACCGGTGCGGCCTTTGAACTTCCCGTGGCGTACCAGAGCGTTGGCCGCCAGGGTGCCCAAGATGACCGCGAAGGTGGCATTGGTGGCGGCGATGCGCACGCTGAGCCAGGCGGCGTCCAGCAATTGCCGGTTCTGCAGCAGTTCCGCGTACCATTTGGTGGAGAACCCGGACCAGACGGTGACCAGTCGGGACTCGTTGAAGGAGTAGATGACGAGCAGGAGGACGGGGATATAGAGGAAGGCCAGCCCGGCGCCGAGGAAGGCATAGAGTTTCCAGCGGTTGCGGATCATACCTTGTCCCCCTCCATGCGTTGCTCCAGGCGTTGCATCAGGACGAAGGGTATCACCAGGAGCCCAAGCAGACAGATGGCCAGGGCTGCCGCCAAGGGCCAGTCCTTATTACTGAAGAACTCGGTCCAGAGCATTTTACCGATCATGAGGCTGCCCGGACCGCCCAACAGGTCCGGGATCACGAACTCGCCCACGACCGGGATGAAGACCAGCATGGAGCCGGCCACGATCCCAGGCAGCGAGAGCGGTAAAGTGACCTTGAGGAAGGCCTTGAACGGACGACATCCCAGATCCGCTGCTGCTTCCAGCAGGCTGAAGTCCAGCCGGGTGAGGTTGGCGAACAGGGGCAGGATCATGAAGGGCAGGTAAGAGTAGACGACGCCGATATAGATCGCGGTCTGGGTGTGCAGAATGGTCAAAGGGCTATCGATCAGCCCCAGCCACATCAAGAAATTATTCAACAACCCATTGGGCTTGAGGATGCCGATCCAGGCATAGACCCGGATCAGGAAGGAGGTCCAAAAGGGGAGGATGATAAGCATCAGCAGGATTACCCGCTGCCGCTCCGGTGAGGTGGCAATGGCATAGGCCATGGGGTAGCCGATCAGCAGGCACAGGATGGTGCAGACCAAGGCGACCCAAAGTGAGTTCAGGAAGGCGGCAAGATAGAGTTCGTCCTGAAAAACGGTGACGAAGTTCTGCAGGTTGAGCCGGATCTGCAGCACCCCCTCTTCCGCCCATTGCCACAGGCTGGTGTAGGGCGGTTGGGCCAGGGCTGTCTCAGCCAGGCTGATATTCAGCACGATGACGAACGGCAGCAGGAAGAACAGCCCGAGCCACAGGTAGGGCGAACCGATATTGACCAGTCGCGCAAGTTGGTGGTCGCGCCCGCGGAATCGTGCGAAGAGAGAACTCATGGTCAGGCGCTACTCGGTCAGGACCACGCCACTGGTATTCGACCACTCCATGGCAACCTCCTGCCCCCAGGTCAGGGCCTGTTCCATCCGGGGCTGGACATTGGTCAGGGTCATCTCCACCAGGGTCTCTGGATTGACCCGGACCCGATAGATTGAGACGTCCCCGAGGTACGCGATGTCCTCTACGACCCCCTTGATCTGATTGACTCCATCGTCCCGGTACTCTTGGCAGAGCCGGAGCTTTTCCGGACGAATGGCCACCGTCACGGGGGTGCCGATGGGGTGGGGGTGCAGGTTGCGCATCTGGATTTTTCGACCCAGCTGGGATTCCACCAGGACCTGATCCCCCATGACCTCCACGATCTTGCCATCGAACAGATTGACCAGTCCGATGAACTCCGCCACGAACCGGTACTCCGGGTACTCGTAAATGGCGGTTGGCGTGTCCACTTGAAGGATTTGCCCCGCATTCATCACGGCGATCCGGGTGGACATTGTCATGGCCTCTTCCTGATCGTGGGTCACGGTCACGAAGGTGATGCCGATACGCTCCTGGAGGTTTACCAACTCGAACTGGGCGCTCTCGCGCAGTCGCTTGTCGAGGGCCCCCAGGGGCTCGTCAAGCAGCAGCAGCTTGGGGTGCTTGGCGAGGGTGCGCGCCAGGGCCGCCCGCTGGCGCTGGCCGCCGGAGAGTTGATCCGGGCGGCGTTTGCGTAACCCCGAGATCTGCAACAGAGACAGCATCTCGCCGACCCGCTCCGCGCGCTCCTTGCGCGGCATACGGTCCTGCTTGAGGCCAAACTCCACGTTCTGCTCCACCGTCATGTGTGGGAACAGGGCGTAGGACTGGAACATCATGTTGACGGGGCGGGAGTAGGCCGGGATGTCGGTCACGTCTGCCCCGTCGATATAGATACGCCCGGTGGTGGGACGCTCCAGCCCGGCAAGCATGCGCAGCAGGGTGGACTTGCCGCATCCGGAACTGCCCAGGAGCGAGAAAAACTCGCCCTGGTAGATATCGAGCGACACGTCATCCACCGCGTAGACGTCATCGAACTTCTTGGTGACGTGGTCGATGCGCACATAGGGGGCGGCCTTGGGGTCCTGCCAGGACTCCAGCTTGCGCCTTTCCACGGGGTTGGCCATGGTGCTTCCGGCTCCTCCCCTTAGCGCTCGGCCTTGATCCGCGTCCAGCGGTTATTGAGATTGCGTTGCTCCTTGTCGCTCGGGGTCTTGAGCACGAAGAGCTTCCCCTTGACCTCAGCGGGCGGGTAGATGCCCGGGTCGGCGCGCACCGCCTCATCAATCAGCGGGGTCGCCGCGGAATTGGGGTTGGCGTACATCACATAGTCGGTGATGTCGGCAACCACGGCCGGGTCCAGGATGAAGGCGATGAAGGCATGGGCGGCGGCCGGGTTTGGAGCGTCCTTGGGGATGGCCATCACGTCGGTCCAGAGCACGGCACCCTCCTTGGGGATGCGGTAACCGACTTCGACACCCTTGCCGGCCTCCTCGGCCCGGCTCTTGGCCTGGAGGATGTCACCGGAGTAGCCGTGTGCAACGCACAGGTCCCCATTGGCCAAGTCGCTGATATATTGAGAGGAGTGGAAGTAGCGGATGTTCGGGCGAGCGGTCTGCAGGAGTTCCGAGGCGGCCTTCAGATCGTCTTCCTTTCGGCTGTTCGGGTCCTTGCCCAGGTAGGCCAGGGCCGCGGCAAAGGCCTCGGTGGCGTCGTCGAGCATGCTGATGCCGCAATCCTTGAGCTTGGCCGCTTGGGTGGGGTCGAAGAGGACCGCCCAGGTGTCAGTCGGGGCGTCAGCGCCCAAGGCCTCCTTCACCTTGGCTGCGTTGATTCCGATGCCGGTAGTGCCCCACAGGTAGGGGACCAGATGGGCGTTGTCCGCGTCCAGGTCCCGCAGACTCTCCATGATCGCCGGGTCGAGCCGGTCGAGCCCGGGTAACTTGGACTTGTCCAGGGGTTGGTAGAGCCCGGCCTTGATGTGGCGGGCGCCGAAGGGTCGCGCCGTCGGGAAGACCACGTCATAGCCGCTGCTGCCGACCAACAGTTTGGCCTCCAGAACGTCGTTATTGTCGTAGAGGTCCAGGACCGGGCGGATGCCGGTGCGTTCCTGGAACTTGGTCAAGGTGTCCTCGGCGAAATAGTCGTTCCAGTTGTAAAGGTGCACCGTCTCTTCGGCAGCGACGGGCGCGGTCGCAGAGAACAGGCCGGCAAAGAGCGCCGGTAAGGCGAGGCGCAGGGCGGTGAACTTGATCAACAGGGGACCTCCCAGGGGGCAAGGGGTAAACGACGAAAAAACCAGTGGCTAAACGTTAATGCGAGCGCCTGTGCGCAAGGCAGCGCGATGCTACTGCAAAAGCGCCCGCGGGAATATCTCAGGCAGGGGGTTTTCCGACGAGCCCCGCGATGCGGTGAACGCGCGATGGACGCGCAATGGGGCCAGTTGGCGCGCCGGCCGGGCTTTGGTCTGCCTGGGAGGGGGTCGTACCGCCGTGATGACGGGTATCCCGCACCGGAAGACCGATGCCTGGACAAGGGTTGGACAAGCCGCCGGTAGACATTACATTAAGGTCACCGGTTGGCTGCGCTCGGCGGGCAGGTCAGGGTTCGCCTCGTCAGCCTCACGGTTCTCCCGTGCCGGGGGTTCACGCCTTCGGTTCCAATGCTCGGCCGATCGACTCGGTTGGAAAAGGCCTGCGGTTTCGGAACGACGGCCTGGGGATCAGGGAGTTTGGGGATCATCGAGTTTGGTGACCAGCGACTTTGAGGATCGGCGAGTGAGCGACAATGGCCAGCACAATCCTCCAACCTATCGGATCGGCGCCGTATCCCGTCTCACCGGCGTACCCGCCGACACCCTGCGGGTGTGGGAGCGCCGCTACCAGGTGGTTGTTCCGGTCCGCACGGGTTCGGGCACTCGCCTTTATGGCGCGGAGGACGTGGGACGCCTGACCCTCATCAAGCGTCTAGTGGAACGTGGCGATGCCATCAGCAGCGTCGCCAACCTGAACCTGGCCCAGTTGCGCGAGCGGGTGAGCGGGACTGATCTGCCAGAGCCGGAACAGGACCTGGGCCGACCCTGTCGGGTCGCGGTCCTGGGAGTGGCCCTGGCGGGGCGGCTGCAATTGGAGGCGCCAGACCCGGCGGACCTGGCAGGCCTGGAACTCACGGGTCTCTATGACCGTCCCGACGCCTTTCTGGCCGGGGTCGGGCAGGAGGTGCCGGACGTCGTGCTCTTCGAGTACCCCACTGTGCATGCGGATCAAGTCCGGGAGATCGGCCACCTGTTCGCTCAGTCCGGGGCCAATCGAGCTATTCTGGTCTACCACTTCGCGTCCCGGGTGACCCTGGAACGGTTGGACGCCCGCCGTATTATGACCAAGCGGGCGCCGGTGGATCTGGCGGAACTGCGGCGCTGGTGCCTCGCCCTGCATCAGAACCAGCATGGCGCGGCTCAGCGGCAGGCCGAATCCGCCGACCGCCTGGAGATCGACATTGCCCAGCCGATTCCCTCCCGGCGTTTCGGTGAGGCGCAGTTGGCGCGCATCGCCATGGCCTCCCCGACCGTGCGCTGTGAGTGCCCCCACCACCTGGTGGACCTGGTCTCGGCCCTGGCCGCCTTCGAGGCTTACAGCGAGGAGTGTGAGGTTCGGCACGCCGATGATGCCGCCCTGCACGCCTATCTCCACGCCTCTTCCGCCCAGGCCCGGGCCTTGATGGAGGCCGCGCTGGCCAAGGTCGTCGCGGCCGAGGGGATCGAGACCGGACCGCCCTGACCGGCCGTCCTGGCGTTGAGGCCGGACCTTAGGGCGAGCCCGGCCACCTGTGGTTAAATGTCGCCCTTGGTGCCGTACCTGATGGGCCGTCCGGCAGCCGATCCCCGAACCGTCCGGAGCCATTCATGCCCCCCGAGACCAGCCACCGCACCGCCCGTGTCGAACGTAACACCCTGGAGACCCGGATTCGGGTCAGCCTGGACCTGGACGGCAGCGGACGCTCCAGCTTCCAGACCGGTCTGCCCTTTCTGGACCACATGCTCGACCAGGTCGCCCGCCACGGACTGATCGATCTGGAGCTTGAGGCCGTCGGGGACCTGCACATCGATGCTCACCATACCGCGGAGGACCTGGGCATCACCCTGGGCCAGGCCCTGGCCCAGGCCCTCGGCGACAAGCAGGGGATTCGCCGCTACGGCCATGCTTATGTGCCCCTGGACGAGGCCCTATCGCGGGTGGTCATCGACCTCTCCGGCCGGCCCGGGCTCATCTTCAATTGCGAGTTCACCCGGGCCATGATCGGTGCCTTCGACGTGGACCTGTTCCACGAATTCTTCCAGGGCCTGGTCAACCATGGGGCCCTGACCCTGCACATCGATAACCTACGCGGGACCAATGCCCACCACCAGGCCGAGACCATCTTCAAGGCCTTCGGCCGGGCCCTGCGCATGGCGGTGGAGCCCGACCCGCGCATGGGCGGCATCCTGCCTTCCACCAAGGGCGCGCTCTAACCCCCACGCCAGTGAATCTGAGGTCATGTCCTTGCTTCTGATCCCCGCCATCGATTTGAAAGACGGCCGCTGCGTCCGGCTGCGCCAGGGTCGCATGGAGGATGAGACCGTGTTCTCCGACGACCCGGTGGAGGTTGCCGGGCGCTGGGTGGGGGAGGGCGCCCGCCGCCTGCACCTGGTCGATCTGAACGGCGCCTTCGCCGGGGAGCCGGTCAATGGCGCCGCCATCCGGGCCATCGCCGCCCGCTATCCCGATCTGCCCATTCAGGTGGGCGGAGGCATCCGCGACGAGGCGACGATTGCCGCCTATCTCGCCGCCGGGGTGAGCTACTGCATCATCGGCACCCAGGCGGTGACCGAGCCTGCTTTCGTCGCCCGCGCGTGCCGCGCCTTTCCCGGCCGCATCATGGTGGGGCTGGATGCCAAGGACGGCCAGGTGGCCATCCGGGGCTGGGCGGAGATCACCGACTACCGGGTCGAGGAACTCTCCAAGCGCTTCGAGGGCGACGGTGTCGCGGCCATCGTCTACACCGATATCGGCCGGGACGGCATGCTCACCGGACCCAACATCCCTGCCACCCGCTCCCTGGCCAAGGCGGTCGCTATCCCCATCGTCGCCTCCGGGGGGATCACCACCATTGACGACATCCGCGCCCTGGCCGAGGCTTCGCGCATCGACCAGGGTCCCGGGATCACCGCCGCCATCACCGGCCGCGCCATCTACGAGGGTACCCTGGACTTCGCTGCCGGGCAGCGCCTGGCGGATGAACTGGCCGCCCTGAACCCTTAAGGACCTTACATCCATGAGCGACACCTGGCTCGACAGCATCAAGTGGGACGCGGACGGCCTGGTGCCGGCCATCGCCCAGGAGACCGGTACCGGCACCATCCTGATGATGGCCTGGATGAACCGGGAGTCCCTGGCCTTGACCCGGCAGACCGGTCACGCGGTCTACTGGTCCCGCTCCCGCCGCAAGCTTTGGCACAAGGGCGAGGAGTCCGGCCACCAGCAGGTGGTGAAGGCGCTCCGCATCGACTGTGACGCGGACGTGGTCCTGATGGAGGTGGAACAGAAGGGCGGCATCGCGTGCCACACCGGCCGCCACAACTGCTTCTATCGGGAACTGGACAGCGCCGGCCAGTGGCTCGAGATCGCACCCGTGCTCAAGGACCCGGACGCCATCTACCACAAGTCATGAGGCCAGTGGCGGCCCCGTTGCTGCTACTCCACCGCCGTCATTCCGGCAATCTCTGCCAGGATCAGACTCGACCATGTCCGACTTGCATCACCCCCCTGTCCAGGCGTCGCGGACGTCCCTAGCGCTTCGCGTCCTGGGTACTGCCCTGCTGTTTGGGAGCGTCGGTCTGGTGTCCTGCCAGGCCCTGTTCGCCCTTTGATCTTGCGAGGACCGCGCGGTGACCACCCCCCCTGAACCACCCCGGGACCTGCGGCTGAACGACCTGCGGCCCCTGGTCCGATCCATCCTCACCTCCGCGCGCCCCGAATCGCCCCTGGTGAAGGTGTCCAGGCAGACTCCGGCGATCCTGCCGGAGCGCCTCGGGACCCTGTTTCAGTCCCGTCCCCGGGAGGTTCCCCGTCGTCGGGGGGCCCTCTTGTGGGTGCTGCCTGCACCACTCCTGCTCGCGGCCCTCACCGCCCTGGGGGCGGGGAACCTTCCCGCCTTTCTGGCGGATGCGGCGGGCTTCGGACTTTTCATGTCCGCCGCCTGGCTGACCCGGCGCGGCTTGCGTGCCGCCCACGGCGAGCAGCCGCGCTTTGCCCGCTCGGGGCGTTGGCCGCTGAAAACCCTGGGCGGGGCGCTGACGGTCCTGGCCGCCGGGGTCACCGCGCACTTCGCCGTAGGGCATGGGCCAGCCATCAGTCTGGCCTTTGCCGCCGTGGCGGCCCTCGGGTTCCACCTGGCCTACGGTTTTGAGCCCCTTGGCCGGCGGCACCGCTCGATCATCGGCGATGGGCAATCCCGTCGGGTGATCGAGGCCCTGGCGGAAGCCAAGGACCGACTCCTGGACCTGGAGCGCACCGCGGCCGCATTGACCAACCCGGAACTCAAGCTGCGGTTGGAGCGGCTGAGCGTTCAGGGGCGCGGAATCCTCGACCAGATCGCCGAGCGCCCGACTGACCTGTACCGGGCCCGCAAGTTCTTGAACGTCTACCTCGAGGGCGTCCAGCAGGTGGCTGAGGGCTACGCCCGCACCCACCGGCGCGCCGATTCGCGGGAATTGGAGCAGAATTTTCGCAACGTCCTGGTCACGGTAGAGGAGGTCTTCGCGGAGCAGCGGCAGAGACTCCTGGAAACCGACGTCTTGGACCTGGACCTCCAGATCGAGGTGCTCAAGAAGCAGCTCCAGCGGGAAGGCATCGCATAGCACCCGCGCCCAATGCCTTTTCCGATTCGACCGCATCAGAACTGACCCGGGAGACCTTCAGTGACCGCACAGACAGACACGATGGAGACTCTGCCCACCACCTTGGCGGACGGGGTTGCCCGGCACCCGGAGGGCGGACCGAACGCGACCAACTCCGCGGTGCTGACCCCAGCGCCGGCGCCGAGCACTCCGCCCGGCACCGATCTAAACCCGGCGGTCACGACCCTGCTCAAGGAACTCGACCTCACCGACAGCCAGTCCATCCTGTTCTTCGGCGCCAAGGCCCAGGAGCAATTGACGCAGGTCTCAGACCGGATGTTGGAGGGGGTGCGTGCCAAGGATATCGGACCCGCCGGGGCCGCTCTGAGCGAGATGGTCACCACGCTCAAGGGTTTCGACGTCGAGGCGCTGAACCCCAATCGGAAGCCTGGCCTCTTTGCCCGACTCCTCGGTCAGGGCCGGCCCATCGCGCGGTTTCTCGAAGAATACGAGGCGGTACGCGATCAGATCGAGGTCATCGGTCGGACCCTGGAGCGGCACAAGACCCGGCTCTTGACGGACGTCACCGCCCTCGACCGGCTCTACCAGGCAAATCTGGACTATTTCCGTGCCCTGGAGCATTACATCGAGGCCGGGGAGACAAAACTGCGCGAACTAGACGACGTCGTGATCCCGGCCCAGGTGGCGCGGGTCGAGTCGGTCGGTGACATGGTCATGGCCCAACAGCTGCGGGACCTGCGCGGTGCCCGCGACGACCTAGAGCGGCGAGTCCATGACCTCCGGTTGACCCGCCAGGTGACCATGCAGGGTCTGCCCAGCATTCGGCTCGTCCAGGAGAACGACAAAGGCTTGATCAATAAGATCAACTCCACCCTGGTTAACACCGTGCCCCTGTGGCGTCAGCAGTTGGCCCAGGCGGTCACCATCTACCGCTCCGGGGAGGCCGCCGACACGCTGCGGGCGGCCACGGATCTCACCAACGACCTGTTGCGCGCCAACGCCGAGAATCTGAAGACGGCCAATACCCAGGCGCGCCGCGAGATCGAGCGCGGGGTGTTCGACATCGAGGTGGTTCGCCAGGCCAACCAGACCCTGATCCAGACCATTGAGGAGGGCCTCAAGATTGCCGACGAGGGCAAGCGTGCCCGTGCCCTGGCCGCCGCGGAACTGGAGCGGCTGGAAGGCGACCTGCGCCGGGCGCTCAGCGCGGCCTCGGCCAAAACTGAGGCCCCTGACGAGGCCGAACGCCGCTGAATGACCTGGCTACCCGGTGGATGGGTTGAACGCCATCGGCATCAGCGTCCGCGCCTTGGCCCACAACCGGGCGCCTTATCGCCGTGCCCCTGGTGGGACAGGCTACCTGGCACGCCTAACAGGACCTGGGTCCGCGGGACTGATTGGCCTTGTTGGGGTTGCGCAGCAGGATGTAGACGGCACCGGTGCCGCCGTCCCGGCGGGGGGCGGAACAAAAGGCAAGGACCTCCCCATGGAGCCGCAGCCAGTAGTTCACTTTCTGCTTGAGCACCGGCTGCTGCCCGCTGGAGCGGATGCCCTTGCCGTGGATGATGCGCGCGCAGCGCACCCGGCGGTGCCCGCATTCGGTAAGGAACTCGGCCAGGACCCGGCGGGCCACCTCCACGGTAAGCCCATGGAGGTCCACTTCCAGCCCGACCTCAAAGGCCCCCCGCTGCAGGTCAGCGAGCACGCGGTGCTGGACCCCGGGGCGGGCGAACAGCAGGTAGTCGTGGGTCTGGACCTCAGCCTCTGACAAGGTGACCCCGGCGTCCTCGGGCAGCTCCAGGGGCCGCGGGCGCGGGACCGGTCGAGGGCGCTCCCGAAAGGGTTCAGCGCCCTCATGGCGGAGCGGCTGGGTGTCCTGCACCTCCTCGCGAAAGAGCTCCAGATCCGCCGGGTTGACTTCTTTCTTCATGGAGCGTAACGCCTTACCGCGGGTCTGGCCATGAGTATAACCGCGACCGCGGTCGGTGCCCCTGATCCTGCCAGACCGAGTTTGCCGACTTGTCAAAGACGCCAGGGGCAAGGCGCTTCTTCAGCTTCGCTGTTGCGGAGTCCTCGACCGCGTGGGAATTCAGCGTCTGCGATAGGGTTTGACGGACATTCCGGTTCGGGCCGTTCGCGGCGATCAGCGCCTTGCTGAACGGGAGCTCCGTGAGATCGCTGACTTTGCCTTTGCCTTTGCCGCCCAGATCGTACAACGCCGCGGCTGCGGCCTCCCGCCACTTCAGCACCGCAATCTTTTCGGCGATGAACTGGTTGCGCCATTCCTCGTTGGAGACCGCCGTCATGGCCTGCTCGTACTCTCGCTTGAGCAGCTTCGACAGCTCGTAGGTCTTACCGGTGCCGGGCGGGCCGTAGTAGATGCGGTTGACAGGCTGTCTCGTCTCCTCGATATCGCTCGGGTCCTCGTCATCCGAGTCTTCGCCAGGATCGAGCGGGTCGTCCCGCAGTTGATCGGGCCACAGGCCGGGCCGCTCGGTTTCGAGCACCAGCCAGTCGTCCAGCGAGTCACGCTCGGTCGACAGGGCAGCTTCGATCTTCGCCACCAGGTCATCGGTCAGAAGCTCGCGGTTGAGCTTGGCGACAGGCCCCAGCGGTCGGGTCCAGGTGATCTTGCGGGCCCGAGTTCCGCGGAGGACGCCCAGCACCCCCACCGCACGCTCACTGCCGGGGTTCTTGTGACCGAAGCGCACGTGGATGCTCTCGCCCAGGTGCCACCAGTCCAGGCCGGCTGAGTGCACCGCTCTTGCCAACCGGCAGAACAGCGTCGCGCTTCTGCCCTTTCCACTTGTTCAGCAGCTTGAAGTGGTCGCTGGTGAAATCGTCCGCCATCGTTCTCAGATCCCTTCGACATCGATTCCGTGCTCGGCCAGCCAGGCCTTGCGCTGCGCGTAGTCCGGCATGGCGCGCTCCACGCGCAGCCAGAACGCTGGGGTGTGGTGCGGCTCGTGCAGGTGGGCGATCTCGTGCACCACCACGTACTCCGCGATGCGCGCCGGCAGCAGGATCGTCTTCCAGTGGAAGTACAGCCAGTCGCCCTTGCCGCACGAGCCCCAGCGGTAGCCCAGGTCCTGCACCTTCACGCCGGCAGGCGCCACCTCCATCCGGGCTGGTACTCGGCCACGCGACTCGACAGCCAGGCCTTGGCACGCTCGCTGTACCAGCGGATGAAGTGCTCGCGCGCGGCGGGCAAGGCGTCCCGGCGCAGACAGAAGCGGCCAGCCGCCAGCTTCAGCGGCACGTCCTGTTCATCGACCAGCTTCAGCCGATGGCTGCGCCCGAGGTACAGGAAGCCCTCGCCGCCGACGAACTCCTTGCGCGGCACCTGGCGCTGCAGGCGGTCCTTCTCGGCCAGCTTGGTGTAGATCCAGAAGCGCTTTTCCAGGACGAAGGCGCGCAGCTGCGGCCTCGTCCACCTCGGGCGGCGCCGACAGCACCAGCTCCCCGTCGCGCTCCACGGTGATCTGCATCGTCCTGCGACGCGCGCTGCGCCGCACGTGGAACTGCAGGTCGTCCACCTGGAGCTTGGGCGACTTCACGGGTGCCAGCATCGCATCACACCTGCACCAGCTTGTCGTGGTTGGCGCGGGCCTGCTCCATCAGCTTGTCCGCCAGCACGCCCGCCTTGTCCGCATCCACCAGTGGCGGGCGCAAGCGCATCAGGTGCTCGAACAACTGCGCGTTCAGGTTGTCCTGATCGGCCCGCTTGCTCGGGCTCCAGATGCCCCGGTTTCCCTGCAGCTCCTGAACGAGCAGATCCACCAGCTCGACGGTCACGTCCTTCAGCCGCAGTAGCTCTGCCGGCGTGGGTGTTTGCCCGGCACAGACCACGTCCAGCACGGTGCGCAGGAAGGGCGCGCAATGCTCGGGCAGGTCGTCGGGCGCATCGGCGGCGCCGGCCTTGCCAGTGCGCAGTTCGTCGATGATCTTCTGCAGCTGCGCGATCACCTCGTTCCACTGCTCGCCGAGTGTTCTGAGAATCTCGTTCAGCCGCTCCGAGAGCTTGCGGTACAGCACCGGGTCTTCGTCCGTGTGCTTGCGGATGTGCGAGCGGATCGCGTGCTCCATCTCGGACGCCTTGGCGCGGTCGCTGGCCGCCCGGGCGACGTGCGTGTCGAACTCGGCATCGGTCAGTGGGATCGGCGGGATCTTCGGGTCTATCCCAACGAGATCACGTGGTCGTCGATCAGCTTGCGCACCTTGGCGCCGACGTCCTTGCCGAGGACCGGCGTGTCCTTGTAGCGGTTGCGTGCCCGCGCGTAGATGTAGGCCAGCCGCTTCGCGTCGCCCGGACTACGGCAGCCCCTCGGGGCGTGGCAGTACCGTGTCCAGTGAAGCCAGGAAGGCCTTGAGCTTGACCGTGAACTCGGCCCGCAGCTTCTCGCTGGCAAGCAGCCCGACGCAGGCCTCCGTGTCGTCCAGTGACTCGATGCCCCGCTGGCGGAACAGGTCCACCACGCGCAGGTGCCGGTCGCGCAACACCGACCCCTCGTCCTTCAGGCTGGCCAGCGCGCCTTCGACGTCATCGTCCGAATAGGCGGCGAGCGCCTCCTTCAAGTGCTGGGCCACACGTTAGTAGTCTAACCATGCAGGTCCTACTCGTGCCACGCCCTGCGTATGCTCGTGGGGGCTCTGGGCACGACAGGTGGAGCAGTGGATCGGTCGTGTCTCGCCATTTTTGACTATACTAGGTGCCATCTGGCCTTTCTGGAGATGACTCATGCCCCAGGCAGCTGCGCTATCCGCTCCGTCGTTCCTCGCGGTCGATGATTTACTCGGCGGCCAGCGCGTTCTGGTCTCCATCCCCCGCTCGGCGCTCGACTGGGTGGCGGTGATTCGCCGCGGCATTCCCGCCTCTGCCGTGGATGCCCTGACCAGACTGACACACCTGTCCCAAGCCGAGTTGGCGTCCGCCGTGGGCATTCCCGAGCGAACCCTGGCGCGTCGCAAGCGCGAGGGCAAGCTCAACAGCGAGGAATCGTCCAGACTGATCCGGCTGGCCCGGGTGGTCGCACGCGGCGAGGAGGTCTTTGAGGATTTGGACGCGACCATGGACTGGCTCAAATCGACCAACGCCTCGCTGGGCGGCACCACCCCCTTGAGCCTGCTCGATACGGACATTGGTGCCGAGGGCGTGATGGATACCCTCGGGCGGATCGAGCACGGCGTCTTCGCTTGATGGCGACCGTCTGGCGGATCGTCACGGCACGCTTTGCTGAAGTCGCCTTTTCCGGGGAGGGCGCCAGACGATACGGGGGTCGCTGGAACCGCAAGGGCGTGCCGCTGGTGTATACCGCCGGCAGCCAATCGCTAGCCATGCTGGAAATGCTCGTCCAGGACGAGCCCCTGCGGGCGCGCTACATGATGATTCCGGCGGAGATCCCAGCGGACCTGACGATCGCCCGGCTGAGTCACGAGCAACTCCCCGCTGACTGGCGAGATGCTGGGGCCGTTGAGACCCTGCGTGCCCTCGGCACCGAGTGGGCTGCCAGGCTTACCGCGCCTGTGATGGCCGTCCCCAGCGCGGTGGTCCCCGCCGAGTCCAACTACCTGCTCAATCCGCGGCACCCGGACTTTGAGCGGATCGCCGTGGGCGAGGCCCAAGAACTGGTCACCGATTTGCGGTTGATGAAGAGTCGGCGTTTCCCAATGCCTCAATCCCGATGATAGTGGTACCGACACTGGATCACGGTCAGGTCGGACTCGTCGAAGGCATAGATCACGCGGTGCTCCTGGTCGATCCGCCGCGACCAGTATCCTTGGAAATCGAAGCGCAATGGCTCAGGTTTACCGATGCCGGTGGTTGGCGCGCGGCAGGCGGCAAGGCAGATTTCGATGATCCGCTTGAGTTTCCTGGGGTCGTGCTGAGTCCACCACTCCAGATCGTCAAGACCGGTCTGAGTCCAGGTAAGCCTCAACATTGACAGTGCCCCGTTGCCCGGTCCGATGCTGATGCATACCGAGTTGCAGGCGTTCGGCGTTAACCGGATTTTGCACCAAATACAGGGTCTCCATGATGCTGCGGTAGTCCTCACCGTCGAGCAGCACCACCTCCCGCCCGCCGCCGCGTCCGACGCTGATTGGTACCCGATCGCCGTTGACACGGTCGAAAACGGCCTTGAGGTTTTTCCGCAGATCGCTTGTGGACAGATGCTCCATGGTGAGCTCCGAATTATGTACGCGAAGACGTACAGTTGATGCCGTACTTGGGTCTATGTCAAGGTCCAATTAATCCGAGCACGCCACCCGAGTTCGGGTTCAACCCCGTCCTCATCCGGCCCCAGCACCCGCGCCTCCAAGAGCCGCCGCCCCTCCTCCACGCTGAAGCGATGGCGGAACAGCGCCAGAACCTCAGCATCTGGATCCGGGAAGGCGGAGACCAGGGTGATGGCGTTGCGCTTCAGGATGGCGAGCAGGGCCTCAATGTTGCCGATGTCCAGGTCCTTGAGCTCGTCGAGGTGCCCAGACCACCTCGCCTGACGCCTGGCGCCGGATACGTTCGATGCAGGCAATGAAGATGACGCACAGGATCAGGTAGGAGAGCCCGTTGGACGAGACCCGCTCAAGGTCGGCGGCCTTGACCTTGACGAGGGCCTCACGGCACTGGCGGTCGGCCTGGTTGGCGATCTCGCGTTCGCTGCCCAAGGCATTCGCGGCCGCTTGCTTGGCGTCGCGGATCGCGACCAGGACCGGGTCCGGCTGGGGGGCGCGGGCCAGCTTGCTGCACTCGCCCTTGCGCTCGAGTGTCTTTTGCAGGCGGGCGTCGAGTGCCCGAAGCTCGGTGCTGTGGGTCTCGCGCAGTCCGGCTAGGTCGGTCCGGGCCTCGGTGTCCAGGGCATTGAGGCGGGGCTCGAAGCCTTGGTATAGGGCGGTACGGGCATCGGCCGCAGCGGTCTCCGCCAGGGTGTGGCGGCGGTCCAGGTCGTTAAATAGGCGCTCGTATTGGAGCGAGATCCGCTGCTGCTCGCCGAGTAGGGCCTCACGGCGCTGGTGGAGCTGGCCGAGACGGTTGCGCAGCTCGGGCTCGCGCTGCAACAGCGCGGCCTTGCCGGGGAGATCGCGGCGCAGCCAGTCCGCGTGCTGTGCGTCCAGCGCGGCGACCCGGCCCTCCTGGTCCTTGGCCTCGCGCCCGGCGGTCTCCTGGCGGATGCGGATGCCCTCCGCGGTCTGGCGATGGGCCTGCTCCTCCAAGCGGGCCTCGGACGCCTGGCGCGCCCGTTGCCGACGGTTCTCGGCGTCGTACTCCTCCAGATGGGCGAGCAGACGCAATACCCGGGAGTGGATGCGGCCCAGCTCTGCCTCGATGGCGGTCAGGCGAGTCTCCCGCTCCATCACCTCGGCCATGGGTCCGGCCTCCTCCATGGCCCGGGTGTAGAAGATGGGCAGAAGTTGCAGCAGGGTCGTCTTGCCCCGGCCGTTACGGCCGGTGAGCACGGCACCGCCTTCCAGCGGAAACTCCACGACCCGTCCGGGGCTGTAGGAGTCGATCAGGATCAGGCGCAGCAGTCGATAATCCATAGGGCTCGATTTGCGTTCTTTCGCGGACTGATTCCGTTGTGCCGACCAGCTGCAATCTGCCAGGTCTGCGCCGGCCTCACACCGCAATCGGCGCGCGGATCGCCGGATGGGGGTCGTAGCCGAGCACCTGGATGTCCTCAAAGGTGTAGTCGAACAGGGTCGGGGGCCGACGCGTGAGGTCCAGGCGGGGCAGGGTCTTCGGCTCCCGGGCGAGTTGGGCAAAGACGATGTCGTCGGTCAGGTGGTTCCGGTAGAGGTGCAGATCGCCGAAGCTGTGCACGAAGTCGCCGACGCCCAGATCGCACTGTTGGGCGACCAGGTGGGTGAGCAGGGCATAGCTGGCAATGTTGAAGGGCACCCCAAGGAAGAGGTCGGCGCTGCGTTGATAGAGCTGGCAGGACAGGCGTCCATCCGCCACATAGAACTGGAAGAGGCAATGGCAGGGGGCGAGGGCCATGCGCCCGGCCACCGCGTTGGCCTGGGGGCTCTGGGTCTCGTCCGGCAAATCCGCCGGGTTCCAGGCGGAAACCACCAGGCGCCGGGAGTCCGGGCGGGTGCGGATGGTGTCGACCAACTCCGCGAGTTGGTCGATGGTGCGCCCGTCCGGGGACTGCCAACTGCGCCATTGGGCGCCGTAGATGGGCCCCAGGTCCCCGTTCGGCGCGGCCCATTCATCCCAAATGGTGACGCCGCGCCCCTTGAGGTCATTGTTGTCCGTCGAACCAGAGAGGAACCACAGCAACTCGTGGACTACGCTCTTCAGGTGAATCCGTTTGGTGGTCAGCAGGGGAAACCCCTGACTGAGATCGAACCGCACCTGGCGCCCGAACACCGAGCGCGTCCCCACTCCGGTGCGGTCCGGCTTATCGATGCCGTGGTCGATGACATCGCGTAGGAGGTCCAGATATTGGCGCATCGGCCTAGACCGTCGCCGGACCGAGCAGTAGTGAGCGCCCGTGCATGGCGGGTGGGATGGGCAGCCCCATGAGCTGCAGCACCGTGGGGGCGATGGCGTCCAGGCCGCCGCCGGTGGAGAGGCGCCACTGGGTCTCGTCAGCGACCAGGCAGGGAACCGGGTACACGGTATGCTGGGTGTGGGGTTCGCCGCTGGCCGGGTCGACCATCTCGTCGCAGTTGCCGTGGTCGGCGGTGAGGATGATGGAATAGCCCTGCGCCCGCGCCGCGTCCATGACCCGCCCGGCCTCCCGGTCCAGCACCCGCACCGCCTCGATGACGGATTCGCGCACGGCGGTGTGGCCCACCATGTCGCCGTTGGCGAAGTTGACCACGATGAAGGGGAAGGCCCGGGACTTCAGGGCCGTGATCACTGCATCGGCCACGGCGGGGGCGCTCATCTCCGGTTGCAGATCATAGGTGGCGACCTTGGGGGAGGGGATCAGGACCCGCTCCTCACCGGGGAAGGGTTCGTCCTGCCCGCCGTTGAAGAAGAAGGTGACGTGGGCGTACTTCTCCGTCTCCGCGCAGTGGAACTGGGGCAGGCCGGCGTCGCTTAGCACCTGGCCCAGGGTGATGCGGGGGCGGTCGTTGTCGAAGGCGTAGGGCAGTCCGTAGCTGGCGTCATAATCCATCATGCCGGTGACCTTGACACTGGTGATCCCGCGCCGGTCGAAGGCCGTGAACCCAGGGCTGTAAAAGGCCTCGACGATCTGGCGGGGGCGGTCCTTGCGGAAGTTGAAGTGGATGACCTGGTCGCCATTCTGGATCAGCTCCGCGCCCGCGAGGATGGTGGGACGGATGAACTCGTCATCCTCACCTAACGCATAGGCCTGGTCGATGGCCGCGCGGGCGTCCGCGGCCTGCCGGCCTTCGCCGTCCACCAGCCCGCGCCAGGCCAGTTCGGTCCGTTCCCAGCGCTGATCCCGGTCCATGGCCCAATAGCGCCCGATGACGGTGGCAATCTGGCCGCCCGCCGCCGCCAGGGCGGCTTCCACCGGTGCCAGGTAGCCCTTGGCGGAGCGGGGCGGGGTGTCGCGCCCGTCCGTGAAGCAATGGACCACGGGACGGGCGCCCTGCTGCCGGCACAACGCGATCAGGGCCACGAGTTGGGTGACATGGCTGTGGACGCCCCCGTCCGAGACCAGGCCCATCAGGTGAATGGGCCGGCCCGCGGCGGCGGCGGCCCGGGCCGCGGCGAGCATGGCCGGGTTATCAAAGAAGCTGCCGTCGGCGATGGCGGCGTCGACCAAGACCAGGTCTTGTTTGACCACGCAGCCCGAACCCAGGGTAGTGTGGCCGACCTCCGAGTTACCCATCTGCCCGTCAGGCAGGCCCACCGCCAGCCCGGAGGCCTGGAGGGCACAGTGGGGAAAGTGGGAAAAGTAGTGGTCGAACTTGGGCGTATCAGCAAGGATGACGGCGTTGTTGGCCTTGCTGGGGTTGAGGCCAAAGCCGTCGAGAATGATCAGGATCACCGGCCGTCGCGGTAGCTGGTTGAAGGGGTTGCTCATGGTTTCGCTCCTGGGGATTGATCCTGCCGAGACTGCCCCGGCCGTCGACCGCGCGGGGGGCGGGCCCGGCCAGTCGGGTCAGGGGCGCCCGGTCGTTAAGACCGGGCGATCCGGCGCTGAGGCCGCCAGTTTAGAGGGTCGGGTCGATCTGTGGCGCAGAGTTTCTCCTGGCTTAAAGGTGGGTCTGGCGGCGCTGCCTTCCAGGGGCCAAAGGGGCCGGGAGCCGTGTTGCTCTGTTCTACTGATTAAGGTCAGTCGGGCCGCAAGAAACTTGGGCGTTTCTGCCGTACCATGCGCTTCCCCGGTGCGCATGGCTCAGCGCGGGAGACCAAGAACGGCTCAGGGCGTGCACTAATCTGGTGCCTGATCGCGGTTGGTTTGTCCGCTAGATGGGTCAACATCCAGAAGGGTCAGCGGTACCCTGGGGCTGGGGCCGCCGCCGCCACGGCAACAGGCGGTATCATCAATGAAGCCCAGACTTCGGGCACGCGGAGGAATTATGAAAACCGACCGAATCATCGCCTTCGTCATGGCTGGCGGCCAAGGGGCACGGCTCCAACCGCTGACGGCGGCACGCTCCAAACCCTCTGTGCCCTTTGGGTCCCGCTACCGCATCGTCGATTTCGTGCTCAGCAATCTGGTCAACTCCCAGATCCAGACTATCTACCTGCTGGTTCAGTACAAGTCCCAGTCCCTGATCGAGCACGTGCGCAAGGCCTGGACCATCTCCCCCCTGCTGCAGAATCAGTTCGTTACCGTGGTCCCGCCCCAGATGCGCACCGGGGATCACTGGTTTCAGGGCACCGCGGACGCCGTCCACCAGAACATCAACCTGATTGAGGAACACCGCCCGGACCTGGTCGTGGTCTTCGGCGCTGATCACATCTACCGGATGGATATCCGCCAGATGGTCGCCTTCCATCGGGAGCGTGATGCGGATGTGACCATCGCGGCTCTCCCGGTGCCACTCAAGGATGCCGAAGGTTTCGGGGTCATCGCGGCCGATGCGGATGGCCGCGTCCAGGCCTTCCAGGAGAAGCCGGCCAACCCCACGCCCATGGCCTCCGATCCCGCCAAGGCCTTTGCCTCCATGGGCAATTATGTCTTCAACGCCGAGGTTCTCACCCAGTCCCTGCGCGAGACCCAGGCGGCCGGTGAGAACGATTTCGGCCATCACCTGCTGCCGCGCCTGCTGCGGACCCACCGGCTGTTCGCCTATGACTTCGCCACCAATGAGGTCCCCGGGGTCCAAGCCTATGAGACCCCGGTCTACTGGCGGGACCTGGGCACCATCGACGCCTATTTTGAAGCCCACCAGGGCGTGCTGGGGGCGGAGCCGGAATTCGACGTCTTCAACCCCGACTGGCCCATCTACTCCAGCAGCTACCAGGGGCCGGTGGCGCGGATCCTGGGTGGAGAGGTGCGCAACACCCTGCTCGGGGCCGCCACCCTGGTCCATGACGGCGCGCGCATCAGCAATTCAATCATTCGGCGTGAGGCGGTGATCGAGGAGGATGTGGTTTTGGAGAACTGCATCATCATGGATTACGTGCGGGTCTGCCGCGGGGCACGGTTGCGTAACGTCATCGTGGATCGGCATAACATCATCGAGGCAGGCGATACGATCGGCTTCGATCGGGAGCGCGACGCCCAGCGCTACACCGTCAGCCCCGGCGGCGTGACCGTGATACCCAGCGGGCAGGTGAGCTATTTCGCCCGGGACGTGCGCGGTTCCCGCCGCGGCGGCTACGGGGAGTAGAGATAGCGCGGCAGGCCAGATCGGGGATTGACTGGCCAAGACCTGTCGGCCACAAGAGCCTGATTCGGCGCGCCCCCTGGATCGTGGCGCGCCTCCCCGCGGGCTAGCGTGTCAGTGACCGCCGGTAGGCGGACTGAACGGAGCGCGTCGCGATGGCTTCCATTAGCGGGACCTGGGCCAGCGGGGTGTCCTCATGCAGGGCGCTGGCGACGATCAGGAAGTCCTGCCAAGGGACCGGCGGCCGGCTTTGGGCTGCTTGCGCCCAACGGGCCATCCACAGGAGCCGCTCGGTCCAGACGCCCCGTTTGGGTTCAAGGATCTGGTCCACAATGAGGCGGCTGGCCAATGGCATGCGCAGCAGCCAGTCTTCCGGTTTCTTGCCGACCTTGCGGTGCAATAGCTCGTCGATACCCGTGTCGTCTTCGAACCAGGAGGCGGCGAGTGGGAGGTCCTGGGGCCAGTAGGCCCCGGCGGCGAGGACCTGCTGGACCCGCGCCGGGGTGAAGGCGCCGGGGTCGCTTGCCGCGAGTTCAGCAATGGTGGTGGCGGGCGTGATGCATTGCGGCTTCCAGTAATCGCCGCCCATCAGTTCATTGACTGCCAGCAGTTGCGGTGGCGCCGCCGCCTGACGTTCCAGACCCACCGCGACGAAATGGGTGACCAGCCGATCGAGGTAATCCCGATGCACCGGAAACGCCGTGCCGGTGCGGACCAACTCCCGGATCTTCCCGTCCATCTCCCGCTTGGTCAGCCCGCCCTCGCCCCAAGCTTCGCGAATCCCGAATCCCTGTTTCACCAGCACCCCGGCGATGCGATAGTGCCGCTTGTCCTTCGCAAAGAACCAGACGCCCTGGGCGCCTGAGCCGTCGAAGGGTGAGGCGTAGACGGTCAGGGTTTGGGCGGGCGGCAAGGGTGCGCTGGTGACCCCGGCAACCCGCACCTGTTTGATCAGTGTGTCCAGGTCGGGCCGCTCGTCCGCAGGCACCCAGTTGCGCAGTCCGATCAGGCGGCGCAGGCCGAGTGGGCTCAGGTGGCGGGCCGCGTCAGCCTGCCGATAGACCGCCGGCAGTTGGCTCCGCACTTGCGTCTCGGGATGCAGGAGAAAGAGTACTGCCAGGTCGTTGAGCAGGCTCTGTGCTGAGGTCATCATGCCGGCAGCCAGCATCACCTTGGCCTCGGCAGGCATGATGGTCAGCTGGGCCAGCAGCAATTCGAGGAGTTCGAAGGGATCATGCGCCCGCGTCTCCTGGACCAACCGGTCAAGCAGGCTCTCCAGGTCTGGTGCGTCCCGGCCGGCGCTGAACCGGGCGTAATACTCGCCGACGGCCGCGGCCTGGTCCTGAATACACGGATGCAGCGGCAGTTTGGCGTTGTGCAGGGCCTGAAGGAGGTCATGCTGTACCCGCACGTCCACCTCCGGACGGAACCCGTTCTCAGCAATTTCCAGCTGAATCTGCTCTGCCATGGCAAGGGCCCAGGGCCGTTGACGCTCCACCGAGTAACGGACCTGCGTTAGGGCCTCATCCAGCAGTTCCAGACAGACCCCGTAGTCCTCCGCGAGGCCCTGTTGCCGGCCGTCCGGCGCATACCGGGTCAGGAGGAGGTCCAGCAAGGCGGGTGCCAGTGCCTGGTTGGTCTCCAGGGTCCGCCGTAACTCCGGGCTCCAGGGTCCGCGATGTCGCGGGTTGCCGCGCCAGGCCAGCGTCTCGGTAACCAGGTGCTGCACCTGAAAGAAGTCAGTCATTGGCATCTTTGGTTCGCCCCATGGGGTTGCTTTATGACTTGGCAATTAGCCCGGCGGGTCCGGCTTGGCGCCCAGCCTGGTATTCCAGGGGGGCTTACTGCAACTCCCGCCAGCCGGGGCCGAGCAGCGAGACAGGTCTGCCGTTGACGGTGAGTTGTCCGTCGGCCAGTTGGAAGCGGCTGCTGACACGGCCCTGATCGGCCGCGACCCAGCCGCTGTCGATCCAGGTCCGGAGACGTTCTCGGGGTGTGGGCCTGGCGGTCCCGCTGGCGCGGTCGAGCCAGTCACGCGCGATGGGTTCAGGCAGTTCCAGCTTGCCCTCGCCCGCGAGGGCGCTGATCCAGGTTGCCGGATCCCGGTAGGGACTGCTGGCTGCCCCGGGCTGGAGCGGGGCGGTGAGAGACAGTTGCGCCGCGATGGGCCCGTCCGGGGTGGTTAGGGTGAACGGGTCCAGGGAGAGCCGTGGGCCCGCGGCGAGTAACCGGGGAAGCACGCGGGTCAGGAGGGTCAAGCCCACCATTCCGCGCAGGGCCTGGGAGTAGGTATCAGAGGTCAGGGCGCGCAGGGCGCCGGCGATGTCGGCGAGGGCTCGGCCGTCCAGGGACTGGGCAGAAAGGCCGACCGCGGCCGTCCGGTAGTCCCGGGTGCCGAGCCGCAGGGACTCCGCTAGCACGTCGAGCCGCAGATCCAGGGTCTTTCCGGACGGGGCCTGCTCCCAGTGCATGGCCACCCCTTCCAGCAGGGTGGCATCAGGATTGGGGCCGGGGGTCCCGCCCAGCCGGGCGGACCCGAGCTCCAGGCGCGCGTTGCCGGTGTAGAGATCGCCGATCCAGCCCTTAAGATCGGCCTTGAGTCGGGCGTTTGTCAGGCTTGCCAAGGGTCCGGCGGGGGCGACCAGTTCCATGCCGGGGAGGTGGAGATCGATCGAAATTTCCCTTAGCTCCGGCCGAACGCGCACCGTGCCGCTGAGATCGCTGCTGCGCAGTCGATAGCCATCGGTTTGCCCTGGCTGGTCAAGGGCGGGGACCTGCAGGCGGGCTTGGGCGCCGCCGTCGGTTGCCAGGTTGGTGGTCATGAGGAGTGCAGGGAGCCTGACCGGGGAGTCTGCCCATTCGACCCGGGTCTGGACCTGGGCGAGGACGGGGAAGCCCGGGCCACTGAACCAGGCGCGGGGACCTTGTTCGATGCGGCTGTCGATCCGGATGCGTTGCAGGGCTGCGCCGGGTGGGCCCCCGGCGGGAGGTTGCAGGGCGAGTTCGGTGCTGGCGCTGGAGCTGAACCAGCCTCGGTCATAGTGTTCCAGGATGACCCAGCCGGTGGGCAGGGCGTCCAGGGTCGCTCCCAGCAGGTCCTGGTAGGTCCGCTGGGCCAGGCCGCCCAGGGCCAGGGGGATCGCAGTGCCGATCAGGACCAGGGTGAGGGCGAGCGCGCTCAGGGTGCGTCGGGCGGATTGGCCTTTCAGCTGGGGCATGGTTAGCGGCGGGTTTGGAGACCTTTTACCCTGAAAAGAGCAGTTAGCGATCAGCCGTCGGCGTTCAGCTCTGAACTCCTCGCATGCTCGCCCGTTGGGCTCACCGCACTGGGGTGCGGCGCCCCTAGGGGTTTATCCCGCGGCGGCGCTCTTCCGGGCGGCGAGCGGGGGGCTGAGCGGGGGGTTCAGGCGGCCCAGTTCGGCCTCAACCCGCGTGACGATGCCCGGGGCGTCGAGCCCGCACTCGGCCAGTTGGACGGACTGCTCGGCATGGTCCAGGTAGCGGTCGGGCAGCCCCAGGTGGAGGCAGCGCACTAGAACGCCCCGGGCCGCCAGCAGTTCGGATGCGGCGCTGCCGGCCCCTCCGGCGATGGCGTTCTCCTCCAGGGTGACCAGGAGCTCGTGTCCCTGGGCCAGATCGAGGATCAGTTCCTCATCCAGGGGTTTGACGAAGCGCATGTCTGCCACCGTGGCGTCCAATTCCTCAGCGGCGGTCAGCGCGGCGCCGACCAGGCTGCCGAAGGCGAGCAGGGCAGTGCCTTGCCCCTGGCGCAGGAGCCGTCCGCGCCCGATGGGAAGTGCCAGCGCCTCCGCATCGATGGCGATGCCGCGCCCATTGCCCCGGGGATAGCGCACCAGGGCCGGTCCCGGATACTCGTAGGCGGTACGAAGCATCCGGTGGCACTCGTTCTCATCCGAGGGGGCCATGATCACCAGATTGGGCAGGGGGCGGCCGAAGCTGATGTCGAAGCTGCCGGCATGGGTCGCGCCGTCGGCCCCGACCGGGCCGGCCCGGTCCACGGCGAAGGTGACGTCCAGGTTCTGCAGGCAGACATCGTGGACGAGCTGGTCATAGGCCCGCTGGAGGAAGGTGGAGTAGATGGCGACGACGGGTTTGAGACCCTCGCAGGCCATGCCGGCGGCCAGTGTGACGGCGTGTTGCTCGGCGATCCCGACGTCGAAAAAGCGTTCCGGAAAGCGCTTGGCGAAGTTGGTTAGACCGGAGCCCTCACACATGGCGGGGGTGATGCCCACCAGGCGCGGGTCGTCTTCGGCGGTCTCGGCCAGCCAATTACCGAAGACCTGGGTGTAGGTGAGGGCGCTGGCCTTGCCCTTGAGCAGCTTGCCGGTCTGGCGGTCGAAGGGGGTCACGCCGTGATAGGTCACCGGCTCGCCCTCGGCAGGTTCATAGCCGCGGCCCTTCTGGGTGACCAGGTGCAGCAACCGGGGCCCGGGGATGCCGCGCATATTGCGCAGGGTGCGGATCAGGGCATGCACATCATGGCCGTCGATGGGGCCGATGTAGTTGAAGCCCAACTCCTCGAACAGGGTACCGCCCATCACCATGCCCTTCATGTGCTCTTCCCAGCGGCCCATGAACTCCCGTAGGTGGGGCATGGCCTTGAGCGCGGTCTTGCTGCCCTCGCGGACCGTGGTGTAGAGCTTGCCGGAGAGGAGTTGCGAGAGATGGTTGCTGATGGCGCCCACCGGCGGGGAGATGGACATTTTGTTGTCGTTCAGGATGACCATCAGGTCCACATCCAGGGCACCCGCGTGGTTCAGGGCCTCGAAGGCCATGCCACCGCTCAAGGCCCCGTCGCCGATCACCGCCACCACCTGCCGCCGTTCGCCGCGCGCCCGGGCGGCCAGAGCCATGCCCGCGGCAGCGCTGATGGAGGTGCTGGAGTGGCCGACGCCGAAGCAGTCGTACTCGCTTTCGCCGCGCTTGGGGAAACCGGACAGGCCCCCTTCCTGGCGCAGGCTGCACATTCGATCCCGCCGGCCAGTCAGAATCTTATGGGGGTAGGCCTGGTGGCCCACGTCCCATACCAGGCGGTCCCGGGGGGTGTCGAAGACGTAGTGGAGCGCGATGGTTAGTTCCACCACGCCGAGCCCGGCCGCCAGGTGGCCGCCCGTCTGGGCCACGCAGTCGATCAGGAAGCTGCGCAGTTCGCCGGCCAGTTGGGGCAACTGGCCTTCTGAAAGGGCGCGCAGATCCGCGGGGCTATCGATGGAATTCAGCAGCGGGTGCCGGTGAGGCATGATTCTGATCGGTCGTCTCTCAGTCTGCGCCGGGGCGCCGAAGATCCCGCCCGGTGGCAATCGGCGCGGGGGAGAGGCCGTCGGAGTGCCCATTGCGGCCGTGCGGTCTGGGCTCCAGCGGCGGTCGGTCAGGGGCGACGGTAGCGCGCTAGTTTAGACGATGCGCCCGGGCAGGGCGCAATGAAGATCCGGTCCGGTTGCGCGCTGGGATCGCCGGGTACCACAAGGAATCCCAAGCGGCGGAGCTCTCCAGTCGGCAAACAGCCAAGATTAAAAGGAAGTTTCAGGAGTTACAGGTTCGGCAGCGGCCTTATGAACCACAGAAATCTTCTGTGAATTGGATCCGTTAGCGGTCAGCGGTCAGCGGTCAGCCGCCAGCGGTCAGCCGTTAGCGCTGGGTTTCATAGGGCTATCGTCGCCTGACGGATCACCGCCGGGGCGAGCACCCGTCGCGAAAAGCGATGCCCAAGCCGTCGCTCTGAAATAGCTGGTGCCTGATGGCTGAGGGCTGACAGCTGATGCCTGACCGCTGACTGCCCCTTCCGGGATCTTAGGGCTAGGGACTAAGGTTGGGGCCAGCCGTCGGCAGGGGTGCAGGTGCGGCGATGAGGGGTCCCTCCTCGATCACAAAGTCACGGAAGGCGCGGGCGGCCGGGGACAGGCGCTTGCCCCGGCGATAGACCAGGTGCCACTGCCGATCCAGCGGGAAGCCGACGACGTCCAGGACCACCAGGCGGCCGGTCTCCAGTTCCAGTTCAATGGTGTGCAGAGAGACCACACTCAGGCCCAGCCCCGATCGCACGGACTGCTTCACCGCCTCGTTGCGGGTCATCTGCATGCCGTGGCGCAGGGTCATGCGGTGCTCGGTGAAGAATCGCTCCATGGCCAGCCGGGTCCCGGAGCCGGGTTCCCGGATCACGAAGACCTCCTCCGCCAGCCCGTCCAGGGGGATCGCCCGCTGCTGGGCCAGGGGGTGGTCCGGGCGGGCGATGACCACCAGGGGGTTCGCCATAAAGGCCTCGGACTCCACCTCCACCTCCTCCGGCGGGAGCCCCATCAGGACCAGGTCCACCGTGTTGGCCTCCAGGGCGCGCACCAGGGACTCCCGATTGGTTATGTCCAGGCGGAGGTTGATCCCCGGGTAGCGTTGGTGGAACACCGCGAGCAGCTTGGGGGCGAAGTAGTTGACCGTGCTCGCCACCGCGATGCTGAGCCGCCCGCGGCTCACCCCTTTCAGGGACTCCATCACCTCTTCCATCTCCTGGAGCGCGCGGTTGATGCTGCGGCTGTACTGGTAGAGCTCCCGTCCGGCCTCGGTCAGTTCGGTGCGTTTGCCGAGCTTCTCGAACAGGGGGAGACCCAGGTCGTCTTCCAGTTGGCGGACCTGCATCGACACGGCCGGCTGACTTAGATGCAACTCCCGGCTCGCCTGGGTGTAGCTCAGGTGCCGCGCGACGGCCTCGAAGACCCGTAACTGGCGGAGAGTGACGTGCATTGGGTGCCTCTCAGCATAACCCCTTGGTTATCATGCCCATAAATTACTTAGAATGTACTTATATTGCAAATACCTGTAATTTATACGCCTACTTGATGCGCTGTTATTGCCTGAACGGTCTGTGAGACGGGACGGCGGGCGTACGGTACCACCGATCCGACTTCGACCAACTCAACCTCTGAAGGGGAACCCCATGGCGCTTGACCAGTCTGCCCGCTACTCCGATCTAAGCCTGAAAGAATCCGACCTGATCGCGGGCGGCAAGCATATCCTCGTCGCGTACAAGATGAAGCCCAAGGCCGGCCACGGCTACCTGGAGGCCGCTGCGCACTTCGCTGCCGAATCCTCCACCGGGACCAACGTCGAGGTCTCCACCACCGACGACTTCACCAAGGGCGTCGATGCGCTGGTCTACTACATCGACGAGGCGACCGAGGACATGCGCATCGCCTATCCGATCGACCTGTTCGACCGGAACATGACCGACGGGCGCATGATGATCGTGTCCTTCCTGACCCTGGTCATCGGCAACAACCAGGGCATGGGCGACATCGAATACGGTCAGATGATCGACTTCTACATGCCGGAGCGCGCCATCCAGCTGTTCGACGGCCCGGCCAAGGACATCTCCGACCTGTGGCGCATCCTCGGCCGCCCGGTCAAGGACGGCGGCTACATCGCCGGCACCATCATCAAGCCTAAGCTCGGCCTGCGCCCGGAGCCCTTCGCCCACGCCGCCTACCAGTTCTGGCTGGGCGGCGACTTCATCAAGAACGATGAGCCCCAGGGCAACCAGGTCTTCTGCCCGGCCAAGAAGGTCTACCCCCTGGTCTATGACGCCATGAAGCGCGCCCAGGACGAGACCGGTCAGGCCAAGCTCTTCTCCGCCAACATCACCGCCGACGACCACTACGAGATGTGCGCCCGTGCGGACTTCATCCTGGAGACCTTCGGCCCCGATGCGGACAAGGTCGCCTTCCTGGTGGACGGCTTCGTCGGCGGCCCCGGCATGATCACCACCGCCCGGCGCCAGTACCCCGGCCAGTACCTGCACTATCACCGTGCCGGTCACGGCATGATCACCTCGCCCTCGGCCAAGCGCGGCTACACGGCCTTCGTGCTGGCCAAGATGTCCCGCCTGCAAGGCGCCTCCGGCATCCACGTCGGCACCATGGGCTACGGCAAGATGGAAGGCGGTGCGGACGACCGCAACATCGCCTACATGATCGAGCGCGACGAGAGCGAGGGCCCGATCTACTACCAGAAGTGGTACGGGATGCGCCCGACCACCCCGATCATCTCAGGCGGCATGAATGCCCTGCGCCTGCCCGGTTTCTTCGAAAACCTGGGCCACGGCAACGTGATCAACACCGCCGGCGGCGGCTCTTACGGCCACATCGACTCCCCGGCGGCCGGTGCGATTTCGCTGCGTCAGTCCTACGAGTGCTGGAAGGCTGGTGCCGACCCGATCGAATTCGCCAAGGAGCACAAGGAGTTCGCCCGCGCCTTCGCCTCCTTCCCGGCGGATGCCGACAAGCTCTTCCCCGGCTGGCGCGACAAGCTCGGCGCCGCGGTCCAGCACAAGTAGGCCACCTCGCCCACTGAGCAAGAACCCCCGCCCCGCGGGGGTTTTGTTTGCTCCTGCCACGCGTTGCGCTTAACCTTGCGAGCGACCGACGCCCCAAGAACCCCAGCGACCCCCACGAGCCCCATGAGCATCGACATCCAGCAGTACAAGGTCACCAAGGAACCCTTCTATCAGCCCCAGGGCAATGAGGTCGCACTCTACGAGGCCGCCTACAAACGCCGCCTCCCGGTCATGGTCAAGGGCCCCACCGGCTGCGGCAAATCCCGCTTCATCGAATACATGGCCTGGCGCCTTGGCAAACCCCTGGTCACTGTCGCCTGCAACGAGGACATGACCGCCTCGGACCTGGTCGGGCGCTACCTGCTGGACACCAATGGCACCCGCTGGCTGGACGGCCCACTCACCATCGCCGCCCGCATCGGCGCCATCTGCTACTTGGACGAGATCGTCGAGGCCCGCCAGGACACCACGGTCGTCATCCATCCCCTGACCGACCACCGGCGCAACCTGCCCCTGGACAAGAAGGGCGAGGTCGTCACTGCGCATCCGGACTTCCAGCTCGTCATCTCCTATAACCCGGGCTACCAGTCCCTGATGAAGGACCTGAAGCAGTCCACCAAGCAGCGCTTCTCGGCGCTGACCTTCGACTATCCGCCGGCCGAGCTCGAGACCCAGATCGTCGCTACCGAGACCGGCACCAGCACGGACCTGTCCGCCGCGCTGGTCAAGATCGCCGCCGCCGCCCGTAACCTAAAAGGTCACGGGCTCGACGAGGGAATCTCCACGCGGCTGCTGGTCTATGCTGCCAATCTGATGGACGAGGGTATCCCGCCGCGGGAGGCGAGCCGTATGGCTCTGGTGGACCCGATCACCGATGATGAGGACATCAGATCTACGTTGCACCATGCAATCGATGCGGTGTTTCCATGAGCGGCGACCGTCGGAGCGGCGCTCGCTGGTGGCGCAGGGTACCTGGCATATCGTCCTATCAGTCGAAATCAGAAACGGACGGCCCGTCGGAGGCGACAGGAAATAGCCTCCTGGGCCGTACCTGACCACCCGAGTGCATACTGTCGGGCTGTGGAAGCCCAACCCAGAGAGACAGGTGGCCGGAAAGTTGAACAAGGCCGCCGCGTGACCCGGATTACGCCGGCAACAGAACTCTACCCCCCCTCCCTACCAACCGCACCAAATCCCCCTCAAACCGCTCCAACATGCGCTCCTCAGGAGCTCTGCTCGAATCTTGTGTATCAGCCAGGGCTGATGGAGGTTGGAAGGCGGTGCGCCGTTGCTGACAATACGGTTGTCGAGGCCCACAGCAGCAACGAGAGAGGTGCGCCATGCGTGACGGTAAGAACACGACGCCAGGACGGTGGCGAGCTGCGAGGCCTCGGTTTGCCGCTGGAGTTCTTTTCCCGCGAAGAAAAAGGGCAGCGCCTCGCGACGCTGCCCTGTTATTGCCTGTCGCGCCGATCCCTGACCCGAGTCACTCGTGGCAAACTGTGGTTGCGCTGGTTACCTGCCGCCGCCTTTCTTGCCAGTTCCGCCTTGGACGGTCGTCTGAACCACATCCGTGTTGTTCACCGTTTCGGGATCGATCGTGGTGCTGGTCACCGTCGCGGTGTTGGTGAAGGTACCGTTAGATCCCTTGACGACGGCCTGGATCTGGAACGGCCCTGCCACTGCGCCAGCCGGCAGCGGGATAGGGTTCCCGTCAGTGTCGGCTACCTCACAGGTTACCTTGTGAGGAACCGATACTTTTTTGTACACGCAGTTCGGCGAGACGTACTGCACAACAAATTTCTTCGGGTCCAGAGGCAGGGTATCCGTCACCACCACGTTCTGCGCATCCGATGGACCGCCGCTCGAGTTCCAGCAGTCGGCGGGGTCAACATTTCCGCTACCGCTGTTCTGTTCGCAGCCCGGCTTGTTGTAGACGTACAGGTTGTAGACGATGGTCCCCGACGGGTTGCCAGTGGGGAAGTTACCGACCTTATCAATCCAGAGGTCGGCCACAGCTTCGACCAAAGTGTCCTCGGTGTCTGTCGCTCCCGTCGGATCTTCCCGAGATACAACTTTTGTCGTGTTGGAGATGGTCGTGCCATCAGCCACTGATGCGGAGACCTTGACCTTGACGAACACCTGTAAGACCGTGCCTGGGGACAAGGTACCGAGGTTGCATGTCACCACGCCCGCACTGTTCGCGCAGATCGTGTTGCCGTTGCCGTCCACGGCGCTCTGGAATGTGACCTCCGTCGGCAGTGTGTCGGTCAGCACCACCTGGGTAGCGGTCGAGGGTCCACCGTTACTCACCGTCAACCAATACTCGAGGTCCGCGCCGGCCGCGACCGGATCCGGGCTGTCGGCCTTGGTAACGCTCAGACCAGGTTCCTGGGTAACCGTCGTCGGGGCCGAGGCTGAATCATTGGCGTTGTTGGTGTCCGTCGCATCGGACGAGGCCGTGGCGGTATTGTGCAAGATACCCGTCGTGCCGGGCAGGACGAACACGACGATCGTCATCGTTTCGCTGCCACCCGAGGCGATCGTATCGAACTTACAGTAGGAGGGCTGGTTAACGTCGCCCGGTACGCCGGCCCCGCAGTTGTGAGCGTTAGCGGAAGGCGAGCTTACCGAAACGATGCTCACGCCCGCCGGTACGACATCCTTGATCCGGGTGTTGACTGCCGCCGAAGGACCGTTGTTGGTCACTATCAGTGTATAGGGCAATTGGGTGCCGGCAACCACCGCGGCCGGGGCGGTTTTCGTCAGGCCAAGATCCGCCGAGGCGCCAAAGGACACGCCCACCGGTCCGACGCTGTTGTTGGCCGTAACCGGATCGTTGGTTGAGCTCGTTACCGAGGCCATATCGTTGACGTCGACGCTGTCGTCGCTGACGATGGTCACCGTCGCGGTGGCGGTGGCATTCGCGGCGAGCGTCGCTGCTGTGCACGTGACCGTGCCGGACGTTGCTGGCGCCACTGTCACAACGGACGCAGTCGAGGTACTCGGGGTGCAGGTACTGAATCCTGAACCGGCGGTGGCCAGGTAACTAAAGCTTCCATTGCTCACCAGCGTGTCGGTCATCACCACGTTGCTCGCTGCCGAGGATCCGAAGTTGGTGGCCACAATGGTGCAGGTCGCCGTTTCGCCCGCCAGAAGAGGGTTCTTATCCGGCTTGCAGGTCTTGGCGAGAGCAACATCCGCTTGTGCCGCCACCACATTGACCTCGTCCTCCGACACATTGTTGGTTTTGTCGGGGTCGGGGCTGTCACTGGAGACGGTGACGCGGTCATTGATGTTCTGGGGCGTATTAGCGGTCACCGGGACCTTGATGACGACCGCGTGCCCGACATCGATAAGGCCGAGGTTACAGGTCACGGTGCCCGCGCCGTTCTGCGGATTGGTCGTGGTGGTACAGGTGCCGTTGGGCATCGCCGTGGAGCCCTTGGCCGCCGTGACTGACCCGAAGGAGAAGGACCCGTTGCTGACGAACTGGTCCACCGAGAGCGCGCCATGGGCAAGACCCGGCCCAAGATTCTCAACCGTAATGGTACAGGTGGCGGTGCCCCCCGCGGTCATCGGGGGTGCGGCCTCCACATGATGTCCTCAGCAGCATTCCGCGCCAAATCGATCGACTTTCTCCCAGAACTGAGCCCAGCGTCCGGTGGTGTGGACCAGCGAGCGCAGGCTGAGAATGATCTTGGCCCCTTTGGTCTTCCAGCGCATCCCAGAGGCGCACAGACGCTGCTTGACGAGGGTCTTGCAAGCGGCCTCGGTCACGCCCGAGCCGATCGGCAGACGCTCGGCGAGGAAGCCGGGGTAGTCCATCTGGTGGCGATGGTTGGTGAAATAGGTCCAAGCGCTGTAAGCGCCGTCGCGAAGTGCCTGCGAGAGGGTGGTGCGCCGCGAGAGGCGAGCTGCTTCCTCGATGAGCCGGTCGACGGCGGTGGGATCGTGCTTGAGCTCGGTGCACTGCTGATGGCGCCAGTGCGAGCGTTTGTCCTCGGCCTTGCGTTGCGGATAGCGCGCCTGGGCGATCGTGCCGACATACTCGGTGGCGTGGAAAAAATCGATCAGCTGGCGATCGGTATGCTGCTCGAGGAAACTCCAATTGCTCGCCGCACCGTCGGCGATCCCCAGGTAGAGCGCCGTCGGGAAGTGCTGCTTGGCCCGGTCAATCTCGCGCGTCATGCGCTGCTGGAATTCGCCCTTGCCGTACTCGGGCGCGGCGGCGAGGTAGATCGTGTGCGCTCGCTCGCCCTCCGGATCGTAAAACGAGAGCGTGCCGACCATCGCCTCGCGGTAGCCCGCGCTGTCGGCCATCGGGATCATGGCCCCGTCGAGGCTGACCATGACGGTGGCGATGGGCGCACCGAGCGTCGGCATCGCGTACTCCCAGTCCTCCTCCTTGGCCGTGGCGATGGTGCCCACCCACTCCGCGACGTTCTGAATATAGGAGGTGGCCACCTGCCGGCCATGGTTCTGTTCAAGATCCGTCTGCACCGCACGCACGTTGAGCTGCGCGTACTTGTGGCTGAGCTGGCTGGCGAACCGCGGCGTCGCCCCGCGGATGATCCGCCCCTGGTGCTCGAGCGGGCAGTAGATCCGCCCCCCGCGCGAGCTCTGGTAGACGTGGCGCTCGACGCGCACGACCCCGTACGGGGTCTGGTAGTCCTTCGGATCGCGCCCGCGTGCGGTCAGCTTGATCGCCCCGACGCGGATCGGACTGCCGTCGGTGTCGAAACGCGTCAGCGCCTCCTCGGTGGCGCAACGGCCCACCGCGTTGCTCGCCTCCTGGATCGCCCCTTCCATCTCCAGCAACGTGCCGCCGAGACGCACCGTGACCTCGACCGTCACCTCGTCCCCGATCCTTCTGACTACTTTCGCCACGCCGCAGCCTTCTCTCTTTCTTCGAGAAGGTTACAGCATACTCCTCGAAACAACATCATGTCGAGGCCGCACCCGGCATCGGATGGTCCGGCTTGCAGTCCTTCACCACCCGCAGGTCGGAGCCGCTGTACTGGACCGCCATGCACGCGGCCGCCTGGACGTTGCCCAGCATCTTCTGGGCCGCGCCAGGCGGCGACGCCGTAGGGGTGGTTGAGGCCGAAGCTGTGGGCGATGTTCGTGTAGCCGCCTGCCTGCTGATGGCAGTAGCTCATGATGGTGCCGGGGTGGTCGGAGGTCTGCCCGCCGGTTAGGCTGCCGAGGCCCGGGAGGGTACCCGGTTGTATGTCGCCCGCGCAGTTGGCGCGCCGTCGGTCGCGTTCACGCAGCGTCACGGGTTGGGGTTGCCGAACTGCAGTAGTTGTGGGTGTGCGGGGAGCCGAAGTTGTGGCCGATCTCGTGCGCGATGACCATCCCTTCCCACGAGAAGCCGGGGTCGTCGATGTCGAAGCCGGTGCCGATCGACGAGCTGGTGGCGTAGCCGTCGCCCTGCGAGCAGAGCACGCCGGAGCCGCCGCCGGTGTAGCCGCACCCGCACCCCTCGGTCTTGCCGCTGATGAAGTGCACCAGGGTGCGCGGCGTCGCGTTCCCGCTCCACACGGCCTGCACCTCGTCCAGCTTGCCGAAGCCGTCGCAGCCGCAGAAGTCGTCGTTCTCGCTGTACGGGTCGCTGTTGTCCGCGAACAGGCGGACCTGGACGATGAGCAGGTTGGTCTGCACGTCGCGCTCGTACGCCGTGCGAGGCGTAGGCGATGAGGTCGCCCACGTACTCGGTCGCGGCGGCGGCGGTCCGCAGAGGATCGCCCGGTGGTGGCGGGGAGATTCCAGAACTTCAGCCAGTACTCGTAGTCCGTGTCGATGATCATGGTGGCGGTGTACTGGACGTTGATCGGTGTGTTTCCGCCTAGACCCGCCGAGGTGGTACCCGCGGAAGCCGATGTAGCCGATGTGGCACCCGCGGAGGTCCCTGTGGCGCTCGGGATCTGCGAACCATCGGTACCGCACTGGAACGTCCGGCCGGCCAGTTCTTTCTCGAGGTCCACCTTGCGGCTCTTCAGCCCCGAATTGCCTGGACCGCTGTCTACCATCCAGGCACCTAAACCGCCAGTTACGACGCCGTGCACCTTCCCCTTCCCGTCCTCCGGTACGGCCAGCATGACGACCGATTCCGGGTCGTTGGCCGCCGTGCCACGGAAATAGGCCACGACCGGGACGGTAAGGGCGGGCCCGTTTACCACCTCGATCGTGGCGTCCGGGGCAAAGACCTCGAACCGCCTCAATTCCAGGGTGGTCTGGCCGGACTGGTCCAGGTTCAGATTGAATACCCTGAGGGCGCCGCCCTTGGCCACCCCACGCGCTATTTCTGGCAGGTTCGGGTCGTTCGCGTGGGCGAAGGTGGGCGCCGCATGGACTTTCAATGGTAGAGCTAATGTCCACAGGAACAGGGGCAACGCTGCAAGGAGCGTTGCCACTTTTGAACGCAGTATGTACATTTCAGTGCTCCGATTAGAACTTAGTTCAGTTTGTCACACCGTATCCGGCCCGCTCGCCGAGTGCTTGCCCGTCGCGCTGCCCTCATAGGCTAGCCGGTAGTCCGAGGCCCGGCCATCCGGACATCTACTTACAACCCTATACGTAAAACCACGGGAAAATAGGATGGGATTGGATAAGCAGTCTCGTCGACGAATGGCACTGATCTGAATCAGGCAACTGAATGTGTGGCTATGAAGACGAATCTATCGAAATACAGCCGCATAGAGCTATCGCAGCCCGTCCTATAGGGCTCATTTGGCAGGTGACACGGTGCGGCGGCGGATCATTTCGAAATCGACGGCGGATTTCACGTCGCACGCGGGATCGGGACGGGTCAGAATGGAAGTGAGATAAGATCAGCCTAATGAAAGGAATGAGATGCGCTGGCTGGCGTGGTAGGCTGAAAGTCGCCAAACCCAACCGTCCATCCGGGAGCCAGCCTTCGCGCATCCTCTCATCGGGAATTCAAGTCCCAAAAAAATCGTAATTCAGATGCTTATCCCCGCGCGAAAACCGGGGCCGATGCTGATAAATCCGTTTTATCGAAGCAACCTGACCGTTGTCGCGCGCAGCAGTCGTCACAGGGTATTGCGTGTGTCCGGATGGGCACCCACGGGGTCGGCCGGACAAAGCGCGTTGCCCCCGGTCCCAAGCGGGGTGGCCGCCACCCTGAGCAGCGCCGCAAAGTTCGCCGCGGTGGTGGAGACCGCCACCCTCAATGAACTGGACCTGGGTGCCTACTGTCGTCAGAAGGGTCTGTCCACGGAGCAACTCACGGAGTCTTGCCGATAGCAAGACGAGGCGATCACTCAGGGTCATGATCCGGTTCGAAGACCTCCAGCTCGATTCGGCGGTTGATCCCGGGGCCCTGAATCTGTTCCTGTTCGACGGCAACCTTGGGTTCGCGCTTACCGCGCCCCTGGTGCGTGAGGCGACTGGCGGAGACGCCGTTGGCGGCGAGATAGCGTGCGACCGTTCGGGCACGAAGATCCGAAAGCCACTGGTTGACCTCCTCGTTCCCTGAGCTGTCCGTGTGCGCAATGACCCTCACCCGCGCGGTCAGGGGGTCCTTCAGCACCTCGGCGACCCGCCTCAAGGCGTCTCTCGCCGAGTTGTCCAACTCGGCACTGCTATCCGGGAATTGGACCGATCCGCCGAGGTTTGCGACCAGACGATCGGCGTCTCTCTCGACCTCCAGCGACAGCCCCTTGAACTGACGTTCCAGCTGACCGATCGCTCCCCAATAGGTGTCCGCATGTGGCCTGTCATGGTCGGCGTTGGGACTGCGGTGCGCCCCAGCTGGCTTGTCCTCTGATGGCGCTGACGTGGGCAAGGCGATCTGCGGAGCGGGCGCCGTTGTCTCGGCAAGCGTGTCACTCGACCAGGACTCGGACCGCGCCGGCGCGCCCGCGGCGATGGGGGCGTCAAGCGTCGGGTCTGACGCCGGAGCCGGTCGGTCGCCCGGTTGTGACCGCGAGGGTCCCGACGGAGTGGGTTCGGATGCCGGGTGTGAGGTCGGGCTGGTCGGTGTGGATGCCTCCACTGACTGGACTTTCGGGTCGCCTGTTTGGATCGGAGGGACAGTCGCGTGAGGATTTAGCGCCACCCCGCCAGTGTCCCCGATAGTGTTCTGGACAATGCTCGGGACGAGTCCTTGCCGTGGCGATTGTTCCGGAGCACTGCCGGTGCCGGCCGAGTGAGCGTACGGCCGCTCGGGGCCGTCGGCGGGCTGTTCTGCGATCAGACCGGGCGATAGCTGCGCGACGGGCCGCACGACCTGGTCAGCGGGAGGGGGAGCGACACGGCTGGTGCCCGTCTGGTCGTTCGACCGGTCGCCCGGAAGACGTTCCATGACCGCCGATCGGAGCGCTTGACTCGTGCTCGACCCACCGAACCAGAGCAGGGCAAGCCCGGTCGCCACGAATATCACCAACGCCGCCAGTACCCAGATCGCGCGCCCGGGGGTCTTCCCGTGCGGCCGCTCGGTCGTTTCAACGACGCCGGCGGGCTTGGCCGGGAGATCGGTGCCCTGGGTGTGGAGACCTGACCGTGCCCCGACCACTGTCTCCCCGTGCGCTCTTGCGCTGGCAGCGGCCTGCGCCTCCACGGGCTGGGGTTCGGTCGAGTAGAGCGGGGCCGCAGGGGTGTGCAGGACCGCGGCTGTCGGGGGGATCGGCCGACCCTGCGTTGGGGGCCAGTCTTTTCCTGGCGGGTCTGGCGCCCTGAGCGGCGGCGCTTCCCGGGTGTGTCCCATCGGGCTTATAGCCGGCCCCGGCATCGGATGCCGATACCCGGGTTCCGGGGCATCCGGCAGCGAAACCTTGAGCAGCCATGGACGATCGTCTGTCGATGATGACTCGGCCGGCTGATCCTCTATCAAGGGGACCTGCGGCCCGGCGACAAGGTCCGGGGTCCTGGCGGTCGGGGTGCGCTCATCCGTCTCTGCCGCATCCTCCTGGTGCAGTCGCTCACGCGGTAGGGGTCGGGCGGCTTCGTCACGCTCGATCGGGATTAAGAGATGGGGCGCATGGGCAGCGACGAACTCATCGATGGTCGCGCCGGTAATGCGTCGGTCACCACCTCCATACGCATGGACCATGGCCGTGTCACAGATGAGATTGATGAGGCGTGGAACGCCGTTGCTGTAATGATGGACGGCGTGGCAGGCATCTCTGGTAAAGATCTCATGCTGCCCGCCCGCAATGAAGATGCGGTGTTGGATATAGCGCTCGGTTTCCAACGCATTGAGTCGACCCAGGTGGTATGACGCCGCGACCCGTTGGACGAATTGCTCAAGATCGGCATGCTGCAAGAGTTTGCGCAGCTGGGGCTGCCCCAGGAGCATGATCTGTAGAACGAGATCCTTGTCGGCATTGATGTTCGACAGCAGACGCAGCTCCTCGAGTTTCTCTACGCCGAGGTTCTGCGCCTCGTCGACGATGAGTAGTACCCGCTTTCCTTTGGCATATTGATCGATCAGGAAGTCGAGGAACGTATGGTGTTGATCCAGTTTATTGCCACCGGCGATACGAATGTCGAAGGCCAGGCAGATCCATTCCATCAACTCACCCAGTGATTGATGGGTATGTGAGATGAGACCAACGGTTACGTCCGTGTCAAGTCGATGCAGCAAGTAACGCATCAAGGTGGTCTTGCCGGCGCCGATCTCTCCAGTGAGGACGATGAAACCAGCCTGGTTCAGCAACCCATACTCGAGTAAGGTCAGCGCTTCCTGATGCTGCTGGCTGAGGAACAGAAAACTGGGATCTGGAAGGAGAGAGAAAGGCTTCTCACGGAGCCCAAAAAATGCCTCATACATTGTCATGCTCCAACTGCATCGGACAGCATCCATATTCGGGCGCCGATCGGATCGTCCCGGCGGCGTTGCGCGGGGCGGAGTGTAACAAAACGCCCGAGTCCGGACCCTGCGGCTCGGGACACCAGAGTGCGAGCAATCACGGGCCTTGATCATCGTTCCGATCACGAGGGCCCGGCGTTATCCTGTTGGCCGGAAGGGTCGCGACACGTTGAGCACATCCGGCGCATCCCGGGTGGCCAGCTCACCAAGGAGACACGCGCGGGAATCACGCACGCGGGCGCGATGTCTGAGGACGATCCGCGCCGCTGCGCCAAGCGGCACCCGGCCTGCCGCCGGGGCGGAGAGGAAGATGTCCATGTAGACATCGGTCAGGTCGACGAGCGTCAGAACCTTGCCGCCAACGCCCCAAACATCGCCCGCCTCCGCCAGGCGGTAGCGCACCCATCCGCCCGGGGGGGCCTTCAGTCGTCCGCGATGGAGACATCCTGACCGGCCGCGGTCAGCTCCGCGGTCTTGGCGTTGATGTAGTCGAAGGGGCCGTCCGGATAGCGGGTGTAATGACCCTGGCCCACATATTCCAGCACCCCCAGGAAGTGATAGCGGTAGAGCATGCTCGTGATCCGGGCCACCTCGCGACCCCCGTCGAACAGTACCAGGCTCGGACGATAGGACAGCCCCAGACTCGCCGCCAGCGCCTTTGGGGTGGTGGCGCTGCCGTCTGGGGCGATGATCGGGGCCCCGGAGTCGGCGTCCAGTCGGACCAGAGAGAACCGCGCCAGCGCCTCGCGGACCGCGGGATCGGCCAGGTGACCGTCGTGCAGGGCGTTGCAGGCCAGACAGGAGGCATCCTCGAACAGCAGCGCCAGGGGCTTGTCCTTGAACGCGGCGAGATCCTCCCCCGTCTGGATCTGCGGATGGTCACGGAAGCGATACCGCGGCTGAGTGACGTTGGAGGCCAGATACTGGGCCAGGGTCTGCTCCTGATAGGACTTGGTACGCACGTAGTCCAGCACCTGCTTGAAGTCCTCCGGGTTTCGGTAGCCGTCCACCCGTGCCACCGGCTGATTCGACGGATTCAGGAACACGATGGCGGGCGTATAGCGAACGCCGAGCCGCTCGGCCAGCTCCTTCTCGGTCAGTGAGGTCTCGGCGTCCAGGGCGACCTCGCGGTCGCCCCGCACATTCAGCGCAATCACCTCAAAGTGCTCCTGGATCAGTTCCCGGTAAGGGGTTGGCTTGAAGTTCTCCTCCAACATCTTGTAGCAATAGGGGCAGCCGTTCATCTCCATGAACAGGATCACGTGCTTGCCGGCAGCCGCTGCCTCCTCCACGTCCGCCGGCAGATCGAGAAAACTCTCCCTGAACCAATCCGGATGGATGGATAGCTTGCCGCCGCTCACGGTTCCCGCGATGGGCGCCTCCGCCAGGGTGGGGGGTATGCCGAGTGCCAGGGTGAGCGAGAGCGCGGCGATCAAGGGCTTGAAGGTCTGCATGGTCAGGGTTCCTCTGGATGGGTCGGGCACGAACTTGATTGAACAGGTCCGCATCGCCCTAGGGCAAGCTGCGGTTTCTCAGACACGGCTCAGATATGGCGCGCTTAGCCAGGGTGCGCGCCCCATCAGCGCGGCGCGTGATCTTGGGCGCCCGCGGTCCCCGGTGGCGAGGTGTCCGCGGCGGGTCTTTCCAGTATCATCGGCCGGCCTTGCCTCTGTCTCTTCCCTACCGGCGCTTGTCCCATGAAGATCCTGGTCAGCAACGACGACGGTTACCAGTCACCCGGGCTGATCGCTCTGGCGGCGAGTCTCGCCAGCCTAGGGGAGGTCCTGGTGGTAGCCCCGGACCGGGACCGCAGCGGGGCGAGCAACTCGCTGACGCTTGATCGGCCGCTGCGCGCCGTCCGCACCAGCAACGGCTTTGTCAGGGTTGACGGAACGCCGACGGACTGTGTCCATCTGGCGATCACTGGTCTGCTCGATTCAGAGCCGGACCTGGTGGTGGCGGGGATCAATCACGGACCCAACCTGGGCGATGACGTGCTCTACTCCGGGACCGTGGCGGCGGCCACCGAGGGGCGTTTCCTGGGTCTTCCGGCCATCGCGATCTCCATGGATGCCTTCGAGCCGCGCCACTTGGAGACCGCCGCCCAGGTGGCCCTCCTGCTGGTGGAGCGGCTGCGCCGGGAGCCCCTGGATTCTAATCTGATTCTCAATGTCAACGTACCGGACCTGGCCTTCGGGGACCTCAAAGGGTTCGTCGCCACCCGGCTGGGACACCGCCACAAGGCCGAACCGGTGGTGGCGTCGAAGGACCCGCGGGGACGGGCCATTTATTGGGTGGGTCCGGCGGGCCCCGAAGCGGACGCGGGCCCGGGAACGGACTTTCATGCCGTCCGTGCCGGTTTCGTCTCCATCACCCCACTGCAGGTGGATCTGACCCGTCACAGTGCCCTGGAGGCGCTTGGGTCATGGGTACGCGCGTGCAATTGATGTCTGACACCAGTTACGCCGGTATCGGGATGACCTCGCAGCGCACGCGGGAACGTCTGATCGCGCGCCTGACGGAGGCCGGGATCACCAATACGGACGTCCTGCGGGTCATGCGCGAGCTACCGCGGCACCTGTTTGTGGATGAGGCCCTGGCAAGCCGAGCCTATGAGGACTCCCCCCTGCCCATCGGTCACGGTCAGACCATCTCCCAGCCCTACACGGTCGCCCGGATGACGCAGACCCTGCTGGAGTTTGGTCCCTGCGACACGGTGTTGGAGGTGGGAACCGGTTCCGGCTTCCAGACCGCGGTGCTGGCGGCCCTGGTGCGGCGGGTCTACACCATCGAACGAATCCAGTCATTGCAGGAGCGTGCCCAACGGTGCCTGCGGCATCTGGAGGTGCGCAACGTGCGCTTCCGCCACGGGGACGGGGCCCTCGGCTGGCCCGAATATGGCCCCTACGACGGCATCCTGGTCACCGCTGCTCCCCGGGGGGTCCCGCGGGTACTGGCGGCCCAACTCGCACCCACCGGGTGCATGGTCTTACCCATGGGCGAGGGCGACCGGCAGGTTCTGATGCGGGTCACACGCACGGCGGAGGGGTTCGAACAGCACGTACTGGAGCCGGTGAGCTTTGTGCCCATGGTCGCGGGCCTGGCCTGATGGGCGCTAGTGCGAAGTCGAAGGCCGGTCTGCTGTCGCTGGGAGGGAGAACTCGGGCGCAATGCCCATCGGGGCGGTGACCAACCCTGGTTGCCTCTCCATCTAGCGACGAACGACTGGTGATGACCCGCTCTGCACCAATGGTCTGTGTTCATCCATCCAGTGATCCGGTCGTTGAGGGTGCCAATCTGAGGCCCTCGGGGCTTGGCCCTTCGGTCCCCAGGTCGGCCGCTGCTCACCGGCGGCGTGCGGCCTGGTTCTGTTCCGGGGTCCTGTCCATGCTGCTGATAATCAGCGGCTGTGCGTCCACCGGGCCCGCCCCGGTGGAGGACTGGAACGGGAGTGGCCCGGTGCCCCCGGGCTACTATCTGGTCCGTGAGGGGGACAGCCTCGGAACCATTGCGCGGAAACGCAGAATCAGCGTCGCAAAACTGATCCAGTGGAACGGCCTCAAGCCCCCCTACACGATCTATGCCGGCAAGCCCTTGCGGGTCGCGCCGTCGGCGCCGCGGTCGCAGACGGCACGCACGGCTAAGGCGAAGTCAGCGGCCAAACCCAGGACGGTGGCCGCCGTCGGCAAACGGTCTTCTCGGGTGCCAACGGGGCCGAGCAAGGCCGAGCACGCTGAGCCGGCCCCGGAGAACCCGGGAAGTCGCGGCAGCGGCTCCGGGCTGGCCTGGGCCTGGCCGCTCCCGGGGACCCTGGTGCAAGGGTTTCGGGCCGCGGACCCGGCCCGCCAAGGCCTGCGCCTTGCCTGCCGGCCTGGCGAGGCGGTACGCGCGGCGGGCGCGGGCCAGGTGGTCTACAGCGGCAGTGGACTCAAGGGTTACGGCAACCTTATTATCGTCAAACACAACAAGAACTACCTCAGCGCCTACGGCTTCAATCGGCGGCTGCTGGTCGCAGAAGGGGACAGCGTAAAACGCGGTCAGGCAGTGGCTGAGTGTGGTGAGGGACCGGGCGGGGCCAGCCTGCTGCACTTCGAAGTGCGCCGCGACGGCGCCGCGGTCAACCCGCTGCTCTACCTGCCCCCGCGCGCCTAAATACGTCTGAGCGGACGGAGGGAGATGTGGATGTCAATCCCTGAGGACGCCGAACTCGCCGACTCCCAGCCAGAACTCGCCGAGTCGGAGCTCGAACTAGCCGAGTCGGACCCCGAACTCGATCCCGACGACGAGTCGCTGATCCTGCTCGGCGCAGCGGACGCGGACGATGCCGTGATCGTGATCGAGGACCTGGAGGTCATCGAGCCGGTCGAGGAGGAGATCACCGAACCGGCGGCCGAGCGCTTCGTCTCCGGTGACGGGGACTTCGATGCGACCCGGCTGTACCTCAACGAAATCGGTGAGTCGCGGCTGCTGACCGCCGAGGAGGAAATCTACTACTCGCGCTTGGCCCAGGGCGGCGACAACGCGGCCCGCCAGCGCATGATCGTCTGCAACCTGCGGCTGGTGGTGAAGATTGCCCGCCGCTACCTCAACCGCGGGCTGCCGCTCCTCGACCTGATCGAGGAGGGAAACCTGGGGCTGATCCGCGCGGTGGAAAAGTTCGACCCGGAACGGGGGTTTCGCTTCTCTACTTATGCCACCTGGTGGATCCGCCAGACGATCGAGCGGGCCATCATGAACCAAACCCGCACCGTGCGGCTGCCGATCCACGTGGTCAAGGAAATCAACGTCTACCTCAAGGCGGCGCGTACGCTCGCGCAGAGTCTGGACCACGAGCCGACCACCGAGGATATCGCGCTCCTCCTGGACAAGCCGACCAGTGAGGTCAAGCGCATGCTTGGTTTGAACGAGCGGATCGCCTCCGTAGACACCCCGTACAGCAAGGACGCGGACAAGCCGCTGGTGGACATGCTTCAGGACGAGGCTGCCGATGACCCCACCGATCGTATCCAGGACGACGACATCCAATCCAACCTGACGCACTGGCTCGGCAAGCTCAATGAAAAGCAGCGGGAGGTGGTGGAACGTCGGTTCGGGCTTCGCGGCCATGAGAATTCGACCCTGGAGCGGGTGGCCCAGGAACTTGGGGTGACCCGCGAGCGGGTGCGGCAGATCCAGATGGACGCCTTGCGGCGGTTGCGCGACATTCTGGAAAAGGAAGGGTTCTCGGTCGATTCCTTTTTCAAGTAAGGCCGCGCCGCCTCAGCCCCGGCCGTCGGACGGCGCCGCGGCCAACGTTCTGGCCTTATAGTGTTTAAGGAAAAAGGGGCTTTGAGATGCCCGCAGACTGATCCAGATCAAGGAAAATCGCGTCAGGTGCCCCGAAACCTAACACCCATGCTGCCGTCTCTGTTGACTTTCAAGGTCCGATCCAGTGTGATTGTCAGTGCTGCGCACTAGGGATTGTGGCGGAAAAATCATGGCTGGAACGGCCCCGCGTCTGATGTTGTTTTTTTAATTCCCGGGAGGGCTTATGGAATCCGGATTGGAGCAGAAGTACAACTTCGATGTTGTACGCTGGTTCACCGTCATGGCGGTCGTCTACCTGGTGGTCGGAGCCGCCGTCGGTGTTTACATCGCCTCGGAACTGGCCTGGCCGTTCTTGAACTTCGACAGCCCCTATATCTCCTTCGGGCGGCTGCGTCCGCTGCATACCAATGCGGTGATCTTCGCGTTCGGTGGCTGTACCCTGATGGCGACCGCCTTCTACACGGTCCAGCGGACCTGCGGCGTTCGCCTGTGGAGCGACAAGCTCGCGTGGTTCGTGTTCTGGGGCTGGAACACCATCATCGTGCTGGCGGTCATCACCCTGCCGCTGGGTCTGACCCAATCCAAGGAGTACGCCGAGCTGGAGTGGCCGATCGATATCCTGATCGCCGTGGTCTGGCTCGCGTTCACCTTCAACTTCATCATGACCATCGCGATCCGCAAGACCTCGCACATCTATGTGTCGAACTGGTTCTTCCTGGGCATGATGGTGATGATCGTCTATCTGCATGTGGTCAACAGCATGGCGATCCCGGTGGGGTTGTTCAAGTCCTATTCCCTGTTCTCCGGGGTCCAGGACGCCATGATCCAGTGGTGGTGGGGTCACAACGCGGTGGGTTTCTACCTGACCGCCGGCTTCCTCGGCATCATGTACTACTTCGTGCCCAAGCAGGCCGGTCGCCCGGTCTACTCCTATCGCCTCTCGGTCATCCACTTCTGGGCCCTGATGTTCGGCTATGTCTGGCTCGGTGCCCACCACCTGCAGTACACCGCCCTGCCGGACTGGACCGGTTCCCTGGGGGCCGCCGTCTCCATCGCCATGATCATCCCCTCCTGGGGCGGCGCGGTGAACGGCATGATGACCCTGTCCGGTGCCTGGGACCGGCTGCGTACCGACTATGTGCTGCGCTTCCTGATCATGGCCCTGGCCTTCTATGCCATGTCCACCTTCGAGGGTCCGGTCATGTCGCTGAAGACCGTCAACGCCCTGTCCCACTACACCGACTGGACCATCGGCCATGTGCACTCCGGTGCCCTGGGCTGGGTGGCGGGCATCTCCATCGGCGCCATCTACCACCTGATGACCCGGCTCTTCCACACCGAGATGTACTCCGAGCGGCTGGTCAACTTCCACTTCTGGACCGCGACCATCGGCACCGTGGTCTACATCGTCGCCATGTGGGTGTCGGGCATCATGCAGGGTCTGATGTGGCGCGCCTATGACGAGTACGGCACCCTGGCCTACACCTTCGTGGAGTCCGTGGATGCCATGCATCCCTACTACGCGATGCGCGCCGTCGGCGGCGGGATCTTCCTGCTCGGTGCCATCGTCATGCTGTTCAACGTGCTGATGACCGTTCGCAAGTCCGCCGCTTCCGGCAGTCTGGCGAAGGCCCGCACCGTCCCGGCCTGGCCTGATCTGAGGAGGTAAGAGAAAATGGCTGAACAAAAGGTCAACCCAAGAGCTTCCAGGAATGGATGGAGGTCAATATCTGGGGTCTGCTCTTCTTCCTCGCGCTCGTCCTGTCCGTGGGCGGTCTGGTCGAGATCGTGCCGCTCTTCTTTATGAAGAATACCTTTGAACACAACCGTCTCGGGAGTACTAACCCCTGTTCCCGGAGATCGTCTGGGCCAAGGCCGGGGCTGAGCCCATCGTGACCGTGGACGATGCCGGCAAGCAGGTCTGGAACTGGAAGGCGGGCGACGGCATGCGTCCCTACACCGCCCTGGAACTGGCCGGGCGCGACATCTATCAGCGCGAGGGCTGCTACCTCTGCCACTCGCAGATGATCCGCCCCTTCCGCGACGAAAAGGAGCGTTATGGCCATTACTCCCTGGCCTCCGAGTCGATGTTCGACCATCCCATGCAGTGGGGCTCCAAGCGCACCGGGCCGGACCTGGCCCGCGTGGGCGGCAAGTACTCCGACGAGTGGCAGCGTCAGCATCTGCGCCGACCCCAGGACCTGGTTCCGGAATCCGTGATGCCGGCCTATCCCTGGCTGGATGAGGCCTATGTGGACGGCGCCACCATGCAGCGCCATATGCGCGGCATGCGCACGGTCGGCGTTCCCTATACCGATGCCGACATCGAGGTCGCGCCCAAGCTGGTCGAGGGTAAGACCGAGCTGGACGCCCTGGTGGCCTACCTGCAGGTGCTGGGGACCATGGCCAAGCTGGACGAGTCCAAGGTCTATCGTGAATAGCCTGATCGAGTATTTCCATACCGATTGGGCGGCGATGACGACCAACGACTGGATCGGCACGATCCTGACCGTCGTCATCTTCGTCCTGATGGTGGTGGCCTACTTCCAGGTCTTTCGTCCCAAGAACCGGGAGCGGCTCGAGGCGCGCAAATTCATCCCGTTCGAAGAGGACAACGAGTCAGCGGAGAAAAAGATGGCGGAAAATAACCCCTTTCCCGGTGAGAACAATACCGGGCACATCTGGGACGACAACCTGCGGGAACTGAAGAACCCGCCCCCGCGTTGGTGGATGATCGGCTTCTGGGCGTCGATCGCCTGGTGTGGTCGGCTACACGATCCTCTACCCCTCCTGGCCGGTCGGTCAGCAGCCGACCCAAGGGCGTTCTGGGCTGGACTCAGATCAAGGAGTACGAGGAGGGCGTCGCGCAGATGACGGCGAAGCGCGCCCAGTTCGAGGAACAAATCGCCGCCATGACCGCCGAGCAGATCATCGCGGACCCGGGCTGAAGCAGTACACCCTGGCCTCCGCCAAGGTGCTGTTCGGTGACAATTGCTCCGCCTGCCACGGCAGCGGCGGGGAGGGCAATCCCGGGCTACCCGGTCCTGGCCGATGACGACTGGCTCTACGGCGGCTCCCGGCCAAGATCCAGGAGTCCATCGTCAACGGGCGCAAGGGCGCCATGACGGCCCATGAGAAGATCCTGACCGCGGCCGAGGTCGATACCCTGGCCAAGTGGGTCGTGCAGATGAACGAGACCGGCGGGCAAGGCGGGAGCGCGGAGGGCTGGGCCCTGTTCAAGGCCAAGGGCTGCACCGCCTGTCATGGCGAGGGGCTAACGGCGTCCTGGCGGAGTTGCCGAACGGGGAGGTCGTCACCGTCGGTGCCGCCAACCTGACCGATGGTATCTGGCGCTTCGAGCCGGGTGGCTACGAGAGCGCCAAGCACACCATCCTCTATGGTGTTAACCAGCCCGGCGTGGCCGGCACCCGCGACGCGGTCATGCCGGCCTTCGGCCCCGATACACCCGCGGGGCGCAAGTTGGATCCCGAGGAGATCAAGAAGCTGGTCGTCTATGTCCACGAGTTGGGCGGCGGCAAGTAGACCCGTGCCGGCCAGACGAGCGGCGGGCGGCTGGTACCTCGGGTCGCCCGTCGGCATCCTGCTCGAGAGCGGAGGAATCGCCATGAATGTGTTCAGTAACATGATGAATTGGGACCCAGTGGTCTGGATGTCGATCCTGATGGTCATCATCGCCATCGTCATCGTCGTCTTTCTGGGTTTCAAGGTGGGGGCCCTCATGAAGCAGGACGCCGAGGCGCACAAGAACCAGAAGCAGTAGCGGGCGATCCGGCTGAGAGGGTGGTAAAAGGGGGGATTCGGTATCCCCCTTTTTTTCTGCCCGGAATCTCTCGGCAAATCTGTCACAGACAATTGCCGAAACGCATGGTCCTGAAGGATGGCCGCGGCGTTAGATTGCGTTTCCAGTGCGTATCTTCATCAGTTCGCGTTCGCACGGCAGACCGGCCCGTCCTCCACGACAGTCGGCGACCGCCTGCAGGAGATGGGCCGTGAGCACGAGTGAGCAACGAGACAGTCGAAAAAGTGCGGCCGTCGATGACCTCTACGCCGAGGCCGAGCATTGGCACGTCAATACGGGCGGCGAGACCATCCACGCCAAGCGCATCGCGGGGCAAGTGGCGCACCATCAAGTGGCTGACCGCCTCGGTCTGGCTCCTCTTTTTCCTTGGGCCCTATCTGCGCTGGGATGGCCGCCAGGCGGTCCTGTGGGATATCCCCAACCGCCAGTACCACATCTTTGGCGCGACCATCCTGCCCCAGGATTTCTGGATGCTGTCGCTGCTGCTGCTGTTCTTCGCCATCCTGCTGGCCGTCGTCACGGCCCTGGCGGGCCGGGTCTGGTGCGGCTATTTTCTGCTTCCAGACGGTCTGGACCGACGTCTTCACCTGGATCGAGGAGAAGCTGGAGGGCCAGCCGCCCGCAGCGCCGCAAGCTCGACAAGGCACCCTGGGACTTCACCAAGTTCCGGATCAAGGTGACCAAGCATCTGCGTCTGGCTCCTGATCGGCTTTGTCACCGGCTTCGGCTTTGTCACGCTGGTTCACCGATGCCCCAAGCCTGTGGCGGGCCTTCTTCACGGGCGAGTCCGGAACGGTGGCCTACATCACCGTGGCTGCTCTTCACCGTCGGCACCTATGGTGCTGGCGGGCTGGCTGCGCGAGCAGGTCTGTTTCTGGCTCTGCCCCTATGCCCGCATCCAGGGCGTCATGCTCGACCGGACCACCGTCGTGCCCGACCTATGACTTCGATCGCGGTGAGCCGCGCGGCCGGGTCAAGAAGGGCGAGAAGGAGGAGAACCGCACCACCGGTGACTGCGTGGACTGCAACCAGTGCGTGGCCGTCTGTCCCACCGGGATCGATATCCGCGAGGGTCAACAGGAAGGCTGCATCACCTGCGCCCTCTGCCTGGACGCCTGCGATGCGGTCATGGACAAGGTCGGTCGCCCTCGGGGCCTGATCCGCTATGCCTCCCTGGACGAACTGGAGGGTAAGCCAGTCCAAGCCCATGCTGCAAGCGCCCGCGCGTCTGGGTCTACTGCCGCCATCCTGCTGCTGGCCATCTCGGGCATCCTCTACGGTTTGTCCTCCCTGGCCGCGATTGAGCTCAAGGTCCTGCATGAGCGGGCGCCGCTGTTCGTGACCTTGAGCGATGGCTCGATCCAGAACAAATACACCCTCAAGATGCTGAACAAGATGCCGGAGGACCTGGCGGTGCGGATCAGCGCCTCGGGGCCGGCAGGTCTGAAGTCAGTCGGGGCCGAAGAGCCAGTGCAGATCCAAGCATGGCGGCGGTGCTACCGCGCCACGGTCTTCGTTAAGGTGCCGAAGAAGAACCTGAGCCAGGAGCGGGAGTCGATCACGCTTCCGGGTCGAGGCGACCCGGCCGAATGGCCAGGTCGTCAGCGCGGAGCGCGACAGCATCTTCGTCGGCCCGCGGCGTTAGATCGTCGGCCGCGCAAGGCGCTCGACCGGCGATCGACGCCGGTCGGACCTCACCGCATCCTCGCCGAGCCCGGTCAGCGGATCCTCGATCAACGCCCACTGATGGGCCCTGACGAACCCAAGTACCCATTGCTAATCGCTTATCGATGGTGTAGCCGCGTCTGCACCAGGAGATCAGTCACGATGCATGCAACCGCACAGCCGACCAGCCGGTCTAATTCGCCCTGGCGCAGCCCCTGGGTCCTCGGGTGGATCGGCCTGATCGTCGTCGTCCTGGCCGTCAATCTCACCATGGTCTTTCTGGCCTTCTCGACCAATCCGGGGCTGGTGATTGACGACTACTACGACCGCGGTCAGCACTACGAGAAGACCCTGGTCTCCCACCTCGCCAAGGACCCGGGCTGGACCCTGCGCGCGGACTTTCCGACGACCTGAAGGCAGGGCGAGCCGCTACCGTGCTGGTTCGTCCTGGTGGACAAGGCCGGTCAGCCGGTCGACGCCGGATGCGGTGACCTTCTATGCCTACCGGCCCGTCGGACAAGACCCAGGACTTTTCTGCCCCCATGCTCGAAGAGGGCCAGGGACGCTACAGTGTCCAGGTGGCTTTCCCGCGCTTCGGCGTCTGGGACGGGCTGATCGCCGTGCGCCAGGGCGAGGATGAGTTCACCACCGGGCAGACGCATCAACGTCGCCCGCCCCTGAGCGGTCCCGGTCCTGCGTGATCCTGGCCTCCGTCAGCGCCGCCGTCCCGGCGTCGATCCGGAACCCGGTCCCCAGCCCGGCGCCCGGCACGCCCCCGCTGCTTCCATTGCGGCCTGCCCGTGGCCCCTGGGTCCGAGGTCGCGGGCCGTCGTTCGGGGTCAGGAGCGGGCCTTCTGTTGCACCGGGTGCAAGTCGGTCTGCGAGGCCATCCATGCGGCCGGTCTCGATGGCTTCTATCGCCGCACCCCCGAGGGCGAGGTCCTGGGGCCGCCCCCCGAGCCGCCCAAGGAACTGGCCCTCTACGACCTCGACGCGGTCCAGGAGGAGTTCGTCGACACCCTGGGCGACGACCGGGAGATCAACCTGCTGGTGGAGGGTATCCACTGCGCCGCCTGCGTCTGGCTGATCGAGACGGGCCTCAAGACCCTGCCCGGGGTGGACGAGGCGCGGGTCAATCTCACCGGCCGGCGGCTGCGGGTCGCGCTGGGACAACGGTCGCCTCAAGCTCTCCCGCATCCTGCGGCGGCTGGGGGACATGGGCTACGCCGCCGTCCCTTTCGACCCGGAGGTCCGCCGAGGGTGCCCTGCAGCGCGCCAGACCGGCGCGCTCCTCTATCGCATGGCCTTCGCCGGCTTCGCCATGATGAACCTGATGTGGATCTCCATCGCCCTCTACAGCGGGGCGGACCAAGGCGAGTTCCGCGGCCTCTTCCACTGGATCGGTTTCGCCATCGCCACCCCCACCCTCCTCTACTCCGGCTATCCCTTCTATAAGGGGGCCTGGAACGGGCCTGCGCTCCGGGCACCTCACCATGGACCTGCCCATCGCCATCGGCGTCTCCATCACCTATCTCTATTCCCTCTATGTCACCGTCAGCGGGACCCGGATCGGCGAGGTCTACTGGGACACGGTGGTCAACTTCCTGTTCGTGATCCTGGTCGGGCGCTTCCTGGAGTGCCGATCTCCAAGCGCGAGGCGGTGGCCTCCACCCAACGCCTGCTCGATCTCCAACCCAAGGTCGCCACCTGTCTTGCGCGACGGCGACGAGGTCCGTGGTCCCGATCCGTGCCGTCAGCCCGGTGAACTGGTCCTGGTGCGGCCCGGCGAGAAGGTGCCGGTGGACGGCGACCTGGCCGGAGGGCCTGAGCGAGGTGGACGAGTCCATGCTCACCGGCGAGTCGGCGCCGGTGCGCAAGCAGGCGGGGGATGGGGGTCTGTGCCGGCACCCTCAATGGCGCCGGGGTCGCTCCAGGTCCAGGTCGACGGCCTGCTGCGCGACACCGCCCTGGGGCGCATCATCCGCCTGGTGGAGGACGCCCAGGCGAGCAACGCCCCCATCCAATGCATCGCCGATCGCATCGTCCCCTGGTTCGTCGCCGTCACCCTCACCCTGGGGACCCTGACCTTCCTCTTCTGGGTGGGGACCGGGATCGAGATCGCCCTCATGGCCGGCACCGCGGTCCTCATCATCACCTGTCCCTGCGCCTTCGGCATGGCCACCCCCATGGCCATTGCCGTGGCCTCCGGGCTGGGCGCCGCGCCATGGCATCCTGGTCAAGAACGGCGCCGTGCTGGAGAGCCTGTCGTCCATCGACCACTTCGTCTTCGACAAGACCGGCACCCTCACCGACGGCCGGCCGGAGGTCACCGGCTGGCGGTTCGGCGCCGCCGCCTGGCAGGGACTGGGGTCCGCGCCGGCAGCCCTGGACCCGGGGCAGCGGGACCTGCTGCGCCGGGTCGGCGCCCTGGAGCGCCTCTCGGAACACCCGCGGCGGCCGGCGGTACTTGACCTCTGTACCCGGCTCGGCATCGGCCTGGACGGGCATCCGGGTGGAGGCGGTGGACGTCGTCCCTGGCCAGGGTATCCGCGGGCAGGTGGACGGCGGCCAGGTCGTCGTCGGCACCGCCGAGTGGCTGGCCCGCAACGGCGTCGAGCCCGTGTGCCGGCCGACCCGGATGACGCCCGCCGATGCCGGCCTGATCTACTGCCGCGCTCGAGGGTCAGGGAACCCTGGTCCTGGCCACCGAGGATCGCCTGCGTCCGGGAGCCGCGGCGGTCATCGCCCGGCATGCGCGCCCAGGGCATCCGCGTCACCCTGCTCACCGGGGACCGGCGCGCGACCGCCGAGCGCATCGCCGCCGCCCTGGGCGGGATCGAGGTCATCGCCGAGGTCCTGCCGGAGGCCAAGGACCGGGTCATCGCCGACCTCCAGGCGGCAGGCAGCGGGTCGCCATGGTGGGCGACGGGGTCAACGACGCCCCCGCCCTGGTGCGGGCCGACGTGGGCATCGCCATGGGCAGCGGCACCGACGTCTCCATCGCCAGCGCCGACATCGTCCTGATGTCCGCCGAGCTGGCCCGGGTGGTCGAGGCCGCCGACCTGTCCCGCCGGACCCTAAGACCATCCGCCAGAACATCGGCATCTCCATCGTCTACAATCTCATCATGGTGCCGCTCGCCATGGCCGCCCTCGTCACCCCCCTGATCGCCGCCGTCTCCATGCCCCTCAGCTCCCTCGCGGTCATCGGCAACTCGGCCCGCATCCGCGGACTCTTCAATCCCGGAGGGCAGATGTCCACGAATAGCCCGGACGAGCAGAGCGAGCGCGATGCCCATCTAAACGTCACGATGGCTAGCCCTGTGATGATGGCATCGTTCTCGTATTGCCCATCCTATCGGGTCTTCCCTCATCCTTCCGGCAGGATGCCAGCTTCAAAACCGAGTCGGGTAGGATGGGCAGAGCGAGAGCGATGCCCATCGCAAACTCTACCTTGGTAATCCCGGCGGGGCGCCACTTTCAAGACAGAGAGAATTCACAATGGAAGTCATCTACGGCCTGATCCCCGGCATGATCATCCTGGGCCTGGCGGCGGTCGCCGTCCTCTTCTGGGCCGCCCGCAGCGGTCAGTTCGACGACCTGGACGGCGATGGTCGCCGCATCCTCATGGACGAGGACGAGGTCGACCCCCGCTGCATCCCGGACGCCGACCCGGACCCCGAGCCGCCCGGCCAGCCTTCTCCAAGTGTCCCGCGGTCGACCACTGAACACCAATAGGACCAAGACCCATTCAGCGCCTTGGTCCCATCCTGGATCTCGTAGACAATAGCCCTAGCGGAGGCCGGGATACTCGGGCTATTATCCGGCTCGATACACGGGGAGCTTACCCAGAGTTGGACGGTGAGCCTGCAAAGGCGATGCGCACCTGGCCAGGGGTGATATGGACCGCACAGACGGAGGACTGACATGGGCGTGGACGATCATCCGGATCTCTACGAGCCCCGATCGCTTCCCAGCGCTCGCGCGCTTCCGCTTCCAGCTGCGCGCTCTGGACCCCATTGAACTGCCCGAATACGCCGGTTCTGCCTGGCGCGGCCTGCTCGGCCATGGACTGCGCCGCACCGCCTGCGTCACCCGTCAGCCCACCTGTGCCGGGTGTCTGCTGACCCACACCTGCGTCTACTCGCTCCTCTTCGAGACCCCGCCCCCGCCCGGTCAGGACCTCACCGGGTTCACTGCGGTCGCACACCCCTATGTGCTCGACCTCGACCCCCGGATGCCGCGGCGCTATCCGACCGGCGACAACCTCGAGCTGGGCATCACCCTGATCGGGGCCGCGAACGCCCAGGTCCCTTATCTCATCCACGCCCTCGGCAATGCGGGCCAGCAGGGGATCGGCCGCGACCATGGCCGCTTCGCCCTGAACGCCGTGCAACGCGAGACCGTCCCCGGGTCTGGCGCATGGGTTCCGGTCTACACCGCTGGGAGCGGTGAGTACCATAAGCGGCCAGCGACCCCTCTGATCCCTCCACCCCCGCCCGCCCCGGGGGCCGCCCGGCTTCGCCTGCTGACTCCCCTGCGCGTCAAGCGCGACGGCCACTTCATCGCCCCCCGCGGCTTCACCCTGGACGACCTGCTGAGGCACCTCTATAGCCGCCTCCAGCGCCTCGTCACCCTCTATGGCGGCCACCCCGAGACCTTCGAGCAGTCCCGAGCCGCGGCCCTGCTGGATGGCCTCGCCCTCCAGGACTGCCGCCTGCGCTGGCATGACTGGACACGCTACTCCTCCCGCCAGGGCAGCCTCATGCAACTGGGCGGCCTGCTCGGCGAGCTGACCATCCATGGTCCCACCTTACCGGCACTCTGGCCGGCCCTCTGGGTTGGTCAGTGGACCCACCTGGGCAAGGGAACGGCCTTTGGGCTTGGCGCCTACCGGTTGGTCCCCCCGGACCACTGTGCCGGTGCGCCCTGATGCGACGGGCATTTTGCAACGACAAGCTTTTCGTCTGCCCCCGGCTGGGGTCCGCCATGCCACTATCCGGCCTGTGGCCGCTGGCCAGAGCATCAGCACCCTGGGCAACGTTGGTGCCGGCCGCCCCTGCGGATAACCATTAGAACGGGATCCCACGCAATGGATGATAAGAAGCTCCACGATGCCACCTGCCGGGTTGCGTTCTCGGCCTACCAGCAAGACTTGGGCAAGTTCGCCGAGCGCGCTCGACTCCCGGTGGCAGATGCCAAACGCGAGGTGCCGTCGAAGGGGGACGACCCGCGCGCTTCGGGCTCGCCATCGATCCCGACCGCATCGCCATCGTCGGGGAGGGGTATCTGTGACGATGACCAAGTCGGTCTCTTTAGGTCGTGCCAAACTGCGGGGCCGAAGCCATTGTGGCACCCCAGTCCTGGCCGATGTGCGACGGCGCTGGGGCCATCTGTACGCATGCCGCAAGTCCCAAGATCAGCGCGTGACCACGGGTTCGGCGGCCGATACGATATGGATGCCGAACGAGGATAAGCGGACCTGAGGAGTCCAGGCCATGATCAAGCTCCAGTACCAGGTCCAGTTCACGACCCCCGCCTTCCTCGGCAACGCCGAGCAGGACGGCCAATGGCGAACCCCGCCCTTCAAGGCCCTGCTGCGGCAGTGGTGGCGGGTGGCCTATGCCGCCGATCATAAGTTCCAGGTGAACTTGGCGATCATGCGCCGCGAAGAGGGTTTGCTGTTCGGCAACGCTTGGTTGTCGCACCGGGAGGGCACTCGCGAGGTCTCGGATTACTGCAAGAGCCTGGTGCGGCTGCGCTTAGATCGCTGGTCCAGCGGCAAGTTGGAGCCGTGGCCACCGGGGGACCCCAAGGTGACTCACCGAGAGGTGACGAATCACGGTGGGCAACCCGTTCCCGTGGGTTCGCAACTGTATCTGGGCTATGGACCCTTGACATTTCGCGGCGGGGCGACGGCACTCAAAGCCAATGCCGCTATTCAGGCCGCAGAGGTAGCGAATCTGTCGATTGCTCATCCTACTACCCACGGCAATCCGGGGCTCAGGGCTCTATGCGAAGAGAACGCACCCCGCATCGAGCGGGCGCTGAGTTGGATCGGCGATTACGGCACCATCGGTGGTCGCAGCCGTAATGGATGGGGGTCGTTCTCGCTCGAGCCAGTCAACGGTTCGCTGGGGTTCGCTAATGGTCCGCCGCTGCGCGACTGGCGCCAGGCCCTTGCCCTGGACTGGCCCCACGCCGTGGGTCAGGACCAACAGGGCCCCCTGATCTGGCGCACGGATGCTTTCGACGACTGGAAATCGATGATGCGCGAGCTGGCAATCATCAAGATCGGGCTCCGCACTCAGTTTCCGTTCGGGACGGGCAACAACGCCCCCCGCCCAGAGGATCGCCACTGGCTCAGTCACCCCGTCACGAAGCACAACGTCAGGGACTGGCGCCAGGGTCGTCTGCCCAACAGCCTGCGCTTCAAAGTCCGCCCTGCGCCGGGTGAGCCGAAGAAGCTCGTCGGTGTGATCTTCCACGTCCCCTGTCTGCCGCCCGCCGATTTCCATCCCGATCGGGCGGCCATCGAAGGAGTTTGGCAGCGTGTCCATGCCTTCCTCGATGCACCCTCACGACACCTGACGAGAATTCCGGAGTAAGCCGTGAGCAAGGACCTCATCTGGCAAGTCAAGCTCGCCGCGCGCATCCATGACCCGGCGGAAAAGGCGCTGGTGCTGCTGCGCGACCCGGGGGGACATGAGGGAGGGACCTCGCGCGTCCTGACCCGACTGCTGGGCCTGGGAGAGGCGCCTCCTGAGACGGTCGGTCCGGACGAAGAAGGGTCAATGTCCGCACTCGTGTTCAAGCGCGGCCTGCCTTTCGAGATCTACCGGCACGTCCAGCGAGCGGATTGGTGGGCCGCCGCCGCCGACCGCCCCCAGTGGCCGATGGAGGAGATCTTTGTTTCCACCAAGTCAGGCAAGCAGCACACGCTCAAGGTCGCCGATTGGGCACAAGTGCGCTGGACGAAAGAGTCCGTCCTAATCCACCCCTTGACCGGCGAGCAATACAAGCTGCCAGGAGGTCTCTCGGAGACCGACATCCCCGATATCAAGGGGCGCAGTCTGGACCATTTCTCGAATCTGCTGGCGGCGTTGGGGGCGAAGGACGAGACGGCGCAGGATCTACGCAAGACCCTGCTCGCCTTCTGGCGCTTCGGCCCGGAGCTTCGCGAGGAGGAGGATTTCGGCAAGCTCGGCGAGCTTTGGCGTCTGCTGCCCGCCGACACCCGCGTCCCCGATCACAGCATCTGGGACCATCTGGACCTGGTTTCCGCCTTCGCCGGGGCCTTCGCGACCGATCCCCAGCGTGAGGCCGCGCTCCTGGCCTTGTCCATCGGCCCGGTGCAGGGCTTCATTGCGGCGGCACGGACCACCTCCGACCTCTGGGCGGGATCGCACCTGCTCTCGCGATTGAGCTGGGAGGCGATGCGGCCCCTGTGCCAGGCCCTCGGGCCGGACGCAATCCTGTTCCCACGCCTGCGCGGCATCCCGCAGGTGGACCTCTGGCTGCGCGACGAGATGGGTCTCCCCGCCGAGCTGTTCGCCGACTGCGATTGGATGAGGGATCGCAGCGACGCCAGCCCCCTGTTTTCCGCCGCGTTGCCCAACCGCTGCGTCGCCGTCGTCCCGGCGAGCCGGGCGCGGGACATCGCCGAGGAGGTCGCCACCGCCGTGCGCGCCTGGCTGCAGGGACAGGGGCAGACGGTGGTGGACCGACTCCTCGAAACAGCCGGTCTCAAAGGGAAGGATGCGCCCCGCGACGAATCCGTCCACGCCTATCGGCAGATGCGCGAGCAGCTCGACGGCTTCCCGGAGGTGCATTGGGCGGCCGTGCCGTTCTCGCTGATCCGCCCACGCAACGAGGCGAAACAGACCGACCTCGACGTGAGCGCACTGTCTGCCGCCATGGGTCCGTTCTTCGGTGCTGACGGCGGAAATGCCTGCGGCTTCCTGGATTCCGACGCCTGGAAGGTGCTGGCACAGGAGACCAAGCTGCGCACCGACGACGGCAAGGAGCTCGTCTTCTTCGCACCCAATCCCGGTGTCCTCTACCCGGCGGTCTACGACCTAGCCGAACGGGTCCTCGCGGCCGCCAAGACCGTGCGCGCCTTCGACCAGACGCGGCAGCAAGGCTGGCGCTGCTCCCTCACGGGCGAGACCGAGTGGTTGACGACAGATCCGAACCAGCTCGACCGCTCCTACCGACAGCAGACGGATACGCTGTGGGCCAAGGTCGCGGCCAAGAAGGGCGAGCACCTGGGCGCACTGCCGGCTCTCAAGCGCCTGTGGCCGACCCTCTTCGCCGAAGAGGTGGCAGACGCGTTGGGCTCGGAAAGGAAGGCAGCCGCCCGCTTCGTGGTCTCGACCCACACCATGGCCCTGGCGAGCCAGATCGACCGCTGGCTGGAGCACGGCGGTCTCACAGCCGACGGGTTTGCGGACGCCGTCAAGGGGGCGGATAGCGTCGCCCTGCCGCGCAAGCTGATGCGCAAGCACGGGGCGAAATCGGCACTCAAGGACGCCAAGCTCATCCCCGGCCTGCTGGAGGCCGCGCGCGACGCCGAGGACGATTCTACCTACGAGCAAGCAAGGCGGCTGATGCGCCGGACCCTCGCCAGAGGACGCGAGGGCGAGGAGGAGATCCGGCTGGAGACCTATTACGCCCTCCTGATGATGGATGGCGACCACATGGGCGCGATCCTCTCGGGAGACGAAAGAACGGCCATCCCCTACCGGGAAAGCTTCCACCCTCAGGTACAGAAGGGCTTCGACGAGCGCGCCGCCAAACAAGAGACGCTCCGTCGCTACGGCCAGCAGAAACGCCCCATTTCGCCCAACCGTCACCTGGCGATCTCGGGTGCCCTCAACGACTTCTCCCAGACGGTCGTCCGTCATGTGGTGGAAGAGGAGCACCTGGGCCGTGTCATCTACGCTGGTGGAGACGATGTACTCGCCATGCTCCCGGTGGCGGATCTGTTGCCCGCCATGCAGCGCCTGCGCCAGGCCTATTCCGGCACCGGTGCCGAGTCGGAGGTGGATGGCGCCCGGCTGAGGCTCGATAACGGCTTCGCCCTGCTCGAGAGCCGTCGGGACGGGCAGCGGCGGCTCCAGCTCATGCGCATGATGGGCCGCAATGCCACGGCGAGCTGCGGTGCCGTGGTCGCTCACCACCAGGCCCCGCTCGGTGCCGTTCTAAGTGAGCTGCGCGCGGCCGAGAAGCGGGCCAAGGGCTATCGCAGACTCGGGAAAGACGGCGCAATGGTCGATCGCGACGCCTTTCACATCACCATCGTCAAGCGCTCTGGCGGCTCCCTGAATCTTGCGGCGGAATGGGGGGAGCCACTGGCACTCTTGGGCGATCTCCGGGCCTTCCTCGCCGATGCCGATACCTCGCGGCGTGCTGTCTACAACACCCTGGAATGGCTGACCGATCTACCGGACCCCGAGGGCAAACCGGAGATACTGACCGCGCTCCTTGCCTATCAGCTTGCCCGCCAGGCCGGCGATCAAGGCAAGGGCCAAGCGCGAAGCGTCGCTGATCGGCTCGCGGTGCTCGCCGCCGCACAGCCCAAAAGCGGCCTTGACTGGCTCCAGAACTTTCTCACCGTAGCCGAATTCCTGGCCCGAGAAGGACGCAGTCCTGAGACACCGTAAGGGGAATGCCATGCATCCTTTGATCGAAAGCCACCGTGCGGAAATCCGGGAGATCGCTGCTCGCTACGGGATCGAGCGCGTCCGGATCTTCGGCTCTATGGCGCGCGACGACGCCAATACCGACAGCGACGTGGACCTCTTGGTCTCCCTGCCACGGGGAAAGAGCGGGCTCGCCCTCGGCGGATTGCTCATGGACGTGCAGGACCTCCTAAATCGCAGGGTGGACGTCGTCACGGAAGGGGGGCTGCACCCGGCGCTACGCGACCGGGTCTTGCGGGAGGCCCAGCCGCTATGACGCCGACATCAGATTCAGACCGCGTTCTTCTGACGCACATCGCAGAGTGCATCGACCGCGTCCGGGGGTACACACGGGGCGAACGGGGTGTCTTTTTCGGATCCCTCATGGTCCAGGATGCGGTGATGCGCAACCTACAAACCTTGGCCGAGTCCAGCCAACGGCTAAGCGACGCGCTCAAGGACAGCGAGCCCACGATCCCCTGGCGGGAGATCGCCGGATTCCGCAATGTACTCACCCACGGCTACCTGGCCGTGGATGCGGAGGTGGTCTGGAGCGTTGTCGAGCAGGATCTCCCAAAATTGGCGAGCGCGGTTGTCCGCCTGCGATCGCAATTGGACGGAGGGACGACGACATGACCGGCTACCGTTTCCTGGAACCGCTAGACGTGCTCTTCCTGCGCGGCAACAAGCTCTTTGGCGACCCCGGCAGCTACGGTGAATCGCTGGTTCCGCCCTGGCCATCGGTGGCGGCGGGGGCCCTGCGCTCGCGCATCCTCGCCGATGACGGGGTCGACCTTGCCGAGTTCGCGCAAGGCACGCTGACCCATCCACAACTCGGAACGCCGGACAACCCGGGCGATTTCGCCGTGACCGCCTTCCACCTGGCGCGCAGGACCGAGGATCAACAGGTCGAGGTGCTCATCGCGCCGCCTGCAGACCTAGTACCGCGGTGCCAAAATGTCGCTAACATCATGCGACCAACGGTTTGCCTTGGTAGGTCCACCGGAAGGGCTTGGCCATCGTCGCGTTGAAGTAATCGACGAAGGCAAGGAGTTTCGCCCGCAAGTCGTCCGTGGAGCGAAAGTCCCCGCGCCGAATCACCTTACGGGTCAGGATTCCGAACCAAATCTCGATCTGGTTCATCCACGAGGCATGCCGAGGGGTGTAGTGAAACACCAGTCGATGGTCGTCTTGGCATAGGAATTCCTCGCGGGTTTCCATCGACTTGAGGATGCCGCTGTGTCCTTTCACGCCCAGGTCGATCTCCACATCGCTCAGTTGTGCGGCGAGTCGCACCAGCGACTCGGATTTGTGCGTGTTGAGCTGGTCGAGCACGATATGGTAGACCCGATAGCCAGGGTGGCGCCCGATCAAGTCCTCGATAAAGCGGGCGAAGTCCTCCTCCGTGCGGGTGTCGCCGCAGTGCGCATACACCGATCCCATCGCAATGCGCAGTGCCGCGATCATGGTCTGGGTCCCGTGGCGCGCGTACTCGAACTCCCGCGCGAGCGGTTTGCCCGGCGCCAGCGGCAGGTCGGGGGCGATCCGCTCCAGGGCCTGAATCCCCGTGATCTCGTCGACCGAGAAGGCGATCTCGTCGTTCCGCAGCGCGCACTCCCGATACACGTCGCAGATGTCGGCGATACGCTCCTCTTTGCGCGCGTCCGCCTTGGCGTTCAACCAGTAGCGGCTGCGGTGGGGTTGGAGCGTCTTTTTTTTAGCACTTTGCGCAGATGCCCCGGCGAAAGGCTCTCGACGATACCCTGGGCGATCGCCTCCTGCGCCAACTCGCGGCTCGTCCAATGCGTGATCGGCCGATCGTATTGCGCGGGCGGTTCGCACGCCAGGGCTACGATCCGACACCATTGCTCGGGGGCGATCATGTCCGGGCGCCCGCAGCGCGGCCGGTCGCCGAGCCGATCGGCCACCGGCTCCATCGCCCGCTCGATCCAGCGCTTCGTCCAAATGGTCACGTCCGCCTTAAAGATTCCGAGCTCCTCGGCAATCGCTCGATTCGTCCAGGCTTCGCCGTTGGCCAACCAGACGATGCGCGCTCGCCTCGCCACCTGCTGCGGTGTGCTTTGCCCGCGGATCAGCCGCTCCAACTCCTCGCGCTCGGACTTCAACAGGTTGATGCGGTACCGGGTGCGCGCCATGCCGAACGACCTCATGCTCTCTGATCGTTCGGTATCTTACAGCGCATACTTCGCGTCGTTAGCGAGATTTGAGCGCGACGGTACTAGTGATTGGCGAGGCCGACGCCGGCGTGCTCGACGTGCGCACCCTCAGCCCCACCTTGGCTGAGGGCGGAACCCGGCTTGCCTGCTCCTATCCGTTGCCGTTGCTGCCCGTGCTGCGCCAGTCGCGGCGTACCAAACCCACCGGCGGCTATTGGCTGACGGAGGCGGCCTGGCGCCAGTACCTGGCTGGAGAGACGCCAAGGTCCTCCGACCTTGTCGAGTCCGGGAAGCTTTGGGCCATGGATCCGCGAATCGGGGTCGGGCTGGACGCGGCGCGCCTCCGACGGGCGACTCTTCTCAGTGCAGGCCGTCGCGATGCGCAAGCGCGAGCATGGCGAGGAGAACGGATTCGATGTCGGATTTCTCGTCTCCATCACTGGCGCCGAGCCACCGTCCAGCGGGACGCTGCGGCTTGGCGGCGATGGCCGCGCCGCCGCGATCCATGTCGTCGATTACCGGCCGCCCGAGACCGACTATGGGGCCATCGCCGCGGCCGGGCGGTGTCGTCTGGTGCTCACCACCCCTGGCCTCTTCGCGACGACCCTCGCCGCGGGTCATGGTCCGGGAGCGGGCTGACTGCCGACTGGGACCAGTCAGGCGGCGGACGGGTCGCTCCGCTTCGATCTGCACGGCGTGCGAGGTCTTCTAGTCTGCGCCGCCGTGCCCAGGGCTGAGACCGTTTCTGGATGGGACCTCGCAAGGTGGCAGCCCAAACAGGCCCAGCGCGCCGTGCCCACGGGGAGCGTCTACTGGATCGAGGCGCTTGAGAGCACGCCCGAGGCCCTCCGCAAGGTTGCCGGACTCGGTCTCTGGAGCGACCCCTGCGAAGATCCGCAGCGACGGGCCGAAGGTTTCAACCGCGTTTGCATCGCGGCCTGGTCCCATCCCTGATCGGAGATACGTCATGCGAGCCCACCGTATTAAGGCCCACGTCACACCCGATCGGCCCTTGGTCGTAAACCTGCCTCCCGATGTGCCGGAGGCGGACGTGGAGGTCATCGTCCTCTTCCCGGAGTCGGCCTCACCCGAGGGTACCTTCCCCTCTCTGACCGAGCTCAACGCCTGGCTGCGGCAGCAGCCACCGGGCAGTCGGACCAAGAAAGAGATTGATCGCCAGATTGAGGAAGAACGGGCCGCCTGGGACTAACCATGCGCGCTGTCTATCTCGATTCCTGCATGGTGATCTACTACCTTGAGCGGCACTCGACGCTGGGGCCGCGGGTGGAAGCGGCGCTGTTTCCCGCGGCGGGCGCCAGGCCCATCCCGGTGGTCTCCGACCTGACCCGCCTGGAGTGCCGGGTGGTGCCCCTGCGCCAACAGGATCAGGACCTGCTTGCCCGCTACGACGCCTTCTTCGGCCTGCCAGTTTGCCGACAGGTCCCCATTGATCGAACCGTGTTCGGTCTCGCCACCGAGCTGCGCGCACGGCAGGGACTCAAGACCCCCGAAGCCTTGCACCTTGCCGCCGCGATCCGTTCCGGCTGCGAAGAGCTTTGGACCAACGACACGCGACTGGCCACGGCCGCTACCGAGCGCCTGCGCATCGTCGTTTTCGAAGAAACCGAATGAAGGAGCCATCATGTTCGAGAAGCACGCCGCTGTCTTTCTCTATGCTGTGAGCCCGGTCCACATGGGGGCGAGTCAGGCCGTCGGCCTCATCGACAACCCCATCCAGCGCGAGCGCCATACCGGGCATCCCTGCTTTGCGGGCTCCGGCATCAAGGGGGCGGTTCGGCACGGCTTCGAGGCGCTTGGAGGGGCCAAGGGCCTCATCGACGCCTTGTTTGGCCCAGACGCCGGCGCGAGCGAGCTTCACGCCGGCGCCGTTAGCTTTGGCGACGCCCAGCTCGTGCTACTTCCGGTACGCAGCCTTAAGGGCGGCTACGTCTACGCCACCTGTCCGCAGGCCCTATCGCAGGCGCACAGGCTGCTGGGGCTAATCGGTATCGCGGTCGACTGGCCGGTTCTTGTCGTCGACGAAGGCCATTGCCTGGTCGCCAATCCGGCCCTGCTGAGCGGCGACAACCTGCACCTGGAGGCATTCGAATATCAGGCCAGGGTGTCCCAGCAATTGCCATCGGTTTCAACGGATCTTGCCGCCAAGACGCTGCCCGGAGATGCCGCCTACGCCTACTTCCGGGACAAGCTCAAGACGGATCTGGTCGTCCTCTCCGACACCGATTTCGCTTACTTCGCCCAGAACGCCATGCTGGTGGAGCCGCATGTGCGCATCAACTCCGAGACCGGGACCGCGGACGACGGCGGCCTCTTCTATACGGAGAACCTGCCGCCTGAATCCCTGCTCGTGGCCCCCATGCTGGCCAGCCAGACCCGCACGGGGAAAAAAAAGGACGAAAAGGCCGAGTGGGAGGATGCGATGGGCGTGCTCCTCAAGATCAAGAATGTCATCGACGGCAGGCTGCTGCAGATCGGCGGCGATGCGACCACGGGCCGGGGTCTGGTCGTCGCCAAGGTAGTGGAGGTCTGAGCATGGCCACGTTGGAGCAACAAAGGGCCCAGGATACCTGGGAGAAGTGCGCCGCCTACACCAAGGAGCACGTTAACATCGCCAAGGGTCTGCCGGCGTTGATCATGAATAGCGGACTCATGCAGGTCCTCGCCTATTGCCACGAAAAGGACGGCGCGAACGAGGCGGTAGCCGAGCAGCTGCGCAACTGGCTAAGGGGAAGATTTCCCCAGCGCTTCCCGAACGCACACTTCGAGCCCTTCATGGAGTCCCTCATGGCCGCGAACCCGAGCGATTATCAAGCCGTCACCACCGAGGCATTCGCCTGGCTGCGTTGGATGCGCCAGATGGCTGCCGCGCGTGTCGGGTAATCAAAGGAGCACGCCATGCCAACCGCTGCTGTACCGTCCTATCTGGGGCTCGACTTCAAGGAAGCCTCGCCGGGGCTGCGTTTTGGGCTCCTCCTTCCCATCTGGACGACTCGGCAAGATCAGGAAGCGGACGTGCGCAAGCGCGCGGAGGCGAAAAGCCGCGAGGGACAGGAGGTTGCGGAACTGCTCCGGCAGGGGATGGAGGTTGCCATTGAGCAGCTTCGCAGACGCCGGGTCAGGCCTTTGCCCGGATTGTGGGACAAGAACGACTTCGCGGCCCGGACGGCATGGACCCACATTAAGGCGCTCAGGAAGCAGGATCAGGCGCTGATGGCGTCGCTCGCCAAGCGACAGTCGGCCCTCGCGCAAACGGTGGCGTCGGACGGTCTGCTACGCCTCGAAGCCCTCGCCACTGCCCCCTTCACGACGGGCCTCGGAAATGAGCACCCACTGGAAAACGGCTTCGCCTTCCTGAACCCCTACGGCTTGCCCTATCTGCCCGGCAGCGGCGTCAAGGGTGTCCTGCGCCAAGCGGCTAGGGAGCTCGCGAGCGGCGACTGGGGAGACCCGCAAGGGTGGAGCATGGCGCCGCGGTTCCCGCTGCGCGTGAATGGCAAGCCCGTCCTCGATTCCCACAAGCAACCCATCATGCTCTCCATGATCGACGTGCTCTTCGGGCGTGAGACACCGGAGGGCGAGTCCGACCACGTGCGCGGCGCCCTCTGCTTCTGGGACGTGATCCCGCAGATTGCAGGCGACAGCCTCCAGGTCGAGATCATGACCCCACACCAGAGCCACTACTATCAGGAGCGACCCTATGCCGGCAGCATCTCCCCCCACGAGTCCGGCCAGCCCAATCCGATTAGTTTCCTGACGGTACCCCCCGGCTCCGGGTTCACCTTCCACGTGATCTCTGACCGGCCCTTCCTCGCGCGCCTCGCCCCGGACCTTGCGGACGGCGCCACCTGGAAAACGCTGCTTGAGGCCGCCTTCACCCACGCCTTCGACTGGCTTGGCTTCGGCGCCAAGACGGCGGTTGGCTACGGTGCCATGCGCCGCGACCTTGAGCGCGAGGCCGAGGAGCTGCGGCGGCAGGAGGGCCAGGTCCGCGAGGCACAGGCCGCCGCCGAAGCGCAACGACAGGCTGAGGAGAAACAAGTGGCACTCGCGGCAATGGACCCGCTGGAACGGTCGATCCAAGAATTTCTGGACCAACGGCCGGATAAAAACCAGCCCGAGATCTCGGCCCTTATTGGGGCTGTGAAACAAGGCCGTTGGCAGGGGCAGGATAGAGCCGCCGTTGCCCGCTGGCTTAAGAGTAAGATGCAGTCCTCCAAGGGGCTGTGGAAGGAAAGCAGTCAGGCCAAGAAGCCTGAAAAGGACCGGGAATACCAGAACACCCTTCTGGTTAAACACTGGCTCGCAGGCGATTAAAGAGCTACCAGGACCCTTTTCACCTGAGGTTCGTCATCGAAGTCGGTTGCGTGGTAGAGGATTCAGCGATGATCGAGGCTGAGTACATCGCAGTGGCGGTGAATGCCCTCGCCGAGGCAGCGCGGCCTAAGCAGCAATACAAGGTCGACAGGAGGGAACTCCACCCATGGTAACTGTTCAGGTACCCCAGCCGGGCTACCCCAACTGAGGCATCGGCGGGTGGCCCTGGAACGTCATGACCAAGGCTTGGTAGGTATCGATGGATTGCTTGTGTAAGGTCGAGAGGTAGGAGCGGACGGTGGCGAAGGCCGTGGCGCCGTCGGCGGAGCGGAAGCAGCCGGAGACCTTCTGCTTGAGCTTGGGCATGCGGATATCGCGTTCGGCCTGGTTGTTGTCGAACGGCACCCGCAGGTCGGCGATGAAGCGCAGAACGTCGTCGCGGTGCTCGCGCAGGCGGGCGATGAGGTTGTAGGCGGGCGTCTGCTTGACGCGTCGGCGGGTCCCGGGGGGCGGGTCGCGGCGGGGATGGCGGCGTTCGCCCTGGTCGAGGATCGTCGGTGTAGCGTTGGCGAACACTCCGCCAGCGTGGCGTCGGGCACGGCGGCGAGCCCGGCGTCGCGGGCCGTGCGCGGCGGCGGCCTTCGCCTCGCACAGGAGCGCGATCATCCGCTGGGGCCAGTTCAACTGCGGGAACTGCTCGGCGATGGCCACCAGTTCACGCAGATGGTGGGCATTGCAGAAGGCATGCTCGCAGGGGTAAGTCGCGTAGGCCGCCCAGTGGTCATGCACGAGGATGCCGCGGAAGCACGCCAGTAGGCCGAAGGCCGCCAGGGCCTCGCGCCCGCGCTTGGCATGGACAAAGTAGACGGTGAGCGTGGCGGTGCACAGCACATGCAGCCAATGCAGTTTACCGGCCACGCGCAGCCCGGTTTCGTCGGCGTGCGCCACCGCCACCTGCACCAGCGCCTCGCCGATCGCCGCCACCGGGGCGGTCAAGCCGCTGCGCGGCGTCGCGCACCATGGTGTAGATGGTGGCGGGCGACAGCGCGATCCCGGCCACCGTGCGCAGCACCTCGGCGGTGCGCTGCAAGGGCAACTGATGGTATTGGGTCAGGTACACCGCCAGTGCCGACACCCCAGGTCCGTACTGGACCGGGGCGGTGACGGCGGCGGGAAAGGCGCTGCGCTGGACCAGCAATTCCAAATTTGACCCTACCCCGTGTTTGGCCGCCCCCGAGTTTCGCGCGGAGCGGGTTGCAGGCCGTCGAGCATGAAGTCGAACAGCTGATCCCAGGAGTCGAAGGGGAGGTACTGAACGAGCGCTCGCAGGTGTTCGAAGAACGTCTGGCGCGAGGGCAACTGGGCGCGGACGGCGCGGTAGCGTTGGTCCAAGCGGTCGAGCACCGTGTGCACCAGGTAAGCGAGGAGAATCAAGGTCGCCAGCACCGCTGACAGGTGTTGCCGGCCATGACCGTAGTTGTGTTCGAAGTGGTAGCCTTTGGTCTTGAGGGTATTATTGTTTTCGTTTTCGATCTTCCAGCGGCTGCGGCCTGCCGCAACCGCGGCGACGACGTTCTCGGCAGTGACCGTGTGCGATGTTGCCCAAGCGTTGCGGTAGAGCACCCGGCCGGCGGCATCGGTGGTGGTCAGTTCGCACCAGTCGACATAGAGGGTATCGTCGCTGTCGCGCAGCGGCAGATGCTGGACATAGCGATAGGTATCGGTAAGGCGTTGGGTGCCCGTCCAACGGGTGGTGACCAAGGTCGGCACGGCGCCGTTGCGTTCGAAGTCCGCCAGCCATTCGTAGAGGGTGGCATGGGACTGGGGCAGACAGACAAACAAAAAGTGGCAGCCTTGCGCCAGGACCTGTTGGCAGAAGGGCTGGTGGCAGTAGAGGTCGTCCCCGAGACAGGTGATACCCCAGGGGGCGATCCGCGGCGCCCACCGGGGTAGCCACCGCGCACTGGCGGCCAACTCGCAGTCCTGCTTGGTGTGGCCGTCCTGCGGAGCGACGAACGCGGGGGGCAGCGGGAACACGGCCGCTTGGCCCGGGGCCACCAAGACCGGGGTGACCGCCACATGATGGTACTGGGTCTTGCCGTTGGCGAGGGCGCGCGTGGAGCAGTTCGGACAGCCAATCGCCTGCGAGGAAAAATATTCCGTGCCGTCCAGCGCGAGGAGAAAGCCGCCCGCGAACGCCCGGTGGGTCTCCAACTCGCCCAGCCGGTAGAGTCCGTCAACGGTGTCCATCAACAGCGGCGCGAGCTGCGCCGCCGGCACCGGGTCGAGCAGGTTGCGGATCTGCTGGTCGCTGGGGATCCGATGCACCCCGAACAACGCGGTGGCGTTGTTGCGTCCGCGCGCCTTCTGCATCCGTACCTGATAGTCGAGAAACGACGGACTCTGGGTGAAGAACACGGCAAACGCGCTGAGCGCGGCATCCTCCAGCGTGTAGCGCTGGTTGTTGCCGCCCTTGCGCACGTCGGTCAATCCGCGAAAGGTGGCGCGAATCCGTTCGATCAGGACCGCCGCCGTCAGCGCCGGCAACTCCGCCGTTTGGCCAGTTACCATCGGACTCTCCAGTAAGCTCTGAAGTGTCCTTCATAACATCATGGCCTTAAATTTGGAACTGCTGGTGCTGGACCTGCCCACAGGCGCAAACCCCGGCCACGGTGCGATACTCGGTGACCTCGCGGCGGACCACCAGATCGGCCACTTGGCAGCGCTCGGGCAGGACCTCGGCGGTGATCCCCGCCCGCGGACGCCCACACGCGCAGTCCCGCTCAACGGCACGATCACCGTGTGCTCGGGGGTGTCGACCAAGGCGCGGGTGGTACCGGGATGGTCCTTCTGCCCGCCGGGCTTCTTGCCGCTGCGTTGGCGCAATGAACGCGGTGGGGGTTTCTTGAACGGCGGGTCGGAAGACGGTGGCTTGCTGGAGTTGTGGCTGTCCTTGGCCAGGCGCGCTTCCAACTCCTGGATCCGCTGGAGTAGCTGCGCGATCAGTTCAGCCTGCTGCGCCAGTTGGGCACGCAACGCCGCGTTCTCCGCGCGCAGGCGTGCCAACTCGGCGTCCGGGCTTTCGCGAGAGAGGGTTGCGGGCGACTGCTCAGGCATGGCGCCAACATACACGGCTAGCCGGTTGTCTGGCAAGGGGTACCTGAACAGTTACCACCCATGAACGTTCCTTCTCCGCGCACCGCGTTGTTGATCAACGTCGGCGGCACCCCGAACCCGATCGCCCTCAGCATCGAGCACCATAGACCCCAGAAAGTGATCTTTTTCGCGTCGAAGGACAGCCGTACCGAGATCGAAGACAAGGTCAGACCCCTGGTAACCCATCGCTGGCGCGACCTCGAGATCGTCACCACCCCGGACCATCAAGACCTCACCCGCTGCATCGAAGCACCATCGCGCGAGATTCCAGCCAAGCTAAGCGTGCTGGGAATCGACTGGAATGACCTGGTGGTGGACTTCACCGGCGGGACCAAGGCCATGTCCGCGGCACTCGTGCTCGCCACTATCGCCGAGCCGGTCGAATACAGCTATGTCGGCGGTCAGGTGCGCACCAAGGAAGGGCTGGGCACGGTGCTCGACGGCTCGGAGGCCGTGATGCGCAGCGCCAACCCGTGGGATGTGCTCGCTCTCGAGCTCAAGCGGCGTATGGCCCGTCAGTTCAACCAGGCCCGTTTTGCCGAGGCCATGCACACCGCCGAGGAGGCCGCCGCCCGGGTAAGCGCCGACAGATCCGCTTTCTTTCAGGATTTGCGTAGTCTCTTCGAGGGCTATCTGCGTTGGAGCCTGTTCGACTATTCCAAGGCAGTCGGACCCTTGAGAAATGCCATCAGCGGGCTACGCCGCGCCAATGACCCATCCCTGGATCGGTTCCTGCGACAGGTCGAGCACGACGTCTCCAGACTCTCCCAGATCGTACCGGCCTTCCAGGCCCTTCAGGGCGGCCGGGAGGCGGACTCCGCCGCCGTGCGGGCGTTACTGGTGGACCTGGTCGCGAATGCGGTGCGCACTGTTCGACTCGCGAACCGCCCGGACGACGGCGTGGCTCGTCTCTACAGCGCCATCGAGAAGCTCGCGAAGGCGGCGCTCCTGGAGCGCCGCATCGACAACAGCCGTGCGGCACCCGAGCAGATCCCAGAGTCGCTGCGGGAGGACTACGCTCGACGCTTCCTGGACCCGGAGCAAGGCGTCCTGAGGTTCGGACTCGACGCATCTTACCGGCTGCTCGGCGAGCTGGGCGATCCGATCGGGCAGTCCTACCTGCGCCGCGAGCGCGAGCTCGCTCAGCTGCTCGATGCCCGCAACGGCTCGCTGATGGTCCACGGTTGGAGTCCGGTAAAAGCCGACCTGTTCGACCGAACGCTCTCGATTGCGCTCGAGTTTCTCGGCCTGGAAGCAGGCGATCTCCCGCCCTTACCGGATCTGGCGCTCGACGCATGAGGCGACAGCCGTCTCGCCGCAGGCTGCTCGATGCGGAGGAGCTGGTCGGTCCAAGCTGAACCAGGTTCTGAACCTGATCATCCTGCTCCCGGCCCACCGGACCGTCGCGGATTACGTGCGAGGGCTGCCGCTCAGCGGGACGCGGTATTCGCCATCGATGGGGTTGCAGTCGGGCTCGATTTCTTCGACAGCGCCGACACCCTTGCCGGCCTATTGCCCAACCTGGTGCGCAGCTACGCCCTCGACGCCGTCGAAACGGCGGGGCGCGAGTCCCCGTCACACCCAGGGATGCCGCGGATGCGTTTCCGGCGCCGTTCTTCTTCCGTGTCAGACAGGAGGATGGGCAGAGCAGAGCGATGCCCATGCCAGGGGCGGCGCCCCGATGGGCATCGCTAGGCTCTGCCCATCCGTTTGTTGGTATCGCGTTTCCGGAAATCGCCTTAGTCCGCGTCAAGCCTTTCCAGCTCGCTTTCCCGATCGGCGACCTCCTGCGCGAGACGGGAGAGTGCACCGGGATCCGCGTTCCCCAGCAGTTGCTGCCGTTCCAGCGCGTGGCGAGCATGGGCGAGCAAGGCACGCGCGCTCGAGCTGTCCGGCTGGTCCACGAAGCCGAAGCGATGGTGCCAGGCGCGGCTCGCCGGATTGCCGAGCAGGTAGCGGCTCTCCAGGGTCTGGATCCCATCCGATGAAGGGCATGGACGGCGTTGTTGGCCATGATCGAGGCCAGTCCCCGGCGCCGCTGCCCGGGTACCACGAGCAGCAGGTCAAGGAGCGCCTGGCGCTCGTCGATCTCGACCACCAGCAGGGCAGCGAGCGGCGGAGCGGACGGTCGAGCGCCATCGCGGATCACCCGCGACGCCGCCAGCGGCGCGCCCCGGCGGCCGGCAAAGAAACCGGCGATGGTCTTCTTGGCGTCCTCCCGGATGATGCTCGGCCGGCCAGTTGCAGTATTCGATGCCATCGGAGAACGCGGCGACATAAGACTGGATCAGCGCGTCGGCGTCTCCAGGCACGACTCGCTCCGGCTTGCTGGACCGGGCGGCCAGGTCCAGGGGACCGATCGGTAGCGAGCAGCGCATGGGAACCTCGCGCGGGGAGATGTGCGCGCAGCCGTCCCAGTATTCGTATTTCCAGCCGAGATCCCATTCCAGGCGGTGGAATGTATCGATGGTCATTGGGATGTGGCGGTTTTTCATGAGTGCAGGATTCCGTGCGGTTTGGGGCGGCGGCGCTGTCGCGGCGGGGCGCCGCTCCTACGCTCGAAAGGTGTAGAAGCGCCGCCCGCCTTCGAATCAGACGCCGCCCGGGCGCTTGACCCGAGGCATTCAGGCGGCACAGACTCGCGCCTACCCTGCCGCCAGACGGTTGGAGCCGCCCCGGGTTCCGTCACCCATCCGGGCTCCGCCCCGATTGCGAGGACAATGCCATGCCAGACGACAACGGAAAGCTCTATCTCTACGAGGCCCTGGAGCTCCGGGGTACCTACGATCGGGAAATCCGCCTGCTCGGGCGGCTGATCAAGCCGGAGGAGGGGCGGCGCGGCGGGTTTCTGGCCGATCGGGACAGCACGGAGTTGCGGCCGGTACCGGGCTTTGATCTGGCGGACGCCGAGGCCAGGCTCAAGGGCCTCAAGACCAAGCGGCTCAAGCTGAACGAGGCCATTCAGGTGGCGAACTTCCGCGCCGAGATCCCCTTCGATGGCGAACCCGTGAGCCTCGCGCGTGCCCTGGAGCTGCGCAAGGCCCTGATTCAGGACCTGGATCAGCTTGCGGAGCGTGCCCAGGAGGCCGCCTATGTGCGCATCATCCACAAGGAGGAGCGGGACATCGAGAAGGTGCCGCCCCGCCTCTTCGCGGATGCCTATGCGGACTACGAGGAGGCCCTGGAGCGGTTGCGCGCCCTGGTCGTCGCCCTGCACCGGGCGAATCATGAGGTGACGGTGACGTTCCGCGACGCGTAGGAGCGGCGCCTCCCCGCGATGCCGCGCCTGCGGCAACCGCGAGGCCGGGGAGCCGCGCCGGGGGCGGCGCTCCTACGACGCAACGATTATGCAGACAGGGGAGCAAGTGCGATCCCGCCGCGAGGCGGTTTAGCCCGAAGCCCGACGGCGCAACTCGGGGGTGGTGACGCTTCCTACCCACCTAAAATACTGGCAGCAACGGCTGGAAACCGGATTCGGCGGTTCAATTCCGCCCTGACCACTGACCGGTGACCGCTCATCCGCTGACAGATTGACCCTTGACCCCTTACCTCAGGGCTCCGCGTCTGCACCCTTTTTCAGGCCACATCGGCGCGGCGGACATACGCCGCCGCGGGGCCAGTGTCGACCAGTTTCGCGTTTTGCGGATGGGTCGGCGCCGAGTTGGCCACCGGCTGCCGAGTGGTCCTCTACCAGCACGACCAGGGCACCTACATCAACTACGGCCCTTTGAACACGATATGGCCCCCTGGTTGCTCGCGGGTTGCCCGACCACCGCATGATGAGCCGGACGTCGCGCCGAGGGGCTCCTAAACCGATCCTTCTCTTCTCGGTCATCCTCCGCTCGGGACCAACTCCGATGGGCCACAGACCCGCACCTCCAGGGCGCCGAAGCGTTTAGTGTAGCCGGGCTCGACCGTTGGACTGACCAGATAGTTTCGGCCCCGGGGGTAGTACTTGCGAAACACCTCTAGGGCGGCACGATCGAACGCCTCGTGATTCCATTTGCATTCGATGATGTCCACCTCATCCCGGCGATGGGCGAGGACGAAATCCACCTCGCGGCCTTGCTTGTCCCGCCAATAGCGAATGGGCGTATCCGGAAACTGTGCCTGCAGATGTTCCAGAACCAGATGTTCCCACAAGGTGCCAAGGTCTTCCTGCCGTAATGGATCCCAGCCGCGCGCATAGCTGACGAAACCCGTATCGAAGGCATAGACCTTTGGCTGCTTAACCAGTTCGCCCTGTCCGCCCCCGTGGAAGGGCCGCACCAGAGTAACTGCATGGGTGATTTCCAGCGCGCTCACATGGCTTTCAACGGTGGCCCGGGTGATACCCAGGGCCGCCGCGGTCTTGGTCACCTCGAATTGCCCGCCGCTCTGCTGCAGGAGATATTCAAAAAGGAGATTGAAGCGGTTGATATCCCGAAAGCCGAACAGCCGCTGAATGTCACGCGCAAAAAACGAGTCCAGCCACTCGCGGTAAAACGCCGGGCGCTTCGACTCTGCCAGCAGCGCGGGCGGCAGACCGCCTTGAAACAACCGGCGCGACAGCGTGACCTCGAACGCCGCCAGCTCGTCCCATAACACGGGTGTCAGATGCACCAGGCGCTTGCGGCCGGTCAGGGTATCGCGAAACTTCTTGCTGGCGGCAAGTGTGGAAGAGCCCGTGGCGAGAATCTTCAACTGCGGAAAGCCGTCCGCGCCGATCTTCAGAACCCGCGCCGGGTCGCGCAGCTGATGGACCTCGTCAAACACCACCACGGGTTTGCTGCAGTCCCGAAAGAACAGCTGCGGGTCGCGCACCCGGTCCTCGACGCTCGGTAGGTCGCAGTTCATGTAGAGAATCGACTCTGTGCCGAGGCTCTCGGCCAGGGTGGTCTTACCACTGCGGCGGACGCCGCTCAGCCAAACGATGGGGGCTTCGCGCCAGGCATGAGCGATTCGTTCCTGCCAGAAGGGGCGCTTGATCACGTCGTCGCACTGCCCTTTTAAGATTACCAAAAGTATAGTATGGTAGACGTATGCGCCTCCTTGCAAGGCGCCAAAACGCCGTCGGAGCCTCCATGACCGAACCGACTCACCTCTGCCTGGTCTCCGCCCAGGCCACGCCGAACCTCACCCCCGCCCTCGACCCGGCCCTGGCGCCGCGGCGGGTCATCCTCCTGGTCAGCCCGGACATGGTCCAACGGGCCGAGCTGGCTGGAGGCGGTCCTCAAACCCCGCGGGATCACGGTCGAGCGCTGGCCAGATCCAGGACGCCTGCGACGTCGAGCACATCCAGTACGGGTGCTGGAACTCCTCGAGCGGAGCAGTCGCGCGCTGATCGTGCCGCGTGACATCGCGCTCAATGCCACCGGCGGCACCAAGCCCATGAGCATCGCCGCCTACGAGGCGTTCCGCGCCTATGAGCTGCCCATCTTCTACATCCACCCGGAGCACGACCGGCTGATCTGGCTGCACCCGCGGACCGCCCCGCGGTCGACATCGCCAACCGGGTGCGGCTCGACGCCTTCCTGCTCGCGCATGGCGCGCGTCTGGAGGCTCCGTCGCAACCGCCCGATCCCCGCCTCGCGGCAGGCCCTCAACGACTGGCTGGTCGCCAACGTCCAGCGCCTCGCCCAACCCCTCGGCACCCTCAACTGGCTCGCCAACCGACGCCGAGCGGACCTTGTGTCCCCCGAGCTGGAGCGCCCGCAACTGCGCACCCGGACCTGGGCGAACTGATCGACCGCTTCGCCGCGGCTGGGCCTGCTGTCGGCTGGACGGGGCCGGCCTGCAGTTTCCCGAACGAGGCCGCCCGCTTCTACGTCAACGGTGGCTGGCTGGAGGAGCACGTCTACGCCGTCCTGGCGGACCTGCGGCGCGACGAACCGGCAGATCCAGGACCTGGCCCGCGCCTGGAACTCACCGCCGCGACGCCCGCGGCGCCCAGGTCCACAACGAGATCGACGTCGTCTGCCTGGTCGAGAACCGGCTCTACCTCCTCGAATGTAAGACCCGCCGTGGCGAGAGCGGCCATGATGGACCGGGCGCCGAGGCTCTCTACCGGCTGGACACCCTGGCCGACCTGCTCGGCGGCCTGCAGGGCCGCGCCATGCTGGTGAGCTACCTGGATCTGCCCGCCCATACCCTGCGGCGTCGCGCCGAGGATCTGCGCATCCGGGTCTGCGCCGGTGCCCGCCTGCCGGAGTTGCGGCAACACCTCGCCGACTGGCTGGCGAGCCCCCGTCCGAGGCAGGCGGCCTGACCCTTTGGAGATTTCCGGAAATTCTTATGCCAATACCAAACAAGATTTGTAGGATGGGCAGAGCGAGAGCGATGCCCATAGGGGCGCCGCCTCTATCATCGATGGGCATCGCTCTCGCTCTGCCCATCCTACCCGGCTGAAGGCTGATCACTGACGGCTGTCTTCAGCGTCATAGGTCACATCGTAGACCTTGACCCGATACGCACCTGTACCTGGGTCCTTGGCCACGTACTGGATGCGCCGCCCCTCCGCCAGGGCGACCGCGGTGGCCGCCACCGCGTTGGGCTTCTGGCCGCCGGTGACATCGATCAGGATCTCCTGGATCGGCAGGCCCCGGCGTAGCAGGTCCGCGAACGGCATCGTCCGTCACCTGCGAGACCCGATCCACGTCGTCGAACGGCACCCCGCCGCTGTAGCGTGAGTCCAGTTCGGCGGCCTCGCGCAGGCGGAAGGCCGCCCCTGGAAACAGCCGCGTCGCCAGGTCCCGGAACAGCGGCCACTGGGCCGCGCTGCCCACGACGTCGGCACCCTGGCCGCCGGGCTCGACCCGCGAACAGATCACGATGACGGACTCTAAACGGGCGCGGTGGTAGTCAATCGCCTCCAGGGGCATTCGCCAGTTGAGACTCGCCGAAGCGGGCGCGGAACCCGTCCAGGTCAGTGATCCCGTCCAGGGCCGCCGCCAGGTCCGCGGCCTCGGACAATTTCAGGTTGCTCAGAAAGAGGATCAGCCCCCGCACGGGGACCGGGGCCGGGTCGGTCCCGACCCGCGGGCGATAGCGCTTGCGAGCGCCGCGGGCGAGCAGGGCCAGCACCAGCAGTTCGCTCAGAAAGACGCCGACCGCGACCAAACGGTGCAGCGGCCACCAGGTCTCGACCGTCCCGCCCGCAGACCAGACACCAAGGTCGGTCAGCCACTCGAACAGGCTGTCGGTGAACCAGCCCAGCCCCACCAGCAGCGCGACGCCCCCCGCGATCACCCGCAGGTCGCCGCTGCCGAGCAGATGCCGGGCGACCCGATTAGCCAGCTCCTGGGCCGCCCCCGGCGCGCGGGTCCGACTCATGCCAGCCGCTCCAGCCAGGCCAGTTCATAGGGCACCGCCGCCAACTCATCCTCCGTCAGGAGCTTACCCTCGGGCAGCCGCTGGACCAGCCGCAGCACCAGGGCCTGATCACCGGGGGCCATCGACACCGCCACGCGATTGGTTGGGATCTCCATCCCCAGGACGGTCGAAAGGAAGGCCGCCGAGGCCGCATGCCCAATCGCCGAGACAAAGCCCCCTGTCAGCCGCCCGCGCGCTTCGTCCACGTCGATCGGACCGGACAGCCGAAAGTCGCCATAGGCGGTGAGGATCGGGGTGTTGAGGAGGTAGATCATGTTGGGAACGCTGTCCGATGGCCGGGTGCCCGGAAATCCGGGGCCTGGTGACCCCTGACCCCGGTTCACCAGACCCGTTCCTGCGGTAACTGACCCGGTCGTTTCGTCAACCGACCCGGGCAGATTCTGCTTGCAAATTTGTAGGATGGGCAGAGCCAGAGCGATGCCCATCGGGGCGCCGCCTCGGTCATTGATGGGCATCGCGCTCGCTCTGCCCATCCTACCTGTCTGATCAAATCTCACTCCGCCCAGACCGCTATCCGCTCCGGCGCGATGGCCAGGCCGTAGCCGGCGGGTCTGCCGGGCGTGACGGCCTGGATGGCGTAGACCTCGGCCAGGGGGCCAACGGTTTCCTCCAATTGTTCGCGGATGCTGCGCATGCGCTGGTGGAAGAACTGGTCGGTCATTGCGCCGATGGCGCGGGCGCCCACGCGCGGTGCCCTCGCGCACGTCCAGGCGGGCCGCCTCACGTTGATAGTCGGCCAGATACTCGGCGTTGCGGGCGCGCTCCTCGGGCGCCCAGCGCTCCGGGTCGTTGGCCGGGAATGCGCACCGGCGGGGCGCCGGCGAGGCGGCGCCGGGCCAGCCACAGATAGAAGGCCAGGTCCGCCCCGGGCAGTTCCACCTGGCGGCCATCGGCCAGCCGCAGGCAACTCCGGCCCGGATCGATGGTGACCGCACCGGGGGCCAAGGCCTGCTGCATGGCGGCGACCACCTCGGTGAAGCGCGCCTGGCCCTGCTCCAGGGTCTTGAAGCGGCCCGGCAGGCTGTCGCGCAGGCGCACGAACGGGATGTCCGCCAGGGTCACCTGCGCGTCCCGGGCGTCGAAATAGCGCTTGAGGGCATCGCTGTAGAGCCGCTTGCTCGCCGGGGTCGGGTAGAAAAAGTCCCGGTTCGGACTCGTAGGGCGGCGGCACCAGCACATGGGACAGCCGGTCCTGCGGGCGGCCGAACAGGGTGAGCGCGTTGCCCAGGTAATAGGTCATGGTCTTTCGGCCACCGGCCAGGGAGACGTGCAGGGCCGTTCGTGGGTCCGCGGTGAAGGTGCGGACCTGTTCGGTGATCAGGTCGGCGCAGGCATCGTGCTCCGCGGCCGTGCGGATATCCGCGACGGCGTTGCCAGCCGCATCGGCAATGGTGTGAATGCGCTCCGGCTCGAACGCGATACCGGTGAGTCCATAGTCGGTGCACAGCCGATGGAACCAGCCATCGTCGGGGTCGAGCAGGGCCAGCCGCGCGTCCTGGGCGCCCTCGGCGGTGGTGACCAGATGGACCTCGGTCGGCACGAAGGGCCGCTGCCGGCGGGGTCGGCCGCAACGCGATGGCGTAAAGCGTCTCGCGTCACCACCTGGGGCGTGCGCCCCGTCACCAACAGCAGGATCGGCGCGGGTAGTCCTCGGGCGGTCTGGGCTCAGTGGTGATGCCGGTCATGGCGTGCGGTCCTGCGCTGGCTGAATAGTGAACCGGGGCCTCCCTGCCTCCCTGGCTCCCGCTGGGTGCGGGTGCCACCGGTTCGCCGTCAAGGATGCAGCCAGGGCGGTTCCTGCGGGGCACTCGAAAAGCTTTCCGTTGGGGTGCAGGGTTCGGGCGCTCGAGGATCGGCTCACCGTCGCCGGGGCGCGGGTCGGCGTTCCTGGCGAACGCACGCGCTGGCGCTCCCGGCACCCAATCCTCATTCATCCAAGCAGCCTTGCGACTTGCCCGCGTTCCCGAGTCCGGCTCAACGAAAAGCTTTTCGAACCCCGACCCTCGGGCTCGGCGCTACTCTGCGGCCATGACCCAACGCATCCTCCATCTCGCCGCCTACGACGTCTCCGATCCCGGTCGGCTGCGCGACGCGCTCGAAGGTCCTCAAGGGCTATGCCAGCGGCCGGCAGAAATCGGTGTTCGAGTGCTTCCTGACACAAGCCGAGCGTCGGACGCCTGCTCGCCGAGATCCGCGGCGTGCTGGATCTGCGACGAAGACCGCTTCTTCCTCGTGCGGCTGGATCCGCGCGGCAAGATCCGCACCCTCGGCGTTGCCGTCAAGCCGACCGATCCACCCTGGTTCTACGTGGGCTGAGACCATGACCACACTCTATCTCGACCGTCGCGACCTCGCGCTCAAGCTGGAAGGCCAGGCGCTGGCCATCTATGCCGCGGACGGTTCGCCAGACCACCGTGCCGCTGCACCTGCTCGAGCGCGTCGTGATGCGCAGCTCCGTCACCCTGCAGAGCGGCCTGCTGGCCCGGCTCGCCGACGGCGGTGTCGGAGTGCTTGTGCCTTCGGCGGCCTGGAACGGCGACCAAGGTCGCCAGCATCCAAGGCGCCAGCCACAACGACGGCGCCCGGCGCATCGGTCAATATCGCCGCTACGACGATCCCGCCGTGGCGCAGCCGCTGGTCGCGGCGTCTGGTCCTGGCCAAGCTCCAGGCTCAGAGTCGGCTGATCCAGCGCGCGATCGCGCAGCGCCCGGACCTGCGTCATCCCTTGACCGCGACCCGCGACCGCCTGAAGTCCGCCCGAGCACGCCTGCGCGACGAGAGCGGACTCTGCCATCGACAGTCTGCGCGGGCATCGAAGGCGCCGCGGCGGTCGCCTACTTCGGCGGCTGGGCGCAGCTGATGCCCGAGTCCCTGGGCTTCAACGGGACGCAATCGCCGCCCGCCGCGCGACCCCGTCAACGCCGCGCTCTCGCTCGGCTACACCCTGCTGCACTACGAGGCGGTGCGCGCCTGCCAGGTCGCCGGGCTCGATCCCGTCATCGGCTACTTCCACGAGCTGGTCTTCGGTCGCGAGTCGCTGGCCTCCGACCTCATCGAGCCGCTGCGCCCGCGGCTCGACGGCTGGGTCTGGGAGCAGTTTCCGCGAGCGCCCTGCGCCGAGAACTTCACCCGCGAGGGCGATGCCTGCCTCCTCGGCAAGACCGGTCGCCAGCACTTCTTTCGCGCCTACGAGCCCTTCGCCCGGCCGCTGCGCCGCCTGCTGCGCCGCTGTGCACCCGGCTCGCGATCGCCCTCTGAGCGCGCCGGCCCAGTCCGCCCCGTCGGAGGACGCCCGCTGATCGTCCACCACCACCCTCGAACGCCACGCCCCGTCGACCCGCACCCGGCGACGACCCCGCCCGCTCTATCTGGCCCCCGCCGGTATACCTCGGTCGGCCTCGACGGCCCGGCCCTGTGCGTCAGCCGCCGGAGCGCGCCGATCGGCTCTTCCCCTTGCGCCGCATCGGCCGCGTCCTCACCAACCTGCGCGTTGGCTGGGAGCAGGAGGCCCTGCTGGCCTGCGCAGAGGCCGGCATCCGCGTCGTCTTCCTGGACGAGCAGGGCCGATCCTCGCCCGTCTACTCGGCCGCCCTGGACAGCGCGACGAGCTGCGCAGCCGCCTGATCGAGTTCCTGCTGCGGCCCGAGGCCGCCGGCATGTTCCGCCACTGGTTGGATCAGACCCGCCACCGCGCCGCCCACTGGGCCGCCATCAAGCTTGGGGCCTTCCACGGACAGCCGCCGAGCCTAGCCCCCGGGGGCGCCCGCCCCCGCGTGGGGACGGCCGGGAGGGGGGTGAAATCAAACCCACACACCAAACCGGCGCCGCCTAAGACCGCCGACATCCGGGCCTGGATCAACCAGCGTGCCGAGTGCCTCGCCGGGGCAGATGCAGCCCTGCACAGCCGCCAGTGGCTGCGCGGCATCGCCTACGGCTGGATGGAAGGCCATCTGACGGATCTCGGCTTCGCCCGCAGCACGGAAGTCGCCCAGGCGGGAACCCCGCCGCTCGCCGCCGACCTCACGGACATCTTCTATTGGTACCTGGAGCCCGCCCGACTCGGCTGGTTGGCCCGTCGGAAGCAGGCCGCCCAACGCAACGGCGAGCCGCTGCGCCCGCCGAGCCACCGCGATGCCGTGTGGCTCTTCGAGTCCCACGCCACCCGCGCCGCCGCCCGTGGCCGCGAACTCACCGGCGCCCTCCACCGGTGGCTCATCCATGAAGTCGGCTAAACCAGACGTCCGGGGATCCAGGACCCTTGAGCTGCGATGGGCCACTGCCCCCTTCGAACAAGAAAAGAGCAGTTAGCGATCAGCTTCGAGCATTCAGCTTTGAGTTTCTAGAGATTTTAGTCACCCGGCGCACCACCTGCACGGTGAGCGCCTACGGATTCAGGAGGGCTGGTAGATGCTGATGCACATATGGCTGACGGCTCATCGCTGACGGCTGACTTCACGCTCCAGGTTGAAAGGCCCCCTGACTAGGTCAGTCAGCGTCATGAAGCTGCGGCGGGCCGGCTGGCGACCAACCGCAGCCGGCCCTCATTCCAGGAAACACCGATCCGATGAGTTCACGAGACCCCCATGGCCATCAACGAACGCAAACTGCACCTCCTGGCCTACGACATCGCCAACCCCGGCTGTCTGCAGCAGGTCCACCGCACCGTCCGCCAGGCCGGACTGCCGCTGCAGTACTCGGTCTTTCTCATCCCTGCAACGCCCGCGAGATCGACCATCTGCTCGAGGCGCTGGACGAGATCATCGAGCCAACTGAAGACGACATTCGCGTCTACCCCTTACCCAGCCGCCTGGATGTCCAACGATACGGTCGCCAGGAACTGCCCTTGGGCCTGGATTCGTCAGCGGAGACCACCTGCACGATTCCCTTCTGGCCATCATCGGCGAACAGCCTGCCGACGCCGAAGCCGCCCCCTCGACTCCTAGACCCAGACCCCAGGGACAAGCGGGTCGATGCACAGACCCAACGGCGGCCATCGCCCTTGAACCAGAACGAAATGACGGCTAGAGTCCCAATGCCCATAGCCACTTCGAGAGGTCCTCCAGCATGAAAACTTCTCAGCCCGGGGAAATCCTGGCAACCCCAATCGTAAGTGCCTGTTCCCGTGGCGTTTCCGCCATCGAGGGCTTCGACCCAGAGACCCGATTGAAAGGGGATTAAGACCTGTATGCAGAATCGCACCCCATAAAGTCGGATAGCTTCGACCCAGAGACCCGATTGAAAGGGGATTAAGACTCAATATGGCAAGCGTATACATTTCAGAGGGCTTTCTTCGACCCAGAGACCCGATTGAAAGGGGATTAAGACCGGGGTTGTAGACGTAAACCCCGTCGTTCATGAAACTTCGACCCAGAGACCCGATTGAAAGGGGATTAAGACCAACTAGTTTCAAGGAACGTCACGAACGATACTACCTTCGACCCAGAGACCCGATTGAAAGGGGATTAAGACATTGCCGAATAACGGGAATCATGAACTTACTGCCTTCGACCCAGAGACCCGATTGAAAGGGGATTAAGACACCCGGACCGCGCGACAGTTCCGCGGAAAAAGACCTTCGACCCAGAGACCCGATTGAAAGGGGATTAAGACGCTCTCGGCTTTAGTAGTTTTTCTTGCACCAAGCCTTCGACCCAGAGACCCGATTGAAAGGGGATTAAGACGACTAACGTATCGACAGAATACTTGTTTAGTAACCTTCGACCCAGAGACCCGATTGAAAGGGGATTAAGACCCGTAACGTCTGCGTTCATACTTCATACTCGGCCCCTCCTTCGACCCAGAGACCCGATTGAAAGGGGATTAAGACATTTCGTTTTCGTCGAACCCGCTTCAGCGCCTGATCCTTCGACCCAGAGACCCGATTGAAAGGGGATTAAGACCAGATGTCTGACTGGCAGGGTCATGCCGACTGGTCCCTTCGACCCAGAGACCCGATTGAAAGGGGATTAAGACGACCTAACTCCGCATGGTTTTCCGCTCCAAGTGCTTCGACCCAGAGACCCGATTGAAAGGGGATTAAGACCGGCATCTATGCGACATACAGTTACTAACGTTCTTCGACCCAGAGACCCGATTGAAAGGGGATTAAGACCTTACCGCTTTTCAGCATGGGAATAAAGTTGAGACACTTCGACCCAGAGACCCGATTGAAAGGGGATTAAGACCAGGGCGGATGTGGATAGCACGCCATTCATGTCCCTTCGACCCAGAGACCCGATTGAAAGGGGATTAAGACCGTGTTTTCAATCGATCTGCTTGAACCTTTTGCCTTCGACCCAGAGACCCGATTGAAAGGGGATTAAGACCCATGAACGCCCCAGCCATCGCGCTTTGCCAGGTCCTTCGACCCAGAGACCCGATTGAAAGGGGATTAAGACGCTAGACTCGGGGTTCACGCCAGTGTCCGAATAACTTCGACCCAGAGACCCGATTGAAAGGGGATTAAGACTCTTCGTCTCCGTGCGCAGAACGATATGATCGCATCTTTCGACCCAGAGACCCGATTGAAAGGGGATTAAGACCGCCGGAAGTACGTGTAGTGTCAACTTCCACATGCCTTCGACCCAGAGACCCGATTGAAAGGGGATTAAGACCTATTCCTGCTAGAAGTCTAGCATCCATGATTCTTCGACCCAGAGACCCGATTGAAAGGGGATTAAGACTGAACTCAGAGGTATGTCCCTACTCGTTCCCTTCGACCCAGAGACCCGATTGAAAGGGGATTAAGACCGCTTGCGCCGCCAAGGGCAGACTGCGCCAAACGTTCGACCCAGAGACCCGATTGAAAGGGGATTAAGACGGGATATGAGCTCTCAACATCCGCGAGTGATTGCTCTTCGACCCAGAGACCCGATTGAAAGGGGATTAAGACAGCTGGTGGCAGACGAGTCGTACCGCCAGCATCGCTTCGACCCAGAGACCCGATTGAAAGGGGATTAAGACGTGGCGACCATCAGACCAGTGGCACCTGCGTCCGCTTCGACCCAGAGACCCGATTGAAAGGGGATTAAGACCCAGGCACCGATCTACGGCTCTCAGTAACGCCATGGCTTCGACCCAGAGACCCGATTGAAAGGGGATTAAGACCGCACGCTCAGGGCGATCTGGTCGCGATCAGGCTTCGACCCAGAGACCCGATTGAAAGGGGATTAAGACCGACAGTAGCGGTCCACGTTCTCACCGGTCGTTTCGTTCGACCCAGAGACCCGATTGAAAGGGGATTAAGACCGATACCGGTGCCGGACAGCCCCACGGTCCGTCTTCGACCCAGAGACCCGATTGAAAGGGGATTAAGACTCCGGACTGCGTCGGACAGTCAGTCGAGATCGGTTCCGTTCGACCCAGAGACCCGATTGAAAGGGGATTAAGACTGGAGCGGGTTATGCTCACTCAATTGGTCTTTTCGACCCAGAGACCCGATTGAAAGGGGATTAAGACCGACCGGCGCATAGGTCGCCAGGGCCGTTCGACCCAGAGACCCGATTGAAAGGGGTCGGATTCCTTTGTCGAATAGCAGTGCGCTTTCGGAAGGGGTCGGATCCCTTTGTCGAATAGCAGTGCGCTTTCCGACCCAAGTGATAGGCGACTGAGACCGGACTCCTGATTGAAGTCGGCCTCCCGTATGAGGGGTTGTTACAGACCACAATGAATGATGTCTAGGTCGCGACGATGCTGGCTAACCGGTGGCACCAATTATTCGGCGGAAGGCCGGCAGGATGGGCGCCACCGCCCCTCTGCCGATCCCACAATCCGGGCAGGCCCCGAGTGGTTTCACTACCCTCAGCATCGGCTTTGGGCTGGCCAAGACGGCGAGGGCACCGATGGCGTTGCGCTCCGGCCCTTTGCGCCAATGGACAAGGCGGCCTTGGTCATCGTTCGGGCCACGTTGGCTCCCGTAGAGTGCGGTGAGGAACGTACCTACTGCAGGCGGCTGATGCGGTGCGTTCCTCACCGCACCAACGGCCTGGCGTTATTCTTGTTGGCCGGAACCATGATCCAGGCCGACGAGGCAAACGGCGGGGCGGGGCAGGCAGTCCTGAATTATTCCGCGTGACAGATTGAGGGGAAGTTCGTGCCATCAGGCGACATTGCGCTGATCGAAACGGCTCGCAGCTTCGGTACCGATACGTTCGCGGCCACCCTGCAGCGCGAGATCGCGGCCTTGCCGGACGGCAGCCTCCCGCTCGCGGGCCTGCAGGGCGGCTGGTTGGAGCCGAACAGTATCGCAGTGATGCTCTTGTCCTGTCGGGCTGACCATGAGGTGATCGAGGCCACCATTGGCGTCTTCTTCCGTGAGATCGTCGGCGGCTGCAGCTGCGGTGATGACCCGTTCAGCAGCGACGGATACCGCGAGTTGGGTCTGCGAATTGACCGCTCCAGTGGTGGGCAGTCGTTATCGGCCGCGATGTGCACTGATCCTTGTAGGTGAAACGGCCCGCAAACATCCACGGTCCGACCCGCAAACATCCACCCGGCCCGCATTCGTTGACAGTGGCATTGGTCGTCGCATGCAACCGGTGGAGTCGAGGTACATGGTGAACCCTGAGGAACTGGAACAAGCCGACCCCCGCGCTGTGCGTCGTCGGGAGAAGGGACCGGTGGCGGTGTCCGTCCGCTACGACAAGCGTGTGCATCGTGTGGTCGTCGGCCTGTCCAGCGGCATCGAGATCGGGTTCCTGCCCCACGCCACCCAGGGCCTGGAAGCGCCAAGCTGGTCGACCTGGACGTGATCGAGATGAGCCCGTCCGGCTTGGGCCTGCACTTCCCGGAGCGGCGCGGACCTCTACGTCCCGGCCCTCCTGGAAGGGGTCCTCGGGAGTGGGCACTGGACCGCTGCCCAACTCGGTAAAAGGGGTGGAGCGTGCGCAGCGCGGCCAAGGCAGAGGCGGCGCGCGAGAACGGCCGGCGGGGCGGCCCAAGGCGCCGCTCGCCAAGCTGACGCGACGATGCCACGACCCCCGCCGCTGGCGGTGGACGTATACGCGCCCGAAAGCCAGACTGTTCAGTCGCCCGCCTTCGGGTCCGCCAGGAGCATCGTCCGATGGCGGCAGCCAGGTGGCTGTCCCGGTCGCCGTGGTGGTCCGGAAACGTTCGTTTTCCCGAACCATCCTCCCACCCTGCCGACGCCCTGCCAGTCGCCCCAGAACAGAAGGGTCAATGCGCTCCGGCTTCGTGCTCATGTACTCAGCGGCCTCGGTCATCGCGCCGGGGCCACGTTGACTCCCCTAGGGTGCGGTGGGGACGAACCGCAGTCGCACGGGCGTGCGCCAGGGGGCGCTTTCGCCGTGGTTTTGCGTTGCCTGGTCACCTCGACGGTCAGGCAGAGGAAGGCACGAAGTCAAACGCGATGATGGAGACGTCCACCGGTGTCGGTTTTTCGCTATTTCGAAAGTTGAGGGAAATCTCTTTGATTCCGTTCAGGGCAGGGGTGGCGGGAAGGACGATTTCGATCTCGTCTTCTTGCGTCTTTTTGAATCGCGTGAATAGTTCTGTCGGGATTGCCGGCGGCGGCAGAGGATCGTCCTTGGCCCTCTTAAAGGAAATGCTGGCATCCTTTATCTCCGTCGCGGATTGGAATCGGATGACCATTCTTCCGTTTGACAGGTTGACAGTGCCATCCCCCAAACAACGAACGCCATCCCTCCTATTCCGGCGGGTCAGGTGTGACGAAAAGCGGCAGACCTTCCTTGTCCCCGTCGAGAAGTCAGTGACTGATCCGAGGTCCAGGGGTACAATCTGATTCCCTGCGTCCAGGAGGTTTACTCGGTCTCCGGGTATGTAGAGTGCTTCGAGTTGCCCAAAGAGATTTTTTTCTTCGAGATAGCGACGCATGTTTTCCTGGTGGGAGTTGGACCGACCAGAATTCAGCGACAGGGTGTGCACCGTTGTCTGGTAGGGAATGACCCGTTTTGTTGCTGATGTCGAAACCCTCCCAGGGGCCGTGAGGGGTAACAGCCCCGAGATCATGGGCCAATGCTCCTGAAGAAACCGCTCCACTTTCTCGGGGGGCGATCGTGTAGGCCGCGCCAAGGGTATAAAGGGAGGGGGCATGGGTGATCAGAGGTTTGTCGGTGACGGCGATGTCGGGAATCCCGATCAGGCCCGTGTATTCGGTTCCGCTTGCCGCTGTAGGCTTCGGAGCAAGAAACCCGGCAGACTGCGCCGGCTTGAGAAATCGAGCTCGACGTTCAACGAGGTTTTCGAGACTTCTTTTCCAAGCCCGGGTTATCGAACTTCCTGCATGAATAAGCGAAAGCCCAAGCAATTGGAGGGCCGATCCGTCCACGCGGCAAGGGCATGAGGTGTCTTTGGGATCCGTCCCCGACACACTCGTACGGTCGAACCTCAAATCCCGCATTGCGGATTGCTGCGACGGGCAGCGCGTAAAACGCAACACGGCGAAGGTCAATGGCCCGCGAAATTCGTTGATGAAGTAATTCATTTGACCGGTCACCCAGTGTCCCCGGCCATCGGGTCCCAGCCCACAAAACGGTCCGCGGTGGGCATCCCAGCCGAAGAGAAAGGTGCCAGTCCCTGGGTCGAACAGATGGGAATAGGCCCTCTTTCTGCCCTTCGATAAATCGCTCGATCTGCTCTCTCAATACCGCGACCTTTGGATCATGCCGAACCTCAGGCCGCGAGGAGGGCGCCACCTACTTGGCAAGGGATGCGGTGAGATTGGCATTGTCGCCAAATATGATCGTGAGTCACTCGCTGATCAAGGAGTCCCATGATGGAAGATTGCAGGGTTCTTGCGAATACGGCGACAGCACCCCGTCAAAATGGGCCGCTCCATACTTCTCGCCTCGCCGGGGATTCTCCCTTTTCGGCCGTTGTCTTCCTCTTGTAGCCAACCCTTTTTCACGGCCGCCAACCAGATCGCATGGCCAGTCGTTGCTCGCCAAAGGCATCAATGAACCCTTCCTTTTCTCGATCGTTTCAAGAAGGGGTCCTGTTCTTTCCCCGCTTCCCAGGCCAAGGAACTTCACAAGAAACACCCTCGGCCGCAAGGGCCGGGTTCTGTTCGATCAGCAGGCAGGGTGCGCTACCGCGGAGAGAGTCTGTTCAGTGCGGATTCTTTGGAAAGATACGGGTTGTCCGCGTTGCCGGCCGCGACGTTGGCCAGCAGTTCGATCCATGCGCCGATGGCGGTCAGTTGGGTGAAGGAAACGCGAAGAAAGGAGCCATTCTGCGGTTCCTCGTTCCAGCCTTCCGCCGGATACCCGGACATGGGGTCCACAATCCCGTGAACCGGATTGACATATTGGAAAGCATTGTCCAGCAAGAGCCGCATATGTTGATGGCTGGAGGGTACTCTTGGGTAATGGAAATCGCCATTACTGCCGACGAACGTCCTGGTATCAGGGGCTTCGCCAAAAGACGAAAACGTGACGCTGGCAGTCGCCAGTGTCAGCAAAATGACAAAGAGAGACAGCCGGACCGTTTTTCTTAGTACGCATCGGAGAGTGGAATTTCCATAAAGACGGTCCCAAAGATATTCGAACGAGTGTCAATTCTTGGCGGTGCCTGCCGATTATCCGCGCAGCGACCCCGACTGGCCAAGAAGACCGTCAGGCGCAAGGCAGGCGCGACGACAGGTGTGAGGCCCGCTGCGCCGATAATCCGGACGATAGCACCGAGTGATCAGGGGTCAGCGTTCGGCTCTGAGGTTCAGCGCTGCGCCAGCGGGACCCGTTCGATCGTTTCGAGTGGACCATCGAGTTCGCACGCGGCGTAGGTGGCGAAAACGAATTCGCCCACGGCCAGGCGTAGCGGCGGCAGGGGGGCAGGGCCGCCAGCCGGCGGCGAACGGAACGCTTGGTGAAGCGGTCGCGATACAAGCCGACCGTCAGATGGGGGGTATAGCGCCCAGGACAGACCTCGGTCTGCCCGGTGGCCAGTGCCGCGCGGATTGCGGTCAGTCCGCCGGCGGAGTCCCGTACCCTTAGAGAAAGGCCGCGGAATCGAAGCTGTCGATGCCGCCGATTTCCAACGTGAACGCCGGCAGCCGGGCGAGGGCGAGCGCCGCGCGCTGGCGCGCCAGCATGGCGCCGTCGAAGTCGTCGTCGAGGATTGCCGGCTCGTTGATGAAGCCGCAAACAAACAGTGTGATGTGCGGGCTGCGCTGGTGCGGGGTGAAAAGCCCGTCGAATTCCCCGCGCACCCGGCCGACGCGCTCGCGCACTGGCGCCGTGTCGGCGTCGACCATCCAGATGCCATAGCGCTCGCGGCCACGCCGCCATTCCGGATAGTCACGGTCTTCGAGTCGTACGGTGCGCGGCGAGCGGGTAAAGTGCGTGCGGATCAACCAATTCGGCCTCGACGGTGTCGCAGCGGGTTCAGTCGGTGCCCCGACAGGATATCGCGGCCGTCAACGGCAGTCGCAGCAGGAGTAGAGGTAACCCGGGGTGTGGACCTTGGCCGTGCCGGCGTGCGAGAAGCGGGAATTTACTAATCTAACATAGCGGCCATCACGACCAGGGGGCCAGAAAGCGCCGGCCCGCGGACCGGCTTGGCCACGACGACGCTCCCGCCAGCGCCCTGCTGATTGACCCTACGGTTACTCCCTGAGATACGCGGGCACGTACTTCGTCCAGTTCCCCGGTGGACAGGTAGGCCAGAGTCACCGTCTTGTAGTAATCCTCACCACGCGGAAACCAACGCTCCCATGCCTCCTTCCACTCGGAAGGCATCCGCTCGGGGTTCCAGAAGCGCTCGGGAATCGCCTCAGTGGGCGCGGGTTTCACGGGCAGCACGATCTCGGCGGTGACCACTCCAGCACCGTCATCCAGGCCGCGGCGAGCGAGGATAGCTCCAGCGGCATCGGTAATCATGGTCTCGCCGAGGTAGTGAGAGCTGTAAGGGACGTTGGGCAGCTCGGGGCTGTCGAAGCCCGCGAACGGGCCGGCGTAGACGCGTGCACGACGGGAACTCCCAACATGCGCGCCAGACGGGGCGGCGTTTCCTGGAGCATCTGCAGATTGACCGCCCGAAGCGGATGGTCAGTTGCGGCCTCCTCCGGGAGGGTCCACCAAGTCGAGCCGGCGAGCACCAGCCGGATCCTTCCCGACAGCCGCCTCACCGTCCCGGAACGCACCATCTCCCAGCACAGGGCGGCGCCGATGGGCCCCACCGGCGTCTGCAGCACGCCGTCATCATCGCCGCCCTGGTAGTAGCAGGTTTCCCAGTAGGTGGGGGAAGTCCTTGTCATGCCGCTGGGTGCTCCCGTCCGGGAAGGCGAGAAGGAAGGCGTTGACGACCTGATCGCCGTCATGAGCGAGAAAGGAACCGCTCAAGGTGACCAGGTGCGTCCGGGCGAGGTCCTTCAGGAGCGCCGCAGGGGCGGCGTCCATCGGCCGAATGGCGCGCACCGTATTCGGGTGAAAGGCTACGGCCGAGGTGAACATCTCCGGCAGGACGATCCACTCAGCCCCCATGCGGACCGCCTCGCGCACCAACTGTTCCGCCTGCGCGAGGTTCGCGTCCACGTCGCCGAGCTTCGGAACCATCTGGATGGCTGCAACCCTAAGCGTAACAGCTCCGCCCTGGCTCGCCTGCTCCGGCGATGATATTGCCGCCCGTCCCAGCGGGGTACCGGCAAGCGCGATGCCAGCCGCGAGCCACTGCAGACATTGACGACGACCAGGGAACGCGGGAGCTTGCCCGGATGAAGCGCCCCCGAAGTTCTTGTGATTGCGGTTCATGATCGTGATCCTCGCTCTGCGCAGATCAAGCAGGCCGAAGTTTCAGTGCTGCCTTTTCCATTTCGCGCCCCCCGCTGGTTGGTTTGAGCAGCGCTGGCCGGCAGGCTACGTGGCGGGAACTGAGGCCGCCCGCGACCGGGCCCGACGGGCATTGATCATGATTCACGCCAATAGAGCTTCAAGCCGTAGGCTGCGGTGAGGAACGAACCGCACCTCAGGCGGCTGATCGGGTCAGAGGGGGCCGCAGCCCCCGTCTGCCCACAGAACCGTGCGTACGGGTCCGTACACGGCTCCTCACGCAAGACGTATCCACCGACTCACATCAAACCAGTGCGGTAACTGCTTATCCGAGCGAATGGCTTGTCCCAGCTCCCCAATGAACCAACCGACTGGGTAGGCCCGCTCCACCGCGACGGTGTGTGAGAGCGCCCAGCGGCCTTTGTTGGAGAACACGGCGCCTGCCGCCTGGCGGCGTGGTACGCCACGCTTGACCAGCTTCCGGAAGAGATTACGTTTGCTCTTTTGTTGATCCACCAGGCGGGATCGCAATCGTCGCCGAATGTGGGCTTCGATCTTCTTGAGCTGGGCGGGGTAGTAGGTCATCGCAAAGTAGCTCGACCAGCCCACGTACCAACTGTTGATCCGCTCGATGCTCGCCTCCAGAGTCAGGTGGGTGCCCCGCGGGGTCAGCTCCTTGACCTTGTCCATCGCCGCTTGCAGGGCCTTGCGCGAGATCGCAATGGTATCCCCCACAATGGTCAGTCCCAAGAACTTGACCCGATCCGAACGGGCCACTTGGCTCTTCTCGCGGTTCACCACCAGTTTCAGTCTCTTCTCGATGTATCCGCCAATGCTTGCCATGACCCGCTCGGCCGCCTTGGGCGTCCTCACGAAGATGTTGCAGTCATCGGCGAACCGGCAAAATTCAAGGCCGCGCCGCTCCAGCTCCTGATCCAGCTCGTCGAGGACGATGTTGCTGAGCAGGGGACTGAGCGGGCTGCCTTGAACGGCCCCTTCCGTGGAGGGGGTCACCAGGCCGTTGGCCATGATGCCGCTGCGCAGGATCAGCCCAACCAGGCGCAGGATGCGCGTGTCGGGGATCGTCTGACCCAGGCGAGCGATCAGCCGATCATGGTGAATCCGATCGAAGAACTTCGATAGATCCAGATCGACCACGTACGGCTTGCCCCCAGCCACGATCCGACGCGCCGCCTCCACCGCTTGGCCTTGGTTCCGCCCAGGGCGGAAACCGTAGCTGTTCGCGGAAAACAACGGCTCGAAGATCGGCTCCAGTAGCAGTTTCAGGGTGGCCTGCACCACCCGGTCGCGCACCGTCGGCACCCCAAGCAAGCGGATGCCCTGCCCACCCGGCTTGGGGATCTCTACCCGTCGCACCGGTGAGGGTTTGTAAGTCCAGCTTTCCAACTCCACGGTCAGCCGGCTTAGCTCGTCGTCCAGGCGTGTCTCGAACTCGGCAATCGTCACTCCGTCGATCCCGGGCGCTCCCTTGTTCTTTCTCACGCGCTGGAATCCCGCCGCCAGATATTCCCTGGCGCACAGGTCCTCGAAGAGTCTGCGCTCGTCAGTCAATAGGTCTCTGCCGCTCATTTCACTCTCTTTCTGCATGGGCCCTTCAGCGATCACCGCACCAGCGATTCACCCGGCATCTACGTCCCGGGCACTCGCCGGCTCCACTTGGGCTGGTCTCGGACCCACAGTCTCTAACAAGCTTCATCAACCGCTTACGTGTTCCGCCCTTCACCTCCGACATCCCGGTCGCTGATCCGGTGTTTTCTCCTCCCCTGCGTCACCGCAGGTTCTCCGGCACCGGACTTTACGATTACTACGGCTTCGTCTGCAGGCCCCCGTCCCATCACGCACGCGTCTCCGCGTCGCTTAGGGCTTAAGGTGTCGTAGTTACACCGACCCAGGATCGACGGCCCTTCACCGGGTAAGCTAGTCGCCTCTGTTCCCGCCCACCTACCTTCTCTACGCCCAGGGATTACGAGGAGATGATCGGGCTTCGGTGGTCGTCGGCACCTCGCCCAACCCTGCACGCCTCAACAAAGGTTCGCTCTCGCTTAGGTGGCGAGTTTGGACTCCGGCTTCTTTCAGATCCCTCATTGGCTCCCGTCCGGCAGCGGCCTTGCCATCCTCCTCGTCCATAAGGTGCAGGGGGAGTTTCTTCGGGCACCCTTGCCTTCGCCTACGTGTTCCCCTCTCCCAAGGGCCACGGTTGGACTTGCACCAACTAGCCGACTAGCATGCCGGTCACACGTGCGGTTCGTTCTTCGCCGCACCCTACGGGAGCCATCGTGGCCGGAACGATGATCGAGGCCAACGGTTCGTTTCTCACCGCATCCTACAAACGTGGCGCGATTCTGACCGCGGGTCGGGGCAATGGTCCTCGCCCCGCGGGTGGCTCACTGGGGCTTGGCCGGGGTAACCCGGCCCTGCCCCGCTGTCCCAATGGCGTACCAGTCGAGCCGGCGGGTGATGACCATGACCAGGGCCAGGAGCCCGAACAGGAGGAGCGAGCCCATGAGCAAGGCCATGTCCTCGCTGACCAGGAGTCCGTAGAGCGCGCCGAACAGGGCCGTGAGCAGCCCGGCGAAACCCAGGCCCCGCCCCACGCCGCCCAGGACGTGGCTGAGATAGAACCCCTGCAGGGCGATACAGGCCGCCGCCGCGGCCCCGTAGGCGAGACCGAAGGGGATATGCTCCGACAGGCTCAGGAGCAGCAGGAAGAACAGGGCCAGGGCCAGCCCCACCAGCAGGTACTGGGCGGGGTGGATGCGCAGGGACTTGAGCAGCTCGAACAGGAAGAAGGCCGCAAAGCTCAGGGCGACGAAGAGGAAGCCGTACTTCAGCGCCCGGTCCGCCATGGAATAGACGTTCACCGGCTCGACGAAGCGGACCCCGAAGGACTCCCGGCAGGCCCCCTCGCAGGGCTTGCCGTCCCCGGCCGCGGCGACGAAGGCCGCCGGGGCCTTGGCGGCCAGGGCGGTGACCTCCCACCGGGCACGAAAGCCGTCGCGGCCGATCGCCTGATCACGCGGGGTGGGCAGGAAGGAGCCGCTGAAGCTCGGGTGAGGCCAGGCCGAGGCAAGGGCTAGCCGGGTGGTCTCCGCCAAGGGGAGAAAGTTCAGGCGTTCGGTCCCGCGGACCGAGAAGCCCAGGGTAAAGGGCAAGGACCGGGCCGAGCCCGGCTGCAGGCCCGCCAGTTCAGCGCGGATCCCGGCGGGCATGGCGGCCAGGCCGCTGCCGTTGCGAAAGACCAGGTCCTGCCCGTCCAGGGCCAGCCGCGGCGCGCTGGACAGCCCACGGGTGTCATCGATCAGGACGCTGACGAAGGGTGTCCCCCAGGTCACCCGGGACCCCTCCCGCAGGCCCGGCAGGGCCGGCTCCGCCGGGACCTCGAAGCGCCCAATGACGGTGGCCGCCAGGTCGAAGACCAGGGCCTTGAACAGCCCCCGTCGCTTGTAGTCCGTGCTCGCCTGGGCGTCCCAGTCGGCGACGCTAGGCAGGATGACCCAGCGCCCCTCGGCCCGACGCTGGTACTCCCGCCGCACCTGGCCGGCGGCCCCCGCCGGGGCATTGGGGGCGTCCAGCGTGACCACCTCGGTCCACTCCAGGGTGTAGGGGAAGACCAGGATGGGGCCGGCCAGGGTCTGGGCACCGGCGCTGCTGGCCGCCACCTCCTGGACCACGGAGGCCTGCCGGGCCTGGCGCTCATCGACCGTGGAATGGATCATCCGCAAGGGCACCAGCAGTGCCAGGGCGAGAGCCGTGGTCATCAGGGCCTTGATCAAAAGAGTCTTCTGCATGGCTGTCTCCTGTGTTGATGGACAGGGACAGTCTGGAAAGACCCCGTGAAGTCCGGGTCAAGACCGGATGAAGTCTGGTGAATTTTCGGTGAACCTGAAAAGAGCAGTCAGCGATCAGCCGTCAGCGTTCAGCTCTGAGTTTCATGGGGATATCGTCGCCTGACGGATCACCCCCAGGGTGAGCGCCCGTCGCCACAAAACTGTGCGCAAGTCGCTGTTCTGAAATAGCTGACGGCTGATGGCTGACCGCTGACCGCTCCATTCCCCCTCTTTCGGTCAGTTCCGCGGCAGCTCGATGACGGCGAGGGCCCCGCCCTCCGGGTGATTGTCCAGTCGCGCGCGCCCGCCGTGCAGGGCCGCCACCTCGCGCACCAGGCTCAGGCCCAGCCCCGTGCTCTTGCCGGTTCCGTCGGGCCGTGGGAGGGAGAAGAACCGCTCGAAGACTCGCCCCAGGGCAAAGTCGGGTACCCCGGGTCCCTGGTCCCGCACGGTGATGGTTCCGCGCCCCGGGGCGGCCACCAGTGCGACCTCGATCCGCCCGCCCGCGGGGGAAAAGGCGATGGCGTTCTCCAGCAGGTTAACCAGGGCCTGGCGCAGGAGAAAGGGCTCCCCGGACAGGGTCAGGGCCGCTGGGCCGTTCACCTGGATATCGATCCCACGGGCCTGGGCCGTGGCCCTGACGGCCTCGACGGCCTCAGGCACCAGCCGCGCCAGGTCAATCGGGACCGACTCGTGCAGGATCTCCTGCTGTTCCACCTGGGCAAGATTGAGCATGCGCTCGGCCACCAGCCGCAGGCGCTCCGCCTGACCACGGATATTGGCCAGGAAGCGCTGCCGCTCCGCCACCGGCATGCCCTCCTCCGCCAGCAGCTCGGCGGCCCCGCGGATCGCGGCGAGGGGGCTTTTCAGCTCGTGGGTCAGGGCGTGGACATAGCGCTCCACGTACCGGCGGCCCTCCAGGCGTTCGCGCATAGCCGTCAGGTCCTCGGCCAGTTCCGCCAGCTCCCGGGCATGGGAGCGGGGCGCGGGGCTGCGCCGGCCCGCGGCGACGTCCCTGGCGTAACGGCGCAGGCGCCCGATGGCGTTGGTCAGGTGCCAGGTGAACAGGGCCCCGATGAGGCCAGACACCAACAGGAGCAGCAGACCCCAATTGCGAATCTTGGCCTCGCTGCGGGCAATGAAGGGCGCCACCGTCGCACTCGGCTTCCCCACGGAGACCACCCCGATGGTGCGGCCTTGCCACCGCACGGGGGCGGCGACATACATCACGGAGGTCCTGTCGTCCTCGGGCAGGTCCCGTGTCGACCGTGCCCCGTAATCCCCGCTCAAGGCCCGGCGGACGTCGTTCCAACGGGAAAAGTCCTGGCCCACCAGGGACGGAATCCGTGGCATAGACCACGATCCCGGCCCCATCGGTGATGTAGACGCGATGATCGAGGGTGCGCTTCTGGATGGCCCAGATGCGCGCCGCCACCTCCCGCCGCGTATAGGCGGATAGGGCCGCGGCGATGGGATCGCTCCGGTCTGCCCCAGGTCCATCGGCCTCTCCGCCAACCCCTGCCTGGGCCGCCGCCAGATCGGGCGCCACGAGCTCGGCGATCAGGTTCGCGGTGTCCACCAGCGTGTCCTCCGTCGCCTCGCGTACCCCGGGCTTGATCTCCGCGACCACGACATTGAGGACGAACCAGCCCGCCAGACCGACGATCAGGAAGTAGCCCAGGGCGACCTGGAGCGAGATCCTCACCGCCCCGTGCTCAGGCTGTAGCCGACCCCGCGGTGGGTGAGGATGGGGTCGGCCGCCGGGTCGACCGCCTTGAGCTTGGCTCGCAGGGTCTTGATGTGCGTGTCCACGGTACGCTCCAGGCTGTGGTCCGGGGCCGTCCAGACGCGCTGCATCAACTGGCCGCGGGAGAAGACCCGGCGCGGGGATTCCAGCAGCGTCTTGAGCAGCAGGTACTCGTAGCGGGTCAGATCCAGGGCCTGGCCGCGGTAGTGGATGCACTGGGCCTCGTCGTCGACCCGGAATCCCAGGGTCGCAGACGACTTCTCGGACAGCGCTTTCGGCGCCGCCGCCGGGTCCGGCGCCACCCGGGCCCGGCGCAGGATGGTGCGGACCCGGGCCGCCACCTCCCGCGGGCTGAAGGGCTTCACCACATAGTCGTCGGCGCCGATCTCCAGACCGACGATGCGGTCGATCTCAGCGGCGCGGGCGGTCAGGAAGATGACCGGGATCTCGTTCCCGCGACGCAACTCCCGGCACAGGTCGAACCCGTTCATGTCCGGCAGACCGACGTCCAGGACCATCAGGTCGAACCCGCCCCGACCCAGCGCAGCCAGTGCGTCGCGGCCGAGCAGACAGTGCTCGGTGGCGAAGCCCTCGGTCCCCAGGGCGTAGACCAAGGTATCGGCGATGGGCTGCTCGTCCTCAACGATCAGGATGCGGCGCTGGGTCGGTTCGGGCATAGGGACAACGCGGCCAGAGGGTGTCGTGCGACGTTAGCGGACGGGCTGGGCAGAGGGCAAGTTGCGCGAACGGAGGAGAATCGCGTCCTCGCCTGCCCGGGTGCTCGGTTTGTTTGGCGATGCGCCCCTACCCCAGGCGAGGCGAGAGCGACGCAATCAGGCCGAACGACGCGCCCCCGCGCGTGGTCAACGCGAAGCGGCGCGTTTCCGGGATAATGCTCGCCTCTTCCCACGTCCAGGACTGCCCGCCGAGTTGACCGCCTTCGATCCGCTGCAACTCTTTAGTACCCTGGTCGGGTCCGCCGCATGGCCGGCGCTGCGGCTGGTGCTGCACCTGGCATTTTTCGTCGCGGCCGGAATCATCCTGTGGCGTGCGCTGACGCGCCTGGGAGATGTTGGAACGGGCTGGGGCCGGTTTTCCTGGCCCATGCTCGCGGTGGCGCTGGTCTTTCTGGGGGTGCTGGTCTACCAGGGCAGCTGGCAGCTCACGGGGCTGTTTCGGCCACAGTTTCTGGCCTTCATGCAGTCCCACGACCGACGGGAGTTCAATCCGGCCCACCGTATCCTGCGGGGACGCATCCTGGACCGCCACGGGACCGTGCTGGCCCTGAGCCAGGAACAAGGGGAGCAAGTCGATCGGTTTTATCCCTTTGGTCCAGCGTTCGCCCACACCGTGGGTTACAGCGACCCCCGATTCGGGGCCATCGGGGCAGAGGCGGCGGCCAATGCCCAACTCAACGGTGCCACGCCTGAGACCCTGGCCTCCTGGGGTGAACTGGGCCGGCAATTGCTGACCAAGGACAAGCATCCCCGCGGTCAGGACCTGACCCTGACCCTGGATGCTGAACTCCAACTGCTGGCATTGGATCTTCTGGGCGACCGGCACGGGGCGGCCGTGCTGCTGCGACCACGGGACGGTGCCGTGCTGGTGTTGGCGAATAACCCCGCCTTTGATCCCAACCGGTTGACCCCGGACCTGTTCCGCGGGCCGACCCCGGGCACGCCCCTGCTCAACCGCGCTACGCAAGGGCTCTATCCGCCCGGCTCGGTGTTCAAGGTGGTACTGGCCGCCGCGGCGATCGAGTCCGGCTTCAGCGGCACCCTGCACTGCCCGGCGGAGGGCTACACCACCTCCCGCCGGTATCCGCCGATCCGCGATCATGATTTTTACACGGCCCGCAAGGGCGGGCGGGTCTGGTCCGGTTACGGCAGTCTGGACCTGTCGACGGCCCTGGCCGAGTCGTCCAATGTCTTCTTTGCCCAGTTGGGGGTGCGCCTGGGGCATGATGCCTTTGCCCGCGCCGGGGAGCGCTTCCAGTTCGACCGCCAGGTGCGCCTCTATCCAGGGACGGACCGCTACGGAAACCTGCGCACGGGGCGCCTGCCCCGACTGGCCACCAAGGACCAGTACGGACTCGCCCAGGCGTCCATTGGTCAGGGCCGGGTGCTGGCGACCCCCGGGCACCTGGCCACCATCGCCGCGGCGGTGGCGAACCTGGGCCGCGCGATGCGCCCGCGCCTGCTGGCCCAGGACCCGCCCGAGCTGTTAGGTGAGTACATGACCCCGGAGACCTCGGTGCGACTGGCACGCATGATGCGCAAAGTGGTGACGGCTGGAACCGGCCGGGGCATCGATGGGCCGGGGCCCGCAATTGCCGGCAAGACGGGGACCGCCGAGAATCCCCGGGGGGCGGCCCATAGCTGGTTTATCGGTTTCGCCCCGGCCGATGACCCCGAGCTGGCAGTGGCGGTGCTGGTGGAGCACGGGGGCTATGGGTCCGCCGCCGCGGCGCCCATCGCCCGGGACCTGCTGGTGCGGGGCCTGGAGTTGGGGGTGAACCCATGAGCAGTGCCACCACCCCCTTGGGACTCGCCGCCGCCTGGGACCTGCGCCGGGTTGAGCGTGACCTCTTGCTGGCCTGTCTGGGCTGCGTCGCCCTGGGCTTTGTGCTGGTCCTGGGATCGAGCGCCGCGGCTGGGCGGGTTCTCGCGGCGACGGACCTGCTGCCGCTGCTGGTCTATGGGAGCAGCCTGGCGCTGGTCCACCTGGCCTTGGTGCTGCTGCGCTTTCGGGGCGATCAGAGCCTGGTGGTCGCCGTGGCCTTTCTCTCCGGTTTCGGTCTGCTCGCCCAGTCCCGCATGGGGGCCTTCGCGGGCGACCCAGTCGACGTTCCAACTGCCTTGGCCCCGGCCCTGGTGCTCTATCCGGCGGGTTTCCTGGCGATGTTGGTCACGGCGCTGATCCTGGGCAATGGGCGGTATCGGGTACTCGCCCGGGGACTCTGGTTCTGGTTGGCACTGTCGCTGGCCGTGGTTGCCGTCCTGCTCGTCACCGGCCAGCGGTTTCGGGGCGCGGTCTATGCTCTGGGGTTTACCACCCCTACGGAGGTGCTCAAGATCACCGTGGTTCTGGGGCTTGCCGCCTACCTGGTGCGGTTCGGCCCGGCCCTGGCGCGCTGGCACCCGCACTGGCCCCTACCCCCTTGGCGCCCCCTCTGGCCCCTGCTGGCCTTCGCGACCATGCTGATCGGGCTCCTTGCCCTGCAACGGGACCTGGGGATGATCCTGATCCTCAGCCTGACGCTGATCACGCTCCTGGTCAGCGGGACCGGCCGCGGCGGCTATCTGGCCTATGCCCTGGTGGCCGCGACAGCACTGGGCGCGGCCTTCCTGTACGTCTTTGCTCATGGCCAGCGGCGTATCGACGCCTGGCTGGACCCCTTCCAGGACCCCACCGGTGACGGCTGGCAGATCCTTCAGGGACTCTCGGGCATGTACGCGGGGGGGCTTTGGGGCGAGGGCTTCGGCGAGGGCGCACCGCAATACACCCCCATCGCCGCCTCTGACTTCATCTATTCCGTGATCGGGGAGGAGTTGGGCTTCCTGGGTTGCGTGTTGGTGGTTCTGTTCTTTCTGATCCTGTTCCAGCGCGGCTTTGAGGTGGCCGGACGTGCCCGGGACCCCTTCGGCCGACTGTTGGCCCTGGGGCTCACCACCGTGCTCGCGACCCAGACCTTGCTCAACATCGGCGGCGTGACCAAGTCGATCCCCCTGACCGGCATGACCCTGCCCTTCATCAGCCACGGCGGTGCCAGCCTGCTCACGGGCTTTACCGCCATCGGGCTCCTGCTCGCGATCTCGGACGGGGCGCCCGGGCGCAGCGATAAGGCGCCGCGGGCCGCGCGTCCCACCCGGCCGCCGCGACCGCCGGGACCATCCAAGCCCGGCGGGTTCAAACCGCCGACGAACCTGAAGCCCCGAAAGGCCCAGCGGCGGGCGGTACCCCGACCGCTGGATGGAACATCAAGTACCTCGCCTGATGAAAGAGAAGATGTCAGTAAGTGACTGTCTGGATGTTAAAATACATGACATATCAGAGTAACGAGTCAAGAACAAGTTAAACACGAACACAATCGTTGTCGTTGTCGTTGTCGAATTGATCGCAGCGCCCCGGATTCCCTCGCACCGCGTGGCTTCGCTGTCCGAGCTTGGTCAGCATCGCAACGATCCGGATCAACATCGTCTTACTACGACAACGACAACGACAACGCTGCCATCGGCATTCCCTAACGGACTTTTTTAACTTATTCGTGAACAATTTCATTGAGAAATCTGTCGTTCCGAAGAAACCTCCGCAAGCGGACCTGAAGATCCTTCTGCATGTCATTTAGTTGCAATGACTTTGAGCTGTTTTTCCCGTCCTCTTCGGACACTGCCTTTCGTTTCACCGAACCGAGACCACCATGCGCCCTTCCCCCTCCGACCTCCCCCCAGCGACCGACCACCCGCAACCTCAAGCCCCTGCTGCGCCTGCTGGGCTTCGTGCGACCCTACCTGGGGCGTGTACTGCTGGCCGTGCTGGCCCTGCTGGTCGCCGCCGGGGCCGTGCTGGCCTTCGGCCAGGTGATCCGCGAGGTGGTGGACTCCGGGCTCAAGACCGGCTCCGAGGCGGCCCTCAACCGCTCCCTGCTAGCTCTTCCTCGTCGTGGTGCTGACCATGGCCGGGGCCATCCTGGTCCGCTCCTATCTGCTGAGCTGGATCGGCGAGCGGGTCATCGCCGATATCCGCGCGGCGGTCTTCGGCCGGGTCCTGGGGCTGGACGTGGGCTTCTTCGAGACCACCCGCACCGGGGAGATCATCTCGCGCCTGACCTCGGACACCACCCTGCTCCAGACCGTGGTCGGCTCCACCCTGGCCATGGCCCTGCGCACCTCGCTGCTGGTCATCGGCGGGCTCGTCATGCTGGCCCTGACCAGCCCCCGCCTGACCGGACTGGTGCTGCTCGGCACGCCGCTGGTGATCCTGCCCCTGTGGCTGATCGGCTACCGCCTGCGGCGCCTGTCCCGGGCCAGCCAGGACCGCATCGCCGACGTCGGGGCCTATGTGGACGAGGTGCTCCACGCCATCCGCACCGTCCAGGCCTTTTGTCACGAGGCCATCGACCGGGCGCGCTACCGCGAGCGGGTGGAGGCGGCCTTCGGCACCGCCCTGCGCCGCGCCCGCCTGAGTGCCGCCCTGGGCGCCATCGCCACGGCCCTGACCTTCGGTGCCATCGGCGTCGTCCTGTGGGTCGGCGGGCGCGAGGTGCTGGCGGGCCGGCTGAGCGGCGGGCGAACTGTCCGCCTTCCTCTTCTACGCCGTGCTGGTGGCCAGTTCCGTCGGCGGCCTGAGCGAGATCGTCGGCGAACTGCTGCGCGGGGCCGGGGCCAGCGAACGGCTGATGGAACTGCTGGCCACCGAGAGCCGGCATCCGCCCGCCGGCCCACCCCCGGTCCCTGCCCCGGCCGGCCCAGGGGCGGATCGAGATTCCAGGATCTGAGTTTCGCCTACCCGGCCCATCCGGACCTCCCGGTCGTCAAGGACCTGTCGCTGCTGATCCAGCCCGGGGAAAAGGTGGCCCTGGTCGGCCCCTCGGGGGGCGGCAAGACCACCCTCTTCCAACTCCTGCTGCGTTTCTACGATCCCCAGACGGGCGCCCTGCGCTTCGACGGGGTGGACCTGCGCGACCTGGAACCCGGGGAGTTGCGCCGCCAGATCGCCCTGGTCCCCCAGGACCCGGTGATCTTCGGCGCCGACGCCTGGGAGAACATCCGCTACGGCCTGGATCAGGTGCCCGACGCGGCGGTGCGCCGCGCCGCGGACGCCGCCCACGCCAGCGAGTTCCTGGACCGGCTCCCGGACGGCTTCAACACCTTCCTGGGCGAGCGCGGGGTGCGGCTCTCCGGCGGGCAGCGCCAGCGGCATCGCCATCGCCCGCGCCATCCTGCGGGACCCGGTCCTGCTCCTGCTGGACGAGGCCACCAGCGCCCTGGACGCCGAGAGCGAGCGCCTGGTGCAACTGGCCCTGACGGAGCTGATGGTGGGCCGCACCAGCATCGTCATCGCCCATCGCCTGGCGACGGTGCGCCAGGTCGATCGCATCCTGGTGCTCGACCAGGGCCGCCTGGTGGCGGCCGGCACCCACGAGGACCTGATGGCCCAGGGCGGACTCTATGCCCGTCTGGCGTCGCTCCAGTTTCGGGATCAGGCAGTTTCAGGAGCCGAGCAGGTCAGCGATCTTACCGGGGGCATAGATTGACGCGTGCCCGGCACCAAAGGCCACAACGGTCAGGTGTGAGCGAACGGGCGGGGTCACCGGGATCGGCGATTGGATTGGAGGACGGGCAAAGCACGGCATGCCTATCCGTGGATGTTCGAGGCGACCACAGCGGTTTGGATCACCCCTGCCAGGTCCCGGAGCTTTGCCCTGCTGCCCCCGCGCGGTGTAACCTCCCGCGTTTTACCCTGAAAGCCAGCCAATCGTGCGGTGGGAGCGGCCTGCGTCCGCGAGGTGATGCGCCGGCCCCCGGCGAGGCCGATCCCGGCCACCGGCCGCCCTGCAAGTGAACTTTCACTGTCGGGGTGGCCGACCCACCCCCCATGGCCGTTTGCGTGAACGAGAAGTCCCATGACCATCAAGTCCGACCGTTGGATCCGCCAGATGGCTGCCGAGCACGGCATGATCGAACCTTTCGAGCCCGGGCAGGTGCGCGAGGGCGAGGCTGGACGGGTGATCTCCTACGGTACCTCCAGTTACGGCTACGACATCCGCTGCGCGGACGAATTCAAGATCTTCACCAACATCAACTCGGCCATCGTCGATCCCAAGAACTTCGATTCCAACAGCTTCGTGGACTTGAAGTCCGACGTCTGCATCATACCGCCCAACTCGTTTGCCTTAGCCAGGACTGTAGAATATTTCCGTATCCCACGGGATGTGCTGGTTATTTGCCTGGGAAAGTCGACCTATGCGCGCTGCGGTATCATCGTGAATGTGACCCCGCTGGAACCAGAGTGGGAGGGCCATGTGACCCTGGAGTTCTCCAATACCACCACCCTGCCCGCCAAGGTCTACGCCAACGAGGGGGTGGCCCAGATCCTGTTCTTCGAGTCCGACGAGGTCTGCGAGACCTCTTACAAGGATCGGGGCGGCAAGTATCAGGGTCAGCGCGGCGTTACATTGCCGAAGTCCTAGTCGGCCGTCTCCCTCCTGTCTCCCTCTGTTAAGGCGATTTCTGTCACAGGGCTCGCGCCAGCACCACCGCATCCTCCCGACCCTGGCGGGCCGGGTAGTAATTTCGGCGGGTGCCGATCTCGCAGAAGCCTTCCGCGGCATAGAGCCCCCGGGCGGTGACGTTGGAGATCCGTACTTCCATAAAGGCCGTATCCGCCCCCCGCTCCTGGGCCAGAGCCAACAGACGCCGCAGCAGCCGTCGGCCGAGCCCCTGGCCCTGCCAGTCCGGATGGACGCACAGGTTGAGCACATGACACTCATCGGCCCCCAGGGTCATGATGCCGTGGGCCACGATCTCCAGGCCAGTTTCCGCCACCCTTTCCGCCACCCAGCAGTTGTAACCCACGCGCAGACACTCGGCGAAGACCTCCGCCTTCCAGGGGAACTCGTAGGCGGCGCGCTCAGAGGCCATCACCGCCGGGAGGTCGGCCTCGTGCATGGGGCGCAGCTTCAATTGTCTCTCTGCTCCGATCATAGGGGCCATAGATACCTGTCGACGGCCTGGCGTGGCGACCCGGGCCCGCTCAGATCCTAACTGACATCGATCATGGGAACGCCCGATAATCCATGGGGCCAGGCGGAGACCGCGCGCCTCACTCGGGGTTTTGGGTTTATAGTTCCAGCCCACTTCCAACGGGGACGCGGACCAGCAGTCCCGACCCTGCCCAGATTCCTTTTAACCCCCGGGAGCGCCTGATGTCGCAGTCTGATATGGTCACCCTCGACGGCAATGAAGCCGCCGCCTATGTCGCCCACATGACCAATGAGGTCATCGCAATCTACCCCATCACCCCGTCCTCGAACATGGGCGAGTGGGCCGATGAGTGGTCATCCCAGGGGGTGAAGAACCTTTGGGGCACGATCCCCACCGTGATCGAGATGCAGAGTGAGGGCGGTGCTGCCGGGGCCATCCACGGCGCCCTCCAGGGCGGCTCCCTGGCCACGACCTTCACCGCCTCCCAGGGCCTGCTGCTGATGATCCCGAACATGTACAAGATCGCAGGGGAGCTAACCCCAACGGTCATCCATGTGGCAGCCCGCGCCCTGGCGGCCCAGGGCCTGTCGATCTTCGGCGACCACTCGGACGTCATGGCCTGCCGCGCCACCGGTTTCGCCATGCTGGGCGCGGCCAGCGTCCAGGAGGCGATGGACTTCGCCCTCATCGCCCAGGCGGCGACGCTCGAGAGCCGCATCCCCTTCCTGCACTTCTTCGACGGCTTCCGCACCTCCCACGAGGTCACTAAGATCGAGCGCCTGTCGCTCGAGCACCCTGCGATCCATGATCGATGAGGACCTGGTCCGCGCCTGCCGGGACCGGGCCCTGAATCCGGACCACCCGGTCCTGCGCGGCACCGCCCAGAACCCGGACGTCTATTTCCAGGGCCGCGAGACCGTCAACCGCTTCTATACCGCCGTGCCCGTCATCGTGCAGCAGGCCATGGACCGCTTCGCCGCGCTCACCGGGCGCCAGTACCACCTCTTTGAATATGTCGGGCGCGCCGGACGCGCGAGCGCGTCATCGTGCTCATGGGCTCCGGGATCGGCGCCGCCGAGGAGACGGTCAACAACCTGGTCGCCCGGGGCGAGAAGGTCGGCCTCATCAAGGTCCGTCTCTACCGCCCCTTCGATCCGGGCCTGCTGCTCGCGGCCCTGCCGGTCACCGCCACGCCGCATCGCCGTGCTCGACCGCTGCAAGGAGCCCGGTGCCGACGGCGAGCCGCTCTATAAGGACGTGGTCACCGGCCTGGCGCAGGCCGTGGCCGAGGGCCGTATGGCCACCATGCCGCGGGTGCTCGGCGGCCGCTACGGGCTTTCCTCCAAGGAGTTCACCCCCGGCATGGTCAAGGGCATCTTCGACGAACTTGCCAAGGATCAGCCCAAGAGCCAGTTCACGGTCGGCATCCTCGACGACGTGACCCACCTGAGCCTGGACTGGGACCCGAGCTTCCGAGCCGACACCCCCGGGGTCACCGCCTGCGTCTTTTATGGTCTGGGCTCGGACGGCACCGTCTCGGCCAACAAGAACTCGATCAAGATCATCAGCGAGGAGACGCCCAACTACGGCCAGGGCTACTTCCAGTACGACTCCAAAAAGGCCGGTGCCGTCACGATCAGCCACCTGCGCTTCGGCCCCAAACCCATCAACAGCACCTATCTGATCGGGCCGGACGAGGCGAGCTTCGTCGCCTGCCACCAGCCCACCTTCGTCAGCCGCTACGACATGCTGGAACTGGCGCGCCCCGGCGGCGTCTTCCTGCTCAACTCCGCCACCCCCCCCGACCAGGTGTGGGATGACCTTCCGCGCAGCATGCAGCAGGGGATCATCGACAAGCAGTTGAGTTTCTATGTGATCGACGCCTACGGCATCGCCGCCGCAACCAGTATGGGGCGGCGCATCAACACCATCATGCAGACCTGCTTCTTCGCCATCTCCGGCATCCTGCCCCGGGACGAGGCCATCGCCCACATCAAGACGGCGGTGAAGAAGACCTACGGCAAAAAGGGCCAGCGCCTGCTGGACCGCAACTACGCGGCCATCGATGCGACGCTGGCGGGGCTACATCAGGTCCCGGTGCCGGGTCAGGCCAGCAGCACCTTTGAGCGACCGTCGGCGGTCCCGGACCATGCCCCGGACTTCGTGCGCTCCGTCACCGCCACCCTCATCGCCGGCCGCGGGGACAGCCTCCCGGTGAGCCTGATGCCCATGGACGGCACCTGGCCGACCGGCACCACCCGCTTCGAGAAGCGCAACATCGCCCTGCAATTGCCCAAGTGGGAAGAGGAACTCTGCACCCATTGCGGCAAGTGCCCCCTGGTCTGTCCCCATGCGGCCATCCGCGCCAAGGTCTACCCGGCCGCCCTGACGGCCACTGCCCCGGCGAGCTTCCAGCACGTCCAGATCAAGGGCAAGGACTTCCCCGCCGATCATCACATCACCTACCAGATCGCCCCGGACGACTGCACCGGCTGCGGTCTGTGCGTGGAGGTCTGTCCCATCCGCGACCGGGACGACCCCAACCGCAAGGCCCTCAACATGCACGACGCGGCCGAGCGCCACGACCTTGAGCAGGCCAACTGGGACTTTTTCCTGACCCTGCCGGAGTACGACCGCACCAAGCTCGACGGCACCAAGATCAAGCACGCCATGATGCTGGAGCCCCTGTTCGAGTTCTCCGGGGCCTGCGTGGGCTGCGGTGAGACCCCCTACATCAAGCTGGCCACCCAGCTCTTCGGCGACCGCATGATCGTGGCCAACGCCACCGGCTGCTCCTCGATCTATGGCGGTAACCTGCCCACGACCCCCTACACCAAGAACGCGGACGGGCGCGGACCGGCCTGGAACAACTCACTCTTTGAGGACAACGCGGAGTTCGGTCTGGGGCTGCGGCTGGCGGTGGACAAACAGGCGGAGCAGGCCCGGGAACTGGTGCGGCTCCTGGCAGACCCCATCGGTGGCGACCTGGCGGAGGGCCTGTTGACCGCCGACCAGACCACCGAGGCCGGCATCTTCGAACAACGGGAGCGGGTCGCGGCGCTCAAGTCCCGGCTGGCCGGAATCTCCCGTCTGGAGGCCCGCACCCTGGAGGGTCTCTGCGAGCAACTGGTCAAGCGCAGCGTCTGGATCATCGGCGGCGATGGCTGGGCCTATGACATCGGCTACGGCGGCGTGGACCATGTGCTGGCCTCCGGGCGCAACGTGAATCTCCTGATCCTGGACACCGAGGTCTATTCCAACACCGGCGGCCAGACCTCCAAGGCCACCCCCCTGGGCGCGGTGGCCAAGTTCGCCGCGGGCGGCAAGCCCACCTTCAAGAAGGACCTGGGGATGATGGCCATGGCCTACGAGAACGTCTACGTGGCCTCCGTCGCCTTCGGCGCCAAGGACGTCCAGACCGTGCGCGCCTTCCTGGAGGCGGAGAGCTATGACGGCCCCTCCGTCATCATCTGCTATGCCCCCTGCATCGCCCATGGTGTGGACTTGTCCAACAACCTGCGCCAGCAGGATTTGGCGGTCACCTCCGGCCATTGGGGCCTGTTCCGTTACGATCCGCGGCGCACCGCTGCCGGTGAGAACCCGCTCCTCATCGACAGCAAGGCCCCAAGCATCCCCTACCGGGACTTCATCAGCACTGAAACCCGGTTCTCCGTGCTCAATCGCATCAACCCGGACGCCGCCGAGCGCTTCCTGGCCCAAGCCCAGAAGCATGTGGCGACCCGCTTCCAGCTCTACGAGCAGTTGGCCCACTTGGCGGTGAAGAAGGCGGTCACACCGGATGGAACCAAGGCGAAGGAATAACAGGCGAGGAAGCCATCAGCTATCAGCTTCGGAGAGACAAGCCGCGCGGGCGATTGCCCGCGCGGCGTCTATCGAAGGCTGCTAAGTGCTGACCGCTGCGAGGTTGTGAAAGAACCCCCTGTAGGTTGGGCCGAGGAACGAGGCCCAACGACAAGGCCAATGGAACCCTCTGATCGTTGGGCCTCCTGCGTCGGCCCAACCGACGGGAAACCGCGGATTCGCTTGTCGAGAACGGGTATTTTCACAGCCTCTGAGCGCTGACCGCTGACGGCTTTGACCCGACCGCTTTTCCACGTAGACCCGATTAAACCCTCTCTGGAGCAATTGCCGTGGACTTAACCACCAAGTACCTGGGCCTCGACCTGAAGAACCCCCTGGTCCCCTCCGCCTCGCCGCTGTCCAAGAGCGTCGAGATGGCAAAGGAACTGGAAGACAGCGGGGCCTCCGCCATCATCATGTGGTCCCTCTTCGAGGAGGCCATCACCAGCGAATCCGAGTCCATGGTGCGTTTCCTGCACCATCAGGACATCGGCTTCGGCGAGGCCAATTCCGGTTTCATCCCCGCCTGGCATGACTTCGAGAACGGCCTGGAACTCTATCTGGAGAACATCCGCCGCCTGAAAGAGGCCCTGGATATCCCCGTCATCGCTAGTCTCAACGGGGTTACCCCGAGCGGCTGGATCAGCCATGCGAAGGAACTGGAACAGGCCGGGGCCGATGCCCTGGAACTCAACGTCTACTACATCGCCGGCGACATCACCCAGACCGCCGCTCAGGTGGAAGACCGGTATCTAACGCTGCTGAAAGACCTGCGGGGACAGATTCAGCTCCCGATCAACATGAAGCTCTCCCCCACCTTCAGTTCCATCGGTCGAATGGTCACGGAGCTGGCGGGGGCCGGGGCCAACGGTGTGGCACTCTTCAACCGCTTCTACCAGCCCGACATCAACATCGACACCCTGCGCCTCCAGCCCAGCCTGCACCCCTCCACCTCCGCTGAGGCCCTGCTCGCCATGCGCTGGATTGCCCTTCTCTATGGACGCGTGGACAACCTTTCCCTGGGTGCCACCGGCGGTGTCCATACGTCGGAAGACGCCATCAAGCTCCTGCTCGCGGGCGCGGACGTGGTCCATCTGTGCAGCGTCCTGCTCGCCAAGGGACCCAAATACGTCGGGCGGATCCTCGACGGCATCACCGACTGGATGGGCGAACAGGGCTTTGAATCGGTGGCCGACTTCCGCGGTCGGGTCAGTGCCCTCACGGTGCCCAACCCCGCCGAGTTCGAACGCGCCAACTACGTCAATATCCTGGACAGTTACAGCTTCTCGGCCGGGGTGATGGTTTAGGCTCCGCTCCAGGCTGTCGGGTGGATGCGGCGCGGGGCTTCAGCGCGCCGCATCCACCCCTGTTGCCTGACGACGGGGCTGGAGGATACCCTACCCCAACCGGCCCAATTGATGGCTGGGATAGACATTTCCGGAACTCACGGGGCGGCCACGCCGGTCAAGGCGCACATCCCTGAGTTGGCCCCGTCCCCAACCCTGGTCCGAGTCCCGGCCATGGACAAGCTCAACCGCATCGCCGACCTGAAACGCCTCTTCGGTGGCCGCCGCCACCCCGTGCCGCTGGCCGTCATCGGTCAGCAACTGGAATGCTCCGAGTCTACCGCCCGCCGCGCCTTGCGCACCTATCGGGACGACTTCGGCGCCCCCCTGGTCTACGACCGCCAGCGCCGCGGTTGGCGCCTGGACCCTGAAACCGGAAGCACCGACGAACCCGCGGATGAACTCCCTGGTTTCTGGTTCAAACCCAGTGAACTCCAGGCCCTGCTCACGGCCCGGGAACTCCTCCGCGAGATCGAACCCGGCATCCTCAGCGCCCAACTCGAACCGATCGCCACCCGCCTGGAAACCCTCCTCGCCCAGCGCGGCATCGACCGCCACGCCATCTGCAAGCGCGTGCGCCTCATCGCCATCGGCGCCCGCCCCCACCCTTCGGCGGGCTTTGCCAGCGTCGTCCATGCCCTGCTGGAGCGTCGCCGACTGCGCATCCGCTACCTGGCCCGGGGTCACGAATCGGCTGTCCAGCACGATGACCCGCGCGAAGTCTCCCCCCAACGCCTCTCCTGGTACCGCAGCAACTGGTATCTGGAGGCCTGGTGCCACCAGGCCGGAGCCCTTCGCCGCTTCGCCCTGGACCGCATCGCCGCACCCCAGCCCCTGGACCAGGCCGCCTGCGAAGTCCCCCAGGACCAACTGGACCAGTACTTTGCCAGCGCCTTCGGCATCTTCGCCGGTCCCCCCGACGCCCAGGCCGTGCTGCACTTCTCCCCGCATCGCGCCCGCTGGGTTGCCGCCGAGACCTGGCACGCGGACCAGGAAGCCGCCTGGCTCCCGGACGGCCGCTACCAGCTCAGCCTGCCCTACCGCAGCGAGCACCCGGAGGAACTTCTGATGGACATCCTCAAATACGGCCCCGACTGCAAAGTCCTGGCCCCGCCTGCCCTGCGCACTGCCGTCCGGGAGCGCCTGTGCGCTGCCCTCGCCCACTATGCGGCCGATCTCGCCGTGCCGTAGGTCGGGTTACCGGAAAGCCTGGCCGTCGTCCCCCATGGGACTTTCATGTTAGAGGGCGGGGAAAACTCCTCCATGCCCATTAAGCCCGTGCTGCACGAGCCCAGAGACGTCAGCAGGCGATTTCCGATTAATGCCATACCCGGGGTCCAGCCCATCCGGCCGCAGACAGGATGGGCAGAGCGAGAGCGATGCCCATCGATGCCAGAGGCGGCGCCCCGATGGCTACAAATCTTGTTTGGTATTGATAGGAGAGTTTCCGAAAAGCTCCTAAGCGCCTGGCGCACGCCGTAACCCGACACCGCGGCTGGTACCAAGGGACCCATTTCGAATCCGCTACAGAAAATGGGTGAAGAGGGCGCTACCCTGTCACCGTTTGACAGGGCACGTCTGCACAATGGCCCCATCCAGCACCAACCCCCGGAGCCAGCCATGCTTCGCCGCCGTTTCCTGCGCCAGGCCCTCGCCGCTATCATCGCCACCCCTGGCGTCGTCGCTGCGCGCACGACGCCCGACCCAACCCCGCCGTCGCCCGGCCCGCTGCTCCTGCAAGCATCCCCCCTGGCCGGGTTCCAATACCATCAAGGCCCTCAACTGTGGCCGTATCTGAGCCCCGGCGACGCCCTCACCCTCGTGCGCGAGCCTAATAACCCCTACGACCCGGGTGCCGTGCGCATCGACTGGCAAGATCACCAGCTCGGCTACCTGCCGCGGGTCGACAACACCGCTGTCTCCCAACTGCTCGACCGCGGTCACACCCTGACCGCGCGCATCAACGCCCTCAGGGAGGCCCTTGACCCCTGGCAGCGGATTACCCTCGAGGTCTGGGTGACGGACTGAGGTACGATTAAACAAATGGTAGAGCGAGGCGTGTTTGCCGACTGTCACCCGCGCCCGCCCGAAGACCCATCGGAACAGGACAGAACATGGAACTCGAACCCTGGGTCCACAGCATCGTCGCTTGGCGCACGATCCCCTGCGCAACCCAGGCACGCACCCGCTGGGTACGCATCCCGCGCAATGTCGCGGAGTCCATGACTTTCGAGCGCGAAGAGGTGCCGCTGTCCATCCTGGATGAATGGCACACGAAACCAGATGGCCTGTTTACGGCGAGTCGTGGATCTCCGCTCCAAGCCCCCGCCGATCGCGCAAGCGCCATCGCCCGGCAGGCAGTCATGGTGGAGCGGCAGATCGAACAGGCCCAGTTCGACGTCCGACCCCTGGACGACGATCTGATCCGCGACCTGCACACTGCCATTTGCGAACCCGTCGCCCCAAGCCTGGCCGGCTGGCGCCGCATCACGGTCACCGTCGGCAGCCATGTCGCCCCCGCTTGGCCCCTGGTACCTGGCCTAATGCGCGATTACGGGCGCGATCTTGAGGTGCGCATTGCCGCCCATGGACTGGAGCCCAGCGAGCGCCTGATCGAAACCCTCGCCTTCGCTGAAGGCCGCCTGCTGTCCATCCATCCCTTTGCTGACTACAACGGCCGAGTCACGCGGGTGTTTCTGCGCCTGCTGCTGCGTCGCCTCCAACTGCCGCCGGTTCGTTTGGCGCCGGACGGCAACGAGCGAGCCGAATACCTGGCTGCACTGAATCCGGCGGATAGGAGCGACTGGAGCGCGATGATGCGCATGTGGATGGCGCGCATCGCGAATGCGACCGACGATTTCTGATTTAAATACTGCTGAACTGCACTGATCGACCCAGCAATCCCACAAAACGGAGCCACGATGAAGACCCTCGATCTCGATACCCTGCGAGCTGCCGTAGCCGGAACCGCCGCCGCCTTCCGTTGCATCACCGAGTATCAGCCTGTCGGCGGCCCCGGCGACAAGGTGTTTCCGTCCACCTATCTGGGTGGCGTTTGCGCCGACGAGAAGCGCCGCGATCCCAAGACGGGGGGTATCATCGATTGCGTCCTGTTGGACTCCGTCCAGTCCCAGGCCAATCGCATGGAACTTGCCCTGCTGGACGCGATGGACGAGAAAGACAGTCCCCAACTCCCGCTGTTGCGCGTCGCGTTCAGCGATGTACCCAAGCCCATCACGGTGACGAGCCTGGAAGCGCCCCACCGTGCGGCGGATGCAGTCTTCCGGGACAGCCTGATCCAAGAGGATGGGAATGCGGTGACGTTCCGCACTTCGGTCAAGGGACAAGCGCTAGACCATGCTGATATCCGCAACGCGACCGGACTCTTTGGGCTTTGTCCCACGGCTTTGGTTTTTGGCCTCTGGGACTCAACTGGCCCCCGCGGCGGACTCGGCGCTAAGTTCCAACGGGCAGTGGTGTCCGAGTTCGTAGGCTACGGAGCGGTTAAAGGCCAGAAGACCAGCAGCCGGATTGATACCGTTGCAATCGCGATTGGCGCCGGTCCAGTACTCCAAGCTATAGAGGGAAAGGGAATATCGGGGTACACCGTATTCCCCGAAAACGCGCTGACTGACAACAAAGGCGAGCCCCTTCTGTATGTCGGAAAGAAGTCCGCCAGCGGAAAGCCCGGACAGCCCTCGAAGATCAACCACGGGAACGTCCCTCCGGACATCACCGAGGGCAGCTACACCCTCACGCACGCCCTGCAAACGACCATCGTCTCGTTGCCAACGCTGCGCCGACTGCGCTTTCCACTCGCGGGCAAGAGCCCTGAACAGCAAACAGCGGCGAACCTCGCCGCCCGCACCACACTCGCCGCCATCGGCCTCGCCGCCGCGACCCTGGCCAGGGAGCAAGGCGCGGACCTTCGCTCGCGCTGCCAGTTGTTTCCCACCGGCCCCTTCGTTTGGGAGCTGCTGGATCAGCCCGGCGCCGAGCCGACCCAGTTCAACCTGACGGGCACCGAGGCCCGTACCCTGCTCAAGTCTGCCATCGTGGCGGCGCAGGACGCAGGTCTGCCATGGGAAGGGACCGTCGATCTGCGGCCATCCGACGACCTGCTCGAGCTGGTGCGCCGCAGCCAACACCTGGCCGCGCAAACCACGGGAGACGACTGATGCTCGCCCTCGCCCTGCAATACCTCAACGGCTGGGCGATGGCGGCGGCGGACGGGGCCAAGAAGGAGACCGCCGAATGGCCGCCCCACCCGGACCGCGTCTTCATGGCCCTTGCGGCGGCCCACTTTGAGACCGACGACGGCGATAAGTCAGCCGAGTGGGCGGCGCTGGAATGGCTGGAGAGCCTCCCGCCCCCGGCGCTGGCCGCCTCCGGCAGCGAGGAGCGACGCGTGGTCACCCATTTCGTCCCGGTCAACGACGCCGGCCTGTCCGGCAGGAAGAAGGTTGCGGAGCTTGCCCAGGCAGCGAACCCGAGCCTCGGTGCCCTCAAGGACGCGGGCCTGAGTCAACTACCCGAGTTCCGCTCACGTCAACCGCGCAGCTTTCCGGTGGCCATCCCCCATGACCCCGTCGTCCATCTGATCTGGCCGGACGCCGACCCGACGGAGGCGCAACGCACCGGCTTGGCAGGCTTGTGCCGCAAGGTGACCCATGTGGGGCATTCCGCCTCACTGGTGTGGGCATGGATCGACGAGGCCGAACCAACGCCGAACTGGGTCCCCGCTGCGGCCGTCGCCGGTCTGCGGCTGCGGGTTCCAAGCCAGGGCCGCCTCGCCTACCTTACCGAACACTGCGGTCGCGACCACGCCATCCGCTGGGCCGATCTGCGCGGGGGCATCGAGGATCTCAAACGGCGCATCAAAACCTCGACCGGCCCGACCAAGAAGGTACTTAAGGCCGAACAAGCACGACAGGAGGAGGTCATGACGCAAGAGTTTCCCGACGGCGCCCCGGTGACGGCCCTGGACCCCAAGCTGTTCCGGCCAGAGCCCGGGAGATGGCAGGGATATGACACACCGCGACCCCCGGCAGCGCCTCACGCCGTGGGCTCCGCCTTCGACCCCAATCTCGTCGTACTCGCCCTGTCCGGACACCGGCTTTCACTGACCGCGACCCTCCGGCTCATGGGCGTCTTGCGCAATACGGTCATGCGCCATTGCCCGGTGCAGCCACCGCCCGAGTGGCTGTCGGGGCACTGCCCCGACGGTAAGGCGAGCCCCCGGCCCCACCTCGCCTTCATCCCCCTGCCCTTCGTCGGCGACCTACACGCGGACGGCCGGATCATGGGCGTCGCCTTGGCCCTGCCCCTGGGTCTGGACCCCAGCGAGGCCGCTCGTTGCCTTGGCGATCTCTTGCGCGACGAGAACGGTCAACCCCGCCCGCACCATCTGTTTGACGGCCAATGGTTCGACTGCACCGCCGAACTGGAGACGCGTTCGCCGTCCCCGCAGAAGAGCCTGAGCAATCAGGTCTGGACCGCCCCGTCCCGTTGCTGGGCCAGCGTCACACCGGTGGTCCTGGACCGCCATTTCGACGGGAAGGACAAGTGGGACCAGGCCGCGGAATCCATCAAGACCGCCTGCGAGCGCATCGACCTGCCCCGCCCGCGCGAGGTCTTCCTGAACCCGGTGTCCCAATTCGAGGGCGTCCCGCGCAGCAGCGACTTCCCGCCCATCACGCGCAAGTCCGACGGCGGGCGGATGCACCACAGCCACGCCGTGTTGGTCTTCGATGAACCGGTGGCCGGACCGGTGCTGGTCGGTGCCGGACGTTTCCGCGGCTACGGTCTGTGCCGAGCACTGCGCAAGGGAGGTTGCGATGCTTGATCGAGACCTGACCGCGGCACAGTTTCCGGAGTTCTTCCAGGCCCTGTGGGACAAGACCCCGTTCCCCTGGCAGTCGGCCCTCGCCGAGCGGGTCCTCGCCGACCAAGCGGATGCCTGGCCCGCGGCCATCACCCTGCCGACCGCCTCCGGTAAGACGGCCTGCCTGGACATCGCGGTCTTCGCTCTCGCCGCCCAGGCCGCACGACTGACACGCGACAAGCCCCTGACCGCCCCGCGGCGCATCTTCTTCGTGGTCGACCGGCGGGTGATCGTCGATGAGGCATACGACCGCGCCGCCTGCATGGCGATGCGACTGGATCTCGCCCGGGATGGCATTCTCAAGGACGTGGCCGAACGTCTGCGACTGCTCGCGGGAGGCGAAAAGGAGCCGCCGCTGGCCTGCTTCCAACTGCGCGGCGGCATCTACCGTGACGACAGTTGGGCGCGCTCGCCGATCCAGCCGACCATCGTGTGCAGCACGGTGGACCAAGTCGGTTCGCGGTTGCTGTTCCGGGCCTATGGCCGCTCCTTCAGGGCTTGGTCGCTTCAGGCAGGGCTCGTCGGTAACGACAGCCTGATCCTGCTGGACGAGGCCCATTGCGCCCAGCCCTTTATGCAGACACTCAAGGCCGTCACCCGCTACCGGCAGTGGGCAGAGAACCCGGTGGAGTCCCCGTTTCATTTGGTGGTTATGACGGCCACGCCGCCACCAGGTGTCGCCCGGTTCCCGGACGCCGCCACCGAGCAAGCCAACCGCGAACACCCCGTCCTGAAGCGACGCATCGAGGCCACTAAGCCGTGTCGACTTGTGGTTGCAGACAAGGCCCACGGTAAGGACGCGCCAAGGTGAACCAGGCCATGGCCGAGAAGCTAGTCGCCGAGGCCAGGGGCCTGGTCAAAGACCTACTGACTGTCAGGGACGACCTATTCGCCGCCACCAGCGAACCAGCCGTCGCGATTCTCTGCAACCGTGTAGACACGGCGCGTCGAGCCCACGCCCTGCTTCAAGACGAGCACGGTGACCGTGCCGTCCTCCTGATCGGTCGGATGCGTCCCTTGGACAAGGACGATACGGTAGACCGGTTCCTGGCCCCACTCAGCGCGGATGTCTCTGAAAAGAGGCAATTGAGCGAACCTCACTTCGTGGTCGCCACCCAGACCCTGGAGGTTGGCGCCAATCTGGACTTTGACCTGATGGTGAGCGAATGCGCGGACCTTTCCGCGCTACGCCAGCGCTTCGGTCGCCTGAACCGAATGGGGAGGGAGATCCAGGCACACGGTGTCATCGTAGTCAGGGCCGACCAGCAGAAAGGCGACGTGAGCCCCGACCCAATCTATGGCGATGCACTCAGCGCAACTTGGACTTGGCTCAACGACCAGTGCAACGAGCACGGCGAGGTGGACCTGGGAATTGCGGCCTTTGAGAAGTACGACACTGATCAGTTGGCCTCTCTCGCGCGTGCGGCCAGTCACGCCCCCGTCATGCTACCGGCCCATGTCGATGCAATTGCCCAAACGGCTCCCGAGCCCAGCCCCAGCCCGGAGATCTCATTGTTCCTGCATGGCCCGCAGCCCGGCTTGGCAGACGTTCAGGTGTGCTGGCGCGCGGACTTGAACGGGCATTTTGAGACCGACGAGGCGCGGCAAACGGCTTGGATCGAGACCCTGGTCATTTTCCCCCCTACGTCAGGGGAACTCATGTCCGTCCCGCTGATGACTTTTCGCCGCTGGTTGGTTGGGGAACCGGACTCGGCCACCGATCTTGGAGACGTGGAAGGTATCGGGTCGGAGGCTGAGACTCCTTCGACCAATCGGCCCAAAAGCGTCCTCCGCTGGCGGGGCCGGGATGATGCCGGACTGATCCCAGACGCATCCGCCGTCCGGCCTGGAGACCTTTTCGTCATCCCCGCCGCGATCGGCGGCTGGGAGACCTTCGGCCATATTCCGCCTGGATCGGCGAAAGACCTGGGCGACCGCGCCCACCGCAACGCCCGCGCCAAAGCGGTGCTGCGACTCACGACCGGAACACTCGCCGACTGGCCGGAACCTTGCCCTCCTTCGCGGCAGACGCTAATCAACTTGATCGAAAAGGCCGAGTCGCGAATCGAGGACGACCTAGGCGGTTTGGCGTCCGATCTCAAGGATGTGCTACTGACGTTGGCTCAGGAGTCGGACACGCCCAACTGGTTGTGGCTGCGCGAGATCGCCGTCCAACTCGCAAGAGAGAAGCATCTGGAGCGCTGCATCACCCTGCATCCTTGTGGCGGCCTTATCGTGAAGCAAAGCAAGCGCCCGCGGACCCGCTGCGACGCCGGATCGGGGTTCAGCCACGAAGACGACGCCACCGCCTCAGGAACGGTGCACTGGCCATTGGATAGCCATCTGCAAGGGGTTGGAGAATTCGCACGCCGTTTCACCGCGCACCTTCCCGCGGCTCTTTCTGAAGACATCCAACTCGCCGCTATTCATCATGACCTCGGCAAGGTCGATCCACGGTTCCAGGCCCTGCTGCATGGCGGCAACCCCTGGATCAAGGGACCATTGCTCGCCAAATCCGCGGACATGCCGCAAGGTCGGGCCGCTTACAACGCCGCACTGAAAACCTCCGGTTACCCCCGCGGCGGGCGCCATGAACTTCTGTCCGTGCGCCTGCTGGAAAGCGCCCCGGATCGACTCGCCATGGCCCACGACCCGGATCTCGTAAGGCACTTGATCGAGAGTCACCACGGCCACTGTCGTCCCTTCGCCCCGGTTGTCGATGACCTGGAGCCCCACGTGATCCCGCTTCAAATCAACGGCAGCGAATTTCGATCAAATAGCGCGACTGGCCTTGAGCACTTGGATGGCGAGGTTGCCGAGCGCTTCTGGCGCCTGACTCGGCGCTATGGGTGGTGGGGATTGGCGGCGCTTGAGGCAATGATGATGCTTGCCGATCATCGGCGAAGCGAGTGGGAAGAATGCCACGGCAGCGGAGACGAGACATGAGCGGCGACCTGTTCTTGAGAGGCTTGGATGGCGCAAACCCATTGGCATTTCTCGCAACCCTCGGCGTATTCGCGCTGACCGACCGGATCTATCCGGGCGCCAAGCTATTTTGGCAACCATCGGGAAACGGCGTTCGTCCGATACTCCGGGGCGCGGGGAACGACGAAAACGCATTCGTCTCTGAGTTGCACAAAGCACTGATCGAAAGTTCAGCGAATCCGTTCTCCATCGACAAGCGCTTACCGTTCTCCGCTGGGGCATTTCGAAAAGCACTGGAACGTTCCGCGGACGAGACAACACCGAAAGATCGGCGGGATGCAGATTTGATGGCGGCACTCGGAACCGAGATACACTTGGACGACAAAGGCAGCTTCATGGATACAGCATTTCGCATGGTCAGGAGCGGCGACGCGGCCGGTCAAGGGCTGCCTGCGTATGCTATTTCTATTCGCAGCCACATCGAACTGACCGATCTCGACCGTACCATTTTCAAGATCTGGGACTATAACGACAACGAATTCAGTCTGCGCTGGGACCCACTGGAGGATCAGCGATACGCTTTGCGCTGGTATGACCCCAGCCCCGAGTCCAACAAGAAGCACAGTCTCAGAACGATGCGGGGCGCCAACGTGCTGGCACTGGAAGGGTTATCACTGATGCCGGTTCAGCCGACGGCGAAAAGTGCGAAGACCACCGGGTTCCAAACGCTGGAGAGACGCCGCGAGTTTTTCACTTGGCCGATCTGGGAAGCGCCGGCGACAATCGATGTAGTGCGCTCGTTAGTTGCTCTATCGGACCTACAGAAGCTTGTTCCGCCAAGACGAGAACTCAAATCTCGCGGGGTTGTCGAGGTATACCGAAGCGAGCGCATCGCCCCCAATCAATATTATAAGAATTTCACCCCAGCGATGCCCACTTAAAGCATGCATTCTCAATGGGGCCGATAAGAACTGTTAGTCAACCCGACGTGCGGCATCCCGATTGACCTGACTCCAAGCGACAGCCTCGCGAAGGTGGAGCTTCGAGGTGCGCGTTGCGAAACCGATCTTCGTAACCCGGGAAAGCAAACCGCCGGGCTCAGCACCTCTACCCCCGCCTCCGGCGCAACCTGTTCGAGGTTACCGGTGCCCAGCGGGCAGGGAAAGTGGCGGCCCGCGCGGTGAAGGGAGCGTCGTCCGGATCGGGGAGTGCGATGCCGAGCGGCGGGACATTATTGACAAGGCGACCTTCGACGCGGAGTCGGACGAGAAACGCTTCGACGAGTCGGACATCGATGCGGAACTGGTATCGGACCAGAACGTCGCGATACTCCGCCGCGATCGGGCACGCCATTGTAAACATATTTGCGCCAAGATCGGGACCACGCTCATCCCCAACGGACAGCACCAAAGGCCAGGGCATTCATGCCGGTCCTATGCGTGCGCGACACCGTGCCTGGGTCGGGGCCGATCCCGGTACCGCCCCACGGGGCCGAGCGGCAAATACAGCAACACCACCAGGTTACAACCGGGGCTCAGTGCACCTAGGTCCATCGCGCCTGATCGCCGCTCAGTCCGCGACAGCGTCGACCGGTGCTGGCCCAGAGACCTCGAACACCTCCCACAGCCGGACCGTTACCGACTCCAGCGTGGCGAAGGTGAGGACTTCATCACAGGCAAAGACGGTGCCTTTGTCGTATTCGTCTGCCGTCAGGAGAAAGCGGATCGCGTAGTGCTCTAACGGATCAACCACAAGGTATTCGCGCACGCCCGCGCGTTCGTACAGGCCCTTCTTATCGCGCAGGTCCTTGGCCAAGGTTCCGGGGGATAAGACCTCGATGATCAGGTCCGGGGCACCTTCGATGTGGCTCGGGGTGATCTTGGACGGATCGCAGACGACCAGGAGGTCCGGCTGGACCACGTCGGACTCGGAGAGCTTCACATCGGTGGGGGCGACGTGGAGTCGGCAGGACTTCCCTTGCAGTTGGGTCGCGATCTGGATCGACAGCCGCAGAACGACATCCTGATGTTTGATCGATGGCGCCGGTGACATGGCATAGGCCACCCCATCGATGAGTTCCCAACGCGCCTCGTCGGGCCAGGATTGGTAGTCGCTCCAGGTGAAGCGGTCCGCGGGCTGCGCGAGCGCGGGCTGCGACATAGAGTGCCTCCGATTTTGGTGCTTTGATCAGGCTGAGACCGATCAGGCCGCCGCAATGGGGTGCGGCGCTCCCTGCTGGACATGCATTGAACCGGCGCATCGCGCCGGGTTAGCCCCTCAGTCCGCGACAGCGTCGACCGGTGCTGGCCCGGGGACTTCAAATACCTCCCACAGGGGGACCGCCACCGACTCGAGGGTAACGAAAGTGAGGACTTCATCACAGGCAACGACGGTGCCTTTGTCGTATCCATCTGTCATCAGGAGAAAGCGGATCGCGTAGTGCTCTAACGGATCGACCACCAGGTATTCGCGCACACCGGCGCTTTCATAAAGTGCCTTCTTTTGCCGCAGGTCCTTGGCCAAGGTCCCGGGCGAGAGGACCTCAACGATCAGGTCCGGGGCGCCCTCAATGTGGCTCGGGGTGATCTTGGCCGGATCGCAGACCACCAGGATGTCCGGCTGGACCACGTCGGACTCGGAGAGCTTGACATCGGTAGGGGCGACCAACGGTGTGCAGGCCCTCCCGGCGAGTCCGCGCTCGATGCGGCTGAACAGTCGGCCGACAACCGTCTGGTGTTTGATCGAGGGTGCCGGCGACATGGCATAGGGCACCCCGTCGATCAGTTCCCAGCGCTCATCGCCCGGCCAGGAGCGGTAATCGGACCAGGTGAAGCGGTCGGTCTGCGCCGCCATTGCGGGCTGGGACATCGTTGGCCTCCGAATGCTCTGCGCCGCCGGGGCGCCAGGGTTTCGACACGTTACCGGGCATCGACCCGACAACCGGGCGTCGCCGTCCGCCGGCCACCCGACAGGAAACGGCAGCGACTTGATCATCCTAACCGCGAGGCACCGCCGCGGCCAATTCTCGCCAACGCCCATGCCGCACGGAGTCGACCATGGCCACTGAAGAGCTCGCACAGCAACTGGATCTGGAACTCCCCTTCCCGGAACTGGTGCGGGATGTCCCGCTCCTGCCGGCCCGGATGATCAATGAATACTGCTACTGCCCCCGGCTGGCCTATCTGATGTGGGTCCAGGGGGAGTGGGAGGACTCCAGCGACACGGTGGAGGGGCGCCATGTCCACCGGCGGGTAGATAAACCCGGCGGCAAGCTGCCCACCGCCGCGGCGCTGGCCAAGCCCCAGACCGCGGCCGATGAGGGCACGGCCATGGAGAAGATCCACGCCCGGTCCATCACCCTCTCCTCCAACCGGCTCGGGCTCATCGCCCGCCTGGACCTGCTGGAGGGCGAGGGGCTGGCGGTCACCCCGGTCGACTACAAGCGCAGTAAGCGGCCCCACGTCCCTCACGGTGCCTATGACCCGGAGCGGGTGCAACTGTGCGTACAGGGGATGATCCTGGCCGAACATGGGTACCAGTGCGAAGCCGGAGTCCTGTACTTTGCGGGCAGCCGGGAGCGGGTGCGCGTGGAGTTCACGGACGAACTTCGCCATCTCACCAAGAACACCATCGACGGACTGCGCTTCGTCGCCGCGGGCGGGCGTATACCAGTCCCGCTGGAGGATAGCCCCAAGTGCCCGCGCTGTTCCCTGGTCAGCATCTGCCTGCCCGACGAGATCAGCTTCTTCCGCGGAGCCGATATCGCTCCGCGTCCACTGGCGGTGGGACTGGAGACCGCCATGCCAACCTATGTCCAAGCCTTCCACGCCAAGGTCGCCAAGGCCGGCGAGTGCCTGGAGGTCTTCATCGACGACGTGAAGACCCAGACCGTGCGCCTTATCGACTGCTCCCAACTTGCCCTCTTCGGCAACGTCTACGTCACCACCCCGGCCCTTAACGAACTCATGGCCCGGGGCATCCCGGTGAGTTGGCACAGCCACGGCGGGTGGTTCATGGGCCACACCGTGGGCACCGGGCACAAAAACGTGGAACTGCGTCGCGCCCAGTTCCGGGCCGCAGACGACCAGGGTTTCTGTCTGCGCTTCGCCAAGGGCCTCATCGAGGCCAAGATCCGCAACTGCCGCACGCTGTTGCGCCGCAACTGGAAGACCGGCGAGGCGCCAGCGGACCTACTGGAAGCCCTGAACGTGGACATCCGCCGACTGGCCCGCGCCGAAGACCTGGAAGCGTTGCTCGGCTTCGAGGGTGGCGCGGCCGCCCGCTACTTCGGCAACTTCAACCAGCTCATCAAGCACACCGGGCCGGACGTCAACTTCGCCTTTGACTTCCAGACCCGCAACCGCCGCCCGCCCATGGACCCTGTCAACGCCATGCTGTCCTACGCGTACAGCCTCCTGGTACGCGCCTGGGTCGTCACCCTGTCCGCGGTGGGGCTCGATCCCTACCTGGGTTTTTACCACCAACCACGCTACGGCCGCCCTGCCCTCGCCCTGGACCTGATGGAACCCTTTCGCCCACTCATTGCCGACTCAACTGTCATCCAGGCCGTTAACAACGGCGAGGTCCACCCCAGCGATTTTGTCCAGGCCGGCGGCAGCGTCAACCTCACCCCAGACGGGCGCAAACGTTTCATCGGCACCTTCGAGCGCCGCATGGCCCTGGAGGTCACCCACCCCGTGTTCGGCTACCGCGTCAGCTACCGGCGCCTGCTGGAACTTCAGGCGCGGCTACTCGCTCGGCATCTGTTGGGCGAGTTGGATCAATACCCCAACTTCACTCCCCGCTGACCGGAGCCATCGATTATCGACCAACGGCTCTACATCGTCGCCTACGACATTGCCGATCAGGGCCGCTGGCGACGTATCTTCAAGCTGATGAAGGGCTATGGCGAATGGGTCCAGTTGTCGGTCTTTCAATGCCGATTGACGCCCCGGCAGCACGCAGAACTGATCGCCCTGCTGGACAGTATCATCAACCATGCGGATGATCATATTATCCTCCTGGATCTGGGCGTGGCGGACAACGTCATTCCCCGAGTCGTCAGTCTCGGCAAGGCCGAGTTCGTCGCCATCGAACACGAGGCAGTAATCGTCTGACCACAAACGGCGAACGCCCACGACGCCGACCAGCCCCCGGGGAGCCCACCGGGGGCGCAGAGCCCCCGGCAAACAGGCGTCACAACCAGCGAGGTAAACCATAGTCGCCAGCCAGACCAAAGGCAGGCATCCTAGCCCCGATGATTGGGGCGGTCGTCCAAGTCGCAGGGCGCACTTGTGGCGGGCCAAGAGCACACCTGCCGTCCACGCGCGATCACTCCGATACCGCGCAAAACCCGGTAAGCGCTCGCAAAAAGCAGCTCTTTAACAATCAGCAAACTAAGGTAGAATCTTGCCTGCGAAGGTGATGTCGCAGCATGGCGTGCGACGCCCGTAGCTGAGTGCTCGCACAGCGCCCCACAGCCTGCGCCTCGCCCGAGCTCCAGCCAAGGCCACTTCCGCGGCGAATTCGCCGCGGCCTCATTGAAGCACCGGCGGCGAGAGCACCACGAGCGACTCCTGGGCAACTTCCGCGGCGAATTCGCCGCGGCCTCATTGAAGCAGCGAGTCGCGGATTCACTCCTTGCAGTGGTCTCGGGGACTTCCGCGGCGAATTCGCCGCGGCCTCATTGAAGCTTCTGCCGATTGCCCATTGCCAGGATGCCCGCGGAGAACTTCCGCGGCGAATTCGCCGCGGCCTCATTGAAGCCTGCACTGCCTGAAGACGAGCCGCAGGGCACGGCGACACTTCCGCGGCGAATTCGCCGCGGCCTCATTGAAGCTCCGTTGTCTAGTTTCACTAAAGGCTGAATATGGCCTACTTCCGCGGCGAATTCGCCGCGGCCTCATTGAAGCTTTGCAAAAAACGGAAAGCCGTGCTTTACTTATCGTCATCTTCCGCGGCGAATTCGCCGCGGCCTCATTGAAGCCGAACATCCAGGGGGAGTCGGCATTTCGGCCCGGGTACTTCCGCGGCGAATTCGCCGCGGCCTCATTGAAGCGCCAGCCGCTCGGCGCGAACCATCGCGCGCTTCACGTCACTTCCGCGGCGAATTCGCCGCGGCCTCATTGAAGCTCGTCGGACGAACCTGACGGGATCGCGAGCGCTGTCACTTCCGCGGCGAATTCGCCGCGGCCTCATTGAAGCCGCGTGGCCTGCGTCAACACGGTCTCCCGGTAGCCTGACTTCCGCGGCGAATTCGCCGCGGCCTCATTGAAGCTACCAGGCCGCCCTGGCGTAGCTGTGCGTCTCGCGCGACTTCCGCGGCGAATTCGCCGCGGCCTCATTGAAGCTTGGGCTGCGCCGGGGCCGACTTGATTTTGTTGGCAACTTCCGCGGCGAATTCGCCGCGGCCTCATTGAAGCAATGAACTCAATGGCGGCAGATTCGTAGGCGCATGATGACTTCCGCGGCGAATTCGCCGCGGCCTCATTGAAGCAGCGTCGTCTTGGTCGATATCGAAGTGCTGTGCTCCGACTTCCGCGGCGAATTCGCCGCGGCCTCATTGAAGCGATTGCTGAACGCTGATCTGGGACTTCCGGGGACCATACTTCCGCGGCGAATTCGCCGCGGCCTCATTGAAGCGTCTTGTTGATATTCTCGAAGGCAATAGTCGAGGGTACTTCCGCGGCGAATTCGCCGCGGCCTCATTGAAGCCTCGCGTCACCGGCGCGGGGTCGTGCCCGTTCGCCGTACTTCCGCGGCGAATTCGCCGCGGCCTCATTGAAGCCACGAGTTGCTTTTCCTTGCTGCCCCGTCCCGGGCACTTCCGCGGCGAATTCGCCGCGGCCTCATTGAAGCCTCATCCGCGCCGGGCACCACTTGCGCCCCAGGCCCACTTCCGCGGCGAATTCGCCGCGGCCTCATTGAAGCCCGGTAGGAAATGCCTAACCCTGAAGCCGTCTGCCTAACTTCCGCGGCGAATTCGCCGCGGCCTCATTGAAGCGGCGAGTCGGGGCTCGTCGGCTCGGTGCTGATCGAGACTTCCGCGGCGAATTCGCCGCGGCCTCATTGAAGCGCAAATCCGGCACGTCGGGCTGCAAGCGCTCTGAAACTTCCGCGGCGAATTCGCCGCGGCCTCATTGAAGCGCTACATCATGGGGCACATTCGGACCCCGAAGCCCGACACTTCCGCGGCGAATTCGCCGCGGCCTCATTGAAGCTTGCCAGCAGCCTGAGCCAGTGCATTTGCCTCGGCGAACTTCCGCGGCGAATTCGCCGCGGCCTCATTGAAGCGCGTTCAGCAGCGAGGCTTGAGCATCCGCATAAGCTAACTTCCGCGGCGAATTCGCCGCGGCCTCATTGAAGCGTAGAGTCATTTGTTGAAGTAGATAGGTTGTCTAATGACTTCCGCGGCGAATTCGCCGCGGCCTCATTGAAGCCACACTCGCCACCAGCGCCAGTGCACTCCTGCCCATGGACTTCCGCGGCGAATTCGCCGCGGCCTCATTGAAGCCTTGGCCCGCTGGGCGGGATCGCGTCGAGCCCCTTCACTTCCGCGGCGAATTCGCCGCGGCCTCATTGAAGCTGTACAGCGCAGATTGGGCATAGACGATCATGCGACGAACTTCCGCGGCGAATTCGCCGCGGCCTCATTGAAGCCCTTGCGCGCCTGCAAACCCTCCCGGGGGGCAGCAAGACTTCCGCGGCGAATTCGCCGCGGCCTCATTGAAGCCTCAAATGGAGCTTGTTGGTATGCCCTTTAATTACACTTCCGCGGCGAATTCGCCGCGGCCTCATTGAAGCCCTTCTGGGAGCATCTCGGCCAGGTTGGCGTTGAAGACTTCCGCGGCGAATTCGCCGCGGCCTCATTGAAGCCCGCGGGATTATCTCAAAAAGCCCTCGCGGCCCCAAATACTTCCGCGGCGAATTCGCCGCGGCCTCATTGAAGCGGTCTCCTACAGGTAAGATGCGAGACTTACCGTACACTTCCGCGGCGAATTCGCCGCGGCCTCATTGAAGCCCCGTCAACTCGCGGGACGATCTCCGGTGCTTGCAGCTACTTCCGCGGCGAATTCGCCGCGGCCTCATTGAAGCCCGGCTGAAGCGCTACGCGGGCGGTGGCATGGCGCAGACTTCCGCGGCGAATTCGCCGCGGCCTCATTGAAGCCTGATCCCTGCCAGACAACATTCCCCTGGTCGTCACGGAACTTCCGCGGCGAATTCGCCGCGGCCTCATTGAAGCTCGTCATGGCCCTGGGCCTCCAACCACTGCCGGGCCAAACTTCCGCGGCGAATTCGCCGCGGCCTCATTGAAGCTCCTCCTGGCCCGTCATGGGCTTTTCAGCCTGCCCCTACTTCCGCGGCGAATTCGCCGCGGCCTCATTGAAGCTTCTGCATGTCCCGAGCGGCTTCTTTCTGGTCTGCCTACTTCCGCGGCGAATTCGCCGTGGCCTCATTGAAGCCCTTCCCACTGGATGGCTGCTTCGCGGGTCGCCGCTGCCTCATTGAAGCGAGGGCGACTACAAGCACCTCAACAACGATGTGCTTGCTTCCGTGGCGAATTCGCCGCGGCCTCATTACCCTAGCGCCCGCCCACCCAATGGCGACTGGCGGGTTGTCTCACATTGGGGAGATCAGGACCCGGCTGGCTCGGCCATCGACCTAATCAAACAATGCGCCGGGAATGTCCCCCGACCAGATCACGCCTGGTGAGCCGGACTCCGTTGTCCAGATCATCTGGGTGCTCCAGGGAACCTCGATCTCGCCCAAAGGGGTCGCTATCCACCAACCCCTCCAGTTTGGGGGGAACGCTCGGCCCCGAGACCTCAGACCAGGTCGCGCCTCCGTCCGCGGAGCACTGCATCGTGACACCGAGGTGCCCCGGATGGAGTGCCGCATGGAGTGGCCGCCCGCCGGGTTCGGCGAGCACTATCGGCACCGGGTCCCGCAAAAACCAGGCCCGGACTATTCCCAATGGCCGCTTCGGCCCCTTTCGATACGAACCGAACTTTCTGTGTTTGGCGAGCCATCCGCCAACGGGTTGACCAGGCTGCGCCCCCCTCTCACCGAGGTGATTGGTTGGCGGATTGATCCCGACAAGAGCAATTTGCGTCGGTTAGGTCGCTGCGGCGCCCAGCTCCCCGCGTAATAACAATGCCTCCCTGGCCCCCAAGTCGAGGGTCAGGGTGTCACCTGCCAGTCCCCAGGGGGCCTCGCCTGCCAGGGCACAAAGGTTCATGGGACTGCCCGGCAGGCTGCCCAGGGGGACCCGCGCCCCGGGGTGCGGGTCGGCACTCCGGTTGATGACCAGGATGATCAGGGTGTCTCCCAGTAGCCGAGCGCAGCCGAAGAGGTCTCCCACGGCGATCAGCGTCTGGTAGGCGCCCCGGCGCAGGGCCTGATGCTCCCGGCGGATCCGTGCCAGTGTCTTGACCCAACCGCGGAGCCCCTGATCCCAATGGTCCGGGTCCCAATCGAAGCAGGCGCGGTTGTAGGGGTCGTTGCGGCCGGTCATACCGATCTCGTCACCGTAGTAGATGCAAGGCACCCCGGGGTAGATGAAAAGCAGTAGAAATGCCAGTCGCAGGAGGGCCTGGTCCTCACCGACCAGGGTGAGGAAACGGGCGGTGTCGTGAGACCCCAGCAGGTTCAACTGGCAGAGCTGGTTGGCGTAGGGGACGCGGGAGCGGGCCTCGGTGAGCCACTGGTCGAGCCCGGCGGCGTCCAGTCTGATCGGGTGATAATTCACGTCCTGGCAAGCCAGGAAGGCCCGCACCGGGTGGGCGAAGCCGTAGTAGTTCATGGCCCCGTCCTCCTGATCGCCCTGGAGCCAGCGGGTGGCCTCCCCGAAGTGCTCGCCCAGGATGTAGGCCCGTGGATTCTCCTCCCGGGCAGCTCGGCGCAGGGCCCGCAGCACCCGGGCGTTATGCCGGGCACCGGTGCCCTCCCCCATCATGTGGGCCACATCGATGCGCCAGCCGTCCGCGCTGTAGGGCGGGCGCAGCCAGCGGCGGGTGATGGCGTCGGCGCCGTCGACGAAATAGGCGCGCGCCGCCGGGTCCCCCAGGTCCAGCACCGGCAGCACCTTGGAGCCCTGCCAGCAGTGGTAGCTCTCCGGGTCAGCGGCGTCGTGGAAGCAGTAGGCCCCGCGATAGGGGGCCCTGACATCCTGGTAGGCCCCTGGCTGGGGGTGGGTGCCCCAACGGTTGAACCAGGGGTGAGTGTCGGAGCTGTGGTTGAAGACCGCGTCGAGGAGGATGCGCATGCCCCGCCCGGCGGTGGCCGCCCGCAGATCGGTCAGCGCCTGGTCGCCACCCAAGTGGGGGTCCACGTGCTCGAAGTCCTCGATGTCATATTTGTGGACGCTGGGGGAGGTGAAGATCGGGTTCAGGTAGATCCCCGTCACCCCCAGGTCCTGAAGGTAATCCAGGGCCGCGCGTACACCGATCAGGTCGCCGCCGTAGAACTCACTGTTCGGACGCGCCGGGTCGATGGGTTCGCCCCAGACGCGGGCCCGATCGGACCCTCGTCGCGCAGGACCCAGGCCCCGGGGCTGGGGCTGAGCGCTGGGTCGCCATTGCGAAAGCGTTCCGGGAAGACCTGATAGAACACCTGATCCGGCACCCAGTCCGGCGGTGACTCCTCCGTGTTGAGCCGGAAGAAGCGCTCCCGCAAGGGCATGCGGCGACTGGTGCCGGCCGCATCCAGCCACCATTGCCGGTCCGCCCAGAGGGTCTTGAAGGCATAGACGGTGAGCGCCTCTGCCGGATTGGGCGTGAGTTCGGCCTGATAGACCTGAAAGCGTCCCCGCTGTCCGGCCAGCTCCATCGGCACCAGCCGCTCCTCATTGTCCGGTTCGAGCCGCAGGTAGACCCCCACCGGGTTCGCCTCGGCGGTCAGCCACAACTGGACCCACCATTGTCCATCCCGCGACTCGAAGAACGGGGCCACCTGGTGGTGGATCAGGATCGGCTCGGTCATGGTTCCCCCTGGTTTGGCGTTAATGGTTAGAATCCCGGTGCTGTCATTAGCAGTCGATCAGGGCTCGCGCCTGCGGCGATGCCGAGCCCCGACCTTCGCACAGCGGGATCAACATGATCCACCCGATCTACGAGCCGGCGTTAGCCGCCATGAAACGCTCGGACTTTCGCTTTGACCTGCCGCCGGAACTCATCGCCCAGAGGCCCCTGGCGCGAGCGCGGGGCCAGCCGGCTCCTCTGTCTGGAGGGCCCGAGCGGCCGGCGGGAGGACCGGCTGTTCGCCGCGCTCCCGGACCTGCTGCGGCCGGGCGACCTGCTGGTCTTCAACGACACCCGCGTCATGCGCGCCCGCCTTTTCGGCCGCAAGGAGAGCGGCGGGCGCCTGGAGATCCTGGTGGAGCGGCTGCTGGGGCCGGACCAGGTCCTGGCCCATGTCCGCGCCAGCAAGTCGCCCAAGCCTGGGCGCCTGCTTCGGCTGGAGTCGGGCCATGCCCTGGAATGCCTGGGCCGGGAGGGCGAACTCTTCCATCTGCGGGCCCTGGACGCGGACTTTCCCGCCCTGATGGAACGGCACGGCCACATGCCCGCTGCCCCCCTACATCCGCGCCCGGACGAGGTCGCGGACGCGGAGCGCTACCAGACCCTCTACGCCCGCCGCCTGGGGGCTGTCGCCGCGCCTACCGCCGGCCTGCACTTCGACGCGGCGATGCTGGACCGGCTGGCGAGCCCAGGGTGTCGCCTCCGCCCGACGTCACCCTGCACGTCGGCGCCGGCACCTTCCAGCCGGTGCGGGTGGAGGACCTGGACGAGCACCGCATGCACGCGGAATGGCTGGAGGTGAGCCCGGCCGTCTGCGCCCAGATCGCAGCCACCCGGGCAGCGGGCGGACGCATCATTGCCGTGGGCACCACCAGCGTGCGCAGCCTGGAGACCGCCGCCGCAGACGGGGAGCTGGACCCTTCCGCGGCGACAGCCGGCTCTTCATCCGGCCGGGCTATCGCTTCCGGGTCGTGGACGCCATGCTCACCAACTTCCACCTGCCGGAATCCACCCTGCTGATGCTGGTCTGCGCCTTCTCCGGGCTATGCGCGCCTGCTCGGCGCCTATCGGCACGCGGTGGTCCAGGGCTATCGCTTCTTCAGCTACGGCGACGCCATGTTCCTGACCGCGGCGCCTGAGCAGGCCGCCCTCGCGCCTCATGCTGCCGGCCAGGAGAACGCCATGCGCTTGCACCGGATCATCGACCGGGGATCGTTCATCTCAGGGTTCGGAGTCAAAGGGCTGGATAGGTAAGCGCCACCTGGGCCAGGGGCTTGGCCGCGCCAGCCGGGCTGTAGACCCCGTAGCGGGCGAGTTCCGCGGCGGGCAGGCGGCCGATGATCCGTTCGATCTCGGTGAGACGGGCGCCTTGGCGAACCAGATAACAGATGTAGGTGTGGCGTAGGGCCGCGGCGTCCACCTCAACCGGGTGCGACACACCGGCGTCATGGGCCAGGAGTCCGATGCGGTCCAGGAGCCCCTCCACCCCCCCGGCGGTGGAGTCATTCGCCCATAAGGGGATGGGGCGATGGGCGGCCAGGAGCAACTGCAGGGCCGGGCTCAAGGGGACCAGCCGCCCGTCCGTCGGCGCCCGCACGGTGCCGGCCGCCAGGTCAATGGCGGTCGCGTCCAGGTCCGAGCATTCGGCCGGGGTAAGCCCCCCCAGCAGAAATCCGATCAGTTGCCGGGTCGCGGGATCCGCCAGTTCGGCCAGGGCGCGCACCTCGCCTGCCAGCAGTTCCCGCTGGCCGGCACTGGGGAGGCTCTGGACCTCAGCGGCCTCCAAGGCCGCGGGTCCCGCTTGGGCGGATAGCGCCTCCGCCTCTCCGCGGTCCCAGCCAAACTGGGGATGGGGTGAGGGAGCGAAGACCCGCACCCCGGTGACGGGCTGGCGCTCCTCGTCCGTTGCTTCCCGGCGCGTGAGGAACTCCAGGAGCAGGACGGCGAGCAGAGCAGTCAGACCCGCGGCGCCCAGGGTGTACACGAAGTCCAGCCCATAATTGGGTTGGAAGGGGCGGGTGGGGGCGAAGGCAGGTTCCAGCACCTTGACCTGGGCATAGCGGGCCGGGGCCTTGGCCTTGACCTCCATCAGGCGCTGTTCGAGGTCCCGATGCAATTCATTGACCCGTTCCAGGTCTGCTTTCAGGGTCTCGTATTGGGTGAAGACAGCCGTGAAGCGTGATGCCTCGGCGCGCTGCACCCCCAGTTTCTGCTCCAGCAGCCGCGTCTGGCGCCGCGCCCGCTCCAGGTCCCGGGTCAGCGTCGAGCGCAGGTAGTCCCGGCCCTTTGCTCGCTGCTCATTGATCCGCACCTCCAGGCGGGCCAACTCCCCCGGCAATTCCTTGAGTGTCGGCTCGCTTGCCAGGTAGGTCTTCGTATAGCGCTCGTTGAGCACGGCGAGCTGGGTTCGCAGCTTAGCGGCGTCGGTTTCCAGTTGCTCCAAGACCGCCTGCTCAGCGGCCGGGACCACCGGCTCACCGCGCGCGATGGCCTGCTCCAGGGCCTCCAGTTCGGACGCGGCCTTCACCTCATCGGCCCGAGCCGTATTGAGTTCCCTGGTCAAGGAGTCGAGCCGCGCCGGGGCCTGGTTGCCCTCCTGCGCCATGCTGTCGATGCCGTGTTCTTGCCGATAACCATCCAGGGCGGACGCCTTCTGCCGCTTTTCCGCGTCCAGCCGGCTGTACTCGTCCTGCAGGCGCGCCAGGGTGCCGTCCACGTCAGTCTGAATCTGGGTCTGCCGTCGGGCCAGGTAGGCGTCGCTCCAGGCATTCACCAGAATCGCGAGTTGCCGGGGTTCCGGGCCGGTGGCGCTCAGCTCCACCACGTTGGTGCCCTCCGTGGGTTGGACCTGGAGGAACCGACCCAGGGCCTCGGGATCCAACCCGGCAACGTCCGGATCCTGGATGACCGCCCGCGCCAGCGTGTCCTCCAGGAGGTCCCGGGCGAGCAGGATGCGCCCCTGGACTGTCAGGTTCTGGAGGTCAGCCCCGTTTTCTCCGGCGCTGAACCCGATCCCCTCTGGGATCTCGACCAGCACCGTCGCCGCGGCCCGGTAGAGGGCCGGCCGGCTGAAGTTCCACACCGACCCACCCGCCAGGACCGCCAGGAAGACCAGCGCGAACACCTTGAAACGGGTCGCCTGACCCAGGGGTTGACGCACCGTCGCCGGGCCCGCCGGGCGGGACAGGACCTCCACCTGGGGTGTGGCGGGCGCTGGATTGGCGTCAGGGTCCCGGTCAGGGCGGCGGGCCATGGAGCGATCTGGTGGGGTCAAGGTTCAGCCTCCGCACAAGGTCACTGGCCACGCGGGCTCTGCGGCGCCAGGGGGCACCGCACGCAACCGCCGCCGGGCGGGCTCAGGCCAGCCGGTGATAGGCCGGGCTCAACTCATGGACGGCGGCCACCATGGCCCCCGCATGCTCCGGATTGACGTCGGGGGTGATGCCGTGGCCGAGATTGAAGACATGGCCGCTGCCATGACCATAGCTCGCCAGCACCGTCGCCACCTCCTCCCGGATCCGCTCCGGGGAGGCGTACAACACACAGGGGTCCAGGTTCCCCTGGAGGGCCACCCGGTCCTTCACGGCCCGACGGGCATCGGCCAGGTCGGTCGTCCAGTCAACGCCCAGGGCATCGCAGCCGGTCTCGGCCATGCGGTCCAGCCATTGGCCGCCGTTTTTGGTGAAGAGGACCACGGGTACCCGCCGACCCTCGGCCTCTCGGGTCAGGCCTTCCACCACCCGCTGCATATAGGCCAGGGAGAACTCCCGGTACTTGGCCGGGGTCAGGGCACCGCCCCAGGTATCGAAGATCATGGCCGCCTGGGCGCCGCGGGCGATCTGGGCGTTGAGATAGACGGTAACGGCATCCGCCACCTTGGCGAGCAGGGCATGGAGAAGTGCCGGCTGGTCATACATCATGGCCTTGGTGAAGGCGTAGTTCTTGGTGCTGCCACCCTCCACCATATAAGTGGCAAGGGTCCAGGGGCTGCCGGAGAACCCGATCAAGGGGACCCGGCCCTGGAGTTCCCGGCGGATCAGACTCACCGCGTCCATCACATAACGCAGACCGTCCTCCGGGTCCGGGACCGCGATCTTGTCCACGTCCGCCGCCGAGCGCACGGGGTGTTTGAAGTGCGGCCCCTCCCCTTCCGCAAAATAGAGCCCCAGACCCATGGCGTCCGGCACCGTGAGGATGTCGGAGAACAGGATCGCCGCGTCCAGGGGGAAGCGGTCCAGAGGCTGGAGCGTGACCTCGCAGGCCAGCTCCGGGTTCATGCACAGGTCCATGAAGCTGCCGGCCTTGGTCCGCGTTGCGCGGTACTCGGGCAGATAGCGCCCGGCCTGGCGCATCATCCACACGGGCGTGTAGTCCACGGGCTCGCGCAGCAGGGCGCGCAGGAAGGTGTCGTTCTTGAGCTGGGTCACGATGCAGGGGCTTCCGGGTCGAGGGTTGAGCGGACCGGATCGGTCAGGATCGGTCGGTGTTTGGGTGCGCAGGATACACCAGGCCGGGTCAGTTCGGCCGCCCGGCGCGGAGGATCCCCTCCGAACCGGGGCGGAGGCGCCGCCCGGACGGGGGTCGGATAAGCGCAGCGCATCCACCGGATGCCCGGCCGCTCAGATTCGGGACTGGCGGCTTGCCAGCACCCGGCCTACGTTATTCCGAGCCTGCAGGTCCGGGGAAGGGTTCCGAACGGAGACACCCGGGGGGCGCGATGCGCCCCCCCCGGGAATTCAGACCACCCAGACTGGGGAGGACGCTCGTCGGCTGACCAGTGGCGGCGGGGACCTTGCGCTGCAACAGGGCCGCGACCCGAGACCGGCAGGGCCCTGAGCCTCAGGCGGCGACCACCTGAAGATCGCTGTAGCGCATGGCCGTGGGGCCGGTGAGCGTGGCGAACTGCACCGCCGCACCGAGGCCGCTGCCGTCGGCGTCGAAGGCCAGGGCGCCGGTGGTGCCGTCATAGATGAAGACCGCATCGCCGCTGGTTAGGGGGGTGCCGGCCGTGACGAACTGGGACGCGACCAAGTTCCCGACCGGCAGGGCGCCAAAGTTGGCACTGACCACCTGGACCTTGTCCGACTTGGAGACGAAGTCGGTCAGGCTGTCGATCCCATCACCGGCGGTGAGGAACTTGAACCGGTCCGCCCCGACTCCACCGGTCAGGCTGTCGGTGCCCGCGCCGCCGATAAGGGTATCGTTTCCGGCACCGCCGATCAGGGTGTCGTCACCCGCTTTGCCGATGAGCTGATCATTGCCCACACCACCGTCGAGGGTGTTGGCGCCATCGTTGCCGGTTAACAGGTTCGCCAGGTCATTGCCGGTGCCGCTGATCGCCGCCGCGCCGGTGAGGGTCAGCCGCTCGATATTGTCCCCGAGGCTATAGGTCTTCGCGCTCTTGACCGTGTCAGTGCCTTCGCTGATCGCCTCAATGACCGTGTCGCCGGTGTTGTCGACCACGTAGACATCGTTTCCGGCCCCGCCGCTCAGGGTATCGGCGCCGCCCCGACCATTCAGGGTGTTGTTGGCGTTGTTTCCAATCAGCGTATTGGCCAGGGTGTTGCCGGTCCCTTTGATGGCGGAAGTACCGATGAGCGACAACCGCTCGACATTGTCCACGAGCGTATAGGTGATCGCGGCGGCGACGGTATCGGCGCCTTCTCCGATGTTCTCGATGACCAGATCGCCGGCGTCATCGACCATGTAGGTGTCGTCACCGGCTCCCCCGATCAGAGTGTCAGCGCCCAGGCCGCCATTAAGGGTGTTGTTGGCGCCGTTGCCGGTGAGCACGTTTGCCAGGTCGTTGCCCGTGGCGGTCGCGGCGCCGGCAAGCAGCGCAAGCCGCTCCACGTTTGCGGTGAGCGTGTAGTCGATGCTGGCCAGCACCGTATCGGTACCGGCGCCCGCCGTCTCGTTCACCAGCTCACCGACGTGGTCCACGAAATAGAGGTCATTGCCAGCCCCGCCGTTTAAGGTATCCGCACCTCCGAGGCCGCTCAGGGCATCGTTGGTGGCACCGCCGTTCAGGACGTTCTTTGCGTCTGTACCGATGAACAAGTTGGTGAGCGTATCACCGCCAACGAACTCAAAGCGGTTGATTCGGTATGCAGCGCTACTGAAATAGTAGTCAACGGTTACACCGCTGCCAGAACGATAAGCCAGCACCAAGTTGTCGCCGCTTCTGGTAACGCTGGTCAGATCGGTTAAGGGCATATCCGTAAACCGCAGGACGTCAGTGCTAGCGTCCGCGTCATAGTTGTAGATCTCATCCTTTCCATCGGCCTTGGTGATGAGGTAGATATCAGCCCCGTTACCGCCCTCCAGAGAATCGTTACCGGTGCCGCCGGTCAGCGTGTCATTGCCGTCCCCGCCGTAGAGAGTATCGGTACCAGCACCACCGCTCAGGCTGTCGTTGCCGCCACCGCCGTCGAGAGTGTCATTGTCAGTAGCACCGGCGATCAGGTCATCGGTGCCGCCGGTGAGGGTGTCATTACCGTCCCCACCGGAGAGGTCATCATTACCAGTGCCACCGATCAGGCTGTCGTTGCCGCCACCGCCGTCGAGGTAGTCATTGTCAGTACCACCGTCGATCAGGTCACCGGCATCACCGCCGTAGAGGTTGTCGTCACCGGCTAGCCCGGAGATCGTATTCGACCAGCCGTCAAAGCCAGTCAGGCTATTCGGAGACGCAGTACCGGTGATGATCGCGGCACGGGCCTGAATCTCATTCCAGGTCCAGGTGGCATCAGTAAAGGCAAACTGATCCACGCGATAGGCGATGGGGTCGTAGCCGTCGAAATAGGATTCGACGGTCAGGCTGTCGCCTGTCCCGTACCTGATAACCAGGTTGTCGGTGCCCTGCGTCCGGATGACACTGGTCACCTTGGTGGTCGCAAGGCCAGAGAAGCTCACGACATCGACGCTGGCATCCGTATCGTAGTTATAGATTCGGTCCGCGCCGTCACCCGCGGTGAAGCGGTAGATATCAGCCCCGTTACCGCCCTCCAGAGAATCGTTACCGGTGCCGCCGGTCAGCGTGTCATTGCCGTCCCCGCCGTAGAGAGTATCGGTACCAGCACCACCGCTCAGGCTGTCGTTGCCGCCACCGCCGTCGAGAGTGTCATTGTCAGTAGCACCGGCGATCAGGTCATCGGTGCCGCCGGTGAGGGTGTCATTACCGTCCCCACCGGAGAGGTCATCATTACCAGTGCCACCGATCAGGCTGTCGTTGCCGCCACCGCCGTCGAGGTAGTCATTGTCAGTACCACCGTCGATCAGGTCACCGGCATCACCGCCGTAGAGGTTGTCGTCACCGGCTAGCCCGGAGATCGTATTCGACCAGCCGTCAAAGCCAGTCAGGCTATTCGGAGACGCAGTACCGGTGATGATCGCGGCACGGGCCTGAATCTCATTCCAGGTCCAGGTGGCATCAGTAAAGGCAAACTGATCCACGCGATAGGCGATGGGGTCGTAGCCGTCGAAATAGGATTCGACGGTCAGGCTGTCGCCTGTCCCGTACCTGATAACCAGGTTGTCGGTGCCCTGCGTCCGGATGACACTGGTCACCTTGGTGGTCGCAAGGCCAGAGAAGCTCACGACATCGACGCTGGCATCCGTATCGTAGTTATAGATTCGGTCCGCGCCGTCACCCGCGGTGAAGCGGTAGATATCAGCCCCGTTACCGCCCTCCAGAGAATCGTTACCGGTGCCGCCGGTCAGCGTGTCATTGCCGTCCCCGCCGTAGAGAGTATCGGTACCAGCACCACCGCTCAGGCTGTCGTTGCCGCCACCGCCGTCGATGTAATCATTTCCGCTTTCTCCATTGAGTGTATCGTTGCCACCATTGCCGTAGATATAATCGGCCGCAGCCGTGCCGGTGTAGGTGTTATCGCTAGCGTTGCCGTTGTACGTCGCCATGTATGCGTCCTCGCTGCTGGTTAATGGAAGGTTGAATGACGTGATGGGCAGCGTGCCGCTGCGGGTCGCGCGAAAAGCAATCGCCCACGTCCGGAGTAACGGGCGAACGCGCGTGCGCGCTTCTAATGGCGCGCCAGGACTCGGGTGTGGAGTGGGGAGGCCGTGGGGAGCGATGCAGCGGCGGATGGGGCGCCGCGGGGCATCTGTGCTGAGAAAGAAGGCGCCCCAGGGTGCCGGGGTAGGGTATCGGCGCAGCGGCTTGGAGGGTTTCGGCGGGAAATGGCGTCGCGTAGACCAGGCCCCTTGGTGCGCAGTCGATTCGACCAAACCGGTTTCGCTGCGTCAGTTCGTACACAGGCACCTCCAGCCCGTCAGTCCCCGTGTGAGACCCAGTCGTCGTTATGCGACGCTGACGACCGGTTTTTTCCCTGGTCGACGGGCGCAAGCACCAGCGTAACCTGAAGGATGTTAGGGTTTTACGTTACCTGGCCGAACCGACGAGGTCAAGTACCCTCCGTCCGGTTTGTGCTCCGGGTGATGGTCACTGCCGCGGACCAGGCTGGACATTTGAACCGCGATCTTGGTTTGCGAACGATGCGTTCATCGCGGAACCGATCGCGTTGGCCTTGAGCATCGTCCCGGCTGGCTGACATTGTGGGTCCGACTTCAGTCCGACCGGGCCCCTGGGGGCACACCGGTCGGACTGAAGGCCGCGCGACAAATGCCTCAAGAGCGGATGCCGAAGCACCGTCGGGTCGAGCATGCCCGCCCGTTTGGCCGTACCGAGTAGCAGGGCTCCTCGACCGGCGTGGTATCGGCCAATGGTATCGTTTGCCGACACTAACGCCTCGCGCCAGTGTTTGAACATGATCAAGACCTTTGCCAGCAAGGAAGCAGCCCCCGCTGGTGGGCGATGCGCCACGGGTGGGCCAGCTGTCGCGAGGACCTCAGGCTCCCGGTCGATTCACCCGCACCAGGCTTCCGCGCAAATCGTTGTTGACCAAGAGTGCCTGATGAACGCGCTCGGCTTGGCCGGGGAAGTCCGGGTCGAGGGTGCAGACGATGATCCCGGCGTGTTCGACGGACGCCAGATGCAGTCGGATAAAGTCTCTGCGGTTCAGCGTCAATACGGCGCGACCCTGGGCGGTCGCGTAGGCCAGGACCGCGTCGTCGGGCATGGCCTCGCCTGCGCGTCCCGTGTCCTGGATGGTCAGCACGTCGGGGCCCCTGGCGCGCAATCCTTGGACGACGGGCAGCGGAAAGTTTTCGTTGCTGTAGAGTGCCGCCACCCGCCTAGGCCTCATTCTCGGCGATGGCGCGCTCGATCTCCGGGCCGTTCAGGCGTACATAGGCCCAGGCGTTGGCGAGGTCTTCCCCTGTGAGTGTCGGGAAGCTGTTCAGCAGGTCGGCCTCGGAGATCCCGAGCCGCCGCGCCCGTTCCAGGGTCCAGATCGGGATGCGGGTACGCACCACGCGGGCTGCACCCCCGCAGACACCGGAGGTCCGATCGACCCCTGGTACACCGCCCCCCAAGGTGCCCGCCAGGTCCCGCGCGATCAATTCCAGTACCTGCGCCTTTTCGCTGGCAGTGAGTCGCGGGAGTATGGCTTCGATGGTATGCAGTGGTGTCGACATCGGTCTTTCAATGTTCGTTGGCTGACAACGGATGCTACAACAACACCCGCTCGATGCCGCCGTCCTGGACCTGGCTCAGGAAGGCGTCTTGCCAACCCGCCCCGAGCAGTCGCCGCGCCAGTTCCACCACGATGTAGTCAGTGACCAAGCCGGTGTCATCGGCGTACTTGGAAAGGCCCTGCTGGCAGGCGGGACAGGCGGTGATGAGCTTGACCTCACCGGCAGTGACCTGGTCCTGGCCAGTGAGGGCGCGTATCCCGGCGGTCAGCTCCTCTTGTTTGCGAAAGCGGACCTGATTGGCGATGTCGGGGCGGGCGGTGCCCAGGGTACCCGCCTCGCCGCAGCAGCGGTCCGAGAGGCGCACCGGCTGACCCATGAGACTGCCGGCCACCTTGACTGGAGTATAGGTCTTCATGGGGGTGTGACAGGGGTCGTGATAGAGGTACTGGACTCCTGGTTCGGACTGGGGCACTCCCGTGAGGCTGACACCCTTCTCCATCAGCCACTCATGGATATCCAGAAGCCGGCAGCCAGGGAAGATCTGCTCGAACTGGTATTTGAGCAGCTGGTCCATGCAGGTCCCACAGGATACCACCACGGTGCGGATGTCCAGGTAGTTCAAGGTGTTGGCGACCCGGTGGAAGAGCACCCGATTGTCCATGGTGATCTGCCGGCCCCGCGCCTCCAGACCTGCCGCACGCTGGGGATAGCCGCAGCAGAGATAGCCCGGGGGCAACACCGTCTGGGTCCCCTGGCGGTATAGCATGGCAAGCGTCGCCAGGCCGACGTCCGAGAAGAGCCGCTCCGAGCCGCAACCGGGGAAGTAGAAAACCGCCTCAGCGTCCTCTTGGGTGACCCCGGGGTCCCGCAGGATGGGCACCTGGGTCCGATCCTCCAGGTCCAGGACCTGACGGTAGGTGCGTCTGGGCAGGTCCACCCGAATGGGGCGGCTGACCAGGTCCAGCACCTGGCCGTTGATGGCGGGCCGACCGGTGGTGGCGGCTGGGCGTGCGGTGCGGGGGCGGGCGAGGCCAAGGCGGCGGGCGGCGGTGTGGGCCAGGTTGAGCCCGGCAAACCCCCATTGGGCCAGGCCCCGGCGCAGATAGCGGATCGTCCTGGGGTTGGTGGTGTTCAGAAACTGCATGGCCGCCCAGGCGCCCGGATTGAAGCGCTTCTGGCCACGGCTGACCAGGATGCGCCGCATGCGCATGGTCACGTCGCCGAAGTCGATGTCCACCGGACAGGGGCTGAGGCACTTGTGGCAGATCGTGCAGTGGTCCGCCACATCGTTCATCTCCTCGAAGTGACGCAGCGACAGGCCGCGGCGGGTCTGTTCCTCATACAGAAAGGCCTCAATGATGAGGCCGGTACCCAGGATCTTATTGCGCGGTGAATAGAGCAGGTTGGCCCGGGGCACATGGGTCATGCACTTGGGTTTGCACTTGCCGCAGCGCAGACAGTGCTTCACGTCATCATTGACCGCTCCAAGCTCGGTCTCCTCCAGGATGATGGCTTCCTGCTGGACCAGACGCAGCGATGGCGTATAGGCCCCGCCGAGCCCGGACCCGGGCATGAGCTTACCGGGGTTGAAGCGGGCTTGGGGGTCCACCCGGTCCTTATAGGCGACGAAGGCAGCGAGCTTGGCGGGCTCCAGATAGCGCAGCTTGGTGATCCCGATGCCGTGCTCGCCGGAGATGACGCCACCCAGATCGGTGGCGAGGGCCATGATCCGGTCCACCACCAAATCCGCCTCCTGAAGCATGGCGTAGTCGGCGGAGTGGACCGGAATATTGGTGTGGACGTTGCCGTCCCCGGCGTGCATGTGCAGGGCGACAAAGAGACGGGAGTCCCGCACCCGAGCGTGACTGGCCGCCAGCCGCTCCCGAACCCCGGCCAGGTCCTGGCCGGCGAAGATTTCATTCAGGCGTGCACCGACCTCGGCCCGATAGGATTGGCGGAGATCCCGGCGCAGCATCAGGTCCAGCAGGGTGTCGGCAGGACGGCAGCCAGCCTGGGCCTGCGCATCCAGCAGGTCCTGGTGAGCCTCGGCCGGGGCGTCCAGGTGGGTGAGAATGGCATGCCAGCGGACCCGGGTGCGGCTCACCAGGTCCCGGGCCGCGTCGCGCTTGGCGGCGAGGATGGCAGTTTCCTCTTCGGAGTCTCGCGGGGAGTCCCGAAGGTCCCAGTCTGGATGGGGCTCGGCCAGTCCGCCAGCCAAATACTCCAGCACGGCGGCCATGATGGCGTCCTTGTTCTTGATGGACTGCTCGATATTGATGCGCTCGATGCCGCGGCTGTAGTCCGCCAGCCGGGGCAGTGGGATCACCACGTCCTCGTTGATCTTGAAGGCGTTGGTATGGCGGGAGATCGCGGCGGTACGGGCGCGGTCCAGCCAGAACCGCTTGCGGGCCTCTGCGCTCACGGCGACGAACCCTTCGCCGTCGCGGGCCTGGGCGAGTTCCACCACCCGCTGGGCCGCGGCGTCCACCGCTGCCGGGTCATCGCTCACCAGGTCCGCCACCAGCACCATCTTGGGCAGTTCCCGGCGGTTGGCCTTGGTGGTGTAGTCCACCGCCCGGACGTAGCGTTCGTCCAGGTGCTCCAGGCCGGCGATCTGCACCTCGGCCAGGTTGTCCACGAAATCCTTGATCTCGACGATGGCCGGTACCGCGAGTTCCAGGTCGGTGCCGAAGAACTCCAGGCAGACGGTGCGCACCTGATCGGGCATGCGGTGCAGGACGAAGCGGGCGGAGGTGATGATCCCGTCGCAGCCTTCCTTTTGGACCCCGGGCAACCCGGAGAGGAACTTGTCCGTCACGTCCTTACCCAGGCCGGCCTGGCGGAAGGCGCTGCCGGGCATGGTCAGGACCTGCGGCTCTCCCTTCGGCGTGGTCCCGTCCGGGGCAAAACGGCTCAGACGAAAGCGCACCATCTCCTGGTCATGGATCTTGCCCAGATTGTGGTCGAGCCGCTCCACCAGGAGCCAGTCCGCATCCGGCGTCACCATGCGCCAGGCGGCCAGGTTGTCCAGGGCCGTACCCCACAGGACCGCCTTCTTGCCCCCCGCGTTCATGGCCACATTGCCGCCGATGCAGGAGGCGTCCTGGGAGGTAGGGTCGACCGCGAAGGCGAGCCCGTTGGCGTCCGCGAGATCCGAGACCCGGCGTGTCACCACTCCGGCCCCGCATTGCACAGTCGGGACCAGTCCATTTACCCCCGGCAGAGCGATCCGCTCCACCCCGGAGAGCTGCTCCAGCTTTTCGGTATTGATCACCGCCGTCATGGGGTGCAGGGGCACGGCGGAGCCCGTATAGCCGGTGCCGCCGCCGCGCGGAATCAGGGTCAGGCCGCAGTCGATACAGGCCCGCACGATGGGCGCGATCTCGGCCTCCGTATCCGGGGAGATGACAACGAATGGCAATTCCACGCGCCAGTCCGTGGCATCGGTGGCGTGGGAGACCCGGGCCAGGCCGCCGAAGTCCAGGTTGTCCCCGCGGGTGATGCCGGTGAGCGCCTTGCGCAGGCGCCCCCGGGCGGTGCGCTCGGTCTCGAACCAGTCCTTGAAGCGCTGGACGGCGGCTCGGGCGGCCTTGAGCAGCTCCGCGGCCTTGGCATTGTTGTTGAGCCGCCGCTCGAACAGGTCCAGGCGATGATCCAGGGCACCCAGCAGCAGGCGTCGGCGGTTCAGGTTTTCGAGCAGGTCGTCTTGCAGGTAGGGGTTGCGGGTAATGACCCACATGTCCCCCAACATCTCAAACAACATCCGTGCCGAACGGCCGGTGCGGCGGGTTCCCCGCAGCTCCTCGATCAGACGCCAGCAGGGCTCGCCCAGGAAGCGGATCACGATCTCCCGGTCGGAGAAGGAGGTGTAGTTGTAGGGGATCTCGCGAATGCGCGGCTGGGTGTCTGCGGTCATGGAGGTGCTAAAAGGGGTCAGGGGTCAGGCGGGGTTCATCTTGCACTGCACAAAATGGTACTCCAAGGTGGGAGCGGCGTTTTGCCCCGATTTGGCCCTGCGCGCTCCCAGGGCACTGCACCCCAACCGCTGGCCGCTCCCAGCTGGGAGCCTTTGAACTCAGAAGGAGCAGTCAGCGGTCAGCCATCAGCCGTTAGCTAGTTCAGAACCACGATCTGCGCACAGTTTTGTGGCGACGGGTGCTGACCCCGGGGTGATCCGTCAGGCGACGATATCCCCATGACGGCCGCGGTCGCGGCGGATGCTCAGGCCGACTCGGACTGTCTGCCGGCGCCCAGGGATCGCTGAAGGTGTCTCGCCAGGTCACCAGCGATCTCGTCCATCCCCAGACCGGGCAACAAATCCACTACCCGAGTGACCAGGAGCCCCGCGTAACCGCAGGGATTGATGCGCCGGAAGGGCGCAAGATCCATGTCTAGGTTCAGGGCCAGCCCATGGTAACTGCAGCCTCTGCGGACGCGCAGACCCAATGACGCGATCTTGGCCTCATGAACGTAGACCCCGGGTGCATCCGGACGGGCGACGGCGCTGATGCCACGGGCGGCCAACAGGTCGATGACCGATTGCTCCAGGATCCGAACCAGCTGCTTGACCCCGACCCTACCGCGGCGGAGATCGTACAGAAGATAGGCGACGAGCTGCCCGGGTCCGTGGTAGGTGACCTGGCCGCCACGGTCGGAGCGGATGACCGGGATGTCGCCGGCGTCCAGCACGTGTTCGGGCCGCCCGGCCTGACCCAGGGTGAAGACCGGCGGGTGTTCCAGGAGCCAAAGTTCGTCCGGGGTGTCTGGATTCCGGGCGTCTGTAAAGGCGCGCATGGCCTCCCAAGTGGCTTGGTAGTCCTGGAGGCCGGGCAGACGGCGGATGGCGAGAGGTTGTTGGTCTTGCACCGGTTGATCAGGCGTGGTCGCAGCCTTGAGGTTGGTGATTCGGCGGGCGGTACAGCACGCGTCGGTAACCCAAGTTTGGGCCAACCGCGGATATATTTGACGAATCAACAGGATTGCGGAGGATGTTCAAAGCCCATTTGAGTTTGTCGGTACACCGTCCCCCAACTCATCCGCGAAGTCGAACTCCATGGTCTCGGCCGGCGGTTGAACGTAGGGCCCCTGGATCAGATCGACTCCTGCCCCGTAGAGGACGGTGATGGCCTCAGGGCCTTCCACCCCGGTGGCGATCACCCGGGCCTGTCGACCATGGGCAAGGTCCACCAGTGTCTTGCGTTGCTCTCCCGACAAGCCCGGCGCCAAACGCACAAAGGCAACCGGAAGCCGCTTAAGTACCCGCTCAGCCCGGTCGCCCGGAGTGAGGCCATTGATGCAGAGGCGAATCCCCAGACGACTCAGTTGCTCGGTCCGCACCGAGGCCAGGTCCAGATGACGATCGGCGTCCGCCAATTGGAACTGGACGACCGGGCGACAATCGATCAGATTCCGGGCGCTGATCGCGTCTCGTACCCCCATCACCCAGGCCTCATCCGCGGCACTCACGAAGGACTGGTGCAGAAATAATTCCACCGGCCGGCCGGCCTCGCGCCGCCGCCGCAGGGCATCCAGCCCCGCGGCGAGCAGCCAGCGGTCGATGCCAGCCGCCTGCCCCGCCCGCAGGGCCGCCGGGGCAAACCCGCTGGGGCCAAGCAGTTCACCGTCAGCCACCCGCAGGCGCAGGGTCGCCTCATAGCGCTCGGACGCGGGCCCACGCAACGGCACCATGGGCTGAAAGAGGAGCAGGAAGTTTCCGGCCGCGATGCCCGCGAACAACGATTCAGCACCCGCGGCCGACTCCGGTGCAGCCCCGGCCCCCAGATACCTCTCGGCACGGCACTGACCACCGTGGAGACTGGCGCCCGCGGCCTTGCGCGCCCGCGAAACCAGGGTCACCGACTCCCCACCCCCATCCACCACCGCGCACCAACCAATCCCAAAGTTCGGGGCCGGGGCAGCGTGACCGTCTGGCGGCCGCATCGCGGCCCGGAGGTCCTGGGCAAGGACATCGATCATGGCGGCGAAGGTATCCGGGGTCTGGCCCCGCAGGAGCACGGCAACGCCCTGCCCGCCCACCCGTGCCATCAAGGACTGGCTCCCCGCCCGGGCCGAGGCCGCCCCGGCAAGCCGGGTGAGGGCCGCCTCGTCCCCCGGCAGTTCCAGGTAGGCCAGTGCCCAGGGTCCCCCGGACTGGTCATGGAGCAGACGATCCAGTCGCGCCAACAGGCGCTCCCGGTCGACCAATCCCCCCGCCGGTCCCGGCGCCGCGGCCGCGCCCCGCAACCGCGCCCGCTGGCGCGCCCGCGCCAACCGCTGGCGCACGCAGGCCACCAACCGGTCCGGGGCCACGGGCTTGGCCAGAAAGTCGTCACCGCCGATCCGCAGGGCCTCCAACTGCCGCTCCGGATCCAGTTCTCCGGACAGAAAGACGATCGGCAGATCGGCGAACCGGTCCTGCTCCCGGATGACCCCGGTCAACTCAACCCCGCTCGCCCCGGGCATGTGCAAGTCCATCAGGATCAGGTCCGGGGCAAACCGGTCCAGGGCGGTCAGGACCGCGAGCGGCTCGGCCACTCGCTCCGTGACCATTCCCGCCTGCTCAAGGACCCGCGCCGCGAACAGGGCGGCCACCGGCTGGTCGTCCACCACCAGGACACGCTCCGGCCCGGCGTCCGGATCAGCTGCCAGGGCAAGCACCCGCGCCGCCAGGTCCGCGGGCGCCAGGTTCAGCGGGAACCAGGCCAGAACCCCCGCACGCGTGGCTGCCAACCGCTGGGGGAGATCGTCTGGCGACCCCAGGCAGACCAGCGGCAATGGGAGTGCCTGAGCATCTCGGCCACCGTCGCTCACCAGGAGCGGCCCGTCTTCAGTCGACCAGGACCGCAGGTCGACCAGTACGAGTCGGGGCCGCGAGTCTACCCGGCCCGTTGGGTCCGAGGACTCAAGCAGGTGACGCAGTTCGGCGGGGGCATGGACAACCTCGAGGCGGAGGTCGGCCCCCGCGAGCGCTGGGTCAAGGCCCGCGACCATGCGGGTGTCGCTGGACAGGAGGATGACCCTTCCACGCGGCGGATGCGACGGAGTCTCATGGTTCATGGGATTGAGTTCCATAGGGATTCAATCTGTCAGCCGGGAGTGACACGACGAACAATACGACCCGCGGCGGGAGTTGAGACCCCCAGTCTAGAACAGCATCACGCGCCACCGAAAGTTGTGGATCATCCCGCTTGCCGCGCAGGCGTTACCAAGCGCCACGGGTGGACAAGACCAACCCAGGGCGCGATCAGGTCAGGGTGTAGAGCAGGTCATCATCGGCCGGGAGGGGGACCGCGGCGGCGCCTGGTCCGAAGCGATGGCCCTGCTGGAGGCAGAAGCTGAGCCACTTGCCGAGGAAGAGGTTGACCTTCCACTTGGCGGCCAGGGCCGGAGGTCGATAGTCAGCGTCCAGCGGCAGGGCTGTTTGACGCAGGTCGAGGACCTCCACCTGCCGCGCATCGTGATAGATGCGCAGCCGGACGTCTCGGGTCGGCCCCGACGCGGGCTGCTCCAGTGGCGGCTGCCGCCCGCAGGTCGCGACCCGGTACCCCGGCAAGGGCCCCGGGGAGATCGCCGGACTGGTGCGAAAAGACATGGGTCAGCCGGGCCACACTGGTATAGCGGGACTGTTCCTCGATGATCAGAAAGAGGTCGACGCCGCCCTGGCCCCGGGAGACCAAGCGTCCCCGCTGATCCTTGAGGTGGGGGGCAAGGCGGGAGACCAGTACGAAGTTCTCCTCGCAGAGAATCATCAGATCACCCACCGTGGGACGTCCGACCAAGGCCGAACTTAGGGACGGGGGGCAACTACTCGCTTGCATGAGGTACGCCGCCCGTGCCCCAGTGACCCGGGTGGCACGATCCCCGCGACAGTCGCGTCGGGGTCGGGCGGTTGGGTCGGGTCGGTGCCACGAGGATCCGACCGCTCAGGCGGTCCCGGACTCGGCGGCGATCTGGCGCTTGACCTCGGCCATATCGAGGGCACTCGCCTTATCGAGAAGATCCCGAAACTGGCCTTCCGGCAGGGCGCCGGGTTGGGCATAGATGACGATCTGCTCGCGAAAGATCATCAGGGTAGGGATCGAGCGGATCTGGAAGTGGGCGGCAATGCCCTGCTCGTCCTCCGTATTGACCTTGGCGAAGACGATGTCCTCAAAGTCGGCTGAGACCTTGTCGTAAACCGGCGCGAAGGAGCGGCAGGGACCGCACCAGGGGGCCCAGAAGTCCACGATCACGAAGGCATTATTGCTGATCGTGTCTTCGAAGCTGGTCTGATCGAGCGCTACGACGGCCATGCGGGGTACCTGAAAAATTAGGGTCGACCGGATCCTAACAGAATCACCCCAGGACCGCAGTTTACCGGGTTTATTGAATGGATATCAGCGGCTTATCATGAAACGCGAAACGCGAAAAAAACCGGGCTTACGCCCGGTTGACTAAGCCGCCAAAGGGGGCTCCCGCCCCCGGCTCTCAGACGGCCTCGAGTTGACCGACGATCTGGGCGCGGATCTCGTCCACCGCCCCGATGCCGTGGATCTTGATATACTTGGGCGCGCCCTCGCCGCCCTGCTCCGCCCAACCGGAGTAGTAGTGGATCAGGGGCTCGGTCTGATCGTGATAGACCTTGAGCCGGGCCTTGACGGTTTCCTCCTGGTCGTCGTCACGCTGGATCAGGGGCTCGCCGGTCTCGTCGTCCAGGCCGGCGGTCTTGGGCGGGTTGAAGACCACATGGTAGGTGCGCCCGGAGGACAGGTGGACGCGCCGGCCGGACATGCGGCGGATGATCTCCTCATCCGGCACGTCGATCTCGACCACCGCGTCCACGTTGACTCCGGCCGCCTTCAGGGCATCGGCCTGGGCCAGGGTCCGCGGAAAGCCGTCGAACAGATAGCCATTGGCGCAGTCAGGGTCGGTAATGCGCGCCTTGACCATGCCCATGATGATGTCATCGGAGACCAGACCGCCCGCGTCCATGATCTTCTTCGCCGCCTTGCCCAGTTCCGTACCCTGCTTGACGTGGGCGCGCAGCATGTCGCCGGTGGAGATCTGGGGGATACCGAAATGCTCCTTGATGAAGCCGGCCTGGGTACCTTTGCCGGCCCCGGGGCCGCCGAGTAGGATCACGCGCATGAAAATGGTCTCCTCGTCATTGTGGTTGCGGGCCGCCCTGTGGCCCGGCTAAGGCGATTTCTGTCAAATCATGCACCATCTCGCTGGTCTTTTCGCCCGCCTTCCGCGTCGCGCCGACAGTCACATAGCCCGACTATGCTCCTGTCGGCGCTCCTTGAAGGCAGACGAAAATCCTTCGCGACCTGGTACATGATGTTCCGGCAATCGCCTTAAGAGCCCGGAAGTGTGCCACAAGGCCCTTGAAAAATCGCCGTCCGGGCGATTTTTCAAGTTGTTGAACCTCGATGTGCTGAACGGCAATGTCTTGAGCGTCAATGTGTTGAACGGCAATGGAAGGCACCGGGTCGATTCCGCTTGCCCCGTTGCGGTTCATTACGCCCCGCCGACGCCTCAGCGCCCGGCCAACAGCATGTTCATCATCAGGCTGTTCAAGCGGCCGACGAAGGCCGCCGGATCATCCAACTGGCCGCCCTCGGCGAGCTGGGCCTGATCGAAGAGGATCAGCGCCAGGTCGGTGAAGCGGGTCTCGTTGTCCTCTCCCTCCAGGCGCTTGACCAGGGGATGATCCAGGTTCACCTCCAGGGTCGGGCGCTGGGTCGGGGCATCCTGGCCCACGGCCTTGAGGACCCGGGCCAGGTTGGCGCTCATGTCGTACTCGCCCACGACCAGGCAGGCCGGGGAGTCCACCAGGCGGGCGCTGGGCCGCACCTTGTCCACCCTCTCACCCAGGGCCGTCTTGAGGCGCTCCAGGAGGTTGCCGTGCTCCTTGGCGGCCTGTTCGGTCTTGGCCTTTTCCTCCGCGTCCGCCAGGCTCCCCAGGTCCAGGTCACCCTTGGTGACGGACTGGAGGTGCTTGCCCTTGTAATCGTGCAGGTGGTTGACCAGCCACTCGTCCACCCGGTCGGACAGCAGCAGGACCTCCACGCCCTTCTTGCGGAAGACCTCCAGGTGGGGGCTGTGGCGGGCGGCGGCCGGGCTGTCGGCGGTGATGAAGTAGATCTTGTCCTGACCCTCCTTCATGCGCTCGATGTAGCCGTCCAGGCTCTCGGTCTGGGCGTCGCCCTCGGTGTGGGTGGTGGCGAAGCGCATCAGAGCCGCCGAGACGCTCGCGGTTGGCGAAGTCCTCCGCCGGCCCCTCCTTGATCACCCGGCCGAACTCGTCCCAGAACTCCTGGTACTTCTCGGGCTCGTCCTTGGCCATGGTCTCCAGCAGGCTCAGGACCCGCTTGGTGTTGGCCTGGCGGATGGTGTCGATCTTGCGGTTGTGCTGGAGCAATTCGCGGGAGACGTTGAGCGGCAGGTCGTCGGAGTCCACCACGCCCTTGACGAAGCGCAGGTAGTGGGGGAGCAGCTTGTCGGCCTGGTCCATGATGAAGACGCGGCGTCACATAGAGCTTGACGCCGTGCTTCTGGTCCCGGTCCCAGAGGTCCCAGGGGGCGCGCTTGGGGACGAACGAGCAGGCGTGGTGTACTCGTTGGTGCCCTCCACCCGGTTGTGGACCGTAGGCCAGCGGCGGCTCGAAGTCGTGGGAGACGTGCTGGTAGAACTCGTTGTACTCCTCCTCGGTCACTCCGCCTTGTTGCGCATCCAGAGCGCCGTGCCGCGATTGACCTGCTCCCACTCCGGCGGCCTTGCTCCTTCGCCGCCTCTTCTTCCTCCGGGCTGTCGTAGTGCTCCTTCTGCATCTCCACCGGCAGGGCGATGTGGTCGGAGAACTTGCCGATGATGGTGCGCAGCCGCCAGGTGTCCAGGAACTCCTTCTCGTCGTCCTTCAGGTGCAGGGTCACGTCGGTGCCCCGATCGGCCTTCTCCACCGTCTCCAGGGTGTAGGCACCGCGCCCGTCGGACTCCCAGCGCACCCCGTGCTCAGGCGCGAGCCCGGCGCGGCGCGAGATCAGGGTCACCTTGTCGGCGACGATGAAGGCCGAGTAGAAGCCCACGCCGAACTGGCCGATGAGTTGGCTGTCCTTGGCCTGGTCCCCGGTGATGCTCTCCAAGAAGCGGCGGGTGCCGGAGCTGGCGATGCTGCCGATGGTGTCGATGACCTCCTGGCGGCTCATGCCGATGCCGTTGTCGGACACGGTCAGGGTCCCGGCCTCCTTGTCGACGTCGATGCGGATGCGCAGTTCCCCGTCGTCCTCGTAGAGCCCGTCGTCGGTGAGGGCCTCGAAGCGCAGCTTCTCGGCCGCGTCCGAGGCGTTGGAGATCAGCTCGCGCAGGAAGATCTCCTTGTTCGAGTAGAGGGAGCGGATGACCAGGTCCAGGACCTGGCTCACCTCGGCCTTGAACTCCAGGGTTTCTTTATGCGCATCGACAGTCATGACGCTTACCTACTCTCAATGAATCGATGGTGAATAGCAGTCGTCGGGGGTCAGGGTCCTGGCAGGGCACCTGCGGGTCCGGCAGGGCCCCGCGCACGGATGTGATCAATGACGGATGAGGCCACCCAGCGCGTCGCTGAAAGGGCAAAGTGTCCTGGGCCCAGGTTCCAAACGCCGCCGCGGACCGGATGGGCGGGTCCGGGCGGGGCCGATGCAGATCCCAACGACCGGATGCGGGTTTTGCCCATCCGCCGTTCGCGCATCCCCGTTGCCCCGTTGGATTGGCTGGCACCCTCGTGCACAGGCGGTTATTGTCGCATGCCCCGCCGGGGCTACAATCGCCGCTTTACGCCCCGCGGCACGGGGTCTGAGGCACCCGGGACGCCTGCCGCCCCGGTCCAGCCGCATCAATGTAGGCCATCACACCGACAATCAAGGGGTTTTATGGAGCCGCAGGTCGTCAGCACCACGCCCTTCGCGGGACAGCGCCCGGGCACCTCCGGGCTGCGCAAGAAGGTCAAGGTCTTCCAGCAGCCGCACTACCTGGAGAACTTCGTCCAGGCGATCTTCGACACCCAGGACGAGCTCGCCGGCGGCACCCTGGTGGTCGGCGGCGACGGCCGCTTCTACAACCGGGAGGCGATCCAGATCATCCTGCGCATGGCCGCCGCCAACGGCGTGGCCCGGGTCCTGGTGGGGCGCGGCGGCATCCTCTCCACCCCGGCCGTCTCCTGCCTGATCCGCAAGTACAAGACCCAGGGCGGCATCATCCTCTCCGCCAGCCACAACCCCGGCGGGCCGGACGAGGACTTCGGCATCAAGTTCAACGGGGCCGCCGGGCGGACCGGCCCCCGAGTCCGTGACCGAGGCCATGTACGCCCGCACCCAGACCATCGACCAGCTACCGCACCCTGGACGGCCCGGATACTGGACCTCGACCGGCTCGGGCATCGGCCAGATCGGCGACATGGCGGTAGAGGTCCTGGACCCGGTGGCGGACTACGCGGACCTGATGGAGTCCCTGTTCGACTTCAACGCCATCCGCCAGCTCTTCAACACCGGGCAGTTCCGCATGCGCTTCGACGCCATGCACGCCGTCACCGGCCCCTACGCCATCGAGATCCTCGAGAACCGCCTGGGCGCCCCGCCCGGCACCGTCATGAACGGCGTGCCCCTGGAGGATTTCGGCGGCGGTCACCCGGACCCCAACCTGGCCCACGCCCAGGAGTTGGTGGCCCTGTGCCAGGGGCCCACGGGCCTGGACTTCGGCGCCGCCTCCGACGGCGACGGCGACCGCAACATGATCCTGGGCCACGACTTCTTCGTCACCCCCAGCGACAGCCTGGCGGTGCTGGCCGCCAATGCCCACCTGATCCCGGGCTACAAGGCCGGCATCCGCGGCATTGCCCGCTCCATGCCCACCAGCCAGGCGGCGGATCGGGTGGCGGAGCGCCTCGGCGTGGAGTGCTTCGAGACCCCGACCGGGTGGAAGTTCTTCGGCAACCTGCTGGACGCCGGGCGCATCACCCTCTGCGGGGAGGAGAGCTTTGGCACCGGTTCGGACCATGTGCGCGAGAAGGACGGGCTCTGGGCGGTGCTCTTCTGGCTCAACCTGCTCGCGGTGCGCCAGCAGTCCGTGGCCGACATCGTCAGCGAACACTGGCGGCGCTTCGGGCGCAACTACTACACCCGCCACGACTACGAGGCGGTCGACGCCCCGGCGTGCCGAGGGGCTCATGGACCATCTGCGCATCCTGCTCCCGGCCCTGCCCGGCCAGCGCCTCGGTGACCACACCGTGGCCTATGCCGACGACTTCGCCTACACGGACCCCATCGACGGCAGCGTCTCCAGGAACCAGGGCATCCGCATCGGCCTCGAGGGCGGCTCGCGCATCGTGCTCCGCCTCTCCGGCACCGGCACCGAGGGGGCCACGCTGCGGGTCTACCTGGAGTCCTACGAGCCCGACCCGGCCCGACACGACCAGGACACCCAGGAGGCCCTGGCACCCCTGATCCTCATCGCCCGTGAACTGGCGCAGATCGAGGCCCGCACCGGGCGGGCGGCGCCGACTGTCATTACCTGAGAAGTGGTTCAATCCTTGGGGAGATAGTCCACCCCGGTAAGACCGCAGGCACGGATGGACTCCTCAACCACGCCAAGGGCTGCCGCGCGACTGAAGCCCTCGCGCCAGGCCAGGGCGACACGGCGGCTGGGCGGCCGGTCCGGCGAAGGGCCGGATACTGAGCAGGCGCCGGGGAAAGCGGTCCGCGCATGCGGCGGTGCAGGGTAAGACGGTCATACCGGCGCCGCTCGCGACCATGTAGCGGATAGTCTCCAGGGAGCTCGCCCTCCAAGGCCATCTGGAGGTCGTCGTCATCGCCCGCTCGCTCGCCCGCATTGGGGACAGAACTCCAGTACCTGGTCCCGGAAGCAGTGCCCGCGGCCGAGCAGCAACAGGGTCTCCCCCGCCAATTGTCCGACCCCGATGGTCTCCTGCCGGGCCAGGGGATGGCTGCCGGGCAGGAGCAGCACGAAGGGCTCGTCATAAAGGGGTGCGGTGAGGATCCCCGGTTCGTCATAGGGCAAGGAGAGAATCGCCACGTCCAGGCTACCGGCGCGCAGACGCTTGGTCAGAGCCGCGGTGTAGTTCTCCTCAATGATCAGGGTCATGCTCGGCGCGCGTTCCCTGACGATCGGCAAGAGGGCGGGGAGCACGTAGGGGCCAACGGTGAAAATGGCCCCCACGCGCAGGGGCAGGGCCAAGGGGTCCGTGGTCTCCCGGGCCAGGCGCTTCAGGGTGTTGGTCTCCTCCAGGATGCGGCGCGCCTGGGCGATGATGCGCCGGCCCGCGGGGGTGACCAGAACCTCATGGTGGCCGCGCTCGAACAAGAGCACCCCGAACTCCTCCTCGAACTTCTTGACTCCCAGACTGAGGGTCGGCTGAGTGACGCAACAGGCCTCGGCGGCCCGCCCAAAGTGACCCTCTCGGGCGACGGCGACGATGTAACGGAGCTCGGTGAGGGTCATGGGTTCCGATCGGCGGCGGTCGGGTCAGTCACCCACCGGAGACGGCGGGGTGCTGGCATTGATAGCCGAGGGCAGGGATGGTGGCTCAGAGAAAAAGGCCCACGCCGCGGTCGGTCCGCGGGCCTCAATCTCGTGCTCAAGCTGCCACCACTCCTGGGCAATAGTTAACAGTTCACTAATAAGCAAGGGCGACCGCGACCAGCGAACACCGCCGCCCGGAGGACGCGTCAGTGCTTGCCCGGTTCCAGCGCCACGCCGCGCCGCTCCCAGGCGACATAGGACAGCAACGCGGTCATCCGCGGATCATCCGCCGCCAGGGGTTGACCCTCGAGCGGATTGCGGATGCACCAGTTGACCATCTCCCACATGGGGACGACCCGGGCCAGCTGCTTCTGGAACTTGGGGTAGGTCTCCGGGTGGGTATTGGAGGCGTTCGGGTGGCACTGACCACACACCACCCCGTTGGTCCCCAGCTCCGGGCTGCCCCAGAGCCGCTGCCCCGCCTGGGCGTACTCCTGGTACTGGTCTTGCCAGCGCTGCACATCCGCCGCGGTGAATTCGTCGGCGCTGACCGCGACCGGCGCCAAGGCCGCCGCCGACAGCAGGGCCGCCGCCAGCGTCCGCCCGTTCTTCATCAGGGACTTCATAAGATTGCTCCTCGGCCTGACAGGGCTCGCGTTGCGTTCAATAGTGCATCTGCGCGGGGATTCGGTTCGCCGGATCCTGATAGCCCCGGTCCTCCGGACGGCCGGTCGTCTCATTGAAGGCGACCACCCGGCTGCTGTTGTCATAAAGGACATAGCTGAAGCTGGGCTTGCCGCTATGGATGTCGATGAACTGCCAACCGGTGGCATCGCGTTCGAAGAAGGGGTCGGCGCGGTTCATCGGCACCGTCAGCACCGGCAACTGGTTGGGGGCCTGGGCATAGCTTTGGGGATAGGGCCAGGGCCAGGCCGTCGCCATCGCCGAGTTGAAGCTGAGAGTGCCGACCTGGTTGTACTGGATCTGATGAACGTGGCCGTAGATCACCGAGACCTTGTCGAAGGGCGCCAGCAGTGCCTGGACCTGCTCCGCATCCTCGGTCCAGAAGTTCCAGTCCTTGAAGATCTTCTGGAGCGGCGAATGGGACAGGACCACCAGCGGCGTGGTCTTCTGCACCTTCTCCAGGTCCTGGCGCAGCCATTCTCGCTGTTTCTCTCCCACCATAAAGGGCGAGCCATTGGGGTTGTCGAGCCCCGCCATGGTACGCATCCGCTCCATTGGGTCTGGCCACTTGTGGGTCCATTCGTCATGGGTGAGGATGCTGTTCAGCGCCACGAAGTGGACGCCCTTGTGGTCGAAGCTGTAGTACTGGGGTCCGAGCCGGCTCTCCCAGTACTCGCCGAGATCCAGATAATAGTCGTGCTCGCCCAGGGCGTAATAGACCTTGTAATTCAGCGGCGCGAGCAGCTCCAGACCGTGATCGATCTCGGCCTTGGTCCCCAATTGGGCGATGTCCCCGCCATAGAGGACAAAATCCGGCTTGGGGTTTAGCAGATTGGCCTCGGCCACCGCCCGCTTGAGCCCCTGGTCCCAATTGCGCACGAACTCCCGGCCCTTGATGTGCTGAATATGGGAGTCTGAGATATAGGCGAAGCTGAAGTTCTGGGTCGTATCGGCGAAGGCCAGTTCGATCAGGCTTAGGGGCAGCAGGCCCCCGGCGCCGACCGCGGCGGCACATTTAAGGAATCCGCGCCGTGACAACGTATGGTTCATGGTCCGCTGCTCCGTTATTGCTGGGCGTATTGGGGACTGGTCAGGGCCTCCATAAAGGCCACCAGGTCATCGATCTCCCGCTCCGTGAGTCCGAGGGGTCGGATACCGCCGCTGAGATAGGGATTGACCACCTGCCCCTCCTCGCTCTTGCCCCCCAGGTTGTAGTGGACCACCACCTCGCGCAGGGTCTTGAGGCTCCCGTCGTGCATATAGGGTGCGGTCTGGGCGATATTGCGCAGGGTCGGGGTCTTGAAGGCGCCCACGGTGGCGAGGTCCTCGACCACCGCGAAACGACCCAACTCAGACGCCTTGGGGTCGGTCAACACCGTGACATCCACGTCCGCCCCCTGGCGCTTGGCCTCAAGGAAGGCACCGGCCAGGCGTGGGACCTCGGCCTGGATCTGGTTGATGCCAACGCCGACGTTGTGGAACTCGCTGTCGGTGAAGAGGGCGTGATCCTGCTCGATGGTGTGGCAGGAGACGCAGCGGCCCTTACTCAGAAACAGCCCCAGGCCGCGTTTCTGCTGTTGGGTTAGGGCATTGCGGTCGGCCGCAAAGAGGTAGCGGTCGAAGGGTGAATCACCGGCGACGATAGTACGTTCGAAACTCGCGATCGCCTGGCCCACCTCGGTCATGGTGATGGCCTCCCCGGTCGTGCCGAAGACCGCCTGGAAGGCCTGTACATACTCAGGGTCCGCGCGCACGGTCGCCAGCAGGGGGCCATGATCCGCGAGACCGCCCTCCACCGGGTTGACGAAGGGCTGATGGGACTGGCGCTCCAGATCCGGTTCGCGCCCGTCCCAGAACATGGACTTCATGTAGGCGGCGTTGATCACGGTGGGGGCGTTGCGGGTACCGGTGAGTGACTTGACGCCCACCGAGACCCGCTTGGGGCTGTCCGTAAACGCCAGGGCCGGGTCATGGCAGGACACGCAGCCGATCTCGCCGGTGGCGCTCAAGCGCTTGTCGTGGAAGAGCTTGTCCCCCAGTGCGATCTTGGCCGGGGTCTGGGGGTTATCCGCCGGCACGGGCACGGGCGGCAGTCCGAGGGGGGTGGCGGCCTGCGCCAGGGCGCTCATGCAGAGCGCCAGGGCGCCAAGACTTACGTGGTGGATCTTCATCTGTCTGGGGTCCTCCGATACAGCTTCATTGCTCAGAGGAAGGTATAGCAGTCGGACGGGGCGAAGGGTATTGAAATTGTCAACGACAGGCCATTTACCCGTCCTATGGGCCTTGAAAAATCCCCCCGGGCGATTTTTCAAGTGTGATCGCGTTTGACCCTGAAAGTAGCAGTCAGCGATCAGCCGTCAGCTTTCAGCTCTGAGTTTCACGGGGATATCGCCGCCTGAAGGGCGGACCAAAGAGGTCGGACGGATAACAGAAAGCTTTCGGACGGGGCAAATGCCCCGTCCGGCCTGATGGACAAGTGCTTGCCCCTTAAAAAAAGAGCAGGCTGCGTGTTTCCCCGCGCCCTTCAGAACACTGTCAAATTGCGCGACATGCCAGGGTCCGAGTGGCCGATGATTGGCGCCTGCGTAATGCAGATATTCCAAACAAACCGAGTACAAACAGGACGAGTGTTGCCGGTTCCGGCACTGCCGCCATGAACTGTGCCCCCAGGATTTCGTGAACCTTGGTGGTAGGATGAACTCCGTCCCAAAACAACCAGGTATCGGGATCGCACGCGGGGTCCGCGATGCATGCTGTGTCCGTGACCGTGAGACCATAGTCTGCCGGGTTGGCAATGAGCGCCTTGAATGCGGCGTTCGTGTCGAACTGCACGATCTCGATCGATGGAAGCGTGGCATCGAGCCAGCTCAGCGCTGGCGAGAGGTTTGCGTTAAACAAGTTCGAGACGGCTGTCATGAACGGGTCGTTGAGGAAGTCGGGCGTGGAACCAAGATCCACCAGATTCGGAACCAGGAAATGCTGAGCACCGGCAGCCGCTAACGTTTGGATAATGGTCAGGATGTTCGCAATCGCATTCGAAATGACGTCCCCGCCTCCCGGCGAGCCGGGCACAGTGCCCGGCAACTGGCCGGTCGTGCCAAGGTAAAACAGGTCGTTCGGAAACTGCCACACCACGAACAGCGAGGTCGCCGGGTCAAAATTCGGGGCCTGATCAGCAAATGCCTCAAGCTGCCACGCACTGCCTTTCTGCGCATAGATTGGCCCCAAGGGCCCCACGTTCGAATTCACCTCATTGAAGCTCTCCAGGCCGCTCGTCGCGCCGCCGATCGCATAGTTGGTCCCGCCGCCCAAGGACGGCTTGAAGCTCATATCGCCCGGGTTGTACCCTTCCCAGAGATACTCGACCGCGACCGGGCCGTTTGAGTATCGGCCACCGGCGTACGGCGGCGGCGGAAAAACATAGGGAGGCGACGTAGCCGCCGAACTGAGCAACCCACTATTTCCGCCGTCTGACAGACTATCGCCAAACACGAACAGGCTGGACAGCTGTGCCAGCCCGGCGTTAGCCCCAACCGGCACACTTGCTGCTGCCACCAGAATCAATGCACGAAAGACTCGTTTCATCAGGTCTTCTCCCAAGTTCGCTGAATGCGGTCTGACAAATCGATTAGGTTGAAACTGCGCGGAATTGCCTGCAAAACCGTCGCCTGCCTGGCGCACTCCCGCCGGAGTCCATCCTCGCTGAATCCGACTGTTACGCATCACCCACGCCATGCTTACAGAGAATCGGGGCAAACCGGCTGCTTGCGAAGGAACCCCCGGGTCGGGACAGGAGTTGCAGATCCCCGCTTGCCGTGGAACGTGCCACTGGGGCTATCCGCTGCCTCGCGGACTGGCGCCTGTCCTGATCGTAGACGATTATGCCTTGGCTCGGAAGGGCATCCAGGCGCTCTTGTAAACCGAGCCGAAGGCGGTCCTGTTGTGCGATCGTCCCGCGAGAGATGGCGCATGCGAGCCTCAGGGATCGACCCGGACGCCGGGCTCAAACGAGGCCTGTGGGCGTCTTAGGGTTGTGAAAGGCAGACTGTCGCTCCAAACTCGCCGGTGTCGACAAATTCGTCAAACGTGTCGGAGGCCAGGCTGTTCATGGATAAATCGAGCGATCGGGCCGCCGCTGTCGGCCCCAACCCGAGTTGGCGCCCCGTGCTGGTCAACCTGGTGCTGTTCCAGATCGCCTGGTTCGCATCCGTGCTCACCGGTGCCTGGGCCATGCCGCTGGTCGGCATCGCCGTGGTCGCCGTCGTGGTGGCATACCACCTAATGCAGGCCCGGCGCCCCTGGGTCGAGGCGGGTCTCCTCTTGGCCGCCGGCCTGATGGGGGCGGCCTGGGACGGGCAACTCGCGGGGCACGGCTGGCTGACCTTTGCCTCTGGCGAGTTCGCGCCCTGGGTGGCACCGAGTTGGATCATCGCCATGTGGGTCTCTTTTGCGACCACGCTGAATGTGTCCCTGCGTTGGTTGCGCGGGCGTTACTGGCTGGCCCTGCTCTTCGGCGCGTTGGGCGGGCCCCTCGCCTACCTCGGTGGCCAGCGTCTCGGTGCCGCCGCCTTCCCCGACCCGCTGCTCGCCCTGGTCGCGATCGGGGTTGGCTGGGCGCTGATCTCACCAGCCCTCGTGTGGCTAGCCAGTCGACTGGATGGATTTGCTGCGCCGGACGACGGCACGACGCGCCCGACCCCTGGCAGCGCCTAGGTGTCCGCTCTGGAAGAGACCACCCGAAGGATTCAAGGCCTTTCCCGGCGAGACCTGCGCAACCCGGGGCTGAATGCCCCGGCTCCTGCGGGCCGCATCGCCCAGATCGATGTGCTGCGCGGCTTTGCCGTGCTCGGCGTTTTCTGGATCGGCGTCGGGGCCTTCGGCATGCCCTACGGAGCCAATGCCCTGCCGACCCTGCTCGGCACCCCCAGTGGCCTGAACCTGTCCCTCTGGGCCGCCACCACGGTCTTCATGGAGGGGGCCATGCGCGGGGTCTTTTCCATACTGTTCGGGGCAAGCGCCCTGATCTTTCTGGACGAGACCCGTTTGGCCCGGGAGGGCGTCGCCCTGGTGGACCGGTTCTACCGACGCAACCTGACCCTGATGCTGTTCGGGCTGGTCCACGCCTGGTTGCTGCTCTGGCCCCATGACGTCCTCTATGCTTACGGGTTGCTGGGACTCTTTCTTTTTCCTCTGCGCCGGGCGCCGACCCTGGCTCTGTTTGTTTTGGGCGTCGCGCTTCAGGCGGTGGCCGACCTGACCATCGACTGGCCGACAGTGCTGGACTGGCTGAGCGGGGCGCCTGGTTCGGATCAGGCGGCCGCCCTGGCCAGCGGTGTCGGCGACCAGGCGGACAGTGCCCGCTTTCTGGGCTGGCTGCGGCTCCAGATGGAAGAGGACATCGCGACCTACCACTCCGGTTATCTGGTGATCTTCATTGCCCAGGCGGCGGAGGTGGCAGCCCAGCAGTCGACCCGCTTTTATCAGCATCACTTTTTCGAGATCGGCGGCATGATGCTGATCGGTATGGCCCTCTACCGTTGGGGTGTACTCTCCGGGCGCCGCTCGGCCGGGTTCTACCTGCTGCTGACGCTGCTCGGATTCGGGATCGGCGGTTGGCTGCGGGGCGCGGGTATCTACCAGGTCTACGCCCAGGGCTTCGACCCGCTGGCACTGGCCCGACTCACAGAGGGTGGCCTGGACCTGGGCCGCCTGCCCGTGGCCTTGGGACACGTCGGGCTGATCGGACTGCTCTGCCAGTGGGGCCGCGCGCCCTGGCTCACGGGACCCCTGGCCGCCGCCGGACGGCTGGCGCTCACCAACTACATCGCCCAAACGGTGATTGGTATCACGATTTTTTATGGGTTCGGCCTGGGCCTCTTCGGGACCCTGGAGCGCTGGCAGCTCGCCTTGATCTGGCTCGCGGTGGCGCTCTTACAGATTGGATTCAGTCTGCTGTGGCTCCGGCGCTTCCGCTATGGCCCCTTGGAGTGGGTATGGCGATCGCTGATTTTCGGGCAGGCTCGGCCGATGCGTATCGCTGTCTCATCCACGCCGCCCCCGCCGCTGGCATAATGACGGCCTTGCCAACCCGCTGTCACCGGCCAGGATTGGCAGCCTTCCCGCCGGCCCGCCCAGCGCGCGGCCGCAAGACTTACGAAGCCTGAGCAGAGCAACCATGAGCGAATCAAACCAAACCCAGGACCTGACCACCGAGGTGGCGATCCTCGGCGCTGGCCCCGGCGGCTACACCGCGGCCTTTCGGGCCGCTGACTTAGGCAAGCGCGTGGTCCTGATCGAGCGCTACGGCGCCCTGGGCGGGGTCTGTCTCAACGTCGGCTGCATCCCCTCCAAGGCCCTGCTGCACACCGCCGCCATCATCGAGGAGGCCAAGACCCTGGGCGAGCATGGGCGTGACCTTCGCGCGCCCCGGAGATCGATCTGGACCAGATGCGGGCCGGCAAGGACAAGGTCGTCGCCCGCCTCACCGGCGGGCTGGCGGCGCTGGCCAAGCAGCGCAAGGTGCAGATCATCACCGGCAGCGGTCGCTTTGAAGGCCCCAAGCGCCTGAGCGTCGAGACCCGCGAGGGCCGGGTCAACGTCGACTTCGATCAGTGCATCATCGCCTGCGGTTCGGCTCCGGTGCGCATCCCGGGCTTCCCCCACGAGGACCCGCGGGTAATGGACTCCACCGGGGCCCTGGAGATCCGGGACATCCCGGCGCGCCTGCTGATCGTCGGCGGCGGCATCATCGGCCTGGAGATGGCGAGCGTCTACAGCGCCCTGGGCTCCCGCATCGAGGTCGTGGAGCTGCAGGACCAGCTCATGCCCGGGTGCGACCTGGACCTGGTGCGCGCCTTCGAGAAGGTCATCAAGCCCGCGCTACGAGCGTATCCTGCCTGGAGACCAAGGTCGCCGCCATGGATGCCACCGCCGAGGGCATCAAGGTGGTCTTCGAGGGCGAAGCATCCCGGCGACGGACTTTACGACAAGGTCCTGGTCGCGGTGGGCCGGCGGCCCAATGGCAAGCTGATCAACGCTGAGGCGGCGGGAGTGACGGTCGACGCGCAAGGCTTCATTCCGGTCGATGGGCACATGCGTACCAATGTGCCCAACATCTACGCCATCGGCGACGTGGTGGGGAACCCCATGCTCGCCCACAAGGCGACCCATGAGGCCAAGACCGCCGCCGAGGTCATCGCCGGCCTGCCGGCCCTGTTCGATCCCCTCACCATTCCCTCCGTGGCCTACACCGACCCGGAGGTGGCCTGGATGGGACTGACCGAGACCGAGGCCAAGAAACAAGGCATCGCCTACGAGAAGGGCGTCTTCCCCTGGGCAGCAAGCGGACGGGCGCTCGGGATTCATCGGGAGGAGGGTCTGACCAAGCTTCTGTTCGACCCGGATACCCACCGCATCCTGGGGGCGGGCATCGTCGGTGTGAATGCTGGCGAGTTGATCGGGGAGACCGTGCTGGCCCTGGAGATGGGCGCGGACATGGAGGACATCGGCCTCACCGTCCACCCCCACCCGACACTCAACGAGACCATCGGCCTGGCCGCTGAGATGGCCCATGGGTCCATTACGGACCTGATGCCGCCGAAAAAGCGCTGAACCCTGACCGCGACGCCTTGCGGGTGCCTCGGCTTTCGATTGGCAACGAGGGATCAGTCGCTCGGCCGATTGTGGGATCGCGATCTAAGGCGATTTCCAACCATTGGCATACTGCCAGATGTAGGTGCGACTTAAGTCGCACCTACAGCCTATCCGACGGCGGCTGGTACCAGATTTTCCAGGCATCGCCCAAGGGCGTTGGCAGGGAAGGCTCCTTTAGATTGGTCACGCGGATAGGGCGTGAGGTTCACCCGGCGGGGTCTCAGCCGCGGCTGGGCCGGATGATCTTGCGCATTAAAATCTCATCCTGCCCGGGGACCACCAGGTCCGGGATGACGCCGATGGGACCAAAGCCCTGCCGCTCGTAGAAACAGCGGGCGCCCGGGTTAAAGCCGGACACCAACAACCAGAGGTTGCTGGCGCGGTCCCGATAGGCGTCTTCGATAAATGCCAGGGCCGCCCGGCCGATCCCTTGGCCCTGGGCCTGGGGCAAGACCGCAAAGAGTTCGATATAGGCGCCACGCAGCCAGGGATGCCGCACCGCCACCAGCGCCTGCGTCACGCCGTTGCGGACCGCCAGGAATCGGGTCAGGTCAGGGTGTTGGACCTGTAGGCCCTTAGCCAAGGTCTGTGCCCGGTAACCCAGGGTCAACCAGGGGTCCATGGCGGCCAAGGTTGCGGCGATGGACTGCGCCTCCGCCCCCCCCAGGGCGTCGATCGCAATTATCTCAAGTTGGCCCGAAACGGGGGTCATCCCCCGGTCCCCCGGCCGAACAGAGCGTCATAGCGGCGATTGTCCCCGGGCCGCTCCTCGTAACACTCCTGTACGGCGACCGGGCGGCCGGCGGCCAGGAGTTCAGTCACCGTGACAAAGCGGTATCCCTGCTTTCTCAATTCCGGAATAAACAGGGGCAGGGCCTGGGCCGTGTTCCAGCCGCGCCCGTTGGCGTGGGCCACGACGATTGCCCCAGGGTGGCGTTTGACCCCCGTGATGACCGCCCGTGCAATGGCCTTGGCGCTCTGCCCCTTGACCGGATCACCAGTGACCACGGACCACTGGATGGCCGGGAGTCCGAGCCCGGCGGTAACTTCAAGGGCGCCCGGGTTGCAGGTCCCATAGGGGAAGCGAAAGACCGCGGGCCACTGAGGAACCGCGGCCAGCGCCTCGGAGCCGGCTTCTTGGGCGCAGCGGCGCTCTCCCAACTCGCGGCGCAGAACCTGGTACTCGGCTTGGGTCCAGAGTATCTGGTCGCGCGCCGGGTCACCCTCAACGACCCGCAGGTTGGCGTGGGTCCAGGCGTGGTTGCCGACCTCGAAGTGCGGATCGGCCATGAGCTGCATCGCCTGCTCCGGGTGGGTGCGCAGCCATTTGCCCCCGGCAAAGAAGGTCGCCTTAACGCCTTCGGCACGCAGGGTGTTGACCAACTCCGCATCGTAACCGGCATGCTCGTTGGCCTGCTCGCACAGATCGAAGGTCAGGGCCAGCAACCGCAGCGCTGGGTCCGCGGGCTCTACGGACCGGATCGAGCCTCGCAGCTGCAGGTCCAGGGGCGGCAGGGCCTGTTCCGCCGCCCGAATCGCCCAGTCCGGCGGCGGTGTGCGGTCCGGCCTCAGCCCCCGCCGGATGGCCTTGTCCTGGGGCGAACCGGCAAGTTGTTCAGCGGTCCAGCATGCATGAAGAATGGCCCCGGGGTCGGTCTGGGCCGACACAGTTCCGCCGAGGGCGCCTAAGGCCAACACGAGCGGCAAGACGAGGCGAAACATGCAGGGGCTCCAACCAGCGACGATCCAGGGACTGCTACGAACACGGTGGTTCTGGGATATCCTACCCCGCCACCGATCGCACCGCGGTCCCTTTTCACGCTCAACAACCCCCAAAGAGACGCCATGCGCAGAGCCTCCAGCGCCCGAGTCATCCATCCCCTCGATTGGCCCCCCTACTGGTTCGGCTGCCTCCTGGCCCTGCTCTTCCTGCCCTGGGTCAACCTGGCCCAGGCCGATGCGGTGGATCAGGTCCAGGGGCTGTCGAAGGCCGGTCTGCTGCTCCAGGAGGGCGGACGGGCGGTGATCGCCCACAACCCGGACCTCCCGCTCATGCCAGCCTCCACCATGAAGGTCCTGACCGCCCTGGCGGCCATCGAGACCTGGGGGCGGGACTATCACTTCGAGACCGACTTCTACCAGGACAGCCAGGGTACCCTGTGGGTGAAAGGCCGGGCCGACCCCTACCTGGTCTCGGAGGAATTGGACCGGATTGCCCAGGGCCTCAAGTCCGCGGGGGTGACCCGGGTGAGCGGGATCGGGCTGGACGACAGCTACTTCGATCCGGACGTGGAGATCGCCGGGCGATCATCCACGGACAACCCCTATGACGCCCCCGTCACGGCCCTGGCGGCCAACTTCAACACCGTCAACCTGGTGCGCAAGGGCGGGAGCGTGGCCAGCGCCGAGCCCCAGACCCCTCTGACCGAGACCGCCCGACGCTTCGGTAAGCTGGGCGGGGGAGGCACGCAACGGGTCAATCTGAAGGTGCGCCCCACCGCGGTGGGTTATTTCGGTGAACTGTTGTCCGCCAAGCTCAGCGCGGCGGGCATCCAGGTCAGCGGCGGGCAGCGGATCGGGGCGACCCCCGGCGGGGCCAAGCTGGTCTACCGGCACAAGAACAGCCGTACCCTGGCGGAGATGCTGACGCCCACTCTCAAATATTCCAATAACTTCGTCTCCAATGCCCTGTTCCTGCGCCTGGCAGACCCCAAGGGCCAGGGCCGGGTGAGTATGGCGGGTGCCCAGCGGGCCATGACTGAATTTGCGCGCCGGCAGTTCAAGTGGACCAACTTCAAGATCGAGGACGGGGCCGACCTGTCCCGCGGGAATCGCCTCTCACCCCGCCAGTTGGTGGAGGTGATGCAGGCCTTCGCCCCCAACCGGGACCTGATGCCGGTGCAGGAGGGTAACCCCGCGGTCCGCGCCAAGACCGGCACCCTCACCGGGGTCAGCAGCTATGCCGGCTATGTGCAACGCGGCGGGACCTGGGAACCCTTCGCCCTCCTGATCAACCAGCCGGTGGACGCGGGTCTGCGGCGCCGGGTGGCGAGCGAGCTGGCGCGCTGATCCTGAGGCGAGCTATCAGCTATCAGCTATCAGCTATCAGCTATCAGCTATCAGCTATCAGCTATCAGCTATCAGCATTGAGTATGATGGGATTTTCGTTTTGAACAAATCAGCTTCAGGGTAAGCGCCATTTGGCAGCCGACCACAGGACGTGGTTATTTCTGCGCTGACTGCTGACTGCTAACTGCTGTGTACTCATTCTGGCCTGATACATTCAATCACTCTCTCAACCAGGCTCCACCCGTTTGTCAACCCCCTGCCCTGCCCTGCGCCCACGATTCGTCGGTGTACTCGCCACCGCGTCTTTGGCGCTTGCTGCCTGCACCTCGGTGGCACCCCTGGGCGGGACCGACACGAGCGGGCAGTCCGTCTTCCCGTTCCGCAAGGCCGGGGCCGACTACCCATCGCTTGCCCCGCTGATGCGCCGGGTAACACCCGCGGTGGTGAACGTGGCGGTGGACGCGGTGGTGCGGACCGAAAGAAACCCGCTGCTGAGCGATCCGGACTTCCGGAAGTTCATGCAACACTTCGGCTTGGAGGTGCCCAAGGAGGGCGACACGGAGCGGCGCCAAAGCGTGGGCTCCGGGATCATCGTGAACGCCCAGCGGGGCTATGTGATGACCAACAATCACCTGCTGGAGGGGGCCACGGCGATCGATGTCACCCTCAAGGACCGCCGGAGCTACCGGGCCCGTCTGCTTGGGGCCGACACGGCCACCGATCTGGCCGTGCTCCAGATCCCCGGGGTCAATATCACCCCCCTCACGTTCGGCGACTCGCGAGGCCTGGAGGTAGGCGACTTCGTGATCGCCATCGGCAATCCCTTTGGTCTCGGCCAGACCGTGACCTCGGGGATCGTCAGCGCCGTGGGCCGCAGCGAAGTGAGCGGCAGCGACCTGGGGGAACTGGTACAGACCGACGCCTCCATCAACCCGGGCAATTCAGGCGGCCCCTTGATCAATCTCGCGGGCGAGGTGGTGGGGATCAACACCGCCCTGATCGGCCCCAGCGGCGGCAACGTCGGTATTGGCTTTGCGGTGCCCAGCAACCGGGCCCGCGCCGCGCTGGAGCGGGTGCTGGCCCGCTACCCGGGGGCGGCGAGTCAATGAGTGGTGACAGGATGAGTGGTGACAAGAGTGACGAAGACCTGGTCCGGTGCTCCTGGTGCGGTACGGACCCGCTGTATATGGAATATCACGATCGGGAATGGGGTGTACCCAACCGCGATGAGTGCCACCTGTTCGAGATGTTGACCCTGGAGGGCGCCCAGGCTGGCCTGTCCTGGCTCACCATCCTGCGCAAGCGCGAGGGCTATCGACGGGCCTTCGCGGGTTTCGACCCCGCCATCATCGCCAGCTTCGACGAGGGTCGGGTGGCCGAACTGCTCTCGGACCCCGGCATTGTGCGCAACCGGCTCAAGGTCGAGTCCACCGTAAGCAACGCCCGCGCCGTGCTGGCCCTGTATAGTCGGGGTCAGACCCTGTCGGAGCTGCTGTGGGGCTGCGTCGACGGAGAACCCCGGCAGAACGTCTGGGCCAACCTGACGGAAGTCCCGGCACGGACTCTGGAGTCTGACCGGCTCAGCCGTGAACTCAAGAAACTCGGGTTCCGCTTCGTCGGCAGCACCATCTGCTATGCCCTCATGCAGGCCGTGGGGATGGTCAACGACCACACCCTGGATTGCTTCCGGCAACGGGAGCTGGCCGAGGCTCCACATCGATGACGCTGACCAGCGCCGTCAGGTCTCGGCTCTTAACTTCACTGGATTTTCGTTGCCGGACGGATCGCCAGGGCTTCGCATCCATCACCCAAGAACTGCTCGCAATCTGTTGTTTTTCAAAAGCTGACGACTGATCACCTGAGCGCTGACTGCCACTTCCAGGGCTAATGATCCTTGTGCCAGTCGGAACCGACCCCGCGATCCCCGGCAACGGACAGGTCCCCGTTATCGTCCGGAGTCCCCGTCCCGTCACTGGTCAGGGCGTCTACCTCCTCGGCCCGACCATCGCGCAGCCCGTCCATGATGGACTCCACATCCGGCAGGCAATCGGCGAACTCCACCCCGTAAATCTCCCAGATCGAGATAAAGAGTGAAGCGATCACGGGCCCGATAAAGATCCCCGGAAAGCCGAACATGAAAATGCCCCCCAGGGTGCTGAAGAAGATCATCAGCTCATGCATCTTGGTGTCCTTACCCACCAGGATGGGACGCAGCACATTGTCCAGGCTCCCCACTACCAGGCCGCAGAAGGCAGCCAGGCCAATGGCAGTGCCGATCTGCCCCTGAGCACCCAGAATCACCGCGCCCGGCACCCAGACCAGGGCGGCGCCCACGTTGGGGATGGTGGACATGACCGCCATGACCGAGCCCCAGAATACCGCGTTGGGGATGCCCGCCACCGCGAAGGCGATGCCCGCCAGGGTCCCTTGCAGCAGCCCGATGAGCAAGGAGCCCCGGAGTGTCGCGCGGGTCACCGAGGTGAACTTCTCCAGCATCATCCGCTCGTCGCTGGTCTTGAGCGGGAGGTAATAAAGGAAGCGCTCGATGAGCTTGTCCCCGTCCAGCTGCAGAAAATACATGCTGTAGAGGAAGACGAAGGTCATAAAGATCAGGTTCACGGCCCCCAGGGTGAGGGACGACAGGCCCTCCACCGCGAACTTGCTCATGGCCCCTGTCGCCTCTCCCACCTGAGCGGCAAGTTTGCCCCAGTGGGGCGAGAGTTGATCGTAGAAGGGCAGCCGCGCCAGCAAGTCCGCAAAGGCGCCGGGCTCGCGCAGGGTCTCCTTGAACCAAAGGCTCAGGGCCTGGCTCACGTCCACCGCCTGGGAGACCAGGACCCCCGCGAGCAGGATCAGGGGGATCAACACCATCACCGCCATCAGGGCGAGGGTGGCCAGCGAAGCCAGGGGGCGACGGCCGCCGAACAGGTCCGTCAGACGCAGGAACAGGGGCCGGGTCAAGGCGCTGAAGACCCCCGCCAGGAACAGGGCCATCAGGAACTGCTGGACCATGGTGAGGAACAGCGCCGAGATGCCGAGCGCCAGGAGCAGTACGACTGCCTTGCTGACCGAATCTTGGTTCATGGCGTTACCGGGGATGGATCAGGGCTGGAGGGGTGCCGCGGCAGAACGGCACTCTCGCCCCGATCCGGTTGGGGTGCAAGCACCGATGGCTAGACCTCCCCCCGATTGTAATCGGGCTGGGCAGTGATCTTATGGATGCTGAGGTCGGCGCCCAGGTATTCCTCCTCCTGGCTGAGCCGCAGCCCCATCACCTGCTTGATCAGGCCATAAATCAGGAAGCCGCCGCCCAAGGCCACCGCGACCCCGAGCAAACTCCCGGACAGTTGGCCACCGAAGGTCACCCCGCCAACCCCGCCGAAGGCGGTGAGCCCGAAGATTCCGGCGGCGATACCGCCCCACAGCCCGCACAGGCCGTGCAGGGGCCAGACGCCCAGCACGTCGTCGATCCGCCACTTGTTTTGGGTCAGGGTGAAGGCATAGACGAAGAGCGCCCCGGCCACGGCGCCGGTCACCAGGGCACCGAGGGGGTGCATCAGGTCCGAACCCGCACACACCGCAACCAGACCGGCCAGGGGGCCGTTGTGCAGGAAGCCCGGGTCGTTCTTTCCGGCAACCAGGGCGGCCAGGATGCCGCCGACCATGGCCATGAGTGAGTTCACCGCCACCAGCCCGCTGACCGCCTCCAGGGTCTGGGCGGACATCACGTTGAAGCCAAACCAGCCCACTGTCAGGGTCCGGCCCCCAAGGGACAGGAAGGGAATGGATGACGGGGGATGCGCGGTCATGCCCCCGTCGGCCCGGTAGCGCCCCTGCCGGGGGCCGAGCAACAGACGGCCGCCAGCGCAATCCAGCCGCCCACCGCATGGACCACGATCGAACCCGCGAAGTCATGGAAGGGCTGCCCGAAGGTCTCCTTAATGAGTGCCTGCACGCCGAAGTTGCCGTTCCAGGCGATGCCCTCGAAGAACGGGTAGAGCAGGCTGACGATGAGGAAGGAGGCGAGCAACTGCGGGTTGAAGCGGGCGCGTTCGGCGATCCCCCCCGAGACGATGGCCGGAATCGCCGCGGCGAAAGTCAGCAGAAAAAAGAACTTGACGAGGGCGTAGCCATTAGCCGCTTGAAGCGTGTGGGCGTCCGAAAAAAAAGTAACCCCGTAGGCGATCCAGTAGCCGATAAAGAAATAGGCGATGGTCGAAATGGCGAAGTCGCTCATGATCTTCGCGAGTGCGTTTACCTGATTCTTGGCCCGGACAGTCCCCAATTCCAGAAAGGCGAAGCCCGCGTGCATGGCGAGCACCATCACGGCGCCGATCAGGATAAACAGAACGTCGTTACCGGCCTTCAGTGCTTCCATCGATACGTACCTCTCTGGACCTCAGGTTCAATTGATAGAGTCTTGGGCGAAATTGGTGCGAGCCGAAGCGCGAAGCATGCCTAAGGGGGGTGAGTCGCGTCGGCACCCGCGGGGGCTCGCTTGCGGGACCATCGAAGCCTGCGGACGGGGGTCGGCGGGAGGCGCTGCGCGCAGACGCACCAAAAAAAGGCGCCAGATGGGACCTCAGGAGCCGCGCGCACCAGGTTGGAACGTGCAGGTGTCAGCTGCAGTCGGGGACCAGCCTGGCACCATTGAAGGCCCTTCGCCGCTGGCGGAACCCAGCGAGATCGAGCAGGGCGGGAACTCAGGGTCGGACCGGGACCCAGCTGCTTAGCGCCCGATGCAGGCTCCCAGGCGGGAGGACGGTAGCCTGGGAGATCCGCACAAGTTGCCAGGCAATGCACAGTGCGGGCAGTGGCACAGACCTGCCCCTGTTTCGTCCAAAAAGCGGTAGTCCAGGGCAAGGAGCGGCGGCGAAGTTCAGCGACGCGCAACTCCACCAGCACCCGGTCCCCCTGGTGGAGAGGGCGCTCATACCCGACCTCCGCCGGATGATCGGCAGGGGTACGGCGGGGGCTGAACCCGGGCGCCCGATAAGCACCTGCAAGGGAAAGCCGATATGCTCCATGAAGGACTCATAGGCATCGTGGGCGTGCCGGAACAGATGCCCAAAAAACAGCACCCCAGCAGCGTCTGTGTCGTGAAGCCGAATGCGCAAGGGGAAGGTGTAAGGAGTCGCATGCATTGGATGACGCGTAAAGCCGGAAAGATTTAGTCAGCCGACAGCTTACTCTCGATCTCAGTCCGTCCAGTCTTCGCTGAACGCATCGAAATCGATGCCGGTCCCGTTTAACCTCGGCGTCAGTCGGATAGGCAGAGCGATCAGCGATGCCCATCGGCAAGGTCCCGGTCTCCGGATGGACATCGCTCGCGCTCTGCCAATCGTACGAAACGGTACGACTCCATCATCCCGTGGCGCCCTGATCGTAACGCACGAAGCCGGAGCCGGGGCTGTCGGGCAGGTCCAGGTGGCCGGCCTGGACCCGGGGGGGCGGTCCCAAGTCCTCCCGCAGCCAGTCGGCAGTGGCGAGACCCTGGGGGATGGGACTGCCGATCGCGGCGGCGAGTTGGGCAGTGGGCCACAGGCCCGCGGCCGATTCGATCAGGCTGGTGATCACGACCTCGATCCCGCCCGCCTGGAGGCGCCGGGCCAGGGCCAGGGTGCGGCGCAGCCCCCCCAGGGCGGCGGGCTTGAGTACCAGTCGGCGCACGGGGAGTTGAGTCGGGTCCAGGCCCTCAGCCCAGGACCGGCACCGACTCGTCCAGCGCCAGCGGGAAGTCGGCCATGGCCTGGAGTGCCGCCAGGGCGGGCCAGGCGGGCTCCGTCAGGGGTTCTTCCAGGGACTCGATCGGCAGGCCCCGCAGGGCGCTGATCACCTGGGTGGCGGTGCCCGGGTCCCAGGCACCATTGGCGTCGAGGCGCAGTCTCATCCCTTGGGGCAAGTCCTCGGCGAGATCGGACAGACGTTGCAGTTCGGGCTCCGGCGCGGCGATCCCCACCTTGAGCTTGACCACCCGAAACCCCGCCCGGGCGGCGCGATTCAGGTCGGCCCGGGTGGCCTCCATGAGGGGACCCAGAGCACCGTTGACGGGTACCGAACTCGGCGCCCCAGCAGCCAGCCACTGGCGCAGGGGGAGGCGGGCGAGGCGGCACTGTAGGTCCGAGAGGGCGCAATCCACGGCATAGGCGGCGGCGGGTGTGGAGGTGCCGTGATCCTGATCCAAAGCCTCCAGGGCCCGCTCCAGGCTGAGGCCCAAGAGTGCGGTCCGGATGTCAGCGAGCGACTTTCCTGCCGCCGCGTGGGACTCGGTCCCGGCCTCCGGCAGGGGGGCGCAGTCCCCATAGCCGCAGAGGTCGCCGGCCCGGGCGATGACCAGCCAGCCCCGCCGTTCCCGGAAATTGCCCCGGGCGCTGGCCCAGGGGCGGGCCAGGGGCAGCCGGTAAGGTACCAGGTCCAGGCCAAGAACGGTCATTTCGCTCATTCGCTTAAAGAGGACAGTTGTGAATTGTGAAAGGTTAAGGGTGAGAAAGGCCGAGGGCGAGCAATTAATTGCCTCTGTTACGGTTGGTGTGGGTAACGGGGGTTTTCCCTAGTTCCACTGACCCCCATGTCCGGCACCATTGAACAAACTTGTTGCTGTGCCTGTGGAGTTGTGGGCGCGAGGCCCGAGAGTGTGGGCAACCGGTGGGCCGCGCCGGTGAGAGGCGCGCCGATCGCACGGTGGTTGGCGGCGCGGTCCAGGGGTTGTCCACACGTCCCGCAGGGCTCGGGCCGGTCCGCAGGACGCGTCCACAAATCCACAGGCAGTGCGCGTGAGGGTACTGCCATGACTGCTGCGTCGTCGTCCTTGTTCACCGTGGCCTTGGGCCTGCAGACGCCCTGGGAAGTGGTCGATGTGGCCTTCGATCCGCAGGCGGGGCGCATCGACTTTCAGGTGGCCTTTCAGCCGGGAACGCGCTTCACCTGCCCGCACGGCGGGGCCGAACACCAACCGGTGCATGACACCCTGGTGCGGGAATGGCGGCATCTGAACTTCTTCCAGTTCCAGGCCTACCTCCACGCGCAGGTGCCGCGGGTGCGCTGCCGCCACTGCGGCAAGACCACCCAGGTGGCGGTGCCGTGGACCCGCCCCAGCAGTGGGTTCACCCTGCTGATGGAGGCCCTGATCGTGACGTTGTGCCAGGCCATGACGGTCCGGCAGGTGGCGCAGTTGCTGGCAGTCAGCGATATGCGCATCTGGCGCACCCTTGACCACTACGTCGATCAGGCGCGCGCCCAGGAGGACTTCGCCAACGTCGCCGCCGTCGGTCTGGACGAGACCGCAGCGCGGCGCGGGCACGATTACATCAGCCTGTTCCACGATCTGGATGCCAGGCGCCTGGTGTTCGCCTGTGAAGGGCGTAAGGCCGCGGTGGTGGAGCAGTTCGCCGACGACCTCGAAGCGCACGGGGGATGTGCCGAGAACGTCCGCGCGGTCTGCATTGATATGTCCACCAGCTACCAGGCGGGAGTCGCTCAGCACCTGCCGTGGGCCGCGGTCACCTTCGATGAGTTCCACGTGATCCAACTGGTCAACAAGGCCGTCGACGAGGTCCGCCGCCACGAGGCGAAATCCACCCCCGGCCTCAAGCGCAGCCGCTACCTGTGGCTGAAGGACACGCAGGACTGGACCACCCGTCAAATCCACCAGTACACCGATCTCAAGCGCCTGAACCTCAAAACCCACCGCGCTTTCCGGATCAAAGAAGCCCTGCGCGAGATCTTCCGCACCGCCCCCGATCGCGACGCGGCAGAGCCACTGTTGGCGCAGTGGTACCGCTGGGCGCGCCGCTGCCGCTTGTCCCCGATCAAGCAGGTCGCCGCCACCCTCAAGACCCACTGGGACGGCATCCTCAACGCCTTCGACTCCAAACTGACCAACGGCCGCGTGGAAGCAGCCAACGCGCTCATCCAAGCCGCCAAGGCCAAGGCCCGTGGCTACGGCACCACCCGCCACCTGATCACCATCTCCTACCTTGTCGCGGGCAAGCTCATCCACCTGCCGGCCTCGCCCTTCAAACGCGTGGCGTGTGCGTGAGCCAGCACCAACGATCAGAAGTGTCAGACTCGATGCCCACACCAAACGTATGAGAGCCAATTAATTTTTACCATTTAGCCTTAAACCCTTGACTTTCATAGCCCTATCCATCGCCCCCGACGACGAACCCGATGATCAGTAGCAGGGTCAGCAGGGCCTGGTAGAGACCGGTCTGACCCAGCAGGGGGTTGATGGTCGCCCCCAGGGCACCGCCATAGAGGCGGGCAATCAGGACGACCGCAAGCGGCAGCGCGCCCAGGCTCAGCCAGGTGGCCCCCGGCAGCCCGGCGCCGAGCATCAGGGGCAGGGGCAGGAGCAGCAGTAGGGCGTAGAGGACCCGCGCCCGGGCCCGCCCCAGCACATGGCAGAAGGTACGACGTCCCGCCGTCCAGTCCGTCTCCAGGTCCCTGTAGTTATTGAGCAGCAGGACCGCCGCGGCTGGCAGGCCCAGGGCAACGCCCAACAACAGCGCCGGCCCGCTTAAGGACAGGGCCTGGAGGTAATAGCTGCCGGCCACGGACGCGAGACCGAAGAAGGCGAGCACATAGACCTCGCCGAAGGGGCCATAAGCAATGGGTCTAGGGCCGCTCGTGTACGCATAGCCACTGACCAGGGAGGCGACCCCGACCAGGAAGATGGGCCAGCCCCCGCGGACGACCAGGAGCAACCCAAGCAGGAAGGCCAGCCCGAAGGTCATGTGAGCGGCGGTCCGCACCTGGCGGGCAGTGAACCAGCCTTGGGCGGTGGCGCGGGCCGGGCCCACCCGGTCCGGGGTGTCCGTGCCGCGCTCGAAGTCTGCCGCATCGTTGTGCAGATTGGTGCCGATCTGGATCGCTACCGCGGCGACCAGGGTCGCGAGGGCGACCAAGGGGGCCAGGGTCCCGTTAACGGCCACCGCCAGGGCAATGCCGGCCAACACCGGCGACACCGCCAGCAACAGTGTCTTGGGGCGCGCGGCGGCGACCCAGCGGCCCAGGGCCCCCGGGGACTCGCCGGTACGGTCCTGCTGCCCCAGGGTGAGCGGGACGGTGATGGTCTCCTGATCTTGCTGCATGCTCAGTCCGAGTGGGAGGTCGATCGCCGAATGGAAATACGTCCAAGAAACCCTGAGAAAGCCTGTTGATCCTGTCCATTAACCGCCTGGCCAGCCGGCACGCGACGAGGGCCCGGCGAGGACCTCATGGCCGCCGCGGGAACTTGCCGAAGTCCGGGGGCCGCCGTTCCAGAAAGGCGTCGCGGCCCTCCTGCCCCTCGGCGGTCATGTAGAAGAGTGCGGTGGCATTGCCCGCCAGTTCCTGGATACCGGCAAGTCCGTCCGTATCGGCATTGAAGGCGGATTTCAGCATCCGCAGGGCCGTGGGTGACAGTTCCAGCATCGTCCGGCACCAGTCCAGGGTGACGTGCTCCAGGTCCACCAGGGGAACCACGGTGTTGACCAGGCCCATCGCCAGGGCCTCCTGGGCATCGTACTGACGGCATAGGAACCAGATCTCTTTGGCCTTCTTGAGCCCGACGGTGCGGGCCATGAGCCCGGCGCCGAAGCCGCCGTCGAAGCTCCCTACCCGGGGCCCGGTCTGGCCAAAGCGTGCATTGTCCGCGGCGATAGTCAGGTCGCAGATGAGGTGCAGTACATGCCCGCCGCCAATGGCATAGCCTGCCACCATGGCGACCACGGGCTTGGGCAGCGTGCGGATCTGACGCTGAAGTTCCAGGACATTGAGGTGCTCCACCCCGGAACCGTCCCGGTAGCCCCCGTCGCCACGGATGCGCTGGTCGCCCCCGGAGCAGAATGCCAGGTCACCGGCCCCGGTCAGGACGATGACGCCGACGGTCGGGTCCAGATGGGCACGGTGGAAGGCGTCGATCAGCTCCAGCACCGTCTCCGGCCGGAAGGCGTTGCGGACCTCCGGGCGGTTGATGGTGATCTTCGCCACACCCACCCAATGCTGGTAGAGGATGTCCCCATAAGTCGCGCCGGGTGGGGTCTCCCAGTGGACGCCCTGCCGGTCACCTTGCTCTTGCATTACCAAACACTCCCGATCAATTCAATCAATCCGCGAAAACGGACATCGCTCCGGCTGTGCCAATCCGGTCGGTGGCATGTATCAGGAACACCGGATCCATCAGATCAGCCCCACCGCCGCTACCGTCCGCCGAAAATCCAAGTGGACGGCCCGACTGAGGTCGGCGTCGATCATGACCTCGATAAGCAGCCCTGGGGTACCGCCCAGGCCCTCCGCCAGGGCCTCGCGCCAGCCGGCCGCGTCCCGCACCCGGCGGTGCGACAGCCCGAAGGTGCCAGCCAGGGCGCCTAGGTCCAGCGGGCGCGGGGTGCGCCACAGGCGCTCGAAGTCCGGCAGTCCATGCTGGGGCAGATAGTCGAAGATCCGCCCGCCCCCATTGTTCAGGACGATGCAGGGTCGGTCGAGTCGTTGGACCAACAGCAGTCCGGAAAGGTCATGGAGGAAGGAGAGGTCCCCAAGCAGTCCGGTCGTGGGAATGCCCGCGGCGTTGAGCCCGGCCAGCGTGGAGAGTTGCCCGTCGATGCCGCTCACCCCCCGGTTGCCGAAGACCTGCAAGGGTGCCTGCCGGGTGCCGGACCAGGTCTCGAACTGGCGGATCGGCAGCGAGTTGGCGCACAAAAGCCCATCACCGGCAGGTAGGCTGGTCACCAGGTCGCGAATCAGATGGGCCTCGCACCAGGGGGCAGTCATCAGGTAGTCCCCCGTCACGCTGGCCAGGCGCCGCTCGGCCTCCTGCCACCGGGCGAGCCAGGTCGGGTCCGCGGGACCGGGCGGCTCCGCGGCCAGCGCCTGGCACAGGGTGATGGGATCGGCACTCAGGTGCAGGGAGCGGTGCAGGGCCAGGTCATGTGCGGGGTCAGACCAGCGCTCCGCGGGGTCCACCAGGATCAAGGAGATACCAGGCAGCCACTCAAGCACGGTCTTGGAAATGGGGGGCCGGCCAAGGCGCAAGACCCAGTCCGGTCTTAGGGCCGCCGCGGCCTGGGGGTTGCGGACCAGGGACTTGTAGTGGGTGATAAGGGGTGACCCTGTTCCTCGCAAATCCTCCGGAAAAACCGGGCCGAAACGTAACGGGGAAAGGGGATCGGCGAGGACGGGCACCCCGAGAGCAGCGGCGCAGCGCAAGACCGCCTCAGCCAGGCCTTGGCCGGAGCCGGGGCGGGGCTCGTCAGGTCCGCAGTAGATCAGACCCCGCCCCTGCAGCCGGGAACGCAGTGGCTCCGGCAAGCCGATGTTCCTGAGAGTGAAATTCGCTCCGTCGTGCTGGGGGAGCGGCTTGTGACCGCGGCTGGCCGCGCCCGGGACCGAGGCATCGATTCGCGGCCCCAGGCCGCTTACCCAGGGAGTTAGCCCTGGGGCGTCGCGCACCTGGTCATCGGCCGTGGCCCGGGGTGCCGGGGACAGGTCGTCCAGCCCGCAGTCGCCCCGCGGGACCAGGGGCTCACGCAGGGGCAGGTTGAGATGCACCGGTCCCGGCCGCCGCCCCTGGCTAACCGCAGCGGCGCGCCGCCCAAGCGCGGTCAGGGCCTGACGGGCGGCGGCGGAATCCACGGGCGGTCCTGGGTCATGAAATTCGCGCACCTGGGTGCCGAAGAGCCGGGTCTGGTCCGTGGTCTGATTGGCCCCCCAGCCGCGCAACTCCGGGGGCCGGTCAGCGGAGAGCAGGACCAGGGGCACGCCGGCCTCGTTGGCCTCCATCACCGCCGGGTACCAATGGGCCGGGGCGCTGCCCGAGGTGGCAAGCAGGGCCACCGGGCGGCCCGAGGCGCAGGCCAGGCCCAGGGCATAGAAGGCCGCGCTGCGCTCGTCCAGGATAGCGGTCAGCCCCAGCCCAGGGCGCCGCTGGGCGGCCAGCACCACCGGCGTGGAGCGGGACCCCGGAGAGAGCACCAGGTGGCGCACCCCACCGGCCAGCAGCCCGTCGAGCAAGGCCAGGCACCAGCGCACCCCCAGGCAGGCCGGGTCGTCGGCCGGATCCGGGGCGGGCAGTGGCCGCGGCGGCGGGGTCATGCGAACTGCAAGGCCGTGGCAACGGCAGCGAGCTTGTGCCCGGTCTCCCGCCACTCGGCCAGGGGGTCCGAGCCCTGCACAATGCCGGCCCCCGCGTAGAGGCGCGCCTGGTCGCCCGTGATCTCGGCGCAGCGTAGCAGGACCCACAGCTCACCGTTCAGGTGTCCGTCTGCGTCCGGCTCGAGCAGGCCCGCAGCCCCCGTGTACCAGCCTCGCTCCAGGGGTTCCACCCGGCCGAGCCAATCCCGGGCGGGCCCTTGGGGGGTGCCATTGGTGGCGGGGGTGGGGTGCAGACGGTCGGCCAGGTCGAAGAGGTCCATGCCATTCCGCAGCCGCCCGCTGACCGGGCTCCACAGGTGTTGGGCGTTGTGCAGTTGCATCACCACCGGCGCCGCGGGGACCTGGATCCGCTCGCAACAAACCCGGAGCACCTCGCGTACCGCCTCGACCACCATGGCATGTTCACGCTGGTTCTTGTCGGACGTCAGCAGGGCCGCGGTCAGGGCTGCGTCCTGGGCCGCGCTGGCGGAGCGGGCGGCGGTGCCGGCCAGGGCGTCCACCTCGACCTGCCGGCCCTGCACCCGCAACAGGCGCTCCGGGGTGGCGGCGACGAAACGCGTCCCGCCCCGGTGGATGCTGATCACCTGACAGGAGGGGAAGAGGTAGGTCAAGGCCGCGAGTAGCCGCCGGGGATCAAAAGGCCGTTGGCCTTGAAGCCCCAAACGGCGGCACAGGACCACCTTGTCGAGCTGGCCCTCGCGGATCTCGGCCAGGGCCGCTTCAACCAGCGCCCGCCACTCCGGCAGGTTGGGTAAGCTGCCGAGGGGGGTCAGGGGACTGGGGATCAGGGGTTCAGGCAAGGGGGCGGCCAGGGCCGGCACCAGCCGATTCAACCAGCCCCGCCAGCGCGTGCGCAGCCGTGCCGGGTCGACCGGAAGGGGTGTGGTCAGCACCAGGGCGGCCTGTCCGCGGCGCGTGCACAGGCCAAGCTCAGGCAGCCACAACAGGGCGTTGGGAAGTTCGGCCGCCGCCGCGCCGGATCGGGCGCCAGCCACAGTGCGGCCCGTTGAAGGTGGCGACCCCGGGGCAGCCGCGAAGCCAAGCAAGGCGAACCCGAGAAAGCCAGTATCGTCCGGGTCACACTGGATCCACTGCCGGCTCAGTGCCCGCGCCTGGATGCGCAGGGCGCTGAGCCGCGCCGGTCCCTCCGCAATCCACTCGGCCGCCACACCGTAACCCGCGCGCAGTTCACCCTCTTGACCATGGGAGAGGCCGAAGCTCTGACACTCCAGGTCCGGCGGCAGGACGACGGCCTCGGGCAGTTCCAGGATCAGGGAGGCAAAGCCGGCGGTGTTACCGGTCGGGAAGAGCCCGATGGACTCGTCGAGCCGGGCCTGCAACTGATCCAAACGGGCAAGGGGTGCGAGCATCTGCTTAGGTTACCTGAGGGGTCTTCAAGGCGGGTGCCGCCAAGGACCGGCCGGAAAGCGCCATGGGGGACGCCAGGCGGGGTCGCAGACACCGGGCGGGCCAGGTGTCAGTTTAACGTAACGTCAACCTCGGATGACACCCGCCGCGCGGCCTTCGTGAGATTCGCGGACGCAGTCCCTGCGAGTCCTTCCCCGTCGCGGATTGCCCGGGTGCCTTGTTGGTCGTGATGCGCCTGTCGGACAATGGGCAAGCTCAAGAGTGCCGCCAGCGCGGCTGGTCAGGGTCTGTGAAGCGACATACATCAGGCAACGCGGGGCAAGGCAACGGGCAGATCAGTACACCGGTATTGGCAGCGGAACCGGGCGCACCAGTCCCGACGCGACCGGCCTTTACCATGGCACCCTGGACCTTGGGTTCCGGCACGGCTCTCATTGCGGCCGGTGCGCCGGGGCGCCCCTGGACCTATGACCAACTGGCCGAGCGGGCCGCGGCCCTGGGCAGGCGCCTCCGCGCCCAGGGTCTGGCTCCGGGCCAATTGGTCGCGGTACCAGACCGCCCGGAGGTGGAGCTGGTACTGATGCAACACGCCCTGGCCCAGATCGGCGCGGCCTTACTGCCCCTGCGCGGGGCGGCCAATGCACCCCCAGGCACGCCGCCCCTGCTGGCGGCGACGGGGGCTGATTGGGCCTGGCAGTTCGATCTGAATGGGGGGGGCCAACTCCGCCCGCTGGGGTCTGCCCCGGCTGATGCGGCCTGGCCCTCGCCCCTGGCCCTGGTGGTAGCCACCAGCGGGAGCAGCGGTGCCCCGCGGGCGGTGATGTTGACCCAGGCCAACCTGCTGGCGGCCGCCACTCTCAGTAACCGCCATCTGAGTCTCCAGGCCGGCGATACCTGGCTCTGCTGCCTACCCCTGGGCCATGTCGGCGGGCTCTCCATCACCTATCGGTGCGCCCTGGCCGGGGCCACGCTCCTGATCCACCCGGGATTTGACGCGGGTCTGGTAGCCGCGGACCTGGATCGCCGTGCTGTCACCCATTGCTCCCTGGTCCCGCCCATGCTCGCCCGGCTGCTCGCCTCGGGGCTCCCCCCTCCCCCCTCCCTGCGGGTAGTCCTGGTGGGCGGACAGGCCCTCAGCCAACCCATGGCTCGCCAGGCCATTGAATTGGGGTGGCCACTCTATGTGACCTATGGGATGACCGAAACCGCCTCCCAGCTCGCCACGTCCGACCGACTGACGGCAACGCCCCCCCCAGGGGAAATTGGCCGGCCCCTCGCGGGACTGGAGCTGGACTGCCCCTGGTGCCAGGACGGACCCGGGCGGCTGCGCGTTCGCGGCGCGGTGGTCATGGCCGGGTACGCCAATCCACGGCGGGAACCCGGGCTTGGTCTCGTGGATGGCTGGTTCACCACCTCGGACCTGGCCTGCCGGAGACCGGATGGCCGCCTGCGAATCCTGGGGCGGGCCGATGAGGTGCTGGTGACCGGCGGGGTCAATGTCCACCCAGGGGAGGTGGAGGCCGTCCTCGCCGGGGCGCCTGGGGTCAGGGAGGTGGCCGTGGTCGGCGTCCCAGACCCGGTCTGGGGTCAACGGCTGGCCGCCGTCTATACCGGCACGGCAACACCGGCGGACCTGGACGCCTGGTGCCGGTCCAACCTGGCGGGGCCAGAGCGACCGCGGACCTTCCTGCTCCAGCGCGAGCTGCCCGTTCTCACGTCCGGGAAGCTGGATCGTCTGGGCTTGCGCGCCCTGGTCCGTGAGGCACGCGTCATCGAGGATGGCGTCCACCCGGGGTTTCGACGGTGAAGCTGACCCCGCTCGGGAATTCCGCGGCGCTCGCGGGCTGCCCCTGCCCTCGCGGTACCAGCCGCTTCAGGAGCCGCAGCAGGTCATCCACATAGGTGAAAACGACCGGGATGACCAGGAGGCTCAGGAAGGTAGAGGTGATCAGACCGCCAATGACGGCAATGGCCATGGGGGAGCGGAAGCTGGGCTCAGCCCCTAGCCCGAGGGCCACCGGCAACATGCCGGCGCCCATGGCAATGGTGGTCATGACGATGGGGCGGGCGCGTTTGTGACAGGCGTCAAGAATCGCGGCACGGCGCTCCATCCCGCGGTCGCGGCGGGCGACGATGGCGTATTCCACCAATAGAATAGAATTCTTGGTGACGATGCCCATCAGCATCAGTATGCCGATGATGGAGGGCATGGAGAAGCTGTTGTGGGTCAACAGGAGGGCGATGAAAGCCCCGCCCAGTGAGAGCGGCAGGGCGGCCAGGATGGTGAAGGGCTGCATGAAGTCATGGAAGAGCAGCACCAGCACCGCATAGATGCAGAGGATGCCAATGAGCATCGCCGTGCCGAAGGACGAGAACAGCTCGGCCATCCGCTGGGCATCCCCCTGCTCCACCCGGGTCACCGCGGGGGGCAGGTTCTTGACGGCGGGTAGGACGTTGGCCTCATCCAGGACCTGGCCGATCAGTCGGCCGCCCAATTCCACATCGATGCTCACATTCCGCATGCGGTCCACCCGGTCGATCTGGGCCGGGCCGCTGCCCAGGCTCAAGGTCGCCACGGCGGACAGCGGCACGGAGCCGGTCTTGCCAGGGACCCGCAACTGCGCAATGGCGTCCGAGATCCGTGCGCAGCGTCCGGTCCAGGCGGACGCGGATGGGGATCTGGCGCTGGGGCAGGTTGAGCTTGGGCAGATTGACCTTGAAGTCCCCGGAGGTGGCGATCCGCACCGCGCCGGCCAGGGCCGAGGTGGTCACGCCCAGATCGGCAGCGCGCGCGAAGTCGGGCCGGATTTGGATCTCCGGGCGCTGGAGACTGGCCCCGGAGGTGATGTTACCGACTCCTTGTAAGGTGCGCAGGTCCCGCTCCACCGCCTGCGCCGCGGTGGCCAAGGCCATGGGATCGTCACTGGCCAGTGATACCTGAAGCTTCTCCCCAGTCTGACCGGCGCCGATGGAAACCCGGACCCCGGGCAGGGCGCGCAGGCGCTCCCGAACCTCCTGTTCCACCTGGGCCTGGGTGCGATCCCGGTCCCGGCGGTAGACGAGCTTGAGGGTCAGCGTCGCCAGGCGGACGTCCTTGGCCCCGCCCTCTCCCATGGGGCCCTGACCGGCGGTGCTGCCCACGGCGGTAAAGATGTCCGTGATGTCCGCGACGGGCGCCAGCAAGGCGCGGGCGTGCTCTGCCGCGAGCCGCGTGTCGTCCAGGGAACTGCCAGGGGGCAGCTCCAGCTTGGCGCTGGTCAGGCTGCGGTCCGCGGCGGGGACAAACCCCTTGGGCAGGAGGGGGAGCAATTGCATGGAACCGACGAAGAAGAGGATAGCGGCGAGGGCCGTGGTTTTGCGGTGGTCAAGGCACCAACTGGCGGCGGCCAGATAGCGGGTCATGATGGCCCCGTCCACATTGCCCTCGGGGTGCGCCTTCAGGAAATAGGCCGCCATCATGGGCGTCAGGAGGCGCGCCACCAGCAATGAGGCCACCACGGCCACCGCGGCGGTGATACCAAACTGGACGAAGAACTTACCGGGCACCCCGCCCATGAAGGCCGTCGGCAGGAAGACCGCCACCAGGGTGAAGGTGGTGGCGATGACCGCGAGCCCGATCTCGTCCGCCGCCTCCATGGCCGCCTGCAGGGGCGGCTTGCCCATGCGCAGATGGCGCACGATGTTCTCGATCTCGACGATCGCGTCATCCACCAGGATACCGACCACCAGGGCCAGCGCCAGCAGGGTCAGGATGTTGAGGCTGAACCCAAGCCACAGCATGGCGGCGAAGGTGGGAATGATGGACAAGGGCAGGGCCACGGCGGCCACCAGGGTCGCCCGCCAGTCTCGCAGGAACCAGTAGACCACCAGGATCGCCAGCAGGGCGCCCTCGTAGAGCAGCTCCATGGACCCCTGATAATTGTCCTGTACCGGGTCCACGGTGTTGAATGCCTCGCGGATCTTCACCTGGGGGTGAAGGGTCTCCAGGCGCTCTACCGCGGCCTGTACCGCCCGGGCCACGGCCACCTCGCTGGCCCCCTTGATACGGGTGACCTCAAAGGCGACCACCGGGGTCTCGCCCAGCAGGGCGTGGGAGTTGCGCTCGGCGAAGCTGTCCCTGACTTCACCCAGATCGCTCAGGCGCACCCGCCGGCCATCCGCCAGCGGAACGTCCAGGTCCGCGATCCCGGCCACCGAGCCGACGGCGCCCAGGCTGCGAACCGACTGCACGGCCCCGCCAATGTCCCCGCGGCCCCCGGAGGCGTCCTGCTGGACGCGCTTCAGTTGGGCGGAGATATCCCCCGCGGTCACCCCCAGGGACTGCATCTTGCCGCTGTTCAGGTCCACATGGACCTCTCGGTCCACGCCCCCGACACGCGCCACCCGGCCAACGCCCTTCACCGCCAGCAGGGCCTTGGCGACCTCGTTGTCCACGAACCAGGACAGGGCCTGCTCGTCCATCCGCTCTGAGGCGACCGTATAGGTGGCGATGGGCGAGCCGGCGGTGGTGACCTTGGCCACCACCGGGTCCGTCAGGTCCTGCGGCAGGTCCGCGCGCACGCTGTCCACGGCGTTGCGGACCTCGTTCAGGGCGATCTCGGTATCCTTATCGATTTGGAACTCGACCCGGATGGTGGCGCTGCCGTCGGTCAGCGTGGTGCGGATGTGTTCGATGCCGCCCAGAGACGCGATCTGGTCCTCGATCTTACGGGCGACCTCGGTCTCCAGTTGGGTCGGGTCCGCGCCCTCCAGGTTGGCGGTGATCGTGATGGTAGGGAGTTCCACGTCCGGGAAGTTCTGAATCCCAAGGGCGCGAAAGCCCATGATCCCGATGATGGTCAAGAGCCCGAACAACAGGATGGCGGGAACCGGATGGCGGATGGACCACGCGGAGACGTTCATGTCTTCTTCATGTGCGTTACTGTTCGTTTATCCAGAACTAATGCGTCGTCCCTACGTCGGCGCTCAGTGGCGCCGACGCGGGTTCGACCCGCACCCGATCCCCGTCATTCAGGAAGGCCCCACCGCTCGCGACGACCCGGGACGCGCCGTCCAGGCCGGAGCGGATCTCCACCCGCCCGTCCGCCCGGCGCCCGGTTTCGAGCTTGCGCTGGGCGACGCGGTCCGTCGGCCAGGACCTCGAAGCAGTAGCTGTTGCCATCCCGCAGCACCACCGCGGACTCGGGCAGGGTCAGGGCCTGGCTCTCGCCAACCCGGATACCGCCCTGGGCAAACATGCCCGGCCGCGCCGGGCCGTCCGGGGGCAGGTCCACATAGACCAGGGCATAACGGGTGACCGCGTCCAGGGTCGGGGCCACGATGCGCACCTGGCCCGCGATGATTTCCCCGCTCGGCAGCTGGACCTGGGCCGCCTGTCCCGGCGCGATCTGGGCGAGCTGCTCCGCGGTGATCTCCGCCCGCCACTCCACCCGCCCCTGGCGCAGGATGCGGAAAAGCTCGGCCCCGATCTGCACCACCGTCCCCAGGGTCGCGGTGCGCGCGGAGATCACCCCGTCGTCCACCGCCAGAATGCGGGTCTGGCTCAGACGAATCCGCTCCATCGACAGGGCTGCCTCCGCGGCCGCCAGGTTGGCTCGGGCGCCCTCCTCCGCAATCAGGTACTGCGTGATCTGCTGCTCCGACATGGCCCCCTTGTCCTTGACGGTGCGCGCCCGGTCGCCATTGGCCCGCGCCTCCGCCAGCGCCGCCCGGACCTGGGCGACCCGCGCCTCCTGCTGGGCGACCTCCGCCTTCACCGTATCCTGGTCCAGGCGCGCCAGTTCCTGGCCGCGGCGCACCCGATCACCCACGTCCACCGCCACCTCCACGACGCGCAGGCCCCCTGTCTCAGTGGCGATCACCCCTTCCTGCCAGGCAAAGAGCCCGCCGCTGACCTCGATCACCCGGGGCCAGTCGCTCTGCTGCGGGACCACCAGGGTCACGGCGAGGGCCGGGTGGGGCAGCGGCTGGGGCCCCGCCGTGGCAGGACCCACGGCCCCCACCTTCCCATAGACCGCCAGCGCGGCCAGCAGGCCAATCACGGCTGCGACCGTCAAGGTCAATCCGGTCTTCACCTTCATGGGAGTCCTCCAGCGCTGCGGTCCGGTCCCTTCCGGGTCGCAAGTCCGATGGCGCAACATACAAGGTCCGTGATGGTCCGGGTCAGCTGGTCCAGTCGCTCAGGGGTGTACTGGTCCCAACCCAACTGCCGCACCAGGATGGGTCGCGAGAAGACCAGGCTGGTCATTTGCCCGTGCAGGACGTTGGCGGTGAGGCGGACGGTCTCGGACGCGGGCGACAGGTCCCAGGCGGCCCCCACCACTCGGGATAACAGCCCGAACACCGGCTCTACACGGCGGCGGCACAACAGGTCGAAGAGATCGCCCGGGAAGGCGAGTTCCCGCGCGATGAGGACGCTGAAACAGCGCAGGTGCTCAAAAGCAGAGAGACGGCCCACCAGGCCGCGGGTCAGGATCTCAACCGCTGCCGTCAGCAGGGCCGGATCGGACCCGGCACGCACAAGGAGGGTATCCACATTGGCCATTTGCTCGGCGAAACGCCCCTCATCCTCGTCCAGCACGGTCTCGAAGATGGTGCGGTAGAGCCCCTGCTTGCTGCCGAAGTGATAGTTGACCGCGGCAACATTCACCTGGGCAGCCGCGCTGATGTCGCGCACCGAAACCCCCTTGAAGCCATGCTCGGCGAACAGGCGGAGCGAGGTGTCAATGATGCGTTGCCGGGTCTCACCCGGACGGGTATCCACGGAGCGGTCGGGCGATGCTTGGTCGAACGGGGGCATGGGCAGCGGCAAGTGTTGGGATCGTCCCCCAGTCTAACCCATCGCTTCAGGATCTCAAACGTTCGTTTGACGTGAGCGGGAGGACGGACGCTTGACCTCGTGGGTCAACAAGACGTGGAGGGCAATCCGCTTCGATTAGTTGCTAGGGGCCGCGCAGGGCTCCAGGTCCGACGAGTGATTCCCGACGGCCCCTTCTGCCGGAGCCATCGATCCCCTGGAGTTGCACCTGGTCCCTGGCGAGGCGGAGGGACGACCGGCCGGGGACTTGATCCATAGCCGGCTGTTCGGCCGCGGATTCCGAGCCGGACTCCGTCTTGCCCGTCTTGGTTGGATCACTCGGAACCGGTGCCCTGATCCGCGGGTTGCGGGTCAGGGCACCGGCGGGCGGGATGCCCTCGGTCCTGGGGGACTGATCAAGGGGTCACGTTGACCATCCAGGAGACCCCGAAGCGGTCGATCACCATGCCGAAGGCGGGGGACCAGAAGGTGGCGCCGAGGGGCATCTGCACCTCGCCCCCCTCGGCCAGGGCCGCGAACCGCCGCTCTGCCTCCCCGATATCCCCGAGGTTCAGGGAGAGGGTGATCCCCTGGAAACCCGAGCGCCCCGTGCAACCGCCGTCGGACGCCATCAGGGTGCTGTCTCCGACCCGGAAGCTCGCGTGCATCACCTTGTCCTCAGAGCCCGGTGCCACGGCCCCCGGCGGCGGCGCCTCCGGGCTCTCCTTGAAGCGCATCAGCATCTCTACCTGGGCATCCAGCGCCTGGCGGTAGAACTCCAGGGCCTCCTCGCAGCGGCCCTCGAAGAACAGGTAAGGCTGTATTTGCATGGTTTGACTCCTGGTTAGTCGTAGCCGCCGCTACGGTGGCGGATGGCTGCCGCCCGTCTCGCCATCGTCGGCAAGGGAGCTTGGCACGGTCGCGCCGCGGGCCTTCGCCTTCACGTCCTGCGATGGGGATACTGGACTATTATAGTCGGGAAACAGCCCGGCCAGGGTCGGGACCAGGGCGAGGTCGCGGAACAGCCTGCGGCGCCGTCGTGACCCCCGTTTCCAGGATGGCTCCGGCCGGGCCGAGCCCAACCACAGAGAGGAGGCCAGTCCCATGTCGACGAAAGAAACCCAGTCGCGGACAGCGAAAACGGGCAGCCCGACCAAGGCCATCAGCCGGGCGCGGCGTCGCCTCGTAATCCTCGTCGCCACGCGCAAGGGGGCCTGGCTCTATCACGGCGATGGGAAGCGCAAGGCCTGGCGGGTCGACGGACCCCACTTCCTGGGCCAGATCATCAATCATCTGGTGCTGGACCCCCGCGACGGGCGTACCCTGCTGGCGGCGGCCAAGACCGGCCATCTGGGCCCCACCATCTTCCGCTCCGCCGACCTCGGGCGCACCTGGAGAGAGGCGGCGCGGCCCCCGGCCTTTGCCAAGGCGGCCGCCGGCGAGGGGCGCGCCGTCGATCACAGCTTCTGGCTCACCCCCTGCCAGGCCAACGAGCCGAACGTCTGGTATGCCGGGACCTCGCCGCAGGGGCTGTTCCGCTCCGAGGACGGCGGCGACACCTGGGAGCCCTTCTCCGCCATCAACGACGACCCGCAGTACCGTGCCTGGATGGGCACGGTGCAGGACGGCACGCCGGACGGACCCAAGCTGCACTCCATCATCGTCGACCCGCGCGATCCCGCCCATCTCTACTTCGCCATGTCGGGCGGCGGCGTACACGAGTCCCTCGACGGCGGCCAGACCTTCGACGCCGATTCTGAAGGGACTCGAGGTGGTCGAGGGCTTCGACGTGTCAGACCCGACCTTCCACGACCCGCACTGCGTGCGCCTCTGCCCGAGCAACCCGGACCGCCTCTATCAACAGAATCACTGCGGCATCTACCGGCTCGACCGCCCGGGGACCGAGTGGATGCGCATCGGTAAGTGCGATGCCCAAGAAGATCGGCGACATCGGCTTCCCGATGGTCGTTCACCCGCGCGATGCCGACACCCTCTGGGTCTTGCCGATGGACGGGCAGATGGTCTGGCCGCGCACCAGCCCGGACGGCAAGCCGGCGGTCTACGTGACGCGCAACGGCGGCAAGACCTGGCAGCGTCTCGACAAGCGGCCTGCCCGCGAGCGCAGGCCTGGTGGACCGTCAAGCGCCAGGCGATGAGCGCGGATGCGCCTGGATCCGGTCGGCCTCTATTTCGGCACCACGAGCGGTGAAGCTCTGGATGAGCCGCGACGAGGGCGACGACTGGTCCTGCATCGCCCGGCACCTGCCCGAGATCTACGCGGTGGAGGCGGCAGAGCCGGCGTGATGAAAGTACTGATACCCACACCGCTTTACTCCTACACCCAGGGACCCGCGGTAGAGGCGAGCGGTGCGACCCTGGCCGAGGTCGTGGCGGACCTGGAGCGCCAGTTCCCCGGTATCCGTTTCCGCATGATCGACGAACAGGACCGGATGCGGCCCCACATCCGTTTCTTCGTCAATCGCCGAATCGTCCGCGAGCTCGGTGAACCTTTGGGCGAGCACGACGAGGTGGCGATCATCCAGGCCCTGAGCGGCGGCTGAGCCACCGGACCGGATCCTGACCGGTGCTGGGCCACCCGTTCAGGCCTTCAAAGAGTTGAAGGCTGGCCTCAGTTTTCGCCCCAGTTACCACCAAAGCGTCAGAACTGCCCGCCCTGAGGTCGGCGGTCAAACACTGACCGGCTCGGCCAAGCCCCTGTCCAGGCAGGGTCCCGTACAGCTTCGGCACAGCCTATCCACAGAAGGGGCCACAGCGGATGTGGAGAATGTGGAAATACCCGATGCGTGTGCTACGCGCGCAGGCCAGTGGGGCGCGCGCGCTCCGCTCGCGAGGAGTCTCCGGCGCGGCTAGCGTCACCATCTTGGCGCCGGAGCCCGGTGTCCTGCGGGGATGACAACCGCCTACGCGCGGCAACTTCAGCTTGACAGAACTTCAGGCTGGCGGGGCAGTTGTTCCGACGAGTCCCGAGGGCGGAGAGCCGTCCCGCGCAGGCGCCCGATCAGGTTCGTGGTCGAGGCACCGGGCAGGTAATCCAGCACCACGACTTGGCCGCCGTTGGCCGTCACGCAGGGGCCGCCGGCAATCGCCTCCGGGGCATAGTCGCCGCCCTTGACGAGGATGTCCGGCAGTAATCGGCAGTAGAGCCGCTCCGGGGTCTCCTCGCTGAAGGGCACCACCCAATCCACGGCCTTGAGGGCCGCCAGCACCAGCATGCGCTGTTCCAGGCCGTTCACGGGGCGGTCCGGTCCCTTCAGGGCGCTGACCGAGGCGTCCGCATTGACGGCCACGACCAGGCGGTCACCCAACGCACGGGCCTGCTCCAGATAGGTGACGTGTCCGGCGTGGAGCAGGTCAAAGCACCCGTTGGTCATAACAATTCGCTCCCCGCGCGCCTGGGCCTGCTTGATCTGCATGGCCAGTTCGTCCTCTGTTACCACCCCGGCGGCACCGTTCGCGCCAGGCTCCTGGAGGGCGCGGCGCAACTCGTCGACCGTGGTGGAGGCCGTGCCCAGCTTGCCGACCACGATCCCCGCCGCGGTGTTGGCGAGCCGGACGGCCTCCTCCGGCGGGGCACCGGCGGCCAGGGCCAGGGCCAGGGTCGCGATGACCGTATCGCCGGCACCGGTGACGTCATAGACCTCGCGGGCCCGGGTCTGCAGGTGCAGTGGCCGGCGGCCCTCCCAGAGCAGCGTCATCCCTTGTTCACCGCGAGTGATCAGGAGCCCTTGCAGACCGGTGGCGAGGCGCAGGCGCTCGCCCTGGGCCTCGATCTCGTCATCGCCCGCGCACGGTCCCATCACGGCCTCGAACTCGGCCCGATTCGGGGTGATCAGGGTGGCGCCCTGGTACTTGGAGAAATCCGTCCCCTTGGGGTCGATGATCACCGGCTTGCGCAGGGACCGTGCGATATCGATCAGGGCCCGCGGGTCCTGCAGGGCCCCCTTGCCGTAGTCGGACAGCACGATGACATCAGCCAGGGGCGCCAGTTGGCGCGAAGCTGGCCCGTTGACCGGCCGTATCCAGATCGGTCAAACCCCCTTCAAAGTCCGCCCGCAGTAATTGTTGGTGCTGGCTGAGGATGCGCAGCTTGGTCGCGGTGCAGGCGGAGCGGGTGCTGCTGCAGATGACCGCCGATCCCCTGTTGTCGCACCAGGGTCTCCAGGGTCTCACCCGCCTCATCGCGGCCCACGACCCCCAGCAGGTCCACCTGTCCGCCGAGCGTTCGCATGTTCACGGCGACGTTCGCGGCCCCGCCGAGGCGCGCCTCGACGCGGGTCACATGGACCACCGGTACCGGGGCCTCGGGGGAGATACGCGTGGCCGCACCCGTCCAGTACCGGTCAAGCATCACATCACCGGCCACGAGCACCCGCGCCTGGTGGAAAGGGGGAATCGGGAGCCTCACGGTTGCACCTGTGTCTGCGCGTTCCCGGCGGACGATCGGACACCCTCAGCCGACGCACGAAACGCATGGTAAGCCCTGACCTTGGGGCCCTCAAGGCACAGGGACTGGCTTGGCCGGAAGGCGCGAGGACCCGTCCCCTGAACCAGACGCACCCGCCAGGCTTCATGCAGTCGTCACGTCGACGGCGCAAAAAAAACCCCGCTAGCGCGGGGTGAATCACCACTGAGGAGGTCAGAGAACGAAAAGGAACAACGGCACTGAGCGCCTTTGGGCTTCTTTAAGCATGTTCTGTGCCAGCCGCGTCATTTCTTTCATATTCCTTTTTTGACAGACTGTTAGAAATGAACTTCCGGGCGGAACAAGCGGAGTTTCGTGTACATGACCGCACGATTAGGGATCCAACCAAGGCGGAATCGCACCAGGACGGTGCCGAGCGGCGAGGATCCTCAGGCACGCGGTCTCTTGGGGCCAAAGTTTTCGTTTAGAATCCGTCCGCGGCCAGGCCCGGGACCCGGGTCCCGCTGCTCCTGGATCAGGCCCTGCCCCCAACCACGAGGAAGCCGTCCCGTGCGCTACACGATCATCTCACTCCTGGGTCTTGCGTCCCTCCTGCCACACGCCGTGCTCGCGGCAGACGGGACCGGCGCCCTGCGCATCTTCACCACCCCAGGCGCAGCGGAACTCGCCATCGACGGCGAGCGCAAGGGCAGCTCCCCAACGACAGCTCAGGAGACCTTCTTGATTCACCTGACCCCGGGCGAGCACCGGGTCCGGGCCGCAAAGGCCGGTTTTGCACCGGTGGAGCGCGCGGTCTACGTTGCCGCTGGTACTGACCAGACCATCAAATTTGATCTCGTCCCCGAGATCGTCATGGTTCCGATACCGGGGGGCTGTTTCCTGATGGGCAGTCCAGCGGATGAACCGGAACGCGACCCGGATGAGGGACCCCAGCACCAGGTCTGTGTACCCTCCTTCGAGCTGGGCAAGCGTGAGGTCACCTTCGCGGATTGGGACGCCTGCGTCCTCGACCAAGGCTGCTCCAAGAACCCGTCCGACGAAGGCTGGGGCCGGGGCGATCAACCGGTCATCAAGGTTTCCTGGGACGACGCCAAGGAGTACCTGCGTTGGTTGAATCGAATTAGCGGCAAAGACTACCGGTTACCCACGGAAGCGGAATGGGAGTACGCCGCCCGGGCCGGTACCACCACCGCCTTCAGTACCGGTGATTGCATCAGCACTGAACAGGCAAACTTCGACGGAACCTTCGCGTATGCCGAGTGCGGCAATGGCACCGGGGTCAATCTGGACAAGCCAGCACCCACCGGCAGCTACCCACCGAACCCCTGGGCCTGCTCGACATGCACGGCAACGTGAACGAACTGACTGAAGACTGCTGGAACGAGGGCTTCGAGGGGGCACCAACCGACGGCAGCGCCTGGTTGACGGGCAATTGCACGCGACGTGTCATGCGCAGCGGCTCCTGGTACGGGTATGCGGGCTACCTGCGCTCCGCCTACCGCTGCCGGGTGGCACCCGGGTTCACCCACCGCAGCATCGGGTTCCGGTTGGCCCGGACACCAACGCCTTGAGCATCACCCATGGCAGGGGCCGGTGGCCGCGGCGCGGTGCCGCGGCTCCCTGCAAGACCCGTCGCGGCCACCGGCGGCTCCCACGGCAGGATTCACACTAACTCCAAGAACTCCAGGGCATTGCCGTCCGGGTCGCGGCAAAACAGGGCGCGGCGACCGGAGCGACTCATGCTGTATGGCACCCCGGCGTCCGTGAGGCGGGCGTGCAGGACGTCCAGGTCCGATACCACCAGAGCCAGGTGACGATCCCGACCGCCGTGGGCTGGCCGCCCCGTCACCGGGTCCGGGTTGGGCAGTTCCAGCAGGTGGATTCTGGCGCCCGCCAACCTGCAGCCAGGCCCCGGGGTAGCCCAGGTCCGGGCGACCCGGGTCCAGGGGCAGGCCCAGGAGGTCTCGGTAAAAGACCAGGGCACGGCCCGTATCGGCCACGATCAGACTGGCATGATGAATATCGGCGATCAGGGACATGGCGTCCTCCCCGGCGTGGAGCGGCTAGCGGGCTTCGCCTATACTACCGGTTTTTCTGGACCCGCCGCCGCCACCCGCGCCGCGGCGCCATGCAGGCACCCTGCCCCATGAACCCTGCCCTTGGGCTGCTCCAGCCCTACCCGTTCGAGAAGCTCGCGGCACTGAAGTCCGGCATTGAGCCACCCCGGGACCTGGCCCCCATCGCCCTGCACATCGGCGAGCCCCGCCACCCCACGCCGGCCCTGATCAGCGAGGCCCTGGTCGCCCATCTGCACCAGTTGGCCCTTTACCCGACCACCCGCGGTTTGTCCGCCCTGCGAGAGACCATCGCGCACTGGCTGACCCGGCGCTATCGACTGCCTACCGCGGCCCTGGACCCGGGCAACCAGATCCTGCCGGTCAATGGTACCCGGGAGGCCCTGTTCGCCTTCGCCCAGGCGGTGGTCGATCCAGCGAAAGCGCCCCTGGTGTTGATGCCGAACCCCTTCTATCAGATCTACGAGGGGGCGGCCCTGCTTGCTGGGGCCCAGCCGCACTTCCTGCCCTGTCGGGCGGAGAACGGTTTCATCCCGGACTTCAGCGCCGTGGACGCCGCCACCTGGGACCGTTGCCAGTTGCTTTACATCTGCTCGCCGGGTAATCCAAGCGGGGCTGTGATTGACCTGGAGACCCTGAAACGGCTGATTGAACTGGCGCAGATCCACGATTTCGTGATCGCCTCCGACGAGTGCTATGCGGAGCTCTACCTCGACGAAGCGGCGCCACCCCCGGGACTGCTCCAGGCCGCGGCCGCCCTGGGTAACCTGAGCTTCCGGCGCTGCGTCTGCTTCCACAGTTTGTCCAAACGCTCCAACGCACCGGGGATGCGATCTGGCTTCGTGGCCGGCGACGCGCAAGTGCTCGATCGCTTCTTCAACTATCGTACCTACCACGGCTGCGCCATGCCTCTGCCCACCCAAGCGGCGAGCCTGGCCGCCTGGACCGACGAGGCCCATGTGCGGACCAACCGGGCGGACTATCGCGAAAAGTTCGCCGCGGTCATCGATATCCTGGCGCCAGTCTTACCCGTCGCGGCCCCTCCGGCCAGTTTCTATCTGTGGCCGGAGACGCCGATCCCTGACACCGAGTTCGTTCGCCGCCTCTACGCCGAGCAGGCTGTCACCCTGCTGCCGGGAAGCTTCCTGTCGCGCACCGTGGCAGACCACAACCCGGGAGCGAACCGGGTACGCATCGCCCTGGTCCCGCCACTCGACGAGTGTTTGGAGGCTGCCAGGCGTATCCGCCAATTCGTTCAGAACTTAGGAACGGTTCACTAATAGGGTAAGCAAGTCCATTAGGGAATGCTTTTCACGCTATTGTCGTTGTCGTCGTTGTCGTTGTCGTTGTCGTTGTCGTTGTCGAGGTTATCGTAGCACCCCAGATTCTCCCGCACCCCAAATTGCATCGCTTCTCCGATTACGAAAACGACAACGACAACGATTGCGTCTGTGTTTAACTTGTTCTTGACTCGTTATTTACCGAAACGTGATTGCCGACTACGCAACCCTTAACCTTTGAACTTAAACATTTCACATTCCCCCCCTTCCGGAGACCAACCCATGACCGACACCCAATCCATCATTGCCGAGGCCTTTGAGCGTCGCGCCGAGATCACCCCCCGCAATGTCGAGACCCGGGTCCATGACGCCGTCCTGGACGTGATCGGGCGGCTGGACAAGGGTGAACTGCGGGTGGCCGAGCCCCGGGACGGTGGCTGGGTGGTCAACGACTGGATTAAAAAGGCGGTGCTGCTGTCCTTCCGCATTGAGGACAACGCCTTCATGAAGGGCGGATTCACGAATTACTACGACAAGGTCCCCTCCAAGTTCGCCGACACCAATTCCCGGGAGTTCCGCGAGGCCGGGGTCCGGGTGGTTCCCCCGGCCACGGCCAGGCGGGGAGCCTACATCGCCCCCTCCTGCGTGCTGATGCCGTCCTACGTGAACATCGGGGCCTATGTGGACTCGGGGACCATGGTGGATACCTGGGCCACGGTGGGCTCCTGCGCCCAGATCGGGAAGAACGTCCATCTGTCGGGTGGGGTGGGCATCGGCGGCGTGCTGGAGCCGGTGCAGGCCGCACCCACCATCATCGAGGACAACTGCTTCATCGGCGCCCGCTCCGAGATCGTGGAGGGTGTCATCGTGGGCACCGGGGCGGTGATCTCCATGGGCGTCTTCATCGGTCAGAGCACCAAGATCTATAACCGGGAGACCGGCGAGATCCTCTATGGCCGCGTCCCCCCTGGCGCCGTCGTGGTCCCCGGCAACCTGCCGGCCAAGGATGGCAGCCACAGCCTCTACTGCGCGGTCATTATCAAGCAGGTCGATGAGAAGACCAGAGGCAAAGTCGGCATCAATGAGTTACTGCGCGATATCTGAAGGCGAGCGGTCAGCGATCAGCTTTCGGCCGTCAGCGATACCTTGATCAAATCGCCGCGCGCCTGGCGATTCGAAATCTGACAATCCTGAGAGCTGATCGCTGAGAGCCGATACCCAAACACCTATGATCACCCTCTACGGCATCGCCAACTGCGACACGATGAAGAAGGCGCGGCGCTGGCTCGCAGACCATCGCGTGACCTACCGCTTTCATGATTACCGCAGAGACGGACTCGATGAGACCCTGCTGCGCCCCTGGGTAACGGAACTGGGCTGGGAGGCCCTGCTCAATCGTCGTGGGTCGACCTGGCGCAACCTGCCGCTGGAACAACGTGACGGGATCGACCAGGAATCCGCCATCTGCCTGATGCTGGAGCACCCGGCCAGCATCCGCCGCCCCCTGCTCGACACCGGGTCCGCGCGCCATCTCGGATTTTCCGAATCCGCCTATGAGGAAATTCTCGGCTGATGTCCCCCACCCTCGAACTCGCCAGTGAACTGATCCGCCGGCCCTCAATCACCCCCGCCGACGCCCGTTGTCAGGACCTGATAGCGGAGCGACTGGCCGCCATTGGCTTCCGGATCGAGCCCATGCCCAGCGCGGATGTCACCAACCTGTGGGCGCGCCGGGGTAACTCCGGCCCCCTGTTCTGCTTCGCCGGCCACACCGACGTGGTGCCATCCGGACCCCGCAATGACTGGCACAGCGACCCCTTTGAGCCAAATGTTCGCGACGGCCGACTGTACGGCCGGGGTGCCGCCGACATGAAGGGCCCCCTGGCGGCCATGGTGACCGCCGTGGAGGGTTTCGTGGCGGCCCATCCGAACCACCCGGGCTCCATCGCCTTTCTTATCACCAGCGACGAGGAGGGCATCGCCACCGACGGCACCGTGCGGGTCGTGGAGCGCCTCCAGGCCCGGGGCGAACAGATCGACTGGTGCCTGGTGGGAGAACCCTCCAGCCGTGACCGGCTGGGCGATACCATCAAAGTCGGCCGCCGCGGCAGCCTGACCGGTCTGCTTACCGTGCACGGCAAGCAGGGTCACGTGGCCTATCCCCTGCTGGCCAAGAACCCCTTCCATGCCGCGGTTCCAGCGCTGGCCGCCCTCTGCGCCGAGGTCTGGGACCAGGGCAACGCCCATTTCCCGCCCACCAGCCTGCAACTCGTGAACCTGACCATGGGCACCGGTGCGGACAACGTGATTCCGGGCCGGCTCACCGCCCAGTTCAACCTGCGCTTCTCCACCGAACTGACTCCGGAGACTATTGAGACCCGGGTCCGCGGCATTCTGGACGCCGGGGGCTTCGACTACGATCTGACCTGGCGGCTCTCCGGCCACCCCTTCCTGACCCCGGCGGGGGAACTGGTTGCCGCGACCCGCGCAGCCATCGCCGCGGTCACGGGAATCGACGCGGAGGCCTCCACCACCGGGGGCACCTCCGATGGACGCTTCATCGCTCCCACCGGCGCCCAGGTGGTGGAGTTCGGTCCCATCAACGCCAGCATCCACCAGGTGGATGAGTGCGTTGCGGTGGCAGACCTGGATGCCCTTTCTCAAATCTATCAAGGCGTCTTGCAGCGAATGCTGGGCACGGATATCTGAGTCTTAGGATAGGACTCCACCCATGATCGAGATCCGACCCGGCACAGACGCGGACCGCCCCGAGATCGTCGCCCGGATTGAAGAGGTCTTCGGGTCTGAGCCGGCCGCCCGGACGGACCGCCTGTGGGACTGGCAGTGGCATCAGGACCCGCGCCTGCCAACCCCGGGGTATCAGGGGATCGTCGCGGAATGGCGGGGTCAGATCATCGGTAACTTGGCCACCATCCCGGCGGGGCTCCATATCGCGGGCGAGCCGGTGACGGCCCACTGGTTCGTGGACGTGCTGGTGCACTGGGGCCTGCTGCGTCAGGCGCTAAGAGAGCGGCGTGCCGCGTCGGCCGCTGGCCCTGACCTCTCCCGCGGCCTCGCGGCGGCCCTGTTCGACCACCCCAACGCCGGTCCCATCCAACTCGGCAAACACATTGCGGACCCCATGATGGTGATCTGCGAACGCGTCGGCTTCACGCCGATTGCGGGCAGCGGATCCTGGCACCGGCGGGTGTCCCTGAAACATACCCTGGGGCGTGCCATCGGCCAGCCCTTGGGTGCATTGATCGGCACGCTAGCGGACCTGGGTCTCCCGCGCGGACCCAAACCCCGCCTTCCGGTCGCCGTGTTGCCGGGAGCCTTCGACACCCGCTTTGATCGCCTGTGGGAGGAAGTCCGGCCTCTCTATCCGGCCATCTGCCGCCGTGACGCCCAGACCCTGAATTGGCGCTATCGGCAGCACCCTGCCGGTCACTACCAGATACTGACCGCCGGTGACAGGGACAGGCTGCGCGGCTATGCCGTCCTGCTCACCTACACGAAGGAGCGCCGCCGCCGGGCCAAGATCGTGGACCTGTTGACCGCCCCCGGGGATGCCGAGGCCATCCGCTCACTCCTCGCCGCGGCCCTGTGCGCGCTGCGCACCTGGCGGGCCGAGCGGGTGGAGGTCTTTGCCTGCGGCGACGGACGCGCGGCGGTCCTGAGCGCCCTGGGCTTCAGTCCGCGGTTGACCAAATCGGAGCGGCCCCAGCCGCTCATTGCCCGCGCCCTCCCCGCGGCGGCTGCCGGGATCTATGTGACCCAGGGCGATGGGGATGGCGGTTAGTGAATCCCCTCAAACGCCTCTATCAGACCCAGGCCCGCCGCCGTCAGAAGCGCCGTGATGCCCGGGATGAGCGCACCCAATGGCCCCAGTGGTTCCTGCTCGCCGGGCTGCGGGAACGGGACGCCTGGTGCGCCCCGGACCCGGCTGGGCTGACACCCCTCTGGCCACCGGCAGATACCTTCTGGGCGGACCCCTTCGCCTGGTCGGACGGGGAGCGGCGGTTCCTCTACCTGGAGGAGTACCCCTTCCACACCCAGCGCGGGCGAATCAGCGTCCTTGAACTGGGGGCGGACCTGACCCCCGCAGGGCCGGCCGTGCCGGTCCTGGACGAGGGCCGACATCTGTCCTACCCCTTCCTGTTCAGCTTCGAGGGCGGTCTGTATATGGTCCCTGAGTCGGCGGCCTCCCGCCGGGTGGACCTCTACCGCTGCCAGTCCTTTCCCAACGGTTGGACCCGGGTCGGCACCCTGCTGGACGGCATTCAGGCGGCGGATGCGACCCTGTTCGAACATCAGGGACGCTGGTGGCTCTTCTGCAGCGCGCGGCTGGGCAAGGCCCGGCTCAACGACTCGCTCCTGGCCTTCCACGCGGACTCGCCGCTGAGCGCCCGCTGGACCCCCCATGCGCGCAACCCCCTGGTGCGGGACTTCGCGGGCGGCCGGCCCGGGGGGCGGGTCTTCGTCGATGACAGGGGCCGACTCTTGCGTCCGGCCCAGGACTCAGTGCCGCGCTACGGCTATGGCCTGGTCCTGAACGAGGTCCTGGAACTGACCCCGGAGCGCTTTCGCGAACGGCGGGTCTGGCACGCAACCGGCGCGGCGAGCGGCGGCTGGCGCGCCCTGCATCATCTCGATTGGCACCAGGGCCTGCTGGTCATGGACGCGCAGCGCCTGATACCACGACCCACATGAAGCGCTGGCCTGATCTCAGAGTAACTTTGAACCGCAAAGGCGCGAAGGAAGAAAAGACCGCAAAGGGGAAAGAGAACAAAAGGGTCTTAGTGCCGATCGCGGCGCATTTCAGAAAGCAGTCTTTGCGTTCGTTGCTCCCTTTGCGCCTTTGCGGTTCGATTCATCTGACACAGGTCGGATTCAATTGGGGCTGCGGCCCCGCGGAGGCAGTGCTGTGCTTGAGGCCCTGACCCTGATCCTGGGCTGCCAACTGGTCGGTGAGGTTACGGTGCTGGCCCTGGGACTGCCGGTACCAGGTCCCGTTCTTGGCATGCTGTTGCTGCTCGCCTGGCTGTCGCTGGGCGGGGGTGTGTCTGAGCGCGTCGGCCGGACCGCGGACACGCTGCTCGGTCATCTCTCTCTGCTGTTCGTGCCCGCGGGCGTCGGGGTCCTGGTGCATTGGGAGCGGGTTCGGGACCAGTGGCTGGCCATCGCCGCGGCGCTGATCCTGGGTACCTTGATCACCCTGGCGGTGACCGCCCTGACCATGGCGGGGATGCAGCGGCTCCTGGCCTGGCGCCGGGGCGGTCATCATGAGTGACGCGCCGCTGACCCAGGTCTGGGTCTACCTGGCCGCCTCACCGCTGCTGTGGCTGACTGCGACCCTGGTCTGCTACCTGATTGCGCTCAAAGTCTACCGACTTGGCGGGGAGAGCCCCCTGCTCAACCCGGTGGCGCTGGCGGTGGCCCTGTTGATCGGACTGCTGGTACTGACCGGGACACCCTATCAGACCTATTTCGACGGCGCCCAATTCGTGCACTTCCTGCTTGGGCCAGCGACCGTGGCCCTCGCCATCCCCCTCTATCGACAGCGCGAACGGCTGAAGACATTGGCCCTGCCGATCCTGGTCGCCCTACCGGTGGGGGTACTGACGGCTGCCCTGAGCGCGGTCGGGCTCGGGTTCCTGTTCGGGGCGGACCCGGCCACGCTCATATCGCTGGCCCCAAAATCGGTCACGGCCCCAGTCGCCATGGGGATCAGCGAGAAGCTGGGCGGGATACCCTCCCTGACCGCCGTCCTGGTGATCAGCACCGGGATCATCGGCGGCGTCTTTGGCACCGGACTGCTGCGCCTCCTGGGCTGCCGGGATGAAGCGGTGAAGGGCTTTGCCATGGGTCTGGCGGCCCATGGCATCGGCACCGCCCGGTCCTTTCAGGTCAACGCGGCCATGGGGGCCTTCGCCGGCCTCGCCATGGCCCTGTCAGCCTTCGCTACGGCCCTGATGCTTCCACCCTTGCTGAGGTGGCTGGAGTTGGTGGGCTAACCCGGCGACATGCCGTTGCCGGCCGCGGGTGCGCCGCCTAATCCGACACGGCAATACCGTGGCGATCGAGCCAGGCGCTGTCCAAGTGCCAGACCACCGACTTGACATCGGGCTGAGCAAGCATGAGCTCAGTGGCCCGCATCTCATGAAGTACCTGCTGATCCTGCGCGGCGCGAACGTCAGGATCATCCGCCGGCTTGCCAGCCAACGTTGGATCCATGGCCGCCAGGAAGGCAGTCACCGGGACTTGAGAATCATAGGGGCGTGTCAAGGTGACGATTTCATCATGGTACAGCACCGCCTGGAAGCGATAGGGATAAGCCGCGAGCATCGCATCCTCCCGCAAGAGGTCTTTGAGCTCTGAGATGCGCGTGCCGAGGTGAAGTCGGTCCCAGGGGACCAAAGACAGGACCAACAACATCAGCAGTATGCCTGAGCCGACCAGGGCCCATCGAGTGACGCGATTCATATTACGGATAGCTCCCATGGTCGGTGCTCAATCGAGCGCTCTTCCATTCGGTCAGAAATAGCCCGAGCCTGTCCGTTTACTCGCCGAGGGGCAGGTCCCGGCATCATCACGATGCCCCACCGGTATCTTCCGGCGGCTCCACATCCAGCCGCTCGATGCTCAACAGATGAACGCGTCGGCTGTCGGCCCGCATGACGGTGAAGCGGAAGGGGTCGATGTCCACCGACTCACCCCGTTTGGGGAGGTGGCCCAGCGCATTCACGACCAGCCCGCCGATCGTGTCGAACTCTTCGTCCGAGAGATCAGTGCCGAAATAGGCGTTGAAGTCCTCGATGGGGGTGCGGGCCTTGGCGCTGTACTCGTTTTGGCCGCGCCGGAAGATCTCTGCCCCCTCATCGTAGTCGTGTTCATCCTCGATCTCGCCGACGATCTGCTCCAGCACGTCCTCGATCGTCACCAGGCCCGCCGCGCTGCCATACTCGTCCACGACGATTGCCATGTGGTTGCGGCTGGCCCGGAATTCCTTGAGCAGCACGTTGAGGCGCTTGCTCTCGGGGACGAACACCGTGGGGCGCAACAGGTCCCGGATATTGAAGGGCCGCCGTCCGCTCTCCACGCAGAAGGTGAGCAGGTCCTTGGCAAGCATGACCCCCACCACCTCGCCTTTGTCGTCACCCGTGACCGGGAAGCGGGAGTGGGCAGACTTCACGGCGATCTCCAGGATCCGCTCCAGGGGGTCCTCACGCCGCACATAGACCATCTCGGCCCGGGGAATCATGATGTCGCGTACCCGCAGTTCCGAGACCTGGAGTACGCCCTCGATCATGCTGAGCGCATCGGTGTCCATCAGGGCGCGTTGCTTGGCATCCTTGAGCAGTTGGATGAGTTGCTCCCGGTTCTGCGGTTCACTCCCGAACAATTGGGTCAACCGGTCGAACCAATTGCGCGGGCGTGAGTCGTCGGTAGATCGGTCAACAGTCATTGGGTCGCAGGGGGCTCCTCGTAGGGTGGGGGGAATCCTAACCGGCTGAGGATGGTGGTTTCCAGGGTCTCCATCACCGTTGCCTCGTCATCCGTCAGATGATCGTAATCGAGCAGATGGAGCACACCGTGCACCACCAGGTGGGCCCAGTGGTCGGCCTGTCCCTTGCCCTGTTCCAGGGCTTCCCGCTGCACCAACGGGGCGCAGATCACCAGGTCCCCCAGGACTTCGTCAAACCCGTCCACGCCGGCAAGCCCCGGTGGAATCTCAAACGGGAAGGAGAGGACGTTGGTGGGCTTGTCCTGCCCGCGAAAGCGCAGGTTGAGCGACTGCGCCTCCTCGACGTCGACCACACGGATGGTCAGGGCCGCCCGCTCCCGGCGGCCATCCAGGGCCGCAGTGCTCCAGCGGGCGAAGTCTGCCTCGGTGGGTAGATTGGTGGTCTCCATCGCCACTTGCAGGTCGAGGTCCAGGTCAGTGGCCATGCGTCTAAGCTTGCCGCTCATCTGTGATTGTCGCTTGGACCGGCGCGGGCGTTGCCGGCTGGCTCGAGCTCCGCTGGGGCCGCCCGAGGGGCTCCGGCCGTTCGAAGGCCTCGTAGGCATGGACGATGCGCTGCACCAAGGCGTGCCGCACCACGTCCCGGGCGTTGAAGAAGGTGAAGCTGATGCCGTCCACGTCCTTCAACACCTCCACCGCCTGGCGCAGCCCTGAGAGTTGGCCCCGCGGCAGGTCCACCTGGGTCACGTCCCCGGTGATCACGGCGGTGGAGCCGAAGCCGATGCGGGTCAGGAACATCTTCATCTGCTCGGGCGTCGTGTTCTGGGCCTCGTCCAGGATGATGAAGGCCTCATTCAGGGTGCGCCCGCGCATGTAGGCCAGGGGCGCGACCTCGATCACGTTACGTTCCAGGAGTTTGTTTACCTTCTCGAACCCCAGCATCTCGAACAGGGCGTCATAAAGGGGTCGAAGATAGGGGTCGATCTTCTGCGCCAGGTCCCCGGGCAGGAAACCCAGCCGCTCCCCAGCTTCTACCGCCGGCCGAACCAGAAGCAAACGCCGTACCCGATCGGTCTCCAGGGCCTCCACCGCGCTGGCCACCGCCAGATAGGTCTTACCCGTTCCCGCCGGACCCACGCCGAAGTTGATGTCGTGACGGGCGATGGCGTGCAGGTACTCCTGCTGATTTGGTCCCCGCGCCTTCACGAGCCCCCGCTTGGTCTTGATGGTCAGTTCCGGCAGACGGCTGGCGCTCGCCTCGGCCAGGTCGTCTGCACCCAGACCTCGCAGGGATAGGTGAATGGACTCGGGGCTCAGGACCTCCGCGGCGGTGTCCGCATAGAGGTCCCGCAGGAGTTGATCGCCCAGGTGTACCGCTGTCCCGTCACCGATGAGGCGAAAGCACATGCCGCGATTGCTGATTTCGAGGCCGAGCCGGCGCTCGATCAGCCGCAGGTGCTGCTCGAAGGGTCCGCAGAGGTTGGCCAACCGGGCGTTGTCGGCGGGTGTCAGTTCCAGGTCGAGGGATTGGGGTTGGGTAGACAAGTCGTTTTGGCTAAAGGTGCAAGGTCAAAGGTTAAAGGTGGCATGGCGCACGGCGCGCTCTCAGACTTGTTGGACGTGATATGGAGGCGCTATAGGCGAGTGGCCCATCATTCCATTAATACTGAAAAATCCTGTTCAGTCTGGCTGATTCGATGTGGGCGGTCACCGGCCTGGCGCAAAAACCGAAGCCGAGGCGGGCGGATCGTTGGCGGCCAACGCACCCCGCAAAGAATTGGGCAGCGCATGGGTAATGGTCAGGTCGACAAACTGACCGATCAAGGCGGGATCGCCGTGAAAGTTGACCACCCGGTTGTTTTCCGTTCGTCCAGCCAATTCCGCCGGGTCCTTCCGGGACGGCCGCTCCAACAGGACCCGCTGCACGGTCCCGACCATCGCCCGACTGTAACGCTGGGCATTGGTGGTGAGGCGCTGTTGCAGCCGGGCCAGGCGTTCCTGTTTGACCGCCAGGGGAACATCGTCCGGATAGTCGGCCGCCGGGGTCCCGGGGCGGCGGCTGTAGATGAAGCTGAAGCTCTGATCGAAGCCCACCGCGTCCACCAGGGCCAGAGTGGCAGCGAAGTCGGTCTCCGTCTCCCCGGGGAAGCCGACGATGAAGTCCGATGAGATCAGAATGTCCGGACGCGCCCGCCGCAGGGCCTTGATCTTGGAACGGTACTCCAGCGCCGTGTGGCCTCGTTTCATCGCTGCCAGGATGCGGTCGGAGCCGGATTGCACCGGCAGGTGCAGGAAGCTCACCAGCTTGGGGACCTCGCCGTAGACCTCGACCAGGCTGTCCGTGACCTCCACCGGGTGGCTGGTGGTGAAGCGAATCCGCTCAATCCCGTCGATGGCTGCCACGTAGCGAATCAGGAGCGCCAGGTCCGCGGTCGCGCTGTCATCCTGGCCATCATCCATCCGCCCCCGGTAGGCGTTGACGTTTTGGCCCAGCAGATTGACCTCCCGCACCCCCTGCTCCGCCAGGCCCGCGACCTCCGCGATCACGTCATCGAAGGGCCGGCTGACCTCCTCCCCGCGCGTGTAGGGCACCACGCAGTAGGTGCAGTACTTGGAACAACCCTCCATCACCGAGACAAAGGCCGTGGGGCCCTCCGCCCGGGGGGCCGGCAGGCAGTCGAACTTCTCGATCTCGGGGAAGGACACGTCCACCTGGGGTTGTCGGCCCACGTCCAGGTCCCGCAGCATCTGGGGCAGCCGATGCAGGGTCTGGGGGCCAAAGACCAGGTCCACATAGGGCGCGCGCTCGCGGATGGCTGACCCCTCCTGGCTCGCCACGCAGCCGCCCACGCCGATCACCAGGTCCGGGCGTTGAAGCTTCCAAGGCCGCCAGCGGCCGAGCTGGGAGAAGACCTTCTCCGCCGCCTTCTCGCGGATGGAGCAGGTATTGAGCAGCAGCACGTCCGCCTCTTCCGGGCGCTCAGTCAGTACCAGGCCATGGGATTCCCGCAGTACGTCCGCCAGTCGCGCGGAATCGTACTCGTTCATCTGGCAACCGTAGGTTTGGATGTAGAGCTTACGAAGGGGCATGGATTAGGGCAGAAGGGAATTCAGTACAGATAGTCAATAGTCTGGCTCGGGGTGTCAACCCGGAGACACCCGGTAAGAGCAGTCAGCAGTCGGCGCTTGGTGTCTCTTAAGGCGCAGTCGAAGAATAACCGACCCCTGATTACTGACCGCTTAACGCCCCTCGCATGTTCAACGATCTCATCGCCACGCCAACACCGCCATAAGCCCACGAACGTCCAGGCCCAAGCGGTCAGGGCGGTCAGGGCATCCGGCCGATCAGGGTCTGGACCACCCAGCGCAGGGGGTCGGCTCGGCTGGGGAAGACGGAGACGGCGTTCAGGGCATCGGTCAGCAGGTTGTGGGCCATCTCCTTGGCCTCGCTGAGCCCGACCACGGAAGGATATGTGGACTTGGCAAGTTCCTGGTCCCGCCCTCGGCTCTTGCCGGTGACCGCGGTCTCGGCCACCACGTCCAGCACATCGTCCTGGATCTGGAAGGCAAGGCCGACACACTTGGCATAGCGGTCCAGGCGCTCGGCCCGGTCGGCGTCCAAGGGGCCGTCCGCGAGGATGGCCAGGCGCACCGCCGCCCGGATCAGGGCGCCGGTCTTGTGGATATGGATGTGCTCCAGCATGACCCGATCCAGGTGCTTGCCCTCCGCCGCCAGGTCCAGGGCCTGGCCGCCAACCATGCCCCGAGAGCCGCTGGCCTGGGCCAGGGCCGCGACCATGGCAACACGGGCGGCTGCGCTCAGATCGCTCGCCTCCGCCAGCGTCTGGAAGGCAAGGGTTTGCAGCGCATCTCCGGCCAGGATGGCGGTGGCCTCATCGAAGGCCTTGTGACAGGTGGGGCGGCCCCGCCGCAGTTCATCATCGTCCATGGCCGGCAGGTCGTCATGAATCAGAGAATAGGCGTGGATCAACTCCACCGCCGCGGCCGGCCGGTCCAGCAGGGCCGGGGAGACCCCCAGGGCCTCACCGGCGGCGTAGCACAGCAGGGGGCGGATGCGCTTGCCCCCGTCCAGCACGCTGTAGCGCATGGCCTCGTGCAGGCGGGAGGGCTCGATCTGGGGGGCCGGCAGCAGTTGGTCCAGGGCGGCCTGCACGCGCGCCACGCAGCGCGCCCGAAAGGCGTCCAGTGCTTGTTCACTCATTGGTCGTTATCGGCGTCCGGGGGGTGGTGATGAAGGGCGTGGGCTCAGCGTCCGCGCGGGCCTCGGTCAGGATGCGCACCCGCTGCTCCGCGGCGTCCAGGGCCTGGCGGCAGGCGCGGGTCAGGTTCACGCCGCGCTCGAAGGCGGTGAGGGACTCCTCCAGTGTCATCTCGCCCTTCTCCAGGGCATCGACGATGGTCTCCAGTTCGCTCAGGGACTGCTCGAAGGCTGGCGGGGCTGGGTCTGGGGCTTTCTTCATAGGGTTTGCATCGGGGTTTCGAGCTACGGTAGCGTACCGCGGTTTGAGGGTCAAACCGTGGGCCTGTTGGCCCCCTACCCGGCCTCGGACCCACTAAACGCCATCCTACAAGGACCAGCCATCCGCCCATGACAGGCACCTACGACGCCTCAGCCATTGAGGTTTTAAGCGGTCTCGACCCGGTGCGCAAGCGCCCCGGGATGTACACCGACACCACCCGCCCCAATCACCTAGCCCAGGAGGTCATCGACAACAGCGTCGACGAGGCACTGGCCGGCCATGCCCGGACCATCACGGTGGTGCTCTACGCCGACGGCTCCCTGGAGGTGACGGACGACGGCCGCGGTATGCCGGTGGATCTGCACCCGGACGAGGGTCTGCCCGGGGTGGAGGTCATCCTGACCAAGCTCCACGCGGGCGGCAAGTTCGGCGGCGGGAGCTATCGCTTCTCCGGCGGGCTACATGGGGTGGGCGTGTCCGTGGTCAATGCCCTGTCCAGACATCTGGAGGTCTGGGTCTGCCGCGGCGGGCGCGAGTACAACATGGCCTTCGCCCACGGGGACAAGTCGAGCGAACTGGAGGAAGTCGGCACAGTCCCACGCGGGCGTACTGGCACCCGGCTCCGCTTCTGGCCGGACCCCAAGTACTTCGACACCCCAAAAATTGCCCCCAAACCCCTGATCCACCTGCTGCAGGCCAAGGCCGTGCTGTGCCCGGGCCTGACCGTGCGCTTCCGCGACGAGGCGGCAGGCGACGAGCGTGAATGGTGCTATGAAGATGGCCTCAAGGACTACCTGGTCCAGACCCTGGGCGGGTGCGAGACGGTACCTGCCGAACCCTTCGTCGGCGATATGGAGGGCACCAACGAGGCGGCCAGCTGGGCCCTGGCCTGGACCCCGGAGGCTGGTGAGCCGGTCGCGGAAAGCTATGTCAACCTGATTCCGACCGTCCAGGGCGGCACCCATGTGAACGGGCTGCGAAGCGGGCTCACCGAGGCGGTCCGGGAGTTCTGCGAGTTTCGCAACCTCCTGCCCCGGGGGGTCAAGCTGGCCCCGGAGGACGTGTGGAGCCGGCTCGCCTACATCCTCTCGGTCAAGCTCATCGACCCCCAGTTCTCCGGCCAGACCAAGGAACGCCTGTCCTCCCGGGAGTGCGCCGCCTTCGTCTCCGGGGTGGTCAAGGATTCCTTCAGCCTCTGGCTCAATCAGCACACGGGTGAGGGAGAACGGATCGCGGAGCTGGCCATCAACGCCGCCCAGGCGCGGCTGCGGGCCGGACGGACCGTCACGCGCAAGAAGATCACCCAGGGCCCGGCCCTGCCCGGCAAGCTCGCGGACTGCACCTCCACGGACCCGGACCGCAGCGAACTCTTCCTGGTGGAGGGCGACTCCGCCGGGGGCTCCGCCAAGCAGGCCCGGGACCGCGAGTTCCAGGCCATCCTGCCCCTGCGCGGCAAGATTCTCAACACCTGGGAGGTGGAGCCCTCAGAGGTGCTGGGCTCCCAGGAGGTCCATGACATCGCGGTGGCGATCGGGGTGGACCCGGGCAGCGACGATCTCACACGGCTGCGCTTCGGCAAGGTCTGTATCCTGGCGGACGCGGACTCGGACGGCGCCCACATCGCCACCCTCCTGTGCGCCCTGTTCCTCAAGCACTTCCGGCGTCTCGTCGCGGAGGGGCACGTACACGTCGCCATGCCGCCGCTGTACCGGATCGATGTCGGCAAACAGGTCTACTATGCCCTGGACGACGGGGAGAAGAAGGGCATCCTGGACCGGATCGAGGCCGAACGCATCAAGGGAAAGGTCAATGTTCAGCGCTTTAAGGGGTTGGGCGAGATGAACCCGTCCCAATTGCGGGAAACCACCATCCATCCGGACACCCGGCGGCTGGTCCAGCTCACGATTGAAGCGGCGGATGAGAGTAACAACCTCCTCGACATGCTGCTGGCCAAGAAGCGCGCGGCGGACCGCCGCGCCTGGCTCCAGGAAAAGGGCGACCTGGCGGAGGTTTGAGGGCCTGCGGCACTGGAACAGCGGTGCGCCGCACATGCAATCCGATCTGAACCACAAAGGCGCGAAGAAAGATAAAGACCGCAAAGAACTCCACCGGATTTTGGCCAGTGTCCGCATCCATCCCCCGTTTGTGCCCTTTGCACTCATCGCGCCTTTGCGGTTCGATTGTCCTCCCCTTGACTTGCCGCGGTTCGATTCGCCCCTCCAACGCGCTACTCTAAGCCGCTCGCACTGCGGAGGTTAAAGTCCCATGCACCCATTTCGATTTGCCCACACCGCCGGAGCCGACTGGCGGGAGATCGCTCAGCACTGCCTGGAACAGCTTGGTCCGGTCCCGGCCGGGGCCAACCTGGGCTTTCTCTATGTAACGGACTCCCTGGCGGACGACGCGGGCGATCTCCTTCGGTCTCTGACCACTGCCACCGGGGTCCAGGATTGGGTGGGTGCGGTGGGCATCGGCATCTGCGCCACTGGAGTCGAGTATTACGAGGACCCCGCGGCAGCCGTGATGCTGGGCGAGTTTCCAGCGGACGGCTTCCGGGTCTTCCCGCCCGTGGTCGATGACCTGGAGGCGTTCGATGAACGCAACGGGGACTGGATCAAGACCCATGGACCCATGCTCGCCCTGGTCCATGGGGATCCGGCCCACGGGGCCATGGAGGACCTGGTGAAACAACTCGCCAGACGCACCACCGCCGGCTTCCTGGTGGGCGGTCTCGCCAGCGCCCGGGGCAACAGCTATACCATCGCCAATGCCGTGACCCAGGGCGGCTTGTCGGGGGTCCTGTTCGGCGAGGAGGTCGGGCTCATCACCCGCCTCAGCCAGGGCTGCTCTCCCATCGGTCCCCACCGCACCATCACCGAGGCCCAGCGCAACATCCTCATCACGCTGGATAACCGCCCGGCCCTGGAGGTACTCAAGGAGGATATCGGCGCGGAGCTCTCCCGGGACCTGATGCGGATCGGCGGCACCGTTTTCGTGGGTCTGCCCATCGCGGGGTCTGACACCGGTGATTACCTGGTTCGCAACCTGGTCGGCATCGATCCCAACGAGGGCCTGGTGGCGGTGGGGGACCTGGTGGAGCCGGGTCGGTCGTTGATGTTCTGCCACCGGGACGCCGCCACTGCCCGGGAGGACCTGGACCGCATGCTCCAGGCCCTCAAGGGCCGGCTCGCCCGCCCACCCCGGGGCGGTGTCTACTGCTCCTGCCTGGGGCGGGGCGTCAACCTCTTTGGCCCGGACTCCCCTGAACTCAAACAGATCCGTGACACCCTGGGCGACTTTCCCCTGGTGGGTTTCTATGCCAATGGCGAGATCTCCCAGGATCGGCTCTATGGCTACACGGGGGTATTGACCCTATTCACCTGAATAGAAATCGTTTTTGTCTGTTGTAGCAGTCGCGGGGCTAGCCGCGGCGCCAGGTGGTCCCGCCGGGACCATCCTCCAGGAGGACGCCGGCGGCGGCCAGCTCATCACGAATGCGATCCGCCTCCGCCCACTGCTTGGCCTTGCGCGCGGCCAGGCGCTCGGCGATCAGGGTCTCGATCCCTTCGTCCGTAGGCCCGCCCGCCCCTGCCTCTGCGCCCGCCGATCCCCGCAAATATGCCTCCGCGTCCCCCTGGAGGATACCCAGCACCGCGCCCAGGGCTCGCAGTTCAGCCCCCAGGCCAGCAGCCCGGGCTTCATCCTGGGGTCGCACCCGATTGATCTCACGCACCAGGTCGAAGAGCACGGCCAGCGCCAGCGGGGTGTTGAAGTCGTCGTCCATGGCCGAACTGAAGCGCGCCCGGAAGGCCTCGCCGCCGGCGGGTTCGACCGGGGGCAGGCCGCGCAAGGCGGTGTAGAGACGGGTCAGGGCGGCGCGGGCGTTGGTCAGGTGCTCTTCGTCGTAGTTGAGAGGACTGCGGTAATGACTGGTGAGGATGAAGTAGCGCACCTCCTCCGGCCGGTAGCGCTCCAGAATCTCCCGGACGGTGAAGAAATTGCCCAGGGACTTGGACATCTTCTCTTCGTTCACGCGCACAAAGCCGTTGTGTATCCAGACGTTCACGAAGGGCTCGCCGGTGGCCCCTTCGGACTGGGCGATCTCGTTCTCATGGTGGGGAAACTGCAGGTCCGCCCCGCCGCCGTGGATATCAAAATGATTGCCGAGCCGGCAGGTCGACATGGCCGAGCACTCGATATGCCAACCCGGGCGCCCGGTGCCCCAAGGGCGAGTCCCAGGCCGGCTCGCCGGGCTTGGCGGCCTTCCACAGGGCGAAGTCCAGCGGGATCCCGCTTGGCCTCGTCCGACCTCCACTCGCGCGCCGGCCCGCAGATCCGCGGGGTCCTTGCCGGAGAGCCGCCCGTAGCCGGGGAAGGCTCCGACCGCGTAATAGACGTCGCCGTTTGCCGCGGTGTAGGCCAGACCTTTGTCGATCAGGGTCCCGATCATCGCCAGGATCTCGGCAATATGGGCGGTGGCGCGGGGCTCCTCCGTGGGCGGCAGGCAGCCCAGGGCCGCGGAGTCCTCGTGCATGGCGGCGATGAAGCGCTCGGTCAGGGCCGTGAAGGGCTCGCCCCGTTCCTCCGCGCGCCGGATGATCTTGTCGTCGATGTCCGTGATATTGCGGACATAGGTGACCTCGTAGCCCAGGGCGCGCAGGTAGCGGTAGACCACATCGAAGACCACCATGACCCGGGCATGACCCAGGTGACAGAGGTCATAGACGGTCATGCCGCAGACGTACATTCGGACCCGGCCGGGCTCGATGGGGGTGAAAGGCGCTTTGGCGCGGGTGAGGCTGTTATAAATCTCAAGCATCGCAACAGATTCCGACTGGTCCGAGGGCGGGGACGATTAAGGTCCATGATGGTAACAAAGCCGGATCGGGCTGCACCGGGAGAATCCGCACCCGCGCCCCGATGCCTTCCCCCGGGGGCAGGACGCCCCCGCTCCTGCTTTTCCGGCTACGGCAAAGCCCGTAACATGATCAGCCAAGAACAAGCACCACCGGCCGCCTGGCCGGGAACTTACTCAGGGAACCCACTGGAGACCCCTATGATCAAGCTCACCACCAACCACGGCGCCATCCTCATCGAGCTGGACACCGAACGCGCCCCGCAAACCTGCGCCAACTTCGAGCAGTATGTCCGCGACGGTCACTACGACGGGACCCTGTTCCACCGCGTCATCAACGGCTTCATGATCCAGGGCGGCGGCATGAACACGGACTTCATCCCCAAGCCCACCCGCGCCCCGGTCGCAGAACGAAGCCGCCAACGGCCTGAAGAACCTCAACGGAACCATCGCCATGGCCCGCACCATGGACCCGCACTCGGCCACCTCCCAGTTCTTCATCAACGTGGCCGACAACGGCTTTCTGGACCATCCGGGCCAGGACGGCTGGGGCTACTGCGTCTTCGGCCGGGTCGTCGACGGGATGGACGTGGTCAACGCCATCAAAGGAGTCAGAACCGGCAGCAGCCACGGCCACCAGGACGTGCCCCAGGAGGACGTGGTGATCGAGCGGGCCGAGGTGGTCGCCGGATAGGCCGGGGCGACGCTTGACCCTGGACAGAGCATGATTCTCACGCCAAGGCGCCAAGCACGCCACGGTGAGACGCTGTTCTGTCTCCGACCTGCACCTGTCCCCGGACCGCCCGGAAACGGTTCGGCTCTTCCTGGATTTCTTGACCGGGCGCGCCCGCCAGGCCGCCCGGCTCTACATCCTGGGCGACCTGTTCGACGCCTGGATCGGCGACGATGACGACACACCGCCCTACCCCGCCGTGCGCGCCGCCCTGGCCGAACTCACTGCCACCGGAACCACCTGCGCCCTGCTCCACGGCAATCGGGACTTTCTGCTCGGTCGCGCCTTCTGCCGGAACACCGGCTGCATCCTGTTACGCGACCCCCATCTCACCCATTTCGATGGGACCAGAACCCTCTTGATGCACGGGGACCTGCTGTGCACCGATGACCAGGACTATCAGCGCTTCCGCCGGCGGGTGCGCAACCCGCTGGTGAAGACCCTGTTCCGCTGGAAATCCCTGGCCGCCCGCCGGGCCGTCGCCGAGGGGTATCGACGCCGCAGCGGCGCGGCCAAGGCCGACAAGACCGCGGCGATCATGGATGCCAATCCGGACACGGTGGCCCGATACCTGGGCCGGTTCCAGGCAACCCACCTGATCCATGGCCACACCCATCGTCCGGCAGACCATACCCTGGCGGTCAACGGTCAGTCCGCGCGTCGGACCGTGCTAGCGGAGTGGCACCCTAACCGCGGCGAGGTCCTGGTCCACCAGGCTGGGGTTTGGCAGCGGGAGGCCGTGCTGCCGTTGGCGCAGACGCGAAGTTGAAAAAATGCGGGCGAGATCAGAGTCTGAAACTGACGTGCCATCACACTGACCCCTGACTGCGTTTTCATGCCTCAGCGGCCGGACCCAGCGCCATCCCCAGTGATCATCACCCCCTCGATCCAGGTATCGTGCAGGTTGCAGATGCTCACCGCATAGACCGGTCCGCTGTACCCAGCGGGCAAGACGTGTCGGGACAGGGGCTGATCGCGTTCCGGGTTGAAGGTCTTCTGACTCAGGAGACGGAAGCGCCCGTCCAACAGCTTGTGCTTGAGGATGTAATGCTTGAATCCCTCCATCGGGTGGGGCGTGTGGATGGTGACCGAGGTGGTACTGCCGGGAGCCGACTCGGTCTTGATCTCCGGCAGGTGGCGTGCGACCTCGCTCACCCAGGGACCCGGGGCATCCCCGGTGAAATAGACGCTGCCCGCCATGGGGCCGCCGATTGCAACCACCGGCGCCGCGCCCAGGGGCAGGGACTGGACCGCAACAGCGGCCGTAAACAGCTTCAGGACAAAACGACGTTGCACAGGTAGCGACCTCAAGAAGAATGGCCCGCCCGTCCCCGAGCGGCGGCACCCAGTGGCCCGATTCACCCTACGGGGGCCGGCGGCCCCTCGTGTAGCCAGGCGAGAAAGATCTTGTAACCCAGGACCAGCACCACAGCGCCGACGAAGAGCCCGATGATCCCGGAACTCAAAAACCCGCCGATGGCGCCGATGAAAATCACGGCCATCGGCACCTCCAACCCCCGTCCGAGCAGGATGGGTTTGAGGACATTGTCGATGCTGCCGACCAGAATGCTCCACACCAGGAGGGCCACAAAGGTGGTGGTGTCGGCGGTGGAGAAGACATAGATCAGGATCGGGATCGAAATGGGGAAGATCCCGACCTGGACGGTGCTGAGTAACAAGGCCACCAGGGCCCAGAGACCGGCGGCGGGCACCCCGGCCGCCAGCCACCCCAGGCCGGCCAGGATCGACTGGATCAGGGCCACACCCAGGATGCCCCGGGTGACGCTGCGGATCGTGGCCGCCGACAGCTCCGCAAATTCAAGCCCCCGCGCCCCGGCCAGGCGGCGGGCGATGGCTGCCGCCGACCCCCGCGCGCCCTCCTCGTGGGCCAGCAACACCCCCGCGATGGCAATGGCAAAGACGAACTGCACGATGCCGATCCCCGCCCCGGCCACCACCCCGCCGAGCCAGCTCAGGGCGGCCTTGATCTGAGGGGTTATCCGCAGCAGGTTCTGCGAGGCGTCCCGCCAGAAACTGTCAGCGGAGGGCCCGACCACCGGCAGCTCAACGACCCATCCCGGCGGCGGGGGGACATTCAGGGAACCGGCTTCGAAGCTCCGCACCAACCCCTCGATACCCCCCACCACCGACCCGCTGAGCAAGACCACCGGCACCAGCAGCACGGCCAGCGCCAGGAGCGACGTCAGCGTGGCGGCGAGGTTGCACCGACCACCAAGCAGGCCGAGGATCACGCGAAAGGCCGGGTGTAGCCCGATGGCAATGATCACTCCCCACAGGATGGGTACGATGAACGGCCGCACGATGTCGAAGCACCAGGCGGCCAGGATGGCGATCAAGGCGATGCGGATGAAGGTCTCGATGGCCCGGTCCGTGAAGTGCCGGTCCTTTTCGGTCTCTTCCGTCATGGGGAAATCCTGTGACACTGAATCGAGCGGGTCGACAGGATATTCCTGGCTTTGCAAGCCTGACAAGCTGCCGTGCCGCCAATCCTAAAAAGAGCGGTCAGCGATCGGCCGTCAGCGTTCAGCTCTAAGTTTCATGGGGATATCGTCGCCTGACGGATCATCCCCAGATGTGCGCCCGTCGCCAAAAAGACTGTGCGCAAGTTGCTGTTTTAAAATAGCTGATGGCTGACCGCTGACTGCTCCTTCTTGGGTAATCGATCCAGGATGGATGCGCCCCGACGCAGGTTTCCTTGACCTGGATCAAGGCCGGCGCGCCCCGCGTGTCGCTACCCTCGCCCGCCACACGCGGCCCAGAACCATCGCGCACGGAGCTGTGAATGCCGGAATCCACCTCGAACGAAAACCGCGCCCCCGGGGAGCCATCACCGCAGCCGCCGCACCGGGGAGCGCGGCACCCCGGTGCGGCCAGTCCAGAAGGGGGGGAACGCCCCGAGGGCATCTACTGGGCCCGAATGGCCCCGTGGCTGCGTCGCTATGTCGGTCGCATGAGGGGCACCACCCACACCAGCCCGCCGCGGGTCATGAACTCAGAGGTCTTCTGGTCATGGGTCGGCGCCTTCCTGGGGATCTCCGCGGTCGCCTGGGCCGACCGCTTGTTGCTGGCCGGGACCGACGCCCTGCTCCTGATCGGCTCCATGGGCGCCTCCGCGGTACTGGTCTACGGCGCACCCCGCAGCCCCCTGGCCCAGCCCCGCAACCTGGTGGGCGGGCATATGCTCTCCGCACTGATAGGCGTCGCCTGCTACCGTTGGCTGGGCGCCTACCCGGAACTGGCCGCCGCCCTGGCGGTCGCCACCGCCATCGCCCTCATGCAGGTCACTCGCACCTTACACCCGCCCGGCGGGGCCACGGCCCTGATCGCGGTGGTGGGCTCCGAGCAGCTACATCGGCTCGGGTTCCTCTATGTCCTCGCCCCCGCGGGGCTCGCCGCGCTGATTCTGCTGGTGGTCGCACTCGTGATCAACAACATCCCCGAGACCCGGCGCTACCCGGAATTTTGGCGCTAGCCCAGTCCGCTGGAGCCGCAGCAGGGGTCGGAGATGCCGCCCTTGGAGTGGGCGAGCATCGCAAACGAGCAAATGTGCGACGTGGGACGTCACGCCTGCGATTCAGCCGTGCAGCGAGCCCATCAGGTCGTCGCCGACTCCAGGTACACGCTCAATCCCTGGCGACCAGGTCGCGGTAGGCGTACCAGGTCGCATGGCCGACCAGGGGGACGGCGAGAAAGAGGCCCACGTAGAAGGTCAGCAGCCCGGCGCCCACGATCAGCACGAGGAGTGCCGCCCACAGGAGCATCGGCGCCCAGTTGAGGGTGACCGCACGGATGCTGGTGCGCATGGCCGTGAAGCCGTCGACCTGGCGGTCGATCAGCATCGGGACCGTGATCGCACTAACGCAAAAGGCGCAGGCCGCGAAGAAGGCGCCGACCAGGACCAGGGCCGTGAGCAGGCCCGTGTATTGTCCCGACAGGACCACCACCGGGACGAAGTTCTCCCAGGTGGGGAAGGGGTCATGGAAGAGCATGATGAACAGGAAGACGGAGGCCAGGATCCAAAGCTGCATGATCATGAAGAGAAACCCGGTCGCGATCCCCAACTGGCCCTGATTGTGCTTAACGGCCTCCACCGCCTGGCAGCGGTCCAAGGACTCCCCCCGTTCCAGGTGGGCGCTCATCTGGTAGAGACCGATCGCCAGGAGAGGCGCCATGAGAAAGAAGCCGGCCGTGAGAAAGGGGATCAGGAAGCTCAGGTGCCCGAACAGTGTGAGCAGGACGATCACCCCGCTGATGAGCACAATCCCCGCCCCGTAGCGCAGGCTGTAACCGGGTGCGGTCTTGATGTCCCCCCAGCCCTTGGCGAGCCATTGCCAGGGGTGATCGAGGGTAACGCGGTTGACGGATGGGTCGTCCCGGCGCGAGTCAGGGGTCAGGGCATCGTCCATTGGAGGGCCTCCTCTGTGGCTGGCATGTCAGGGTCGGCTGAAGCCGCTTCAGGTTTCGGGAGCGTACCAGGACTCCCAGGCCGGCGGCAGAGGGGTCGGCGCAAAGATCGGCCGCGGCCGCCGGGTCGAAGACGCGGAGTGGGCCGAGCTTTTCGCGGAGGCGGCTCTCCAACCCGCCGTCGGTGGGCTGGTCTTAGCGCCGCTCCCGGAGCCCGTCCGGGGCCGAGCCGCGGATGGACTTGTGCATGACCGAGACCTGGTCGTGGAAGACGTCCCCGCCCTTATCGGCGCGGCACACAGGGCCGGGCACCGCCTCGGCGATGGTCTCGCTGCCGATGACACCGCCCGGACTGAGGTGACCGCCAGCTCCAGCAGATTCTGGGCCCGGAGCGTCCCTGACAGATGGTGCCCTACCCGCTTCGATCGGCACGGGGCGATCATCCACCAAAGCCCGGTCATGCAGCGTGTCATCGCGCGGGCCCGACGGGTCGCGCTACGCTCGTTTCCGGTCCTGATCGAGGGTGAGTCCGGCACTGGCAAAAGGCTGCTGGCTCGCACGATCCACCAGGCCAGCCCACGCCATTGCTCAAACACCCCTGGCCAGGCAATGTCCGCGAGATGCTCAACACGTTGCGCCGCCCCGCCGTGTGGACCCCTGGGGCTCTGATTGATGCCAAACATGCCCGAGATGCCCTGCTACCGAGCCCCGGCTTCGGCTTGGGAAGTGATCCGATCCTCGCCCGAGATGCTGCCATGGCATTGATCTCAGTGGAATCATCGATCAGGTCGCGCGACACTACTTGGAGGCGGCCGTGCAGGTGACCGGCAGCAACAAGGCCCGCGCCGCCAAGCTGCTGGGTTTCGATAACCCAACAACACTGAACAACTGGCTCAAGCGGCACGGGGTCGAGCCATGATGGCACGGCTCCTGCGTTAGCCTGGCAAAACCAAGTACCCGATTCAGCCAACCAAGCCCGGATCCCAACGATGCCCACATTAACCATCAGCCCGGACTTTGCCCCGGTGCTGGAGACCCTCGGAAAGGGTGCCAGCGATTTTTTCCTCGCGGCCGGCCTCTACCATGCGCACAAGGTCAGCTTCGGCGCCGCCGCGGCCCTCGCCGGCCTTGGCTATGAGGAATTCCACTACCGGCTCAAGGAGCACTTCGGTCACGGTTTTATCATCGCGGACGAAACCGTGGAGGAAAACCTGCGGCTCGTCGACGCGCTCATGGACCAGCGCTCATGAGACTCGTCACCAATGCCAGTCCGTTGATCTTCCTCGCCAAGGTCGAATTGCTTCCGATGCTGCGGAGCTGCTTCTTGCAGGTTCTCGCTCCGCCCGCCGTGGTGGCCGAGACCAGGTTGGATCTGCCGGATTTCATCGAATGCCGGGAATTGTCCGAAATCGGGTATGCCTTCGTTCGCGGCGCCATTGGCACCCTGGATCGGGGGGCGCATCGTTACCGGACACGATCAGGCGTTGAGCGCGACGATCAACAACGGACACCCTCATGATTCTCAGGGCCCTGACTCTCGAAAACCTCAAAGCCATCGGCGAGCCGGTGCGCATCGAGTTTGCACCGCTGACACGTCTGTTCGGGCCGAACGACGCCGGCAAGAGCACCAGCCACCGGACTCCTCGTCCCGGTCCAGACTGCCCAGCGGTTCAGTCGCCACCGAGCAGCGCCTGCACCGCGTCGGCAATGTCCTCCGCGTACAGATCGCGGAAGTAATGGTCGGCGCCGTCGATCACGGTGAGCTTCACACGCTGCCCATCGGCTAGGGGCCGCACCTTCTCCACCAGTCCCTTGACGACGTCGTCCTCACTCCCAGCCACCACCAGCACCGGGGCCTTGATCTCGGGGATCAGGCTTCGGGTATCCATCCGCGGGTCCGGGGCATAGTAGGAGAGAAAGGCCGCGGCGCTCGCCGAGGTGTCCGGGCAGTAGATGAAATCCACGTGCTCCAGCAGGGCGGCGCTCCCCTCCGCATCGAGTTCTCGCGCCCGTTCGATCTGCGGTCCCAGGGCCTTGCCGTAGCGCTTCTGGTAGTCCTCCGCCGCATTCGCCTCGCTCCAGGTCTGGGGGGCGACCAGAATCACCGCGGTGACTGGCGCGTCCGGATGAGACGCCGCGAAGCGGGCGGACTGATTGCCGCCGCGGGAATGCCCCAGCAGGGCGACCTTGGCGACACCCTGAGACTGGAGCCAGCCCAGCCAGGCACCGATCTCGGCGACCGCGTCGGTGTGCTGGTGGATATGGGGTGTGGCGCAGTCGTACATGCCCCGACGGTGGTCGAGCCCCAGGCTCAGGGTCATGGACAAGGAGCTGACACCGCGGTCCTTCAGCGCCGCTTGCAGGCTCTGCATGATCTCCATGCCCCCGTGGGCCAGGGTGCCGTGGGTCATCAGGACCACCGGTCCTTGTTGCCAGTCGGCATCGACGGTCTCCAGGTTGGCGTTGAGGGTCAGTCCCCCGTGGTTGAGGGTGACCTCGTCCGCGGCGGCGCCCATTGACAGGGCAAGGATGAGTCCGAGTCCGGCCGTGGGCAAGCAGAGTTTCATGAGGCTGGTCTCCGTGAGCGAGAGGGATGGATCGGCGGCACAGTCGATCATAGGCGGTCCGGCGGTGCGATCCAATTGGTGCGCAGATGGGCATCGCGGACGATGGCTGCCTGACCTTGGTCGTCTCGTATGCTCAGCGGGCGTGCCGCCATCTAGGCTGGCATGACCACCGGCTTACCCACGTCCCTGGAGGAGCGGCTTGAAGCCGCGATGGTCGACGCGTCGGCGACCTGTCACTGCGGCGTGGCTGAAAGACCGGTCGCGGCCACAGGAAGCAGCGGCAGATACCCGATCCGCGGTGGCAAGCGGCGACTCTGTCCCAAATCGTTTCCGATGGCGACTAGCGCTCATTCACGGTAAACATAGGTCAAGCGCACACGGATGAGATCGTCAGCGGGATAGAACCGGCTTGGGCAGGCCCAGCGACTCATCGTGATGGCCTGAGGATCTAGGCTCATAGCAGGGAGCACTTCATCTGAGCTCATCCGGGCCAATGCGAGTTGCTCACACCTATGCTGCCTTCCCCGGGAAAGCCTTGACAGCATCGCTCGGCCGCGCTAGCTTTTCAGCGCTGTCTCCTGCACTAGCTATAGCTACATTCCCCTCCCACATATAGAAGCGACTTATGAGCGAGCAAACAAACACCCGCCCCAAGGTTCCCGACGGCCACAGCCGATTTATCGTGACCCGTCAGAAGCAGCCCAATGAAAAGGGGTTTGTTGGATACGAGGTCATTTGGGACAAGTTCCAGAAAGAAGTCGAGTATCAGACCCCGAAGCGTCCCTAAGCCCGCGCGACCGCGTGAGCGTGAAGCGCACGCGGCCGCTAGGGCCAAGCCTGAGTAGGTGTGGGACCCCGGTTTCGCATGCGGTGGAAACTGGCCTGCCACCTTGCCTTATGCCGACAGTGACCTGTCCAAGGTTCCCCTAGCCTAACATCCCGTGGCGCCTCCGCCCTAAGAGGGTGTAGACATAATCAACGGCTCAGGCACCCCAACAAGCTGATTGTCCGAAGATATTTGCATGGCGAGCGAGGCGGCGGCCAGTTCAAAAACAGTCGTTCTTTCATCTGGTTAGGATATTTTGTCTACACCCTCTAAGACCAGACGACTTTTATCGAGCACCGCACCACAGTCTGGTCACTCGCCTGCTCCACGGACACAATGCTGCAGGATGTCGAGTGCATTCGCTTGTACGGCCGCCCAGCACAGACCGGTATGTGGCTGGTAGGCTCGGTGTGAGCAATTCCCGCTTCGGCGCCAGCATGCAGCGATTCCAAGCTCGGCACGGTAGTGAAGCGGGCATCCGTTCCGGGTCGCGACAACTTGCCAGATACAACGGACCAACTAGGGTATCGAAAATGAAACTGACATTGGCGAGCTCCCAGTTCGACGAGTACCAAGCGATATTCACCGCCGAGATTGTCGAAAGGATCAAAATCAAGCTTCAAGAAGCCGGCGTGGACCAAGACAAGCTTGAAGACCTCACGGCCAGCATCGCGTTGAGCATCGCCGGTACCATTGACGATCTCGCGGGGATTGAGGTCGATGGCTTAGACGTACATCCGCATTTAACCTTTCGCACCAATGACGATGAGCTCATTCATTGCGGTGAAAATTCATATACCTACGAGCACGTCTATGGCGCCATGAAGAAGCTGTTTCACACTTAAACCGCGCCCGGCATGATATGCGTTGTTTTGAGTGGTCAGCCAGGTTGGCACTCATCTGTGGCGTCGGAACTGGCGCGGTTTAAGGTATTAAAACGTATACACTTTTTAACCGTGTCTCCACCGAGGCCCGGGAAATCCCCAAATCAGATCGGTCTGGTTGGAAGTCCACCGGTGTCTGGCCCCCTGTCAACCTTGCCGCCCGCTACGATCTCTTCAGCCGT
>CAVTDM010000011.1:0-90488 GCA_963733415.1 uncultured Gammaproteobacteria bacterium | reverse complement strand
GGCCCGCGGCAAACTCCTGGGGACTGACGAGCCCGTCACCGTTGGCATCGATTTGAGCAAAGGTCGGGGCATTGGCCAGGTTGCGCATCAGATAGCCCTGCTGGGATCGCTGGGCGATGCGTTGCGCCCGTGCCTCAGCAAATTCCTGCTCAGTCAGACTCCCATCGCCGTTGAGATCGAAGTCGGCGAAGGCCGGCATGTTCCGACCCATGCCGGGACCCATGCCCATGCCCGGCCCGGGGCCCGGTCCAGCACCCATGCCAGGCCCGGGCCCCATCCCTGGCCCCATCCCCATGCCTCCAGGGCGCCCCTGCATCCATGACTGCTGGGCCTGGACCAACTCGTCCGGCAGTAGTTTGCCGTCCCCATTCAGGTCGAAGTCCGCAAAGGTCGGCGCATTGGCGGCACCCCGCATGGGGGCGCCCGCCGCCGCCCGCGCCGCCATGTGCTGGGTGTGGACCGTTTCGAACTCCTGCTGGGTGACGACCCCGTTGCCGTCCTGATCAAAGGCGGAAAACGGGAGGGGTCCACGGGCTGGCAGGTCGGCCGACAGTGCCGTCAGGGAGGGCCCGGCCACCGCCAAGGTGACGGCCAGCGTCAAGATTCGGATGGGATACTGCATGGTTCACCTCGTTAACTCAGTTGATGGAATCCTGGTCTCAATCATCGTCGTCATCCTCGTCCTCCTCTTCGGAGTCGCGTTTCCCCTGACTTTCTGATGCCGCGCCCGGACTGCCGCCCATGGCCTGCATCTGGTCCCGGCCCCGGCGGCGCCCGGCATGCTCGGCCCCCTCGGCGTCTCCGCCGCGGTGACACTCCACGCAATTTTCAAAGTCGGAGATCCCCTCCTCCACATGTTCCTCGCGGATCCCGGCACGGGAGTGCTCATGACAACCGTAGCAGGTGTAACTGCGATAGTCCTTGCCCGTGTGACAGGTGTTGCAACTCGCCTGGTGGTCCCCCGTGAGACTGAACAGGCGCTCGTGATCGAAGGTCGCGGGCGTCCATGCGGTTTGGGAGTGGCACTGCCCACAGGCGCCGACCAGGTCCCGATGCAGGTTGTCCTGGGGCCCCTGGTGACAACCGTCGCACTGGTCCCGGCGGGCCAGCTTCAGCAGGTCGTGGGAGAAGCGGCCGATGGGATGGAAGACCTGCACACCCTTGTGGTCGCTGTGGCAGGCGACGCAGCCCTGCTCGGTCAGATCCTGGTGGAATGGGGGAAATTTCTTTTCGTTGGCAATCGCCACCCCCTTGGTCGTGACCAGGCCGATCTCCGCGGGCTTGTGACACGCCATGCACTGCTCGGGCTGGCTGCCAAGGAAGGGCCGATGGCAGGCAAAGCAATCGGCCTCGATCGCCCGGTGGGCAGGCATCACCCGCCCGGGGGCGACCATGAGCTCAGGCCATAATACGGAGATCAACACCAATACCGCCAGGTTGACACCAACCAGCGAGAATACGGTCTGCTTGTTCATTGCCATTGCCACTGCCAAAAGAGAAAGATACTGAGAATGTGCGCAAGACCAAATACCCCGAATGCCAGGGTGATGGGGAAATGGACAGCCCGCCACTGCTTCATCAGGTCCACCGTGACCGCATCCCAAAAGACCTCCTGCTCCACCTCCGTCGCGTTGTCACCGTGCCCCACATGAACCGCCCGCTTCTCATTCAAGTGGCGACGGGAGCGGTCGAGCAGGTATTGCCCGGTCATGCCACTCGCCAGGGTGATCAGCATGGCCACCAGGGCCAGCCAGGGCAGGATCGCATACACGTGAACCCCGGCGTGAACCAGGATCATGAGGGCCCCCAACCAGGTCAGGACCTCATGCAGCCGCAGCAGGGTCTTGGGCTTGCCGACCGAGATCAGCTTGCGCTTGCGCATGGAGTAGAAGAATGACAGCAGGATCAGGATGGTCCCCGGAATTCCCAGATAGCGGCCGATCCAATAGAGGCCGAAGGCGTGCAGTAGGGCGTCGACGATCGCGGCCGCGATCACCAGTGACCCGAACATCAGAACGAAGGGGAGGATTTCTTTGCGGACGACGGAGCGGTTCAAGACGGTCTCCAGTTAGAGGTCAAGGGTCAGATCACCCTTGGGGGTGGCAATACAAAGCAGGCAATGACCGAGCCGAACATCCGCATCGGGCTGCTGGGAATAGGTGACTTCCCCATGCTCGATGCGGGTCTCGCAGGAGCCGCAACTGCCCGCCCGGCACCCGGAGTCCACTCGCACCCCCTGATCTTCCGCCAATTCCAGCAAGGACCCGGCCGTGCCGTCCCAGGCGACAGTCTTGCCCGAGCGTCGGAACTGCACCGCCATCGGTTGTGCAGCCAGGGTTTCCCGCGGCGGCGGCGCCGGCCGGGTCAAGGATGCAGGGCCGAAGGACTCGTAATGGATGTCTGGCCCGGGCACCCCTTCGCCCTCCAGTGCCGGCACCAGGGCCTCCATCATGGGCGGCGGACCACACACATAGAACGCGTGACGGCCGAAGCGCAGGGTCCGGCGCAACAGGTCCAGGTCCACATGGCCCCGATGGTGGTAATCCACCCCGGGGATGTCCTCCGCCCTGGGATCGGCGTAGCAGATCTGGAGTTGGAGACCCGGATGACCCGCGGCCAGGGTCTCCAAATGTTCCTTCATGACGTGCTCGGCACCGTTGCGTACGCCGTAGAACAGCCAGACCTCCCGGGGGTCGGCCCGGTGAACCAGGGTGTTGAGGATGCAAAGCAGGGGGGTGAGACCGATCCCGCCCGCAACCAGCACGACCGGCAGGGCGTCGTCCTCATCGAGGTAGAAGTGGCCCGCCGGGGCCTTGGCCCAGACCCGCGCCCCCACCGTGAGCCGGTCATGGACATGGTTCGACGCGGCACCGGGCGGGCACCCCGGACGACCGGGGGGTGGCGGGACGCGCTTGACGGACACCCGGTAGTACTCGGTGCGCGGCCGCTCCGAGAGCGAATAGCAGCGCACCAGGGACTTGGCCACCCCCCCGGCCGGGTCCGGGACCTCGAACCTGAAGGTGAGATACTGGCCGGGCCTGAAACTCGGCAAGGGCTGCCCATCGACCGGAGTCAGGTAGAGCGAACAGACCGTGCCCGGGGCGTCCTCCATGACCCGCCGCTGGACCTGGAACTCCCGATAGCCGGTCCAGGCCGGGCTGGGATCGCTCCCCGGTATTGCTTGGCGCACGGGCACCACGGCCGGCCCGGTGGCGCCGACAGCCCCCAGGGCGGGTGCGGCTGAGGTGCCTGCCTCGGCCCCAATCCGCCCCAGGGCGCGGAAGCGGGCCTGCTGGCGGTGCCAGCCGAAGAGGCCGACCAGGGCAACCTGCGCCAGGATCGCAGCGCCGATGAGGAGTGCCAGGGTGGCAGAGGTCATGAGGTGTATCCCGGGGGTTGGCCCCGCTTGGTGCTCCCGGCAGCAGTGCCGCCGGACGATGAACCTAGAAGGAGCAGTCAGCGGTCAGCCATCAGCCGTCAGCTATTTCAGAACAGCAACTTGCACACAGTTTATTGGCGACGTGCGCTGACCCTGGGGGCGATCCGTCAGGCGACGATATCCCCATGAAACTCCGAGCTAAAGGCTGACGGCTGATCGCTGACTGCTCTTTTCAGGATGAACCGCCCGGCCCGCTAGACGCGCGCCCGGACGGATCCGTTCCGTCCCGTCAGTTGGGACGTCAACGTGCAGCTTAAGGGACTGGACCTGATCGAAGGCTGTCCGGGGTTGTCAGCAAATCGTCAGGAAGAAGGAAGGACCGAAGGGAGGTCGGCTGGGTAGATCGGCAAAGCGGGACCGATCAACAAACGGAAAAATACGGACGAAGCCAAGGCCGCTTCCGGTCCCTGGAAGGGTTGCGTCAAAGACCCAGGGTCACACGAGTATCTTTAGTCCCAGCGGGATCGCATTGGGCAGCCCAGGAAAACCTGGTCTGTCCCTATAGTCTGCTATAGCCTTGGGGAACCCTATTCAGTCCGAGCGATGCAGTGACGGGAGCATATCCAGCAAAGCCTCGGCGACGGTGGGATCGAACTGGATGCCCGCGTTCTTGCTGACCTCGTGACGCACGACCTCAAGGGTCTGGGCGCTCCGGTAGGTCCGGCTCGTCGTCATCGCGTCGAACGTGTCGGCAACCTGGACGATACGGGCCTCCAGCACGATCGCCGTTCCCGCCAGACCGTCCGGGTAGCCGCTACCGTCGAACCGCTCATGGTGCTGCCGGACCGCGGGCAGCACGTCAGCAAGGAATTCCAACGGCGCCAGGATGCTCGCGCCGTCCACCGGATGCCGGCGAATCAGCGCGAACTCCTCCGCGTCGAGCCGACCCGGTTTGCGAAGCACCGCGTCCGGAACGCCAATCTTGCCGATGTCGTGAAGTCGGCCGGCGATACGTACCCGCTCCGCCGCCGCAGGGGTCATGCCCAGCGCCAACGCCAACCGTTCGCTCACCTCGGACACGGACCGCGAGTGACTTCCCGTGTACGGATCCTTCTTGTCGACCGCCTCCGCAAGGGATGTCACAGTATCTAGGTTGAGTTTCTTCAGATAGTTGGCATCCAGGTCGGTCCCCATCTCGAAGCGGAACAGGGTCGCGCCGAACATCAGCAGGTCGCCGTGGGCCAGGCGTTCGTTCTCGATGCGATCACCATTCAGGAAGGTGCCGTTAACGCTGCCCAAATCCTGCACATAATAGCGATTGTGCAGGGCTAACAATTTGGCATGCTGACGGGATACCTGGGGATCGGGGATGGGATAGTCCACGCTCTTGCTGCGCCCGACGATACATTGCGGCGCATCCAGGGCCAAGGGCTCCCCGGTCCCTTTCTGGGGAATCAGGTAGGCCTTCCGCTTTGGCTCGACCCTGTCGTCCCACTGCGGATCAGTGAGCAGAATCGTCTCGGGTTCCCAGGATCGCACGGTTGTCATCGGGGTTAACCATTGAAGGTGATGCGGCCGCGGACATCACGGCACGTCGGGGTCCATCCAGCGTTCAGTGTGCACTGGTTCGGGGAATTGGCGATAACCGCCGCCCGGCAGTGACGCGGGTCTGTCCGGTCGGGCTAGAGATTGCTCCGGTGACAGCGCTGGACGCACCACCCCAGCGCCCCTGACCTTCCCATCGACGGGGATAATAGCAGAGACGTCCACCGAGATCAGAAGCCGTCGGTCCGGTACGGATGGGGACTCGAGAGCAGGGCGCGGAACAGTACCGACGCGGGCCCTGGGGCCGGCGGGGCCGTTGCCGATTCCCCGGGCGCAAAAGCCGCGCCACCACGCGCTCTCCGACCTGAGCGGTTATTGGAAGGCATAACTCGCTGTGACCCCAATCAAGTAATTGCTTCCGGGGGCCGGGGCATAGTAGCGTGCATTGCTGTCGTTGACGTAGACGGCGCCGATGTAGTCCCGATCCAGCAGGTTGTTGACCCGCGCGAACTCGTTGAACTCGAAGCCGCCGAGGGTCTGACGGAAGCCGGCACGCAGACCCAGGACCCAATACTCCCCGGCCTGCGCCGTATTGCGGTCATTCACCTGGACTTCGCCCTGCCCATAGAGGTCCAACGCAGCGTTGAAACCCCAGGGGGCATAGGCATAAGAAAGTTCCCCAAAGACGTTGAAAGGCGCTACCCCGGGAATCTGATTGCCGGACGGGACCACCGCCACATTGAGTGGCGGGTTGCTGGTCCGGCAGGGGGTGCCGGTGCAGCCCGGAAAATCACCGGTGATCTGGGCGTCTAAGTAAGTCGCGGCCAGATAGGCCCCAAAGCCACGGCCGAGCGCGGCCTCCACCAGGAGCTCGGCACCCCGGCGCCGCGAGGAGGGGATGTTCTGATAGGTCGTGCGGCCGCCCTGGTTGGTGGCCACGCTCAGTTCGTTTTCCGTGTCGATCTGGAAGAGGGCGAGGGTGATGCGGCTGTCGGCGCTGGGCAGCAGCTTGACGCCGATCTCGTAATGCCAGCTCAGCGCCGGATCGAGCGCAAAGTTGAGCCCTGAACCCCCATCAGGCCGGTAGGCCAATTCGGCGAAGGTAGGGGTCTCGAAGGTCTTACCCGCGTTGGCGTAGAGATTGGTGGTGGGCGTCAGACCATAGGTCAGCCCCAGGGCCGGGGTCACGGCACTGTAGGTCTTGTCACCGCTGTCGTCCGGGTTGAAGTTCTGGGCCGTGATGCGCGCGGTCGACCCGCTGCAGAAGCCGGGCCGCGCCCCCGGGGCGGTCACCAGGGTGGTGGTGCAGATAAAGTGATCGTTGGACTTGAAATTGACCTCGGTGTAGCGCACGCCCAGGTCCAGACCCCAGCGGGGCGCGAAGTCCCACTTGGCCTGGATGAAGCTGCCCCAGGTCCCCACGTTGTTTTTCTCGTCACGCTTAAGGGCGGATTGCACGCCCAACTGATTGAGAAAGCCCTTGCGATTCTCGTCGGAGCCATCGTATTCCGCACCCAGGGTCACGCTGAGCGGTTCCCCGGCGAGGTCCATTCGATGATTCCACCAGAGGTTACCGCCGCCGAAGTGGCGGTCAAAGGTACTCACGGCGCCCGCGGCGGTGATGGCGTTCTGGTTGACCAGGGGCACCGCCAGGTATTGCTCGTTATTCCGGGTCCCCAGGTAGGCGATCGCATGGAGGGTATCCTGACTGGTGAGGGGCAGATCATAGACCAGACCGCCCTGAACGTTTTCCAGATCCCGCTGGGTCTTGAACTGCAGGGCCACGGGGCTGGCTTGACGCGGGTCGGCCGCTACCTGCTCCGCGGTCAGGCCCAGCGGGTCCTGGCTGTCCGGCAGACTCATCGCATTGGCGATCAGACTCAGGGTACCGCCGCCGGGCAGGTCGAAACGCAGTTTGGCATTGGCCTGTTCCTTGGTGGCTCGACTCCATTCCCGATAGCCGTCGGTCTCGGTCCGGTAGGCGTCGATCACGTAGTTGACGGCGCCGAACTGGCCGCCCGCCTTGAGCCCGGCCACCCAGGTGCCGTAGCTCCCGCCCATGGCCCGTAGCTGGACGGTCGGGTCGGCCGGGCCATCTTCGGTAAAGGCCTGAACCACCCCGCCCGAGTGATTGCCGTAGAGCGCCGAGAAGCCGCCGCGCATGACCTCTATAGACCCGGTGGAGCCCAGGTCGATGAGCCCGGCCCCACCCTGGCCGTCCGGGGTCGTGGCGGGGATGCCGTCAACCACCAGGCGGACCCCGCGGGTGCCGAACTGGGAGCGGGCGCCGAAGCCGCGGATGATGATCTGCTCCTCTTGGGCGAAGGTCCCGCGGTTGGACACCACGGTGCCGGGGACCCGCGGCAGGACCTCCGAGATCAATACCCGCGGCTTTTCCTCCTGGATCGCGGCCTTGGGTACCGTATCAATGGCGATCGGCAGGTCAAAGTTTCTCTCCCCTACGCGGGTCGCCGTGACCACTACCGGGTCCAAGGTGGTAGGCGCGTCCGAGTTCTCCGCCGGGGTGGTGGTGCGACCCGCGTTCTGGGCATTGACTTTCGTCCCGCTGGCCGCGATCACCACTGCCAGAACTCCAGTTAATCCGACCTTCCTCATTGATAACCTCTTTGTTGTTGTGTGTTTACTGGCACGATCACGGGCCCGGTGCGGGCGCCGTGCCGGTCTCGCTCTCGATTGTTCAGGTCAGCTGACCTTTCGCTCAGCGCTGATCCTGGAACGAGCAGCCAGCACCCGCATTGGATCAATGCCGTAGCCTAAATGGCTCTGATCTTCTGCTAACCGGTTGGGTGAATGGCCGTCGTGATCCAAACCACTGAGCGAGAGGAGCTGGGGGCTGACCGCTTTTTCCCGGCTGATCGCTTGCTGGTTCCAGACTTAAACCCTGACCACAACCGCCGGGCCGGGGCGACCGGCGATCAGGTCATTCAGCGCCCCCGCATCGGTGGCCGAGAGCAGATAGACGGCCATCTCTCCGGCCCGTGCATAGGTCGCCAGGAGGGGGTCGACGAGGCCCTCCCGGATCAGGGCCTCCAGGGTCACCGGGCCGGGTCTCAGGTGTGCGACCTTCACCAACACCAGGGCCGGGGCTGCCAGCCGTCCGGCGAGCCAGGCGGCCAGGGAGTCGGAGGTCAGGTCCCAGGTGCGGGGCAGGTGCGGGTCCGCCAGGGCCAGGGGGACCGGCATCCACACCGGGGTGATCCCGGCGGTCGCCAGGTCCCGCATCTCGGTCAGGCGCGTCGCGGGGGCCAACCCGGGTTCCAGGGCGCACAGGACCCGGCCGTATTGCTCCATGGCGAGCAGTGCCAGGTGGTGGCCGGTGGCATCATCGAAGCCCAGGTCCCGTTGGGCCGCGCGCACCTGATCTGCGAAGGGGCCCCCGCCCGGGACCAGGACCAGGTCCCGGCGCCCCGTCAGGGCCGCGAGCCAGGGACCCAGATAGGTGGAGGCGGCCAGACTGCCGCCGAGCTTAACTACCCACATGCGCCAGTCGCCGCCGTTCGAGGAGATCCAATAGGGGGGCGGCCTTGTGGAAGGTCTCCCGGTACTCGGACTCGGGATGGGAGTCCGCGACGATGCCGCCTCCGGCCCAGAGACGGGTGACGCCCGCGGAGTGGACCATGGTGCGGATGGCAATGTTGGTATCCATGGCCCCGTCGAAGCCCAGATAGCCAATGGCCCCGCAGTAGATGCCGCGACGGTGGGATTCCAGTTCCTCGATGATCTCCATGGCCCGGAGTTTTGGCGCCCCGGTGATGGAGCCGCCGGGGAAGCAGGCCCGCAACAGGTCCACCGCGGTCCGGCCCGCCGCCAACTGGCCGCGGACAGTACTCACCAGGTGATGGACCCGGGCGAAGGACTCCACCGCGAAGAGTTGGGGGACCGCAACACTGCCCAGGGCGCAGACCTTGCCGAGGTCATTGCGGAGCAGGTCGACGATCATGAGGTTCTCGGCCCGGTCCTTGGGACTGGCGGCGAGGTCCCCGGCGAGCATCAGATCCTCGATGGGGTCGGCCCCCCGGGGTCGGGTGCCCTTGATGGGCTTGGTCTCCACCCAGCCGTCCTGCACCTTAAGAAAGCGTTCCGGGGACGAGCAGAGCACCTGACAGTCCGGGCCGCCCAGGTAGGCACCGAAAGGGGCCGGGTTGATCGCCCGCAGGTCCAAATAGGCGTCCCACGGGTCCCCCTGGGCCGGCACCGCGAAGCGCTGGGCGAGGTTGACCTGATAGCAGTCGCCCTCCTGAAGGTAGTGCTGGATGCGGGCGAATGCGGTGCGGTATTGGGCATGGCTTAGGTTGGGGCTTACCGGCGCCAGCACCCGATAAGGCGCGCGCGGCCGGCCGAGCCGGCGCCCGGCGAGGGCCGCCCCAAAGAGGCCCTGGTACTCGGCCAGCGCCGCCGGGTCCTGGGCCACCAACCGGGTCCGTTGGGCTTCGTGGTCGACCACCAGTGCCCAGTCATACATCCCCACCGCCATCTCCGGGGTGCCCTCGGCGTCGACCGCCAGGCTTGGCAGGCGCTCCAGTCGACGGGCCAGGTCATAGGCGAACCAGCCGATGGCCCCGCCACTAAATGGTAGACCCGGGACCCCGGGACGCAGCGGGCCCAGGGATTCCTGCACCAGCGCGAAAGGGTCGGCCAGCGAGGTCTGAACACGGCCACCGGCATGCACCTCGGTCCGCTGTCCGCGGGTGACCAGCACCGTGCTGGGGTCCGCGCTCAGGATGTCGTAACGACCCTGGGTGCAGTGGGGCCGGCCGCTGTCCAGGAAGACGGGCCAGGGGCGCTCGCGCAGGGCCGCGAACAGCGGGGCGCTGTCGAGGTGATACGGCAGTTCCAGAACCTGGGGTGGCATAACCGAGTTCATCCTTTCGTGTTCATTTTTCGGTTCAGTATTGGCACTTTTTCTCTGACTCGGTCACGCCATCGCCAGCCGGGCGACTGCCGCTGCTGGGGCGCAGTCCCCCACGTCGGGGGCGCCGACTGGCGCCTCTGGAAACAGGGTCGCGAAACTCTGGTAGGCCCGCCCCAACCGCTCAGCCAGGCGACGGGCCAGGAAGCGCCCGACCCCGGCGCCGAGGACGGGGGCATCCGCGGTCAATTCCCCCCGGGAGTACAGACAGTTACAGGCGTCCGCCAAGGTCCGCAACTGGACCTCCGCGAGAACGCCCGCCAGTCGGCGCCAGGCCGGAGGGTCCGCGGCGCTGCCGTCCAGCCCCAGTTGGCGAGCGAGCCGCCCAGCGCTGGCCACCGGGGTCTTGGGGCGCCCATCCGCGCTCGGCATCAGATCCGCATGGCCCGGCAGGTCCCCAGTCAGCCGGTAGAGGTCGGCCGTGGTCGCAAAGTGCTCGGCCATCAGGGGGACCCAGTCCCCACCGAACGGCACCCGCCGGGCGAGGGCCATTACGGGGGTTCGCACGACCCCGCTGTAAATCAGTTCGCCGCGGGCCAGGCGCTCATGGTCGTGGTAGCCGCGGGCGATCACTTGCCCACCGCCGAAGGGCACTAGGTCCGTGGTGGTACTGCCGATGTCCACCAGCAGGCCCTCTGGTAACAGCGTCGCCGCCAGGGTCGCGCTCGCCATCCAGTTGGCGGATGCGACTTGATGGACCTCGCGCAAGGCAGCAGTCGGGTCCAACAGTCCGGCGGGACCGGCGTAGACCTGGATCGACTCTCCGGCGAAGCGCTGCTGCATTCGGTCGACCAGGGCGCGCACGCCTTGGGCCCGGTTCTCGAACAGGTCCGTCAGTTCCCCGGTCATGGTGACCGCGTGACGGGTCGCCCGGTCGGGAATGCCCTCCAGTACCGCGTCGATGGCCGACTCCAACCGGTCCAGCCCCTGCCAGAGGGGGCAGGGAACCTGGCGCACCGTCTCCACCCCACCCCGAGGGCCGAGTTGGACGGCCTTTAGATGGGCACCGCCCAGGTCCCAACCGAGGCAGCGCTCAGGCGGCACCGGCAACCTCCAGACAGACATCCACCGCCAGTCCGTCCACGGCTCCCTGGTGGAGGCCGTCCCCGGCCAGGAGATCCAGCACCAGGGCCGCCGGGTTGATCCCCAGGGATTCCCGCAGCCCAACGTAAGAGGTCGTCAGGCGGGGGTTGACCTCGAGCACCCGCGGGCCGTCCGGGGTGGCGATCAGGTCCACCCCCACATACCCCCAGAGGCCAGGCAGGGCCGCGGCCACGTCCCCGGCCAGGCGGCGGAAACGCGGGTCCCCGCTCCCCAGACCATTGACCACGCAGCCCAACAACAGTAACTGTTCGTCCATGACGGCGATCCGCTGGCGATTGACACTCAGCAAGACAAAATCCCCGTCCCGGACGAGCAGGCTGAGACTCGCCGGGGTGCCCTGGACAAAAGGCTGAGCGACGAAGGCAGGGCCATCCGCCAAGTGCTCCCAGTGCCGGTAGAGGGCGTCCTGATCCCGGCACAGACGAATGCCTAAGCAGCCGACGCCGTCGTCCGGTTTCAGCACCCAGGGTCCCGGGATCAAGGGCAGCGAGTCCGTCATGCCGAAGGTGGGGACTACGGGAACGCCCTGGCTCTCCAGCAGACGCAGCGTCTGAAGCTTGCTGGCAGCGGTGCGCACCGCCGCCGGGCTGCTGTTGAGGAGCACCCGATCCGCCGCCAGGATCGCCTGACTGATCGCCTCCAGGGTGCCCTGGTGCTCGGGGGCGACGGGCCAGACCGCATCCGCCGCCGCCAGGGTCTCGGACCAGACCTGGGGAAACTCCGCCACGTGATGGACGAGGCGACAGTCGGCGGGGACGCGGGGCGGCCCCAGGCGGGCATCCCGGGTGATGAGACACTGCACACCCTCCAGGGCGGCCAGGTCCGAGACCAGGGCCTGGAGCATCAGGTCCCCCTCCCGGACCAGGGACGCCGGGATGCTGGTGCCGAGCAGACCGCCGCCGGTCACATATTCGAAGACGAAGACGCGCATGGCTGAATCGAAATGAAACTGATTCCGGTCATCGACCTGAAAGGCGGCCTGGTGGTCGCCGCCCGGCTCGGGGATCGCGGCACCTACGCGCCGATCCGCAGCCCATTGTGTTCGTCGGCCGCGCCCCAGGCAGTCGTCGCGGCCCTCTTGGAACTGCATCCCTTCACGACCGTGTACATCGCCGATCTGGACGCCATCGGCGGGGGCCCCGGCCACCTGGCGATCCTTGATGACCTCCAGCGCCGGCACCCGGGGCTCGCCCTGTGGATCGACAACGGCCTGAGCGACCTGGCCCGGGTCACCGGGTTCGCGCGCCCGGTGATCGGTAGCGAATCCCTGGCCGACCTGGGCCACTTCACGGCCCTGCGCGCGACCCTGACGGACCCCATCCTGTCACTCGATTACCGGGGGGACCAACCACTGGGACCGCCCGGACTCCATGACCGGCCCGACCTGTGGCCGCTTGAGGTCATCCTCATGACCCTGAGCCGCGTCGGCAGCGGCGCGGGGCCAGACCTCGCGCGACTCGCCGGGTTGCGGCGCTCGGCACCCGCCCTCCGGGTCTATGCCGCGGGCGGGGTGCGCGGCCCCGGGGACCTCAACCGACTGCGCGATCTCGGGATCGCCGGCGCCCTGGTTTCCACCGCCCTGCACCAGGGGCAGCTCACGGCGCAGTTTTTGGGAGATCTGGATGCCTCCGAGAACTGACCCGCCGCACGGCGTTCGCGACGCCGGGGGCCGCAGATCTCGCGACATGTCCTCCCCGTGTTTATCGCACCCGGACAAGGCTCCGGCCCAGGACCCATGGCGGCTAAACGCCGCTGCCCCAGGGGGCTATCCCGCGGACGCGGAACCAGACCGCTGGGTGGGCTGGATCAGCGCCCGCAGTGGCGCCCCGCCCAAGGGCCCCTGAAACCACCCAAGCACCGGATCTGACCCCTGGCGCTGAAATTCCGCCAGGCTGGGCCCCCGGTAGCTGCACCAGGACTGGGTGGTCTCATGCAGGTCCAGCCCGGCCAGACCCGGCAGGTAGTCGATAAGCTGCTCCCAGATGTAGACACAGAGCAATTCGGTACTGGAGCGCCAGGCCAGTTCCGGGGCCGAGTAATTCAGGGTGTGGTGGTCGAAGCGCTCCACCACCTGGCGGGTCGTCACCCGCTTGAGATAGCCATAATCCACGACGCAGCCGGTTACCGGGTCGATCCGCCCGGACACCTTGACGTGCAGGGCGTACCGCCCGCCGTGCAGGTTGGAGCACTTGGCCGGGTGGTCGGTGATGAAGTGGGCCGAGTCGAAGACCAGTTCTTTGCAGACAGTGACCTCCGGGGTCACCTGCTCGAAGCGCTCCAGGGCGCCCGGCATCTCCGCGAGCCGCGCCCGCAACAAGTCGAGGAGCCCAGTGGCGTCCTCCCGGGCGAAGGTGCGCAGCAGCAGGCCCCCGGGCCGGTCCGCTCCATCCAGTTCCTTGACCCGTACGCGGTGACGCAACAGTTCGGTGGCAACCCATCGACCCTCCGCGGCGTCCGGGAACTCCAGAAAGAAGTAGCCCGCTTGGCACTCGGCCGCATGGGCAACGAAGACCGCCAGGCTCAGCAGGAAATCCGGCGGCGGCACCGGCACCAGCCGCAGGAGAGACAGGCGCTCCAGGTGGACCTTGGGGGCCTTGAGCCGGTTATGGGCCACCACCCGGTGGGCCACGCCGTCGTAGGCGTAGTCCTGACGGTAACGGAAGCCGAAGTCGCCCAAGCCGGCCAGGTCCCATAGCAACAGATCGAGCCGCCGCACCTCCCCCGGGATCAGGACGAAATCGCCCGCCTCCCGCACCAACCCGGCCCAGGTGAGACCCCGCAACAACGCCCGGGCGTGCTCCGAGGGGCAGCCCCGAGGAGTCGGGTAGTCGGCGATCGGGTCCGCTCGGTCCAGGTCCGCCGGCCCGACGACCAGTTCCAGGGGCAGGTGATGGCGCAGCGCAAACTCCTGGGGGTGAGACCGTCTGCGATCGGTCCCGGGACCTCCCGGGGCGACTCGGTGCGCTGTTCCAGGCTCGTCATGCCAGGCTCCACGAGGGGTTAGTTAGAAAACGCATTCGAGAACTGAGCGAACTAAGGAACGAGTCAAGAACAGGTTAAACACAAACGCAATCGTTCATGAATCCTAAACTTCGCAGGGCCGGGACTAAGCCCGGCCCCGCGTGGGGCTAGAGGTGGGCAGCAAACGGATGACCAGCGCTGGCTTTCTGCTTCACCACGTCGGCGGCCCTGGGCTCGCCAGCCACGGCGCGCTTGATGGACTCTTTGGTTGCCTGGTAGTTGTAGTCCTGGATCTTGGCGTCGTCCTCCGCCTGCCAGTGGATGAAGACGCCGACGCAGATGAAGATGTCATCGGCCTCATCGGCTGGGATGGTGCCGTCCTCCACGCAGTCGGCCACCGCCATCGCCACACCCCGCTGGGCGGGGCCGAACATCTGCACCGCCTGCTTGGCCCCCTTGATGGTGACCTTATTGAACATCAGGGTGCTGGGCTTGCAGGGCAGGTTGGGGGCGACCACGGCCAGCAGACCGGTGAAGCCGTCCTTGTTATTCACCAGGCCGTTGCAGAAGGCAGTCTCCGCGGCGGAGCCTCGCGGGCCCATGATCAGGTCGATGTGGGCGACCTCATTGCCATCACCGACCAGCGACTCACCGACCAGGGTCTTGTTGATCTTTGCCATTGCACTCTCTCCTCAGGTTTTCAGGTTTCTCAGCATGAAGGTACCGGGCCGGGCGAACCGGTCCGGCAGCAGGAATGCGGCGGGCGTCCGCCGCAGATAACGAACAGGGACACAGGGGTTGGAGCCGGGAAATCAAGAGGCAGGCCACCGTCAGGTCCGCGGAGGTTCCCGGGTTGATCCCTGCCGCCTTGAGTTCCCGATCCAATCGCAAGAGATCTTCCCGATAGACCTCGGGGCGGGCCGCCCGGGTCAGGGCGGCGGCAACGGGGGCAGCCCGGCGGGCCACTGCCGCCGCCTGGTCGGCGCCAAACTTACGGGCCACATGAGTATCCGGGAACCGCCCTAGGAAATCCAGGTAGAGGCCTGCCGCGGCCCAGGCCGGGTCCCGCCAGCGGCTCTCCAAGGCCGCGAGCAGGGGCAGCGCCCGGTCGAAGAGGTCTCGGTAGCCCTCGGCGTACTGGCGGGCGATCCGGTCCCGGTGAGCGGCCTGGGTCATGACCTCCGTCGGGGTGGCACTCGCCGCCTCCGCCACGTCGTGCGTGACGGCTTCGCCCAGCCCACCGGGGGCCGCGAGCCGGATGGCCTGGTTGAGCCAGTCCATGTCCTGCCGGTCTGCCGCGGCCAGGACCCGCTCCAGCCGCCCCCGCAGGCTGCCAGACGCGGCCGGGTCCAGGGCGGCCTGGAGCAGGGGGCCGCAGAGCAGACAAATCCCCAGGTTGGTGTTGCAGCCGACCGCGGCCCGGGTGGCGGCGACCGCGCGATAGACGCGTTCCCCCAGCCCCAGATCGGGCGCGGTCAGGGGGCCGGCGCTGACCTCGGCACTGGTCAGGAAATCCGCGACCGTCATGCCGTGACCGGCGGCCGCGCGGTGGACATTGCCGGGCTTGAGTGCCGCGAGTTCCAGGGCGCACACCTCCTGATAGGCCTCGGCGGCAAACCAGCGGCGCGCCCCGATCCCGCTTGCGACCCAGGTGCCCGGGCTCATCCGACCAAGCCCATCCGGGACACGCCGCGCTGGCGACCAAGCAGGTCGGCGACCAGTGCCCCGGCGATGTCGAGCCCACACACCTGCTGCAGCCCCTTCCAGGCCGGCACCCCATTGACCTCGATCACCCAGACCCGGCCCGCCGCGTCGCGCAGGCAATCGACCCCGGCATAGGCCAGTTCCAGGGTCACCGCGGCGGCTTCGGCCAGCGCCTTGAGGTCCGGCGCCAGGTCCGCCGGGTGGCAACTGGCGCCCTGGGCCACATTGGTGATCCAGCCCTGGGCGGCGGATCGGCGCATGGCCGCCACCGCCCGCCCCCCGATCACAAAGACCCGAAAATCCTGGGCCTCGACCGTGGCCCCGCGGACAAAGCGCTGGAGATAATAGATGCCGTTGGTGTCAGCCTGGTCTGGCAGGACGGAGTCCCCGTCGCGAGCCAAGCGGCGCAGTCCCTCCCCCTGGGACCCGAAGAGTGGCTTGAGCACCAACGCGTGGCCGTCCGCCAGTTCCCGGTCGACCAGACCTTGGGCGACTGGCAGGTCCCGAATGACCCAGGCCGGGGGCGTGGGGATGCCCGCGGTATGGAGCAGGAAACTGGTCATGCCCTTGTCGACGCTGCGCTCGATGGCGCGGCCGTCGTTGTGGACCAGGACGCCGAGCCGGTGCAGGGCGTGCAGCACGTCCAGATAGTAGACAACCTCCTCCAGGGTCCCGCCCGGGACACCGCGGACGAAAGCGGCATCCGGCAGGCCGGTGAATCCGGGGATCACGAGACCAACGCGCCCGGCCGCCAGATCGAAGTGGCATGACTGAAGCGAGACATAACGTCCCTCCCAGCCGCGCTCGGCCAGCGCCCCGCGGAGCCGCGCCCCATGCCAGCCGGGATCGTCCGTGAAGATGGCGACGGCGGGCACCGCCCTGGGCCGCCGGGGGAGGCGCACCGGGGTCATGGGGTAATGCCGAAGGAGGTCGCCAGCAGATTCGGATCGATCCGTCCGGCGCTGAAGGTCCGACCGCTGTCCAGGTTCGTAACCCGAATGCGGGCCGGGCTGAACAGTAGGGGATCGATCTGAAAGAAGTCGTACTTGTAGGCCTTAAAGACTTCCGCGAAGGGTCGGCCATAGTCCCGGGAGGCGCCGCTCGGCAGGCGATTCGCCAGGTCCTCGGCAGCCTCATCCCCACCAGTGACGAAAAGATGCACCTGACCGGCGAAGAGGATGGCGTCGTTGGTCCGGCCCATGGCGGTCACGAAGTCCGGTGCCGGCGGCGCCAGAGGGGCACTGCCTAGCCCGTCGCAAATGGCGTGCAGGTCGAAGCCCAGGGTATGGGCCTTGTGCAGGGCGACCTCCAGCACCCGCGCCACGATCTGGACGGTACCGGCCAGGCTGCGGGTGGGAGTGAGGATCAGGGTAAGGTCGGCGGGCCTGATACCACAATCGGCGGCGATCTTCTCCACCAGCAGTGCGGGGGCACGCGGTCGACCTCCAACACCAGACAGGCCCGCCCGGCCTGGTCCCGGTAGCCCAGTTCCGCGAACAGGGGCTCCTTTCCGGCGAGCGCGCGGCCGGGACCTGAGCCCAGCGCGTGGAAGGCGCCCTTGTCCTCGCCGTGACTCAGGCTCCAACCCGCGTACTGGCTCCCCAAACAGGCGAGCACCGGGTCAGCGGTATGAACTTGCACCGCGATCGGCCAATCGCCGACCGGACCACCGACCGCATGACCGCCGCCCAGGGCGACCTGGCCGAGTCCGCCGAGACAGATCCCGGCGATGCGCCGGCCAGCCTCCAGGCCGCCGCGGACATTGATGCCACCGTCGACCACCAGGCAGCCGCTATCCAGACGGGTCAGCCCCAGTCGCAGTGCCTGCGCATCCGCCACCAGGGCATCGACCAGGGGGGCGGCCAGGGCGTTGAGACTCAGGTGGGGCTCATTCATGGCTCTTACGCTCATCGATCAGGGCCAGCATCCTTCCTGCTCGCGCCGCTAGCAACGACTCCACCCCCTCGACCTCCGGGCCATCCGCCAGCACGGTGCACAGGGGCGCGCCCAGCGGCACCAGGGTGCCCGCCGCCGACCGGTCACGACACCAGTCGGGCCAGACCACCGCAGCGGGTATGCGCAGGTCGGTCGGGGCATAGACAAGCCGCTGGCCGCAGATGCGCTCCGCGGGACGCCATGACGGCGCGGGTAAGGCGCCGAGGCAGGCGCGCACATGCTGGCTGACCCATCCCCCCGCACGCTGACCCTCGTAGAGGCTGAGGGTCGCCGATGGCCTGGCGTTAAGTTCCAACAGGTAGGCCCGCCCCTGTTGCAGGATGAAGTCCAGGTTGTTGAGACCGCACAGGCCCAATGCCCCCACCAGGGCCTTGGCCCAACCGGCGACCGCCTCACGCACCGGATTGGCCAGGGTCGCCTGACCGATCGCCCCGCCGTACAGGAAGGGCTGATCAGCCCCGCCGTCCGCCACCAGCAGGCGGTTGTAGCCGATGACCTCCAACGCGGTCCCGTCAGTGATAAAGAGGACGGACATCAGGTCCCCGTCAAGTCGGCGCTGGAAATAGTGGGGACCCTCGGGCCGCATGTTGCGATCCCGCCAGGGACGCACCCCAAGGCCGCCGCTCCCGCCACACGCCTTCAGCAACCAGGGCGCTGCATCCCCAGCCGGAGGCGGGTCCAATCGGGTCTCCGGGTGGGGTATCTCCAGTCGCCTCAACAACATGAAAAGCCGGACCGGATCGGCCAAGAGGGCGAGGACCGCGGCGTCGTTCCCAAGGAGTCGCACTCCGGCCGGCAAGGCCGACAAGACCGCCGGTGACGACTCCAGTCCAGACCCATAGACCAGCCCCAGATCGCCGTCGGCCGCCGCAAGCCGGCGAATCTCGGAGCCCAGCGCGGCCGAATCCAGACCCCAGCCCGCCTCACCCGCGAGCAGCGGCATCCGGGTGCAAGACCCCAGGGCCAGGGTGTCTTCATCGCAGAAGCCATCCAGGCAGTGGACACGGAACCCGCCGCGGATTGCCGACTCGGCCAGGGCCCGGGCGGTGGTCCCGACCAGCAGGAGGTTTCGGGGTTCAGGCCGCATGCCGACGGGCCGCCGCGAAAGCCTCGTCCAGCCCCAGGTATTGGGGCGAACCGGCCTCGTGCATCTGGCGCAGGAGCGCCTGCTGGACCTTGTACTTGGTGTTGCCGACGGCCAGGGCCCCCAGACCCAGAGCACCGCTGGGGGAATCGGGGATCGGAACCCCGTTGTCCATCACCCCCACCCCTTCGATCCCCGCCGGGGGCACCGCATTCACGTCGCAGGCGATCTTCAGCCGGCTGCCCGCCACCAGTTGGGTGGTACTCAAAACCTGCACCCCCGCCGCCGCCGCGTTGAAGACTAAGTCCGCGCCGGCCATCAGATCCCGGATGCTGGCCTCGCTGCTCCCGTCCGCCCCGGCGAGGTTCACGCCGTAGCGCTGACTGCAGTCACGCGCCGCCGCCTCCGCCCGCGCCAGGCTGAAATGGCTCAGGAGCAGGGTCTCGGCCCCGGCGCGGGCCGCCAGGATGCCGGCGGCCGAACCCACGGGCCCGGTGCCGCCGAAGATCAGGACCCGCCGGCCCGGCAATTCCAGCCCGTGACCCCGGCGTAGCCAAGACTCAGCCCCGGCGACCATGGCCGCCGCGGTGGTGAAGGCACCGCTCGGGTCCGCGCAGACCGACACTTCAAAGGGGGGCACCATGGCGGCGCGCGCGGCAGCGAGCATATCCAGGGCGAGGTGGATATCACGCCCGCCCAGGAAAATGCCGGTACGCGCTACCCCCTTGGGCCCGCGAGAAAAGATCGCGTCCTGAGTCAGGCCGGCAACCTCCTCAAGGGTCACCTGGGTATAGGGCGTGCAGGCGGTCCAACCCGCGTCATAGGCCATGTTGACGTCGAAGGGGCTAAGATTCTTCGCCGCCGTGATCATGTGCAGGAGGTAGGGCTTTTCCATGGTGATGGGCGATGTTGAAGGCCTTGTGTGTTCGGTCATTGACTGCGGAAGGACTGGAACGGGGCCTGCTCCTGGTCCTGATCCCGGTCAGGGCCGGCGTCCACGCCAGCGCCCTGGTTGCGCCCGGCCGCCAGCCGATAGCGCAGGGGCGACAGGTCGCCGAAGCGCCGCTTCAGATTCTGCTCCAGCCATCGGCCCTGCTCCGGGTCTGCGGTCAGGATGAACCCGGTCGGCCCCCAGGAGCTTTGCCCATTGCCCGGGAAGCCGTGGCCACTGGCCCAGTCCAGGGCCGCGGCCACCGCCGGGGAAGCGAAACAGCCGCCCTGGGCGGGGGCAAAGTGTGAACCTACCGCCCGCTGGATCTGACCGATGGCGTCGGCCACCGGCGGCAACCGCCCCTCGATCAGACCCGGCACCAACTGCATCAGCAGCAGGCGACACAGGTGCCCGGCGGTGGCGGCGGGGAACTCAGGGAGTCTGGCGAAGGCGCGCGCCTCCCGCTCCCCGTGGAGCCCCTGACCCCGCTGGTCCAACAGCAACAGGACCCGCCAGTTGGCAGGAAAGGCCAGACGCATCACCAACGGCGGCACCGCCGAAAGCTCACCCCGCCCGCCATCGACGATGAATCCGCCCCCATCGAAGGTGCCGATGCCGATCCCGGAACGCTGACCCCGGCCCAGGGTGTCTGCAATCGCACGGCCATCCGCCGCCGGCGCCCCGCGGGTCGGACTGAGTAGCCGCTCCAGCGCAGTGCCCACCGCCAGGGCCATCTGGGTACCAGAGCCGAGACCCGCGTGATCCGGGATCGCCTCGCTCAGACGGATGCGTGCCCCGCCTGCCAGGCCCCGCGCCGCCGCGTAGGCCCGGGCGTAAGACAGGGCACGCGCCGCCCCCGGACCCTCGGCGCTCAACGTCCCAGCCCGCTCTGCTCGTAGTCGAGTGGCGAAGGCATCGATGGCGAGCCCCAGGCTGCCGAAGCGCCGCCCCAAACCACCGTGCAAGTCCAGAAATCCGAGATGCAACCGCGCCGGGGCCTCAATCTGGACCCACGGGTGCGTCACGGAGCTGGGGCGGTTCATCAAGGAGGCTTCTTTCAGGATCAGCGCGGGCATTGGGCTGGGGTAATTTCTTTAGAGCAACTGTGGATGGGTGCGGGTCAAGCATTTTTCATGCCCCCTGGCTGGGTGATGGGATTCACGCCCCCGCCAGGTCCCGCCGGACAGGAGCGGCGCTAGGTCGTGGCGAGAGTCGAGTCGCCCCTGACCCCTGTCCCCGTGCTGCATCATTCTGTCACCCGGGCGCCGTGGGCAGGAGACACTCGGGGCCGGCGACGGCCATTCGGAACCGCGGCTGGAAAGGCCCTGCCCTTCCAGCCAGTCGCTGGCACGGTTCCTGAGGTACTGAAGGGTTACTCCATCAATGAACGCATCAGAATGTGGACGACTGACGGCGCTAGCCAACCGGGGACTTTGACCTGCCCCTTCTGCGGCCTGGCCTGCGACGACCTGCAAATTACACCGGACGCCGGAGGTCTGCCGGTCCTGGCAAATGGGTGCAGCGTCGCCCGCACCGCCTTTGCCACGGCCCTGAGTCAGCCCGCCGGGTTGCCGACCGTCCGGGGTCAACCGGTCGGATTGGACGCGGCCATCGCCGCCGGTGCCGCGCTCGTCGCGGGCGCGCGGGCGCCCTTGTTCAGCGGTTTGGTGACCGACGTCAGCGGGATGCGCGCCTGCATGGACCTGGCTGACCGCTGCGGCGCCCTGGTCGATCACGTGGGCGGCGACGCCCTCTTGCGTAACCTGCTGGTCTTGCAGGACGGCGGCTGGATGACCGCAACCCTGACCGAAGTGCGCAACCGGGCGGACCTGATTCTGGTCGCGGGCAGCGAGTGCCTGCAACGTTTCCCAAGGCTCCTGGAACGGGTGTTCTTCCCCCCCGAGGCCCTATTCTCGCCCCCCGATCAGCGCACCCTGGTGCTGCTCGGACCCTGGGATCCGGGGCAACTGGCCCCCGAGGTCGCGGCACTCAACCCAGTCGTCATCCCGGCCCAACTGCACGATCTGGCCGGGGTCTGCGGCCTGCTCCGGGGTCTGATCGCCGGGCGGCCGGTGCGCGCCGACGCCATCCCCGGGGTCGCGGGACACCAGTTGCTCGACCTGGCCGGGCTTCTGCAGGCCAGCCGCTACGGGGTGGTCACCTGGGCCGCTGGTGAGCTCGCCTTCGCGCATGCGGAGCTAACAGTCCAGGCGCTTGTGGAATTGGTCCGGGACCTCAATCAGACCACCCGAGCCGCCGCCCTGCCCCTGGCCGGAACCCTCGGGGACATCACGGTCAATCAGGTCTGTACCTGGCAGACCGGTTATCCGCTCCGCAGCGGGCGCCAGCAGGACCGGCTGCGCTACGAGCCTCACCTGTACCGGCACCAGGACGTATTGGCGCGAGACCAGTGTGACCTGCTGCTATGGGTCCAGGCACTCCCGGCAGCCAACCCCACCCCGCCGCCCGTTACGGTGCGCCCGACAGTCGTCCTGGGTTACCCCGGGATGCCCCTGGCCCAGCGGCCGGACGTTTTCATCCCCGTGGGCTTGCCGGGCCTCGACCACCCCGGGCACTGGTACCGCACCGATGCGGTCTGCCCCTTACCCCTGGGGCAGGTGCGGAACCTTGGCCTGCCCTCGGTGGCCCAGGTCATCAGGATGCTGAGTGAGCGTATGAGCGGAGACCCCTGCCAGTGTTGACCAGACTCGCCGGCGGCCGGCTCTACGACCCCGCCCAGGGGATCGATGGCGAGGTTCGCGACCTCTATATCCGCGACGGGCAGATGGTCGCGTCCCCGCCCGGGGAGACCCCCGCTCGTACCCATGATCTGACCGGCAAACTGGTTATGGCGGGGGCTATCGACCTTCACACCCATATCGGCGGGGGCAAGGTCAACATCGCCCGCACCATGCTGCCGGAGGATCAGCGTGCCCGGGTCCGCCAGCGTACGGCCCTGACCCGCTCCGGGGGCGGGCACGCGGCGCCTTCGACCCTGGCCGCCGGCTACCGTTACGCGGAGATGGGCTACACCACCGCCTTCGAGCCCGCCGTGGTGCCGGTGAACGCCCGTCAGGCCCACATGGAGATGGCGGACACGCCCCTCCTGGACACCGGCGGCTACGCCATGCTGGGCAATGACGACCTGCTGCTGCAACTCATGAGTGAGGGAGTGGACCAGGCGGTTATCAACGACTATGTGGCCTGGACCCTGCACGCTACCCAGTGCATTGGCATCAAGGTGGTCAACCCGGGGGGCATCAGCGCCTTTAAGTTCAATGCCCGCAAGCTCGACGTGGACGAGCGGCACCCCCACTACCCGCTGACCCCCCGTGACATCGTCCGGACCCTCAGCCGGGCGGTGGCAGAACTCGGGGTCCCCCATCCGCTGCATGTGCATGCGAGCAACCTGGGCGTGCCGGGCAACCATGAATCCACCCTCGCCACCATGGACGCCGCAGAGGGTTTCCCCATCCATCTGACCCATATCCAGTTCCACACCTATGGAACTGAAGGCGACCGACGCTTCTCATCCGCGGCGACGGAGATCGCGACGGCCGTAAACCGCCAGAAAAACGTGACTATAGACGTCGGTCAGATCATGTTCGGCCAGACCGTGACGGTCTCCGGCGACACCATGCGTCAGCACGCGAACCGCCACCACGCCCACCCGCGCAAATGGACCTGCATGGACATCGAATGCGATGCGGGCTGCGGGGTCGTGCCCTTCCGCTATCGGGACCAGAACTTCGTCAACGCCCTCCAGTGGGCCATTGGCCTTGAACTCTTCCTGCTGGTGGATGACCCCTGGCGGGTCTTCCTGACCACGGACCACCCCAACGGCGCCCCCTTCACCAGCTATCCGCGGCTGATCCGCCTCCTGATGGACCGGGGCTTCCGCAACGACCAGCTCGCCCGGATCAACCCCGAGGCCGCCGCCATGAGTTGCCTCGGCTCACTGACCCGGGAATACAGCCGCTACGAGATCGCCATCATGACCCGTGCCGCCCCGGCCCGCATCCTGGGGCTCGCCGACCGCGGTCACTTGGCTCCCGGCGCCCGCGCGGACATCACCGTGTACCATGACCTGGCGGACCCGGAGCAGACCTTCGCCCGACCCATGCTGGTCTTCAAGGGCGGCGAGGTAGTGGTCGAGGAGGGCGCGGTCACCCAGGTCGTCCGCGGCAGCACCCAGGTGGTACGTCCCACGTTCGACCCCGGCATCGAACAGCGCCTGGGCGGCTGGTTCGATCGCTATCACAGTATTCGGCTCGCCAACTTCCGCATCTCTGATAGCGAGATGGCCGAGGGCATCGGCAGCCCGGTGAACGTCCACCCCTGTCGGCCGCGCGGCGATGCGTGAAATGATCAAGAACGGCATCGAAATCGAGGACACCTTCGCCGAGGCCTTCGGGATGAATGCGACGCGCCTCATCGTCACCGCCATCAACCCCTGCTGGGCGCGGGTCGCGGGGGAGACCATGACCGGGTTCGCCACCTCAGTCATCGGCTGCGGGGCTGAGGCCGGAATCGAGACCGAACTCGCCCCGGAGCAGACCCCGGACGGTCGTCCTGGGGTCAGCGTCCTGCTGTTCGCCATGTCGGGCAAGGAACTGGAGAAGCAGGTCGAACGTCGGGTTGGGCAGTGCGTGCTGACCTGCCCGACCACGGCCTGTTTCTCCGGCATGACCAGTGAGAAGCCCGTGCCCTTGGGCAAGAACCTGCGCTATTTCGGAGACGGCTGGCAGATCGCCAAACGCATCGGTGGCCGGCGTTTCTGGCGGGTGCCGGTGATGGACGGGGAATTCCTGTGCGAGGAAGTCACGGCCCGCACCAGCGCAGTCGGCGGCGGCAACTTCCTAATCCTGGCCCGCACCCTGCTCCAGGCCCTGGCCGCCTGCGAGGCAGCGGTGACCGCCATCCGCCGTCTGCCCAATGTGCTACTGCCTTTTCCCGGCGGCATCGCCCGCTCCGGCTCCAAGGTCGGCTCCAAGTACAAGGCCCTGATGGCCTCGACCAACGACGCCTTCTGCCCGACCCTGCGCGGCCTGGTGCAGACCCGCTTGTCTGACAATGTCGGCGCGGTGCTGGAGATCGTCATCAATGGACTCACCGAGGCGGACGTGCGCGAGGCCACCCGGGTCGGCGTCGCGGCCATCTGCGCGCTGGGTGCCGAGTCCGGTGTGGTACGCATCTCCGCCGGCAACTACGGCGGCAAACTCGGGCAGTACCACTTCCACCTGCGGGAGTTGGTCGCGTGAGCCGCCTCACACTGCAATTGCTTGCGCCGCCGACCCCGCGTCTGGACCTGTCGGTCCTCACCCCGGACCGCCTCGGGGGCCTGTCGGCGGATGCGATCCGGCGTCTGCCCCTGTGGGTCGGCAACCAGAAAGTCGAGACCGGGGACCTGTTCAACCTGACCGGCACGGACACGGACGACCTTTTGATCCGCTCCCAGAGTGATCGCTTAGACGGCATCGGGACCGGCATGACCCGCGGCCGCATCCGGGTCGAGGGTCGTGCTGGGGCCTATCTGGCCCGGAACCTGCGCGGCGGCCTGATTGAGGTCGATGGGGACGCCGGCCCCTTCGCCGGCAGCGGCCAGTCCGGCGGGACCCTGCGTATCCAGGGCAATGCTGGGGACTTCCTGGGCGGCGCCATCCCCGGCGAGCGGCGCGGACTGCGCGGCGGCCGCATTGAGGTCTTGGGCAATGCGGGGGACCGGGTCGGGGACCACCAGCGCCGCGGTGAGATCCTGATCGCCGGGGATGCCGGGGGCTATTGCGGCTCGCGCCTGGTGGCAGGCACCATCCTGGTCCTGGGCCGCACGGGCGCCAACCCGGGCTTTGCCATGCGCCGCGGCACGCTGCTGCTGACCAGGGAACCGCAACTTCCCCCCACCTTCAACGACAACGGCACCCGGGATCTGGGCTTTCTAACCCTCCTGAGCCGGGAACTGGCAGCCGCCGGCGGTCCCTTCTCACAGATACAGGGCCGCGGGACTCGAGTCCGCCGCTGGCTCGGCGATCTGGGCTATGACGGCCGTGGCGAGGTACTGGTTTGGGCCTAAGTTTTCCGGTCGTCAGGCTTGGCATCAGGGAGTCTCGGTCCTAGCCGCCCCCCAATCCCCCACTGGGGCCGCGAAGGCGTCCCGAACCAGTGGCTCATAGTCGCCGGTGAGGGCGTTCAGGAAGGCGACCAGGTCCGCCTGCTCCCCGCGGCTGAGCCCCAAGGGGCGGATTCGACGATCCTGCAAGGGGTTGGGCAGGCCGCCCCGGTCATAGAAGGCCACCACGTCCGCCAGGGTGCGCAGGGACCCGTCGTGCATGTAGGGCGCGGTCAGTGCAACATTGCGCAGACTGGGGGTGCGGAAACGCCCACGATCCGCCGGATTCTGGGTAATCTGGTAGCGACCCTGGTCCTGGCCCCGCTCCGGGCGGGAGACGGCATTCACGGTCGCCGCAGGGACTTCGCCATAGACCCCCGGGGCAAGCTGGACCCGCAGCGTCTGCGCCACCGCATCCGATCTTTTGGTAGCGCCGGCTCCTGTGTTATGGAGCCCCTCATCGGTAAAGAGCGCATGGTGCTCACCGATCAGGTGGCAGCCGCTGCATCCGGCCGACCCGGTGAACAGGGCAAAACCGCGGCGCGCCGTCTCGCCCAGGGCGTCCGACTCGCCCCCGTAGTGCCAGCGGTCAAAGGCTGAATTGCCGACGAGCAGGGTGCGCTCGTAGCTGGCAATGGCCATCCCCAAGGCGTCCATGCCTGGGCCCTGGCCGCCGAAGGCGGACTCGAACAGGCCCCCATAGTCCGGCAGGGTGCGCAAGCGCTCCAGCACCAGGCCCATGGACGGGTTGGCCATCTCCAGGGGATTGATGATTGGCGCCCAGGCCTGGTGCTCCAGGGTGCGCTCCCGGGCGTCGTGAAAAAGCCGCTTGAGGTAGGCGACGTTGTAAAGGCCGGGGGCGTTGCGCCCGACGTCCCGCCCCTCCAGGCCCACCGCCGTGGCCAGTTCGTTGTTGGTAAAGCCCTGCTCGGGGATGTGGCACATGGCACAGGACTGGGTGCCGTTGAGTGACAGGCGGCGGTCGAAGAAAAGCTTGCGTCCTAAGGCAATCTTTTCGCGAGTCAGGGGGTTGTCCGCAGGGATCGGGACAGGCGGCAGGCCCAGGGGCGGGACTTCGGCGATCCTCAGCAGATCGGCAGCCTGCCCGACCCGGGCGCTCAGCGCGATCGAGCGGGTGCGATAGTCCGCACCCTCGTAGCCCTCCCGATAGTCCCCCGGCCCATCCACGGCCGCAAACCCGCCCGTTGGGGTAACCGCCAACAGCAAGACCAATCCAAACAAGGTCCGGCCAGGGAACCCATCGCCGGCCGACCCGTTAATCCCGTTCACTTTGAACCCGATTCGCGTTCATTTGCGGACAATAACTCTCTCTGCGTCCAGCGACGACACCGAACCTTCAGGGTCCAACCCCCGGTACCCCCACCGGGGCGGCCGCGCCGTCCGCCGCGATCAGGTCCAGGTTGTCCCCCGTCAGGGCCTCCAGAAAGGCCACCAGGTCGGCCTGATCCTGGGACGAAAGATCCAGGGGTTTGATTCCGGAGTCCTGACCCGGGTGAGGGTGGCCGCCGCTGTCGTAGTAGGCCACCACGGCGGCCAGATCCGACAGACTGCCGTCGTGCATATAGGGGGCGGTGCGGGCCACATTGCGCAGTCCCGGGGTGCGAAAGCGCCAGCGGTCCGCCGGGTCCTGGGTCACTTCATAGCGACCCAGATCGTTATACGGTCGCTCCGCAGTGCCAGTCAGGGCGGCCAGGTCGACCTCTATGCGCAACCCGGGAATGGGTTCGAGCACCGGCGGCCGGGCGTTGCGACCCATGGAGTGGGACCAGCCGATCCCCGTGTCGTGCAGGCGGTTGTCCGTGAACAACGCGTTATCCTTGCCCAGGGTGTGGCACCCGCTGCAGCCGGCGCGGCCGGTGAAGAGCGCGTAACCGCGCTGGGCGCTGGGCCCCATGGCCGTCGGTTCGCGGCCGAAGTACCAGCGATCAAAGGGCGCGTTGCCAGAGACCAGGGTACGCAGATAGGCCGACATGGCGGCCCCGACCGTCTCCAACCCCGGGCCGCGGCCCCCGAAGGCAGTCTCGAATAGTCCATGGTAGTCCGGCAGGTCCTGAAGTTGGTCCAGGACCAGGGCGATGGAGCGGTTGCCCATCCGGTCCAGGTCCAGGAGTTCCGCCCAGGTGAGGGTATCCAGGGCGCGCTCCCGCCCGTCCGGGAACAGGGGGTCCACATAGGCCAGGTTGAAGAGGCTTGCGGTGTTGCGGCGAAGCGCACGCCCTTGGAGGCCCTGGGCACGGGCCATTGCCCGGTTGGTAAAGCCCTGACCGGGGATGTGGCACAGGGCACAGGAGAGGGTGCCGTTGGCGGAGAGCCGACGGTCGAAAAAAAGCCGCCGACCCAGGTCGACGCGGGCGGCGGTGAGGGGCTGATCCGTGAGAACCGGCAGCGGCGGCAAGCCCAGAGGGGGACGGGCTGCCTGGGCCAACAGTTCCCGGGTACGCGATTGGGGGGTCTTGGCCGCTAGTCCGGACACCCGGGCCTGTTGCTCCTCCAGCAGCAGGGTACGCAAGTCCGCGAGTACCAAATCCGGGTGCAGGAAGGAGACGCTGTAGATATTGCGCAGGCGCTTGTCCCGATCGATCAGGAAAACCCGCAGCACATGGGCGATGCGCCCGGTGTCCCGACCCTCCCGGTCCAGGACCCGATTCACCGCCTGACCATAGCGCTCGAGCACTGGTGCCAGGGACGCATCGGACTCCGCCGTAAGGAAGGACCAATCGGGTGGACCGCCCACAAACCCCTGGCCATAGAGCCGCATAACCTCGGGGGAGTCGTTTTCCGGATCGAAGCTCAGGGTCAAAAGCCGTATTTGGCCGGCCAAATCCGGGTCGGCCTTCAGGGTGCGGAACAGGCGATAGAGGACGGCAGTGGCAAGTGGGCAACCGTTCGCATCGTCGCAGCTGCTGTAGATGAAGCTCAGGATCACATAGCGGCCGTCAAAGAGCTGGTGCAGCCGGACCGGCTGGCCATCGCTCTTGAGCACGGTACCGTCGGCCGCCGGCCCGATGGGCGGCAGGCGGTAGCTCCCCGGTTCCGGGGCGGCAAAGGCCAGGGGCCCATAGCCAGGGGCCAGGACCGGCGGAGGCTCGGCGGCCGAGGCGGGACCCCACAGGCCCGCCAGTACCAGTAGGGTCAGCCGAGCCCGCCTGTCAACCCGCGACACACGGGATTCAACCGAAGGTATCACTCCCCCCGGCCACCAACCAGCCGCGGGCCTGTGCTATCCCGGTCCCCAGGCTCCGCAATGTTGCTCTGGAACAGAGCGCGGGAGTTGAAGGTGATCAGGTGGGCGCGGCCCAGTTTCTCGGCGTAAAAGTCGATGGCGAAGCCCGGCTTCAGCTCCTTGCCGTCCCAATGGTACATCTTGAAAAACTGCTGATCATCGGCGCCCTTCTTGTCCCAGTTGCCCAGGAGCGACGAGCTGAAATAGACCCGTTTCCCATCCCAACTCTGGGAGACCATGTTCACCTGGGAGCCGATCTTAAAGGTATTTACCAGCTTGGCGCTAAACGGATCAGAGATATCAAAGAGCCGGGTGGATCCGTCCATGAAGGTGTTTACCCACAGGTAGCGGTCATCGGCGCTGATGGAGAAGGCCACCGGCAGCGGTATCTTCGACGGGTCTCCGATGGTGCCGACCTCCTTGGCCGTCCAGCCCTGGTCTTGGTCCTCGTAGATGAGCCAGATCTTTGAGGTCAGTGCGGTGGTCGTGAAGCAGTAATTGTTGCCCCAGGCGCAGCGGATCTCCAACGGCGCCCCGGGCACGTCAAAGACCTTCAGCGGTTGACGCTTGTGCAGGTCCCAGACCACCGCCGTGTTGCCGAAGCGCTTCATGGCCTCCGCATCCCCGAGCATCTTGCCGAAGTCCATCATGTAGTTAGACCAGCCCGTAAAGGACGTCGTCACCATCAGGTTCTTGGCCGGCAGGAAGCGTACGTCATAGCCGTAGCCGTCCGCAAAGTTGCCGGTTTTTTGGGCGCCCTGGAGGTTGTCGTCCGTGGGCATCCAGTAGGTCGCCACGTACTGCCCTTCATTGGTGTATTCCACCAACGCCGTACGCCCGCCGTGGTCACTGTTATTGGACAGGGCGCTGATCATCATGCGTCCGGGCAGGGCGAAGAAGCTGTGGGGTCCCACGGCCCCGCCGCTCGCCTTCACGAAGTCATCGATCGTTCGGGTCAGGGCGGGCTTAGCCGGATCTGTGTGGACGTCAAAGATGAAGACCTTGCTGGTATCAAGGGAACCGGCCCAGAGGTAGCGCCGATCATCCGTGTATCCCGAGTGATGAGCCTCGTTGCGCCCGCCCACGGACAGGGTGGCGACCACCTTGCCGTAGGTCGGAGATTGGGGGTTGGTGTCCACGGTGACCAGTTTGTCCTGCTCGTCCCCAATCCCCTCGACCCCCAGGGTCCAGATATAGGCGTAGTCCTCCTGGCCAACGATCTTCGGCGAATAGGGAGAGACGCAGGTCTCGTCGGCCCGGGTCGAGGCACCCGTGGCCAGGAGGACGGTAACGGCGGCAAGGCCAAGGGCCCGCAGGCAGGCGTTGCGGTCAGGGTTGTACATGGCGTTCCTCAGTGGTCAGGCAGGTGTGGAAGATCGTTTGAGTCGTCCGCAGTGTCCCAGATGCCGGCGCAAGTTCCGCGCCAGTGCCAGTCACCCGTTCGCTGACCGGGTCAAATCACTCGAGTTCCGCGCTATTTCACCCACCGGGACAGACCGAGCCGAATGGGAGACGGTGCTCACGCTTGTGTCAGTGCTGAAACAGCTGTACCGCGGTGGTCGCGGGCGGGACAACAAGCGCGGGCCGCCATCACCGATCTGTCCCCAACTTGCCCGATTGGCACAGGGTCTGCTAGATCCGGTGGGAACGGCGGAGCGATGCCCTGTGAACCACCCTTGAAACCGACGGTAACATCCAGGCCCTGTCGCTTCGGGGCCACCCTCATCCTGCTCGTCGCCGGGGCCGCCTTGGCGGCCCCGGCTGGGGAACCCATCGGCGGGGATTTCACCCTCACGGACCATCGGGGTCAGCCCTACGCCCTGAATCAGGCCCGGGGCCTGGTGGTGATCCTCGCGTTCGGCTACCGTTTCTGCCCCGATGTCTGTCCCACCACCCTCGCGACTCTGGCGGCGGTGATGCGGCAACTCGGTGACCAGGCCGAGCGCGTTCAGCCGCTCTTCGTCTCCCTGGACCCGGATCGGGATACCCCAGAGACCCTGGGTCCCTTTGTCGGCTACTTCCATCCGCGCCTGATTGGGCTCACCGGGGATGCGCAGACCCTGGCGCGAGTGGCCGGGCAATACCGGGTGCGCTATGCATTCGTCGGTAAGGGCGAGCGGGAACACTACAGCCTGGATCACACGGCCTCGGTCTATGTCTTGGACCCTGGGGGGCACCTCGTCCGCATCGTCCCTTACGGCCTGCCCGCCGAGGAGATTGCCGAGACGGTTCGAGGGTTGCTGGCCGCGGGCGGGAGCGCGAAGTAAAAGGTTGGAGCCGGCAGCGGACCGCTTGCGCCCCCCGCCGGCCGTGATCCCCCAACCCTCCTCATCCGATGGCTGAAACCAGCCCAGGGGTCTCAAGGTCAGCCACTGGGCCGCGGCGATCCTGCCGGGATAGCCCCGACAACCCTATGCAACCCCAGAACGAGAGGAGTCACCAAACCATGTCCGACGAGAAGACCTACACCGAAACAGAGATCAGCCACCGAATCACAACGGAGTTGCCGCACTGGTACTACGAGGACGGCTGGCTCCGGCGCAAATACCGGACCAGCGGCTGGAAGGGCACCCTGATGGTGGTCAACGCCGTCGGCCACCTGGCAGAGGCGGCCTGGCATCACCCGGACCTGACTGTCTCCTACGCCTTCGTCATCGTGAAGCTGGTGACCCACTCCGCCAAAGGCATCACCGACAAAGACTTCCAACTGGCCCGCAAGATCGAGGAGACGGTGCAGTGGCGGCCGGCGGCCGGCAGCGCCCTGGAAGGAACCCCGGATGACGCGCGGTTCAAGTACATCAAGTACGACTGAGTCCTGCCTCGGTCCGGTAACAGGGTGAGCGACGAGACCGTTGCAGGGACCGGGGCAGACTGTCCCAGCTGTGACACAGCGAGATCAGCCGCGCGACGGAGAGACCTGGGGGCCCCAATGGCCCTCGTGCCTGAGAGACCGAGAAAAACGCTGGCATGTTCTTTGCTGAATCTGATTTGACGGAACCGTCGCGCTCCAGCGGTTTTTGGCAGACCGACCGAAAGGCAAATTCCGCGTCAGCGATCCCATCCACCACACCGAAGAGGCAAGCACCCCATGACCTGGTCAACCCCCGCTTACGAAGATCTGCGCCTGGGCTTTGAGATCAACCTGTACATCAATAACCGCTAGCGGATTCGCGCCGTAATCCTTGGGGTCAGCAACAGACCCCAGGGCTATCTCCCTCGCCGCGATCCCGATCCCCGCCATCACACCCGCGAACCCCCAGGGCGCCAGCCGTATGCAGATCCGCGTCCTTGGCTCCGGTGCCGGCGGCGGCTTTCCCCAGTGGAATTGCAACTGCCCGAACTGCCTTGGCCTACGTTCCGGGCTCATCAACGCGAGGCCCCGTACCCAATCCTCCATCACCGTCAGCGCGAACGGGCACGACTGGGTCCTGTTCAATGCCTCACCGGACATCCGTGCCCAACTTGAATCGTTCCCCGCACTTCAACCCGGGCGTCAGGTGCGGGATACGGCCATCCGCGCCATCCTGCTGGTGGATGCACAAATTGACCACACCACTGGGCTCCTCATGTTGCGCGAACATACCGCCCCCTGGGATATCTACTGCACCGCCCCGGTCCAGCAGGACCTGACCACCGGTTTCCCCGTCTTCAACATCCTGGAGCACTTTCGCGGGGTCAACTGGCACGAGGTCCAGACCGACCGCTCCCATTTTAGAATTCCCGGAGCCGCGGGGCTGACCTTTACCGCCGTTCCCTTGCAGAGCGAGGCCCCACCCTACTCCCCCCACCGTCACAACACTGTCCCGGGGGACAACATCGGCGTGCGGGTGCGGGACGAACGCACCGGCGGGACCCTTTTTTATGCCCCCGGCCTGGGCCGGATCGACACGGAAGTCCTGGGCTATCTTGAATCAGCGGACTGTGTACTGGTGGACGGTACCCTCTGGACCGACGACGAGATGATCCGCTCTGGGATCGGCGGCAAGCGCGGCAGCGCCATGGGCCACCTGGATCAATCCGGCCGGGGCGGAATCGTGGAGCATCTGAGCCGCCTCACCCGACCGCGCAAGATCCTGATCCACATCAATAACACCAATCCCATCCTGAATGAGGAGTCCCCCGAGCGCCGGGCACTTGAGAAGGCTGGCATTGAGGTCGCTTATGACGGGATGGAGATTGAGCTCTAGGCTTGACCGCAGAGCCCAAACAGCCCAAGGCTGAGGCCGAGGCTGGACCGCGCGGTTACTGCTCACTGGTATTTGCGTTTATTTGCGGATGACAACGATTTCTGGGACAACCGATCTCTGTTTACGGAGCACCGATGACGACAGACCTGGAAGCACCCTGGAGCCGGGAGGAATTCGAGCAGCGTCTGCGGGCGAAGGAGCGCTATTACCACATCCACCACGAACTTCACATCATGATGAACTCGGGTCAGGTGGACAAACCCGTGATCCAGGGTTGGGTGGCCAATCGCTTCTACTACCAGACCTCTATCCCCCTCAAGGACGCGGCCATCATGGCCAATTGCCCGGACCGGGACGCGCGGCGCCTGTGGGTCCAGCGAATCATCGACCACGACGGCACCCAAGGCGATGAGGGTGGCATCGAGGCCTGGCTGCAACTGGGTGAAGCGGTTGGCCTGACCCGGGCAGACTTGCTGTCGAACAAGCATCTGCTGCCCGGGGTCCGGTTCGCCGTGGACGCCTATGTGGACTTCGCCCGCCGCCAGCCGTGGGAGATCGCCGCCAGTTCATCACTCACTGAACTCTTCGCTCCGACCATCCACCAGGCGCGTCTCGACGCCTGGCCTGAACATTACCCCTGGATCGAGCCCAAGGGTTACGCCTACTTTCGCAAACGCCTCGCCGAGGCCAGACGCGACGTGGAGCATGGGCTCGCCATCACGCTCGACTACTACCAGACCCGCGCCGCGCAGGAGCGCATGCTCGAAGTCCTCCAGTTCAAGCTGGATGTGCTCTGGACCATGTTGGACTGCATGTGGGTTGCCTATGTGGCCAAGCGCCCGCCCTACCACAATGTGGGGGGTCGGCCATGAGTCCCGACCAGCAGGCCCGGCTCGCGATAACCCCGGACGCTGTCCCGCGCCTCCTGCCCATGTTCCGCCTGCAATGGGAAGAGGCCCAGGGGTGTCACGTCCTGCTCTACCCGGAGGGGATGGTCCGGCTCAATGGCCCCGCGGGAGAGATCCTCAAGTGCTGTGACGGTCTGCGCTCGGTAGCGGAGATCATCACCGACCTCAGCGCCCGCTTCCCCGACGCCGCGGCCCTGAGCACCGATGTCTACCAATTCCTGAAGACCGCCCATGACAACCAATGGATCGCCTGCAACCCTGCCTAAGCCACTGTGGCTACTCGCGGAACTCACCTATCGCTGCCCGCTCCAGTGCCCCTACTGCTCCAATCCGCTTGACATTGCCCGTTACCAGCACGAGCTGACCACCGCGGAGTGGATCCGCGTCTTCCGGGAGGCCCGGGCACTCGGGGCCGTGCAGCTCGGTCTCTCCGGCGGCGAGGCCCTGGTGCGTCCGGACCTGGAAGAGTTGATCGCCGCCGCCCATGCCCTGGGCTTTTATACCAACCTGCTCACCTCCGGCGTCGGCATGGACGAGGCGCGCATCCGCGCCTTCAAGGAGGCCGGACTCGACCATATCCAGATCAGTTTCCAGGCCAGCAGCGAAGAGTTGAACAATTACATTGCCGGCAATGATTCCTTTCAGCACAAACTGGAGATGGCCCGGCTGGTCAAGCACTACGGTTACCCAATGGTCCTGTGCTTTGTACTCCATCGGCACAATACGGATCAGGTGGAACAAATCCTGGACATGGCGCATGCCCTCAAAGCCGATTATGTGGAACTGGCCACAACCCAATACTATGGCTGGGCACTGTTGAATCGGGACCAATTGCTGCCGACCCGGGAGCAGGTGGAACGGGCCGAGGCCGTGGCCCACCGCTATCAAGAGAAGCTCAAAGGAAAGATGAAGACCCTTTATGTCGTCCCCGACTATTATGAGGAACGCCCCAAGGCATGCATGAAGGGGTGGGGCGCAATCTTTCTCACCATCGCCCCGGACGGCACCGCCCTGCCCTGCCATGCGGCCGGCAGCCTCCCCGGCTTGAGCTTCCCCAACGTGCGCGACCACGATCTGGGCTGGATACTGGAACCAGTCACCGGACTTCAACAAGTTCCGTGGCTTCGATTGGATGAAAGAGCCCTGCCGCACCTGCCCGGAGCGTGAAAAGGACTTTGGCGGCTGTCGCTGCCAGGCCTATCTCTTGACCGGCGACCCCACGAATGCAGACCCGGTCTGCGCCAAGTCCCCCCACCACGCCACCCTCACCCTGAAAGTCCAGGGGATCAGCGAACTGGCAGGTGGTAACACGGTACCGCTGGTCTACCGCAATTTTCGAAACTCCAAGCGGCAGATGGCCAGGCAGCAGACAGGGTTCGAGCAACCGGGTTGATCCGGGAAGCCAACCGCAGGCAACCCCGGGCTTCAGGACAGTACGGACACGATTCGATCCGTCTCTGTGATCAGTGCGTCCGTAATGGCGGGCTCCGAGATCAGGTGCCCCGCGTCCACCACCAGCAGACGGGACCCGGGCACCGCCCGGTGCAGGGTCCAGGTGCCCTCCAGGGGGCAGACCAGGTCCCGACGACCATGCACCAAGGTCATCGGCACGGCGGGGAGACCCGCAACTCCGCGGAGCAATTGATCCTCGGCCAGGAAATAGCGGTACCGGGCATAGTGAGTCTCGATGCGCGCCTTGGCCAGCAACCGCGGGGCATCAATGGCCCCGGCCGCGCCGGAGGGTTCGGGCCCGGGTGGCTGGTTCCAATCCAGAACCCGATCCGTCCAAGCGTGCCAGGCACGGGCGGCCGCTTGCCGCGGCCGATGGGTCCGGACCATGAACCAGGGCGTGATAGCCCCCGATCAGGTCCACTCGCCAGACGGCGGGCAGGCTGTCGCGAAAGGTTCGCCATGCATCCGGGAGCAGACGCGCCACCCCGTCCGGGCCGAAAAACCAGTCCAGGTCCCGCTGCCGGGCCAGGAAGGTGCCGCGCAGGATGAACCCCAGGACCGCCGCAGGATGGGCCTGGGCATACGCAAGGGCCAGGGTTGCGCCCCAGGATCCGCCGAAAAGCAACCAGCGGCGACCTCCAACCCCGTCCGCAGGGTCTCCAAGTCTGCCACCAGGGCCTGGGTGTGATTGTGAGCCGTCGACCCCTGAGGGGTCGAGCGCCCGCTGCCCCGCTGGTCGACCAATATCATGCGGTAACGACGAGGGTCGAAGTAACGCCGGTGATCCGGCTGGCAACCTGAACCCGGCCCTCCATGGAGAAAGACGACTGGCACACCGTCGGGCCGACCGCACTCCTCAACATGGAGGCAATGCCCCTGCCCCACCGTCATCTGGTGGACCTTGTAGGGTTCAATCGCGGGATAAAGCAGGTTCATGGTGCATGACCCCAGGTCGTTGGTCGCGCAGAGTGTCTCACCATTGACACAGGCGTGACACGGGCTCTGCGCAGGGTGCCGCACCGGCGGGGATTAAAGGTCCGGGTCCAAGACCCCCGGCCTAATCCGCGGACCATGGTGGCAGTTGCGAGCGAATGGTCATCCATCGGCATCGCATCCCGCGACCCGGACTGTCATTGACCCCGAGTCTTTGGCCTGTTCACCAGCCCCGCAGTTAAGTCTCGCCAGCAGGCCCTACCCCCGCCACAGATCGAGTATTGGCACAGCGTTTGCTGACCATAGCTTCGCCACCCAGACCCCAACGCGGACCCCCTGAGATATTTAGCGTTCGGCAGCCGTCATTTGGGGATCGCAATCAGGCCGCGCCACCAGGCCGATAACAAGGGGGCGGCAGTATTTATTCCCGAATAATCACCACCCTGGATCGAGGAGGTCCTGGAATCATGCAACCAGCGAAGAAGCACATCCTGGCAGTTGCGGTCGCCGCGCTCATTTCCGGTAGCGGTGCCGGCTTCGCCAAATACCGGCATCCTCGAGTTGCAAAAAGACCCCAATCAATGGGTCATGCAGAATGGCAACTATTCCAGCACTCGCTTCAGCGCCCTGGACCAGATCAACGCGGGTAACGTCAAGGACCTCAAGGTCGCCTGGACCTTCTCGACCGGCGTGCTGCGCGGCCATGAGGGCGGCCCCTTGGTCCTGGGCGACGTGATGTATGTGCACACCCCCTTTCCGAATAAGGTCTTTGCTCTGGACCTCAACAATGAAGGCAAAATCCTCTGGAAGTATGAGCCTCGCCAGGACACCAACGTCATCCCGGTGATGTGCTGCGACACAGTCAACCGCGGGCTCGCCTACGGCGACGGCAAAATCTTCCTCTACCAGGCCGACACCACCCTGGTTGCACTCGACGCCAAGACCGGGGCGAAGCTGTGGTCGGCGGTGAACGGGGACCCGGCCAAGGGCGCCACCGGCACCGCCGCCCCCATGGTCGTCAAGGACAAAGTCTACGTCGGTATCAGCGGCGGCGAGTTCGGCGTTCGCGGCTACCTGACGGCTTACAACATCAACGACGGCAAGCTGGTGTGGCGCGGCTACTCCATGGGTCCGGATTCCGACACCCTGATGGACCCGGAGAAGACCACACACCTGGGTAAGCCGGTTGGCAAGGACTCCGGTACCGCCACCTGGCAGGGAGATCAGTGGAAAATCGGCGGCGGCACCACCTGGGGCTGGTTTTCCTATGACCCGGACCTCAACCTGATCTATTACGGGTCAGGCAATCCGAGTACCTGGAACCCGGCCCAGCGTCCCGGCGATAACCGCTGGTCAATGACCGTTTGGGCCCGGGATGCAGACACCGGCATGGCCAAGTGGGTCTATCAGATGACCCCCCACGACGAGTGGGACTACGATGGCGTCAATGAGATGATCCTGGTGGACGCCCCCGTAGGCGGGGCAACCACCCCTTCGGCGGCGGCTCCGGTTGCGGCAGCCGCGCCAGCAGCGGCCCCCGCCGCGCGGACGGCCTTTGACTGGCTGACTCCGGGTAAAGCCGCGTCCAGTGGAAGCGCTGCCCCGGCGCCAGCCGCAGCGAAAGCCGCTGCCCCGGCGGCTCCGGCCAAGACCCGCAAGCTCCTGGTCCATTTCGACCGCAACGGCTTCGGGTATACGCTGGACCGGGTGACCGGCGAGTTGCTGGTGGCCGAGAAGTACGACCCGGCGGTGAACTGGGCCACCCATGTGGACATGGCGACCGGGCGTCCGCAGGTGGTCGCAAAGTATTCAACCGACCACAACGGCGAGGACGTGAATACCACCGGCGTCTGCCCGGCCGCCCTGGGATCCAAGGACCAACAGCCCTCTGCTTACTCCCCGCGCACTGGGCTGTTCTATGTCCCGACCAACCACGTCTGCATGGACTACGAGCCCTTCCGGGTCGCCTACACCGCCGGCCAACCCTATGTAGGCGCGACCCTTACCATGTATCCGCCTCCCGGCAGCGATCATCTGGGCAATTTTATCGCCTGGGACGCCAACAAGGGCAAGATCGTATGGTCGAATCCGGAGCAGTTCTCGGTCTGGAGCGGCGCGTTGGCGACGGCCGGCGATGTGGTGTTCTACGGGACCCTGGAGGGCTACCTGAAGGCGGTGGATGCCAAAACGGGTAAGGAACTGTACCGGTTCAAGACCCCCTCCGGCATCATCGGCAACGTCAATACCTACACCCACAAAGGCAAGCAGTATGTGGCCGTCCTCTCGGGTCTGGGTGGTTGGGCCGGGATCGGGATGGCCGCCGGTCTGACTGAGCCCACCGCCGGCCTGGGTGCCGTGGGTGCCTACGCCTCCCTGAGCGACTACACCCAACTCGGTGGTCAGCTCACGGTATTTGCGCTACCCAACTGATGGAGCCCGCCGCACCCCTGGCGACTGGCCAGGGGTGCGGACCGTCTACAGCATGCCCACCGCGACCACGCTGGGGTTCACCGGTCCGCCACGCCAGGGCCTTCGCGCTCACCAACCCTGCCAGATTAGAGACATACCATGAGACAACCCATGGGTCCCAGGAAGGTCTTAGGGATTGCCGTCCTGACCACGCTCACACTGTCCAGCACCGGCCAGGTCGGCGCGGAGACGGCGCCGGCCGCTGACTATCAGTCGTTCAAATTCTCGCCGAGCCGGCCTTACTACGTGGAGAACGGCAAGGTCGACTTCGGAACCTACAACGGTTTCCGCCGCTACCACTCCGAGTGTCACGTGTGCCACGGTCCGGCCGGCATGGGCAGTTCCTACGCCCCGGCCCTGATGAAATCCATGCAAGTCCTTACGTTTCGATGAATTCGTCACCGTCGTCGTCCAGGGCCGCAAGGGTCTGGACGAACGGGTCATGCCCTCGTTCGCGAGCAATCAGAACGTCCTGCCCTACATGAGTGACATCTTCGCCTATCTGAAGGCGCGTTCCGACGGCGTCATCGGCACCGCGCGCCCCGAGAACTTCCCCAAAACCACGACCGAGCCCAAGCCCGCGGCCCCCGCCCAGGCTCAGGCTCAGGCAAAGGGTTAGCCGATGCCGGAACTCGATCCCCAGGGTCACACCCCGTGAGCGGCCCCCGTGCAGGGATGCCAAGCGCGTCTGGGCGTTGCCCCGCCCCCAAGGTCCGGCGATTTGCTGCCCTGGCGTTTTTGGCCAGCCTCGCGACCATCCCAAGCGGCCCGAGGGGCGACGGATCACGAGGCCCGCAACAACCAGTACCTCACCGTCTGCGGGGACCCCAACAACCTACCCTTCTCCAACGAGAAACTCGAAGGCTTCGAGAACAAGATCGCGGAACTGATCGCCACTGATCTGGGCCGGACCCTGCATTACCGGTGGTGGCCCCAGACTGTGGGCTTCGTTCGCAACACCCTCCAGACCCGGCTGTGCGATCTGATCATGGGGATCAGCACCGTCAATGACCTGGTGCAGAACACCAACCCCTACTACCGATCGGTCTACACCCTGGTGTACCGGGCCGATGCGCAACTGCAGCCCGAATCCCTCGCGGACCCCGCGGCCAAAGGCCTGCGCATCGGGGTCGTGGCGGGGACCCCGCCGGTCAGCCTGCTCACCCGCTACGAGCTGTTGGACCAAACCCGTTCCTACGAGCGAGCGGTCGACACACGACTCTATGCCCCGGCCCGGGATGCGGTCGCGGACGTGGCCAAGGGGCAACTGGACCTGGCCGTCATTTGGGGCCCCATTGCCGGATACGAGGCACGCCAACAATCAGTGCCCCTGCGCCTGGTCCCACTGCCCGCGGAACTGGACGGGATACCTTTGGCGTTTAGCGTTTCCTTCGGAATCCGCCCCCGCGAAACGGCCTGGAAGCACGAACTGAATGCGATGCTGGAACGGCTTGGACCCCAGATCCAGGCGATCCTGCTGGGCTACGGCGTACCCCTGCTGGACAACCAAGACCGACCGATCAAGCCCTGATGGGATTGCCGAGGCAGCGGAAGACAAGATGCACTGCGTACTGGCTCGCGTTGCTCGCCCTCCTCGCCCTGCCGCTGCATCCTGTCTACCCCGCCGAGCCGACGGTACTCTTCGACACGGATGGTTACCGCATCGCCGAATTCCTCGCCCCCGTGCCTGCCACCGCCCCGGGGGCGGCCACGGTGACCACACAGGAGGTCCAAGCCCTGCGCGACCGGGGTGATTCCATCCTGATAGACGTCCTGCCCGCACCCCCAAGGCCCGCGGGGCTCGGCTCCACCGACCTTTGGCTGCCGCCGCCCCACCGCAACATCCCAGGGTCGGTCTGGCTCCCCAATGTAGGCTATGGCCGACTCTCGGATGCCCTCTCCGACTATCTGCGACGCACCCTGCAAAAGCTGACCGGGGGTGACCTCCACCGCCCGCTGGTCATCTATTGCCGCGCGGACTGCTGGATGTCCTGGAACCTCGCCAAGCGGCTCGCCGCCGACGGCTACAGAAGGGTCTACTGGTACCCGGAAGGGACTAATGGTTGGGAGGCTATCGGACTCCCACTGGAGGCAAGCCGCCCGGCGACGACCGACTAACCAGATTGTAACCGGACATGGACCGGGATGGATGACCCCGGCCTTGATGATGATCCGGGCACGGACAGATGGCATCAGAGTGTGATCCGCAGGCCGATCCAGCCGCCGAAGGGTGCGCCCGGCCCTTCGAAACGCGGGTCGACATAGTCATCACCCAGGACCTCGTCAGCCTGCCCCAGGAGCCCAAAGCTCGAGTACTCTGCATCGAACAGGTTGGTGACCTTGGCCAGGATCGCGAAACGGTCGGTGACGCGATACTCCCCGCGCACATTCACCATGGAATATCCAGGGATGCGAGGCAATTGGTTGGATTCGTCCCCCGCGCAGATACTGATCGGTTTGGTAGATCAGGGTCAGCCCGGCACTGAACCTGGGGGTGATCTGCCAGTCCAGCCCGGTCTTGACGTTGTTGGTAGGGATCCCGGGGAGACGGTCGTCCGACTCCACGTAGATGTTCCCGTCGACGTTGGCCTGCGGGTGATTGGGGCTGTGTGCATAGAAGCTGTTCTCGAAGCTAGCCTGAAGATAGGTGCAGTTGAGGAACCAGGTGACCTGCTCGATGGTACCGTTCAGGGTCAGCTCCAGGCCCTGGCGCCGGGTGTCGCCGATGTTGTCGAAGAATCCCCGATTGCCGCTGGCACCCCCGGCCTGGAACAGAAGGTCGTCCTGGTTGACGGTCTGGAAGAGGCCGAGCTGATAATCGACCGAATAGGCGAGGGCCAAGGCCCCGCGGACGCCCAACTCAAAGGTTCGGGCCACTACCTGTTCGAGTGGCGGATCGGAGAGGAAGGCATTCGGCAGGCGGCACTCGTTCTGGGGATCGGCGCAGGCCAACTCCACCGGGGTCGGGGCACGGGATGACTCGGCATAGCCGCCATAGATATTGAGCCCCGGGTTCGCCTGGAAGGTCAGGCCGGCGGCCGGATTGAAGCGCGCGAAGGTACTGGTCCCGTTGAGTTCCGATCGATTTCCGCTCTGGTCTAGATTCTCGATCTCGGTGTCGTTATAGCGCCCCGCCAGAGTGAGGGTTAGGGCCGGCGTCAGGTTCAGACTGTTGCTGAAGTAGACCGAACTGCTGTCGGTCGTGGCCTCCAGCCGGGTTTCGCCCTCCGCCTCCAGGATGCCGGCACCCTGAGCGCCCCGGTTGGCCAGCAGGCGGGCGATCTCGACGTCCGCGTCGAAGGTCGTCTCCCCAGTGAAATAGCTTAACCCCAGGATGAACTGATTGCCGAGGCCGAAGAGGTCCTGGAGGAAGGTCGCCTGCAAGGTGCCGCCACCGGACTCCTGGTTGCGGCTGGAGCGGTTGTTGATCGCGTTGAAGAGGTTGCCGTCACCGTCAGCGACCGGGATCGGATTACCGGCGAGGTCCAGCAGCTCCGCGTCATCCTCGTCGCACAATTGACCCGCTTCATCGGTCTCAGGGCACTCCTGAAAATCCCCCGCATCGCCATTGAACGAATGGGTATCCAATTTACGATAGAACAGGTTGCCCGAGAGTTGTACCTGCTTGCCGAGCCAATGTTCACCGTTGAGATTGACTGAAAAGAGCCGGTTCTTGGTGGTGTCCGGGAACGTGAAGACGGCTTCCCGGTCCTGGGCCATCAGTGCCACCGGCACGGCACCGTTGCCGGTCAGGTCGGTATCCGCATAGGCCAGGTCCAGGTCCAGGACGGAGCCCGCGGCCCGCCAGCCGAATGAGCCGAACAGGTTCACGGCCGCGGTGGGGGAGTGGTCGCGCCAACCGCTCTCATCCATGAACTCCACATTCACATAGGCACCCAGGATCCCATTGTTCCCGCCCGCCTCCGCGTAGCCCTGGACCCGATCGAAGTAACCGCCCATCACCTGTGCGCTGTAGCCTGGGTTGATGAAGCCATTCTTCATCTGGATAGAAAGTGCGCCGCCCAGAGCGTTGAGGCCGAAAACCGGGTTTGACCCGCCGGACAGGTTGATGCCACCGATGGCGGACTGGGACAGCAGGTCCCAGTTGACCGCGTCGCCGAAGGGGTCGTTGACGCGGGCGCCGTTCTGATACACGGCGATCCCTTGGGGCAACCCGAGCAGGGGCGAGGCGGTGAAGCCGCGATACGAGAAGATCCGGCTGCAAGGGATTGTTCTGGGCCTCGTTGATGGAGACGCTGCCCAGGCGTTGATTCATGAAGTCCGGCAGGTTGCCGCTGAGTGAATCGCGGATCTGCTGACCGCTGGCGTCCTGCACCGGGTAAGGCAACCGCTCCTTGGGCAGGCCGACGCCATGGACAGGGGTGGTGCCGATCACCGTGACCTCGGACAGGGTCGTCGGCTCTGCCCCGGGCCCCGGGGCGGCGAGCAGCAGCCCGGGAATTCCGGCTCCCAGCGCCTGGACCAGGGCAGCAGAGGACCAGCCCCGGGGGCGCGGCGGATTGGATTTGATTCGGCATCTCGCCATGCTCATCTTGCTCATCTTGCTCATCTGAGTCTGTCTGGTGCCATCTTGGGGGTGTTCATTGAACCGCGCGGAGTCACTCCAGCGGCTTGTTCCTGAACTCGTGCCTTGAACATTGTGGCGAGTATGTCGCGCCCCCTGGCGGGGCTCCTAGGGAAAAACTCCCGACCACAGATCACGGACAGGCAATCGACCCCGGGGAAACAGCGCACCCCGCACGCGAGGCGTCGCGCGGCAAGACAGTCGCGATGGGATACACTGGACCAGCGCCGTCGTCTTGGCCAAAGCTCAGGGACCGGCAGCGGCCCCACCCCTGCGCGGTGCGGCCCAGCAGGCGGTAAGCGGCAAGGCCTTTCACGAGCGGGAGATGAACGATGGGGGCCATTCCGGCCAAAAGACCCGTGGACGGGGTTGTCTTTCACGCCCAACGCAACGGTGCCGGACCGACCCCGCTGTGCTGCCGGGCGGCTAACCTGAACCCTTGCAAGCCGGCCTGATGGGCTCATTCCGACCCGGTGCTGCCTCAAGGTCGGCCGCCGAGCTGCTCTTGGTCGTCGTAGTCTCCGTCGCCGTCTTTGCCGCCGGAGCAGTCACTGAGCTGCACGAACGTATCACGGTGATACTGCAGGGTTATGAGCACCTGCAGATCGACGAATTGCCACTGGCACTGTTCACGTTGAGTTTGGGCCTGGCCTGGTTCGCCTGGCGCCGCTGGCGGGAATTGGGGGCGGAACTGCAGCGTCGGCGGGAAATCGAAGAGGCCCTGCAACTCAAACAAGCCGAGTTCCGCGACCTGGCCAGACGCATCACCCAGACCCAGGAGACCGAGCGGCGCCTGCTCGCCCACGAGTTGCACGACGAACTCGGGCAGAGTCTGAATGCCATCAAGATTGAAACCGTGGGTATCCGCAATCAAAGCCAACGCACGCACCCGGACATTCATCGTGCGGCCTTGGTCGTGATTCAACTCACCGATCAGGTCTACGGGGTTATTCGGAACATGACCAATCGCTTGCGGCCGGTGGCACTCGATGCACTCGGTCTCGTCGGAGCCCTGGAAAACGATCTGATGCGCTGGCGTAAATTGACGCCCACGACCGAGTTCGAAGGTCTATTCGGCGACGTACCCGAGCCCCTGGACGAACCGGTTGCCATGGCGCTCTATCGGGTGGTTCAGGAAGGCGTGACGAATATCCTGCGGCATTCAGGGGCGACGCGGGTCACGATCGCCCTGCTGTCAGTGGGGTCACCACCGGACCTGCAGCTGTCGATTCGGGACAACGGCCGCGGCGCCGATCTTGGCGCGATCAGACGCGGACTGGGCCTGCTGGGCATGCGGGAGCGCATCGCCGGGCTGGGCGGCGACTTCGCCATCATCAGCCAACCCGGCGCCGGTTTTCTGATTGAGGTGACCGTGCCTCTTCCTGATGATCGATGTGCTGGAACCCGCCCATGATCGCAACGCTGCGCGTCTTGCTGGTCGACGACCATGCCGTCGTCCGCGAGGGTTACCGGCGCTTGCTGGAAGCGACCGGCGACATCACCGTAGTCGCCGAGGCCGCCAGTGGCGAGGGCGCCTACACCGCCTTTACCGATCAGGCTCCCGACGTCGTCATCATGGACATCTCACTGCCGGGGATCAGCGGACTGGAGGCCCTGCGCCGTATCCGCGCCCGTGAGCCGGTCGCCAGGGTGCTGATCTTCAGCATGCACGCCGACCCCGTATTCGTTGCACGGGCGCTGGATGGCGGGGCACTGGGATATCTGACCAAGGAAAGTGCGCCAGATAGGCTGGTGGAAGCCGTACGGACAGTCGCGGCGGGGCGGCGCTTCCTGCCCCGGGGCCTGTCGCGAGAATTGGGCGAAAGCCTGGCCGGGGAGGAGCGCCGCCGCCTCGAGACCCTGACCGAGCGGGAATTCGAGGTGCTGCGCCTACTCACCGATGGGCGCTCGCTAAACGAGATTGCGGCCCTGCTCTGTGTCAGCGGCAAGACCGTTGCCAACTACCAGACGAGTATTCGACAGAAATTGAACGTTGATAACACGATGCAATTGTTGCGGCTCGCGCTGGCCTGCGGCGTCGCCCGCGCCTTACCGATGACGTTTAGCCAGTAAAGGCATTGTCTGGTAAGGCGGTATTGCTGCCATGGGAGCGGATAGAGTCCCACCAGCGCAAGTCCCGCAGCAGTCCGGTGACCGAAGGAACACTGAAGCCGGGCTGGCTTCATTTCGCGCGGCGCCGAACGGTCTGGTTGCACCGGCTCCATGCTGGCCGCCATCACCAAGACCAGTAGGGTGACGCGCTCCTGGCCACCGCGGCTGATGAGCAACCGCGCACCGGCGTACTTCATCTGTCAGGTATCGACTTCCCGTCAATATAGACATCTCGCAGAGCCAGACTCCGTTCCTCGCCCGCATCGGCCAGTGCTCATCCCACCGTTAGTCAAGGAACCCCGAGATGGTCCGCGCCAGAAATCCCAGGCGCTGTTCCACCGCCACGGGTCTCGTGCAGAGGAATTGGATCGATTTCTCGCGCTCGTCGAAGACCCGCTCCTCCAGTGTGAGGCGCTTCTTTAGTTCCTCTCGCTCCTGGTTGGCGGAGTCGGCGGGGTTGCGCTCCAGCGCGACCAGGCGGTCGAGTTCGGCTCCCAGGGCCTCGGCCCGGCGCGCCTGGTCCTGGGAGTAACGCTTGATGCCGTCAAGCTGGGCGGCTCGCTCCTGATTAAGAACCTGCAGAACGCCCGCAAAGAGCAGGGTGAGCCGGTGGTCCTTGTCCGCTGGGGCCAGGCCGTCGGCAAAGGCGGCGACGGCCGCCTCGGCCTCGGCCTGGGTAGCGGTGGACGGGGTAACCCGCGCCACCAGGTCCGCTATCACGGCATCCGCTCGCCAGTCGAGCCCGTCCACCGGCGGTCCGTCCCACACCACCGCGGCGGCCACCTGGGGCACCAGTGCCTGCTCGCAGGGCCAGTCGGGGTCCTTGACCAAGGCATCCTCATCGGCGGTCCCGCGGGTGGCAAGCAGGGCTAGGCCCAGGGCGCAGGGAATAAGTAACAAGGACCTGATCGCTGTCATGCGGGCTGGCTCACGAGGTTGGTGGAATGGCGATGATGAAGATTTCAGGTGCGCAGGAAGCAGGGGGCGGCAGGCGCCTGGTTGGGAACACGCCCACCCCCATCAGACTCCGCCTTGCTTGAACCGCATCATCCCTCGCCCGGGGTCATAGCCCCAGAGCGCGGCGACGAGGAAAATGCCCAGCGCCACCGCAACGCCGAGCAGCGCATACCAGTTCAGCTGGGCGTAAAGCGAGAAACGGATCAGTTCCACCCCCCAGGAAAAGGGGTTCCAGCGACAGATCTCATAAAGGGCGATGCTGGAGTCGCGCACCCGCCACAGGGGATAGAGGGCCGAGGAAGCGAAGAACATCGGAAAGATGACGAAATTCATGACCCCCGCAAAGTTCTCCAGTTGGCGGATCACCGAGGAGAGAAAGAGCCCCAGGGCACCGAGCATGAGCGCGGTGAGGAGCAGAGCGGGCAGGACCAGCAGGTACCCGACCAGTGGGGGCTGAACGTCCCAGAACCAGGCGATGGCAAGAAAGAGATAGACCTGGAGTATGGCGACCAGGGCACCCGCCAACAGCTTGCACAGGAGCAGCCACCAACGCGGGAAGGGGCTGACCATCAGGAGCCGCATGCTCCCGAGCTCCCGGTCGTAGACCATGGAGAGGGAACTCTGCATCCCGCTGAAGAGCAGGATCATGGCCGCCAGCCCCGGAACTATGTACTCCTCATAGAGGATGTAGGTCTCATAGGGTGGAATGATGGAGATGCCCAGCACGGAGCGGAACCCGGCGGCGAAGATGAAGAGCCACACCAAGGGACGCACCAGGGCACCGAAGAATCGCTCCCGCTGGTGGAGGAAACGCAGCCCCTCCCGGGCGAGGATGCCGGCCAGGCACCGCCGGTATTGACTCAGACTCACGCGCCCTCCTCCGCCCCGGTGAGCCGGTTGAAGGCCTGATGAACCGAGGCAGCCCCGGTGTCGGCCAGAAGTTGCGCCGCGCTGCCGCGATGCAGCACCCGGCCCCGATGGAGCAGCACCACCTGATCGGTAGGCTCGACCTCATCCACCAGATGGGTCGCCCACAGGACCCCGACCCCCTCCTGGCGGCACCCCTCTCGTACCTGGCGGATGATGGCCTGGCGGCTGTGAACGTCGAGCCCCACCGTGGGCTCGTCGGCCAGCAGGAGCCGGGGGCGATGCAGCAGGGCACGGACCAACTCCAGACGCCGCCGCTGCCCACCACTCAATTGCCGCACCCGGTCGCCGGCCCGGTCTGCCAGCTCCACCTCGACCAAGGCGGCCTCGATGCGCGGACCCATCACTCCCGGGTCGAGCCCATGCAGGGCGCAGTGGTAACGCAGGTTCTGGCGCAGGCTGAGATCCAGGTCCAGGGTCGGCTGCTGGAAGATCACGCCCAAGGCGGCCAGGGCCCGGGGTCCCGCCCGGGCCAGGTCCTGGCCCAGGATACGGATGGTCCCGGTGCGGCACAGGAAGAGCCGCGTGATGAGCGAAAACAGCGTGGTCTTGCCCGCACCGTTCACCCCTAACAGGACGCAGAAGCCGCCGGCCGGGACGGCGAACGAGACGTCCGCCAAGACCTGCCGTCCGGGGTAGTCGAATGCGACCTTGGAGACCTCCAGGGCGAGTGCACTCGCGCCTCCTATTCGACCAACCTGATCCCCATCGATGCTACTGGTCATGCCTTAAACCCGACGAACGTCTGAGCCGCAAGCACGGAGAATCGGCACCCATAGCGTGAACGCAACGAACGACGCGGAACTGCTCTGTCATTCCGTCCTGGCATCCTTATGCGCCTTTGCAGTTCCAATTCCTGAATTTCGGATTACGGGGCGACCACGACCCCCCAGGGCAGTCGACCGACCGGGACCGTTTTGCGGACCTTGAGACGATCGAGGTCGATCACGGACATGTCGTTACTCACCCCGTTGGTGGTGAACATGCGTTGCTGGTCGGGTGAGAAGTCCAGGTTCCAGACCCGTTGCCCCACCAACAGGTATTTCTCCACCGCAGTAGGTCGCGGTGTCCACCACCGCGACCCGGGCGGCGGGGCCCAGCGCGACGAAGGCGCGTTTGCCATCGGCGCTGATGCGGATTCCCACGGGTTGAATGGACTCCGACCGCAGGCCTGGGATCTCGAAACGGATCACCTTCACCTTCTCCCTAGTTGCCGTATCGATCACGCTCACTGTACCGCCGACCTCGGAGGAGACCCAGACCTGTTTGCTGTCCGGCGTGAACTGGGCGACCCGCGGGCGCGAATCCACCAGCACGTTGCCGGCCACCTCATGAGAAGCCAAATCGATGAAGTGGGCCATGTTGGTGGTCTCGGAGGTATTGACCAGCCACTTGCCGTCCGGGCTTACCCCCATCCCTTCAGGCTCCACGCCCACCTGAATCTCCCGGACCTTCGAGCGGGCGTCCACATCCACCACCGTGACCATATTGTCGTCCTCATTGGCCACATAGAGCGTCCGCCCGTCCGGCCCCAGGGCCAACAGTTCCGGGTCCGGCCCCGAGGGCAGGGTGTGGGTGACCTTGAGGGTCGCGAGATCCAGCACCTCGATATGGTCCGCGTCGCTGGTGCAGACATAGAGAGATTTCTGGTCCTTGCTCAGCGCAATGCCACGAGGACGGGGCCCAACCTTAACGGTCGCCTTGATGTCCAGGCTCTCCCCGTCCACCACGGTGATGGTGTTGTCCTTCTCGCTGGAGACGTAGACCGTGTAGGCGTTCGCAGCGGCGGGGGCGAATAGCGCAAGCGCCAGGACGATGGAGCGGATTTTGCGTTCATTTGCATACATTTGCGGACACCCAGTCTGTTCCGGATTCATTCAGCGTTTGGCGCAAGCGGTCTCAGCCCGGTCATAGCCCAGGGTGTCCAGGGTGGAGAACTGGTGCAGAAATCCCTCCTGGGGAGAGACGGACACCAGGAGCCGGGGCGAGACGATGAGCAGCGGCTGCCGCAGTTGGCCATTCCAGTCCCGGAAGGATGCCGGGACCCCCTTAAAGGCCGCAAGCTTGAAGTCCGGACCCAGCAGGAAGGTCCGCAGCCGCTCCGGGTCGGCGGACTGAGTGCGGGTCGCGGCCTCACCGAGACTGCGCACCGCGAGCCAGGCGGCATAGTCCAGGGGTGTCATGAAGCGCCCGGCCTGCTCCCGGAAACGGCGCTGGAACTGGGTCGCCCCCCATTGCTCGGTGACACCACTCCAGGCGGTGGCGGTGAGGCCCTGGGTGCCGCCCACGGGACGAGCCAGAAATGTTCGGTAATTCAGATACTCGCCGAAGGTATCGGACTCGTCCGCCACTAGCAGGATGTCGTAGTCTGCCACCTGGCTGAAGGCATTGGCCTCTTGCTGCTCATTGAAATGGCCTGAATCGGTCCGGGAGGCGCCGGCCTCGAAGGTCCAGGGTTTCTCTGCCACGATCTTGGCACCGAAACGCTTCCCGGCCCGGTGCAGGGCCTGCGCATAGGCCTGATCACCCGCCGTGGGTCCCACGACCAGGAACCAGCGTGACCAGCGCTTCCAGGCCAGATATTGGGCCAAGGCGTCCGCCAGCATGGCGCGGCTGGGGGCCGTGTGCAGCAGGTTGGTCCGGCAATCGCTGACTCGGAGGCGGTCGTTTGGGTCACCGATGTTGAACAACAGTGAATCGCGCGCCTCTGGCAGGTCAGCCAAGGCCAGCAATTCGGGGGTCGGCAGGTTGACCAAGAAGAGCCGGATGCCCTGTCCGTGGAGCTCGCGGAAGGTCTGGGCCGAGTCCGGCACCTCACCGGCACCCGGTTGCGGCGAGGCGGCGATCAGTTCGAACACCTGACCGGTGAAGCGCCCGGTTGTGTTGTTGTCCCGGACGCCCTGGCCAGCACCCTCGGTCCCGTCGTTGACGATGGCCGGCTCCAGGGAGGTCAGGGGCAGCCGGGTCTCCGGGGCCCGTTCGATCAGGCCGATGCGAACCTCCAGGCCGGCCCCGGCGGCCTCAGTCCCCAGGGTCAGGGCAAGGGTCAGGGCCGACAGCCGCAACCGAGCGGTTCGGGGACGAAACCCTGAAATGGTGCCCGTGACTGAACATGAGAAAAACGCAAACGAGGAAAAAGACTGGGCGATGTCCCCACGGTGCAATGCTGGTCCACCAGGCGGCTGACGGCATGCTCTTCTTGGTGACCTCCCATGGTTCTTCAAGGACTTTACGCACGGCCGCGTGACCCTGCGTTTGCTTGGCGTCTCTCGTCGGGAGTTCCCAAACGCGGGCCAGGCGCGAGCTGGCCAGCGATTATCAGCAAGACTCACGCCATCGCTCGGCCCACGGAACGCCGCGGCGGCGCGGCGTTGCCGCCGCTGAACCTTAGTCGCCGGGGCGGCCGGGTTGTGACAGTGCGTGTCAGTTTTGACACGCCGACCGGGGAACTCACCCCCGCCTGCGTGTCGGCAAGCTTTAAGGCACCTAGCGTGCCCCACCGATCGGGCCGCGCCGAGGGCGGCACGCGATTTGCTGAGATTGTGCGAATTTCCCGCAACCCGACTTGGGACTCTCATCCAAATCACCCTCTCATTACCCTCGGAGTCACCCCCTTGAAGAAGACGGCCACCACCTTGTTTGCCCTACCGCTGACCCTGATCGCCCTGGTGGCCACCTCTACAAGCACCTGCGCCCATGGTCCCTCCCGAAAAAAGACTGAAGTCACCCAGGACATCGCCGCCCCGCCAGAGGTGGTCTGGGCGATCATCGACGACTTTCAGGACATGTCCTGGCACCCGGCAGTGGTGAAAACCGAGGGCACCGGCGGCAGTACCCCAGGGGCGACGCGTACCCTGACCCTCGGCGGCGGCGGTCAAATCATGGAGAAACTGGAAAAGTACGACCCCGCGACCCACAGCTATTTTTACCGCATCGAGCAAGTGGACCCCAAGGTACTCCCGGTGACCAATTACTCGTCCTGGATCAGCGTGACTCCGGCACCGGCGGGCAGCAGCTCCGTCATCTGGAAGGGGGCCTTCTACCGCGGCTACCCCAACAATGACCCGCCTCCGGAATTGAACGATGAGGCAGCGGTGGCCGCGGTAACCCAGGTTTATCAGGGGGGCCTCGCCAACCTCAAAACGCTGGCCGAGAAGCAGGGTAAGTAGGCGGCCCATGGAGCACCAAGTGACCAACCGCGCGAGCGCAGGGGTCAGGTGCGCGCTCGCCGCCCTGCTCGCCGTGACCACTGCCCGGGCCGTCGGCGAGCCCTTGGCCTTTGTCACGAATCAGGGCGACAACAGCGTTTCCGTGATCGACACGGAGCTGGGGCAGGTCATACACGTCACCCCCGTTGGCGAGTACCCAGAGGGTATCCTGGTCGCACCGGATGGCCGACGGGTCTATGTGGCCAACTGGTTCAGCGATGAGCTTCTGATCCTCAATGCCAGAGAATTTGAGGTCATAGGCCGCATCCCGACTGGCAACGGACCCCGGGCCTTCGGTATCTTCATTGCCAGCGGCACCTGAGCCCGCCCGCCCCCGCGTCAGGCAGCAGCCATCCCGAGTCCATTGGTTTAACCAGAGGAGCGCACCCTTGAGTAACCCCAGCCCGGATCAAGCGCCGACGGATTCAGTCCTGCGCCGCCACTACGATCAACTGCGGGCGGTGCAGGCCACCGCGACGTCGTCAGCACCGCCAGCCGCCCCGCCCCGTCCCACACCGGCGCCGGCTCGGGTCGCCCCGATCGTTCCGCCCCAGCCGGAGGCCAAGGGGCTCCGCGGTTGGTTGTCAAGGCTGTTTCGGCGGCTAGATGAAGGTGGGCGGCTCGGACTCTGCTCCGTCTGCGTGCACTACCGGGCAGTCGCCGTTCCCGACCTTGCGATGCGCCCGCGCGAGGACTTCCCAGGCGCGCCGCTCGATGCCTTCAACGATGATCCAATCAGGTCTCCCCATGTCCACATCCACCACCCATGGTGTTCTCGCCGCCGCCCTGCTGTCGACGGCATTGGCGGCGAGCGCCGCCGAAACCTCGTCATCGGGGACTCCAGCGGCCCCCAAGGTGACTCCGGAACCCGCCCCGGAGGTCAATCGCGCCCAGCAGCTGGTCTTCCTGAATGACCTGATGCAGAACGTGCCCGCCGGCAGCGTGGTGGAGTACCGCTTCACCCGCCACGGCAGGGACCTCAAGGACTATCAGGATCGGGCTACCGTGACGGTCTCCCGGGTAGCAGCGGACGGGCGGCGTGACCTGCAGTTCGACTTCTTAAGCGGCGGTCAGCACCTGGACTTCCACGCGGCCAGCGACTACCAGGGCAACCCGACGCCGATCCATTTCCTGGAACGGGATATCAAGGAGATGGCGGAGGCCACCGAGGGCGACATCGGCTACTTCCGCAACCGGATTCGCAAGGCCTTTACCCACCCGGATGTCCGGCCGGCCAGGATCAGTCTCGGGGACAAGGAATTGGAGGCCGTCCAGATAACCCTGAGGCCCTTCGTGGACGATCCAAACCTGCAGCATTTCAAGGAGTACGCAAACAAACGCTATGACTTCCTGTTCTCGGAGCAAGTCCCCGGGGGCCTCTTCCAAATCCGCACCCTGGTCCCGGCCGAGAGCGGCGACACCCCGGTGCTCGAAGAGCAACTGACCTTTGACCATGAGACCCCGGCCGGTTGACCCCGGACGCCCCAGCAGTCCATCCCCCAGCAGCAGATCAAGGAACCCCAAGCCGCCGATGTACAACCCACTGACACCACTTAAGCTCACTTCTTGGCCTGGCCCTGGCAACGGCCCTGTCGGGTACGGTCGTCGCCGATGGTGCGACGCCGCCCACGCCCACGCCCACTCCTTACCCCACGGCGGCCCTGGCCGATTATGTCCTCGGTTGCATGATCGCCAACGGGAAAGACCCGGACACCTTGCGCAAATGCTCGTGCAGCATCGACTTCATCGCCGCCGCCATCCCCTATGCAGACTACGAGCGAATCGAGACCCTGATGCGCCTCCAGCAGATGGAAGGGACCGGCCGCAATGCCGCCTACAAGGGCGCAAACTGGGCCAAGGATGCCGTCACCCACTTCAAGGAGGTTCAGGCGGAGTCCACCCTGCGCTGTTTCTGATCCGGGCCTCCGGCGTCTGATTCGACCTCTTGGTGCGGCGACAAGGTAAGGGCTGGTCAGGGCAAAGAGGATTCTCCTCGTCACGGCTGCACCGCGATAGGAAAGCGCTGGTCAAAGGCGCGGCCTGCCGAGTCCTCGACCTGAACGGTCAGGTCCCCGCCCGTCGGAATCAGGCTGAAGCGGATACTCGGGTCCTCGCTGATGGAGATATTGGAGTCTGCGATGAACAGCGGTCGTCCCTGGTAGCTGACGGCGATGCGCTTAACATAGTCCGCGGGGATGAATTGCCGGGAGACCTGATCGAACTGGAGTCCCGAGTGATTGGGGTGCTTGATCATGAACTGGGCGGCAATCTTCTCGCCTGCGCTGATCCGCTCCGGAAGCACCAGTTTCATCCGGCCAAGCTGGGCCGCCGCGGCGGTCGGGTCCTTCAGTGACGGGGCGGAACAGCCGCCGGACGCCTTGACGAAGTTGGCTGCCATGTGGAGTTGGCCGTCGTCGGTCTCCGCCACCGTCCGCACATTGGTATAGGCGTTGACGCGGACACGCGTGGCCAGTTCGTCCCAGGACTGTTGGCCGGGGAAACGGAAGGTCGCGGCCAGGGGCGCCGGGTTCATGTCGATGATGAGATACAGGGTCTTGATGGTCCGCCCCGCGGCCGGGTTAAGCAGGGACCTGATCGTCACCGGCACCACGGCCGCGTCCTCTGCCCGATAAGGCGTCTCCAGCTTGATCACGCCCGCCCCATCCGCGATCGGTCGATCCGCAAACAGGGCCGAACGCAGTTCGCTCCAGCGGGCCTGGGCGGCGGCATCGTCGTCCTCGGCCAGGACCGACCGCGCGCCCCCGAGCAGGAGCGCGAGGCAGACCAACGCGAGGCAGACCGATAGGTGAGTCTTGACCCGGATCAGTGGCCAAGGGCTGTGTGCCGAAGCTGAGACAGTTGTCATGGGAATCACTCAGAGCTGAGACAAGGGACCTGAGCACGGTGCGGCCCGGTGGTCGCACCCGTCCGCCCCTACCCGGGGTTCCGCACATGCCCAGCACAAACGGGACCAGCGTTCACTCCCACTCCAACTCGACGAAGACGGCGGTGACGTTGCGCCGATGGTAGTCATCGAACAGGAGCCACCGGCCGGACTCCTCCAACCCCACGGTAGCGACGCCTTCCTCCAGGGTGCCGCGGCGGCGCAGCACCGCCCGCACGCCCTGGGCGATGGCCTCAAGATAGCGCCGCTGAGCGGCGATCGCGGCGTGCCAGTCGTCAGGGACCGGGCCATGACCCGGCACCAGGCGGTTGTAGGGCCCGCGATCAAGGTCATCAAGCACCCGCAGCCACCCCAGTAGGCTGCCGTCGATGACCGGGACCCGGTCCACAAACAGCAAGTCCGATGCCCACAGGGTCCCGGTCTGATAATCCAGGACACTCAGGTCATTGTTGGTGTGCGCGGTGGGGTGGGCGCGCAGTTCCAGCGTCCGCCCACCCAGATCCAGCTCACGGGTGGTGGCGACGGTGGACCCCGGCACCAGCACCCGCGTTCCTGCCGCTGCCTCACCCAGGTCTGCCAGGGCTCGCTCCCGATAGAACTCACCGCGACGCGCCAGGGCGTCTGGCAGGTTCAGGTGGCCGATGAACTCCGGCTGGTCCGATTCAAAGGCCGCCGCCCCCAGGACGTGGTCTGGATGCACATGGGTGACAATCACAAAGGCGATGGGTAAGGCCGTAACCCGGCGCACGGCCTCGCGCAGGGCCAGGCCCTCGGCCAGGGTGCCGCCGGTGTCGATCACCGCTACCCTCTCCGCCCCGACGACGAAGCCCAGGTTGGCGATATGGCCCTGGTTGGCGGGCGCGGCCACCTCCTGGACCCCGGCGTGCAGGTAGATACCGGGGGCGACTTCGGCCATGGCCAAGGGGTCGGCCCAGGCCGGACTGGCGGCGATGAGCAGGGCCCAGAGGAGCGGCGTCCGACTGGGGATGGGTCCATGGGGCTGGCGCAGACGCACGATTAGACATCTCCCGAGTCGCGGACAGTTGCAAGCCCGATGGCCTGCGTCTTGCTAAATTGGGCTCGCGCTTCGGCCTTAGCAACCGGCGGACCAACGGCCGGGCTCTGACCCTAAAGACCCCCACCAATATCACTGAAGGCCGACCCGGGAATTTCCAATTGAACCGCAGAGACGCAGTTATGACGACGAGACTTGCAGCGCGGCGACGGTCCACCCGCGGCGTCTTGACCCTCGCCCTGGTCCTCACGGCACTGCTCCAACCCGCCGCTCGGGCGGACCCGATCCGCCTGGCCGTTCTCAAGTACGGCACCGCCAACTGGGAACTGGAGGTTATCCGCCGCCACCACCTGGACCAGGCCCAGGGCGTCACCGTGGAGGTGAAGGAATACGCTGGCACCCAGGCGACCCTGGTCGCCCTCCAGGCCGGCGACACTGACCTGGCCATCAACGACTGGCTTTGGGTCGCCACTCAGCGCAGCGCGGGGCGGCCCTTCACCTTTGTCCCCTATTCCACCGCGACCGGGGCACTGGTGGTGCCTCAAGGGTCCGCCATCCACTCCCTTGCGGACCTCCCGGGCAAGCGGCTGGGGGTCGCCGGCGGCCCCGCGGACAAGAACTGGCTGATCCTGCGCGCCCTGGGTCTCAAGGAACTGGGGCGGGACCTGGCAGGGTCCGTGGAACCGACCTATGGCGCCCCGCCCTTGCTCGGGGAACAACTCAAGCAGGGACGCCTGGACGGCGTGGTGACCTACTGGCACGCCGCTGCCCGCCTGGCCGTCGCGGGCTATCCCGCGGTCTTGCAGGTCAAAGACGCGATTAAGGCCCTCGGGATCGATCCCGGCCTGCCCCTGATCGGCTACTGCTTCGACGCGACCTGGGCCGCCAACCACCGGGAGACCCTGCTGGGATTCTTCCGGGCCGCGGACCAGGCACGGACCCTGCTGCGGGAGTCCGACCAGGAGTGGGAGGCGCTGCGGCCCCTGATGGCGACCCCGGACGAGCCCAGCTTCATCGCCCTGCGCGACGGCTACCGGTCCGGCATCCCCACCCGCCAGGGGGCGGCGGAGCGAACCGCCGCTGAGCAGCTATTCGCCCTCCTGCGGGGATTGAACGGCAGCGAACTGGCGGGCGCGGCGGAGGCCCTCCCGCCCGGGACCTTCTGGGACGGCCTGGACTAACTGCTCCTTGACGGTTCACCCCAACCTGCTGCGTCTCGGCTCGGCCCTGACACTGCTGCTGCTGTGGCACTCGGCGGCCTGGTGGTGGCCGAACAACCTGCTGCCAACTCCGGTCGCGGTCCTGGGGCTGATGGTCCGGGATGTCCTCAATGGGGCCCTGCTGTACGACCTGGGGGCGACCCTGCGGCGGGTGGCCCTGGCCTTCGGCATCGCCATGGTGGTGGGCAGCACCTTGGGCATCCTCATGGGCCGGCGGCGCACCCTGGACCTGCTGCTCGACCCCTGGCTGATGCTGTTTCTCAACATCCCGGCCCTGGTGATCATCATCCTGGCCTTTGTCTGGTTCGGACTCAACGAAACGACGGCGGTGCTTGCCATTGCCTTGAACAAGATCCCCAACGTGGCCATCACCCTGCGGGAGGGCGCGCGCACCCTGGACCGGGACTACGCGGAACTGGCCCAGAGCTTTCGCCTGAGCCGGCGCAAGACCCTACTCTATGTCACCCTGCCCCAGTTGCTACCCTACTTCGCGGTGGCCGCCCGTTCTGGGCTGGCGTTGATCTGGAAGGTGGTCCTGGTGGTGGAACTCCTGGGGCGCAACGATGGCATCGGGTTTGAACTGCACCTCTTCTTTCAGGTCTTCGACGTCACCGGGATCCTGGCCTACAGCTTGGCCTTCATCCTGGTCATGCTGACAATCGAGTATGGACTGCTGCAACCCATTGAACGAAAAGTCAATCGCTGGCGCCGCTGAGGGCCCTGACCCAGCCCCGCCCGTCCTGGCGGTACGCATCGAGCGCAAGGCCTTCGCGGACCCCGCCAGCGGCCGGGAGCGCCTGATCCTGGACCAGGTGGAGTTCGCGCTCCGCCCCACCGAGTTCCTGGCCCTGGTGGGCCCCTCCGGGTGCGGCAAGAGCACCTTGCTGCACCTCATCGCCGGGCTGGACCAGGACTTCAGCGGATCCATCCGCTGGCCCGGCCTGGCGGCCGGGGTGCGGCCGCGGCTGGGCTATTGCTTCCAGAATCCCCGTCTGCTGCCCTGGCTCAGCCTGCGGGGCAACATCGACCTGGTGCTGGATGATCCCTCGGCCCAGGCCGCCCGGATCGATGACCTGCTCGGGACCATGGGGCTCCGGGAGGTCGGGCACTTTCCCGCCAACCGGCTGTCTGTCGGAATGCAGCGGCGCGCCGCCCTGGCCCGCGCCTTCGCGGTGGCGCCGCGGGTGCTCCTGATGGACGAACCCTTCGTCTCCCTGGACGCCCCCACCGCGGCGCAACTGCGCAAGCTTCTGCTCGACCTGTGCGCGCGGGAACACCCCACGGTCTGCTTCGTCACCCACGACCTGCATGAGGCGACCCAGTTGGCAGACCGGGTGTTGTTCCTATCCAGCCCGCCAACCCGGGTGATCGGCATGGCAGCGATCGAGGTCCCACGGGAGTTTCGCGGGGATCAGACCCTGGTCGACGCCAGTTACGCGAATCTTCAGGACCTGTTTCGAAGAACTCTACCGGGACGACTCGTCCGCCAATGAAGGCTGATGAAATACCCGTCCCGCAGGGGCCCGCCCGCCTCAGCGGCATCAACTCAGAGGCGAGTCCCCCCATGCACACCCACGCGCCCCGCACCAACCTAGGCGCCGCCCTGGTCTTGATCGTCGCTGCTCTTGGTCTCGCCTGGGCACCGGCATCCCGGTGCGCGCCCGAACCTGACCCGGGCTCAGCTCCGGGGGCCGCCAAGTCGATCGCGGTATTGGACTTTGAACTGCATGACCTGACGCCCCTGCCGCCCACGGCAGAGGAGTTGCAACGCACCGCGTCGCTGCGGCTCCTGGTGCAGCAAACCCTTCAGGCCCAGGGGAGCCTTTCAGCTGGTCCCCATCAACCCGACCGCCCAAGCCCAGGCCAACGTCGGCTTCGGCTACCTGTACGACCACCCCGAGGCCGCGGCGGCCCTGGGCCGGGCCCAGGGGGCCGACTCGATCCTGGTCGGACGTCTGCACAAGCCCAGTTTTCTCTTCGCCTATCTGATGGCGCGCCTGGTGGACACCCACACCGAGAAAGTCGTCAAGGACCTGGTCGTGGAGGCCAAGGGCCAGAGCGAACTCGTCACGGCACGGGGTGCTACGCGACTGGCCGAACAGGTCCAACAGGTACTCGACCTATACTAATCGGGAGAGCGACATTGCACGCCGACCATTCAGCATGTTCGCACGAACGTGCAGCCGCTCTTCGGCACCCGGAACCCCCGTGGATGGCTTGGAACCTAAGCTATCAGTTCCCCCGGTTGTGCAGGATGCGCCATGTGTCGTACTGTCTGCAGGCCACCTGGAGCGACTAATTAAAACCCCCCGCGCCCCTTGAGCGACGGGGGATCGGCGAACCACCACCGGGCTCCCGGGGTGGCCCGCTCGTCGATGGAGGATCAGACCTTGATGACCTTACCCCTCAAGCGCGGCGCATCCGACCACGAGTCCCTGGTGCGGGCCGTGCTAGCCGGCAATGAGATCGTGCGCTCTACCCTGGATCCGGTGACCCTATCCTCCTGGCAGCGCTGTTCTCGCGACCATGGGCTCGACCCCGCCACGGCCCCGGACCCCATGATCATCCCGCGTGGCGATCTGCGCGATCGCCAGGAGCAGGCCTGCCGCCTGCTGGAGATCGCACGCCCGGAGATGACCAACCTCTATCAGCAACTGGCCGGGCTCCGGCCATGCCATCATGCTGACGGACCGGGACGGCGTGCTGCTCAACTACATTGGCGACCCCAGCTTCACGGACACCGCGGCCCAGGTGGGCATCCAGACCGGGGCGGTGTGGAGTGAGGCGGTCCAGGGCACCAACGGCATGGGCACCTGCCTGGTGGAAAAGAAGCCCTGGTCATCCACCACGGACTGCCATTTCTTCGAGCGCAATGCCGGACTGACCTGTGCCGCCGCGCCCATCTTCGACCCCAACGGGGAGGTCCTGGCCATCCTCGATGCCTCCAGCGAGGCGACCCTGGCCCAGCAGCACACCATGGTGCTGCTCAATATGTCCGCCCAGGTGATCGAGAACCGGGTCTTTTTCTGCGCCATGCAGGAGGCCTATGTCTTCCGATGCCATAGCCGCGTCGAATTCATCGGCACCCTGGGCGAGGGGCTGATCGCCTTCACCACGGAGGGGCGCATCCTCGCTGTCAACCGCAGCGCCATCTTCCAACTGGACTTGCAGGGCCCGGAACAGATCGTCGGGCGCTTTATCCATGACCTGTTTACCATTTCCCTGCCAATGCTCATCAAGCGTGCCCACTCCCAGGGCGGTGCGGCCTTCCCCATTCACGAGACCCGCTCCGAACGGCGCTTCTTCGCCAAGATCCAAGCCCCCGAGCACTGCAGTCGCCCCGAGCCGGCCCCGGTCATCCGCCCTCACCTGGTCGGCGAGGCGCGATCAACGCCGGCCGTGATCGGCCCCTTCGAGACCCTGCACTTTGGCGACCCGCGGATGGAACGGAACATCGCCACCATTATGAAGGTGCTGGACCGGGACATCCCCTGCCTGCTCCTGGGCGAGACCGGAGTCGGCAAGGACGTGTTCGCCCGCGCCATCCACCAGGCCAGCCCGCGCCGCGACAAGCCCTTCGTGGCGCTCAACTGCGCCTCCTTACCCGAATCCCTGATCGAGAGCGAGCTCTTCGGCTACAAGGGCGGCGCCTTCACCGGGGCCAATCGCGAGGGCAGCCGGGGCAAGATCCGTCCAGGCCGACGGCGGCACCCTGTTTCTCGACGAGATCGGCGACATGCCGGTGCGAGCTCCAGGCGCGGTTGCTGCGGGTCCTGGAGGACCGGATGGTGGTCCCCTTGGCGGCGACAAACCCATCCCAGTCTCCATCCAACTCATCAGCGCCACGCACCGGGACGTGCATTCCTGATCGCCCAAGGTCAGTTCCGCGAGGACCTCTACTACCGCATCCACGGCGTTTCCCTCACCATCCCGCCCCTGCGCGAGCGCGCCGACCGCCGCGAACTGGTCCTCAAGGTCGCGCAGGACCAGGCCGGCCCTGAGCGTCACCCTGGACTGGGAGCCTGCCGCCCTGGAGCGTCTGGTCAACTACCCCTGGCCCGGTAATCTGCGCCAGTTACGCAACGTCCTGCGCACCGTCACCGCCCTCTGCGATGATCACCGGATCACCAGCAACGATCTCCCCGACGAGATCCGCCACCCGCCCCAGACCCTCGCGGCCCCGGATGCCCCGGAAGAGACCTTCAATGCCCTGGGGCTGGCCGAACGGGACGCCCTGCTGCGGATGCTCGAACATCTGCACTGGAACGTCAGCCTGGTCGCCAAGAACCTGGGGCTCAGCCGCAACACCCTCTATCGGCGAATGAAGCGGTATGGGATCAATCCGGCACGGTGATTCGCGGTTGCTCCCGCCGCACCGAGGATCTCCGCGTGAGAGCGAGGCCGTGCGGCGACCCCTATTGCGAGCCGCCGCGCTCCCCCTGAACGGCCTGGCAACGCCGTGTGACAGTCTGTTGCGCGCTTGGCGCAGGGGGCACTGTCCTCCGCGCGGGGAACATCGGAACGTCAGAGGCATCCAGCCACTGGCACCAAAGTTGCTGTCCTCGCCAACCAGTAGGCCGGAGCCTGAGCCGCCACCCGCAGCGCGCTCGGGCGCGACCGAGAATGATGAAACCACAGAGGACTAATCGATGAGCGCGTTTGCCAAACTGGCCCTATCCGCCACCATTGCCGGCCTTGCCCTGGTTGGATCCGGCCCCCTGTCCGCCGCCGACGGGGCCAACCTCTACAAGGTACGGGCCTGCCATGCCTGCCACGGGGAAGACGCCAAGACCACGACCCTGCCGCTGTATCCCAAACTCGCCGGACAGAACGCGCCCTACTTGCTGGAGCAGATGAAGGCGATCCGCGACGGGACCCGCACCAACGGCCTGGCCGCCGCCATGCGCCCCTTGATGGCGAGCATCAGTGATGAGGAGTTTCAGGCCATCTCCGAATGGCTGGCTGCGCTGAAGTAGCACGTCAAGTAGTTGCCGCTTCCGACGGCTCCAGTTCCTTAATCGCCTCGATGACGATCTGGGCCAACCCCACCCCAGCCTGCGTTTGCACATAATCGCTGATCTCGCGGCGCATGCGCGGGTCCCAGAAGCGTTTAAGGTGATTCGCGATTTCTGAGCGTGCCTGGTCCTGATCCGGCCAGGCGCCGAAGAAATCGCCGATTTGATTTGCCTGTTTAATGAGATTCTGGATGTCCATGGTCAGGTCCTAGCAAGGGTCGAAATCGCTTCAGGGTGGGTGTAGACCAGCATGCGCTCCCCGCGGGCGAAGCCGACCAGGGTGATGTGTGCGGCGTGGGCCAAGCGGATGGCGGCGGCTGTGGGTGCTGAAACGGCCACCAGGAGGCCGATCCCGGCGCTCATCGCCTTCTGCACCAGCTCATAACTTGCCCGACTGGTGCAGATGGCGAAGCCCTCCTCGGGGACAAAACCGCGCCGTACCAGGGCCCCGATCAGCTTGTCCAAGGCGTTGTGCCGGCCCACGTCCTCCCGCACCAGTTTCACCTCACCGTCCGCTCCGACCCAGGCCGCCCCGTGACCGCCGCCGGTCAGGCGAAACAGGGTCTGGTACCTGGGGAGTTCCGCCAGCGCGCGGGGAATGGCCCCGGCCTGGGGCTCGCAGGTCCTCGCTACCGGGACGATGGGACACTCCAGGGCGATCAGGCTCTCCACCCCGCAGAGACCACAGCCGGTGCGCCCGGCCAGGGTGCGGCGCCGCGCCTTGAGGTCGGCGAAACGGGCCGCCGCCACGGTCATCCGGGCCTCGATCCCCTGCGGGACCTGGACCAGCTCACAGTCGTAGAGCTCCCCGGCTGAATTCAGAATGCCCTCACCCAGGCTGAAACCCAGGGCAAAATCCTCCAGGTCCGTCGGCGTGATCAGCATGACGGCCTGGGAGATGCCGTTATAGACCAAGGCGAGCGGGACCTCTTCGATCACCTCGTCGGCGCGCTCCACCACCTGCCCGGCCTCTGATTGCAGGACGCAAACGCGTTGGTGGGCGGCCCAATCGGCCGTCGGCTCTGAGTCATGCATGAAGGTCGTGGCGCAACCATGGTCCCTGCCGTCGGCAGGGTCGCGGCTCCCTGCGTCGCGACTGGCACCAGCGTCCACAATGCGGGTGCCGGAGCCGAAACAAATCCTCCCTGGTGTGCCTGGCGCCTGGGCGTGACAAATCAGACCCCGGCGTGCGCCGCGGGCCCCGGCAGCAGGTCCAGTTGGCGGCGGGAGAAGGTCCGGTAGCGTTCCTGCCACTCGGAGGGGTGGTTGACCAGCACCGCTTCGACCGCCGTGACCTTGTATTCGGGACAGTTGGTGGCCCAGTCCGAGTTGTCGGTGGTGATAACGTTGGCCCCGGACTCCGGGAAGTGGAAGGTGGTGTAGACGACGCCAGGCTGAACGCGCTCGGTGAGGGTCGCCCGCAGCACCGTCTCCCCCGCTCGGCTCGCCACTCCGACCCAATCGCCCTCGCCGATACCCCGGTCCTCGGCATCCTGCGGGTGGATCTCCAGCCGATCCTCCGCGTGCCATTGGACGTTCTCAGTCCGGCGGGTCTGGGCCCCCACGTTGTACTGGGAGAGGATGCGCCCGGTGGTGAGGATGAGCGGATAGCGCTGGTTGACCCGCTCCGCGGTTGGGACATAACGGGTGATCATGAAGCGCCCCTTGCCGCGGACGAATTCCTCCACGTGCATGATGGGCGTCCCGTCCGGGTTCGCCTCGTTGCAGGGCCATTGGATACTGCCCAAGACATCCAGCCGCTCATAGCTGACACCGTGGAAGGTCGGCGTCAGACGGGCGATCTCGTCCATGATCTCGGAGGGATGACGGTAGTCCATCGAATAGCCCAGGGCCTTGGCCAGGGCCACCGTCACCTCCCAGTCCGCCAGCCCGCCCAAGGGCGGCATCACCTTGCGGACCCGGGAAATACGCCGCTCGGCATTGGTGAAGGTCCCGTCCTTTTCCAGGAAACTGGACCCCGGCAGGAAGACATGGGCGTATTTTGCGGTTTCGTTGAGGAAAATGTCCTGGACCACCACGCACTCCATCGCGGACATGGCGGCCTGAACGTGCTGGGTGTTGGGATCGGACTGAACGATGTCCTCCCCTTGGCAGTACAGCCCCTTGAAGCTCCCGTCCAGGGCGGCCTCGAACATATTGGGGATGCGCAGGCCCGGTTCCGGGTCGATCGCCACCCCCCAGGCGTCCTGGAAGAGCCCGCGGGTCGCCGCGTCAGAGACGTGTCGGTAGCCGGGCAGCTCGTGGGGGAAGGAGCCCATGTCGCACGATCCCTGAACATTGTTCTGGCCGCGCAAGGGGTTCACCCCCACCCCCAGACGCCCGATGTTACCGGTGGCCATGGCCAGGTTGGCAATGCCCATGACCGTGGTGGAACCCTGGCTGTGCTCGGTCACGCCCAGACCGTAATAGATGGCCCCATTGGCGGCCCCCGCATAGAGCCGGGCGGCGCCGCGCATCAGTTCGGCGGATACCCCCGTCACCGCCTCCAGGGCCTCCGGTGACTGTTCGGGCTGCGCCACATGGTCGCGCCAGGCAGCGAACGAGGCGGGGTCGCAGCGCGCGGCGACAAAGTCCTCAGCGACCAGCCCCTCGGTGACGATCACATGGGCCAGGGCATTGACGATCGCCACATTGGTGCCAGGCAGGAGCTTCAGGTGGTAGTCCGCCTGGACATGCGGACTCTTCACCAGGTCGATCCGGCGCGGGTCCACCACGATGAGCCGCGCGCCCTGGCGCAACCGGCGCTTCAACTGGGAGGCGAAGACCGGGTGCCCGTCCGTGGGGTTGGCTCCGATGACCATGACCACATCGGCCTCCAGGACCGAGTCGAAGGTCTGGGTGCCGGCGGACTCACCCAGGGTCTGCTTGAGACCATAGCCGGTGGGTGAATGGCAGACCCGGGCGCAGGTATCCACATTATTGTTGCCGAAAGCGGCGCGCACCAGCTTCTGGACCAGATAGGTCTCCTCATTGGTGCAGCGTGAGGACGTGATGCCGCCCACGGACCCCCGCCCGTACTGATCCTGAATCCGCTTGAACTCCGTGGCCGCATAGGCCAAGGCCTCATCCCAGGGGACCGGCTGCCAGGGGTCCTGGATGGACTTGCGGATCATGGGCGTGGTGATCCGGTCCGGGTGGGTCGCGTAGCCCCAAGCGAAGCGGCCCTTGACACAGGAGTGCCCATGATTGGCCTGCCCATCCTTCCAGGGAACCATCCGTACTACCTGGCTGCCCTTCATCTCCGCCTTGAAGCCGCAGCCTACGCCGCAGTAGGCGCAGGTGGTGATGACGGACTGCTCCGCCTGGCCCAGTTGGGTGACGGACTTCTCGATCAGGGTGGCGGTGGGGCAGGCCTGCACACAGGCCCCGCAGGAGACGCACTCGGAGTCCATGAAGGGCTGGTCCTGCCCGGCGCTCACATGGGCATCAAAACCGCGCCCGGAGATGGTGAGTGCAAAGGTCCCCTGGACCTCCGCACAGGCGCGCACGCAGCGGCTGCAGACGATGCACTTGGCGGGATCGAAGCTGAAATAGGGATTGGAGTGGTCCTGGGGGCGGGCGCTCGCGGCATCGAAGTGATTGGCGCCATCCATGCCATAACGCACCTCCCGCAGCCCCACCACCCCGGCCATGTCCTGGAGCTCGCAGTTGCCGTTGGCGGAGCAGGTCAGACAGTCCAGCGGATGATCGGAGATATAGAGCTCCATGACCCCGCGCCGGATCTCGGCGAGCTTAGTGGACTGGGTGCAGACTTGCATCCCGGGCTCGGCCGGGGTGGTGCAGGAGGCCGGGTAGCCGCGCCGCCCCTCGATCTGTACCAGACAGAGTCGACAGGAGCCGAAGGGCTCCAGGCTGTCGGTGGCGCAGAGCTTGGGGACGCGGATGCCCACCGACTCCGCGGCACGCATGACCGAGGTCCCCTCGGGAACCGTGACCGCAAAGCCGTCGATGGTCAGCGTCACCAGGCGCTCGGCCGTTCGGGCCGGGGTACCAAAGTCGGGATCGCGGGGAATGGACATGATGGTGCCTCTGGTCGTGTCTCGTTAAGACAAAGGGACTGTATTCCTTTTAAGCCGCCGAAATCCCGAAATCCTCCGGGAAGTGTTTCAGCGCCGACTGCACCGGGTAAGGCGCCATACCGCCCAAGGCGCACAAGGAGCCATTCAGGAGGGTGTCGCACAGGGACTCCAGCAGGGCCAGGTTCTTCGCCCGTTCCTGGTTGGCGATGATGCGGTCGATGACCTCCATCCCGCGGCGGGAGCCGATCCGGCAGGGTGTACATTTGCCGCAGGACTCCAGGGCGCAGAACTCCATGGCATAGCGGGCCATGCGCGCCATGTCGACGCGGTCGTCGAAGGCGACGATCCCGCCATGGCCGATCATGGCCCCCATCTGCGCATAGGCCTCATAGTCCAGGGGCACGTCGAACTGGGACTCCGGGACATAGGCCCCGAGGGGCCCGCCCACCTGCACGGCCCGAATGGGTCGCCCGGTGGCAGAACCTCCGCCGTAGTCATAGAGAATGGCGCCCAGGGTCAGCCCAAAGGCCTTCTCCACCAGCCCACCGTGACGGATATTGCCGGCCAGCTGGAAGGGCAAGGTCCCGTGGGAGCGCCCGACCCCGTAATCCCGATAGAAGGCCGCGCCCTTGGACAGGATGATGGGCACCGAGGCCAGGCTGATCACATTGTTGATCACCGTGGGCACGACCAAAGAGTCCGGCAATGGCGGGCAGGGGCGGCTTGAAGCGCACCAGGCCGGGCTTGCCCTCCAGGCTCTCCAGGAGCGAGGTCTCCTCCCCGCAGATGTAGGCCCCGGCCCCCATCCGCACCTCCAGGTCGAAGGCCCGGCCGGAGCCCAGCACATCCGGCCCCAGACAGCCGGCCGCCCGCGCCTGCTCGATCGCCGTCGCGAGGGTGCGACAGGCGTGGGGGTACTCGGAGCGCGCTGTAGATATAGCCCTGGGTGGCATCGACCGCGAGGGCGGCGATGGTCATCCCCTCGATCAGACAGTAGGGGTCACCCTCCATCAGCATGCGGTCGGAAAAGGTGCCGGAGTCGCCCTCGTCCGCATTGCAGACGACATATTTTCGGTCAGCCGGCGGCCTCGCGCACCGTCGTCCACTTGAGCCCGGTGGGGAAGGCCGCGCCGCCGCGTCCGCGCAGGCCCGAGTCCGTCACCTCCTGGATCAGCTCCTCGCCGGTCATCGCCGATGCGCACGCTCCAGCCCGCGAGAAGCCCCCGTGGGCGCGGTAGTCCTCCAGACTCAAGGGGTCGCTGAGACCCATCCGGGCAAAGGTCAGCCGCTCCTGGCCCGCCAGGTAGGGGATATGGCTGGTGAGCCCGTGACGCCAGGCGATGCGGCCGGCCGGTCAGGAAGCCGGCATCGAAGAGATCTGGTACCTCGCTCCGGTCGGACCGGCCCGTAGGCGATGCGACCGGCCGGGGTCTCCACCTCCACCATGGGCTCCAGCCAGAAGAGCCCCCGCGAGCCGTTGCGAACCAGCTCGATGGACTCCCCGCGCCGCTCCGCCTCCGCCTGAATCGCCTGCGCGACCCGCTCCGCCCCCACCGACAGGGCGCTGGAATCGATAGGGACAAAGACCCGCTGGGTGCTGCGCTCCGTCATGCCGCGACCTCCGCCCCGCGCAGCTCCCCGATCAGGGCGTCGAAGGCCGCCGCGGTCCATGCGCCCGTAGATGTCGTCGTCCACCCGAATCGCCGGAGAGCAGGCGCAATTGCCCAGGCAGTAGACCGGCTCCAGGGTCAGGGCGCCATCCGGGCTGGTCTGATGGAAATCGAGCCCCAGGGAGGCCCGGGCATGGGCCTCCAGGTTGCCCGCACCCATGGCTTGGCAGGACTCGGCCCGGCAGATCTGCACCACATGGCGACCGACCGGGGCGCGGCGGAAATCGTGATAGAAATCCAGAACGCCCTGGACCTCGGCACGGGACACATTCAGCCCCTCGGCCACGAGCGGCACCACCGCGGCGGGGACCCAGCCCAGATGCGCCTGGATCGCGTGCAACAAGGGCAGCATGGCCCCGGGACTGGACTGGTGGGCATCAATGATCGCGCGGACCTCGGCGAAGTCACCGTCCGCGGCCCCCGCGCGATCAACGGCGCCGGTGTTCGACATACATGAATCTCCAATATACGGACACAGGGCTCAAGCAAGGACCGGACCGCACCGGGACCGAGACGCCGGTTATCCTGGACCCCGGCACCTGCCCTTGTGTTGGATCACCATCGGCTCTTGGGAGGGGCGACTCGGGATGTGCCGAACCTGCAACAGGTGTCACCGCCCCCATCCAGGGCTGTCACAGACGCGGCAGCAGCTCGCCGTCCCCTCCCTCGGGTGGTCTGGACGGTCCTCGGCCATCGATTGATCAGCCCGCCCAACCCCCTGCCCCGCTACCCCACCAGTCCCTTTGCTACGCCCTATCCTGCGTGCACGGCCTGTTCGACGGCCCGCAAGCGATCCGGATCCAGCCCCAGTTCCCGGTGATCCGACCGACAGAGGGCACCGCGGAATCCCAGATAGTCGGGGGCTAAACGCCGCAGGCGCGGGATATCCTCCAGACGCAAGGACCCGGCGAGGCCGCACAGCAGTCCCAGGGACGTGGTCTGGGTGACGAAGGCACCCAAGGCGTCCAGATCGAGATGGTCGGACAGGCGGCCACCGGACTTGTGGGCGGTATCGAGCATGAGACCGGCACACCCGGCCGTCGCGAAGGGACGGAGGTCCGCGATGGCCGGTGCGCGATCGGCGAACAGTACGGTCACGATGGCACAAGTCCCCGCAAGCTCAGCCATGATCGGCAGACAGGTGGCCAGATGCCGGTCGGAGAACAGGCCGACCTTCACATAGTCGACCCCGGTCGCGGCGGTGGCGCGGATCATTTCGCGGGTCAGGGCGGCATCCGCGGGCAGGTCGCCGATGGTGGCGCTGACCGGTCGCCGCCGGTTGACCTGGGCGACGATTGCGCGCACCCGTTCCAGAGCGAGGGCGCCGAGGGCCCCGCGGGCCGGGTCCTTGAGGTCAATCAGGTCGGCGCCGCCACGGATCGCCAGTTCCGCCTCGGCGGCATCGGTGACGCTGGCGAGCAGGCGGGTCATTGGGCCGACTCCCCGACGGTCGCGCTCGCTTGATGGCCGCGCACGCGGTCCATCAGCCAGCCCCAGGCCTCCTGCTCCCGCGGCCCCGCGGTCTTGTCGATGGCAATGCGCAGGTAGTTGATCTCCCGGGTGATCTTGTCGGCGGGCAACCGGTCCAGGCGGCTGACCAGGATCGCCAGTTCCAGCACCGCCGCCTGGGCGCGGTTGAAACCCTGGAAGGGCCGGTGGCTCTGTGCGCACACGGGGCGGCAGAGCAGCCGCGGGCGTATCGGGTCTTCGGCGACCTCCAGCAGTTCCACCTCCGCATGGGCCAGGGCATCCGCCAGGCGCGGAACCTGTACCTGTTGCGCCGCCGCCAGAGGCCATGCCCGGCGCCCGGTCAAACAACCGGCGAAGATGCGCACGTCATCCACATAATTGACCACCGCCGAGCGGCTGGCGAGCACATAGTCCAGGGTGGTGGACGGACGGAAGGGGGCGATGATCAGGTGGCCGCCCTCATGGCGGATGCCCATGGGCGCGATATGGGTCCGGCCGTCCGGGTGGCGGCTGGTGACGATGACTTCGTGAATCACGGGTGGGTTCCTGGCGGAGGGACGCGGTCAGGGCTTGGGTCGCCGCGTCGTCCCCGCCGGTTGGTAGTGGTCTGAATCAGCCGGCGCCGGCGGCAGCACGCAGCCCCACTGCAAGGGCTGGTCCTGGACATAGCGCTTGCCGAGCTGGTGGGCGATCTGGGCCCGGGCGAGTTCCACACCGAGGTAAAAGGCATGCCCCGCATCCTGCTCCACCCCCAGATGAGGATAGAAGGCGAAGGGGTCGTCGTGGGTCTGGAGTCCGTCCCGATTGAAACAGTGGATCCCATCGGTACTCACCTGGATGCGGAAATTCGGGTCGCGGATGGCGGCGGCCAACTCACGGATCTCCTCAGTTCCGTAGGGGAATGGGTCGCGCTCGTGCAGCGCGGTCAGGCCCCCATCGATCTGCTTGGGCAGGCTCCCCTCCTGCCGTGCCCAGTGCATGATCCGGCGCGCCCGGTCCGCCTCCCGAATAGCGCTGCGGCAATGGGGGCTGACCTGGGTGGTGAGAATATTGCCGATGCGCAGTTCCGAGATCAGCCCCATCAGCACGGCATTGATCCCGGTCGTGTCGGCCTCCGTGAGTTCCGTGAGGTTGCCCACGCCCATCAGCAGCGCCGCCGTCGGGTGATGTTGCCGCAGGCTGTGATAACGCACCAGGGAGTCGGCAAAGCCGAAGTGGATGGGGTCCAGGATGGGATCGGCCAGGAAGGGCCGTCCCAGCGCATCCAGCCGCGCCATGGCCCGCTCCAGGGACGGCAGGTCCCCCGGGCGCGCGGGGACCAGCACCGGGCAGGCCGTCACCTGGTCCGCGATCCAGAGACTGTCCTCGTTGAGACTGAGGAGGAAATCCGCCCCGGCGCGTCCGCCGGCCAATAGTTCCTCCGGCTGCATCGAGTCCACACTGACCAGATGACCGGCCGCCTTGAGGGCGCGCACGCTCGCTTCCAGGTGGCCAAAGGGGGTGTCCGGCAGACCGCCCAGGTCGATGACGTCGGCCCCGTCGGCCCGGTAGGCAGCGGCGCGCTCCAGGATGGCCGTGACGCTCAGGCGCGGGGCATCCACGATCTCGGCGAAGATGCGTACGTCATAGGTACTCAGATCCGGCTCCCGGCCGGCGAGCCCGAAGAACCGGGGCAGGTCCATCAGTTCCTCGGGCCCGCGCTCCACTGGGCAGCCGAGGTGCTGGGTCAAGGCCGCCAAGTCCCCCCGGCAGCGCCCGGGGATAATGATCCGGTCCGCGCCATCCGTGTCCGTCAGCCGCCGCCGGATCATGTCCGCGGTCATCAGGGCCGCCACCTTGACTCCGAGCTGGCGCACGGACCAGGTGGTGTCCCCCAGGTCCAGGCCGTCCAGAACCCGCCGCAGGGGCCGCTCGGCGAGCTGGCCGGTGAGAAAGAGGATATGCCCGCTCATTGAACCGTTGCCGCCAGGGCGGCCACCAAGCCGTCAAAGGTCTCCACCACTGTCGTGTACTCGAAACCGCGCAATCGCTCCACGTTCTCCAGGTCGATGCGACGCGGATAGACCATGACCTGGCCCCCCGGGGCCTCCGTCTCCATGGCCGGGGCGGTATCGCAGGCGAATACGATGCTTGGGACGCGGCACTTGCCGGCCTGCGCATAGATGTTGGTCACCAGGGTATCGGAGATCCCCCAGACCATCTTGGCGACCGTGTTTGAGGTCGCCGGTGCCACCACCAGTCGGGAATAATGGCCCTGATAGAAGCGGCCCACCGGGGGTGAACTGGCGGCGGTGTCGCGATAGCAAGTGACCCGCTCGCGCAGCGCCTTCAAGTCGATGCCATACATGGCCAGGACCTCTGCCGCCGCGCGGGTCAGGAAGACATCCACGTCAGTGCGCGCCGCCACCAAGTCCAGGCACTCCCGCAGGTAATGCCCGGAACCGGTCAAGGCCCAGGCGAGGCGCGGATGGTCAGGGGTCTTCATCGCGGCGCCAGGCCCTGGCTATCAGGCCGTCTCGTCGGCGCGGAGCGAGCGGGTTTGCGCGGGGTCTGGGGCATAAGGCTCACACTGGGACTTGGCAATCGGCGAGGGAGTTTGCGCCCGCCTGCGTCGCAGCGGGACGCCGCCCCCACAGGACCAGGCGAATCAGGGTACATCAGGGTCCATCCAGCGTTCTGCGCCGGCTGGTTCAGGGAAATGGAGGTACCCGCCGCCCGGCAGGGTTGTGGAGGTATCCGCCCGCGATGGGGATTGAGCCGGTGCTTGGCCTGAGCGTTTGAGCCCGGCAGTACGACGTTCGATCAGGGCGCGGGTCTCGGCGTTCAGATAGCCGGTCGCGGGGAGTCGGGCTTGCCCCTGGAACTGGCTCAGGGCCAGGCGGAAGCCTTGGTCGAAGCGGTCCCGCCCAGGACCGCTGGGGTACCCGAGCTGCGCGAGCTGTCCGCGAATCTGCCGCCGCTCCTCTGGCTTAAGGCCGAGCAGGGTCTCGGCCTGCTCGGGCGTCAACCCCAATTGGATGCGGATCGAGACCGGCTCCGCGCCGGTCAGTTCGACCGTCCTTATCGCGTTCCGATCACCGGAGGCACGCGCCTCCAGGCGCCGGCTGCCACGCGGCAGGCCGGGGAGTTTCAGTGGCTGGCCGGCCACCGCCGCGCCCTTGACCTCCCCATCGACCAGGATGATCGCAGAGACGTCCACCTCAATCAGAATCTGTCCATCCCGTATGGGTGCATCCCGTATGGGTGCCGACTCGGAAGGCGGCCCGGAAGCCGGCCGTGGCGCAGATTCCGGCGCGGAACTCGGGGCCGGCAGGACCGGCGCTAATCCACCGACCGAAGGGACCGCGGGCCGAGCCGGCAGTCTCGCCGCCGAGGTCACGACAGGGGCGGCGAGTACCACCCGAAAACCGGTGTCCGCGGTCTTCACGTCCCCGGCGGCATCGTAGGGCTGAACCTCGACCCGCGCGTCCACCCGCAATTCGTCGTCGGTGCTATGAACACCGCCGCCCATCAGGACGTCGCCCCCGATTTGACCGGGGAATTGATCGGACCGATAGGGATCGTTCATGACCTCCCAGGCATTTCCATACAGGTCATGAAGCCCCAGGGGATTGGGTAGACGCCGACCGATGGGGGCAATCTCGCCATCAGCGTTGCGCTGGTACCAGGCGTGACGGTCCAGGCCCTCCGGCATGGGGTAACGGCTGAGCGCGAACACCTGGTCCGTCACCAGGGCCCCGCCCCGGGCGGCATATTCCCACTCCAGGTCCAGCGGCAGCCGGACGAACGCGGGCTTGCCCTCAACGCGGGGCAGGCAGGGCCGAGGCTCCGCCTCACAGGGGGGAATTCGGTCGGCATTGGCGTGCAGCCACCGGGACAGCCGGGCGGAGAAATTGACCGCGTCGATGCGGCTGACGCCGACCTGGGCGGTCACTCCGCTCTCGATTGGGCTGGTCGCCGCGGGGTCAGGCAGCTTGGGGCAGGGCTGCCCTAGCTCCTCGGCCAGAACCGCCTGATACTGGAGCGTGGTGACCTCATACTTGCCGATCAGCAGTTGCCGTTCCGCCATCTCCGTGGACCCGGTGAAGGCTCCGACCAGGGTGGTCCGACGGTTGTCCGTTGGGGTCGTCACCGGCCGAAAGGCCAGGGCGCCGCCGCAGGGCAGCGGCAAAATCACGTCATCGGCCAGGGGCCGCGGGTTGTAGAGGCCCGCGGGCCAGACGGGCAGAGCGGTACCCGAATCGGCGCCCGGCACGGGTCCGGCCAACAGCAGGACTGCTCCGCAGACGAGGGTCCGGGGCATTCGGCAACACAGGGATTTGCCGCACCTTCGGTTCAGGGTTTGGGAACTCGCAGGGCGTAGAACATCCGACCCTCACCACGCTGGACCAGCACGGCCACCGAGCGCCCCGGCTCCAGGGACTCCAGCAGGCGGTTGAATCCGGCCAGGTCATCGACGGGCTGATTGTTCAGCATCAAGATCACATCCCCTGCCGTCAACCCCGCCTGGGCCGCCGGCCCCTCCTTGACCCGCTCCACCAGGACCCCGCCCCGGTCGAGGCCGAGTTTCTCCCGCTGCTCCGGGGGCAGGTCACTTGCCACCATCCCGAGCCGATTGGTCGGGGCTTCTGCGGGTGCGGCGCCTTCGGCGTCCACCCCGTCGGCCGACTGATCCTCTTCGGGAAGTTCGGCGATGGTGATCGCCAGATTGAGGGGTTGGCCTTGTCGCAGGACCTCCACCTGGGCGGCCTCGCCCACCGGGGTGGCACCCACCAGAGGGGGTAAGGCGCTGGAGGTCGTCACCTCCTTTCCATTAAAGGTTAGGATCACATCACCCGCCAGAACGCCGGCCCCGGCGGCCGGGCTGTCGGGCAGGACCTGCGCCACCAGGGCCCCGCGCGGCTGTTTGAGTCCAAAGGTCGGGGCCAGGTCGCGGGTGACGTCCTGGATCAGGACGCCGAGCCAACCCCGGCTGACCCGTCCCTTGGTCTTGAGCTGCTCGAAGACATCCATGGCCACGTCGATGGGGATGGCGAAGGACAGGCCCATGAAACCACCGGTGCGGCTGTAAATCTGGCTGTTGACACCGATCACCTCCCCGTCCAGGTTGAACAGAGGACCGCCCGAATTGCCCGGGTTGATCGCGACATCGGTCTGGATGAAGGGGACATAGTTCTCGCTCGGCAGGTTGCGGCCCTTGGCGCTCACAATTCCCGCCGTGGCCGAGTGTTCGAATCCGAAGGGCGAGCCGATGGCCAGCACCCATTCACCCACTTGCAGATCTTTCGCCGAACCGATGTGGGCGGCCGGCAGGTCGGTGGCGTCCAGTTTCAGCAGGGCGATGTCACTCCGCTTGTCGACCCCGACCAGGGTGGCGACGAACTCGCGGCGGTCGCTGGTGCGGACAATGATCTCGTCGGCGCCCTCCACGACGTGGGCATTGGTTAAAATGTATCCGTCACGCGAGACGATGAAACCGGAGCCCAGGGAACGAGACTGCTCCTCATCGTCCGGCGCATCGCCTTGGTCACCCTGCTCCCCAAAAAAGTGGCGAAAGAAGTCCTGGAGGGGGCTGTCTTCCGGCAAGTCGGGGATCGAATAACCTGGAAACCCCTTGGTCTGCGTCTGACTCTGCTTGGTGCTGATGTTCACCACGGTCGGACCATTCTCTGCCACCAGGGTCGTGAACTCCGGCAAGGCACGATTCGTCCCCTGGGCCTGGGTCAGAGCACCCGCCAGGAGGACCGCAAGCAATGGCCGCAAACGCATCGAGAAGCGCATGGAAACTCCGATAGATGATCGATCAACAGACTGCGGCCCGGGCGCGGCCGGGACGCGCTGCCCGAGGCTCGTACCGCGAGCCGCAGGGCTGGCCCGGATGGGCCCTTCTACCCAAATCGTCCAGTGCCAGGCTCGCTGAGCCTGACCGTCCGTGGCATTGGATTCCGCCACCCTGCCGGACTGAGAGCCGCGTATTGACGGGGGCTTTGAGTAGTAACGGGGTACTAGTCAGAAAAAGTAACAGGGATTGGGGGGACCTGGCTCCTGCCGCAGGATGACGGGCTGCCGTCCCGGGTCCCCGGCTACCCCCGCACTGTAGCGGCGCAACCAGAACAACGCTAGTCCCAGGCCCAGGCCGCCGCCAAACAGACTGGGGAGGTCTCCGCTGCCGGCGATTAAGTTCTCCCCCAGGACCTGGCCGACCAGGGCGCCAAGGAGCAGTCCCAGGATCGGTACCAGATAGGCGGCCAGGGCGGCGGCGACCAGGCCCTGCTCGGCGATACCCACCACCACCCGCTCCCCGACCTGGGCCGCGGCCGGGTTGCGAACCCGCAGGAGGACCGGCCGGCGGCCCAGGAGGCGATCGAAGAGAGAGGTCCCGCAGACCCCGTCCGCTGCGCAGGCCCCGCAGGCGCCCCGCCGTTGCGTGCGCACCTCGGCGAAGGCCCCGGAGACCGCGACCACGACCCCGGATTCCTCGATCATGGCGACACCTCCGGAACCTGGGTTACCCCCTGGACCGCCGCCTCTACGGTTGCAGCTGGGACCTCCCCGACCGCCGTGACCTGATGCCCGTCCACGAGACGCCCGGCGGCGTGAACGGCGCCGATGCGGGTGACGCCGGTCAACCCGTTGGCGCCGTTTTGCTCGACGTAGATGGAGTAGGAGGAGAGTCGGTCTGAGAAGACGAAGTGGTCGACGGCAGCCCCCTGGGCGTCCTGCATCACGTCGTGCAGGGCGAGTTCAAAGCCTGGCGGGAGATGCTCGAAGTGCCAACGGCTGGGCCCCGGCGGGGTCTCGGGCCGGGTCTCCCGCTGGTCCGACGACGGCGGCCCCTCGACCGCCCCCACGGGTGCCGAGGTCAAGTCGATGGAGGTGAAGAGCAGTTGCTGGATCGCCTCCCCTTGGGGATCGATCAGATCGGACTTCAACGGCAGACCGGTGGCGCGGTCCAGATGGAAGCGATAGCCGTAGCGATAATCGTCGAGGGGGCTGATCGCGAGCACCTCGGCCTCCCTCCCGGCCACCCGAGCGGTACCCAGGACCTCGATACGGTAGCGCGCGGTCAGTGCTGAGGGATCGATCGCCCGGGACTGCAAGAGGTGGCCTTGGCGATGGCCTTGCACCGAGATCGGATGACCGTCCGGCATTACACAGGTCACCCGGTCGCGCTCCCGCGTCACCGCCCTGACCGGGCCGCTCAGGGAGACCAGGCGCTCCTGGACCCGGCCCTGGTCGACACGGTGCACCAGGTGCAGGGTTTCGAGCCGGTTGTCGGACAAGTAGACCAGGGTACCCTGGTAATCCAGGCTACGTAGCGCCGTGTTCATGCGCTCCAACAGGCGCCCGGCCTCGGCCAGGCCCACCCCGGCCTCCCCCTCCGGCGCCCCGTCAGCCGCGTGGCCGGGCACTTGTGGCAGCATGAGGATCAGCATCAGGGCCAGCCCAAACGGCAAAACGGGCCGCTCCGCACCCGTCCGGTGACGGTCCCGCCGCCCGCGGTCCTGAGAACCGCCCGCGCTTGCGCTCAGGGTTCGTTGCCGGGGCTCACTCGCCCAATCCCCAGCCGCCGGGGCCCAACCCCTAGCGACCCGCTTCATAGCCCACGAGCGTCGCGTATGGCAGCATCCCCTTGACCCCCGACGCGGGGGACGCCTCCTGATGAGTCATCAAAAACAGGTCGAGCTTACCGGCCAGATCGGTGCGATCAGTCTCCCACCGGCGCATGACCGGGATTGCCTGAGGCACTCCTCCCGCCAGATAGGCCGGCCCCGTGCGGGGAAATTCGGGCCCCTGGTAAAACCCGGGCACCGCAAACACGGCGAGGAAAGCAGCCGCCGCCGCCAGGGCGGCACCGGCGAAGGGCGTACGCCAGAGTCGGGATCGCGGCGCGGCAGCGCGGGGGACCAACAGGGTCGGCTCGGACGTCAGTCGTTCCCGCACGGCGCTTGCCAGGGTGCGCACCGCGGGGTCCACCCGCTCGCCGCGCAGGACCTGACTGATCAGGTGATAACGCTCCCAGGTCCCGCGTAAGGCGGGATCACGAACCATGGACTCGACCAAGGGAACGGCACTGGGACTGGACAACTCGCCGTCGACGAGGGCGGACAACTGGGTAACTTGCTCATCGGTCATGGGTTCTGGCCCGATCTTAAGGTTCAAGGAGCGGCCGCAGCCGCTTATCGATGGCCTCTCTGGCCCGAAAAATCCTGGAGCGCACGGTGCCGATGGGGCACTCCATAGCCTGGGCGATCTCCTCGTAGCTCATGCCCTCGAGCTCGCGCAGCACGATGGCGGTGCGCAGGTCCTCCGGCAGGGTATCGAGGGCCTGTTGCACGGTTCGGGCAATCTCATCCGTCAGCAGGTGCCCCTCCGGTGTGGAGTTCTCCCGCAGGCGCTCGCCCATGTCCATCTGCTCGGCCGTTTCCGCGTCCAGGTCGTCCCCCGGCGGGCGCCGCCCCTGGGCCACCAGATGGTTCTTCGCCGTGTTGACGGCGATCCGGTAGAGCCAGGTGTAGAAGGCGCTCTCACCACGAAAACCCGCCAAGGCCCGATACGCCTTGATGAAGGCCTCCTGGCTCACGTCCAGCACCTCGCTGGGGTCGCGCACATAGCGGCCGATCAGATTGGCCACCTTGTGCTGGTACTTCAGCACCAGCAGATCAAACGCACGCTTGTCGCCGGCCTGCGCCCGCAAGACCAAGGCGTGATCCGTGGTGCGCTCAGACACGTGGCACATCCTCGTGCCTACCCGCTCCGGGTCCCGGCCCTGGCTCCGATGGCATGGACAGTTCCTCGCTAGGTAAGTTCGTAAACACAGTCAAATGCGGCCGCAGCCCCCCAAATAAAGCGCGAAACCTTGATCCAGACCATGAAATGGGCGAGTGTAAGGAACGGTCGTCCCATCCCGACCGGACCATCCACGCCTCACCCGTCCGTCGCACCCGCTGGGGAGCTTTGCCATGATCGAGACCGTTCACCAGCATGATGTCCTGATCCTCGGTAGCGGTGCCGCGGGTCTCAGCCTGGCCCTGCGGCTGCGTGAGGATATCTCGGTGGCGGTGATCTCCAAGCGGGAACTGGACGAGGGCAGCACCCGCTATGCCCAGGGCGGGATCTCGGCGGTGTTCGACGCCCAGGACTCCCTGGAGTCCCACGTGGAGGACACCTTGCGCGCCGGGGCCGGGCTCTGTGACTCCAAAGTCGTGCGGCGGGTGGTGGAGCGCGGGCCCGACAATATCCGGTGGCTGCTCGACCAAGGGGTCGCCTTCACCCGCGGGGAGGAGTACACCTCCGCCGAGGGCTACCACCTCACCCGCGAGGGCGGCCACAGTCACCGGCGCGTCGTGCACGCGGCGGACGCCACCGGGCAGGCCGTGGCCACCACCCTGGAGTCGCGGGTGCGCGCCAAGCCGGGGGTGAGCCTCTTCGAGCAGCACATCGCCGTGGACCTGATCACCTCCCGTCACCTGGGGGAGACCAAGGCGCACCGCTGCCTGGGCGCCTACATCCTGAACCGGGACACGGGACGCGTGGAAACCTTCCTCGCCCGCTTCGTGGTCCTGGCCACCGGCGGTGCCAACAAGGTCTACCTCTACACCAGCAACCCGGACGTCTCCACCGGGGACGGCATCGCCATGGCCTGGCGCGCCGGCTGCCGGGTGGCCAATATGGAATTCATGCAGTTCCACCCAACCTGCCTCTACCACCCCCAGGCCCGCTCCTATCTGATCACCGAGGCCCTGCGCGGCGAGGGCGCCCGGCTCCTGCTGCCGGACCGGGAACGCTTCATGCCCCGCTTCGACCCCCGGGCGGAACTGGCCCCCAGAGACATCGTGGCCCGGGCCATCGACCACGAGATGAAGCGCCTGGGGGCCGAGTGCGTCTATCTCGACATCTCCCATCGGCCGGCCGACTTTGTCATCTCACACTTCCCAACGATCCATGCCCGCTGCCTGGAACTGGGCATCGACATCACGCGCGAGCCAATCCCGGTAGTCCCCGCCTCCCACTATACCTGCGGCGGGGTCATGGTGGACCACCAGGCGCGCACCGACGTCGCCGGGCTCTATGCCAGCGGGGAGACCGCCTATACCGGGCTCCACGGGGCCAATCGGATGGCCAGCAACTCGCTCCTGGAGTGCCTGGTCTATTCGGAACTGGCGGCCCAGGACATCGAGCGCCGGATAGAAACGCAGCCGGCCCCGCCCGCGGCCCCGCATTGGGACGAGAGCCGGGTCACCGAACCTGATGAAGAGGTGGTGGTCACCCACAACTGGGAGGAGCTGCGGCGCTTCATGTGGGACTACGTGGGAATCGTCCGCACCAACAAGCGGCTGCGCCGGGCCAAACGGCGGGCGGACCTGCTGCACCAGGAGGTGATCGAGTACTACAGCAATTTCCGGGTCAGCAATGACCTGATCGAACTGCGTAACCTGCTCGAAGTCGCCGATCTCATCATCCAATCGGCCCTGCGCCGCCGCGAGAGCCGCGGTCTGCACTACACCAGCGACTTTCCCGACAAGGACCCAAGCCAGCGTTCCCCCACGGTGCTGATCCCGGACGGCTATCGGCCCCGGATTCAGCGCTAAGGGTCGTTGCCGCTGAGAAGAGCCTTAAGCGGTTAGCCTTCAGCCTTCAGCATGACGCCTTGCGCGATGGCACTCAGGTTCGGCATGTGCCCCTCCCGAAAAAAAGCAAGTGCCGTCGGACCGTAAATTCTCGACGAGAGACGAGCAGCGATGCCCACCGATCACGCGAGCGACTACCTTCGGCGCCCCATACATCGGGAGCCCTGTGCCCCGATTGCGATAAGTCGCTAGGCTGCTGACGGCTTTCCCCGAAGCTTAGGTCGCTGCCGGACCGGATTAGGCGGGACGATCTTCTCCACGAACTGGTATATGCGGCAATATTGCCGCATAACTCGCCTGACGCAGGATCAAGCGAATCGTCTACACATCTGTTTTTGTTCACCGACTTCCTCGATGTCGTTCGACCAGGCCGGTTTATCCTGACGTTCGTTCACCTCCGCCGGTTTAGGCTGCGAAGTTCCCGCATAACGCCCGCACGATGCAACGAGACGGAACCAGGAAACCGTTGACAGGAAACAGAACACCTGAGAGGATTTAGTTGACCATGCGGTTTATAAGGTATTTCGTCCGCCGAAATCTAGTTAGGAAATGCAAAAATGCAACAGAAATCTTCCGTCTGGCTCGTTGGCTCTTCCCTGTTTCTCGGCCTGACGGTCACGCTCGCGATACCCTCTCCGACACTGGCGGCGGGCGAGACGACTCGCGTCAGTGTGACGTCCAAGGGTTCGCAGGGAAACAAGAACTGGAACATCGGACACGGCGTGGCCATCTCGGTCGACGGACGCTTCTTGGCGTTCTCATGCCAAAATCTGGTGTCCGGCGTAACCAGATACGGAGACGAAATATGCCTCCGCGATCGCAGCACGGGAAAGACCTCGCAGGTCGACGTCGCGTTAGACGGATCGGAGGCGGATGATTTAAGCGCAAGTTGGAGACCTGCGATTTCTGCCGACGGGCGCTATGTCGCGTTTGTTTCTGAGGCTAGCGATCTCGTCTTGGGAGATACCGGCTTCCGTTCTGCGGACATCTTCGTCCGTGATCGCCAAACCGGACAGACGACGCGCGTCAGTGTCGCGTCCAGCGGAAAGGAGGCCGATGATGAATCGGATTCACCCGCTATCTCGGCGGATGGGCGCTACATCGCATTCGTCAGCGATGCGGACAATCTTGTGCCGGCCCCCTTAGGGTTTATTGATTACACGCCCCAGATTTTTCTACATGATCGAGTGACCCGGATAACCAGCATGGTCAGTGTTGCGTCGGACGGCACTCACGAGGATGCTCGTAGTGATACCCCCGCCATCTCAGCAGACGGCCGGTTTGTTGCCTTCTATTCCGAATCTGATACGCTCGTTTCAGATGACACCAATGCACAGTCTGACACGTTCGTCCACGACCGCGCGACGAATAAGACAGAGCGTGTCAGCATCACCTCCGACGGCTCACAGGGGAATGGTTCCAGTGCAGAGATGACGGCAATCTCGGCCAACGGTCGGTATGTCGCCTTCGCCTCCGACGCGTCGAACCTGGTGACGGAGGACACCAATGCCTCGACGGATATCTTCGTCCATGATCGGCAGACTCGCAAGACAACCCGGGTCAGTGTCTCGTCCAGCGGCCGGCAGGGCAACGACAACAGCGGGGCAGGATATCGGGCATTTTGGTCTGATGACGGACTCGCAATGTCCGCCGATGGGCGCTACGTGACCTTTTATTCCGTCGCGTCCAATCTTGTCTCTGGGGATACGAACGGCATGGTTGACATTTTCGTGCATGATCGGGTGACCAGCCAGACGACACGCGCCAGCGTCGCATCCGATGGGAAGCAAGGAAACAATCACAGCTCTGTGTCTGCAATATCCGGAGATGGACGATTTGTGGGAATGGATTCCGCTGCTTCAAATCTGGTGGCAGCCGATACCAATGGTACAGAGGATGTCTTCGTTCGTGACCGACTGCTCCAGGCAGGACAACTTGCCGACCTCGCGGTAACGCAGACCGAATCCGCCGACCCGGTGGTCAAGAGTACACTGATTACCTATTCCGTCAAGGTGACCAACAATGGACCGCAATCAGCGCCTTCAGTGGTCATGACCGATACTCTTCCCATGAACGCGATCCTGCAATCGATTACTCCCAGCGTCGGGAGTTGCTACAAGGGGCCGATCAGCGTTTGCCGTCTGGGTACCATTCAAAGTGGCGCCAGCGCCAACGTCACCGTGACACTGAAAGCTAATCGCGTAGGGACGCTAACAAACACCACCTATGTCAACGGTTCCCCGACAGATTCTAACACTAGCAACAACAGCAGCAAGATAACCTCAAGGGTTATCAATTAGCCCCGCCTAGGGCAGATCGCGATAGCGGTTCCAACCTATTTCGGCGTTCCGAAGAGACGGAAATAAGGAGGCAATAAGCATCCCGTTATACACAACTTTAAGTGTAAAATGTAAGATACTGCCTTCAGTTACTGAAGTTTCCTACTTTCAATTACGCCACCAGGTCCAGGACCAAGGCGAGCAGTGACTTTCGGGTCGGTTTCTTGCCCTCCTGGCAAAGGTTCCCGAAACCCTCCCCACCGAGGTCTTTGGCGAGGCGCCGGCGCAGATGGGATTTAACCCGAATGTTTCATAAAACTCGCGCGAGCGCCCATGCCCTAGCATGACGCTCGGATAACATCGTTGGCGGCGAGCCGAGAAGTCACCAAAACGCGGTGCGCGCGGTCCACGGGGATTGGGGGGCAATGGGGTCAGGCAATGGGGTCTGAGGGCAAGGGTCAGGTCTTGCATTTTGCATGGGTCTTCTTTCGAATGATGCGGCTGACCTGCGAGTAATGGAGACCAAAATGGTCGCCAATGGCCTTCATCGTATGGCCTCCGCCAGCGTAAGCAGCAACGATTGCGTCATCGCGCTGCGGCTCCGCTCTGGCATAGTCGGCAAGCGGCTTCGCCCGAGGGCGGCGTTGGGCACGAGGAATTTCCGACCGGTCGCGGTCGCGCGAAAGGGTGCGCTGGAGCGCCTCGACAAAGGTTTCGGACCCCAGAAACACCTGGTGCTTTACCTCTTCCAGGGGGACGGTTGATTGGCCCCGTCGGCGACAAAGCGCCGGTAACTCAGCACCGCCGCTGCTTCTGTGGTGCCGAATGCTGCCAACAGCCCGTCCCGCTGCAACCAGTCCGGGCAATCCGCCTCACCGACGGTGGCCCGATAACTGCTCCATGGCCACTCGCTGGCGGTGCGCACCATCCGGGCACGGACCGGGTTGAGTACGACGTACCTGGCCAACTCCAGCAGATAGCTGTCTTTCTGAACAATGATTGCCGTGTAGCGGCCTTGGAAGACATGTCCGCAGCGCTGGTGGCGGTCGTTGAAGCGTTGCGAGTAGACCCCGTTGACGTGCCGCATCCCCTGGGACAGATTGCCGTCCGGTGTCTCGACCAGGAGATGGTCGTGATTAGACATCAGGCAGAAGGCCTGGACCCACCAGTTGAACCGTTCACACACCTCCGACAACAGGTCGAGAAAAACCCGCCGGTCCCCGTCGCCCCGGTAGATGTCCTCCCGCCCGTCGCCGCGGGCAGTCACATGATACAAGCCCCCCGGAAACTCGATGCGGAGCGGTCTTGCCATACCCAGAGCCTAGCTCGGATTACGCAAAATATAAGACCCGGGGTATGACCCCGGGGTACGGATGAAAGGGGCTCAACGCCGCTCGAAATCCAGATAGGCGCGATTGATGTTCGGCCGGTGCAGCTCGGCGTAGTTTTCCAGGTGGCTGAACTGGGGCGCATCGGCCAGGCGGGCGACCACCTCCTCGATGGGCTCCCAATTCGCCTGTGCACTGCCCACTTCCTGGACCAGCCAATCCAGATAGTCGCCCGTGTCCCGTCGGGCCTTGGCGAGGTCGCAGACCGGCCCATGGCCGGGGACCAGGACCCGCGGATTCAGGGCCTCCATGGTGCGGAAGGCATCGCGCCAACTCTGCACATGGCTGTCCGGCAGGACGCCGAGCAGACGGTCGACATAGACCAGATCGCCGGTGAACAGCACCCGCGGCCCGGGCAGCCAGAGCAGCGCATCGCCGGGGAAATGGGCGTCACCCGGGTAGATCAGCTCGAACTCGACGCCGCCCAAGGTCAGGCGCTCCCGGTCCCCCGGCAGCGGTGCGGGGGCGGTCACCGGTTGGGTCCCGGCCAGTCGTTCCTTGAGGACGGGCTCCAGGGCGGCCAGGTGCTGGGCGCCATAGGCCCGCTGGGTGTCCACCGTGCGCTGCAGCGCGATGATCTGCGCCCCCTGGTCGGCGAACCAGCCGTTGCCGAGCCAGCGGTGATCCTGGCTGCCGGTGTTGATGACCCAGCGCACCGGCTGGTCGGTCACCCCGCGGATGGCCGCCGCCACCCGCTCGGCACCCAGGCGGGAGGCGCCGGAATCCACCAGCACCACGCCCTCCCCGGTCACGACGAAGCCCAGGTTGGCGTTGAGTCCATCGTTGTCATAGGTGCGCGGTCCGGTGGGGCCGATCAGGGCATAGACCCCGTCGGCAACCGGGGTCGGGATCAGATCGAAGGCGTGGGCGGTCAGCGCCCCCAGCAACAGGACCAGGGCGACCAGGGTGCGCCGGACCAGGGAGGCAGGCGATACAACATGGGTCGCTCCGGTCTCGGATGTGATCGGGGGCTCACTCAGGCCGCCCTGGGGGTCGCAGGCCGATGCGGGAGCGGTGGCGGGCTCCCAGCCCATTCCGTCCTGCATGTGGATCAGCACGCGAAGTGCCCAGGCCGGCAGTTGCGGGTGGATCCGATAGCGCATCCAGACCCCGTCGCGCCGGGCCAGCACCAGACCCGCCTCACGCAGCACCGCCAGGTGCCGCGAGACCTTGGGCTGGGGGGCGTCCAGGGCCCCGTGCAGGTCGCAGACGCAGCGCTCGTCCGCCTCTAACAGCATCGCCAGGATGCGTCGCCGGATCGGGTCGGCCAGGGCCTCGAAGAAGGCTTGTGTATCGAGCATGGACATCAGGCCGGGGCGAGCCAGCCCTCGACCTTTTTGCGATCCGGCACCCCGCCGGAGTGAAACACCTGGCCATCGATGACCACCCCGGGGGTGGCGAGGATGCCGTAACGCATGATGTCGGCGATCTGATCGACCTTCTCCAGTTGGATCTCGACCCCCTTCGCCTTGGCCACCTCCTCGATCAGTTGCAGGGTGTTCTGACAGTTGCGGCAGCCGGTGCCGAGGACCTTGATTGCTTTCATCGATGAGCACTCTGTTTGGGATGGTTTGACGCGATGTTAGCGGCCAGGGAAACCCGGAGGACGATCACGGAGCGCAACTCAGTCAGGGCGGTTTGATCGCCTCGATCGTGGCGGAAACCACATAGTCCGCGACAGCGGTCCCCGGCGCCCAATCGCGGATGAAGGTCCGGCTCTCGTCCTTCGGGGTCACCCGAATCTGGGTGAACCCGCTCGCCTCCAGCATCGCCTCGATCTCCGACACCAGGGAAGCGCCGGCCATGCACCCCGTAAACAGGGCCATATCCTGCCGGATCGCCTCGGGCAACTCGGCGCAGGCGACGACATCGGAGATCGCCAGCCGTCCGCCGGGCTTGAGAACACGATAGGTCTCGGCGAAGACGCGCGGCTTGTCCGGCGACAGGTTGATGACGCAGTTGGAGATCACGACATCGACGGTCCCGTCCGCCACCGGCAGGTTCTCGATCTCTCCCAGGCGAAATTCGGTGTTGCGATAGCCGCCCTGTCTCCGCATTGACGCGGGCCTTGGAGAGCATCGCCGGGGTCATATCCACACCGATGACCCAGCCCGTCTCGCCCACCTGCCGCGCGGCGAGGAAGGCGTCGAAACCGGCGCCGCTGCCCAGGTCGAGCACGGTCTCGCCGGGCTTGAGCGCGGCGATCGTCTGGGGGTTACCGCAGCCGAGCCCCAGGTTCGCCCCCTCGGGCACGGCCAGGACCTCGGCGGCGCTGTATCCCATCCCTTGAGACAGGCGCGCCGCGCTGATCGCGGGCGCCGCGCAGCAGGTCGGACTGCAACCCCCGCCGTTGGTATCGCTGTCGGCCAAACGGCCGTAGCGTTCGCGTACGGCCTGACGCAGTTCGTCATGCTTAACCGCGGTCATGGCGTTGCCGGGCTTGGCCGTGTAAGAAATGGATCATCGTCGGACTCCTCAGCCAAAGGGACGGACAGGACCGCTGGCCGCCGCGGATTATATACGCGACATCGTATGTTACGGTGACCAATTCAAGACCACGGCGGTCCTTCCGCAGCGATCGAATGGCCTCAGCTCATCTCCATCTTCCGCATCCTAAGCGGTGTTTTTCAGCCCATGCTGGACCAGGGGCCGCGCACTCCCAATCAACCTAACCGACCGCACCCGGAGGGTCAATATCCGATTGAGGGATGCCAGGCCAGCACCGGACCAGCCTCGGCGAAGGTCGCGATCAAGGGCCATTTGGAGCACTTGCGCGGGGTCGGCATCTCGGGCACCGCCGGCGGGGGCGAACAGAACTGATGTAGGCGATTGCTTCTCCTATGCCCTGGCCCGCACGCTTGATGAGCCTTTGCGGTTCAAGGGCGCTGACTTTTCGCACACCGATCCTCGTCCGCCCAGACCGGTCACAGCACCAGATTGAAAACGTACCCCACCAGCAGGATGCCGACGGCCACCACCCCTGCAAAGGTCGCGATCAGGGGCCACTTGAGCACCTTACGCAGGATGAGCATCTCGGGGGCCGACAGGGCAATCACGCTCATCATGAAGGCCAGCGTGGTGCCGAGCGCCGCCCCCTTGCCGATCAATGCCTCCACAATCGGCAGGATGCCGGCGGCATTGGTGTACATGGGCACGCCCAGCACCACCGCGGCGGGGACCGCCCACCAGACATCACGGCCCATGAAGCCCGCCATGAAGTCCTCCGGCACGAACCCGTGAATGACCGCGCCGAGTCCGATGCCCACCAGGACATAGGGCCAGACCTTGCCCACGATCTCCCGCACGTGGCGCCAGCAGGCCTCGAACCGCTCGACCCAGGTGTAGCCCTGTCCGGTGGGCGCCGCTGACTCGCCCAGGTGGATCGCACGCACCCAGTTCTCCAGGTAGCGCTTCATCTTGAGCTCGCCGATCACCAGTCCGGCGCCGATGGCCACCAGCAGCCCCAGCCCCAGGTAGAGCCCCGCTACCTTCCAGCCGAAGAGTCCGAGCAGCAGGGCCAGAGCGACCTCGTTGATCATCGGCGCGGCAACCAGGAAAGAGAAGGTGACCCCCAGCGGGACACCGGCGGAGAGAAAGCCGATGAACAGCGGCACCGCCGAACAGGAGCAGAAGGGCGTCACGATCCCCAGACTCGCCGCCAGGACGTTACCGACCCCCAGCCGCCGCCCGGCCAAGAGGGCGCGGGTACGCTCGGGGGCAAAGAAGGTCTGGATCACACCCATGAGGATACGGTTTCGAGTTCCGACCAGCGCGATGCGGCCCTGGCCGCGGCCGGCGCACCACCGGTCCGGTATCTTCTTGTCCGCTTTCACCTTTGCCGCCGCCCCGGGGATCCTGAGCCTGATCCCGGGCGGCACCTGCGGTCTTCGATGCCGCCCTGTTGGTGATGCTGTCGCGCGCCGCGGTGCGGGTCGAGCCCGCAGTGGCGGGGCCCTTGATCTTCCGCCTGATCTACTACCTGGTTCCGTGGCTGATCGGGGTCTATCCGGGAGCGGGATCGTCCTGGCCCGTCCCAGAGGCGCCGGTGCTTTCCCGCCTCGCCCGTCACTGGCAGGACGACCGCCCCGCTCGGTCTGCTGCGCCTGGCCTGGCCCTCAGACCATCGCCTCCCTGGGGGTGCGCCTGCTCGGCCTGCTGATCTTTGCCACCCGCAGTCCCCCGGAGCTGAGTGTGGACCTGATGCGGCAGGTCCCCGACGCCTCTTACGGGACCATGGATTTTCTCTTCGCCCGGATCATCGAACGGGCACGCGACGAGGGCTATTCCTGGTTCGACTTCGGTGTGGCCCCCCTTGAGCGGCCGGCGTCGGCAATACCCGCTATGCGCGTCCCACCGAGCGCCTCGCCCGCCTGGCCTACGACTACGGCAACCATCTTTACAACTACAAGGGGTTGCGCATTTTCAAGGACAAATTTCACCCTCGTGGCAAAGCCGCTACATCGCGTACCCACTGTATCGGCCCTTACCCACCCTCCTGATCGATCTCGCAGCCCTGATCGCCGGCGGTTATCGCCAAATTCTATTCAAGCCGTAAGGTCAGATGACCTGATTTCGACGGTCGATGCCGCGCGGTTCGAACAAGCTCAGGTCGTCGGCCCAAAATGCGTGCCAGGTCGGAGCGGCGGCTTCCGCCAGACGGGACGCGATCGCCACGGGCGGCTGCCCAGGTCTTCGACGGTCTCCATCTGGGGTCGGTGTTCGCCCTGCGCGGTGCCGGAGACGCCCTGGTGTCCACCCTGGTGGTGATCCTGTTGTCCTGGTGCGGATTCGTCCCCCTGGTGAATCGCCCCCTGCAGGATGTTGGTGACCCCGTTGGCGAAGGCGATAGTGCTGAGCAACAGGGTCAGAACCAGCAGTGGTTCTTCCGCCCCGTCCAGACCGAGGATCACCGGCATGTGGCGGACCAGGCCGATGACCAATACCGCGGTGGTCATCACGGTCAGGATCGCCAGAACGGAGCCGAGCAGGATGTTGACGGCGCATTGCAGGTCGTTGCGAAGCGCCGCGCGTCCGATCCAGGATTATCGGCCGCCGCGCGTTAACGCGGTGCTGGCTAGCGGATTACAACGGTTTCATCTTTCGCGTTTCGGCCCACCCCGTCCACCCCGGAGCAAGAGATGACCTACAGAACCTGGCGCTGCGCCACAGGACCGTGACTATTTCCGTTTCCATTTCCCGCACCTCCATCTTGCGCCGGTATTCGGCACCGATTGGTTCTCACTGAAGGCGGAAGCCTTTGCCCGCTTTTTCGGGACACCCGTCTTCCTCATCACGCAAACCCTGGTCGTCGCCGTCTGGATTGGCGTCAATATTGCCGGTTATACTCATTTCGACATTTACCCCTTTATTCTGCTGAACCTGGCCTTTAGCCTCCAGGCTGCTTACGCCGCACCCCTCATCCTGTTGGCACAAACCCGGCAGGCCGACCGGGATAAGGTGCATGCCGAGGTCTATGCCGAAACATCGGGAAGACTTGGCCCAGGCAATCGAAGAACGTCAGGCAATGGCCGCACAGCAATCCGCGGTCATCATGGCATTGCTCGAACAGAACACGCAATTGACAGAACGGGTAAGAGACCTGAGCGAGCGTATTGCGAAGCTGACCACTGAAGTGCACGGTAAGGTCATGCCCAGCGCCTAGGTTTTCTCTCATCCTGCGGCAGCGGTATAAGGCTCGTGCCGCGCTGCAGCGAGACCTCGGCGAGCCGTCCCTCAATGGCGTGAAGGCGCTCTTCCAATTGATGGATCGCCAGCTCCGCGCGGACGTTGACCTCGTGGTCCACCTCCGCATCGATCCGATCGCGCGCCGCCTGCCGATTCTGAGACATCATGATGATGGGGGCCTGGATCGCCGCAATCATCGAGAGGATCAGGTCTAGAAAGACGTAAGGGTAAGGATCGAATGCCTCGTTGCGCGGCCCGAGGATGTTGCATGCGATGCAACACCGACCTCGATGACCTCGCGCTCGTGGGCGCTAAGGTTCTGCCACTCCGGGCCGAAAAAGCGCTTGGCGGTCTTTTCAGGCGTTGGTGTCATACTGACCCTGAAGTTGGGCGGGCGCTGCGCGGTTGGGTGCCCTCCGACTCACGCGGCCGATGACGAGCGCATGTCTCGTCTCGTCCGCCTGATGTCAATGGGCGATCGGCAGTGTCGACCGGGACCCCTGGCCCGGGGTCCCGACCGTCACGGCAGTTCAGCCGCTTGCCGAATGCGACCTGATTCTGCCGCGAATCAAGAGCGTGAGCACGACCCCAACCAGAGCGATACCGCTGGCAACCAGCATCACCATCACGTTGTCTTCGATGTAACCCAGCACGATTGCGCTCGCGATCAGGAAGACACCAAAAACAGCCATCTTCCAGTCCAGGTAGATGCCGGACAGGATCGCTGTCAGGCCCAGCATATAGATGATGACGAACCCATGGTTCTGAGCATTGAGGAATTGCAGCATCGACTGCATGAACAGCAGGTTGATGACCACCAGCAATGCACCCCAGTGCAGAATCTGCTTGATCAAATAGATCGTCTTAGCGCCGCCGCCCTGGCCGGCATGGTGCCAGCCACCGATGGCCGAAACCAATCCTACCAGGGGGATGAATAGCTGCCAGTTGAAGCTCGCCTCGGCCTCGTCGCTGTCGGTCAACGCGACCAGCCAGAGCGCGATGGCGTAGAGCACCACATAAGGTAGGTTGACGACCAGGAAATGCACCCAGCCGGACTTAACGACCGCAGAATCGGTATCGGACACTTAGGAGGCTCCTCTCGGTTGCTGGACCAATGACGAGCCGTTGCGCCGTCACGAGTGGCGTTGTCCCGGAGTCGCTAAGCAAAGCGTGATTGGCCCTTACCATGGGAACTGTACGTTGCCCGTGAGAGTCTGCGACTGGACAGCCGACCGGGTAGCGTAGCCGAAGCAGAGCAGTGCCGCCACCGGTGCCGGAGGGTCGGAGCTGCGAGTCGGCGCCGGCGCGCCGAGCGATTTGCCTTTGCCGATGAGGGGCCGCGCGACCCCGCCCCGCTGCATGCCCAGTGTCGGGGTCACCCGGTCCAGGACAAGCCCGGCGACAAGAAGCGCCATGTGCAGAAGCGTATCCATCGCGCCGGTCGGGCGGTCAGCAGCAGCGCGTGGCAATCGCCCACGCGCTGCCTGT